>JAEYPR010000032.1 GCA_023410535.1 Bacillota bacterium | reverse complement strand
CATACTCAACGTGGGCGGTGTTAATGGTGATACCGCGTTCTTTTTCCTCCGGCGCTTTGTCGATTTCGTCGAATTTCACGAAATTCGCTTGGCCGGATTTGGAAAGGACTAAGGTGATTGCTGCTGTCGAAGTTGTTTTACCATGATCAACGTGACCAATCGTACCGATATTTACGTGCGGTTTGGTACGTTCAAACTTCTGCTTTGCCATTCAAGTTCCTCCTTCAAATAACAAAGGTATTATTTATCATAAACACACATTTAATTCTACACGGAAAGTAATATTCCTTCTTTCACAAAAAAATGCGTGAATAGTTTATCTTTCCAAAAGCGGGGCGTTTTCCGTTCGAACTTTCAAAAACCATATATAGCTGGGAAATCATCTAACCCATTCGATTCAAGCATCGCAATAAAATTTTTATTCCGCGCGAAGCGTCCGGGCACTTGCCGATTGACCCACCAAAGACAACCGGTCGCAGCGACAATCCTCCGAACCGGGTGCCTTCATTTGCTTCGTTATGGATTCAGCAATCGCCCATCGTGCGCTTGCTGTTTCGGTCCGACTTAATAATTTTGACTACATTTTATAATTATTCTGAGCACTCCGCTTTATTTTAAGTATCTTTTCTATTTATCGCCATGACTCTTCTATTTATCAAAGTTATTTTTTTATTTATCAAGCTGGTTTTTCTATTTATCAAGGTTGCTTTTTTATTAAGTAAGGTTGTTTTTCTATTTATCACGCTTGCTTTTTTATTTATCAAGATTGTTTATTTGTTTATCAAGGTTGTTTTGCTGTTTAACATGGTCAAATTATAATTTATGGTTGATTCTTCCTTATTATTATATTATCTTCACTATATCGCCTCCCCAACTGCCTTACGCTTCCTGGAAAATAAAAAAACACCGTTGGACCAACAGTGTAAGTTATCAAAAAACCATCCGAGAAATTAATGGAGCCCTCAACCAGAATTGAACTGGTGACCTCATCCTTACCATGGATGCGCTCTACCTACTGAGCTATGAGGGCATGTACCTCGATTGGATTCGTATTTTGTTTGGTTGCGGGGGAAGGACTTGAACCTCCGACCTTCGGGTTATGAGCCCGACGAGCTACCAGCTGCTCCACCCCGCGATTTGATTTCCGTTATTCGTTCGCCTTCCTGGCTTTAATGCCCGAACTCTTGTGTTGTCCGATCGCCTTCCTGGCTGGCGAGACACTCCATCGTGGAGTGTTTTGGTGGAGGGGGAAGGATTCGAACCTTCGAAGGCATCAACCAACAGATTTACAGTCTGCCCCCTTTGGCCGCTCGGGAACCCCTCCACATTGGCGCGTCGTATCTCGGACGCAGATATGATTATAATAAAAAATAACCTCAGTGTCAACCTATTTTTGATTCCTTTTTCAGCCAAGCTTAGCTTGACCTGGCAAATTGGATGCGACTGTGCGACACCGCAATACGGAACTCCTTGCCCACGTTAAAATAAAAACCTTCCAAACTGGAAGGTTCGCAGGTTATTTTACGTAACAGGTTTCTTCGCGTTTTTCCAGATAGCGTTCGAGTTTACGTTTCACCCGTTGCAAGGCGTTATCGATGGACTTGACATGGCGGCGTAAATCTTTCGCGATCTCTTGATACGAACGGCCGTCCAAATAGGACATTAAAACTTTCCATTCCAAATCGCTGAGAAACTCGCCCATTTTGTGCTCAATGTCGACAAACTCTTCCCGACTGATCACCAATTCTTCGGGATCGGTAACTTTGGTGCCGGACAGCACGTCGAGCAATGTCCGATCCGACTCTTCGTCATAAATCGGTTTGTTTAATGAAACATAGGAATTTAACGGGATATGCTTCTGCCGGGTGGCAGTTTTAATCGCAGTAATAATCTGACGGGTGATACAAAGCTCAGCAAAGGCTCTGAACGATGCCAGTTTGTCATTGCGAAAATCCCGGATGGCTTTATAAAGGCCAATCATTCCTTCCTGGATGATGTCCTCGCGATCCGCGCCGATTAAAAAGTACGAACGGGCTTTGGCACGGACAAAATTCTTATATTTATTGATAAGATATTCCAATGCGGCGTCATCGCCTTCGCGAGCTGCTTCGACAATTGTTTCATCCAGCATCTCATCATAGATTTCAGCTGCGTCTCTTTGGGGTTTTGCTCCCACGTTAAACTCGCCTCCAGATGTTTTTTTGATACTGGCTTGGCAAAGGAGAGCCACGGCTCGTCCAATTCCCGATCAGCATGTCCCATTTCAAACGTTATATGTCGCATCATACTAGGGACTTATCTCTTTAGCGACATATTTCCCAGATCATTGCCATTTCGCAAAGCAATATCGCCACGAAGGATAAGCTGTTGCATTTTTCAAAAGAATTCACATAAAGATATTATACAATACTTGTGATTTGGACGTCAAGGGAAGGAAAATCCACTCATACCAATACTTATGCAATCTCCCAAATCAAAAACGATTGGTCCAAATATTGTCCGCGACATTCGGCTCCAAAATATTGTATTTGCCATTCACCATGATCCGTTTGGGCTTCGCGGGCAACGTTCTCTGCATTGTAACATTAACATTTCGAAATGACAAGGCTTCGGAGTAAACTTCCGACCCGGTAATTATTTCAAGGTCGACGGTTTCCGGCAAATTGAGCTGCCCGGTATTTTGAATAGTGAACGACACCACAAATTTACCTTGCTTAGCTTGGACCGTGACGTTGCGCAACGTGATATTGTACCAACCGGCAGTGTAAACCCATTGTCGGTAAAAGTCCAACAACGGCGCGCCGTAAAGCTCCACTCCCAAGCCGGTGAAATCCCGGATTCCCGCCGGACGGTTGGCGTAACGCCGGACAAATTCCGCGAGATAGTTGCCAAACTTGGTTTCGCCCAGAACCACCCGGGTCATGTGCAAAACATACGCCCCCTTGTGATATAATAATTCCCGTTGTAGATCATAGGGACTCAATTCCGCCAATGACAACTCCGATATTTGATAGGATTTCGATTCACGGTGGGCCTTTTCATACTCGGAACGCCACTGCTGCAACTGCGCCCGGGTTTGCGGCGCGTCCGGCGCCACCCGCTCCAGGGCAAGATAAGCGCTGTAATTGGCGAACCCTTCCGCCAGCCACCAGTCATGCAATGTTTTGGGGTAAACTAAATTCCCCCACCAATAATGGGCCATTTCATGCGCTAATGTAAATAACGAAAACCGGTTCGCCCGGTTCCCCGGAACATGAATAAAAATCAGCGAACTGCAATTACTGTCGGCTTCCGACGCGAAATCATTCATGACAATTGAGAATTCGGTGAAAGCCACTCCCCCGAATTTGCCAAGGAAAAACTCGCCGACGGCTGCCCCTTGTTCCAACAGTTTATCCCGGAACGCCGGGGTTGTCCCCGGCAGGTAAAACAAACGGTAAAGCCGCCCTTTATTCATTTTGGTGGCGATCTGGTAACGGCCGACCGCCACCCCCAGCGCCGTCAGCGGTTGACTGGTCCGCCAGACATAACCCATCTGTTGGAAAGGATAGGTCCGCACCCCTTGCAAATTCCCGTTGCCCACCCCAAAGTAACCCGGCGGCGCCACTAATTCAACCTCCGCCGTCGCCGGATCCGGCACCAGACTCCGCGGATACCAGTTTCCGGTCAACTCCAGTAATACCGTCTTACTCGCGGCATTGGCCCGGAAACTGTACCGGATGCCGAAACTTAAGACGTCGCCCCGTTTTTTGGACGCCGGCAAGTCAACCCAATAGACCTCGGCCTGTTTCCGCAGGGAAACCGGCTTGCCGTTCAATTTCGCCTCTTCAATTTGCAACTGGCTAAATTGGGCCAATAAAAAATAGAACCGGTCGGTTTCGGCGATACTGACCCGGAGGTCGGCATCGACCGAAACCGTAATCCGGTTACTGTCGTTGCGGGTGGTAACTTGAATCTGGTAATTTTGATAACTGACCGCCGTTTGCCCGGCCAACCAGTCAAGATCGGGACCGGTCTCCGCCAGCAAACTGCCGCCGCCCACAGTGAACAAGATCAAAAAGCACCAGACGAAAACGAAGGTCACCCGTTTGCGCTGTTGATGATTAAAATTGTTTAAAACCGTCCGGTTCATTGCTTTGCCGTCCGTTGCCTCCGTACTTCATACACTAAAATTCCGGTCGCCACCGATACATTCAATGAATTGATCGAACCCCACATCGGCAAGCGCACCAATTGGTCGCAATGTTCCGCCAACAACCGGGAGACTCCTTTGCCCTCGCCGCCGACCACCAAACCCAATGGTCCGGTCAGATCAGCCTTTTGAAAATCGATCTTCCCATCCATCTCCGCGCCGGTAAACCACATACCGCCCTTTTTCAATTCATCCACCGTCTTGGTGAGGTTGGTAACGCGGGCCACCGGGACATATTCGATGGCGCCGGCCGAAGCCCGGGCCACGGTAGCGGTCAGTCCTACCGCCCGCCGCTCCGGAATGATGATTCCGTGAACTCCGGCCGCCTCGGCGGTACGGATCACCGAACCTAAGTTTTGCGGATCTTCGACACCGTCTAAAATCAGGATAAACGGCGGTTCGCCTTTAGCGGTCGCCCGCTCCAAAATCGCATCGACCGTGGCATACTTCCAGTCCGCGGCCAGCGCAATGATTCCTTGGTGGTTCCGGGTCTGCGACATCCGGTTTAACGCCGCCGCGTCCACTGGATGCAGCGGAATCTTTTTCTTCTCAATCAAGCCGAGAATTTCCCGCAACGGTCCGGTCGGGGCTTCATTCTTCAGTAAATACACTTTGGTCAATTCATGATTGGCGCGGAGCGCCTCAAGGATTGGATTTCTGCCTTCAATTTGTTCAGCCATTGCGTACATCCTTATCATAGATTCTAATTACCGGTTTATTTTGCCACGTTGTTCAAAAAATACTGACCTTACCTTTCACCCATCTCATTCAGGGTATAGGTCGTGGCCAGCAACTCGTTTAACCGCTCCGTTTCCCCGCTTAAATATAAGTAACCCAGCAACGCTTCAAACGCGGTACTGTAACGGTAGGTAATCACATCGCTCCCGGCGGGGACATGACCGCTTTTGACATTCCGGCCGCGTTTGACGATCTCCTGCTCCCGTTCGGTCAGAAACGGTTCGATTCGTTTGACCAATTCCGCCTGGTAACCGGCCCGAACCCGCGTAGTTGCCTCTTTATGTAGATCCCGCGTCTTGGCCGGCCCGCCGCTAACCAAGTGCTGCCGGACGAACAACTCGTAGACGGCATCGCCGATATACGCCCAAACCGCCGGGGAGAACTCATCGGGATTCACCTTGGACATATGAGGAAACAATTGTTGCGCCATGATAACCGCCTATCGTAATTACCAAAAACCGTCCACACTACGCTTTCGCGACGGACTCAGCGTATTCTGCAAAATGATAATCAAAGAAGATTCGCTTTCAGTTTCGGTATTTCCTGCACTTTTAACTGAGTTTCATCATAATTTCAAACATTCGCTCCAGCCGGGGCTGCCAACTCTACATAATATCAAGTTTACCCATTGTTCGACCACTTCATTTGCTCTCATGACACCGCCGCCCGCATCTGCTGGTATAACCCGCGCACCGTCTCCGCATCCGCAGCTTGCAAACAAGCATGGCTGAAGTCCGGGCACGCTTCCCCAATCCCGGCCCCGCCGCAATAACTCCTGAATCGGCGTTACCATTCGTCCCGCGATTGCGACGCCTCCACCCTCCCGTCTGGGGGTAATATCAATTAAGATACCTTCAATCGTCCGGCGCGTCATCATCCTGCGTCGGATTATGAGTCGCAATAGGGTACGCCGATTGTTCCAGCACGATCCCGATCAATGCCGGAACTAGCCCGACTAATATTCCAAACAACAAAAGGGAAACGTGACGGGCTGATTGATCCCATTGCAGATAAAAAACGCTAAAGGCCACCCACAGCAGTCCCGTGGCGGCGATCAGCAAACGGGACAACCAGACGCGCCAAACCGGGATTGGGGTTGATTCCGAAACGGTTGAAACCAAACAACTGCGTCCTAACAGTTCGTCCAGGCGGGCCGACCCCTTCCGGCGCAACCCGGACCGGATCCGCGCTTGGAACATATAATAGATCCCCACGCCCAACACCATCATGGTCGGAAGCAAAACCCAAACCATATTCAAAAAACTGGCCAACGTATCGTAAAGGCCGTGAAACAATACCGCCAACAGATACCCTTCACCAATCAAGCCATAGCGACGAATTCCTGGTTCGAAATGGGAAACTCCCACGAAATATCCCATAATCACGCCGGTAAACGTATGGAGCGGCACCGCGGTAATCGCCCGGGCGATCCCGACCGATAAACCCGCCTGCGTTACAAACAGGATATTTTCGACCACAGCAAACCCCAGCGCGCTGGCGACGGTATAGACAATCCCGTCGTTTTCCTCGTCCAAACAGTTACGCCGCCAGATAAAGAGCAAAACCGGCAGTAACTTGCACGCCTCTTCGATCACGGCAATCCGCCCAAAGGTATTGGATACCGTACCGAGCAATCCCGGCCAGCTCATTGGCGGCAGAGCGCGCATTAACAATTCCAGACGCAAGGCGGCAATGGTGCCGAGCGCTCCCAGTCCCATCAAAAAAAGCACCTGGCTTAACGGTTCCGGCTCATGCCGGTCAAGGTATAAAACCAGCGCCAAAAACCCCAGCGCCGGCGTGACGGCAATCAGCAACAGACTCCAATGATGCTGGGTGCCGATATAGTCAATCACCACCGCCACGGCCAGAACCCAGAGTCCCAACAGCACAATGATCGGGCTGGCCAGTTGGCCTTGGCGCGGGTTGGGCAATGGTTTTGGCGGAGCGGCTGCGATCTGCTCCCGAGCTCCGCAGCTGGGACAGTGGTTGGTCTCTTCAATTTGACGTCCGCAATCCGGACACTCCATCGCTACCTCCCGGGCCGCATTTTGACCAAAACATTAGCGGCGGTTTATTTTCATGATATCATATCCGGCAGAAAAACGGTCAATTGATCTCCAAACCCATCAAAATCGAACGATAATAAGTCCCGTCCACGCAGAAATCCCGGCTAACCCGGCCTTCCTCGTTAAAACCAAATGAACGGTAGAGCCGAATCGCCCCGGCATTATCCTCTCGCACTTTCAGATTGATCTTTTTAATCCAGTGGTTCTGTTCCGCCCAGGCAATCAAAGCCCTGATTAAACCGGAGGCGATACCCAACCCCCAGTAGTCCCGTAAGACGCTGACGCCAAACTCGCCGCTATGCCGGGTGCGAACCCGGAATCCGCCGCGAAAGATTAGGTTTCCGACAATCCGGCCCTCGATCTCCGCTACCAGAAACAGGTCGTTATCCGTATGCAAACATTTGGTGATCATCGCCAACTCGTCGGCAACAGTCAATCCAACCTCGCCCTGGCCGAAACTGAGGAAGTCGGATTCCCCCGCCACTTGTTTTAAAAAATTCACCATCGGCGCGGCATCTGCCGTTGTCACCACGCGGACGAGCAAAGCTTGGCCGTTCCTCAATTGAAAACGCATCGCGCCGCCCCCTCTATTGTCAATTCTTCCACCGTTCACAGACCTCCGCCGCACCGTGCCGCAATCATCGGCACTTGAATTTAATCCCGCAATTGTTTCAACCGCGCCAGCGACGGGATGAGCATATCGGCAGCGGGAAACGCTTCCGGTTGGGCGGAGTCTTTCAGTAACACAGTTCGAAACCCGGCTATTTTGGCGGGAACAATATCCTTGTCATAATCGTTGCCCACCATCATGCAAACAGCGGGCGGACAATCTAAACGCCTCGCAATCTCAGTGTAAAACTCCACTTGCGGTTTGGCAAAACCCAATTCCTTCGAGGTAAGCAAGTGCTCAAAATAACTGCGGATACCGGCCCGTTCCAACGCCAAACCGAGTTTTCCGGCATCGGAATCGCCGGCGTTAGACGCCACACAAAGCACGTAATGTTGCCGGAGCGACTCTAACGCCTCGATCACCCCCGGCACTAACGCAACTTGCGGCCAGTCAACCATCGGGCCTTGATACTCGGGAAATACGACCATCAATGTATCGCCCCAATCAAAAACAACCGTCTGCAACGGCTCGGCCGTCGTTTGGCGAAGCTTCGCCAGATCATCCCAGGCTTTTCGAGATTCCTCCCGTAAATGCTTGCGAATAGGCTCCGGATCGAGTAGACCTTTCGCCATGAACCCTTGCATATTTTCGATCAATCCCACCATCACCAATGATTTTGCTTTGGCGTCCCCTTCCTGCAGCACCAACTCCAGCGTCTGAAAAAACTTGGGGAACTCGGCGGTTGTTCCGTTTTGCTGCGCACAAATCAGCCACCGGGCTAAATCGGCCAGCTCGACATCTAACCCCGGTTGGAGCTCTTGCCTTTTTTCGCTCGCTTCATGCCGCTGATTCCAGGAAGGAACAGCTTTCCGCAATAGCGGCAACACATGACGTTCGGTGTACATTGTCTACCTCAATTACGCTTTTTCACTTCATTCATTGTTTATATTATCTAAATCTAGCCTACGATTTAGAATACAACTTTCATTCATGCAAGAAACGACCGAACCGCCTTCTACAACTCTTACTCCTTCTCACGCCTTCATTTCATCGCTAACTTCTTAAAAAAAATCCACCCTCAGTTTCCCCAACGAAACTCTAGAGCGGATTTTAACTCAAACCCCAATTACTTCGCGGCGATAAACCCTTCGGCGACTAATAACTCCGCAGTCAACACCGCGCCGCCCGCGGCGCCGCGCAGGGTATTATGGGACAACGCCACAAACTTGTAATCATAGATCGGATCCTCGCGCAACCGCCCGACCGTAATCCCCATTCCATTCTCCAAATCCCGGTCCAACTTGGTCTGAGGCCGGTTCTCCTCCTCAAAATACTTCACGAACTGCCGGGGTGCGCTCGGAAGCTTCAACTCTTGCGGCCGGCCTTGAAACGCCGCCCAACGGGCAATCATCTCTTCTTTACCGGGTTTCTTATCAAAACTGACCGAAACCGTCGCCAGATGACCGTCGCTGGCCGCTACCCGGATACATTGCGCGGAGATCACCGGACGGGTCGTATGGACAATCCCTTGCTCCGTAACCTGACCCCAGATCTTCAACGGTTCCTGCTCGCTCTTCTCTTCCTCGCCTTTAATAAACGGAATCACGTTATCCACCATTTCCGGCCAGGTCTCAAAGGTCTTTCCGGCACCGGAGATCGCCTGGTAGGTCGAGACGAACGCTTTATTTAAGCCGCAATCCTTCAATATATGCAACGGCGGAACATAGCTCTGGATCGAACAGTTCGGTTTCACCGCAATAAAGCCCCGTTTGGTGCCAAGCCGTTGCCGTTGGACCGGAATAATCCCAACATGTTCCGGGTTGACCTCCGGCATCATCATCGGCACATCCGGGGTCAACCGATGGGCGGAATTGTTGGAGACCACCGGTGTTTCCGCTTGGGCATACTTTTCTTCCAAGGCTTTGATCTCGTCTTTGGACATATCCACCGCACAAAAGACAAAGTCCACATCCTGACAGACGCGTTCGACATCCATCGCATTGAGAATGTTGATCTTCCCGATCGCTTCCGGAATCGGCATCGCCATACTCCACCGACCGCCCATCACTTCCTGATAGGATTTACCGGCCGAACGCTCACTCGCGGCAATTGAAACCACGTCAAACCAAGGATGATTCGCCAGCAACGTAATGAACCGCTGCCCGACCATGCCGGTACCACCGACAATTCCCACTTTCAGTTTTCGCTCCACGATCCTTCCACCTCTCCAAAAGATTTAGTATCTTTGTTTAAAAAATTATCAGCGTAAGAGCAAGCCAAGCATCCCCCGACCCCTTCCTCAAGGAAGGAGAGCTTAGCTTATAAGGAGATACCCATTCCCACCAAAAACTTCGCCTGCTTCGCAATTGCGCAAAAACGTAAACTTATTAAAAAATTACTTGCTTCTATTAAATCAATACTTTAACATAAATTCCGTCCGTACGGTACCCGTCAATTACCGGATTGGGTTAATATTACATTAAATTCACCCACCCGACAAGATCCATTCCAAATCAAGATACCATAATGACTGGTTCTATAAAAAAAGAACGGACCACTCCGCTCTTAATACATAAAACTTATGCAACGATAGTCCCATTATGCCGAGGTGTTCATAATCCGGCGCCCAACCCCAGCGCGCCGGGGGGCGCCCTCGCCTTCGCCATCTCCTCCACTCCAAACCTTAGCCCCAAACTACCCCAGTTTGCATGAACACAGATGCCGCACCGGACTGAATTCGATCAACCCAACCTCCTCCACCCGGCACGCCAGCGGCAGCGGAATCAGCTCCATCCCCGCCGCGACCGCCTCCGGCAGCCGCTCCTTAGGAATCTCCACTCCCAACGTACAATGCGGCACCCATCTCCCGCGCCGGTAACAATCCCATTCATGCTCCATAAACCGTTCAAAGATCCGATGAAAATCCCGGTGCAACTGCAACAATTCTTCCGTCACGGTCGGGCCAAGATAGACAACATTCTTAGCGGAATAAAAAAGTCCCAGATGCGATATTTCTAAAGTGATCAAGCGCTTCCGCGCGACAAAATTGTTCAACAGTACCTGACATTCCTCGATAGTCAACTCATCAAAAACTGCCATGGTCACATGGGGCCGGGAATCGGATTCGGCTAGATACGAACTGATCCCCAGCTCCGCATAACGCCGCCAAACCTCCCGGACCAACCGTTCCGTGGTGGAGTCCAAAAACAGTTCGAATGCAAAAGGCATCGTTTACGCCTCGCTCCTTGAGAATAATATTGATCATTCATTTTATTCCAAACCAGTCAGCAAATCGCCAGCCAACTCGCCCACAGCTACCGCAGTCACCGGTCCGGTCATCATTACGTGGCCGTCCTTTTGTATCTCAATCGCTAATTGGCCGCCCGGCATCTCGACCGTGACTTGATTGTCAACCAATCCCAGCCGGTAGGCGGCCGAGGCCGCCGCGCAACTACTGCTGCCCGAAGCCAACGTATACCCGGCGCCGCGTTCCCAGATCTCGATCCGGATCCGCCGACGGTCCAAAACCTTCAATAACTGTAGGTTGATTTTATTGGGGAATAATGGATGATTCTCAACCTGCGGTCCGATCGCCAACGCCAATTCCGGCGAGAGCTCCGGTAAGGGAATGACGCAATGCGGATTGCCAATGGACAGACAAGTAACTTGATAAGTATGATCACCGATAGTCAACGGTTGATCCACCATCACCCGGGGCGGTCCGGCCACCGGAATCGCTTCACTTTGAAACGTGACGGTCCCCATGTCCACCGTAAACCGGTTCGCCTGGTCGGAGAGTACGCTGACCAAGACCTTCCCGCCCAAGGTGGTAAGTTGGAAAGTACGTTCTTTGGTGTAACCGGCTTCAACCAAATAACGAGCGAAGATGCGAATACCGTTGCCGCTCTTCTCAGCCTCGCTGCCGTCAGGATTAAAGATCCGCAATCCAAAACTACCGTCCGTCAATACTTCAGGCCCGTACAAAATACCGTCGGAACCGATTCCGAAATTACGGTGACAAACCAGTTGAATATTGGCGACTGTTAACCGGAACGAATCCCGGTTCGGGTCAATCACAAGATAATCATTACCCAATGCATGATATTTAAAGAACTTCACCAAATACACCCGCCTTCCCGAACAGCACCAGCAGCTCGACTATTAGTTTTCTCCAATCCGTTTCCTTTGACACCAACCAAAATTCGCAAATGTCGTATTCGCTTACAGACCCCCGCTCGGCTTTCGCCAAACAGGGGTCCGCTGCAAACGCCATACGCTTATTCAAAGCGCCAACGCGCTCCCTGGGGCGTATCTTCAATCACAATTCCTTGACTTTTCAATTGATCCCGGATCTGATCGGCCAACGCCCAGTTTTTGTCCTTTTTGGCCTGAACCCGCTGGGCAATTAACGCCTCGATCGCGGCGGTATCCACAGCCGGATCAACCTCGGTTTCCGCCTGGAACAGTCCCAGTACCCCTCCCAATTCCAGCAAGGTTTCCAAGCTCTGCGCCAACAGGGAATGGGCGGCCGCGGACATTTGAAAATCCCGTTCCTGGGTCCAACGGTTCACTTCGCGAACCAGATCATATAAGCTTGCCAAGGCCTGGGGCGTATTAAAATCATCTTCCATCCCCGCGATAAAATCAGTCCGGGTCTGAATAATTTGTGATTGCACCGCATGGGCGACCTCGTTTGACAATTCGCCGGTCGCCGTCAACGGTTGTTTTAAGAGATGTTCCCAGTTAAATCGGGCGGTCTCCAATCGTTCCAGTCCTTTGGCGGCCGTTGCCAGTTCTTCTTCGCCAAAACTGATCGGATTGCGGTAATGCGTGCCGACCAGCCAAAAACGAACGACTTCCGGGGCGAAACGTTCCATCACGTCGCGCACGGTTGAAAAGTTGCCGACCGATTTGCCCATCCGGCTGCCGCTGACAGTGACAAACGCATTATGCAGCCAGTATTTGGCGAATTGTTCCCCGAGATAGGCCTCGGACTGCGCCACTTCATTTTCGTGATGGGGGAAAACCAGATCTTCGCCGCCGCCGTGCATATCGAAGCCGGCTCCCAAATACTTCAGGGACATTGCGGAACATTCGATGTGCCATCCGGGCCGTCCCGGACCCCAAGGCGAATCCCAAGCGATTTCGCCCGGCTTAGCGGCTTTCCACAACGCGAAGTCCATTGGGTCCCGCTTGGCTTCGTTCACTTCGACCCGCGCTCCGGCCTGCATCTCCTCGAGATCCCGTCCCGAAAGTTTGCCATAATCTTTAAATTTAGCGACCTCAAAATAGACATCGCCGTGTAATTCATAAGCGAAACCTTTCTCAACCAAACCCTGGACCATTTCAATGATTTCAGGAATGTGTTCCGACACTTTGGGATACTGATCAGCTTGCAGAACGGCCAACTTCGCCATGTCTTCCAGACAGATCCGGATATATTCTCCAGCCAGTTCCAACGGTTCTTTCCCCAATTGTTTGGACCGGTTGATGATCTTGTCGTCGACATCGGTGAAGTTTTGGACAAAAGTCACGTCATAACCCCGATATTGTAAAAAACGCCGCACGCAATCCCAGAACACCCACGGCCGGGAATTCCCGATATGGGCGTAATCATATGGCGTGACGCCGCAGGCATAGATCGAAACATGACCCGGCTCCCGCGGGACAAACTCCTCTTTGGCTTTGGACAACGTATTGAAAACCTTGATTGCCATTGTCAAACCTCCATCTTCCCTCTAATGCACAGATATAATGCCGCATATTTTAAGAATTAATGATTGGACTGAGCTATTTTTTCGCCTTCCAACTCTTCAATCCTCGTCTCCAGCTCCGTAATCTTCTGTTGCAAACAATGTAACATCACGGCAACGGGATCCGGCAGATCATTATGATCCAAATCCGGTCCTTTTACTCGCATGCCGTCTTGGACTACCACCCGCCCGGGCACGCCCACCACGGTGGTATTCGGCGGCACTTCATGCAATACCACGGCTCCGGCGCCGATTTTGGCATTGTCCCCAACGCAGATCGATCCAAGCACCTTGGCCCCGGCAGAAATCATCACGCCATTGCCAATGGTGGGATGGCGTTTACCTCGTTCTTTGCCGGTTCCGCCCAATGTAACGCCTTGATAAATCGTCACGTCATCGCCCAACTCCGCCGTCTCTCCGATCACAACCCCCATGCCGTGATCAATAAAGAGCCGTTTCCCGATCCGGGCTCCGGGATGAATTTCAATCCCCGTAAAGAACCGCGCGACCTGCGAGATGAACCGGGCGATTAGGAAATGCCGCCGCCGGTATAATCGATGCGCTACCCGGTGCCAAAACAACGCATGAACATGCGGATAACACAATAAAACCTCAACCGACGAACGAGCCGCCGGATCGCGTTCAAATACCGTTTGAATATCTTCCCGTAAGCGGTCAAACATCCCGATACCTCCAAGCGGTTCTGTCAGTCATTATACCCTAAAACGACCGTCGAAACAAACAAAACAAGTTATAAAAAAACCTTCATCTCTCGAAAAACAGAGACGAAGGTTAGTTCGCGGTCCCACTCTGGTTAGGTTTTTAATAAAACCTCGCTTTGACAGCGGTAACGGGCTGAACCGTGCCAGGCTACTAAAAACGAATTACAATTACGCGAATCTGCCTTGCATCGCTAGAAATTTGCAATTCGTTTCGGTGAGTTCACCCAGCCACTCCAGGGTGCAAGATATCACCGTCCGCCAGGCAGTCGCACCAACCCTACCCTCTCTGAGACTTTTCAGTGAAACCGGTCCCCATCGTCGCTTTGTTTTTATATTATATCTGACCGGCCTCAAAATTGTCAATTCTACTTTCAAGTCCTTTCCCGTTACCAAATCAATGCCGTAAAATTCGACCAACAAACGAGGTGAGTTGGTTAAACAAGTTCTGGAAAAATTCGATCAACCGCGCCAAGAAGGATTTAGGCTTTTCGGTTTGGGACGGCGGTGGGGAACTTTCGGTATAGTTCTTCAATTGCTTTTGCAACGTTCCCAGATCAATATTGAGTTGTTTGACTTTCAGCATCAATTGGGCCAACTCTTCTTTTTCTTCCTGCGAGAGTTTGATATCCTGCTCTTTGGCTGACTGTTCAATGATCTTCGTGACTTCTTCTTTGGTTACGGTTGGCTTTTCAACCACCCGTTCTTTAGTTCGTTCCACCAATACCGCGGCGCGTTCTTTCCCTACTTTTTCACCGAGGTTACCGGTAGTGATCAACTCTTCGGCGGCGGTCCGTTGCACCGTTGCGGTCAAAGTTTTTCCGGTCAACTCCGTAAATGACTTGAAGATTCCCACTAAAGCGGCAGTGCCGGAGACGCCGACCGGCGCTGTGGCGTAAACCTTGGCATCGGTCACCCCGGCTGTGACCAAGGCATTGGCATAAATCCGCGGCGTGATGAACGTAATGTTTTTAGTGTCTACTTTCACACCGGCTCCGGACTCCAATTTTTCAATATAGACCGAAGAGAGCGCTTTGGCGCCGATCTGCGCATCGGGGACCAAGCCCCGCAATAAACTCCATTCCTCCTCGTTAGTTACAGTGACGACTTTAATCTCTTCCAGTTTCACCCCGGCCGGGATAGGAAAATCTTTGGCGATCTGCGTCCGTTCGGCCAGGGTCAAATCATTGCCATAAGCAATCACTTGCGGCACCTCCGCCAATCCTGCCGTCGCACCCGCCAAAATTATTCCAATTGCTAATATCCAGCCAATTGTTTGTTTCATGACACGCCTTCCTCAGGTATTTTTTAGAACCTCCAGCTTAATTCGGGCGACTCCGGTCAGACCGATTGCCCGGGCGGCGGCCCAGGACAGGTCAATCAAGCGGCGTTGGACCCACGGCCCCCTATCGTTCACTACGACAATCACCGAACGGTTATTTATCAAATTGGTGACCCGGACCCGCGTCCCAAAGGGTAACCAGCGATGCGCCGCAGTATACCTGGTTTCGTCAAAACGTTCGCCGCAGGCCGTCCGGCGGCCCCGAAACTCCCTGCCGTACCAAGAGGCTAACCCCACTGCTTGCTCGACCACAGTATACGGGTGGCTAAAGGCCGCTGCCGCTTCGATCAATTGCTGTTTCCATTCCAAAGCGAGCGCCTCGGGAGTTCGGTGTTTCCGGTAGGCGCTCATCGCATCGGCAATCACTAGCAATTGCCCGCGATAATTTAGGCTAACCCGTTGCCGGGCCGTAACAACCTGCAATTCTTCCGCCAGAAAATCACCCGTCTCCAAAATGTTTCGCAACCGGTTAGCCACAATCCTGACCCGGTCGGCTACGCTTACCCCTTGATAAGCATGGCTAATCTCCAACACCGGTTGATTGTTGATAAGCACATATCCTAATGTTCCGCTGCTATAAAAGGAGACTCCTTCCGCCGCCAAAACCGGTTGCGTCCAGCATAGGGCCATTACCAAAATTATCAAATATTTTATTTGTTTCATAGTCGTAGCATATCCAATTTGCTGGAATTCATACAAAAAGAAAAACCGCTCCTGCCGGAGCGGTTTCACGGTTTGTTAACCATTCATTGATTAGCGACGATTGACTTCCTGCCAAAGGTCAGGCAGTTCGGCTTGGATGAACTCGATCAACTCGTGGTCGCCGATCACTGTGTTACGGCCACCGCCGTATTGCAGATCGACCCATTCTTTGATCTTTAATAGCCGTGGATCGCGTTTTTCAAGCTTCCGCTCCTCGCGCAGGTTGAAATAGCTGTTCACCCAATGCGCGATCCCGGCAGCTCCCGAATGTTCATTGACCGCAACGACCACCTTGCGATTGAGCAGTTTTTCGGTATTAAAGATATTGTAAATCTCCTCATCCTTCAGCAATCCATCGGCATGGATTCCCGAACGGGTGAAGTTAAACTCCCGGCCAACCAAGGGAGTCATCGGTGGAATGGTATAACCGATCTCGCGGTTGTAATACTCGGCAATCTCGGTAATTACGGTCGGCTCCATCCCATCCAACGTGCCGCGAAGCGAAGCGTATTCGAAAACCATCGCCTCCAACGGACAGTTACCGGTCCGCTCGCCGATGCCAAGCAAGGTGGTATTCACGCCGGAACAACCATAAAGCCAAGCAGTCCCGGCATTCGAAACTGCTTTATAAAAGTCATTATGACCGTGCCATTCCATCTGTTCACTGGGGACTCCGGCATGATGCCAAAGCCCGTAGATGATTCCGGGAACGCTCCGCGGAAGCGCTACGCCGGGATATCCGACGCCGAACCCCAACGTATCGCAAGCCCGTACTTTAATTGGGATCTTACTCTCGGCTTGCAGTTTCATCAGCTCCAAAACAAAGGGAACCACAAAACCATAAAAGTCGGCCCGGGTAATATCCTCCAGATGAATCCGGGGCACCACGCCGATTTCCAAAGCGCTCTTGACGATGGACAGGAATTGTTCCATCGCTTGCTTCCGACTCATCTTCAACTTTTTAAAAATATGATAATCAGAGCAACTGGCCAAAATTCCGGTCTCTTTTAAACCCATCTCCTTGACCAGATAAAAATCTTCTTTTACCGCCCGGATCCAACTGGTAATCTCCGGAAAACGGTAACCCAATTCCATACAACGGGTAACGGCCTCTTTATCTTTCTTGCTGTACAGGAAAAACTCCGTCTGACGGATGATCCCTTTCGGTCCGGCCAAACGGTGTAAAAATTTATAAAGATCAACAATTTGTTGAACCGTATACGGCTCCCGCGCTTGTTGGCCGTCGCGGAACGTCGAATCGGTAATAAAGATCTCCTCCGGCGGTCGCATCGGCACGTGCCGATGGTTAAAGGATACCTTCGGGGCCTCTTCGTAGTTGAACAGATGACGATATAAATGCGGTTCAGGGATATCCTGAAGCGTATAAATGTACTCAGTCTGTTCCAACGTATTACTGCGCTTACTGAATTCGATCATTTCCATCACCAGCCATCTTCAAATTTCTCATAATATTCCACTGCCGTCTCGCGTTTCCTCTTTTCCAACGCAATGAATCCTGTATACATTGTTATATGGAAATACATTCCCCCAAAAATCAGGACAACTCCGCAACAGAGACCGTGAATAAATGACTATTTATAAATAATTGTTGAATATATATTCTTGGTTTTGAAAATTAGTCCTATTACAAACAGGTTAAAAAAAAGAGGCGGCATCTAAGCCGCCCCAAGTTTATGTCGTTACTTCATCATCGCTTCTACCGCTTTGAGCCATTCGTGTTTCGGGTCGTCATTGGGGGTTAGGGCCCGTCCGGAGCGGCCAGCCATGATCCATAAGTAATAAACTTGATACCCGGGAGCGGCGGCTACCGGATGATAACCATGGGGGATAGCGACAGTATCGCCGCTACGGACGATATAGCTCGCATCCATAACGCGATCTTCGGTATACATCACCTGAATCCCAAAACCTTGGGCGGGACTGACTTTAAAATGATAAACTTCTTCCATTGCCACTTCATGCGGTTGTTTATCTTGATCATGCTTGTGGGGTGGGTAACCCGACCATTGTCCCGGGTAAGCATAGGTCTCTCCCAAGACAATTTTGTCGACCCGGCCTTCGGTGTTGGTGGTAAAGATGTCAATTACATCCCGTTGCCAATTCAATTGGCCCCGGTGCTGGGTAATGGTCTCTTCCGGAAGGACCAAAAACGGTTTGAATTTCCGTTCGGCTTTGACTTTGCAAACAGCGATTTCCACGCTGCCGTGGCCGAGCGCCTTCACCTCATATTTGGAATCGCGGGGGATATAGACCGAAACCGGCTTACTGGCGAAAACATTTTTCCGAGACAGACCCGCAAAACGTTCACCTTCGCAGACGATGTCGCATTGACCCGATAAGAGAACCAAGCCAATCTCATACTCACCGGAGTTCAAAACGATGGATTCCTCGGCGTTCAAATGAACCAAACCAAACCGAATCAGTTGTAGCTCAGCGCCCTCACCGATAACCTCGGAGTAGCCAAATTTCTTCTGATACTTATAAAAGTACGGCACAGGGAAAACCTCCTTGATGTAATAATCCCAATCAAGATAATTGTATAATATTTCGACGCAAATTCAATATTCTTTACAAATTACTATAAATTTAAATGAAATGTAACAAAACAGACGTCACCTCTCTCAAACGTTACCGTGCTTAAACAAATTAGCCTATTCTCTCGTTTGCGAGTTTCTTGGAATATTCACCGGAAATTCGAATAAACATATTGATAAGAAGCCCTCTCGGAGCGCTTAAAACACAACTTCAACCGCTTATCACGGTTAAAAACCGTGTAAACCCACTGGCGCTTTTTCAGCGTTAGATTGGTTGACAGTCGATTTGACAGCTTTATCAAACCAATATATAATACAAAATTAATCAGGATAATCTGACACTTGATCATTTTTAGAGGTGATTGATTACTTTACTCAACTGAATAAACTTATCTTCCGATACGCTTAATCTCCAACCGGAGAACGGAGGAACCAATTTTGGGGTGAATCACGTAAGTGTAGGGTTACTCTTCGACCCGAATCCGTCAGCTAACTTCGCAAGCGTTGTAAGAGGGGATATGGTTTTGTCTTGCTGAGGGTATAACATAATTTAATTGATTATTGATGTATTCCTTCATAGTAATTATGAGATCCCTTACATTGAAAACATTTAAAAAACCATGGTTCCTCCATGGTTTTTTATTTTCTGTTTTACAAACTGCGGACAACCAAATCTAAATTCTAGAAGGAGTGGTATCATGAGAGCAAAGAACCAAATCAAAATTGGAATCGGTTTTGTGACCGGCCGCAAAAACTTTCGAAATCTCATCAAAACATATGCAAACAACTGGCATGAGACCGGTCTCGTTTCAAACCAGGACATTTCCTTGCATCTGCTGGTCGCTTATGATCTAAAATACTCCCAGACGAAACCGAGCGATTACCGAAATATCGATCCCGAAGTCAGCCAAATGCTTGATAGTGTTAGTTTTATCGATGACACCAAGACTGCGGCGGAAAAACAGGAGCTGATCCGCCGGGGGATCCTCGACAAAGCTGAAGCAGAGCTACTATTTGGCGACGGTTATGGCAAGAAACGCAATATTGTGATGTATTATGCCCTCAAAAACTCCATTGATTATCTAATCTTCATCGATGATGACGAGTATCCGGTCGCACCGGTCCAAACCCCCGAGGGAACCCTCCATTGGAAAGGTCAAAACATTGTTACTAGCCACTTAAAGTATATTGGCGACGCCGATGTCACTCACGGTCATCACTGCGGTTATATCTCCCCGATTCCCCATTTAGCGTTCGACCAGATTATTTCCGAAAATATTTTCAAGACATTTATCGAAGCCATCAGCAACGATATTCTCAGTTGGGACTCAATCCGCGAAAAGATGAAAAACGGCGGCGTCAGTTTGGCCGATAGCCAATTATTGGCCAATCCTCAAGTCCATGAGGTACTCGAACATAACGGCGCCAAATTCATCTCCGGTTCAAACCTTTGTTTTAATCTCAAACGCCTCGAAAAACTGGCGCCTTTTTATAATCCTCCCGGTGCCCGTGGCGAAGACACCTTTCTGAGCACTTGTCTTTCGCAGGCTAGAGTATTAAAAGTGCCGTGTTATACCTTCCACGACGGATTTTTGAGTTATACCCATCTATTGCATGGCGTTCTTCCCAATTCACTCCAGCCAATCAAGGTAGCGAACAGTCCCGATGCGCCTCAGATCATCAATCGCTTTTTAAAAGCCTGCATCGGCTGGGTCCGATACAAACCGCTCTTGTTGTACCTGCAAAACCGGGAAGGCTATCGGGAAGCGATCACAGAGATCAAAGCAAAACTAACCATGGTAATTCCTCGATTCTGCGAATATTTTCACAACAACGATTTTGCGCTCATCCCGGAACAACTAGACCTGTACCATCGCAACGTCACGAAACATTTTGCGATGTTTGACGAGACTAAAACAGCTTGGAGCAAGGTGATCGCCGCGATGCAAGAAGTTCGCGAGACTACGGAAACGGCCTACCAGGGTAACGGCATTATCGCGCTGCGCTGATCGAAAATCCGTTGCTTCGCCGTAGTTCCCCGGAGCAACGCGGTTTCCCGCTTAAAACAGTGATTTGGCGTACGGCCGGGCTGCCGACTCCGCTTGCCACCCCAGTTTGTGATAAAATAATTCGGCGGTCCGGTTTCCTTCTAAAACAAACAAACGACATTTCCGAATCCCGGACTGACGCAATTGTTCCAAGGAGAGTTCGAGCAGTTGCTTGCCGATTCCCCGGAATCGAGCTTGGGGCGCAACCGCCAGGTGGTAAATTGAGCCGCGGCGTCCATCATGGCCGCAAAGCAGCGCCCCAACGATTCTGCCGTTTTGACGGGCGATAAAGCTCAAGCCGGGATTACGATTGATAAAATGCTTGATCGCCTCCGGCGAATCCTCCCCTTCCGGCCACAGTTTCAATCCGGGAACAACGGACCAAAATTCGAGTGTTTCCCGGCAATCTGCCGCGGTGAAGACCAGGTAATCAACGGCCACATCCTCAACGATCGTTTTTTTCCGTAAAATGAAGACCAAATCCAGGGTCACTGAGCCGTCCGGTTCGGGATAATCTTGTTTGAACAGTTTGACAATCTCCAATCCGTTCGTCGCAAAGGCCTCCCGCAGAAAAACCTCGCTAAAATAGTTGAGATAAATCAGATTGCCTGCGCTGAAACTGGCAGTTTCATACCGGCTCTCTTTCCCCTCCATGCAACTAAGATAGATCAATCCGTCCGGCTTAACGATGCGTCCGATCGTGGCGATGAAATCCAGCGCCTCGCGATCGTCGAGATAAGGCAAGGCGAACGAAGCTACCACCGCCTCAAAAAAAAACGCCGGATAACCCGGGGTCCGGATGTCCCGAACCAAAAACTCGGCTTGCGGCAGCGCAGCACGGGCGATTTTGATCATCTCTGTCGAGAGGTCCAACCCGGTCCATTTCAGTTCCGGGCTTCGATTCAATAAAAATTGGGCGATATTCCCGGGACCGCAAGCCAAATCCAGCACCCGCCCCTTGGGATCAATCCGATCACCGAAATACTCAACCGTCTCCCGATAGAGACTCAAATCCATAAACTTCCGGGCGTAGTTGACAGCCACTTTGTCGTACGTCGCAACCGTGATTGCAGTCTTATCCATCGCAACATCTTCTTTCTTAATGCCAAAATTGCACCAACAAGTTCATTGGGGCTCCTTTTCCCGGTATTCCAAAGTTCACTTCGCCTTTGATCAACCTTTTCCTGCCATCAATCGCACTTTACCATAATAAAAAGGGGCTGTCGCAAAACTACCAAACGGTAGTTAGCGGCAGCCCCTTCAACCAATCATTCAACTATTGCCGTTCAAACGCGCCCAAATCCGGCGCTGCTCCCAAGTATGGCAGTCCGACATTGACGCCTTTGTCGATTAGATCGCTGCCTGCCGCCAATTTGGCAAAATCGTTATTGGGCAAACCACCGTCGGCTTGACGGGCCGCTTTGGCCAGATCCTCGCTCAAACTCAAGAAATCAGCGCTATCGGCAGTGACCGCCAAATCCCAACTGTTGTGATCAAGAATCGCGCCGGAATTAAACTCATGATCCAATGAACCTTTACAAGCAAAGGCGACATTGTTCTTGAAAATGTTCTGCGCCGGGGATGAAGCGGAGTCCTCAAACATATAGTTATAGCCGTTTCCAAACGCAGTACAGTTATACAGGATGACTCCGCCCTTATGGCTGTTTTGGTCAAACCCTTTTTTGGACTTGAAGTTGTTATCAAATGAGACGCAATTTCGGACTTCATGGGTTCCCTTGGAACTACCGCCGGTACCGTTACCGCCAAGCTTAAAACCGTTGCCGTTGCCCTGGAAAGAACTCATGGTTTTACCCATCTTTGCCAGATAGATGGCGTCAAAGTCGGTTTTATCCCCGTTATGCCAAGTCCAGCAATTTTCGATGATAACCGGCCAATCGGTCTCAAAGAGATCCCAGCCGTCATCGGAGTTCCGCCAGGAGCGGCAGCCCCGGAAGACATTGCCTTTGCCGTTATGCATCTTACAAGCGAAACCATCGGCATCACTACCCATGTTGTCAAAATCGAAGTTGAGGTAAGAATCACAATTGAGAATCAAATTATTGGCGCAAAGTTGACCGTCGGGGTTAGCGGTGGTGTGACCGAATCCCAATTGCACTCCAGAATCGCCGTTATGATGAAAGACGCACTGTTCAATCGTGTTGTTATTCCCTTCAATCTTAAGACCATTGTCACCGGCGTAACAGATCTCTAAGCCTTTAAGATGCCAGTAACTACCGGTTAAATTGATGCCCCGGTTATTGGCACCATACGGCTGACTGGAGTAATTCAAGACCGGCAGTTCGCCGGGGAAGGCCCAGATTCTGATTGGCGCGGACGCCGTTCCGGATTGGCTCAGGTTAATCGTCGCGGAATAGTTATAGGTTCCGCCCCGGAGATAGATGGCGTCACCGGCCGTCGCAACCGCAACTGCCTTGGCCAAACTGTAATACGGTTGGGCAAAGGTGCCGGGATTGCTATCGTTGCCGAACGGAGCCACATAATAACCGGAGGCAACGTTCTGGGTCGGGGTTGGAGTCGGCGTATTATCCCCCGGTCTAGTTGCGGTTGGGGTCGGGGTGGCGGTCGCCGTCGCAGTTGGAGTCGGGGTGGCGGCGCTAATATCTTCCACACTGACATCATCAAACTCCGCGCTGGCGTTAACTGTCATAAAACCGATTCTACCGGTTGCAAAGGAACTATCACTGGCGGTCAATTCCAAAACATCATTCACATAGGCCGTAATGTTGCTGCCGTTGACCACCAACTTGAAGTCATACCAAGTCCCGGTTTGTGCCGTATAAGCTTTCGACGCCAACGTGGTAAAACTGCCGCTAGCCTTCTTGCGAATCTCCAATTTATTGGCATTGCTTACGGTTAGGGCATAAAAATTACTGGAGCTTTGAAACCGGGCACAGAGACCGACCGGACGGTCAGTGCCGTTAAAACTGAGCAATTTCACCCGGGCTTTTACAGTGTAATTGGACCAGGTCGCTGTCCCGGTGTAGGTGTGAGCATTCGCGGAAACGCTGGACTGTTTGTCAACTTTGGTGCCGTCGGTCACCACCGACCAGGACCCGCCGGAAGTACTCCAACCGTTGAAGTTGCCGTCCTCAAAATCTTCGCTAAACAACACGGCGGCTTGAATTGGGTAGTACGCCAGTATCAACAACATTACAACCAGGAACACACCCGACCACGTACCGAACTGCATCATTTTGGCTTTGGACATTCACAATTCCTCCTCTTTTTTGATTTATTTACCCCAAGTTCGTTCCCAAACCACCTCTCAAGGATAAGTTTTAGGATTTTTTTCCTCAACTTCCATTATAACCTAACACATGTTTGTTTTCATCCGATTTTCAAATTTTCAGAACTCTCCCTAATCGACCCAAGCCCATAACGGCTTGCGCCTGCGGCGCTCACGGCCTGGTTATCGCCCATGCCGGACGCATAAAAAACTTAGAACGCTGGTCGAAGACCAGCGCTCTATATGAAATCATTAATTCTTACTCTTAATACTCCATTGCACCGAGATCCGGGGCAGCGCCTTTGTAGGGCTCTCCGATGTTGATACCCTTGTCGATGAGATCGCTGCCAGCGACGAGGCGGGCGAAGCCGGTGGGCAGGCTGCCATCGGCCTGACGAGAAGCGATCGCCGCAGCTTCCGTAAGGTCGCCAAAGTCATTGGCATCTGCCGTGACCGGCAAGGTCCAGGAGCAGTTGTTCGAGATTACGTCACCATCGAACGAGACACCGGTAGGGTTCGTGCCCCGCGCGAAGCTTACGCAATTGCGAAGTTGGTTGCTTTTACCGCTGTTGATGCCACCCTCAATGAAGTAGTTGTAAGCGCTCGTCCCGTTCGAGAACGAGAGGCAGTGGTCGATGACCAGGCCGTCCTTGTGGCTGTTGTTTGTGATGCCTTGGGCGTTGCTCTTGTACTTGTTGTTAAACGACACGCAGTGCAGGAGGTAATGCGTGCCCCGTGAAGCGCCGCCGGCACCGTCGCCACCGAGCTTGAAGCCGTTACCGTTGCCCTGGAACGAACCGCTGCCGGGGAAAAGCGCGCCGTTACCGTTGCCCCAGGTCCAGCAGTTTTCGATGCGGACACTATAGTCGGTTTCGAAGAGATCCCAGCCGTCGTCGGAGTTTTCCCATGAACGGCAGCCGCGGAAGACGATACCTTGGCCGCAGTGCATCTTCGCCGCAAAGCCATCCGCGTCAGAGCCACGATTGTCTGAATCGTAGTTACGATAGGAATCGCAGTTGATCACTTCAATGAACGCCGCGAGTAGACCGCCTGGATTCGAGTCGGGATGACCAAAACCGATCTGCATGCCGCTATCGCCGTTGTGATGGAAGACGCAGCGTTCGAAGCGCAGGTGACTGCCTTCCACCTTCACACCGTTGTCGCCAGCGTAACAGATTTCCAAGCCGATGAAATTCCAATAATTTCCGGTTACTAAAATGCCTCGATTGGCTGATCCATAAGGTTGGGTTGAATAATTCAAAACCGGTTTCTCGCCCGAATATGCCAGAAGATTGATCGGAGCTGCTGCGGTACCGGATTTGGAAAGAACAATGGTAGTGTTGTAATTATATGTACCGCCTCTCATATAAATCGTACTACCGGGGGCTGCACCAACCTCTACAGCTTTAGAAAGGTTATAAAAAGGTAGCGCAAAAGTACCCGGGTTGCTATCATTACCGAACGGCGCTACATAATATGCGCCCGCTACCGGAGCTTGGGTTGGAGTAGGTGTAACTACTGGTGTTGCGGTGGGTGATGCTGTCACTGTTGAGGTAGACGTCGGTGTCGGAGTTGCTGTGACTTTCACGGTTGCAGTCGGAGTTGCGGTTGCCTTAGCTGTCGCCGTTGGTGTGGCGGTATTGGCCGGTGCCGTATCGGTTACGCTGACATCATCAAATTCGGCACTGGTGTTGAGTGTGGTAAATCCGACTTTCCCTGCGGCAATGCTTGAGTCCGTCGCGGTTAATTCCAAGTTGCCATTAACATAAGCTTGAATGGTCGTACCGGTCAAATCCAGTTTCAAGGTATACCATGTTCCAGTCTGAACAGTAAAGCTCTTCGTGGCCAACACGGTGATGTTACCGCTGATTTTCTTGCGTAATTCCAATTTGTTGGCGTTACTTAATGTCATGTAATAGTAGTTGCTCGAACTTTGGAAACGGCCGCACAGACCGAAAATACGGTCAGTTCCGTTAAAACTTAACGCTTTGGCCCGGGCTTGAATTGCATAATTTGCCCAAGACGCCGTCCCGGTATAAGCGTGCGTTGTCGCCGAAGTGCTTGATTGCTTGTAGACCTTATTGCCGTCGGTAACCACCGACCAGGAACCGCCCGAGGTACTCCAGCCGGTTGAATTGCCGTCCTCGAAGTCATCGGTTAATAATGTCGCGGCCTGAATCGTATGATGCGCCATCAACAAGATTACCGCAAAAACAATGATTCCGATCATCCCTAAATTCCATGCCTTTTTAAACACAACACTACCCCCGTTTTCTTTGATTGATTTCTACTTATATCGCTCACCCGGCATGTCCGTTTGACGCCGGTATATCCACTCCTTTCCGCCGCTAAAACGCCGTGTAATTTATCCATTTAATAGAAATATGGATACATAAATCGTCAACATTAATTTCATTATAACTTATTTTTCCGCCAATTGATGTCACATCGTTTGCTCTTTTTTACCGAATATATGCATTTTTTGCCAATTATTACGATTATCCCCTTTTAGCTAAACTTTTCCTATATCTCGAAAAAAGATGTTCGTAAAAAAATAAAAAACCTCAGTCTACACTGGGTTTTTTACTTAACTCGAATTAAAATTCGAACTTTACCGGTCGTAAAAAGAGCGTCAATAAAGATTCCCGGGGATTCTCCCCTTCGTTGAGAACTTGATATAAGGCGTTACAAATCGGCAAATCGACTTCATGATGTTCAGACAACATCCGTAACGCCCGAATCGTCGCCACCCCTTCCGCCAATTTGGCAAAGGGTTCTTGGCGGACCCAGGCTTCGCCGTACCGCCGGTTATGACTATGCGGTGAAAACAAGGTTGCCTCATAATCACCTAAGTGGCTCAGTCCGTAAACCGTCAGTTCATTGCCGCCCATTGCCCGGACCAAGCGGGCGATCTCCCGGGCGCCCCGGGCCATCAGCGCCCCTTTTAAACTGGTGTAACCAAGTCCATCCAACATTCCGGCGGCGATGCCAATCACATTTTTAGCCGCCGCACCGAGTTCATTACCGATCAAATCCTGACCGTAATAAAACCGGATCAACTCGCTGCCCAACGCCTCAACCAAACGCCGGGTCAACTCGATGCTTTGGGATCCAATGACCATACAATTAGGAATGCCGCGGATGAAATCCTGCACATGGCCGGGGCCCGCCCAGATCGCCAGATTGGCGCTAGCGCCGGTCGCTTCGGTAAAAACTTGAGTCAAACGTTTCCCGGTCCGCGCTTCCAAGCCCTTCATGCACAAAACAAAGGCCTTTTCCGGACAGACATAGGGACTGAGCTGACGGGCAAATTCCCGTAAATGTTGGGCTCCGATGGCGATGAGCACTAATTCGGCGCCACCCATCGCTTCGGGGAGCGAAGCGGTTAACGCCACGTTTCGCGGCAACTGGAGATATTCGTTAGCGCGCGACTCCCGCAGCTCCGCCAAGCTCTCGGAACCCTCGCGCCCCCATAAACAGGCTTGATGCCCGTTTTTGCCGGCATACCATGCTAAAAAACTCCCCCAGCGGCCACAACCTAAAACCGTGATACGCAACCGGGTCAACCTCTCTCTTTCACCGGATAGCGGTCCGCTTGGTCGAAGTAGGTCATATCGGCATATCCGGCATAAATCTTCCCAGAGTGTTTTGCTCCGGCCGGGATGTAATAACGATCCCCTTTGCGGAAACTTTGCGGAACCCCGGCGATGGTCAAATCGATCCGGCCTTCCAACACCACTCCCCACTGGGCCGCGTGGGAATGTTCCGGCAAATCCAGATCGGCGCCAAATTCCATGAAGATAATCTGCTGGGAGCTTCCTTGGGATAAATAGGCGGTAACACCGGGCAACGGAATGTCCGCCTCAGGCAATTGCAGTACCGGCGGTGGAAAAATCGACATATCGGATACCTCTTTCAAATCACTAAGTCCCACCTCATGTTTTCAACAGCGAGTCGGCTTTCCCTTTATTCTGGAAACAACAATTTGCCGCCCGAAAAAGCCCCGTTTCGCCAGTTTATCGCATCCGCCAGTAAAAAGCCCATTTAAACAAAACTTAACACAGGATTTGCCATCCTAACGTTGAATGTTCCCAGTCCCCTGTGTATAATCGTATTTATTTCCGAAGCAACAATTAACGTAAGGAGTCCCTATGTCGAAGAAATTAATTATGATCAATGGCACCATGGGTGTCGGGAAATCAACGGTCTGCCGCGAGCTCAACCGCTACTTGCAGCCCTCGGTCTGGCTGGACGGCGATTGGTGCTGGATGATGAATCCGTTTGTGGTGAACGACGAAAATTGCCGGATGGTCGAGGACAATATCACTCACCTGCTCCGGAACTTCCTGACAAATTCATCGTATGAATACATCCTTTTCAATTGGGTGATCCATCAGGAATCGATCTTTGACACCCTGCTCAAACCCTTGAAAGGTCTCGATTTCAAATTATACAAGATCACCCTGACCTGTTCCGAGATGGCATTACGGTTACGGATGGCGGCTGACAATCGCGGTCAGGCCAAGATTGAACCCAGTCTCGATCGGTTGAAATTGTATGAAACCATGGACACGATTAAGATTGACAACACCCAGCTATCCGTCGCCGAAACCGTAATGAAGATCCTATCGGTGATTAATAAGTAATCGTAGTTATCACCCATAGAGGTCAAAATGCGACCCCTCGCCCCTTTAAAGGGCAAGGGATTGCATTGAAGTCGAAGTTATTTGCTAGGTAGTCGTCCACGCTAGTTACCGCTACGCACCTGAAAAAAGACAAAATTTAACTGCTTATCTTATTTACCTTCCAACAATTCATGTTCTGCTAACCTTCGCCCAGTTTCAGTTTTAAAGTTTGCTTCACTCGTCCGGAGCAGGTTGGGATGGGGATTGTTTTTAGCGGCTTATTTTAGATTATCCAACCTATCCGCTTCCCACTTCCCACTGGACTTGAAAGTCGAAACCGTTGATCCGCGCCATCATGTGATGATTCCCAACGATATAACAGATCCGAATCATCAAACTCCCTCAATATCGACGAACGGCGGATAATACGTAAAGGAGACCATCTCCCCGTCCCCGTCTTCCTGGCCGCCGGTTTTCTTATATAAATTGACTGCCGCCGTATTCGAACGGTGCGTCGGCACCCATACTTTCATAATCTGCTCATTCCGGCAGATTAATTTTAGCGTATTGATCAATCCGGTGCCAATTCCTTTTTTTTGATACGCGGCCGCCACTTCGATTTCATAAAGAAACATCATATTTTGCAGGCGATCAACCCGCGGGAGCCGATAGGCGATTAAAAAACCAACCACCGTCTCCTCGGTGACTGCCACCAAAAAACAAAGCTCCGCAAGGGTCAACAACTTTGCCAGATAAGCGTCGTCAAAGTCGTTGGCCGCTCTCGGCATACTATGGTGTTTAATATTGAGAATCGCTTGCCGGGCGAAGTGGCGGTCGGCTGGGCCAATTCGTCTGATAACATACGTTATTCCCGCCATTCAACCAACTCCTCAAACGGTCGCCACCGGTCTTTTTTCCGCCAACGAATCAATCATTTCCCTCGCCCCGAAAACCCAATCTACGATCGCTAACGTCCGTTCCGCCGGTTCGGTCCGGTCCGACTGGTAGCAGTAAGCCACGAAGATCAGTTCGATGATGAGCATCAAGGGCCAAACGGCCTTTCGTTCGTCGGCGGTAATCTCGTTCAGTTCCCGATAACTTGTCAAAATCGACTCGAAAATACCAAACCATTGTTGGCGTTTGGCAGGATCATCGAAGCCTTGCGCTAAAATGCCCGAAGCAAAATAAGCGAGGTCAAAAATTCTGACGCCA
Organism: Bacillota bacterium; assembly: GCA_023410535.1. GTDB lineage: Bacteria > Bacillota > UBA4882 > UBA8346 > UBA8346 > JAEYPR01. Next base: position 103,215 of record JAEYPR010000032.1, on the reverse strand, counting down.
TACACCGCAATTTCAAAATCGATAAAACCGATGCGACGGTCTTCCGTAATTACCATATTACCGGGATGCGGATCGCGATGGATCAGCTGTTCCGGCAAGTTTTGATAAACTGAGCCAAACTCAGTAAGTACTGTTAAAATCGGCTCTAACCTTTGCCATGCTTGATCATTAAGCTGATTGGCGATGATCGGCAGTGCCCAGCTGTTGATGTGATCGCGAAAATTGATTTTTTTGTAATACTCCACCGCAACACAGTCCGCCAAAGCCTGGTGCAACGTCGCAATTCCTCTTCCATACAACTGCAGGTTCGCTTGAACTTCGGCTTGAAAAAAATCCCCGGTAGTTAAACCTTTCAAATAAGGATACAAGCAATAATATTGCCCGTCGGCAATAACGAAAGGTTCTCCGGTTGGCGCCGCAATTGGCGCGGCCACCAGCAAACCTTTCCCATGCAACTCCTGTAAGAGCTGGAATTCCCGCTTGATCCGGCTTGGATCGGACTTTTGCTTTATCACATAACGCTGACCGGCGCCAGCATGGATAAGAAAGACTTTTTCCGATCGGGACTCAGCAGTTGCACCCGGATCATTCCGCCAATGTTGAAAGATTGAAACGATTCGGTGTTCGCGATTCACAACCGACTCGCGCATTTCGTTTGCTGAATTTATGATCATCTTTAGAATTCACCCGTTTCAATTCCCATGTAACCATTTATTCATTTCGCTACCGTCCATTGCCATTCCTCCAACGATTTAACAAATTATGTTAGTCAGTTATCCACAGCCGGATCGCATTGAGCGACAAAATGATCTACGTTATTCACAAAACGATCTGAGTTATCCACAAAATGATCTTGTTGAGTGACTCAATGAGATCAGTTATTCACAAAATTATCTACGTTATTAACAAAACGATCTGAGTTATCCACAAAACGATCTCATTGAGTAACAAAATGAGCTTATTGAGTGACTCCATGACTTCATTGCGTCACAAAATGAAATAAAAAACCCCACTCGACGACTACAGCGAGTGGGGGTGATCGATATTGGTGCTACTCCCGGGCAAACCGCGCCAGTTCCAGATTAAAACGGTCCCGCCCTTCCCAGAACAAGGCGTGACCGCAGTCTTCGAACGGAATCAGTTTGGAACCGATAATGCCCTGATGTTGAGCTTCGGCCAGCGGGAACCGGCAGACCTGGTCGTGGATGCCGTGCATAATTAAGGTCGGGACGGCGATCTTGCCGAGATCGGTAAATAATTCCTCCTCGTCGAGCCAGGTATTGGCGACTGCCGCCGTCGACCAATTGGCGGCTTTTAACCCCATTTGGAAGAACCAATCGGAAAACGGTTCGGTAATGTGTTGGAAAAAGAAGATATTGGTGAAATCGGCCAACATTTTGGGGCGGTCGTTATACGTTCCCTGGATAATTTGGTCGACCGCTTCTTTCGGAATCCCGTACGGGAAGTAGGGGCGCTGGATGACACTGGGCGCCGCGGCGGCAAACAACCCCAGTTTCGCAACGCCATAACCCTGATGGCGAGCCACGTAACGGATGACCACCGCGCCTCCCGTTGAATGCCCGGTCAGGGTAATGTTTTGCAGTTGCAACGCCGCAATCACGCAGCGCAAATCATCGGCCAACCGGTCATAGTCATAACCGTGCGCCGGTTTATCCGACTTGCCGAACCCCCGCATATCCATACCGACACACCGGAAACCCTGCTTGATCAATGCCGAAAACTGATACTCGAACATCGTATGATCGGCGGGCCAGCCATGAATGAACAGGATCGTCTCTTTCCCGCCCGGATTAACATCTTCCACAAAAATATTGACTCCCGGTTCGACGCAAATATAATATCCCACGTCAAATCCTCCAATACTTATTCTCTGTAGCAGATGTATTCGGGATGGAATCAGAACATTACCATTGTCAAACTTAAACAACGGACGTCAAGCGCTCGGTTGGTGCTGTTTGTGTCAAAGTTCGCCATTTGTTGTATAAAAAAACCTTCGGAATTGCAAGAGCCGTTCCGAAGGTTTCAGTTCCAATCCAACCACCCTGCGATTTTACCGGCCGAGGAAACCGCCGTCCACCACAATGGTGGTGCCGTGAATATAATCGGAGGCTTGCGAGGCCAACAACAAGGTCACGCCCTTTAAATCCTCGGGAACACCCCAACGTCCGGCGGGAATCCGTTCCATAATCGAGTCGTAGCGGACCGGATTGTTCTTTAAGGCCGTGTTGAGATCAGTGTCGAAATAACCCGGCGCAATCGCATTGACGTTAATGCCGCGACCGGCCCACTCATTGGCGAAAGACTTGGTGATCTGCGCCACGCCCCCCTTAGCCGCCGCATAGGCCGGGATGGTAAAGCCGCCGCTGAAACTGATCAACGATGCCGTATTAATGATCTTCCCGGAACCTTTGGTCAGCATCACCCGGCCCGCCATCTGGCAGAGGTCGAAGACCGCCGTCAAGTTGGTCTCGATAACCTGATCCCAATCCTCAATCGGGAACTCCTCGCACTTATGGCGGATCTGGATCCCCGCGTTATTGACCATGATATCCACGGTTCCCAACGCTTGCAACGCCGCTGCAAACACTTGCTTGCGTTGATTGCGGTTGGCGAGGTCCGCCCGGAGCGGGGTCACCTTGCCCAGACTCGCCATGGCGGCGGCCGCTTCGTCGGTTTTGGCGGAACGGCCGATAATTACCACTTCGGCGCCGTATTCCAGCAGCACTTCCGCCATGGCCCGGCCCAATCCGGCGCTACCGCCGGTCACAATCGCTTTTTTCCCGGTTAAGTCAAATAAATTTTGCATTATAATCTCCTCCCAAGTTGGTTGCTTAATAAAGTCTATATTTTGTTTCGGCGAATTCGAAAATATGCTGAAGGTCAGGGCTAAGTGGAAAACGGTCTCAAGTCCTGCCGAGCCCTGAAGGGGCTTTTAAATGTTTTTATATGTCTAGCCAGGTCGTTTACGGCTTGGCGGAGATTGGTTTACCATTTTCACTGAAATTCTGGGTTGGGGCTGCTAAAAAAAATACTAGCATTACGCCAGTATTTTTAGTTTGAAATTACTTTTGCACCTCGCTTAGGTTATGCAATTGCTTCATGGATGATTAACTAAATGACAGGCTACCCAATGATTGTTGGCGTCCGCTTTGAAGACCGGATCGGTTTGGCTGCAGACCGGCATCGCTTTCGGGCAACGGGTATGGAAGCGGCAACCCTGCGGTGGATTGATCGGGCTGGGGACATCCCCGGTCAAAATGATCCGTTCGCGTTTGGCGGTCGGATCGGGCTCGGGAATCGCCGACAACAACGCCTGAGTGTACGGATGTTGCGGATTGTTGTAGAGTTCGTCACTTTCCGCCAACTCAACCATCTTCCCCAAATACATCACCCCGACGCGGTCGCTGACGTGTTTCACCACGTTGAGACCATGGGCGATGAAGAGATAGGTCAAGCCGAACTCACCCTGTAAATCTTTAAGCAGGTTTAACACTTGCGACTGAATGGAAACATCCAGCGCCGAGACAGGCTCGTCGCAGACGATCAGACGCGGCCGGGTCGCTAAAGCCCGCGCGATTCCAATCCGTTGCCGTTGACCGCCGCTGAACTCATGGGGATAACGGCGCGCATAAGCAGGATCCAAGCCCACCAACGACATCAGTTCCGCCACCTTGGCGCGGCATTCCGAAGCCTTGGCCAAGCCGTGCCGGATCAACGGCTCGCTGATGATCTGAGCCACGTTCATCCGGGGATTGAGGGAACCGTAGGGGTCTTGGAAAATAATTTGCATCTCGCGCCGGAGTTGGCGCAGTTTGGCCGGGGAGACTTTCGCAAGGTCCGTCCCGTTAAACAAGATCTGGCCGGCCGTCGGTTCGATCAGGCGCAGCAGCAACCGGCCGACCGTCGTTTTGCCGCAACCGCTCTCGCCGACCAATCCCAGGGTTTCTCCTTCTTTAATCGCGAAACTGATATTGTCGACCGCTTGGACGCTGGAACGCACTTTTCCGGTGATGCTCCGATCCACCGGGAAATACTTTTTTAGATTATTTACGACAACTAACTCAGCCATTAGGCGATCCCTCCCTCACTCCGCAACCAGCAGGCAATGCGGCGGTTATCACCGTGGCTGACCAATTCCGGGCGTTCCCGGCGACAGCGCGGTCCGGCTTCCGGACAACGGGGATGGAAGGCGCACCCTTCCGGCAAACGGCTGAGGTCCGGCACCGACCCGTCGATCACGTACAAACGGCTCCGGTCGCCGCCGAGACGCGGGATCGACTTTAACAAACCGATGGTATAGGGGTGAAACGGATCGGCGAAGATCTCCTGCACCGACGCTTCCTCCACAATCCGACCGGCATACATGACAACTACCCGGTGCGCCATCTCGGCCACAACTCCCAGGTCGTGGGTGATCAACATGATCGCCATACCGAATTCTTCGCGCATCTTCCGCATCAAATCCAGGATCTGAGCTTGAATCGTCACATCCAAAGCGGTGGTCGGTTCATCGGCAATCAACAGGTCGGGATGGCACGATAAGGCCATGGCGATCATCACCCGTTGCCGCATTCCACCGGAAAGCTGGTGGGGATAGTCGCGCACCCGTTTCTCCGGGGAAGGAATTCCGATCGTCCGCAAGATATTGACAGTCTTGTCCCAAGCCTCCGTTTTACTCAACCCTTGATGAAGCATGATCGCTTCACAAATCTGATCGCCCACCCGGTGGACCGGGTTAAGCGAAGTCATCGGTTCCTGAAAGATCATGGAGATCTTGTTGCCCCGGATTTGGCGCATCCGCGCATCGGGAAGGGTTAATAGATCTTCATCGTGAAAAACCACCCGGCCGCCGACGATTTTCCCCGGCGGATTGGGTACTAAACGCATAATCGAAAGTGAGGTGACGGACTTACCGCTCCCCGACTCGCCGACGATCGCGACCGTTTCTTTCTCCTTCAGCGCGAAACTGACATTATCAACGGCACGAACCAGTTTACCGGCGGACTGAAACTGGGTCTGCAAATTTTCTACTCGAATTAAATCAGCCATGATTAATCTCCTACTCAGAAAATAACTCGGGCCTGTGTGAACGACTTGACTTACTGTTTCATTCTGGGGTCGAGGGCGTCCCGCAGTCCGTCACCCAAAAGGTTAAACGCTAACACCGTAATGGTAATGGCGATCCCGGGGAAAGTCACGATATGCGGGGCCGAAAAAATCGCCGAACGGCCGCTGCCCAGCATGGCGCCCCACTCCGCTTCGGGCGGTTGGACGCCCAAGCCTAAGAAGCCCAAGGCGGCCGCTTCCAAGATTGCGCCGGAAATTCCCAAGGTCGCCCGGACGATAATCGGCGCCATCACATTGGGCAAAACATGGTGGGCAATCACTTGAAAATCGTTATTGCCAAGCGCGCGTGCGGCTTGAACATAATCGTTTTCTTTCACCGACAAAACCGAACCCCGGACAATCCGGGCATATTCGGGAATCGCCACGATACCGATGGCGATAATCGCGTTGTCGATACCCCGTCCCAAGACGGCCATAAACGCGATGGCCAACAGCAACGACGGAAAGGCCAGCATAATATCCATCAGCCGCATCAACAGCTGGTCGACCTTACCGCCGTAATAACCGGCGGATGCGCCAATGGTGATGCCGAGCAGCAACGAGATTAAAACCGCTTCCAACCCCACCCGCAACGAAACATGAGCGCCATAGATAATCCGGCTCAGCATATCCCGGCCGAGTTCGTCGGTTCCCAACCAGTGGGCCGCGCTCGGCGGTTGCAGACTCTCCGGCATGCTACTCGCACGATAATCATAAGGAGACAGCCAGTGCCCGAAGATCGCGACGAACACCAGCAGGCTCAAGATAATTAGACCCAGCATTGCCGTTTTGTTCCGGCTGAAAACCTTCCAAAACTCCTGCCAGGGCGAAGCCTGTTCGACCGCGGCAGTTTTGAATTCGGTCTCTAATTCCACCGACATAATGTTCTCCTTACCATATATGGTGCAGCCCAATCGATAAATAGCACCACACCCATATATCCCTTAATTCATTGGATAATCCATTGATGGATTGTTTTTGTTCGTACGTTTTCAAGCAATTCTCTGCTGTCAGATTAATTATAATGAATGCGCGGATCCAGGTAAGCATAGAGCAAGTCCACCAGCAGATTGACCACAACGAAAATGGTCGCCACTAATATAACGCTGCCCTGCACCACCGCGAAATCCGAAGCCATAATCGCCGATACAATGTAACTCCCGATACCGGGCCAGTTAAAGACGGTCTCCGTCAACACCGCCCCCCCCAAGAGAAAGCCGAGTTGCAGACCAACCACGGTAACGATGGGAATCAAGGCATTTTTCAAGGCATGGTGGTTGATAACAGTTTTTTCATCCAACCCCTTGGCCCGGGCGGTCCGGATATAATCCTGCCGGATCACTTCGAGCATGGTGGAACGGGTCATCCGGGCAATAATCGCCATGGAATAAGCAGCCAATGCAGTACCCGGAAGGATAATATGGCGCAACGAATTCCAGAAAGCATCCCAATTTCCCGTTAAAATACTGTCCAATAAATATAAGTGAGTTATCGTGGCTGGCTCCATTCCATAATCAATCCTTGAAGCAACCGGCAGCCAGTGCAGATTGAGGGAAAAGACAATAATCAAAATTAATCCCAACCAGAAGATGGGCATGGACACGCCGAGCAAGGCGCCGATCATGCTGAAATAATCGAAAAACGAATACCGTTTGACCGCCGAGATGACTCCCACGGTTACGCCGACCACCGTCGCAATAAACAAACTGAAGAGCGCCAACTCAATTGTTGCCGGGAAGCGACTAAACAGCTCAGTGGTCACAGGGGTATGAGACATTAATGAAACACCCAAATCACCATGGAGCAATTGCCAGAGAAAACGGCCAAATTGGACCCAAATCGGATCGTTTAAACCCAATTGTTCCCGCAGCGCTGCAACTTGTTCCACCGTGGCGTGCTGACCCAACATCAACGTCGCCGGGTCCCCCGTAAATAAATGCATCACGATAAAGACGAATAAACTGACCCCAAACAGCACCGGTATTAACATTAATAAACGTTTGATAATATATTTTAACATCGCTATCTCCTTGCTTTGCAACGAAGTTGAACCTCGGCAAAACGATGGACTTCAACTTATCGAACAAAAAGTATTTCAAAAACCAGTACACTCCATTGCAATCAATTCCACCTTAATCTTTTCCAGCCATGCTTTGAAGCTGGGAAAATTCGTTAAAATTTATTGCAACGATATAGCATAGGAAGGGATGCGCCGCAGCGCATCCCTGTAACCTTTTTCAATTAAAAGAGATTACTTATCGACGCCTTCCAACCAAGCAACCCCGGTGGGATGAGCCTGGAAGTTCTTAACATTCGGACGAACCGCGTAGAGATCCGTGGCATGGCTGATGAATACCCAAGGAGCTTCTTCAACCAACACTTTTTGCAGATCTTGATAGATCTTTACCCGAGCTTTCGGATCGAGCACCAACGTACCTTGTTTCAATAATTCGTCGACTTTGGCGTTTTTATATTTAGCCGAGTTCAAGCTGGAGTCGATTTGGCTGCTGTCCAAGAGCGACAGGAAGTTGTCGGCGTCGCCGTTATCGCCGATCCAGCCGTAGAAGAAGGCGTCGCCTTCCTCGCCCTTCATCAGGACGGTCTTGTATTCAGTCCAAGGATACACTTTGATGTTGGTCTTCACGCCAATCTTCAACAGTTCGGCTTGGACCGCTTCCGCCAGTTTCACACCGGTTGCCGGGTTATACGGGCGCGGGTTGGAGTAGGTAATGATATTGAAGGTGAATCCATCTTTATAGCCGGCTTCGGCCAACAGTTTCTTGGCTTCCGCTTGATTAAAGCTCAACGGAGTCAACTTCGGATCGTAACCAGGGATAAAGCTCGGTAACGGACCGTTAGCGACTTGAGCGACGCCTTGGTAGAGGTATTTAACCAAATCGGCGCGGTTGATCGCCATGGAGATGGCCCGACGGACACGAACATCGTTAAAGGGTTTCTTGTGGCAGAGGAAACCCATGTAGTTGATGTTCATTCCCGGGTATTTTAATACTTTCATACCGCTGGCTTCTAATTTTTTCACATCGTTGGGGTCGACGCCGTCCATGATATCGATGGCGCCGGTCATCAATTCGCTGGCCCGGACGGAGTTTTCTTTGGTGGTCTTGAAGATGATCCGGTCAGCAACCGGTCGTTTGCCCCAGTAGCTTGTGTTCCGTTCTAAGACGATCTGTTGGTCTTTGTCCCATTTGACAAACTTGTAAGCGCCGGTTCCAACCGGATGTTGGATGTAAGAAGCGCCGTATTTTTTCACAGCGGTCGGACTGACAATCGGAGCCGCCAAGGCCATTGCAATGTTGGCCAAAAACGGCGCATACGGATGGCTTAAGGTAATCTTGACGGTGGACGGATCGATCGCTTCCACTTTTTTCACCGGTTCAAAGGTGAAGGAAGCATACGGCATATCATCGGTGGCTTTCGGTGGCAATTGCCGTTCAATGCTGAATTTGACAGCTTCGGCATTGAAAGGAGTACCGTCGTGGAACTTCACGCCTTGACGAAGCTTAAAGGTCCAAACCAAACCGTCTTTGCTTTGCGTCCAAGAGGTGGCCAAAGCCGGTTGCACATCGGTGCTGCCCGGTTTGTAACGGACCAAACCATCGTAGATGTTAACAATAATTTTGGCCGATTCGCCGTCATCGACGTACGCCGGATCCAAACCCCGGGGATCGGAACCTTTTGCGTAGACCAAAACCTTCTGGGATGCCGCGAAGCCAATGCCGCAGGCTGACACAATCACCAGCATCACCATGACAAGTAATAGAAACTTGCGCATAATCTTATCCTCCTCATTTTTTCTACTATATAAGTTGCAATAAATCGTTAATCATCTTTCCCCGCCTTCGAACGAGGCATCAGAAAGGCTAATTGGAGTATTTATTGCATCTTATGGTTAAATGAAACATGTCGCAATCACGACGGTCTCCGAGTATTTAATGCGACACATCGCTGCAAATGGGATTCCCCTATTCAACCACATTACGTTGACTCGGTTTTGATGAAGAAAAACCGCTTGTCCGGAAATTTTTAGTAATTTACGAAACAAAGCGGCCACCAACCTCTATGGAACAGTCGCCAGACTTAAATTGAATCATTGCAACATTTTCAGGGTTGCAACGAGAAAAATTTACCATTTTTTATGAAATGAAATTTTATACAATTTGATGGTTAATTATTCCCGAAAATCCAGTATTGACACTACCTGCCAACAATTTTACCACTTGCCAGGGGTCATGTCAATTCTCGATATTAAATTGCCTTAAACCTTACATTGAGAAACATAACCGTTTCAACAATCATCGCCAGTCCGACCATTATCGCTGAGAAAAGGAACGGAGCTTGCAATGAAATCATTTGAGCCACCAATCCGCCGCAGAACGGTCCGACCAACATTCCGCAACCTAAGATCATTTCATGCAGTCCGCTTTTGTGCCCCCGGTCAGTTGCGGCGTTTTGACCATAAAACATACTCGATAGATAGGTCATGGCCGCGCTGACGCCAAACAAACCAAAGGTAATGAAGAACGTCGTTTGACCGGGAAACAACCCCATCACAATCAAGGCCGCCAGCCCCAGTCCCTGAAAGAGGATTAACGGTTTGATCTTATAAATCCAAAACCGCCAACACATCATCACCCCAAACATCATAAACCAAAAAACGTACATCGTCGCATTGATGGTCCCGATCATGGACGGATCGATTCCTAATTTCACTCCCAGCTTGGCAAAGAGAAACCGGTTGATCCCAATGGCCGTCCAGGTGGCGAAGTTGGCCACCCATCCGATATACAGAAAGGCCTGCCGCAACTTCGGGTGGAGCGTATGACCGGCCGCATTCGCTGGGCTGTGACCCGTTTCAGCCGGTTCAGGATTTGTTTCGGAAGCCCCCCAGATCAGTCCGCCGACCACTACTGTCAAGAGGCTGCCGAAGATGAGTGAAATTTCCGGTCCGATCTTGGTAAAAACCCCGCCGGAAAGATTGCCCAAGGTCACGCCGCCGGTAAAAGCCAGACCAAAGGTGCCTAAAAAGCGAAGTAGATTTTCATTGCTGGTGCCATGACCAATCCAGGCCTCAATTACCGGCCAAAAAATGGCGTTCCCGATCCCGGCGACGAAATAAGCCAAAAATATCGCTTGGCTGTTGGCAAAAGCTAAAATCGCAAACGCGGCGATATTCATGACGCAGGAGAGGATCATCAAAGTCTTCCGCCCGATCCGGTCGGATAGCTGTCCGAAAATATAATTCCCAATAATCCGGGTTCCGATATGCAACGTTCCGGTCATTCCCAACATGAACGGACTGGCAATCACTTTCACCGCCATTAACGAAGCCACCAAGATAAACAGGCCGTAACTGATCTCCGCCAGAAAAGCGGCTGCATACAATTGTCGTTTTGTCTTGCCCATAATGCTCCTCCTTGAAATTTGATCGTTCATATTCTGGCGCAAAAGCTAAAATACCTGCTTTGCTGGGAATATTCCGCTAGAAATGCAATATTTCAAAACCTTCGTCTCATTATAACCGTTTCGAGTCAACCCGCTACATTCCGATTATGTTCCTTTTTCCAAAAATCTCCCGATTCAAACATCGCTCCGCTCACGTTATAATAGCAACACGATTCAACATTAACCTAAACCGCTAAATTCCCTTGGCAAGGGAAACGGGGGAACCATTTTTTGGGGTGAATCATCATTGATGTAGGGGCACTCTACGCTCCGAACCCGTCAGCTAACCTCGTCAGCGTTGAAAGAGAGGTGGAACATGGCGTTTTGCTTGACCATGGCGTCCCCCATGGTTTTTTTATTACGATGATTCCGATCACGAAAGGGGTGTCTTTCATGTTAAAGGTTTGTTTATTAGGATTAGGACGGACCGGAGCGGTGGTTGCCGAGCAATTGCTGAATGCGCCCGACTTCGAACTGACTTCAGTGATTGCCAAACCCGATAGCTCAAAAGCGGACCGGTCATTAGCGGCTGTTTTGAAACGCCCTACCGAATTGGTCATTGCCGCCGCCGATGAGCTGCGCCAAGAGATCAAAGCGAAAAAGTTTAAAGTGGCGATTGATTTCACCACTCCGGAAGCCACTTTAAAAAATGCCCGGATTTTAGCGGAAAACGGGATACATATGGTCATCGGTACAACCGGGTTCAATAACTCGCAACTCTATGAGTTGAAGCAACTGGTTCAACAATATAAAGTCGGTTTGGTCTATGCCCCGAATATTGCCGTGGGAATCAATCTGTTACTGTCGATCGTCAAGACCGTTACCCGGTTAATTCCCTATTATGACATTGAGATCACCGAGTCCTGCCACCGCGATAAAAACGGCATTCCTTCGGGAACCGCTTTAAAAATCGCCAATGAGGTCGCCCAGATCAAACAGCAAAGCAGTGCCCGTCACGGCGAAGGTTGCGATGGCGGTCACGCCAAAAAATCCGCCGGAGTGATTGGCGTCCATTCATCACAACCAACAGGACTTGTCGGCATGCATCAAGTCCTGTTCGCCGGGGAAGCGGACGAGTTGGAGATCACCCACCGTTCCTACTCCCGGGCAATTTACGCTGAAGGCGCTTTAAAAGCAGCCGCGTTTGTGGCGGGAATCAAAGGATTCTTTCATATGGAAGATGTCTTGCTGGCGGAACGGCTGGAACGGGATCTGCGGGTTGAGGCCAATCGGTTGTTCTTGAATTTCAACTAATGCGGCGATCAGAACCGCCCGGGAAATAACTCCCGGGCGGTTCGTTCGGCTCTTTATATTTGCCTTGAAAACATAGCAAACCGGTCCAGCGATTTGATGGCGGAACGGATATTGTCGTAAACCGGCAAACCGTTTTGCTCCATGATCGCCACAAATTCTTGATAGTAACGGCCGGCATTGACCGAGACCACCATCGGTTTGGGATAGCGGCGGCTTAAATCGACCAAACGGTTGGCCAGACTTCCCGGAGCATGGCAAGTCTCGGGAGTAGTCTGCAACGATTCGGCGTGGGGAATCACGGCCACAAAAACGCAGTCCACACTCTCGTCCTGGAGCAACGCCGCGACATAATCGGCGTACATCCGGTCATCCGCCATCGGCGTAATGTCGAGAAACGGCGAACTGGTGTCGACCAGCCCTGATTGATTGATCTGTTGTAATTGCTTGATGGTGGACTCGCTTAACCGGGCTTGTTCCAGATGCTCCAATTCATCGGCGCTAACCGTCGATTCGAAGCCGGCGTTGACGACTCCGGCCACCCGTTTCCCCTGAGGGCGTTTGGCGGCCAACAGCGAAAAAACTTTGATCAATTCATACAATTCACCGATGTTTTCAGTCAGGATCACCCCGGCCTGTTGACAGGCGGCGCGGAACACATCGTAACTGCCGGATAACGAAGCGGTATGGGAAGCCGCCGCCCGCGCGCCCGCCTCGGTGCGACCGGATTTATAGACAATCAACGGTTTTTTGATCTGTTGCGCCAACTCGAAAAACTGCCGCCCCTCGCCCGGATCAAGCCCTTCGACATAAAGTGCGATCACTTCGATTTCCGGCCGCGCCGCAAAATAGGCGATCAGGTCAGTGACTTTTACATCAAATTTATTGCCGAAGCTGACAATCGAACGGAATAACCGTGAGTGTTGCATTTTATCGGCGGCCGTCACCGAAAAGGCGCCGCTTTGAGTCAACAACACCGTATTGCTTGCCTTTGACGACTTGATCTCCAGCCGTTGCTCATCCACAAACAGGGTATTGATCCCCAGTTGCCCGTCGGTGGCGCCGTAATAAACCCCCATGCAATTGGGACCGATGACCCGAACCCCCTCCGGGATGACCGCCCGAAGCTGTCGGGCAAAATCAGCATAATTCTGCTCCGCCGGAATGCCGGAGATCAGGATCACCGTTTTGACCCCGGTCCCGTGAAGGCTTTGGAAGAATGCCAACGTATGTTGAGCCGGCGCCGCGTAAACTACCAGGTCGACTCGGGCGGGCAGTTCGGACAGTTCCCGATAGAACGGATACTCCCGCTCTCCGATGGTCATCCTCCCCCCACGAGCATTGATCAGGTAGAGGTCGTTCCGCTGCAAATCATGCAAGAGTTCGGCAATCTCCCGCCCCAGGCTGTATTTGGCGAGATCGCCGGAAACCCCGATCACCGCCACGCCGTTCGGCTGGAAGAAATGTTCTAAATTGGCCAAGCGGATTTGAGATTGGGGAATTTGAGCCGCTGCCGCCGGGACGAACTCCGCAAAACCGTCAATCGCTACCAGGCGGTTTGCCGCGGTAATCACGAACGGATTGATATCCATGGATTGAATAAGATAACGGGGTGGCTCCGAGGCGATAAACGAATAACAATACGCTAAATTGCTTAATTTAGCAATGGCGTCAGCCAGCAACTCCGAATATTCGGGATGACCGATGGCGGCAAACTTATGCCGGATATTCAGCGCTCCCACCAGTTGACCGGCATCTTGCTCGCTAAAGGGCGGCAAAAACAGATTGGCGGGATCAAAATACTTGGCGAAAAACTCGGCGTCATCCCCACCCTTACTTAAGGTAAGCACCGGCCCGAACGCCGGATCTTCCTTAAACCCGATCAGGTGTTCATAACCCAATGAGGGGGAGTAATCAATCAACTCCACCAGTAAAAACCCTTTGATCTCCGGTTGTCGCCCGGAAGGGAAATGCGCCAGCACTTCTTCCCGCATCCGCTCCAACCGGTATTGAATATAGTACGGGTCCTCATTTTTCAACTTTTGAACTCCGCCCAACTTCTGTTTATGGGGGATCTGCGGCGAAACAATTTTCGCCACCAACTGTCGGCCGAAACGTCCGAGCAGCGCTTGGTCCACTGTTTTGAGATCGGCGACAAACTCGAAAACCGGCACGTTTAAACCGATCGCTTGTAAAATCCGGTAAACCTCAAACTCATATAACGAACTCCGTCCATCGGCGCTTGCCGTAGCAAACACCTGGTCAATCGCTGTGGTAATTTCGGCACAGAGGTTCATGCGCACACCACTCCTAATTTCCGAATTCAAAAGTTACTTATTTTCATGATCGTCGGGACTAAAATCAGCCCGGAAGTTACCGACCTATTCCCAGCCTTCCCATACTTCCGGATGATAACCGACTGTCGCTTTGGATCCGTTCCGGACGATCGGCGTCGTTAAAAGTAAGGGGTCATTGAGTAGTTCCTCCCGGATGTCGTGGACCAGGTATTTTAAGTTTCGTTTCTGATACTGCTTGCCGTTGGTGTCAATCAGCTGCTCCAGGCCCACCACGGCGGCGACCCGGTCCAATTCGCCTTTGCTCATCCCCTTGCGGGTCAGGTCGATCAACTGAAACGGAATCCGCCGTTCTTTAAAATACCGCTCGGCTTTGCGCGTATCTTGACATTTCGGAACGCCAAAAATCTGGATATTCATGTTCTCCTCCGAATCACTTCGCTTTACTCTCACTTAATCGGCAGTCAGACAGACAACCTAATAATGTATGCGGCAAAGTTATCCTTATGTCCACAGATTTCATCCACAGTTGTGAATAACTTCGCCCCAAACATCTATTCATCAAAAATTCACTTTGCTTTCCAGGTAATCCTGCCGATATATAAAGAAAAATATCAATCGAAAACGGGGGATGACGAATATGGCGATCGCATGGACTCCGGATTTGTCTGTCGGTTTAGATCAAATTGACGATCAACACAAAGAACTGTTTAAAAAAATCGATCAACTGCTTGAAGCTTGCAATCAAGGCAAAGGCCGCGTTGTCATTGGAGAACTTTTGGATTTTCTCGGCGATTACGTAATCACCCATTTTGGAACCGAGGAAGTGTATATGGACCGTTTCGCTTATCCGGAAGCCGCCGTTCATAAAAGACAACACGCCGTTTTCATTAAACAATTCGTCGAACTGAAAGAGACTTTTGAGAAAGACGGGCCCGGGATCCATATCATCATCCTCACCAACCAGACGGTTGTCGCTTGGTTAAACACGCATATCCGGAATATCGATACCAAGTTGGGAGCTTTTCTCAAAGATAAACTCTGAATTCAACGAAAAGGTAATTCTCATCATGATTAAAGAATTAAAAGTGCCATTGAGCGACCTGATCTTTTGCCTCTCCGACGCCATCGACTTGATTAGCCCGTTCATTGCCAACCATCATAAACGGGTGGCCTATATCGCGCTCAATATTGCTTTGGAGTTGAACTTATCCATTTCCGAACGGAGTCAGTTGGTCCTGGCCGGGTTGCTTCACGACTGCGGTTGCCTGAATCTCAAAAGCCGGCTTGAAGCCTTGGAATTTGAATTGATCAGCCCGCACCAACATGCGCTTTTGGGCTATCGTCTGCTCAATAAATTCCCGCCCTTGGCCGAGATTGCTCCGCTTGTCCTATATCATCACCTACCTTGGGTCGAGTATGAGCGCTCGCCGGTGAAAGAACAGCTCCCTTGGCTCAGTCAGCTTTTGCATCTGGCGGACCGGTTTGATGTTTTAACGGCCAAACCACACCCGTTGCCGCCAAAGCAGGTCCTCGAAAAAATCGTTCAGCATAAATCGGTCTTTTTGCCTGGAGCTGTCGCCGCGCTGGAACAATTGATGAAAAAAGAGTATTTTTGGCTGGACCTCGCTTCGCCGACGTTGGATTCGCTTTTGCGGGAACAGACCGGCATCACAACGGTTGAGCTGGATCTGGACAGTCTGCTCTCCTTTGCGAAGCTCTTCGCCCAATTGGTTGATTTCCGAAATCGCTTTACCGCCACCCATTCCAGCGGCGTGGCCGCCTGCGCCGAAATCCTTGGCCGCTTGAGCGGTTTTTCAGCCCGTGAGCTTCAAATGTTACGGGTCGCCGGCTATTTTCACGATGTCGGAAAAATCATGGTCCCCGATACCATCATCAACAAACCGGAACGACTGACCGAAACCGAGTTTGCCACGATCAAGAGTCATCCTTATTATACCTATCGTTTGCTCCACCCCATCGCCGAATTGGAGACGATCACCGCTTGGGCCGCTTTTCATCACGAGTGTTTGGACGGCAACGGTTATCCGTTCCACCTCGCGGGCGCCGATATCACGCTGGGTTCCCGGATTGTCGCGGTAGCCGACGTCTTTACGGCCCTGACCGAAGAACGTCCTTACCGCGCCGGAATGTCCAAGGAACAATTGACTCAAGTTTTGCATACGTTTGCCAGGAAGAAGGCGCTCGACCCGAATCTGGTGGGATTGGCGATCGAACACTTTGCGGAGATCAATAATGTCCGTAAACTTAGTCAACGTCAAGCCGCCGACGAGTATAACGATTTTATGCTTGCGGCGGAGCTGGATTTCGGGAAACACCCGTTTGCTTCCTAGCGGGCCCCGACAGGAGATTATCCCGGTTAAAGGATTTTCAGGGGTTGTTGCGAAAAGACTTATTGCGTTTGCGCCATATTTCCCGCGCTATTATAATAAGGAAATTGTATCATGCAATTTCCCTAGTTACTGAGGTGAACCACCATCGTTACCATCGATTTACACGGCTGGACTTTGAACGACGTCCAATTACAATTGGAGTTGCGTCTGTTAAACGCTTGCAAACATGGGGAAGCGGTAATCCGGATCATTCACGGTCAAGGCAAACACAGTGAGTATTTTCCGGTTTTGAAATCCCACGTCCGGCATTGGCTGGCCGAATCCGACTTTGCCCGGGAGCACGTGGCGACCGTCTTCCGTGGGGAAGACGGTTCGCCCTATACCTTGCCAAACGCCGGAGAGACCATCGTGTTGTTAAAGACCGCTTCCAAAGTCCGTAACAGTCCGCGTGAACTTGAACCCGAGGACGAGGAGGATCGCGAAGCCCGCCGCAACGCCAAATCAATCCGGGCCGACCGGTTACGGACTGCCCGCCGGCGTTCGCCGCGCCGTTAGCATTCCGTTAAAATAAACCATTCAACGAAGCCACCTTCAATGGCTTCGTTTTTCTTTGGCGAATTTTGCAATAATTCGACCGCATTTTACACAAACTAAAACCGGAGGTGAAATCATGAATTCGCAAGAAATTCAAACCTGTATCGATCAATGCACCCAATCGGCCAATTCACTCCGGATGACCGCCAACACCTTACTCTGCGCTATGGAAAGACAGACGGCGAGTCTGGGAGCTGCCCATATTGAAATGTGTATCAACGCCTGTGTGGAAGCAAAAATGCTGCTTGAAAAGGGGTGATTGAAAGATGTCAATCCGCGCTGTCGCCGAATCGGTCCAAAACTGCAAGTTAAATGCCAATAAGTTACGCGCCATGGCTAGTTCGTGCGGTAATCCCGAAGTGGAAAAAATATTGATGATCGCCGCCCATCATTTGGATGTAGCCGTAGCCGAACTTGATTATATCCTGACCAGCGCCACCGTTAGCACCTGAGCAGGCGCGCCACCGATTCCGCCGTCCCACGACCTTTGCCAATTTTACCAGAAACTTTTACCGTCAAAATAAGCTCCCGTCAATTCACGATTTCGGGGCTTATTTTTTTGTAACCAAAGCCGCGAGCTGTTGACATCCGGGGTTGATAATGATAGCGTTATATAGGAAAATCCATATCATAAGTTCCGGCACTTTTCAATATGTTATTGAAACAAAAAATGCAAAGGTAGATACCAAATGATGAAAAAACTATCGAAGCTTCTTGTCCTGCTTTTCCTGGTGCTAATGATCGGGGCCGCCTGCTCCCAAGCAGTGCAAAAGCCCGGCAAAGAACAGGTGATTGCCAATGTTTTGGTCAACTCCCTGTCGAGTTGGCACTTTAACCCGCAACAACTCAACGACAAACTTTCCGAACGTATTTATACTTTGTATTTGAAAACGTTAGACCCCAACAAACGGTTTTTACTCAAATCCGATATTGAGCAGTTAAAACCCTACCAAACCAAAATCGACGACGAATTGAAACGTGGTTCCCTGCAGTTTCTCGATGTATCCTCCCAGCTTCTCAAGCGGCGGATTAGTGAGATTCAGGGCATGACCGCCGAGATATTGAAACAACCCTTCACTTTTACCACCGACGAATCCCTGGAGCTTGATCCGCAAAAACGCGATTATTGCGCCAACACCGCCGAGTTGCGGGAATTATGGCGCAAAACGCTGAAGTATCAAACCTTAATGCGCTATCTGGATCTGACCTCCGATAACCACGGTAAAAAAACCGTCAGCAATAAATCCTTTCAACCGGAGATTGAAGCTCAAGCCCGCGATTACGTTGGCAAGAGCTTGAAACGGGCCTTCGACCGGATGCTTGAAGACGCCGCCGATCGCGACAATCGCTTCTTTGATGCCATTGCCACCAGTTTCGATCCTCATACCAATTACTTCCCGGCCGAGCAAAAAGAGGACTTCGACATCAAAATGAGCGGAACGCTGGAAGGAATCGGCGCCGTGCTTCAAGAGGACGGCGAGTATATCAAGGTGATGGAAGTGGTCCCGGGCGGTCCGGCCTGGCGCCAAAAAGGTTTAAAAGCCGAGGATATCATCTTAAAAGTAGCCCAAGGCAACAACGAGCCGGTTGACATCACTTATATGCCGGTGGAAGAAGCCGTGAAACTGATCCGGGGCAAAAAAGGCACCGAGGTCCGGTTGACGGTGAAAAAACCCAACGGTCAGATCGTGGTAATCCCGATCATCCGCGAAGTGGTCGTGTTGGAAGACACCTACGCCAAAGCCGCGGTTGTGGTCAATAATAAAACTAAACAAAAATACGGCTATATCTATTTGCCTTCCTTTTATCATGACTTCAACACGCCCAACGGCCGGAACGCCACCGACGACGTCCGCCGGCTCCTGGAAGGGTTGAAAAAAGAGAACGTCGCCGGGGTGATCTTGGATCTCCGCAACAACGGCGGCGGCGTGCTGGACGACGCGGTCCGGATGTCCGGCCTCTTCATTAAACAAGGCCCGATCGTTCAGGTCAAAGATAAAAAAGAACGGCAAGTTTATAAAGATCCCGATCCCGGCGTGACTTACTCCGGTCCGTTAACGGTAATGATCAACTCCTACAGCGCCTCCGCGTCGGAAATTTTGGCCGGCGCGCTGCAAGATTACGGTCGGGCCGTCATTGTCGGCGGTCCCAATACGTTTGGCAAAGGGACGGTTCAAACCTTTGTCGACTTAGATCGGTTGGTCACCAGCGACACTTACAAACCGTTAGGATCGCTCAAACTGACCATTCAGAAGTTCTACCGGATCACCGGCGCTTCAACCCAGTTCAAAGGGGTTACCGCCGACATCCCGCTCCCCGACCCGCAAAGCGTCTTAAAAGTCGGCGAGAAGAACCTGGATTACCCGTTGCCTTGGGATACCATCAGCGGCACCGCTTTCGACAAGTGGAGCAACCATCCGAACCTGAAGCTGTTACGCAAGTACAGCGCCGGCCGGGTGGCGGGCAGCGCCGGCTTTAAGATCGTCAATGAAAACTTGGCGCACATCAAAGAGAAACAACAAGACACCAGCCAATCCCTGAAGCTGAGCAAAGTCCTGGAAGAACAGGCCGCATTGAAAGCCGAGTCGGAAAAGCTGAAAAACCTGCCGACCGATAAAGACAATAAGGTTTACGGCCTCCATTCGGAAACCGCCGCCGAGACCGACAGCGACGACGCTCAACGCGCCAAGGAATGGTACGGTCAGATCGCTTCCGATGTTTATATTAACGAAACCACCAATATTTTGTATGATATGGCAAAATAAAAAAAGCGGCCGCAAGGCCGTTTTTTTATTGAGTGCTTTAAGCTGAACGCCTATGACTTCACCCCTCGCCGAAGCGGCGAGGGGTGAATCGCTTGAATTCCGGGTCAGACAGATGCGCCTTCAGCGTATTTTCTAAGTAGCGATATAAGCGCGTTCCGAGTCGGCATATTTACGCCTTGATCACTTTTCCCCTGCTTTGGTTAAGCTATGACTAATTAAGTCATACTTACGGAGGTTTTCATGGAGCAAGAGCAAGCCCAGTCGCTCTGTAAAATTCTGAAGGGCGAATATATGGGAATCGATGCCTATCAAAAATATTTAAGCCGTCTCCACGATCCCGCCATCCGCGTCAATCTCGAGCGGCACCAACTCGGCATGCGCCAGATGGTTTCGGAACTTGAATCCTATTTGCGAAACGCGGGAGTTGATCCGCCGGCCGGACCCGGATGGACGGGTTTAGTGGGCCAAGCCCACTTGGCGCTGGGACTGCGCGGCGAACCCGACGACCGCACCGTTTTGGACGCGGTTTATCACGGAATGAAGTTGGGCGTGGACCAAACTGACGCCGAATTGGACATCCTCGACGGCTCCGCTAAGGAAATTGCCGCCAAACATCTGCAACGGAACAAGGATTACCTCGAGGAAGTGGTCCGCTATCGCAATCTGTTGCATTAATAGCTACGTTGCAAGCAACTTAACTTATGAATCAGGAAAAATCGGTCGCAGTCAAGATCGTCCCCGACATTCGTGCGACATAGCTAGTTGACAGCGACAGGCCGCCATGTTATAGTGTCAATTAATTCATTCGTTGATAAAGGCTACGAAGAGGAAGAGTAAAAATACGGTTTTCTTCTCCAGAGAGTCCCTGGTTGCTGTGAAGGGACGAAGAATGGTATTTTGAATACGCCTCCGAGCCGGACACCCAATCCGATATCTTCGGTAGTAGGCTGTTCCCGGAATCCCTGCGCCCGTTATAGCGCTAGCGTATAACCGCCCCAGGCGGCGTACTCGAAAAGGTTAGTGCCGCGAGGCATTAATAAATTGAGGTGGTAACACGGGAAGCAACTCCCGTCCTCTAGCATGCTAGGGGACGGGAGTTTTTTATTTAAAAAGTGAGTAAAGCTTCGCCGGGCGTTGTCACACTGCGGTCTCAGCGTCCTCACGTACAACCTAAGTACGCTCCGGGCGCTTCGCCTTGTGTTCCTAGCCCTGCTTGCCTTACTCACTTTTTGGAAAATAACATGAGGAGGTTGACATTGATGATCAGTATTGACGAAGAGATCCGAATCATTGCCAAAGGAGCGAGTGAGCTAATCGATTATGCCGACTTACGGAGCAAGTTGGAGTATTCGCGGCGTCAAGGTCAACCGCTTGTGGTCAAACTGGGAATGGATCCTTCGGCCCCCGATATCCATCTCGGCCATACGGTCGTCTTACGCAAGATCAAACAATTACAGGACCTCGGCCATCAAGCCGTGATCATTATCGGCGATTTTACCGGTATGATCGGCGACCCGACCGGCAAATCCAAGACCCGCAAACAACTCAGCCGGGAAGCCGTACTCGCCAACGCCCGGACCTACCAGACCCAGATCGCCAAGATCCTCGACCTGACCAAAACCAAGATCACTTACAACGGCGACTGGTTGGGCCCGCTTGATTTCGCCGCAGTGATCAAACTGGCGTCCGGTTGTACCGTCGCCCGGATGTTGGAGCGAGAGGATTTTAAAAACCGCTTCGCCCTCCATCAGGAGATTGGGGTCCATGAGTTTTTCTATCCGTTGATGCAAGCGTACGACTCGGTGGCGATTCGCGCCGATATCGAGCTGGGCGGGACCGATCAGCGCTTCAATATTCTGATGGGCCGCAACCTGCAGCAGGACTACGGACAGGAACGGCAAGTCGCTCTGTTGATGCCGCTATTGGTGGGGACCGACGGTACTGAAAAGATGAGTAAGAGTTTGGGCAACTACATCGGAATCGACGAAACGCCCAACACCATTTACGGTAAAGCCATGTCCATTCCCGACGAACTGATCCTCTCCTATTTCGCGTTGGCGACCGACATTCATCCCGATACCCTCGCATCGCTGCGGCAGGATTACGCCAACGGAACGGTTCAGCCGCGGGACCTTAAGATGCGCTTAGCCAAGGAACTGGTCCGGCTGTATCACGGCGAAACGTCGGCCCAGGCAGCTGAAGCCCATTTCATTCAGGTATTTCAACAAAAGTCGCTCCCGGCCGAGCTGCCGGCGCTCCCACTCTCCCGCGCCATGCTTGCCGAAGACCGGATCGAACTTGGGCAGTTGCTGGTCGCCGTGGGGTTCGCCCCCTCCAAAAACGAGGCGAAACGGCTGATCCAACAAGGCGCAGTTAAGATTGACGGCGTGAAAGTGACGACATCGGGAACGCTTCAAGTGCGGGAAGGGTTGGTTTTGCAAGTGGGGAAATTGCGGTTTGGGAAGCTCACGTTGGAATAACCGCCGGACGCCTGCCTCAATTATGAAGCCAAGCTTGGGAGGGGTTCCGCCTCCCAGGTTTGACTCCCCACCGTGCCGGCGCCGGCAGGACAGGCCGGGTTGAGCTATTATTCGGTGCGAAGTGAACGGACGCCGGAGATCTTCCGCAGCTCCGTTAATAAGGCCGCCACGTCGACGGAATTTGCCAACTGCAATTGCAATTCCAAGACAATTTCAGGCGTGTCGCCGGATTTTAAGGTCTCCTGGTATTCAAACATATTCACCTTGTTTTGCAGGACTACCTGCATTACTGCGGGAATTGCCGTTTCCGCGGTCAAGTGGATTGTGACCCGGATATATTTGGGGGACAACGCTTTAAATCCGATATGTAAAAATTCCAAACAAAGCAGGACCAGCACCGTGGTGCTAAAACTAACCCAATACATCCCCGCGCCAACCGCCAATCCGATACCGGAAGTCGCCCATAAACCGGCGGCGGTCGTTAAACCGCGAATCGACTGACGTTGCACCATGATCATTCCCGCGCCCAGAAAGCCGACGCCACTGACAACTTGCGCGGCGATCCGGCTTGGGTCCAAGGCGATTCCTTTGCCATGCAGCACATCGGCGAAAGCGTATTTTGAAACCATCATGATTAACGCGCTGCCGACCGCGACCAAAAAGTGGGTGCGCAACCCTGCTTCCTTTCGTTTGCTCGTCCGCTCAAATCCGATGATCGCACCGAAGATTCCCGCCAACACCAGCCGGATAACCATCTCCCATTCCATCGTTAACTCCTCCTTTCGGACACCGTCGCAAAGTAATGTTAAATATTATACGTATGCTCCGGCAATCTGTCAAATGACTGCGGCGGTCAACGGGCAACACCAGTAATTTTATTTTTTAGTGCTTGAATTTTATTTTTATGTTCCAGAATTCTATTTTTCCCTTCCTGAATTCCACTCCGCGGGTCCGAATTTCTATTTCCCGCTCCCGGAATTCTATTTCTAACAACCTAATTTCTATTTCTAACAACCTAAATTCTATTTATTAGTGCCTAAATTTTATTTATCGCTTAAAAATTTAATTTTCTGCAAAAAAAATATTTATTATTGCTTTTGTTTTTTTAAATACTTTTTATTGATTCAGCGACCAAGCAATTTCGCTCGGCTCCCAACGCATGAATCGGAGCAACCCCGGAAAACCTAAACAAAAACCGAAAGAAGGGTTATCCATCAAAGCCAAACTTGCTCGCCCGGTCGCCATGGCGGTATGGATCCTCTTGATCGCCTCCGCCGTTTTCGCCCGGACCGGGAAGACTTTTACCTTGGATGAGCTTGCCAAATATAACGGTAAAAATGGCGTCAAAGCCTATGTGGCGGTAAACGGGACCGTTTATGACGTCACCGGCCTGCCCCAGTGGCCCCAGGGAAAACATTTCTGCCCCGGTTCGGTCGCAGGGACGGATATCACCGAGCTTTACCAACGTTCCCCCCATATGAAACGGAGCGACTATCTCGCCCGTTTTCCGGTCGTCGGCAGATTGGTCGCGTCAACCCAACCAACGCCGTCGCCCAATCCGCTGGTCAGCGGTTCGCCCTTACCGACGACTAACCCGCAATCAACGCCCGCCCCACGGCGAAGTTTAGTTCAGAACCCAATCGGCCTGGGCTTGTTGACCATCGTGGTCATCCTGGGGATCTGGCTCTGGTATCGGCTAAAGCAGAAGTAATCCTTTCAAAATGTAAACTTTTCAAAGTGAATCCGTTGCTTGGGCACATTCATCCGACGCAAACCGCTGATCATGATTTGGGGCCGTGGCTCAGCAACAACAGATACCCCCTGCCAAAACGCAAGCGATAATCCCCAACCAATGATGCTGCCTTAACAAACGATCCTGGCCAAAGCGCCGCTCAAGCCTTGAAAACCGTGACCAAGCAAAAAGCTCACTCCAAACAAGAACACGCCGGCCAGTCCGGCATAACGTAAAACCGTATATAATAACACTTTGCCACCATCCTCATCGCACGCGCGGTCGTCGTCACCCATCGCTCATTGCCCATTGCCCATCGTCGATTGTTCGTCGTCCGCGCCATGGTTCATCCTCCATAGTCTTCACCGTTGTTTCGCCGATTTATGAGCATAAAAAAACCGGGGCAATTTTGCCCCGGTTTTTTTATGCCGAATGATCAGGCCCGAACATCATTACCGCCGCAACCGCCCCGACGTTGTTTGCCGCCTTTGCCCATCCGTTGTTGGGCTTTAGCGCGGAAATCCTCAATTTTTTTAAGTTGTTCGGGAGTTAAGACCGCTTTCAGCTTTTCCATCATCGCCCGTTGTTTGGTGACCAGTTGAACCCGTAAGCCGGTGACTTCTTTCTGTTTGTTCTCAATCGCCGTTTGGCTCAACGGATTTTGGCTCCACAGTTGGCGCAGTTCCAGCTGTTTCTTCTGCATGTCGAAACGGATGTTTTGAGTGTCTTTTTGAAACTCCTGCCGGATCTCCAGCAATTTTTGTTCTTGATCCGCGGTTAATTTCAACTCTTTGGCAAAACCCCGGCCCATTCCCGGACCAAATCCCGGACCGCCGGAATTATCTCCCGCTTTCGGGGCGGCGCCCAACGCCGTAAATGAAACCGTCCCGATCGTCAACGCCAGGACCAGCAAAATCAGAAGCATTTTTTTCATTCGTAACCAACTCCTCTTGTTTTTTTGATTGAACCTTGCGGTCAATTTCCATAGCCTAACTATAGGCAAAAAGTATGCACGGTTCATGAAGAACTTATGGAGATTTTGTGGATTTTGCTTTCTTCAGGAGATGGAAGAAAGGATTCCCATTGACAACACCGAAATACTGTAGCAAACACCCCCGCCCGAGATCGCGGTTCGGGCAGAATAAGATATCGTTTTAATTTATTTAAAGACCCAGTTTCGAAATCGATGGAGAAACCGGAGTGATATTTGATGGCACGGATCGTCGTTGTCGAAGATGAATTGAAGATTTTACAAATTATCCGGGCTTATCTTGAAAAAGAAGGTTTTGACGTGGTTACCGCCAGCGACGGCAGTAAAGCGTTGGAGATCATTAAAGAGGCTAAACCCGACCTGCTGGTGCTGGATCTGATGCTGCCCGGTCTCCCCGGCGAAGAGATCCTGGCCCGGGTCCGCCAGTCCTCGGATATCCCGGTGATCATCCTCTCCGCCAAAAGTTCCGAAGATGAGCGGATCTTCGGTCTTAATATCGGAGCCGATGATTATTTGATCAAACCATTCAGCCCCCGGGAATTGGTCGCCCGGGTCTTAGCCCAGTTGCGCCGTTATAAACCCGCGTCAGCGCCGGGACCGGTCTTTTTATCATTTAACGACGGTCAACTGGTCATCGACCCGGAAAAACATGAGGTCTTTCGGGACCGGCAGGGCATCAATCTAACTCCCACCGAATTTAAGATGTTGTTATTACTGGCCCAGACCCCGGGGCGAGTTTACACCCGGGCGCAACTGCTGGAACATGCGCAAGGTTTCTCGTTTGAAGGTTATGACCGGACCGTTGACAGCCATATCAAAAACCTCCGCCAAAAGGTAGAACCCAATCCGAACGAGCCCAGCTTCGTTCAGACTGTTTTTGGCGTTGGCTATAAATTTGGAGGAATCCGCGATGCGGGCGCCGATACGTAAGAAGATTACGCTGATCATCGTGGCGGTGGCGCTGGGCGGTATTTTACTCTCGGGGTTGACGATTCACTACTCGTTGAACCGCCAATTCCAATTCTACCTCCGTCACGGCGAACAAGCGCGCCAGGACCAGATCGTCCAGGCGTTGGCCGATATTTACGTCGACTTCAACGGTTGGGGCAATCTCCCGCCCCGGATGGAAGTCAGCCGGGGCATTATGGCCGGCGGTTTGCGTTTCGTTACCGATAACCAAGGTAATGTGGTTTTAAGCAACCGGCGGGAGATGATGATGCCTAATTCCAGCCCATTGATGCAACGCCCGATCGTGGTCAACGGCGTGACGGTCGGCACTGCCTTTTTTGGCCGGACGGTCTTTGAAAATCTGCTCAGCCAACAAGACCAACTATTCCGGAACACCATCAACCGTTCGATCCTGATCACCCTGTTATTCACCGCGGTGCTGGCGTTTGGCGTGGCGCTAGTATTTGCGCAACGGCTCTCCGCCCCCATTCTGGAGATGAACCGGACCGCCCGCGCCATGACCGACGGCCATTTGGACAGCAGAATTAATACCTTGCCCCAGGACGAACTGGGCGAGCTGGGCGCCAGTCTCAACAATTTGGCGTCCCGGCTGAAAGAAGCCGACACGCTCCGCAAACAGATGACCGCCGATGTGGCCCACGACCTGCGGACGCCCTTGGCCACCATCCGCAGTTACCTTGAGGGCATGATCGATCAGGTCATCCCGGCCTCCCCGGAAAACCTGGAGTCATTACTCGATGAAGTCAAGCGGCTGACCGGACTGATTACCGATCTTCAGGAAATCGCCCAAGCCGATCTGGCGATCCGTCATTTCCATCCCGAGACGTTGGAGCTGCGGGACTTTTTGGCGGGAATGGCGCAACGGCTTACACCGGTTTTTCAAGAGAAAAATCAACAACTCACGTTAGTGGCCGCCAATCCGGTGACCATCGAAACTGACCGGAACGCCCTGACCAAAATTATGGATAATCTGATCTCTAACGCTCATAAATATACGCCGCCGGGTAAAACGGTCCGGATTGAGATCGAGACGACCCCAACCGCCGTGCAGATTCAGGTCCGGGACGAAGGAATCGGCATCTCGGCTAAAGACCTGCCCTACATCTTTGAACGGTTTTATCGCAGCGACCCTTCCCGCAATCGCGAAAGCGGCGGTTTCGGGCTAGGTTTGACCATCGTCAAAGAATTAACCGAGGGGCTGGGCGGTACCGTGACCGCCGCCAGCGTCCCCGGCCAGGGCAGCACCTTTACGGTGACATTACCCCTCGCATAGGAGTGTCCATGGAAACAACTCGGATCAATTGTTATCATTGCCAACATTTCTACATCACCTGGGACAAGTCGTTTCCCAACGGTTGCAAGGCGTATGGCTTCAAATCGAAAAGACTGCCCTCGGCCTTTGTCTTTGAATCCTCGCGGCAGCCTTGTTCCTATTTTCAACCGAAAACCCGTCCCAACCTGATCGGACGGCCGGACCCTCCGAAATAAATACGGAATTTCCCCGACCATAAAAACGCCGCATCATACGCTACGGCGTTTTTATAGTTGATCTGTTAGTGAATATCGATCTTGCGAACCGGAATCTTCTCCTCCGCCGCTTTGGGCAGGGTCAACTTCAAAATTCCGTCTTTAAACTCAGCGTCGATCGCCTCCCGGTTGACACCATTCAGGATAAAGCTCCTGCTGACTTGAGCGATGCGCCGTTCTTTCCGCAAGTAATTCGTTTGGGTCTCTTCCCGTCCTTCATCCCGTTTGGCGCTAATGGTTAAACGATCGTCATTCACTTCGACCGCGATATCTTCTTTACTGAATCCCGGCAATTCCGCTTCAAGCAGATATGCCGAACCCGTATCGGAGATATCGGTCTTGAATGATGCAAGACCGCTACGAAACACCTCCTCGCCAAAGAACTCCGGGAAGAATTTGCGTTCCCAGTCATTGAATCGGAAAGGTACTAAATCAAACATTCGCGACACCTCCATTTGACTTTATCTGACCTTTTCTGACTTTATTGTAATCCAAAAGATTTATAACGCAAAATCCGCTAATGCTTGATTCAAAAAAGTTTCCGGCGGATTATGCCGATGAAACCTATTTATCGCTGTTTCTCCAACAATTTCTCCATTTTTCGCACAATTTCCGAACAGTTTTTGTAAAAGTCAAAGAAAGTAAGGAGCGGGATGTCAAGAAAAAACCGCCCCTGTTCCAGGACGGTTAACGTATATACCCTTTGGCTAATTGCATTGCTTATGACGCCGAATCGAGTTTCTTAATGACCGCAACCTCGTCGCAATTGGGAAATTTGGGACAGTTGATACATTCTTTCCAAACTTTGTGCGGCATTTCTTCTTTCACCACTTCGGCAAAGCCACACTTCAGGAAGAACTGCACTTGATAGGTCAGGGCGAAAACCTGGTGAATATCGAGCTCCAATGCTTCTTTGATCAGTTCGGCAATCAGCCGTTGCCCCAACCCCTGATTTTGGTACCCTTCGCGAATCGCTAACGCGCGCACTTCGGCCAAGTCCTCCCAGATGATATGTAACGCGCCACAACCGATCAGTTGGCCGTCGTCCTCAATCAACGTGAACTCGCGTAACGATTCGTATAATGTATTTCGCGAACGGGGCAGCATCACACCCTTTTCAGCAAACGCGTTAATCAGACTGTGTAATGCTTCCACATCCGACATTTTCGCTTTCCGGTATTGGATCATAACAAACCTCGCTACTTATGAATATTTATTCGTATATTTCGCCACTAAAACGAATATTCCTCTATAAATATACTGTGACTCTGTTAAATTATTGATGATTTTTTTAAGGAATACCGTCAGGTCCCATGATATTGTTTTAGAACTTTGATAAAGTTTTCCCCCAACATCCGGCTGCAGCGCAATCCGGCCGCCAAATGTTGCGCGGTATCTTTTTTAAGCGTTTCGGGATCAAAACCCCAGTCGGTGATGGTCGCCGCATCAGCCAGCCATTCGTCCAAAACCGCCGCGGTGACCTCGGGATGAAACTGAACCCCAAACAGGCGGTCGCCCCATTGGAACGCTTGATTGGGGCAACCGGCCGATTGGACCAAACGCCGGGCGCCGGCGGGTATCGCGAAGGTGTCTTCATGCCACTGAAACATCGGAAAACTTGCCGGAAAACCGTCCAGCAACGGACTCTCCGCCAGCCGCTCCAATCGGTACCATCCCAACTCCTTTTGCGGATTTTTCCGAATCGTCGCTCCCAATACCCGCGCGCTCAGTTGAGCGCCCAAG
The DNA here is from genome assembly GCA_023410535.1 of Bacillota bacterium. Classification (GTDB taxonomy): domain Bacteria; phylum Bacillota; class UBA4882; order UBA8346; family UBA8346; genus JAEYPR01. The sequence continues at coordinate 73,925 of JAEYPR010000032.1, read as the reverse complement.
CAGATTCCGAGCACCGGTAGTTGCGACCGAAGCGCCGTCTCAATGTAATGCAAATCGGTGCGCAGGAACGGATACTCTTGTTCCTGACAGGCGTTCATCGCCCCGCCCATAATGATTAAACCGTGATAGTCCGTCAAAACCCGGGGCCGGTCGTCTTGACGCAATTCTTGATATTCGACCCCAATCCCCGCTGCGGCGAAAATTGTCTCATACAAGCCAAGCCCTTCTTGCGGGTGATGTTTGCAGACCAATATTTTCATGTCATGACCCCCGTTTTCATTTTCAGCCGTTAAATGAAAAACCAACGGTCGTTAGGCCGTTGGTTTAATATTCGGTCAATAGGTTGCAACAATCCATTGCGAAATAATTATAAAAGTGGTGCCACGAGCCGGAATCGAACCAGCGACACGAGGATTTTCAGTCCTCTGCTCTACCGACTGAGCTATCGTGGCACTTGCTAAATAAATAATGGCGGAGCCGACGGGACTCGAACCCGCGGTCTCCAACGTGACAGGCTGGCATGTTAGCCGACTACACCACGGCTCCGCATAAAATGGTGGTCGCGACTGGACTCGAACCAGTGGCCTCTGCGATGTGAACGCAGCGCTCTAACCGACTGAGCTACGCGACCGGAATCACGACGCATGAATGATTATAACATCTGGGAAACCGGAAGTCAAGCCCATATCTGCTGGTATTTTTATACTGTTAAATGGGAGAATGCTTTGTTATTTTGGGGCGACGGATTGCAACATACTTGTGCTAAAAGCAACCAACGCCATGACCGCCAACATCCCCAACAGGACCAAGGTGATGCTGTAATGATCCTCCTTACGGTCGTGACGCTGCGAATTTACGAACAAGCCAAAAGCGCACGTGGCAAAAAGAACGACACAAAAAAAGAGTGCCCAACGGAGCAAGATCTGGTCCCAATTTTGAGGGACATCCACTCCCAACAACCGATCGAAAAAGGTCACATTGCGCGGTTTGGCCATCCAGATGAGCCCGGCGACAGTCAACACAGCCGCCCAAGCGACAACCTCCATCCAGCGAATCATCTTGCACCAAAAATCAGGGCCCCGTCGCTCAAATCGTTTCGGTTCCTGAGCCATTATAAATCACCTCTCCTAATGTTACTACTCCCATGTCGTATGTAACCCACGGAAATTGCCGTGGCGGAAGGGATTGAAATGTCAAACCTTGTTTGGTTACGGGATGGGCAAACGCCAGACCGGCTGACCATAAGGCGATCTGTTGACCGGGCTGATTGCGGTCCGCTCCGTATTTCTGATCACCGTACAATGGGTGACCGATGGCGGCGAATTGCACCCGAATCTGATGCGAGCGGCCTGTCAATAGGTTGACTTTGACCAAAGTCATTCCCGCAACCGTTGCGACCGTCTGATAGTCGAGGATAGCTTCTTTGGCGCCCGGTTTGGCAGCCGGGACAACCGCCACCCGATTAAGCTGTTGATCTTTGAAAAGATAATGCCGTAATCGGCCCGCGGGTTCGGAGAGCGGGCCGTAAACCACCGCCAAGTAGGTTTTATGGAATTGACGGTCGCGTACTTGTTCCGACAACCGGCCAGCCGCCTTGGAGGTTTTCGCAAAAACCATAATCCCGCCGACCGGGCGGTCGAGACGATGAACCAACCCCAGAAAAACATTGCCCGGCTTATGATGGCGAATTTTTAAGTCTTCCTTCAACCAGGACAGAAAATCCCGATCGCCCGATTCATCCGCTTGGGTTGGCACATTGACCGGTTTCACCGCAACCAGCAAGTGGTTGTCCTCAAACACGATCTCCGGACCCGGGGGGTTCATTCGGCGCGCTCCCACCGGGCACAGTTTCCGCAAGGCAACGCCAACCCGGAGTCGGTTATGGCCAATCCCACTTCTCCCGCGGTGACAGTCCCCCGAAACTTCGCCTTTAAATGCATGGCTAACATCGTTTCCAACACTGCCGGAGTGATTCCATTGGTATAACTATTCAATAAAAAGAAAAGCGGTTGCGGGGTCAGCACTTGGGCGCAAGCCTCGACCAACTCATACAAGGCGTCTTCCAATTTCCACACTTCACCGCCAGGCCCCCGCCCAAATGAAGGCGGATCCATGATAATTCCATCGTAAAAATGTTCCCGGCGCTGTTCGCGACGGACAAACTTGAGCACATCATCGACAATAAACCGTACCGGACGTTCGCCTAAACCCGACAGAGTCAGGTTTTCCTTACCCAAGGTCACCATGCCTTTGGCCGCATCGACGTGACAGACTTCCGCGCCGGCTGCCGCCGCCGCAACCGTCGCGCCGCCGGTATAAGCGAACAGATTTAACACTTTCACCGGTTTGGCGGCCGCAGCAATCTTCGGCATGAACCATTCCCAGTTTGCGGCTTGTTCCGGGAAAAGTCCAGTGTGCTTAAAACCCATCGGCCGGACGTTAAACGCGAGATCACGATAGCGCATCACCCAGCGCTCCGGCAACCGTTCCCGAAATTCCCACTCACCGCCGCCATTGCTACTGCGATGGTAAAATCCATGCGGCTTATGCCAGGCGGGATGATTATTCACAATTGGCCAAATGACATGGGGATCGGGCCGGCGCAAAATATATTTTCCCCAACGTTCCAACCGTTCGCCCAAACCCGCATCGAGCAATTCATAGTCCTGCCAACCGTCGGCTATCCACATGAAGCAAATTACCCCCAGTATAAATTCATTTAAATTGTATCATTACGATTATTCTTCGTCAATCAACGCCGAATAAGTCTTGAAATTCTTCGTTTCCGCCATATTTTTTAAACCATGGCATTGATTTCATTTAAGAATCGCAAAAACAGTAAACCTTTCGCCCATCCAATTTAACCGGGTCAAACACGCAAAAAAACAAGGTCATAAAACCTTGTTTTTAAAAAACGAAGCTGGTAGTCCCAAGGGGATTCGAACCCCTGTCACCGCCGTGAAAGGGCGGTGTCCTAGGCCTCTAGACGATGGGACCACGAATTTAGCTTTATTATTATAAGCTGAAATTCGTCCCACCGTCAATAGGTTTTTTAAAAAGCGGCGGCGCCATTTTCCGGAAAAATGATCCGGCATTTGGACTTCCGGTCTGATGCAACGCGCCGTTTCATTTGATCTTCGTAACAAATCATGATACGATTAGGTTATTCATAAAGGAGCAAAAACATGGATCAACTTTTATTTGGTATTTCAGGGTTGCCCCTCGGTGACGGAACCGTCAAATATAATTATCCGAGCGGTATCGCTTATTTGAAAAAACTTGGCCTGGACGCGATGGAACTGCCGTTTGTCCGCAACGTAAACGTTACCGCCAAAAACCGCGACGCCATCCTGGCGGCCAAGAACGAAACCGGTCTGTATCTTTCGGCGCACGGGTCTTATTTTATCAATCTTAACGCCGATGAACCGGAAAAACAGGAACAATCGCTGGAGCGGATTGTAAAGGGCGCCACCGCCTTGCGATGGGTCGAGGGGCGAAGCTTAATTTTTCATCCCGGTTTTTATTTAAATGATTCAAACGAAACGACTTATACCACCATTAAAGAAAACCTATTAAAACTGCCTGACCTCGGGGTGCACTATCGCTTGGAGACCACTGGAAAACCCACTCAATTCGGCAGTCTGGATGAATTGATCGCTTTATGTAAGGATGTATCTACTTGCCGTCTCTGCATTGACTTCGCTCACATTCACGCCCGGGGCGGCGGAGCGCTCAAAACCTATGACGATTTTGCCGCGGTCTTGCGCAAAATCGACGCGGGTTTGGGCGAAGCGGCGTTACAGGATCTGCATATTCATTTATCCGGGATTCATTATGGCGCCAAAGGCGAGAAAAACCACCTAGAGTTCACGGAGAGCGACTTTAATTACACCCTTTGTCTCCAAGCGTTAAAAGATTTTGATGTCAAAGGTTGCATCATTTGCGAAAGCCCTGTTTTGGAACGGGATGCGCTGCTTTTAAAAGAAACCTACGCTAAACTTTGAGGAACCCCTTGAGCAATAAAAAAGCTGCTCACACTGGCAGTGATTGAGCAACTCGGAAGAACAAGGAAATATTCATTTGATTTGATTCAAAGTGGTAGTCCCAAGGGGATTCGAACCCCTGTCACCGCCGTGAAAGGGCGGTGTCCTAGGCCTCTAGACGATGGGACCATAAATTTAACTTTTTTATTATAAGACGAAACTCGTCCCACCGTCAACCGGTTTCTTGGAAATGGACAATGCCATTTTTTAGCAAGAACAGTTGTCCACAAAATGAGCTCATCAGGCGACGACGAAAAGAACTAATTTAGCCGCAAAGCGGGAATCCAACAGTCTAATGTAACAAAGAGCTGTTACGAAATGAATGTTTCGGTTCATTGGTAAAAGCTCTTCATCATTTAACTTCAATCATTCGCTTACCGACCTACCCCCATAACCGGAGCCGGAATTTTAAATATCCAACTCAATCACAATGCGCAGCGCGTCGTTATCCTTGCCCATTTTCGACGGTTCCAGCCAGCGATCCACTTGCGAGGCGTTTGGGCGTTCCTGGTTATAATAACGTTCCGGCTCATCAAAGAGATACTCCGACTTAACCCGTCCTTTGTTGGCGCGAATAATTTGGACCGCCAACTCCCGGGCGCGCAAAGAGCTATAAATCGCATCCCGGTACTTTCCGGCTATGTAGCGCTCCCGGGCCACCCTTTGCAAGGCAATGGCTTTGGCAAGCCCGGAATAACGATGGCCGCGCCGTACCGATTGTTGCGCATCCACTAATACGCTGGCGGTACGCCGGATGATATTTCGGGCATCGTTCCTCAGCTCCCAATTGTTAACACCATACCGTTTGTTTAGCTGTGGAACCGGTTGCCAATGCTCCTGCCGTTTCGGCGTAGCCGTTGGTTGTGGAGCCGATTGCCAGTGTTCCTGCCGTTTCGGCGTAGCCGTTGGTTGCGGAGCCGGTTGCCAGTGCTCCTGCCGTTTCGGTGTAGCCGTTGGTTGTGGAGCCGGTTGCCAATGCTCCTGCTGTTTCGGCGTAGCCGTTGGTTGTGGAGCCGGTTGCCAATGCTCCTGCTGTTTCGGCGTAGCCGTTGGTTGCGGAGCCGGTTGCCAGCTTCCCGGTCGCTTGGGAGTTGCCGAAGGTTGCGGTTGCGGAGTCGGCTGCCCTTGGTTCGGACCCGGTCGACGCGGCGAAGCGCTTGGATGTTGTTGGTTTCCGGACTGCTGTTGGTTGGACCCTGATTGCTTAGGTGTTACGGTCGGTTGGGTCGGCGATCCGGATTGCTGATGATCCGATCCCGCTTTCCCTAAAACGGTTGCTCCCCCAATATAAAAAACGCATACCGCTTGAGCTACGACCAGCAGGACAATGAGCCACTTCTTCATTTGTTTCATCCCCTTTGCTCTTAAATATTGTATGATAGTTATAGCGTATGCTTTGGTTGTGTAGATTTGATGGTCATCATATGGAAAAATGGTGAATTTTTCCGAGCAGTCGCGACATAGCAAAAAACCTGCAGTTTTCTGCAGGTCTAAAATTTAAATGGTAGTCCCAAGGGGATTCGAACCCCTGTCACCGCCGTGAAAGGGCGGTGTCCTAGGCCTCTAGACGATGGGACCAAGTAAACTGGTGGGTCATCGGAGACTCGAACTCCGGACACCCTGATTAAAAGTCAGGTGCTCTACCGCCTGAGCTAATGACCCATTTTTACTGCGGTACCGGCTGTTTCACCAGTCAGCTTTTATATCTTACAACATTTCAAAACCACTGTCAACACTTTTTCTGTTTGAAATCCTTACCAGATCGGGTTAACAGTTATTGTTTCATCCCGGCGCCAACCAACCGAAACCATTGCAATCGGCGCTTGGGATAATTCAGAAATGCGCTTCAAGTAATCTTGCGCTTGAACCGGCAAATCGCTCAAGTTTTTGGCGCCGGTGGTGTCGCTCATCCAACCGGGCAGTTCCTCGTAAATGGGAGTGCACTCCGCCAAAACTTTTAAGCTGGCGGGAAACTCTTTGATAATACTATTACGATAACGATATCCTGTACAGACCTTAATTTCTTCCATTTGGTCAAGCACATCGAGTTTCATTACGACCAACGCGTTGACACCGTTAATCCGGACCGAATACTCGGCGATTACGCCGTCAAACCAGCCGCAACGGCGCGGTCGCCCGGTCGTAACCCCGTATTCGCGGCCACGGCCGTCCCGGAGTTGACTGACCAGATCATCGGAGAGTTCGGTCGGGAATGGTCCTTCGCCCACCCGGGTCGAATAGGCTTTGATGACCCCAACCACTTTATTGATGGCGGTCGGTCCAACCCCGGCCCCGGCGCAAGCACCGCCAGCCGCCGGCGAGGAAGAACTGACAAAAGGATAGGTGCCGTGATCGATATCCAGTAACGTCCCTTGCGCTCCTTCAAATAACACCTTTTGGCCCTGGCGGATCGCTTGGTTGATCAATGCCGAAGTATCCGTGACCATGCCCCGGATCGTATTGGCATAACCCAAATATTCGTCTAAAATGACTTTAATATCAAAGCCTTGATGGCCATAAATCTGGCGCAATACTTTGTTTTTGATCTTCAAGACTTCGGTGATTCTCGTTTTAAACTCCGCCTCGTCCAGCAGATCCACCACCCGAATGGCATCATAACGGGCGAATTTGTCAACATACGCCGGACCGATTCCCCGTCCGGTGGTTCCAATCTTGCCTACCGTACGGCTAGCTTCATCCAGCTGATCAAGGATCGGATGATATGGCATGATGATATGGGCGCGATCGCTGATCCGCAGACCGGATACATCGATGCCACGCTCCTGCAAACCGGCCAGTTCCTTTAATAAAACGCCCGGATTAATGACTACGCCGTTACCGAGTACGCATTGGGTACCCGGATATAAAATCCCTGATGGAACCAGATGTAATTTAAACTCTTCATCACCGACCACCACGGTATGACCGGCATTATTGCCACCTTGATAACGGACGACCAGTTCGGCTTCGCTGGCCAGACAGTCAGTAATTTTGCCTTTCCCTTCATCGCCCCATTGCAATCCAACCACGACTACGGTTGACATCTTGGTACCTCCTGAAATCGGACTTCGATTATCACGTTTTCGACCTCTTTTATCCTAACACAGAAAATGGTATAATACAATTTAATAGAATTTATATTTTAGATAAACGATTTTTATACGAGGTTTGAAGCATGGAGATTTATCAATTGCGGACCTTCCAAAAAGTCGCTTCCTATAAAAGCTTTTCAAAAGCGGCGGCCGAGTTGCATCTGACCCAACCCGCCGTGACCTTCCAGATCAAAAGTCTTGAGGAAGAACTGGGCGAATTGTTATTTGAAAGGTTGGGCCGGAATGTTTTGCTAACCCCGGCGGGAGAAGTTTTGCTCACCTATGTCCAACAGATCCTGAATCTGACGGAAACAGCCAAAGAAACGATCCGGCAGTTTTCAACCGTCCGTGGCCGATTGACAATCGGCGCCGGCACAACCACGATCATCTTTCGCTTACCCGATATTCTTCAACAATTCCACCAGACTTATCCCCTGATTGAATTACAAATCCGCAGCGGCGACTCGGAGCTCATCTCCAAATTAGTCTATGAGAACTCCATTGACCTTGGGTTAATTACCACCCAGCCCACTTCGACCGTAGCGCACTTTTTGCATATCGTCCCCTTATTTGAGGACCCGATCTGGTTGGTCGGACCGGCGAACCATATCGGACGAATTGATTTCAAACAACTCAGTGCGGCATCTTTGATTTTATTCCGGGAAGGCTTCGGCTTCCGTCGTTTTCTAAACGAACAGTTTCAAACCTATCAATACGAACCGAAAATTGCGTTGGAGTTAGAAAGTATGGAAGCGATTATTCGGATGGTTCAGAGCGGGCTGGGATTGGCGTTTCTGCCGGAAGTGGCGGTACGGGAGGAACTGCAGCTGCAAAATTTAAGCCGGATCCAGATTGATGGTTGGCAGCCGATGGTCCGCCATACCGATCTGGTATTTCGCAAGGATAAGTATCTGAACTGGCCGGTCCGGTCATTCTTAACCCAAGTGCTTGGCGAAAACTGGCAAGAAAGTTTGGAATAGAAACGTCCGTATCCGATATAATATTAATGAGAGGCCAGTAGCGACGACATTTATGACTTGTAGTGCTTACAAGTCTCAGGTTCATCAATGGTGACTGCTCACTTGCCTGCCAAGTTGGGTGGGTGTTCGGATGATCCTACCGGCCTCTTTGATAGATATGTTCCAGCAGAACGGTCCGTTATGGGCCGTTCTGCCATTTATACTCAAGGGAGATACGCCATGGGGTCGACCGGCGTACCATTTACCCGGACTTCAAAATGAAGATGCGGGCCGGTTGACAGACCGGTGCTGCCGGAATAAGCGATAATCTGTCCTTTCACAACTTTTTCGCCAACCCGGACCACCAAGCGGGAATTATGCCCGTAACAGGTGGAGATGCCATTGCCATGGTCAATTGCGACAAAATTGCCATAGCCCCCCTGCCAACTACTGACCAAAACGACTCCGCTGTCGGCCGCTTTGACCGGAGTTCCCGTCGGAATAGCAATATCCTGACCGTTATGATATTTACGTACTTTTAAAATAGGATGGTAACGCCAACCGAAAGTGGAAGTGATCGGTCCGCGGGACATGGCCGGCCAGATCATCTTGCCGGACCCCAGCGCTCCCTTCACCGTACCCTGTTGTTCTTTACGAATGGTACTTTCCAACTGACGGGACGTTGCTTCATATTCGGCTAAAGCCCGCTCTAATTTGGCGCGGTCCGATTGAAGCTTTGCCAGTTCGGTTTTGGTTACCGAGACGTTCGCGGCGACCTGTTTTTGTTTTTGCACCACTTGCTCTTTGAGCGCCGCCACTTTTTTAAACTCCGAGGCAACCTGGACGGTTTTTTGTTTCACTTTAACCTGTTCGGTCTGGACTGCCTGCTTCGCGGTTTGTAATTCATCCAAAGCTTTTAGATCGTTCCGGACAATATAAGCTACCATCGAAAACTTAGAAAGCATATCGGCAAAATTTCGGGCGGAAAGCAAAATCTCAAGATAGGCTTGGGGCCCATATTTATAGATAGCGGTCAAACGTTCATTGAGTAAATCCTGACGGTTGCCGCGATCAACTTCCAGCTTTTGCAGATTCGATTCCAAACCTATCAATTCTTGTTTGGAACGGGAGTATTGGTCTTGAACTTTGTTTAACTGATTTTTAACCGATGTAAAATTTTGCTCCAATTGCACCAAGCTTTTTTGTTGGACCGTAAGATTACTCAAGACGGATTGCTCTTTTTTCTTTTTGTTGACCAACTCTTGACGGGTTTTTTGGATCAGTTTCTGCAGCTCCCCCCGGTCATTGGAGGCGGCAAAGACGTTCCCGGAGATTCCCGTGCATAGGCAGAGCGCGATGATCCAACCACTCCATTTGACAATCAGTTTCTGCAAACGAAAAACCCCTCTCTCTATTCAAAAAGGGATTTCGACAAAACAATGAGGGTCCCTTTTTCAAAATGATGGCAGTTATTGGACTAATTCCTCCTGCGTCCGGTATTGAGTATGATACAGTTTGGCGTACAATCCGTTCCGTTCCAGTAGTTCGTCATGGTTGCCAATCTCGACAATCCGGCCTTTGTCCATCACCACAATCCGGTCGGCGCTGCGGATCGTTGACAGCCGGTGGGCAATGACAAAACAGGTGCGTTCTTTCATTAGGCGTTGCAACGCTTCCTGAACCAACCCTTCCGACTGGGTATCCAATGCCGAAGTCGCTTCATCCAAAATTAAAATCCGGGGATTGCGCAAAATGGCCCGGGCAATCGCCACCCGTTGCCGTTGACCACCGGAGAGCGTCGCCCCCCGGGTTCCGACCCGCGTTTGATAACCTTCGGGCATCTGCCGAACAAACTCGTCAACATTGGCAGCTTTAGCCGCCGCGATGATCGCCTCCAATGGCGCTCCAAGCTTACCGTAAGCAATATTCTCCGCAATCGTCCCCCGGAACAGGATCGTTTCTTGCGGAACAATCCCGGTCTGACTCCGGAATAGATCCAGTTTCAAGTCGCGTAAATTACAATTATCAATATAAATTACCCCGTCCTGTGGGTCGTAAAACCGGGCGATCAAGTTAATCATAGTGGTTTTACCGGCGCCGCTTGGACCGACAAACGCAATCACCTGGCCGGGCTGTACCTTCAAATTGATCTGCTGCAGTACGACGGTCGCCGCGTTATAGCCAAAGCTGACATTTTCAAAACGGACCGCTCCCTGAATGTCCTTTAATTCAATGGGCTTTTGGGCCTCAACGACCTCGGATTGCTGGTCGATAATTTCGAAAACCCGGTCAGCCGCAGCCAACGCCCGCGGAATGTTGGAAAAAACGCCGCTGAGTTTGCGAATGGGATTCGCCATAAAACTCAATAAAAAGATAAATGTGAAAAATTCGCCCGGACTCAGGTGATTGTCTAACACCTGCGTTCCGGCGTAGATCAAAAAAGCCGCCAACCCCAGTGAGACCATAAACTCAATGATTGGCAACAAGACATTGCCAACGCGGATTCCACGCATCGCCGCTTGATAACTTGATTGCGTCTCCCGCTGGAACCGTTCCACCTCATATTGCTCCATGCCGAAGGCTTTGACCACCTTGATCCCGCTCAACGTCTCCTCAAGCACGCCAGTGATATCGGCCACTTTGTTCATAATCTCCAAGTTCACCTTGCGCAGCAGCCGGCTGAGGCGATCCACCGGGAAAGCGATGAGAGGAAAGACCAAGAAAAAAAGCATCGTTAACCGCCAGTTCAGGAAGAAACCCCAAATCAGCCCCATCACGACCACGATCGGTTCCAGTAACATCTGAAAGATTCCCGAGGCGAACAAGAAGTAGATCGCATCGATATCATTGGTGATTCTGGCGATCAGTTGCCCGGTTTGCCCGGTTTGATGCCGCTCGAAATAACTGATGGAGAGGTTCTGCAAATTTTCGTAGATCTCATTCCGCAGACGCATCACGATCCGCTGACCGATCGACCCCAAGAGATACCCTTGGGCGTAACGCAAGATACCGATCAGTAAGTAAACGATCACGACAATCACCGGAATAATAAAGACTGTATAATACTGTGGCAAAAAGGTTAAAGTCTGCTCAATCGTCCGCTGATTTTCCACCGCGATAGTGGCGGTGACCGGTCCCAACAGCGGCTTGATATGCGTTCGCAGATCATTCACCATCTTTAACGGGTCATTAGCCAGTTCCTTCGAGGCCCGGATCCGTTCCGTCAATGATTTGCCATCCGGTTTGGTACTTAAGACAGTAATTCCGTATTTTTTCGCTTCTTTGGCAAGTGTCTTTATTTGCCTGGCGTTCCACGGTTCGGTTTTGGATAGAATAATCGTAAACTCTTTATAATCGGAACTCTGCTCTTTTTGCCATAAGATGCTGAGCGGAATTCCCTTGGTCCGGTAAAAAATGGCGTCGGTCAACCGTCCCATCAGCCAAGCGTCAGTCAACGTTAAACCCGACAGTAAAACCGAAACGATAATGACCGTAATCAGACGTTTTTTATATGGCAATAAATATCCCGCAACGCGAGCAACTTTCAAGCGTTGTCCCTCCAATCGCTAAGTCAAAACAACTTTATTTATTGTACTATACTTCGCATTTATCGAAACCGCCAAGCAAAGTGTAATTAAGAGTCTTAACATAATCAATCAAGAGTTTTAACAATGTTTACCCAAAAGTCTTATTGAAAATAATTTATTATTCCTCGTATAAAGCGAAATCTAGTTGGACAAACCACTTCATCGTCATCGATCGGAAGAGGAATTCATCGGAAATCGGAGAATTCCTAGCACAGGGGGGAAAACCGTGCGTTTTTTAAAAGAACATTCCGTAACCATCCGTACGCTAATCTACCTAACTGTATTTGTGATTGTGCTTGAATGGATCTCCAGGCGCCCCGATTGGTTTGTGCATCCCATTACGATATTAGTCATTGTTATCATCAGCTTTTTTACTTTATTGGCGCTGACTTTTTTATTTTTGCAGATCATTCAAAATTTCCGTTTTGAACGTTCATTTATACCCAAGAAGTTGCGGATCGCTTCGCCAAGAACTTTGGAGAATTTTACGGTGCACGACCCGTTGGACTGCCCCGGCGAGTTCCGCAAAGCCCAATTGCATGTACATACCAGTCTCTCTTATGATAGCGACATTCCCCCCGAAAAAGTGGTCGCCTCCTACATCGCCGACGGTTATCAATTTGTGGTGATCACCGACCACGACCGCTATTCCAACCTCTCCCACCTCGGCACTGAACAATGTATTGTCATCCCGGGGATTGAAGCGACGATTCCGGCGCTATTTTGGCCGATTCCCCTGGGCAAACATCTGGTGATGATCAATCCGCCGCCCGACCTTTCACCACACACGCCGGTTCAAGACCGGATCGAGCGGGTCGATAAATACGGCGGTGTTGTGATCCCGGCGCATTTGAGTTGGCGAGGCGGCGCCGGTTCGGGACGTTGGTTCCCGAAAGAACTGTTAAAATTGAAAAACCTCCGGTTAGTCGAGATCTATAGTCCTTATTCCAGAGATCCCGTCGATTTTATTATCTGGCATAAATTGAATTTAAATTCAGGTCCATCCCACCCGATTTGGGGAGTTGCAGTCGATGATTCTCATGTCGGCAGCAATAACCGGGGCTGGATTGTGGTAAAAACACCGTCCATCACCATGGCCGATCTGATTCACGCCCTAAAAAACGGCGCCTTTTATGCCACCGAAGGTCCCAGTTTAGCAACGCGGGTTGACGACGGCCGGAACATCATTGCCAGCTCTCCGGAGGCGCAATGGATCCGGTTCTATGACGCCAAGAACCAAGTGATCGGCGTCTTTCGTTCCAACGAAGGTTCCTATCATTGTTTGGGGGATGAAGGATTTGTCCGGGTTGAAGCCGTTGACGCGTCCAACAATATTGCATGGTCCCAGCCGTTTTGGTTGATTGAGACGTCATGAGAACCGTTGCTTGCAAAAGCAACGGTTTTTTCCACGCTGAAGACAAGGCAGCTTTAGTGCAAATCTCTCTTAAAATTAAGATTTTCATTCATTCCGCCACTCTCATCCGACCTTTTGCTACTCCCCAAAATCCAACATCTTTAATTTCTGCCAAATATTAATAGCAATAATGGAACAAAACAGATCCATTTCCGTTAAAATATTTTATTTGCCTTATTATCTAATATGTTGCATTCAATATTAGAACCGGTTATGACTGTGAACGATTTTCCGCAATTCAATCATCTATTTTAAAGTATCTAGATTCGAAACTTTTAACAGGAGTTTATCTGATGACGCCGATCATTGAAACGATCAACCTCTGTAAATCTTATCAACTGGGCACCGTTAGTGTTGAGGTTTTGCAGCATATTAACCTGACCATCCAACCCGGCGAGTTTGTCTCCATTATGGGCCCGTCGGGTTCGGGGAAAAGTACCCTGCTGTATCTGCTGGGTGGATTGGATAAACCAACTGCCGGACAGATTTTCGTGAAGGGAAAAGAGCTGTCCGCCTTGACCGACCGGGAGGAAAGCGTCTTGCGCCGTCGGGAATTAGGGTTTGTTTTTCAATTTTATAATCTGGTCCCCAATTTAAACGTGGAAGACAATATCATGCTTCCGATCTTACTGGATGGCAAACGGCTGGCAACCGAACGGCCAAAACTCGATCAGATCCTAGACGAAGTTGGCCTGACCGACCGTCGTCATCATACTCCCCGGGAGTTATCCGGAGGTCAACAGCAACGAGTAGCGATTGCCCGGGCGCTGGTCAACCGGCCCGATATTATTTTAGCCGATGAACCCATCGGCAATCTGGATAGCAAGACCGGTAAAGAGATCATGGAATTACTCAAACGGATCAACCGGGACCGGGGCAAGACCATTCTTCAGGTCACTCACTCGCAAGAGGCTGCCGCTTACGGTGATCGGACAATTTTGGTTCGCGACGGAAAGGTATGGGATAAACATGAGCAAAGCATTTAAATGGATCGGAGTCGTTGTTGCCGTGGGGATCGCGGGATTCGCAATCTACCTGTCAACACAACCCAACCAAAGTAAAAAAACAGTCTCGCCAGTCAAGACGGTGGTTGAAAAGCCGTCCGTCGAAGCCTTTGGTTTGGTTAAAGCCCGCGATTATAAGGATATTAATCTGGATTTCCCAGCGCAAGTGCTGGCGGTTCCGGTCAAAAACGGCCAAAATGTCAAACTGGGCGAACCTTTAATTAAATTAAACATCAATGATTACCAAACCATGATCAAAAGCAAGGAAAGCGAATTAAGCGCGGCCCGTTATGAACTGTTTAAGCAACAAAAAAACCTCCTGGACGTTCAGGAAGTTTACGAACGGGCGAAGCGGCAATTAGCCGATCAAGAACGGTTGTGGCAGGCTGGCGCAATCTCGCAAAAAGAATTGGATGACTTCCGCGATATGGTGAAGGACAAAGAGAAGATTGTCACCGATATCCGCCTCTCCCAAGATCAGTCTTCCGCATATAACAGTATCGCCGTCCAAACGCAACGGGTGGCGGTGGCCGAATATGACTTGAAACGATTGAAAGACAAATTGAATCAGAGTTTTCTCAAGGAGAACGTGATCGTCAGCGACTTTCCCAATGCCGTTGTGTATGATATCAATTGCGCCGCCGGATATTGGGTTGGCGGCACCGATAAACAGCAGGAGAAATTACTTAGTATCATGAGCCTCAATAACTTATACATCTCCGCCGATGTGGATGAGGATTTTATCAAAGATGTCCGGATCGATGCTCCGGTAATCATCATTCCGGTGGCCGACAGCAATCATAAATACCGGGGCCGGGTGGTCCGCGTCGCCGACATGGCCACCAAACAGAACAATCAAACCGTGGTGGCGGTGGAAATTTCGATCGACAATCCGGATGCGTTTTTGAGGCCCAACTTCAATGTAGACGTCGAAATCTCAAAGTGAGGCGCCGTGAAAAACCGACCATTGCTGCGTCACTTGGTCGCTCCGGGCTTCATACGCTTCCAGTCCTCACTCGGGCGTTCCTTGCACTGGTCAGTTTTTGACGGCGCTCAATACCATGGTGACCTAATAACAAACTAAATCTGGTTGGAGTTTCAATGGCAATCATTGTAAAATACATCCTCAAAAGTATCGCTGAGAAGAAGTTCCGGACGTTTCTGATCTTGTTCTCGGTGACGTTGTCCGTGGCGTTGTTCTTTGCGTCGGTGGCCTTGTCAGGCACTGTTCAGCAATTGTTTATGGAACGGATGAAGCAGTTTTTTGGCAACGCCCAGATTTTGATCTACCCGAATGAGAAATCGCCGACGCCTTTCTACTCCACTAAACCGGCGGAACGGTTCCGAAGTGAATATCGCAGTTTAGCCGGGACCGTCGAGAGCGGCGCTGTTTATAAATTTGGGTTGGAATCAGTCAATTTTAACGTAAAGGGGTATCGCCTCCAAGAACTGCAACAGATTAATCCTTATCTACTCCAGGCTCAACGGGGATTACACCCTTTCATCGGGAAGAAGCTAATCATCAGCAAGGCAACGGCGGAAAAATATCATTTGCAACCTGGCAACAAGATTAATCTCCTGATCGATCAGACAAAATATCGATTTCAGATTGCCGGGATCGCTCAAAATTACGGGCTATTCCAGGAAGACGGCCGCTCCGTCACTGCCGTGGCCCCACGGGAGACCTTAGCGGGTTTGCTAAATGCTACCGGAAAAGTATCGTTAATCATGATCCAGCTGAACGACCCGAATCAGGTTGGGACAATGATTGCCAAATTAAAAACAGTTTATCCTCATTACACCGTAGCTGAGTCGGTCCCCAAGGAAGAACTGGCCCAATATATCAGCATGATCAGCAATCCGTTGTTGATCATGTTAAATTTTGTCCTGTTTATGAGCGTCTTTATTATTTATACGTCATTTAAAGTCATTACCCGGGAACGGCTGCCGGTGATCGGAACATTCCGGAGCATCGGCGCGACCAAACGTTTGACCGATCTGGTGCTTTTAGCGGAGAGTCTCTTCTACGGCATCAGCGGCGGGTTGGCCGGTTGTGGGTTGGGATTGGCTTTTCTGTACGCAATCACGGTCATGATGCGACCGCAATGGTTAAAGGCGGTGCCGGTCGCTTTGGAATACTCCCCCGTTCAGCTACTCGGCGCGTTACTCCTTGGGGTAGTTTTGGCTTTAGCCAGTTCGTGCCTACCGATTGTTGCGCTTTCGCGCATTCCAGTGAAAGAGATCGTCTTAAACGCCATCCAGCATCGGTCACAACCTCCCCGGCGCCGCCTGGCAATGGGGTTAACCGCTCTTGCCTTGGCGCTGTCGCTTCCTTTGGTGGCGCCGCAATCCGCCGCTTTCTTTCTGAATATTGCCGCAATGGTTTTAGCGGTGACCGCCGTTATTTTTCTGGTCCCTTTTTTGACAGCCGGCTTTACTTTTCTGTTTGAGCGTTTACTCTATTATCTGGTCGGCAACGAAGGGGTTCTGGCCGCCAAAAACTTACGGGAAAATCAAGCGATCTTAAATAATATCTCTTTGCTTGCGATTGGCATCTCTAGCTTGCTGCTGATCAATACCCTCAGTTTTACGGTCGGGAAAGAAGTGTTAAACGCTTGGCGTGATTTTCATTATGATGTTTGGCTGTTCATGCCCGGCGACCGCAGCCAGGAAGGATTGGTCCGCTCAACCCACGGCGTACAAGGGGTTTACGGTCTTTACAGTGAACAAAATATCGAGTTGGTCGGCCAAGCCGCCAAGATCACTTGGTTGCACGGGGCCAATCAACGTCAATACGCTGATTACTTCAGTTTCAATTTGGCGGGAAACACCAAGGCAACTTTAGACCAACTGGACCGAGAACGGAATATTCTGCTTACCCGCACCCTCAAAGAAAAATTAGGTGTCGCTTTGGGTGACGTCGTTACCCTCCGGACCAAGCGGGGAAACAAACCGTACCGGATCATCGGTTTCTTTGAGTCGTTAGTGGACAACGGTAGCTTCGCAATTATCAGCGAACGGTATTTCAAGCTGGATATGGCCCGCTCCACGTATGACAGCTTATTGATTAAGACGTCCGGTGCTCCCAAGCAGGTGGTTGAGGCGTTGCAGAAAAAGTTCAATCAGCAACGACCCTATCTGGAGACCATTCGTGATTTGGAACAACGGAATTTAAACGCCAACCAACAAATCTTACTGGTACTGCAAGCTTTTTCGGTGCTTGCGATGGTCATCGGGGTTTTTGGCGTTTTCAATAATTTGATCATCAGTTTTCTGGAACGGCGCCGCGCTTTGGCAGTGCTCCGCTCCGTAGGCATGAGTCAGCGGCAGATGATTAAGATGATTTTTCTGGAAGCGCTCAGCTGCGGGGCGATCGGTGGCGTAGTCGGTATTTTGACCGGATTGTTGCTGCTATCGCTGGTGGGCAAGGTGCTGCAAGCGATGAACCTTTCGTTGACCCTGCATTACGATCCGGCACAGTTTGGTTACGCGTTGGTCGCCGGGATGGTAATCATGCTGGTTGCCTCAGTCAGTCCGGGACTACGGTCACAGAAGTTGAATATCATGGAAGCGCTTAAGTATGAGTGAGCAATTAAGGAAATACTACATGTATGCCGACCGACAACCTTCATTCTGATTCCCGCTCTGCCACCCCGCGTTTTTGGGAGCTTGACCTGCTGCGTGGGGTTGCCGTCATTTTGATGATCGGGTTTCATGGGATCTGTGATATAGCGTTTCTAGCGAACCAACCGCCGCAGTCCTTTTGGTTAATCGCCTTGTGGCAACGGGTGGTCGCCATGCTCTTTTTAACACTGGCCGGGATCTCCCTCTGGCTCAATCAAACCAAATCCCCTCAAAGTTCCTATCGACTCTTATGTTATCGCGGCCTAACCCTATTGACTTGGGGAGGTGGGATCACCTTGGTTACCCGCCTCCTTTTGCCCGACGGCTTCATCATCTTCGGCATCCTGCACCTGATCGGACTGGCAACCATCTTAAGTTATCCTTTTTTCCGCCTGGGCAAACTGAATTTGCTCTTGGCAACCGCCATCATTCTGAGCGGCGCCTATCTGCAAAACTTTCGTTTTCCATTTCCCTGGCTATTATGGGTTGGTTTGATTCCACAGGAGTTTTCCTCCTACGACTATTTTCCGCTCCTACCCTGGTTTGGCTTGATCCTACTCGGGATCTATCTTGGAAAAATATTTTACCGCAACCACACCCGTCTCCTGCCCCTGGGCGATTGTCCCATGGCCAAAACAGTCCGCTGCCTTTGCTGGCTGGGGCGTCGCTCCCTCCTGATTTATTTGTTGCATCAGCCGATACTATTGGGATTTTTGTTCCTTATTAAAAAGTTGAGGTATTGATGGCGAACAGCCGGTGTATTGTTCATGCCAGCTGTTCAAGAATTTAATATTCTATCTTTCCCAGTATTAGTTTTAACGATTGGTGTTTCCGTTGTTGGCAAAGACCGCATTTTTCAAGGTATTATTTGCCGTGACTGGTCCGGAAACCGCAACTTTAATCAAGGAACTCTGCGTCGCTAAAAAGTGTTTCAAGTCATCCGATGTCACACTGGCTAAACCGTTCAGATACGCCTCCGGGTCAGCCACCCATTCAGTATTAAACAAAACCGCTAAAGCCTTGAAAGTTGCAAGTTGCCGATTGGATTGGTTACCCAACTCCAGTATTTTCCGTTCTTTATCCATCAATGGATTGATCTTAGCCACTGTTGCCCCCTCTAGCTTAATTTGTTGAATGGTACTAAGTATCTTCGCAATCACCGTTCCCGCATCCTCGGGTAGGGTTTCCAACACAATCTTAATATTAGGATTCCCCGGTTCCTCCAGATATGAGTATGAAACGCGTAAATCATACGCATAGCCTCCCTTTTCACGGATGCTATCCCACAACTCTTTCTGAAGTAATTGCTCAAATAATATCGCAGTGAAGCATTCCTTCCCTTGAACCGGCGGAGCCGGAATCCCTACATAGATCGTTGCCAAACGGCCTCTGGTAGCGACAAACTGTAAATCAATTTTATTTTCAATGACTGGTGTCGGTAACGGGGCGGTTTGGATCAGGCCTTTCATATCTCGGCCGTTGGGTTTACGTAAAAACTCCTCCGGAAAGTCCTTCGTGGTTACCACGATCAGGTTATTCGGCCGATATAGCCGACGAAACCAATTATTGACCTCACTGATGTTTAACGCCTGATAATTTGGGGTCAGATGACGGGTGTAAGGGTGTCCGGAGCCATAGAGCATCTGATAGAAAGCTAATTCCGAAGCTTGTCCTGGATCAATTGCTGCCGTCTTATGGATCATAACCAAGTTGTTGCAGAGATCATACAACATTAAGGCGTCTAAACGGATAATCTCATCTAATCCTACACTGAACGTTTTGAAATATCGGGTAGGTACGGCGCATTGGAAGATTGAAAATTCCGCGGCAGTAAAGTAACTAACGGTGGCGGGGGTATAATAATCAATGAGTAGCCCAACCATCTCATTGGTTAACTCGGTTAACCCGGCTTTACCTGCCGGATCATGGACATAGCCTGTTTTGAGGATTACGGTGACATGTTGAACCGTTTCCGCTTCTTCCTTAATCGGTTCGACTTTAATGAGGCGAAGACCGTCGGGACGAACTACCTCTTCCGCCGCTGCCGCTTGCAACGGGACGTTTTGGGCCGTAGTCACAATGATCAACAATATAAAAACTATCAAGCCATGGAAAGTTTTCATCTGCTCATCCACCTCATAATGCTTTCACCACAATGGTTTGATAGGAAGCGCCCTCTAAATATTTCTGCACGAAGTTACGGATATCACGTGAAGTTAAACTGCGGAGAGCCGGAATATCCTCGACGAAAAAATCGCCGGAGTCAAACAGTTGTTCACATAAATATTCGTTTAAGGCAAAAGCATCCGATTTGATGACCTCAAACCGTTTGTCGATTGCTTTCGTTAATAATTGTAGAAATTGATCAAAATTTTTCGTCTTTAAGTATTTGAAATACCGGTCTAAATTTTTGCGATGCCATTGTTCTAATTCTGGACTGAACTTTTCCCGTGGATCCCGGTACATTAACAACAAATAATTCTGTTTGACAATATTCAACAAGTAAAAATCATAATCCAACGGCCGATCAGTGAGATGATCATACTGGCGCGACTCATAAGTTAAGATATACGGTAACGTCTTGGCGATAATCCGATCTTTAGCGGGCAACTGTTTCAGGTCGAAACCGAATAACAACTGATATTCTTCGCCCATCAAGTAATCTTCCAGAATAATCGGATTCTTCGATGCCGTTAGTTGCCATTGTGGAGTTGTTCCGTTTTGAGTAGGCGTTTCGGTTTGAACATCGGCGAGGATCTTCTCAATCTCCGGATATTGAAATTTCCCGGTAATAATCACCGTCATCTTAGAGGTCTGATAATATTGGTTGTGATACTGCACCAGGTCGGAATGGGTAATTGTTTGAAGGGTATTATCCATCTGTTGTTGGGTCAGAGCGTTCAGATATAGAAAAAAAACATTGCCGGGTGTATTGCGCATCTCATTTTCAATATGGATGATTTTCTTTTCCAATGCGATATTCGTCTCAGTTAACCCCGGATGGGCAATCATGTCAAGATATAATGGCAATGCCTTCGGTAACTGTGCGGGAGGGATGATCATAAAGTATTCGGTCCGGTCTAAGGTTGTTAGTCCATTATATGTACCGCCTTGATCATCAATTTCCCGGTGAAAATCGGCCGGATTATACCGGTGATTACCACGATAGATCAGATGTTCCAATAGATGGGAGATACCCCGCAATCGCCGTGGTTCATCCAACATTCCAACCGGTACAACTACCCGGGCGGTGACTATTTTCGCCCCGGATAGATATTTGTAAATTACTTTCAGCCCATTGGGAAGCGTTTTGCTATGATAGTCGATATCGTCGGCTTGACTTGGGACGCTCGCTATCGTAACAATGAGCAACAACAATAAAGACCATCGAAGGCCGCGCATGATCTCACCTTTTCTTTAAAATTAATTTTTCAGGGCAACAATGAAAATCCAATTCGTATTTGTCGCCCGATTTTACTTTTAGCTGTTTCATCGAACGAAGCGGTTTCCCTTCTTTGCTATTGAAGTTTAGATCATAGTTAGAGTCGATAAAGAGCAAATCGTCGGGATCGTTATAATTACCGTTGTCATTGGAGTCAACCAAAGCTAACGTCAGTTCTTCATCCCCAACGGGCAGAACACCCATAAACCAAGTGCGAGTCATCAAATAGAAACGGTCTTGCAACCAATTACGCAATACATATAGGTAAGGCATTTCAAATTGGAGTTCAGTCCGAAATTGATGGTCGTCAATTGTATAGCTAGCTTGAATGATCACCGGTGTCGGCGAACAATAAATATTTAATCCGGGATACCGATCGCTTTTAAAAATTGCATAGGAGGCCTCGGTCGCATACTCCTGATTCGCATCGGAATCCACCCAAAAAAGCTTTTCTTTCCCTTCGAAATCAATCAAAAATCCATGATTGACAGCGGGATTTCCTAAGGGAAATTCACCGTAAAATAAAACTTTCAAATCAGGTTGGGGCGGCGTTTTAATCAGTGGATTATCCGATATTCTGACCATCTTCACCTTACAGAGCGCTCCCAATTCCTGTTCTTTCGAGCGATTAAAGGCCGGCGTCTCCTTATGGATCGCCTTGAGCGGGATAATTAGGTTATCCCCGGCTGCGTCGACCGGCAATAATAATACAAACACCAATATGACAATCGAGCAAACGAATCCCTGCCAAGATCCTTTACGCATTCCATCTAACTCCCATAACCATAATTTTTGTCGTTGCGCGTCACTGGCAATAGGCGCAACTGAAATGGACAATTCTCAGTGAAATAGATAACATCGAGCATTTCTTCGGTATTATTTAGACGTAACCTCCCAAAAACCTGCAGGATTTTTCCATAAACCCTCGAATATTGGTAAAAATTATCAATGTCGGAGGTTCCCTGAATGCATAAGGCTAAAATATTTCTGTTTCTGGCTTTGCTGTCCATTATTCTTTCCAGCACCGCGTTGGGAAACGACTATTTCCTGTTTGACATGGAAAATAATAAAATTTGGTTCATGGATCACAATAGTATCAACTTTGAAGAAAAGCTGGAGATGGAGAAAAATCCCAATTTTATTATGAAAACGATCGATCCCCAAAAGTATTTGACCGTCTTTGTCCCTGAATCGGAGAAAGTCAAAGGCAATCGCGAGAAGAAGTACACTGCCGGGCAGTTAACAGTCTTCAATGTCGCATCGGGCCGGACGGAGGACGTGGTTGAAATCGGTTTTTCCCCGCTCCGCTGGGCTTACACTGAAGATCGTAAACACTTCTTTATCAGTTACAAAGTGGAGCCAAACAAAGATATTTACGAAATACTGCATTATGATATCCCCAACATGAAGACGGAAAAGATCAATTCGGAACCGGTCAATGGATTTGGTTTTTCCTATGACGAACAGACCGTCTATGCACTAATTACCGGGAAACCCGCCGACAAGATACCCGGGAAAATCGTCGCTTACAATTTCTCGCCATTGAAAGAGCAACACCAGATTGACACCGTTAATAACCCGCAAAAACTTTACGCGGTCGGTCCAGCGCAACTTGTCGTGCTCGACTACGATAATCCGCCCCTCTTTAACAGACAGGCCTGCAGTGGCGCGATTAAGCTGTTACGGTCGGATGATTTGTCCCTTATTGAAGAAGATACTTTTGAAAAACCCTATCAAATCTCACCCAACTGGTATGCGGACAAACATCTGTTGATTGTAGCGGTCAATGATAAATTTACCTCGCTGCTTGCCAAAAACCGCAAAAGTCTGGTCTATAAAGTTGACGCCAATGGATTAAAACAGAACAAACTCGAAACCCGTTGGGTTGATTGTGATTATATTGAGGATAAGGACACCGTTTACCTTTTAAAAGAACGGTCGTTGCAAGTGATCGATTATCGCAATAACCTGGCGAAAGAGGTCGAAACCAATTCGAATGTCTACTCCTCTTCAAGTGGAAATACTTCGTATTATAACTTTATGTTGCTGCCCGATTCCCATTTGGCGGTGATGTACTGTGTCGCAGGCGGCCGGGTACGTTTCTTTGACACGAATACCAATGAACTGATCAAAGACGTGACCTTCGGCCGCACCGGCGTTAAAGTCGCTCAAGGGGTCTTTAATCTCCTCCTGAACGCAGCGGCCAATTACGGTTCCTACTCGTATTCTTATTACAACTACTTTCCAACCGAACTTTCCGTCAGCACCGATCCGGACAAAACCAAGTTTTACATCTTGAACACCGCGACCGGCGACATTACCGTCTATAATAATAGCTATGACCGGCTAACTTATCTCATCCCGCCCGAAACGCCGTTAGGCATGTATTCGATCAAAAAGCCCAAGATCCAAACGTTAGTCACCACCAAACAAAAGATTTATCGTTTGGATTATACAACCGGTGCTTTGGAAGAGATATATAAATTCAAGGAGCCAGTCAGAGATACTAATTTGTTTGAAGATAACAACCGATTGATTCTCTTGTCGAACAACGAGTTGATAACCATCGACCCCGCCACATTGCAGATCAAAAATAGCTTCCAACTCTTTGGCGATGCCAAAGAAAAATATACCAAATTGAAAAAGGGACAACCACATTTCTACTTTATTCCGTCTTTATGACCGAAGTTATCGAACAGCCGGTCCGAGCGTCTGCCCGGCCGGCTGTTTTTGTGTTATCATTGCTTTTCAAATTTTCCCATTCAAATCGGCCATCTCCAACGCCGTCATCGCCGCGTCCCAACCTTTGTTACCGGCCTTGGTGCCGGCCCGTTCGATCGCTTGCTCGATATTGTCGGTGGTCAGCACGCCGAAGATCACCGGCACCCCGGTGGCCATGCCAACCGTGGCGACGCCCTTCGAGACCTCCGCCGCCACATAGTCAAAATGCGGGGTCGACCCCCGGATCACCGCGCCTAAACAAATGACCGCATCGTATTTGCCTGATTCCGCCGCTTTTTTCGCCACCAACGGAATCTCAAACGCCCCCGGCACCCAGATCACGGTGATCTTCTCATCGGCAATCCCGTGCCGTTTCAACGCATCCTCCGCCCCGGCCACCAAATGCTCGGTGATAAAACTGTTAAACCGGCTGACGACAATTCCGACCCGGAAATCCTTCCCGCCTAAATGTCCTTCGATAATGTTCATCAAAAATGCCTCCTTTAAATAGCGTAAGTATGCTAAAACCTTTTGGGGTCACATCTCTCGAGCCAACCATCCCCTGCCCCTTCCTCAAGGAAGGGAATTTAGTAAGGTTTCACTTTTCGGCCTTACTTTCAATATCATTGAGGCCGAGGGAACCTTTGCCGAATGATTGTCTTCTTGAATCCACATACGCGGTGTCAAAATGGGTATAGTGCAAGGAACGACCGAACGAGGATTGGAAGCGTACTGAATGTACGCTGAAGCCCGAGTGACCAAGTGACGCAGCAATATGCCCATTTTGACACCGCTACAATCAATTCGGCAAATACCCATTTTATCCCCAATCCTCTATCGAAAACCTTCTTCTCCCAATAAATGCCCCATCTTTTCCCGTTTGGTCTCCATATAGAACTGATTGGCCGGCCGCGGGGGAACTGTCAGCGGCACCCGTTCGACTACTTCCAGGCCATGCCCGGCGAGACCGATGATCTTCACCGGATTATTGGTCAACAGGCGAATCCGGGTCAACCCCAGATCCCGTAGAATCTGAGCGCCGACTCCGTAATCGCGGAGGTCGGCCTTGAACCCTAACGACTCATTGGCCTGGATCGTATCCTGGCCTTGATCCTGAAGTTCATAAGCCTTCAATTTGTTCAGCAAGCCGATGCCCCGGCCTTCTTGCCGCAAATAAAGCAGCACCCCGGCTCCCTCCTGGGCGATCAGCTCCATCGCCTTATTCAACTGCTCGCCGCAGTCGCAGCGGTGGGAACCAAAGGCGTCGCCGGTCAGACATTCCGAATGCACCCGGACCAGCGGTGCTTGGTCGGCGCCGCTAATATCGCCATAGACCAGCGCAACATGCTCCTGATGACCGTAAATCGCGGCATAACCATACATTTTAAAAGTGCCGAACTTGTTGGGCAGCACGGTTTCCGCTTCGCGCCGGACAATCTGCTCGGCGGCATTGCGGTAGGAGATCAAGTCGGCCACGCTGATCATTTTCAAGCCGTGCGCGGCGGCGAAGCGTTCCAGATCGGGGCGGCGGGCCATGCTCCCGTCCTCGTTCATGATTTCGCAAATCGCGCCGGCCGGTTCCAACCCGGCCATCCTGGCTAAATCGACCGCCGCTTCGGTATGTCCGGCCCGGACCAACACGCCGCCGTTTTTAGCCCGGAGCGGAAAGATATGTCCCGGCCGGAGCAGGTCGTGCGGCTGGGTGGCCGGGTCGGCCAACGCTTTAACAGTGGTCGCCCGCTCTTGAGCGGAAATGCCGGTGGTCGCCGTCTTATGATCGACCGAGATTCCAAACGCGGTCCCCATATATTCGGTGTTTTTGGTGACCATTAACGGGATCTCGAGCCGGTCGGCCCGTTCCTCGGTGAGCGCGGTGCATAATACGCCCCGGGCGTGCTTCAGGATAAAATTGATGGCTGCCGGGGTCACTTTCGCCGCGGCGATGATCAGATCGCCTTCATTCTCGCGATCCTCGTCATCAACCACGATAATCATCCGGCCGGCTTGAATTTCGGCAATGGCTTCTTCAATCGTATTCATCGTGATCACTCCTTTTCCCAGTGCTCCATGAATTGTCGCATCCGGGATCTATCGAAATCCGTTTTCGGTTAAAAATTCTTTGGTCAATTTAGATTGCGACGGCACCGGGGCTTGCTCCGTCTTTAAAACATATTTGGCCAACAAGTCAGTCTCCAAGTTGACTCCATCTCCGGGTCGCAACTCGGGAAAGTTGGTCTCGCGATAGGTATGGGGAATCAATGAGACCAGCAACTCGCCGGCGGCGACGGCTTGGATGGTTAAACTGACTCCGTTGACCGCGATCGAACCTTTGTTGACAATATACTCCGCCAAGTCATGGGGATACTTGACCCGGATCAGAATGGCGTTCCGCTGCGGTTCGATCCGGCTGATCCGACCGATCCCCTCCACGTGGCCGCTGACCAGATGTCCTCCCAGCCGGTCATGCAAACCGAGCGCCGGCTCAAGATTGACTCCGGCGCCGGGTTTCAACAGCGATAAGTTACTGCTCCGCCAAGTCTCCGGCATCACATCGGCCCGGAACCAATCCGGACCCAAGGCTGCGACGGTCAGGCAGACCCCGTTCACCGCCACGCTGTCGCCCAATTGCAATTCCGCCGCCAATGCGGTCTTGATCGTCAAGGTCGCCACCATCGCCGTGATCCGTTTCTCCCGTACCTTCCCGACTGCCCGTATTAAACCGGTAAACATGTTTCTAGCTCCTCCCGATACGCCTGGACCAGCACATCCGCCCCGACCCGGCGGACCGACCGGACCTGCAAACGTGGCGCTGCGGCCAGTTGGGCGACGCCGGTTCCGCCGACCACCCCTTTGGCATCCGGCCCGCCGATCCAGAACGGCGCGTAAAATAAGTAATACTCGTTGACCAGTTCCGCTTCGACTAACGAGGTAAAAAGACCGGCGCCACCTTCGGCCAAAACCGACTGGATACCCAACTCGCCCAAGGCCGTTAAAGCCGCTTCCGGATCCACCCGGCCGCCCCGTTCCTGCCGGATCACCGTGACCGGCAATTGCCGGAACTGCTCCAAGCGTTCCGGGGGCGCATCCAAGGTGCAGAACAAAATCAACTCGGCGGCCCGTTCCCGGACCAAACGACTTTGCAACGGGATGCGCAGCCGACTATCGAAAACCACCGGCCGGGGCTGACGGTTTACCGGTTTCAGCACGCGGTTGGTTAGCTGGGGGTTGTCGGCCAACACCGTCTCTACCCCCACCAACACCGCGCTGACCTCCGCCCGTAGCCGGTGTACCCAACGCCGCGCCGGAGCGCCGGTGATCCATTGCGAACTCCCGGAGTTGCTGGTGATCTTGCCGTCCAGACTCATCCCGGCTTTCAAGATCAACCATGGTTTGCCGGTCAAGCAGAAGTAAAGGAAACGCCGGTTTAGCTCCAAAGCTTTTCTCCGGCCGAACCCGCTAGCCACGGTGATTCCCGCGCCGCGCAACCGTTCCGCGCCGCCACCGGCGACCGGATTGGGATCCGGCAACGCGAATTTCACTTCCGCAATTCCGGCCTGGATGATCGCCTCGGTGCACGGCGGCGTCCGGCCATAATGATTGCAAGGCTCCAAGGTCACGTACATCGTGGCGCCGCGCGGATCTTGACTGCAAGCCCGCAAGGCCTCAATCTCGGCATGGGGCAACCCGGGACCATGATGCCACCCTTCTCCGATAATTTGCCCGTTTTTAACGATGACCGCTCCCACCATCGGGTTGGGGCAAGTCATCCCCTGACCGCGTTTGCTCAGCTCCAACGCCCGGTTCATAAACTTTTGATCCATGGTTCACCTCGAAAATAAAAAAATCAGCCCAAAGAGAGTAGCTTCGGGCTGATCATCAATTTTGATCAGAAATAGACACCTTCTCTCATCCAGACTGTACTGTCGGCTTTGGAATTTCACCAAATCAACCCTAGTGATAGGGCTCGCGGGCTATACCGCCGGTTCGGACTCACACCGACCCCGAAGGCCAACAACATATATTAATTTATCCTATTTTAAAACAGAACTTGCATTGGGTCAAGTGGATTTACAAATTGCTAACATGCCGCCCTCAAACCGTTTCATCCCCACTCCCCCCGTCAGCGCCCCCCCAATCGTCCCGGCCTGGGCCGAAAGGTTCCGTCACTTGCCGGAACAGTTTTGGCATGTACCAAAATAGTTTTGGATCGTGCCGGAATGATTTTGACAACTACCTAAACCGGTGGGGTGAGATCGGATTAACAGAAAACCGGGGAAATATCCCCGGTCTCACAACGTTTCGCAAACGCTCCGTTATCCGAAACTTACTTAATCACCGGTTCCGGAAAGAACAGATTGATGCGGCTGGTCTTCACTTCGTCGCCGAGCAGAATGTTGGCGATCGCGGCATAACGGGGATTGCGGTATCTTACCGCCGCGTAGCGGAAGTACAATGCCGAAGAGGATTCATTCTCGGCCTTGTTAATCTGTTCGCCCGGCCAGGTTTGTTTCCCTTCGAGGAACGGGGCTAGAAAATCGATCGCTTTCTGAATTCCCCGGCCATCGGCAGTCTTGTAACTCCAGATATCCACTCCCACCTTATCGCCAAGGATCGCCAGGGAGATAAAGGCGCGCAAATTGTAGAGGTGATAATGGACCGAGCGGGTCCGGCTCATTTCTTGCGGCATCTTCCCTTCGGCGTCGAGTTGGGCCGCCAGCCGCAGATCGGTGTTTTGAATCAGTTTCTTCGCCAGATCGGCTTGACCGGTATAAACGGCGTAAGCCGCAACTTGAAAATCATACCAGGTGCCATGATTGTTGGTGGCCGCAGCTTCGGCTTTGCCGATTTTGCTTTCGAGCAGCCATTTGAGATACGCTTTATACCAATCTTTCAGTTGGGTAAAGTCGGCTTCGCTAAAGGCCGGCGTGCCTACGATCAAGGTGACGGCTTCCGCCATATTGACCAGGGTCAATGTCTCGACGATTCCTTCTTTGCGGCCGTCATTGACGCCGGGAACGAATTGTCCGTAATTTAGGTTAGGATTCATCCGGGTCGCCGGGTCCAAGAACCAAACTTTCACCAATTTTGCGGCATGTTCGGCGTAGATCGGATTACCGGTGACATAGTAGCCTAAGGAGAGGGCCTGGACCGCTCCGGACATCTTCCCTAAAGTATTTTTATCAAAGGTGTCATTGTTGACTTCCGGATTGACTTGGCCGTCTTTCCGGATGTACGGTTTGCCGTCGGGCGTATTGGGGTTGGGCCACCAATAAATGCCGATGCTGGTGTAGTCATGTTTGTCACCGCTAGGCGGAGTGGATTTTTTATTGACGACTGATAACGGTTCCTGCTTTAAGGCCGCATCGGCGTCAGCTTTGATATCATCAATCGCCGCTTTAAAATCCCCAGGCTTTCCTGCTAATACTTGTTGTCGTACGTTATACAAAGCCTCTCCACTCCAAATCAGTAGGTCCGGTTTTTTGCCATTCTCACCCGCCATCAACGCAACATTTGCCAAACAGGTCATCAAAACGATGAGTCCAATCAGAATGAACCTCACCTTTTTCATCTTTACACCTCCGGGTTATATTTCTTTTTATATTATAAAAAAAATAACCCTGGGATGGATTTAGACCAAATTGAACTCTTTTTACCTAAAATTTAGATAGTCGTCCCCATAAGCTCTCCTGCGCTGCCTCCGGCAAACGCAGGATGAAAAGATGCTACGCCGGTCCACCCCTTCAGTGCGGTCCAAATTGAACAAATTGCGCTTGATTCACGTTTTAATTATGTAATAAAAAAATATTGCGATTGCCCGTATATCCGTTTCGATAATTTCCGCAATGGAGAAAAATAAGGGCGCAGCCGATATAAGTAACGAGTGAAAGGGGTGTCACCGTGAAAAAATTACTGGCCGTCAGTTTGGCGTTCTTTTTTGCAACCGCCGCGGTTCCAGGGTTCGGCGCGACTGCTGCCGAGCAACCGTTGGTCCGTGAGCGGATCGGGTACTTTAACGCTTTGGTCCCCGCCGACCACCCGCGGCTAATGCTAAAACGTTCCGAGCTTCCCGAGTGGCGCCGTTTCGTTCAAAGCCTGCGCAACCGGAAAGAGTACGCGCCGCTTTATAAAAATATCCTCCAAAAGGTCACCCCGGGCGAACTCCCGGGCGAACCGGCGTCGCCGCACGGAAAGGGCTATGAAGAGCGACAGATCTGGGAGCAGGGCTATAAGATCGCCTTTAGTGCCGGCAGCAAAGCGCAACAATGCGCCTTTTCGTATCTGCTTACCGGCGAGGAACCCTATGGACGGGAAGCCGGACGGTTGCTGGTCAATCTGGCCGGTTGGGATGTTAATGGCGGAATTAATATCAAACGAAACGACGAAGCGTTCATCCAGTCGCTCCGGCCGATGTTGTTCGCCTATGACTGGGCGCACGACGCTTTGACGCCCGACGAACGGCAACTGGTTTTACAAGCGTTTGACGTTCGCCTAAAAATTCTCTATCAATTAATTGCCAACAAGTTTTCGTTGACCAAACCGACGCCGCCCGATAACTCCCTCAGCCATCCGATGCGCTTCATTTCTACCCTAGGCCTGGCCGGATTGGTTTTATATCAGGAGCTTCCCGAAGCCCCCACCTATTTGGCTTGGGCTTATGAATACTATTTACGGCAGTTTCCCGTCTGGGGCGGCAGCGACGGCGGCTGGTCGGAGGGCTTGAACTATTGGAGTTCCGGAATCAATCAACACTTTCAATTCCTGGACGCCCTAAAAACGCTCGGCAACACCGAACTGTTCGCCAAACCGTTCTTTCGCAACAACGGTTATTTTGGATTATACAATCTCCAACCCTATTCGGCCTCATCCTTTGGCGACCTCTGCAATAGCATCGGACCCAGTCCCAACACTGCCCTGATCTTTGAAAAATACGCCCTGCTTTACCAGGACCCGTTCTACCAGAAATATTTCGAGACCATTTTTCAACGCTACCCCAGCGGTTTGGCATATTATCAATTCTCCTTTTTCGATACCGTCTTTCACCTCTACCGTAAATCGCAAACCCCGGTTCGGGCGCGCGACCTGGCGGAATTGCCCCGTAGCCGTTATTTTGCGGACATCGGTTGGGTGGCCATCCATAGCAAACTCGGCAGTAAAGCCGATGACATCATGCTCGGATTCAAAAGCAGCCCTTACGGTTCGGCCAGCCACAGCTTCTCCGATCAAAACAGTTTTGTCCTGAACGCTTTTGGGGAACCGTTGGCCATCTCCTCCGGCTACCGGGAATGGTACGGCAGCCCCCATCATGACAGCTGGACCCGCACCACCCAGGCTAAAAACGCCGTGCTCTTTGGCGGTCAAGGCCAACCTATCAAGGATCCGACGGCCAGCGGGACCATTACCCATTTTTATACCGGACAGAACTATGACTTTACCAGCGGCGACGCTGTCAAAGCCTATTCCCGGCTCGGCGTCAGCCAGGCGTTACGGCATATCTTGTTCATTAACCGCCGTTATTTTATGCTGCTGGATGAACTACAGTCCGAAAAACCGGTATCCCACCAATGGCTGTTGCACGCCAAAAATCCTTTTGACTTTAATGTGAAAACCGGCCGGGTGACCCTCCATCGCAATCAAGCCGGACTGGCGGTACAGTTTCTGGTCCCGGCGGCCCGGGCCTTGCGTTTCAGCCAGACCGACCAGTTCGCCGCCGCCGTCCATCCGGCCTACCAATCCAAAATGACGAACGAATGGCATTTTACGGCTGACGCTCAACAGGCTTCGGCTGGTCAGGATTTTCTGACTTTGCTTGAGCCGTTCCGATTGCCGGCCCCAACGACCGCCAAAGCGCAACTACTCAAAACCGATGCCGGATATGCGGTCGATCTTACCGAGTCCGACTCCCAAACCACCGTTTGGATGGCGAAAGAAAAGCAACGGTGGGTCCGTTCCGCCGCCGGCAGTCTGCGGGGACTGGCGGGAGTCGTTTCCACAAGCCATAACCGGCCCAGCCGTTTCTTCCTTTACGACGGGATGCTGTTACGGACCAAACGGTTGAATATTGAAACCTCCTTACCAGCTACGCTGGAAGGCTCCTTTGAGCCGGCCGGTCTCGTCTTGTCGGTCACGGCAAAGCTCCCGTACGAACTCCGAATCACCGTACCGTTTGTCCCCACCGCCATCCGGGGCTTACATGCGGAAAACTGGCATTATGACCGGGAAAGTC
This sequence comes from Bacillota bacterium, assembly GCA_023410535.1. Classification (GTDB taxonomy): domain Bacteria; phylum Bacillota; class UBA4882; order UBA8346; family UBA8346; genus JAEYPR01. Next base: position 41,815 of record JAEYPR010000032.1, on the reverse strand, counting down.
ACCAACTAATCCTGCAGATCTCGGATAGCGCGACGTTACTTGTGATGTAATTTTTTCGTTTGGACAACTTTTGGCGACGACTTCATCAACTTCTCCTCTTTATTGACCCGGTCTCGCGCCGGGTCGCTTTTTACCCTTTTCGACCGGCAGTTTTCAGTAAAGAGGGATTTCCCAATGTGGCGCGAACATAATAAATTTAGCTGGAAAATTTGGGTTCAACTGCCCCGTCCCCTTAAAAGGACACTGGCGAAAGCCGGTGACGTCAAAAAAACTTTTTAGCCCCGTTTTGAAAAGATGAGCACTTGTTCGGATTAGCCAATTCATCTTATATCGAAAGGTCGTGTTGCAATGAGTGAAATAACTCCCCGCGCGCTCGCGGCAATGATTGATCATACCATTCTGAAACCGGAGGCTACCCACAATCAGATCGCAACCCTCTGCGCCGAGGCCAAACAATATCAATTTTGTTCCGTTTGCGTCAATCCGGCCTGGGTTGCCGAAGCCGCCAAACTTTTGGCAGGTTCCGGGGTGAAAGTCTGTACCGTAATTGGGTTCCCGCTCGGCGCCAACGCAAGCGCCGTTAAGGCTTACGAGGCCAAACAAGCCGTTGCCGACGGCGCTACCGAAGTGGATATGGTGATTAATGTCGGCGCCTTAAAATCCGGAATGCTGGAATTGGTGAAAGCGGATATCCAGGCGGTGGTGGCGGCGGCCGGAACTCAAGCGTTGGTCAAAGTGATCATCGAGACCGCCCTACTCACCGTGGCAGAGAAGAGCATCGCCTGTCAATTGGCGGTCGCCGCCGGCGCCCATTTCGTCAAGACCTCGACCGGCTTTGGCCCGGGTGGCGCAACAACGGTCGATATCGCTTTGATGCGGCGGGTCGTCGGTCCGGAGATCGGTGTCAAAGCCTCCGGCGGAGTGCGGGACCTCGAAACCGCTCTGGCAATGGTCGCGGCCGGCGCCAGCCGGGTCGGCACCAGTTCCGGAGTGAAGATCATCGACGCAATGTCATCCTAGTTGAAACTGCAAAAAGGACTGCCCCAAGGCAGTCCTTTTCTTTTCAGTGCACCGATTACGAACCCAAAAATTCCATCATCAACCCCTGCGCCCGCAACGCCGCCTCGAGATCATACCCATTGCCGAACGGATCGGCGAAGCCGTGTTGCGCCGGGAATAACTCGGTTCGGACATTGGCTTGGCAAGCCAGCGCTTCCGCCAGCTTCACCACGGGAAATGACTCTTCCCGGGCCAACAGAAGCAACGCCGGGCATTGCGGTTGAATCTCCCGGTAATCGCGAATCCGCGAGCCGTAAAAACCCACCATCCGATGAAGGTATAACGGCAACCCGCTACAAAGCCAGGCGATGGTAGCGCCAACGCTGTAACCTACCAGCGAAACACACTCATATGTTTCTAATTTGGTCAGAATCAACTGCCGGACCCGTCCGACTGCCGCTGTCAGCCCCACCGTCTGGTAAAAATAAGCGTACGCCTGGTCAGCTTGATGATAGTCAAAAGCCGGCCGCCCCAGAAGATTGGGACAGCAGACCGCGTAACCCGCCGTTTCCAGCAACTCGGCAGCTTTTTCGATATGCCGGTTCAAACCGTAAATTTCATGTAGGACGATCACGCAATGTCGCTGCAACGATTGGAACCCTCCGCCGGTTTATTCCTCAAACCCCTTCTTTAATTCATCCAAATAATATAACATTCCTGCCAACACATCATTCATTTTATTGGAGGTGTTAGCAGCTTGTTCCCTATTACCGGCGTTGCAGGCAAGAATGGCTTCTTTGCCGAGTTGATGCAGATATTGATGATACTTGCCAAGTTCAATAAAAGAACGGTTATTGCGGACCTTCGGGTCCTGGATCGAATAATACCAGACTCCAAACTTACAGGTCCGCGGATCACCCATCTTTGCGGCATCCAGCTTTTCATAACCCAGGATCATGTTATAGATCCGCCAAGTGTAAACGGTATGGTCCGTTTTGTACAGTTCGAGCCATTGGGTCGTCGACAATGCCGCCGCAAATCTTGCCAAACGCCCCCGAACACTGTCCACCAAGCGGCTGATGCGGTAAAGCAGCTCGCCAGTATTGTCACAAGACTCCACTAAATGATTGGCTTCGGATGATACATCGGCGATCTCATGAATGAACGTTTCGGTGGAGAGGTTTTGTTGCTGCATATTGGCGGCAATTTGGACGATGGTTTGATTGATCTCTTGCATCGATTGATTGATCCCGGTGACCGATTGAACAGCGCTCTCGACCAGTTGTTGACCGGAGACCAACTGTTGCGAAGTCCCGTTAATCTTGGCGACAAACGTATCGATATCGGTCTGGAGCTCATTGATCTTCCCTTCGATCTCCGCGACCGAGTTTTGGGTATGCTCGGCCAAACGTTTGACCTCGCCGGCGACCACGGCAAAACCTTTCCCGGCCACTCCGGCCCGGGCCGCTTCAATCGCGGCGTTCAAAGCCAGCAGATTGGTTTGAAACGCGATGCCTTTCACCATATCGATGATCTTGGTAATCTCGCCGGTCCGGCTTTTAAACCCGTTGACTTGCTCGTTGACTTCCATGATATCGTTGAAAGACTTTTTCACAAAATCAATCGAATGGTTGATATCTTTGACGGTTTCTAATGACTGGTCGGTCGCGTTTTTGACATACGCCTTAATATCTTGCACGATATTGGAGACAGCGCCGACCGAATGACTGAGATTCTCGCCGGTCTCTTCCATCGTTTTAAGGGAGCGGTTCTGTTTGGTCACACTGGTAATCATCTCTTTGACATAATCGACATGGGTTACGAGGTTAATGGCATCATTTAAATCAATTACGGTTCGATTGTTATTTTCGAAGAATCCCTTCATCAGCTCATTCCAGGTTGCCGCGAGTTCTTTATTGGCAAACTGCGCTTCAGCGGCAAAGACAGCGCTGTTGGTGTTCTTTGACAATTTCTCAATGACCAGTTTCATTAATTCGGTTAATATTTGACCATCCTGTTCAAAGCCTATTTCTTTTTTGACAAGTTCACTCTCTTCCACTACGCATCCCTACCCTTCCCAATGTTTCTCTTTATAAAAAGCAACCCCTTAGTTAGATTATAATACAAATTACAAGTAAAATTAATCAATTAAACCCATTTTCTAAAGTTTTTATTAGTTTTTTTCTAAAAGTTATACCCCCATTCAATAAAACACCCTTGCGATCCGTACGCAAGGGTGTTTTATTTGAATCCGAACGCGTCCAAGCGCCAATCTGCCTGGTCAGCGTTACGTGATAATCTTCGTAAGATGACTTAAGGCTTGTTGAGCCGCCTGTTCCGCTGTCGGGAGGGGTAGGCACTCGATGCCCAACGCGCCTGCATAGCCGATTTGCTGCAATTCGGTCAGAATCGCCGTAAAATCGAGGTGTCCCATCCCGGCCGGCCAACGGTTGCTGTCGGCCAGATGGACATGGATCAGCCGTGGGGCGCATTGGCGAAAGGTTTCGCTCAGATCGACCTCCTCAATGTTCATATGGAACGTATCGAGCAAGATCCCCAGATACTCCGAGTTTACGCGTTCCGCTACCGCCGCCGCTGTAACGCCGCGGTTTAGAAAATTGGTTTCATAGCGGTTGATCGCTTCCAAAGCGATCCGCACCCGATGCTTGGCGGCAGTCTCCAAGACTTCCTGCAAACAATCGCGCATCCATCCTTGGGCGGTTTCATGCTGCGCCGGATCGGCCGGAAGCGAACCCTTCATCGAACCGATAATGATCGCCGCGTCCCACTCCGCGCCCAGCTCAATCTGGGAGCGGAGCCGTGTCACCGCCGCCCGCCGGATCGCCGGATCCGGATCCATCATGTTGAGCCGGTCCCGGACAAAACCCAATCCCGTCCCGATGGTGGTTACCCGGATGCCGGTCGCCTGCAAGCTCCGCTTGATACCGGCCACCTTCAGGGCTTTCGGATCGCGGATATGCAATTCGACAAAATCATAACCCAATTCCCGCGCCAGCTCAATCTGGCGGGCATAATCGCCTTGAAGCACAAACGGCGCTTGCGGGCCGCAGGGTTCCGAAACGGTAATGCTCAATTTCATGTTGATTGCTCCTTTAATGTGCTCAGCGAACCGTCGCGCCCGGTCCGTTACCCGGAAGGACTCAGTGTCTTTATTCGTTCCTTTCGCCATCCCGAAGCGTTTCCCTGCCAATGCCGGGTGGGACAAGACCGCAACCCGCTGCCGGCAATGTGGCCGCTACCGATTACCCTTTCAAACCGGTGGTGGCAATTCCTTCAACAAAGTACCGTTGGGCAAAGAAGAAGATCAAAATTCGTCGCCGCAGCGATCAACTCGCCATTAGCGTGGTTGATAACGGTTTGGGAATGACCGCCGCCAAACTGAACGCGCTCCGGGATGAAAGCGCCGGCGCCAATATCGGTTTGTTTAACACCAATAAACGGTTGATTTTGACCTATGGCGCGACCGCCGCCCTGAAGATCCGGAGCAAACCCGGCCGCGGCACCGTGGTTTTTTTCCAAATCCCCGCCACTGAGGAGGATTTTGCAACCCCGGAACGGGATTGAGAATCGCAGTTAGGTTTCGAACCCATTTTCTAAGCTTAACCAGCAAGAAACCCTCTCAAAAAATTGAGAGGGTTTCTGATGGGAGGGTATTTGCTTCATTAGTATGCCTTTGGTTATCAAGTTCGCCGCGCAGACAGTTTTAGGCGAGCCGGGCCAATAAATTGCTCATATGAGCGAAGCCCTGTTGCGCGGCCCGTTCCGCTGCCGGACGCGGCAGGCATTCGATTCCCAGGAATCCTTGGTAACCGATCTCATGGAGCGCGGTTACAATCGCTGCAAAATCCAAATGGCCCATGCCCGGCGGCCAGCGGTTGCTGTCGGCAACGTGCAGATGCACCAGGTAAGGCGCATAGGTTTTGATGGTTGCCACCGTGTCGACCTCTTCGATATTCATGTGGAACGTATCGAGATGCAATCCCAGCGCCGGGGAGGCGATCTCTTTGATGAACGCCACCGTATCGCCGGCGGTATTCAAAAAGTTCGCTTCATAACGGTTGATCGCCTCCAGCGTCAGCACCACTCCCGCTGTTTCGGCATAGCGGGCGCATTCTTTCAGGCAAGCGACAATCCGGTTTTTGGTCGGCATGACCTCAGCGGGGTCGGCCGGTAAGTTGCCCTTGATGGTGCCGATGATCACTTTGGCCCGGAGTTCGGCGCCCAAGTCAATCTGGTCTTTGATCCGCTGCACCGCCCGCTCCCGGAGCGCCGGATCGGGATCGGCGAAACAAAGCCGTTCATCGACATAGGCTTGGCCGGTGCCAATGGTGGAAACCCGCAAGCCGGTCCGGCTTAAAGCCGCTTTGATCCCTTCCCGGTCTACGGCTTTGGGGTCGCGAATATGTAACTCCACCGCTTTGAAACCGATCCCGGCGGCGTACTCGATCTGCGCGACATAGTCGCCTTGCAGCACGATCGGGGCAAACTTTGAGCCCGGGGTGGAGATGGTGATACTCAGTTCCATGCAATCCTCCTAAAAATATCTCACCCGAAATATTGCGAACATTCCGGTGAAATAGCGCTTACACTCTCTCCCTAAGGAGTTTTTCAAAAATCGTTTTCCGATCAACCTTTGACACTGCCGTTGGTCATGCCGCCAACGATATACTTCTGCAGGAAAGAATAAAATCCAACCGACGGGACGCAAGCGATCAAAGCCGCCGCCATTAAAGCCGGCCAGACCACCCGGTATTCGCCGACGCTGTTGGCGATCCCCAAGGTCACGGTGGTGACGTTCTCCGACGAGGTTAGGCACAACGCCCATAACAGGTCGCCCCAGGCCAGGAGAAAGGCGAAGATTCCGGTCGCCACCATTCCCGGCACTGACAAAGGCAGGATCACCCGGAACAACGCTTCCAGTTTGGTACAACCGTCAACCAAAGCCGCCTCGTCTAACTCCCGGGGCACGCTGTCGAAATACCCTTTGAGCATCCAGGTGCAGAACGGCAACGCCACCGCGGTATAACCCAGAATCAACCCGACATGGGTGTCAAACAGGCCAAATTGGTTGAGGACTTTAAAATACGGTCCCACCAGCAACACGCCGGGGATCATCTGCGTACACAGGACAATCGTCATGAACGGTTTCCGGAAGCCAAACCGGTAACGGGAGACCGAATAAGCCGCCAAGCCGCCGAACAGCGTCGAAAAAAGCGCGGTCGGTCCGGCAGTCAGGAGACTGTTCAAGAAATACTTCAAGAACGGCTTCATCTGCCACATATACTCAAAACCAAAAGTCGTAAATTGTTGCGGAATCAAGGTCGGCGGAATCGCCAATGCCTCTTGTTCGGTCTTCAATGCGGTCGAGGCCATCCAGGCGACAGGAAACAGCACAAAAGCGGCCACCAGAAACAACCAGACATACACCAAGCGGGTGAACCAGATCTTCTTCTCTTTGGGTGATAACATTTGCGAGTCCTCCTAATCCGCTAGGATCCCTTTGATGTAAGGGATGCTAACCAACAGCATAAAGACGCTCATCACGATGGCGATGGCCGAAGCGTATTCAAATTGGAAAAATTGAAAATATTGCTTATAGATAGTGGTAACCAGCACATCGGTTAATGTTCCCGGTCCGCCACCCGTCATTGTCATCACTAAGTCGATCTGCCGGAACTCCCAGACGGTTACTAACGCCAATACCACGGAAATGCTCTTTTTTAAATTCGGCAACGTCAGATAGAAAAATCTTTGCCAGACATTCACCCCGTCGATTGCGCCTGCTTCGTAGATGTCATGCGGGATCGTTTGCAGTCCGGCGAGCAATACCAGCATTACATAGGGAAATCCTCTCCAGATATTGGCCAGCACGATACTGGTCATCGCGGTGGACTGCGCGCTCAACCATAAGATCGGTTCGTGAATCAGGCCCAGTTGCATCAGGACGCCGTTGATAATCCCCGAGATCGGATTATACATCCAACGCCAGGTCGCCGCAGTCACAACACTGGGAATCATCCACGGCAGAATCGTTAAGACCCGGAAGAATCCTTTGCCGCGAATGGTCTGATTGAGCAGTAAGGCGACCGCCAATCCCAAAATGAAATCACCCAGGACGGAGAGGGGCACAAAGGTTAAGGTGTTCTTCAGGCTGTTCCAAAACTCCGGGTCCGAAAACAACCGGCTGTAATGAGCGAAGGTAAAAGCATATTTGTCAAAGCTGATGCCAAAGCTCAACGACAAGGTGGAGATGATCGGAAACAGCAACACAAAGAAGAGCACCAGCGATGCCGGGAGAATCAACATAAACGCCATTAATTTTTCACTCATTGGTGATTTCATCAGTCTACCCCCAAATTGTGAGGGGGATGAGCGTCTCATCCCCCTCGCTTCCCTCGGAATTATTGGTGTTTATAACGGGCGATAATCGCGTTAACTTTGGCTGAAGCTTCGCGGATGGCTTGTTCGGCCGGTTTCTGTTTGGTCAACGCTTCTTGCGCGGCCACGATGATGGCGTCGTTCACTTCGGTCATCCCGATAAACATCGGCATCGCCCGGCCGTTTGGAATCTGTGAAACAATCACGCTGGCGAACTTGTCGTTTTTGATCAGCGGCGACTCGCCGACATCTTTACGGGCGGAGGTTACGCCGTTGTCTTTAAAGATTTTGATCTGAACGTTTTTGCTCGTTAAGTATTTAACCCATTGCCAAGCGGCCTCTTTCTTTTTGGTGTAGGCGCTGATGCCCCAGAAGTCCATCTGCGCGAAGGTCACATTTTTCTTGCCGGCCGGCAACGGCGCGCAACGTAATACGTCGGCGGCGTGAAGGCCCGGGTTGATGCCGTCGATGATCGAGACGGTCCAGCCGGAACCGAACTTCATGGCGATTTTCTTCTGGGCCATATAAGTCCGGACGTCTTGAGCGGACATTTCGTTCGGAGTCGGCGGGGTGATTCCTTCTTTGAGCAACATATCGGTGTAGAACTTAAACGCGGCGATCGAATCGGGCGAGTCCAACATCGATTTGCTCATCTTGGCGTCAAAAATATCGCCGCCAAACGACCAGAGAATCGGGAGGAAACGGCTGATCAACGAGGCGCTCTTATTGGCGACCATGCCAAAGCCCCATTGGTCTTTGCCGTTGGTCAGCTTTTTACCGTACTCCGCGAATTCGGTCCAGGTCTTCGGCGGTTTGTTGGGATCTAAACCGGCTTGTTTATACAGCTCGGTGTTGTAGAATAACACGATGGTCTGATCGCTGTCGGGCATCGCCATGATCTTGCCTTTTTGTCTGGCGATGGCTTTGGCGTTATCGGCATACTGCTCGAAGAAACCTGGCCGTTCTTTCTTGATAAACGGCGTTAAATCCAACAAATAGTCCTTCAAAATATACGGCGGGATGTCTTGAATCTCGCAGTGGATTACGTCCGGGGCGTTTTTGGCCTCGGAAGCGATGATGAATTTTTTGGCTTTTTCAGGTTGTGAGACCGGTTCAAATTGGATCTCCACATCGGGATGGAGCTTTTCGTAGTCGGCTTTGATCTCTTTGAGGCATTTCAACCATACCTCTTCGGTCATGTGCCAGTCTTGGAAACGGACCACGGTTTTGGCGGCCATCGCTATGTTGGAACACGCCAAGATAGCACCGATCAAACAAACCAGCAGTAATTTCTTGAACACGCTACTTCCCCCTAATCTTTTTTTCCAATGTTCCAACCGCTGCCGTCCTTGCGGACCGCCAACGGTTAACAGTGTAACTAAAATGTAACATGATGCCGCCAAACCCGCCAGTGAAGTCCCGCAGGATTTTGGTCATATATTTGGTAAGGAGATATGACTGGAGTCATGGATCGAAAACCAAGGCCGGTCTTCAAGCCATCAACCAACATGGGACATTCCGCTCTCATAATTCGACATTCCGGTACCAAAATTCAACATCCAACCCCCGGAATTGAATTTTCCGGTCCCGAAATTCAATTTTCTGCTCCCGGAATCTCATTTCACGGTTCCGGAATGACCGATTCAGGGACCGGAATGTTGTTTTCCGGAAGTAAAATAAAAAATTCCGGTTCCCAAATGATCAATCAGGGTTCCGGAATGAAGAATTCACGAGCTATAACAAACCGTGCATGATGGCGAAACGGATGGCTTGGGCCCGGTCTTTCAGCTCCAGTTTCTCATAGATGCTGCTGATGTAATTCTTGACGGTTCCTTCCGCCAACTGCAAATGCAGGGCGATCTCACGGTTATCTTCGCCCTGGGCGATCCGGTGCAACACATCGATCTCGCGCGGCGTTAACCTGGCCAGAATCTCTTTGGAGACGGTGGGATCAACGGCGCGGTAACGGGTGACCTCTTTCACCAGTTTGGTGGTGATCTGCGGCGAGATCAGCGTCCCGCCGTTTTGGACCGTGACAATCGCCTTGATCAGGTCCTCGGGGTCGATATCCTTCAACAAATACCCGACCGCTCCCAAACGTAACGCTTCAAAGACGTACTCGTCATCGTCAAAGGTGGTCAGGACGATCACTTTGCTCTGATCGCCCGAAGCCCGCAGCCAGCGGATGAACTCCACCCCGTCCATCTCCGGCATCCGGATGTCGAGCAGGATCAGGTTGTGCGGCGTGGTCCGGCAGATCTCCAACGCCTCCCGGCCGTTGGTGGCCATCCCCACCACGGTCGCGTTGGGCACTTGCAGATTGATCACAATCTTTAAGTTCTCCCGGAACAATTTTTGGTCATCGACGATAATGATTTCAAGCGGTTCCATCGGTCTCGTCCTCCTTTGAAAATGGCAGCCATACTTGTAAGGTGAACCCGTAATTGGGTTTTGAAAAGATCTTCACTGTGCCGCCCAACTCCTGGACCCGTTCATGGACGCCGACCAGACCGTAACCGCCCCCGCCGGCCGTGCCCGATTCGCCGCTCACATCGGCGCCGCAACCGTTATCTTTGATCACCACTTCCACGCCTTGCCGGATGAGGTGAAACGAGATAAAAACCTCGGTGGCGCGACCGTGCCGGAAGGCGTTGGTCAACCCTTCCTGGACAATCCGGTAGATCACCTGTTCCAGGGTTTCACCCACATATTGGGGCACCTGTCCGTAATGGACCTTGATCGCGATCCCGGTCGCCTGTTCAAAGACAGTGGCCAAACGCAAGATCGAACCCAATCCGTTGTAGCCCTCGTTGTCCCGTGGCCGCAACGCCCGCAACGCCCGGCGCAGGTCGGTCAGTCCCTCGCGCGCCAACACCCTGGCTTCCTCGATCTTGGTCGAGACCGCTTGTCCGGCTTCTTGAACTTCGGCCCGATGGGCGTTGAGCAAAGCGATTAGATTGGTTAAGGTATAAGCGATCGAGTCATGGATCTCCCGGGCGATCCGGGTCCGCTCCCGGAACATCGACGACAGTTCGGCCTGAGCGGCGGTGTCTTGCAACTTGATATTGGCCTCGGCCAGATAGCGGTTGGCGGCGTTCATCTCTTCGAGCCGGAGTTTCTCGGTATGGCGTTGGCGTTGTTCCCGCGCCAGCAACTCTCCCACCATCGCCCCCAACAGGCAAGCCGGGGCAATCGTCAACAAAGCCAGCCATTTCAGCGCTTTTTTCGGCACATAGTAATCCCATAATAACACCGGCGCCAGATAGAGGTATACCAGGAACAAAATATAAAAGACAGCCAACCCGATGGCTGTCGGTTTCGAAAAATAAAAAAAGCCTTCAAAAGCCAGCAACATATAACAGAGACCGAAATTGCCGGGGTATTCGACCATTGGGAACGAGACCGCCATGATCAGAAACAAACGGCAGAAAAAGAAGGTTCGCTGCAGATAAGGGCGAAGATGAGGCATAATCACCGCCAGGACCAATAACAAAACCACCGCGATGGAAAACTGTTTGGACCAGTCGCTGGGATAAACGCGACGCAAATTGCCGCTCCAGTAATCATGCAATATCGCCAGATGCACATAGACCGTAACCAACGTATAGATTACTTTCCGATAAAGCTCCACCGCCTACGACCACCTTTTCACTCCATTGAACAGGTCCTTCATCAAAAATATATCAAATTTTAAGAATTGATGCTACTATTTTGGCTGTAGTAATAAAATTCCTGCTAAGCCACGTAAGCCGGTTTCCGGGATCGCCCGCGCCGATTCCCCTGTGATTGACCTAAATTTTTCGGAATGGTACAATCTATGTTATCATTGGATTACAAAATCCGCAAATTATACAAAAGGACATCGCTATGCAAAAACAAGAACTTCGTGCCAACCTTATGTTATTATTAGCCGCCGCCATTTGGGGCTTTGCTTTTGTAGCCCAGCGGATCGGCGCCCAATACCTGGGATCCTTCACTTTCAACGGCGTCCGTTTCATCTTGGGCAGTCTCTCGCTGTTACCGCTGGTCTACGCCACGGCCAAACCCGCCCCGGCGGCCGGTAGCTCCCAACCGCAGCACCCGACCGGCGTTTTGACGGCGGGAGTGATCGCCGGAACCGTGTTATTCCTGGGCACCTCGTTGCAACAAATCGGCCTGGTCGACACCTCCGCCGGCAAAGCCGCCTTCATCACCGGCTTATATATCGTCATCGTGCCGTTAATGGGACTTTTCCTCAAACAACGCCTGCCTGTCAGCGCCTGGATCGGGATCCTGCTGGCGACGGTCGGCATGTATTTCTTGAGCGTCACCGCCGGCTTCACCATTGCCGTCAGCGACCTGGTGGTGCTGGCCGGTTCATTTTGCTGGGCATTGCACATTTTGGTGATCGATCATTTTTCCAAGCGGGTCGACGCGATGAAATTATGCATCGCACAGTTTTTGACCTGCGCGGTTTTGAGTATGACGGTCGCGGTTTGCAGCGAAAAAATCACCGTCCCCGCGCTGACTCAAGCCTTGATTCCCTTGCTCTACGGCGGGATCTGCTCCGTCGGCATCGCCTACACGTTGCAAGTCGTCGGTCAAAAACACGCCAAACCAGCCCATGCCGCGCTGGTGCTCAGCATGGAAGGAGTCTTCGCCGCCCTCGGCGGTTGGCTGATTCTCCATGAAAACTTAGGGATCCGCGGCTACCTCGGCTGTCTGCTGATGTTCGCCGGAATGATCGTATCGCAAATGCCGGAGTTACGGAAGAAAGACGAAAAGGACCAAGCGAAGTGTTTGCGGGATGTCGGTGAATCGGTAGGGTAACATCAAAAGCGATCGTACTCATAAGTTGAGAACGTGAGAGATAGGTCAAGGCTGCCAATCGACCTCACCCCCCGGCCCTCTCCGATTCGGAGAGGACTGGAGGTAAGTCAGCGATGCCGTGATCAACCGCAACCAATCTACTTCAACCCATTCCTCGCACCACCACCGGACCGATTAATCCCGACGGGATCTGCGCCTGACTGAACCGGTTGGCCAAGCTGTTGGTCACTACCACTTGCAGGTGATTGGTTCCAGTCGTGACGAACCGGGAGATGTCGAAAGTGAACGGAGCCCATAGTCGGAAACCGGCCTCGACTCCGTTGATCAAAACCCGGGCGATCTCACCCACCGTCCCCAAATCCAATTCAATCGTTGACTGCACATCCGCGGCCTCCAAGTTAAACGTCGTTTCATAGCAGACCGTCCCCGAGAACTCCGTCAACCCCGGCCATTCGGTCCAGGATGCCAAACAATCCACCCGCCGCCGTCGTTCCGCTGCACCGAGACCCGACACTTTCCAGCTCCGCTGCAGTGTAATTTCCTTGCGAATACTCTTGTCGTCCCGGGGTTCAGTCGCGCTAACCGGGGGCTGTTGGGGATCAATGCAAAAAATCAGACTGGCGCGGCGGGCCAGCCTGACCGGGATCCGGAGGGTCTGGGCGTCCGTCGTCACCGCTACCGGCTCAATGGTGCCGTTCCACGCATCCCACCGCTCGACCCGGCCCCAAAGTTCAACCGCCAAATCCCCGCGCAACGCCGTTTCACCTTCGTTGGTCACCACCAGAAAATGCCGGTTCGCTTTGATCAGATGGCTAAGGCGCAGGTCAGGCTGGGCGGGCTCGAAGCGAAATTCGGGTAACCACGGCTCGAGGGCGGCAATTAACTGCGTCGTATCCGTCAGCCACTGGACACCGGTCGGCGCCGTCGTTTGGGACGGAGCGGCGACAACCAGTACTTTCCCGCCGCCCGCGCTGAATTGCGCCAATTTTGCCCCATGGGCCCGGAGTAAAGCCGGATCGTCAAAAAGGGCCACCCGGTATTGCTGGTGTCCCAACCGGAGCAAACCGCCGTGAACCCGGCAGTCCGCGGCGTCGAGCAGACTCGCTTCCAGATAATTAAATTCCACTTGGTTTTGATAGAGCGGTTTCACCACTTCCCAAGGTAAACGGTCGGCCTCGCTCACCACCGCCACCCGGGCTTGGTTGACGCTGTCCGTCATGAGCCAGCTCATCCGTTTGATATAACTGACAACGGTTTGAAAATAGGGCCACCAGATATTATGCAACCCGACATCGGGGGGCCGGTCCGCTTTGCGCAACGGCCCGTCCACCGAATATAAAAACGCATGGGGGATGATCAGATTGACCCCGCGCACGAACAGCCAATCAAGATACCATTTGATATCGTCGGCGCTCATCGCCCAATGAATCCCGTTGGGACCGCAACAACCCAGCACTTCGTTGGCGTTGCGCCGTTTGCCGCAATGCCGGGCCGCGTCGGATGAACATTTCGCCAAGGTGCTGTGCCGGCCCTCCAAACCCTTGTTAGCTTCCGGCGCCACCCAACGCCAGACCAGGTCTTGACCGGGAATCTGAAAATATTTCATCAACCCGATCTCGTCGCTCTCATGCGGATGCCCGGTCAAAACGATCCCGTGCTGATCGCACCAGTCATGTAGCGGTTGATAATAAGAACTCTCCAAGCGTAGTCTGAGCGCTTGTTGAAATCTCCGCCGGATGGTCGCGCTGTCGGCAACGTCATACCATAACGCCGCCAACTTCAGCTCTTCATGATGGCAGTGACGGTACCATTCCAGCAATCCGGGGGTCCACGGTTTGACGCCGGGTTGGGGACAACGGCCAAGGATATCCGGTTCGTCGGTGAAAAACCCGATCACGGTCTGACCGAAGTGCTCGGCGAGACACTGGTAGTAACGTTCATGAGTCACCCGGATAAACTTGGCCATCGCCGCCGGGTTTAACAGGTCGGCCGCCAACGGCGCTCCCGGTTCGCCGTCATCCTCCCCGAAATGAATCCCCCGGATCGTTCCCCGCGTGAACGTTTCGATAAAGATCAGGACCGAATGCCGCCCGTCATTGCCGGGAAGGGCTCCCGCAAGTCGAACCCGGTCCCCTGCCACTGGCAACGGCCGTTCGCTGCCGTCTACGATCGTTTGGGCGCCGGTTTTGGCCACCAACAAGGCAGTCACGATCCGCTCGCCCGCCGTCAACTCTGGAATGATTTCCCGCCGGCCGTCGCAAGGCAAATCCACCAACCGCAGTCCACGCGCGGCGTATTCGGGATTGCCGGCGACCACCAGGCCATGAGCCGACCCCGATGGGTACATCCCCTCGTCATATAAGATAACCTTCAGGCCATTGGCGGCCGCCTGGCAAACAGCATAGCGAATCAGCTCCATAAAGCGGTCCGACAGATAGGCGAGGGTTGAGGGCATCCCAATCCGGGGATGAATGACCACGCCCTTGATCCCCTTGGCGGCAAACGCTTGGAGCTGTTGATCGATCCCGGCCTCGGTCACTTCATCATTCCAAAACCAAAATGGGAACGGGGTAAATTCATCATCCGGTTGCAAAAAAGCCTTTTTGATCGTATCGGGCATCCTGTGCTCCTTTCTCCAACGGTTCCTCCGCTGAAACAACAGACGGGCCGCGTAATCACCGGCCCGTCTTGATAACTTACACTGCCATTTAACGGCGTTTGTTATACCGTACCAAGGCGATTTGATAAAGTCCGATCGCGCGGTCGATTCCCATTTTCTGCACCACGCTCACATATTGGTCGAAATTCTTCAGGGGTTCGGTCCCCATAATGAATTTCACCGTCATCTCGTCTTGATACGTATTGATCTCATTCATGATCTTGGCTAACTGGGTGCTCTCGTCCGGCGTTGGCGTCAACGGCGGCAGCATGTATTGGAGATAGTCATTTTTTTGCCATTGTTCCACCGCATCGTTTTGTTGCGGATACTCGTAATATTGTTCGATATAGCGTTTATCTTGAACAAACGGCCCGCTATAGGTACTACGGGCGTATTTGGCCAACACTTGGGTATTGGAAAGCCCTTCCGGATTTTTCCGGACCAGCTCGGTCATTTTGGGGTTGCCATTGACCAGGGTGTAGGTTTGGCCTTCGATTCCAAAATTGTAAAGCAACGAACCTTCCGGGCTATAGCCGTAGTCCAGGACCCGGGCCGCGAGATCGGGGTGTTTACACTTGGCGCTGATTGCCGCGTTCCCGGTGATTCCGCCAAAATATTGACCGGCGTAAGCAAAATGACACTTGGCACCTTTCGCGGGCGCCGGGAACGGGGCCGCAACCAGATTGAATTTGGCGTCTTTGCCTTTCATTGCGTCCAGATAACGTCCAATCCCGCTACCGGCCGAACCGTAGGTGGCGCCGGCCTTATTGCTGAGGATATTGGCGTCGACGTTTTTACGGGCGGCCACCATGAAGTTGGGGTCGATCAAACCTTCCGTGAACCATTTGTTCATGGCCGCTAAGTAAAGTTTGCGGTTGGGTTCGATCCCGCCGTAATGGATCTTGTTTTTGGCTACGTAAAAGCCGTTGAAACTGTTAAAACCGCCGCCGAACATATAATTGAGGCGTTGGGTGGGGTTGTTTTCCACCGTCAAAGGCATCGGAACGCCTTTCTTTTCTTTAAAAGCCTTCAACATGACATACCAATCGTCAATGGTCTCCGGGACCTTCAGGCCCAACTCATCGAGCCAGTCTTTCCGGACCATCGGCCCGGCTGAAATCAGTAAGCTTTGATCACCGCGGATAAACGGAAAGACAAAATAATTCCCCTCATCGGTTTTGATCATGCGGTCGAAACTCGGATGACTTTTCAAAAAGCTTTTTAAATTGGGGGCGTATTGGTTGATCAGCGGATTGAGCGTAACGATCAGACCGTTTTTAATGATACTATTGGGGCCGCCCGGAACCGCCAGCCAATTATATTCAATGATATCGGGCAGTTCACCGGAGGCGAGTAACAGGTTGAACGCTTCCTGGGTTTGGCCGAGCGCGGGGTGAATGAACTTAAGCTTGACGCCGGTCCGTTTCTCCAACTCCTTGCCGAAGGGCGTATCGCCCATGTTTTTCGCTACCAATGCCACGTTTTGGTCCAACTCCATCCAATAGGTCAACGTGACATCGGTGTTTAAAGGATAAACCGAACCCGCCAGCACCGCGCTTCCGAACAATAAACCGATAACCATGCAAAGACCAATTCGAATCAATCGTTTGTTCACTACGACTCCTCCTCGTCTTTCATCCGTTTATCCCATCCGCCGGCCGCTGAGTTCGCTCCGCTACCGCACGCTGGCGTGACCAGGCAACCCGGACTATCTTTTTATTATACTGAATTTGACTTGGATTCGTCTTTGGACAAAACAACACGTTCATTGGTGGATCTTATGAAGGCCCAACTAAACAATTGGAAAATATTTTAAATCCCATGTTCAACGCCGCCAAATAAAAAAGATTCAGTAAAACGAGCGAATTCCAAGCCGGTTCCGATCACCACACCCGCCATGAACGTCATTTGCGTGGACTAATCGGGACCGCATTGCAACTCGCCTTTACTGAATCCGGAATTCCGTCATGAAAAATTTAATGAACCAATGGAGCGCCTTACGGTTTTAACTGCTTTTGTTGCTGTTGCAACTCCACGACCATCTTCCGTAATTCCCGCAGTTCCTTGGCCATTTCCGGCAGTTTGCTCAACGCGCCTTGAATCCGCATCTGTTTGGCGTGCGGCCGGGCCGGATCGCCGGAAACAAACGAGCCCGGCGGCAAATTCCCGGTGATCTTACTGCAAGCGGCGGCCACGCTGTCGCTGCCGATCTCCAGATGACCGACGGCGCCGGCCCGGCCGGCCATGGTGACCCGGTCGCCGACAATACTGCTTCCGGCCAGGGCCGCTTGTCCGCAGAGCAGGCAGTTCTCGCCGACCACGCAATTATGGGCGATCTGGACCAGATTATCGATTTTGGTCCCTTTTTTGATCAATGTCACGTTGCTGGTGGCGCGGTCGATTGTCGTATTCGCCCCAATCTCCACGTCATCCTCAATCACGACAATGCCCACTTGGGGGATTTTATACTGGCGTCCCTCGGCCATGGCGTAACCAAAACCGTCGGAACCGATCACCGTGCCGTCGTGAATCTCGACCCGGTCGCCCAAACGGCATTCTTCCCGGATCACCACGTTGGAATGAATCACCGCATCCGTCCCGATGCTGACCCGGTCGCCAATCACCGCTCCGGGATGAATCACCGACCCTTTCCCGATGGTCACGTCCTTGCCGATATAAACCAGCGCTCCAACCTCGCACTCCGGTCCGTTGAAGTTACTGCCCACCACCGCGCTGGGGTGAATTCCCGGCTGACAGGAATGACGCGGCGCGAAATAAGCTAACAGTTTGGCAAAGGCCAATCGCGGATTGACCGCGCGAATGCCCGGCTTGGCCAGTTCGGTAACACTTTCGGTCACGATGATCGCCGCGGCCGGTCCGGTCAAAGCCGCGTGAATCGCTTTTTCATTACCGCCGAGGGTGATCGCTCCGGCCTGGAGGTTATCGATCCCCGACGCCATAAAAATCTCCGTCTCTCCGTCACCGATAACTGTTCCGCCCACCATGGCGGCTAATTCCGATAGTTTTGGCATCAAGTGCGCTCCTTATCAATGATCCGGCGATGTCGCACGAAAATATCGGTAGATCATTAGCGCGACATATTTTCCTTAGATATTCCTAATCGGATTGTAGAAGAATTACCGGGAAAAAGCAACCTCTTTTTTAGCCATAACGGCAGAACCGTTGCTTCGCCCGGCCTTAACCGGCTTCGGCAATGGCGGCGATCTCAAGTTCCGACAACAAACCCAACCTTACTAAATGCGCTTGGACCTCCTTGATTCCGAGGGCCCGTAAAGTATACAGTCCGGCTTGCTCCCCCGCCGCCACATTCAGCGGATTGTCGTCAAAGTACAGTATCTGTCGCGGCTGGCAACCCAAGCGGTCTACGATCGCCGCAAACGCTTCTGGGTCGGGTTTTAATAAACCCAATTGGTATGATAACAACGCCGGATCAAACAGCTTATCGATCCCGGCTTCCCCGACGAACCGTTCCCAATGGATCACGTTAGTATTGGAAAAGCACCCCACCCGATAGGTGGTTTGCAGCCGTTTGACCAATTGGACGGCACCCGGATAAAATCCCTTGATAAAGTTGGAAAACTCTGACAAAAATCGTTCCGGCGCGATGGTCAGTTCCAGCTCGGCAACCAGCGCCTTGCTAAAATCCTCGGAGTTCATTTTGCCCGATTCGAACGCCCGCACCGCCGGGGAAAGCAACCAACGCCGCCCGAACTCTTCCTCCGCCAGCGGCTGTTTCAACCACTGCGACATGCGCGGATAAAGCTCCAATTCCATTAAGACTCCGCCTAAGTCGAACAAAATCACTTCAAACGAATTATACGCCATTGCTCCTCCTGGTGCGTTCGTTATGGTCGACGGCGGAAAGACCGCATCATCTCCCTAATATTATTCGCAAATCAGTTGAAAAAACCTGTTGAAAATGTTCCACTTTTGTCGTCAACGAGTGCCCACGGTCTCGCGGACACCAATCTCGTACCACGGGGTGGCGTGGCCGACCGTAAACCGGAGCCACCCCTCACCGCCGGTGGTTGGCAGCGACCGGAGCCGTTGGCCCGAATGATCCAAGGCATAAACTTGAAACGCCCGCCAATCTCCCTGGGTCTGCCAAGCGACCGTCCCCCGGATCGTTTGCAACAGCACTGGCGGTTTGCCCCAATCAGCCAGACCGTTTTGGTTGTTTTTCATTTGACCGGTGTTTCGTTGTGGTCCGACGATCGTCAACAACAACCGCTTTGAACGAGCCAGTTCGTTGCCGTCCAACGGGACCAGCCAGGCGGAGGCGGCGTTCTCCAACCGTAATTCCAAATTGGTCAACCGCACCGTTTGGCCGCCGATGAACCCAACCGCGCCCTGAAACCGGGGCGCATTGAACGCCACCCGCTCTTGACCGGCGACCGACATATCCCAGACCGTCTCCCCAGTATCACCGGTAAACCGTTGGGCGGTTTGCAATTCCGTCAGTTCGGAGTTGGTTAAAAGTTCCTCGGGAGCGCTGGTCCGGTCGGCTTGAAAATCGACCTTGCGAACCTGATGTTGGTAGACGACCCCCAGCGGCAAGCGGCCGCGTAAGCCATAATCGAGAGTCAGTCCCTGCTCCCGGAAAGAACGCCAGACATCCTCCGTCCGGTAGCGCAACTTCAAGTCGCGGAACGCCGGACGGAAATAGCCGTTGATAAACGCCACGGCCGCGGCCGGCATTTGCGCCATCTTGCCGGGATTGTTGATCACATTGAACCAGGAGTTGATATTGTCCGTCTTGAGATCGGCAACGCGATGACAAAGGGTATAGATGAAAAACCCGTCCCAATCCTGCAAACCGCCATAGGCGGGCAACAAGCCGGCTTCTTCATAGTCGTAGTCATTGGGAAACACGGCGTTCCATTCGCTGACCACGAGCGGTTTCCCTCCAACCGCCGACAAAGCCAGTCGTACCAAAGGAGAAGCATTATACGCAACGTTGGGGTTATACAAGAACTGGTTGTTGGCAACCAACGACCGGTTATGCTGCCGGAAATTGGTCGGGTCGAACCGTTTGTCCGGAAACGACGGATGATCCCAGTAGGCGTGGCAGTCAATATAATCCCCGACGTTCTGAGCGATTAAATTCGGTTGGCCGTAGTAATTGTTGGTACTGGAGACCGGCACCCGGACTTTCAGTTGTTGCCGAAGGAAGTTTTTCATCTCCGTAAAGTAGTCCCGTTCCAGTTCGTAATAGAAACGAGTGTCGTCCGCCAAACGCGCTTCGGTGAAGGTGAACCGCTCCGGCCAGGGCGTACGGCCGATATTGCCCGCCGCCAGGGATTCCGTGGGTAGCAACCCGTCGCAACCGGCGGTGGTCAATTGCAGATCGTCCAACCAGACCCGGCCGGCGCTTTTCCCGAGAACAAACGCGACTCGCGTCACAGCCGTCGCTTCCTGGCGCGGTTTAAAATTGATGCGATACCGTTGCCAGGTGGAACTCAATTCGATCCGTTGACTCAAGCCCAAATTGGTCCAAGGCTCCCGGTCCAAGCCGTAACTGACGTTCAGCTCCGGCACCCAGTCGCTTTTGGCCAAAAACGAAAGGGTATAGGTTTGGCCTACCGCCAGTTTCAAGCCGAGTTGTTTTAATTGCAGTTGATAGCCTTGACCTTCCGAACGGTTGATATCGACCCGTAACGCGCTTTTGCCATGGGCTGTTTCCATCGCGTCTTGCTGGAACACGGCACCAACTTCCTTGTGAATCTCCCGAACCCATTCCGCTCCTAATTTCTGTTCGAAATCGGCATTGATTAGCAAGTTCGGGCCGGGTTGAACCTTTCCGCCGTCCCAGGAGTTGCGGAGGCGAGCTTCAGTTTGATATTGACGGCGAAGCCATTCGTTCCAAAGCCGGTCGAGTTCCTCACGGTAACTTTGGGGTAAGGCTTCGTCGGTCAAGCCGAACAACGCGCCGTTGGTCCAGGCGGTAAAAAGGGTGTTTTCGTTGGTGGTCTCTACTAAAGCCACTGCCGGTTCCTGGTTGTAACGGGTCTTGGTATAGGGATTATAATGCATTAAAAGCTTCGTGGCGTAATCTTTTTGCAAATCGATGAGTTTCCGGTTGAAAAGGGTGACTTGTTTGGAGTTCCGGGGCAGATTTTTGGCGTCGGCCACCCCGTCGGCCGCGGTGAACTTCCGGCCGACGTGCAGATTGATATCCACGTAAATTCCCTTTGATTTGAGTTGATAGATGAGGTAGTCCAAACGGTCCAACTGTTCCGGACTGAAGGTCCGAGTATCGCGGTTGGTCCGGTCGAAAATTCCCAAAGGCGCGTAATTGCTGTCCAGATGATGGAGGCGGATGATGTTAAACCCTGTTTTGGCGAGATGCCCTGCCAGCTTCTCCGCCGTATCCCGGGGTGGGAAGTTCCCTTCAATGGAGAGGTTCGCTCCCCAAAAACGGATCCGGATGCCGTCCTCGAAGTAAAAATGGCCGTTTCTGACTGTCAAAAAACCATGCTTACCGGCCGGGGCATCTGCCGTCAGACGGCTGACATCGGTTGCGGTAACGGAGGCGTCATCCCACGGCACCGTAAACGGAAACCAAGTGGCGTCCGTACCGGCCCGCCCCATACTGCCGCAGCCGGCGAACAAAATCAAAAATCCCGCCAGCCAGACCCCAAATTTCCGGTTAGTAACCATTGTTTCAACCCCATTCCATAGGTAATCCGCTCCCCGCAGATCGTTTTTCCAAAAGACGGACCGCCGTTACAAAATGTTCATCCAACCGCCGCCGCCATCATGAGAGGAATGGTTGGGTAAGGAAAGAATATCCTAGGATGGATGATCCTGTTGAACTATAAAAAATCAAGGAGCTGATCGGGATGCGTTTTGCCATTATCGGGGCCGGGGTCATGGGCGGATTGGTCGGCGCCATGCTGACCAAAGCGGGAGCCGATGTCTGGCTGGTCAACCGGAACGAAGCCATTACCAACACCATCCGGACCCAAGGACTGACCATAACCCACCAGGGACAGACCGAGACTGTACCGGTCCAAGCGGTGCTTTCTCCCCGCGAGATCAAGCAGCCGGTGGATGTTCTCATCTTCCTGGTTAAAGGTTGCGACACCGCTGCCGCGGCAATCGCCGCTCAAGATCTCGCCACACCGAGGACTTATGTGATGACCTTGCAGAACGGCCTCGGCAATGTTGAACTGCTCGCCCAATCCTTCGACCGTGCGAAAATTTTATACGGCATCCTGGAGCTGGCCGGAAGAATGCTGGAACCCGGCCACATTTTGAGTCTGGCCGGAGCCAACTCCAAAATCTGTTTCGGACCGGCCACTAAAATCATTGAACCCGGCCATCAGACCATCGCCGCCTACTTTGGCAAAAATGGCATCAAGGTAATCTTACGCGAGGATATCGACAATGAAGTCTGGATTAAGTTACGCAACAACTCCACCAATGTGCTCTTCGGATTGCTCCGGCTCTCCATGGGTCAAGCGCTTGAAACCGAAGGCACCGCCGCGCTGATTCAAAAAGTCCGCAACGAGGTAATGGCGGTCGCTCAAGTCAAAGGAATCCACTTTTCCCCGGAAGAGCTGGGAACCAACCAAGGCAACACCCCGATCTATCCCGAGCTTTACGATCATCTCCCTTCGACCGCGTTGGATATGAAGCTGAAAAAAACCACCGAAGTGGAGTTCATTAACGGCGCCATCTATCGGGAAGGTTTGCGCTTGGGCGTGCCGACGCCCTATAACGAACTGCTCTACCGGATGGTCAAGATCTATGAAACCACTTATTCGAAACAATTTTAAGATCAAATTTGAATAAAAAAGCCTCACCACGCAAAGGGCGCTGTCATTGCGACAGCGCCCTTTCGGTCAGACTTTGGTTACAATGTAACTTACCTATTCGAGGATGTAAACCTTCACATTTCTACGCCCGTACATAATCGCCTCACGGTACGTTTCAAAACACAGATCAATGCGATTCCCTTTAATCGCCGCGCCGATATCGGCAGCCTCCGCTTTGCCATACCCTTCGATATAGAGCATCGTCCCGAGCGGAATTACTCTACGGTCCACGGCGACCAGGCCAAAGCCGGCTTTTTTACCGGTGTAGGTCCGGGCTTGCGCGGCGTATTTGCCGGTGCTTTCCGGTCCCGGATAATAGGCGGTGGCCACCATGTTCTTCAGTTCAATATACCGGTAAGTTCCGCGTGATGTCACTAACGTACTTACAATCGGCTTGATTCCGAGAGCAACAATCCCATTGATCGCTGGTTTGAGAATCCTTTCCGCCATTTTCAGGCGGCGAGTCGGTTTCCCATCTTCATACACAACTTTCACTTGACGTTCGAGCATACCCGGCACAGCTTGACGTAATACTTTCTGAACGCCCCGTTCCATTGTGCGGTCTTTCCGGTATTCGGTAGCCGGGTTGATTGCCACCTGCACCGTCTCCACCTTTTCCGTGACACTGATCACCCGAATGGTCTGACCGGGGGTGACCACCGTCTCTAAAGCCGGTAGAATTTTATCGTCGCTGTCAAAACTTACTTTAGCCCGTTGTAAAACCTCACGCACGCTTTTGCTTATTGTATTGACCTGAACCGTTTTCCCGGCTATGGTTACCTGTACCGGGAAAGAGCGAATCACTTGAATCCGGAGATCTTTGGTTACTTTGGCGTCGAGCCCCGGAACGACTTCATCACCCTCGTGTAAAGCGATCTGCTTCTCACGAAGCGCTTGACCGACGGTACCGCTCACTGTCGACCATTGTAGCTTTTTCCCGTCCGCTTCCACGGTCACCGGGTCAAGGGCCATCCAATAAGCTAAAAATCCGACGCATGAGATTGCCAAGAAACAACCGGAAAAAATCGCTATGTACGTCTGTTTGGGTATCGCTTTCCATTTTCCGTTGATAATCTGCATGCCATCCCACCTTTGCTTGTAATTTCGAGAGTTGAGTCCGGGTAACTCCAATTAACAACCCCAACTCTCTGGTCTTGAAACGCCTAACGTGATCCGAACCCTGAAACCGGACCTGCGTTATGCTTTCTTGATTACGCGGCATTGTGAAAATTAGATCAAACATCAAACCACCGCATTTTGGGCTAAAGCGAGTAATCTACAGTATTCGCCGTGACTTTGCAAACTCCTCTATTTTTCAAAACCTTGCATCTCCCGCACCCGGAACTCGGCGCCAATCTCAGCGGCGACGCGGGCTGCCGCGTCCACATCTACCCCGGGATAACGGACGACGGACAAGATCACTCGAGGGATATAGGATTTGCTCCGTTGGGCGAAGGCACAAACAGCCGGATAAGCGGCCAGACCAAACCGGCTTTGGGAAACTTCCTGATATGATTGAGGATCGGAACCGTTCAAGCTGATCGAAATGACATCGATCAACCCTTGCAGCGCGGGGAGAATATCGCGCCCCAGCGTCAAGTCGGCTAAACCGTTGGTATTGATCCGGATCGGCAGCGACCAGCCGGCTTTGATCTGTTGCGCTACCGCAATCACTACTTCCGGACGATCCAGCGGTTCGCCATACCCGCAAAAGACAACTTCGCGGTAGGAAGCGAGGTCCCCGACAGCCGCCATGATCTCCGCCACCGTCGGTTCATGTTCCAGCCACAGCTCATACCCAACCCCGGCCGGACTCTGACGGATACAAAAACGACAGGCATTGGCGCAGCGATTGGTGATATTCAGATATAAAGCATCGCCCAGACGATAGGCAATGGTCATCCCCGGTTTTGGAGTCTGCGTTTTATCGGCCATCATCAAACACCTCCGATTTACTGCCATGATACGTCGCTGCGCCGTATAAAAGAACAGGGCGATTGCGACCGCCCCGTCTTAGATTATCGACGCAATTCATTCAAAAAATGTTCAAACTGCTCATTTAGCTATGGCAAATATAAACTATGCTATCCCGAACAACTTCCGGGTATTCGCCGCCGTCTGCCGCATCACTTCCGCTACAGGTAATCCTTTGATTTCGGCTAATTTTTCGCCGACCAGCCGCGCGTAAGCCGGTTCATTCCGCTGCCCCCGGAAGGGGTGGGGGGTCAGATAGGGCGAATCGGTTTCGATCAGGATCCGTTCCATGGGCACCTGGGCGGCGACTTCGCGAAGTCTGGCCGCGTTGCTAAAGGTGATCGGGCCGGCAAAGGAGATATACAACCCGCATTTGATAAATTCCGCCGCCATCTCCCCGCTCCCGGTGTAACAGTGCATCACCCCGCCGGCCGGTCCCAACGGCTGTTCCTTGAGAACCGTCAAAGTGTCTTGATGCGCGTCGCGGTTATGGATAATCACCGGTTTCCCGGTGGTCCGCGCCAATGCCATCTGGGCCCGGAATGCCAGTAGCTGTTCTTCCTTGGTGGAATAGTTATAATGGTAATCCAGGCCGATCTCTCCCAAGGCGACCACTTTCGGTTCCGTCAGCAACGCCGTGATCCGTTCGGCCGCGGCGCGATCCCAGCACTTCGCGTCATGCGGGTGAATTCCTACCGCCGCCCAAACTCCCGCGTATTGTTGCGCCATGGCCACCGCCTGTACCGTGGAGGGCAGATCGCACCCGACTACCACCAGTTGGTCGACGCCTGCGGCGGCGGCCCGGGCAATCGCCGCGCCAAAATCGGCTTGAAAGGCCTCGTCGTTCAGATGGCAGTGACTGTCAATCCACATTTATCGTACCTTGGACCCTTCGCCGATCTCGGCTTCCGGACGGACTAGCACCAATTGACCTTGGTCATTGGAAGCCGCCAGCAGCATTCCTTCCGAAAGCAATCCCCGGAGTTTCGCCGGCTTTAAGTTGGCAACCACCACAATCTCTTTGCCGATCAATTGCTCCGGTTGATAATGTTGGGCAATCCCGGCGATAATCTGCCGCTCCCCGCCCAACACTTTCACTTTCAGACGCATTAATTTATCGGACTTCTCCACTTTTTCCGCTTCCAGGACCTGCGCGACCCGTAGGTCGATCTTGGCGAACTCGTCGATGCTAATCAGTTCGGTTTCCGGAGCTTCCGGTGCTGCCGCAGGGGCTGTTGCCGGTTGGGTTGTCGGTACTGCCGGTTTCGTTTCGGTCACTGTTTTTTCCTCCTTCAACGCCGCTTTGGTTTCGTCCTCAATCCGCGGGAAGATCGGGCTGCCCTTGCGGGTTACCGTTCCCGCTGGTAAACCGCCCCATTGCGTTGCTTGTTGATAAGCCTGGGCTGCCGGTTCCCCGGTGATTCCGAGTTGCTCCCAGATCTTGGCCGGCGTGTCGACCAGGAACGGTACGAGCAGCACCGCGCTCAGCCGCAAAGTTTCCGCCATGGTATAAAGCACCGTTTCCAAACGGTGGCGTTGTTCCGGTTGTTTCGCCAACGCCCAAGGCGCCGCTTCGTCAATATATTTGTTGGTCCGGCTGACCAGCTTGAAAAGCGCCGCTAACGCATTGTTGACCTCAAGCTTCTGCATGGCCTCGCTCATTTCGGCGATGCTTGCCTTGGCTTGATTGATCACTTGGTCATCCAAATCCTGGTATGTCCGGGGCTCGGGAATCACTCCGTTATTAAACTTCTCAATCATCGACAAGGTCCGGTGCAAGAGATTGCCGAGGTCGTTGGCGAGATCCTGGTTGGTACGGAGTATTAACGCGTCTTCGGTGTAGAACCCGTCCGAACCGAACGGGATCTCCCGCAACAGATAATACCGAATGGCGTCCAAACCGTATTTTTCAATCAACACGACCGGATCAATCACATTGCCCTTGGATTTGGACATTTTGCCGCCCTCGAGGACTAACCAGCCGTGTCCAAAAACCTGTTTGGGCAGGGGGACGTCCAACGCCATCAGGATAATCGGCCAAATGATGGTATGAAAACGGACAATCTCTTTCCCGACCAAGTGGAGTTCGGCGGGCCAAAACTTTTGGTACAGCTCGGTCTGATCCGGATATCCCAAGGCGGTGATATAGTTGGAAAGCGCGTCCAACCAGACGTATACCACGTGTTTAGGATCGAACGGCACCGGAATTCCCCAGTTAAAGGTGGTCCGGGAGACGCACAGATCTTCCAGTCCCGGTTTGAGGAAGTTATTGATCATCTCGTTTTTTCGGGAGACGGGCTGTATAAACTCGGGATGCGCTTCAATGTGTTTGATCAACCGGTCGGCATATTTGGACAGGCGGAAGAAGTAGCTTTCCTCCTTCACCAGTTCCACTTCACGGCCGCAATCGGGGCATTTTCCGTCCTGCAATTGGCGTTCCATCCAAAACGCTTCACAGGGAGTGCAATACCAGCCTTCATATTCGCTTTTGTAGATATCGCCTTGTTCATAAAGCTTAGTGAAGATCTTTTGGACCGCTTGCTCATGCCGGGCTTCAGTAGTCCGAATGAAATCGTCGTTACTGATCTTGAATAACTGCCAAAGTTTCGTGATGTTGGCGACAACCCCGTCGACATAGGCTTGGGGGGTGACCCCCGCCGCTTCCGCCTTGCGTTGAATTTTCTGCCCGTGCTCGTCGGTGCCGGTCAAAAACCAGACATCGTCGCCGATCTGGCGGTGAAACCGGGCCAAAGCGTCCGCCACAACCGTGGTGTACGCGTGACCGATATGCAGATTGTCGCTGGGATAATAAATCGGTGTTGTCAGATAAAACTTACCCATAATCCATCCTCCTCGTTTGCTATGGAATGTTCCGGTATTTATTGTCTCCCGGATTCAACTGCTCTCCAAGCTGACTTAAGCGTTGCGCATGCTTGTTCAGTGGTTGCGTATGCTTGCTCAGTCGTCGTGCATGCTCGCTCAGTCGTCGTGCATGCTCGCTCAGTTGTTGCGCATGCTCGCTCAGTCGTCGTGCATGCTTGCTCAGTCGTCGTGCATGCTTGCTCAGTTGTTGCGCATGCTTGCTCAGTTGTTGCGCATGCTCGCTCAGTCGTCGTGCATGCTTGCTCAGTTGTTGCGCATGCTCGCTCAGTCGTCGTGCATGCTTGCTCAGTCGTTGCGCATGCTTGCTCAGTCGTTGCGCATGCTTGCTCAGTCGTTGTATGATTACTCATCCATGGTGTCCGATTCCCCGTAAAGAAACAGAAAAACCCCTCGTCCCCAAGGGGACGAGAGGTCAAACTCGTGGTACCACCCCAATTCTCCCCCGTTTTTGGCAGGGGACTTGGAATCCTTAACGCGGATACACGACCAAGCCTACTTCTAATTCAGCCGGTAACTCCGGAATCATCTTCCCCGCCCGCCCGTGATCAGGTTCCCACCGTTCCTGATTCTCTGGACATCAAGCACGCGAGTACTTTTTCCTTCATCGTCTCTACAATGATTTGTAAATAATATATCCACAATTATCCGTTTTGTCAAGCGGGTCGGCTTTCATTGCCGGTTACCTTGCCGTAAAGACCTGCCTCCGCAACGAAATTTCGACAAATTTTTCAGGTGGGGCGCAGCAAACTTTGTCCTGTTCCAGCCGGAATGATGCCAAATTTGACGAATAACGATTCTCATTTTTTAATAAAGAACCCAAATTTTTTTAAAATTTCCTATCAACTTTCTTTCAAAACAACCGATATTTTAAATAACTTCCAAATCTCTCCGTATTAACTTCCCGAGTTAATCGTTTTTTCCAATTATTCCATTTACTTAATTGTAATAAAAAAAACTAAAGATTTTTTTTGGATTAAATTGACTTTGAATCTAAATATAGGTATAATATGTGATGATGATTGTCGAATTTTAACGAAAGGAGTGACGAAAGATGATGAAATCAACAGGGATTGTTCGAAAAGTCGACGAATTAGGGAGGGTGGTTATTCCGATTGAATTACGCCGCACTCTTCAGATCGACGAAAAAGACGCTCTCGAAATCTATGTAGACGGCGAAAAAATTATCCTCAAGAAATACGAGCCTGCCTGCATTTTCTGTGGAAACGCCGAGGGTATCAAGAACTTCAAAGAAAAGAATATTTGCAAATCTTGCCTTGAATCCATGAAAGGCGCTTGCTAAAATATTCCAGGGGAGGTGGTTTTCCTCCCCTTATTTTTTTGCCTTGCTTTCAAGATAGATTTGGTAAATTTCTCGAGTAGTTTTACCGGTTTTATCAGCAATTGTTTTTAAATTATTTCTTAAACTGCCGTTACCTTCGTTAATCTCGCTTAAAAATCTTTCCAAATCTGGATTTGTCGAATCATGTCGAGGTTTCTCCGTTTCCCGACATCCCTCGACCAGAACCGTAAATTCCCCTTTAACTCCTTTTTGCTCCAAGTGTTGCATAATTTCCTCGCAACGCCCCCGGACAAATTCCTCATGCACCTTCGTTAATTCGCGCGCTAAAACCACTTGACGCTCGCCCAAAACTTGCTGGACATTTTGAAGCGTAACCTTAACCCGGTGGGGCGCTTCATAAAAGACCAAGGTCCCTTGGAATTCTTTCATTGCGGCCAAAGCTTGCACCTGTTCTTTCTTGCGCCGCGGTAAAAATCCGGCAAACCAAAATGAACTTGTATCCAAACCCGAAGCCGCCAATGCCGTAACCACCGCCGAAGGTCCCGGAATGGGCACAACCGTCACGCCTTGTTTCAAGGCTTCCTGAACCAACCAGCTCCCCGGATCGGAGATCCCCGGCATTCCGGCATCGGAGACCAAGGCCACGTTGGTTCCGTTTTGAATCCGCTCAATAATTCCTTCGGAGCGCTCCCGCTCATTGTGCTGGTGAATGCTGGTCAAGGGTTTTTTAATCCCAAAGTGATTCAACAGTTTTAACGTGTGGCGGGTATCTTCGGCGGCGATCAGATCAACCTCTTGCAAAATGCGTAACGCCCGCATCGTGATATCTTCCAAATTGCCCAGCGGGGTACCGACCAGATAAAGTTGGCCATGTTGAATTGACATCGGCTTTGTTAACTCCTTTTAATATTCGATCCCCTGACGGGCGTCCAGCCCTTTTTGAAACGGATGTTTGATCATACGCATCTCCGTGACTAAGTCGGCGATGCCTAAAATCGCTTCCGGCATTTGACTCCCGGTTAAAACCAGTTCCAGATTAGCCGGTTTGGCTTGGAGGTCGGCTTTGACTTGGTTCGGTTTTAATAGACCCATATTTACGGTGTGGCTCAATTCATCGATGACAATCAGGTCATATAAGCCCGAGGCCATTGCCGCTTGAATCCGCGCCCAACCCTGCTCCGCCTGTTCAATCTCGGCGCCGGTCGGGGCTCGTCCGATAATAAATTGGCCGTTGCCCAAGGCCAAAAACGATAGCTTGGGATTTAAGGCGGCAAATCCTTGTTCTTCTCCGGTCCCTCCCGGCGCTTTCAACAATTGGAAAACAGCAACGCGTAAGCCCCGCCCATAGGCCCGCAACGCTTGACCCATCGCGGCTGTGGTTTTTCCTTTACCGTCACCGGTATAAACTTGAATAATCCCCTGCTCCATACGGCACACTCCAATGATCCCCGCTACTTTTTCCCCCATTAGGCTTACCAGCCGACCACCGGACTATGAACGCCCGGAAACGATGGCGACTGCTAAGGAGATCGGCCCCAAGTTCACCCTGGTCCCGATTAGCCGCCCGTGTTCCGCCCCGCTTAATGCCGCCGCTTCCGGCACATCGTTCAACCAACGGTATTGATCACTAAAATCAATGGGTCTGCCTCCCGCGTTGGGCAATGCTGTTTGGAGTTGCAGCGTGGAGAATTGTTTTAACGGCACTTTTAGCTCCTGGCATAACTCCAATAAGCCCGGTTCGTCAGCCAATGAATCCAACGTGACCAATGCTTGAATACTCCCGGTCGCCCAATACCGCTCGCGAAAATAACGCCGCAGCGCGCCGATTAACCGCACGCCCGGCGTTCCTTTCAAGCAACTGACGCCAACCACCAGACAAGCCGGACGCAAGGCCAGCACGCTTACCCCCTGAGGCAATCCTGGGTAATCTTGGTACCCGGCAATCAACAATTTTCTTTCCCGATCCCGTAACGCGATTTGCGAATCGGAGACCACACGCACGTTTTCCGGCCAATTGGCGCTAACTCCCCAACGGTCCCAAAACACCACCGGTTCCCCATTGACGATCGCCCCGGTAAATTCGGTCAAACAATGAACGTTTTCCACGCGCAATTGATATTGTTGTGCCAAATAATCCAAGCGCGGTAAATTGCTTACCTCGGTCGCCGTAGTAATTACCGAGGTGCCCCCGGTTAATGCCGCAATCTCGCGTGCCATCTGATTCCCTTCGCCTAACGGACCCGACAGGAGACTGATAATAAACCGCCCCTCTTCATCCAGCACTACCACTGCCGGATCGGTCCGTTGGTCCCGTAACAAGGGCGCGATCGACCGTACCGCTCCGCTCGCAGCCATGATTAAGATCAAAACCGAATATTTCGGGAAGGCTTCCTTGATAACTTGCTTGACCGGTATTTGGTAACCTCTCGGGTCAATCGGACTGTCCATAAAATGAAGGGGGACTCGGCATTCGGCATTTAAAAGCGGCGCCAACCGGATGGCTAACGCACTTCCTTTTTTCGTCACCGCAGCAATGAATTTATCCATCAGTCACCTCAACATTTACGCCAAAATACTTTTTTATGACGATACCGGCCGCAGCGGCTTGATTGCGAAATCGCGATTACCGACGTTAAAAACGGAACCATTATGCATCTTCATACAATATATAGTAATTTACCGGATATAAAATATCAATATATTGTAGAACAAAAATTAAGAAAAGAAAACACCGTTGTGAATATGGATATTAAAACGTCACAATATAAAACCCCGGGTATAACCCGAGGTTCCGTAAGAAACTCGCACTAATTCATGTTGTTTAGTAAATAACTCTCGTTAGATTCGGAATGGAGTGATCCTTTTTTTGCCCCACAAAGACCGATCCTTCACAGCAGGAACTCTTTTTGCAACAATCAGACCGTTGCATGGAGTTTACCTTCGGAAACGAATCCACTTTGGTGATGATATCCATCACGGTCCACTCGGAAACAATTACTTTGACATGGGCGACAATCTTCTGTTCTAACCGTCCCGGGCAATGCTCGGTCGTTGGGTCCAGAATATAATCGGTATCAATATCCAACAGATGGTTTTGAACATCCGTAAACGGAGTCTTCTCAACACCAGGAATGTCGACAGTCAACATGAACGGAACATTCTCGGAAATGTCTCTTAAAATCCCATGAGGGTCTACATAGATGACCTGTTTATGAACAATACCCTGTTTAACGACTTTATTGCAAAAAACATGGTCGACAACGTCGCGTAATTCGGCATCGATGCTGATAATTTTCACCGCATTGATCGCAATTGAATTTTGCACGACCAATTGACCAATGGCTTCACCAACAACCTTTAATACCTTCACCCGTTCTTTTTCTGCTTTGATTTGGGTTCTTCCACAGCTGGTACGGCTACAAAAACTCATTGAGAAAATCCTCCTTTGAGGTCTTTTTAAGATATAATATGGTGCGCTAAGTTTTGTAGCAATAAGCAAAACGACCGATTATTGAAATTTATTCCAATATCATTATTATAAAATCAGGTCGCGAAAGTCCCACGATATGCAGAAAGAAACCGGTCAAAAATAACCGCTTTCTTTCTGCAACAATATCTCGAATATTGTTGCAAAACCTCATTGACCTGTCCCATACTTATTAACCTGTTTAACTTCGATAAGTTTAGGGTAACCCCGCGTATATTAAGTGATTAAACGATCGCGTATTTTGCAATCACTGCGCGGATTTGTGCTTGATCGGTTTCACTCACCGGCATCAAAGTCGTGGCAATATGCGCTTCACAAAGCCCAAGTACTGATAATCCATATTTGTGACCGTTGCCCCAATGATTGCCGGCGGAACCGTAGACAACCCGCTGCACCTCGGCCAATTGGCGCTGAATCGCCGCCGCGCCGTCAAAGTCATTGCTTTGGGCCAATTGATATAACTTGACGCATAAATCCGTTGCCAAACTGGAGATTCCCGGGACTACGCCGGCGATGCCGAATCGCAACGCCAAATCCAAACTACTTTCATCGCCTTGAAACAAAGCAAAATCCTCACGATGGATTAATTCACGCAACGCATTAAGATGTGCGAAAAGCATTCCCTTAAATCCCACAATCCGTTCCTCCTGACTAAGTTCGATTAACAGATCGTCGGAAATCGGATTATTGGTATATTTGCCGGCATCATAGATCAGCAGCGGCCGGTCGCTGTTCCGGCTGAAATAACGGTAATAGTCGCGAATCTCCCGTTGATCGCGGGTGTTGTAATAATACGGCGGAGTCAGAACAATCAGATCCGCCCCGCAATCGATCGCTTGCCGTAAAAAAAGTTCCGTCTTCCGCGGTCCTTCCGCCGACGCATTGACCAATACCGGCACCCGGCCCCGGTTCTCATCGATGACGATCTCTACCAACCGTTGTTTCTCGGTATCCAACAACATCGGGAACTCTCCCATGGTCCCAAGGAGAAAGAGTCCCTCCACCCCTTTATCAATCAGGCGATTTACCAAGCGCCGGGTGCCGACTTCATCAATATTTTGATCCGCATCCAACGGCGTTACCATCGGACAGATGACTCCTTGCAATTTCATTTCAACCACTCCTTCATCTTTGCAATACGTTAAATTATGGCCGCTTGATCGACCAGTCGGGCTTGAAGTTGCCCAATATCCAACCGATGCAGACTTTGGCCGGTTTGGATGCTGATTGCCGCCGCCGTGCCGGCCGCTTGTCCCAGCGCCATTGCGATCGGAGTCACCCGGATCGCGGCAGCGGCTTCATGATCAGCCGAGATACAACGACCGGCAACCGCCAGATTAGTAATTTGGTCATTGAGCAGGCTGCGATAGGGGATCCCATAGGAAGCGCCCGTGGACAAATGAATCGAATCGGTCGTTTTTCCGTCGGGATTGTGAATATCGATGGGATAGCCGCCGCGCGCGATCCGGTCCGGGAACTCACGGTTGCTCAAAAGGTCCTCCGCTCGCAAGCAATAACTCCCTTTAATCCGCCGGGATTCCCGAATCCCGATTTGGGTTCCGGTATTGAGTAAGACCGCGGCTATAAATCCCGGGACCCGCTTTTTTAAAAAGGCGACGGCTTGTTGGACTTGACGCCTGCCTTCCAACTCCGCTTGGGTTAATTCTTCCGGATGGGTGGCGTCTTTGCGCAATACCCGGGTCATATTCAGAATCACCTCACAGGGATTATTAGTCTCAAAAAATAACACAAAATCACGGTCGAAGGTTATCGCGCCTTCAGCGATCGCTTGACTTAAAATCGTGTAAAACCCGGATACCGAAAGCCGGGCGGTTGTGTCCAACGATGGTTGATCTTTCACCAAAAATTCCGAGGGATGTTGTTTCATATAGGACCGAATTGCCGCCATGTCGACCTGCCCGATCTTCGCATTCATGGTCATCGGTTGCGCCAAGCCGTCCGCTTCCCGCCCTTTTTGGCAGTTTACTCCTGCGAAAAAGGCTAAATCGGCGTCACCGGTCGCATCGACAAACAGCCGGGCCTCAAGCTCTGAAAGACCCGATTTATTACAGACCGTGACCGACGTAATCCGGCCTTGCCGAACCGCCGCTCCCGCCAACATCGTATGGAAGAGGATGGCGCAACCGCTCTCCAAAACCATTTCATCCAAGATAACTTTGAGACTTTCCGCATCAAACGGCGTCACTGACGAAGCATAACCGATGGTATCCGCGATATGGCCCGGGGAAGCATTCCGCGCTTTTAACCGTTGGACAAGTTCTTCGGCAAGGCCTTTCACCACTTGATCCGCTCCGGCGTGAAAAGTCATCATGGGCCCAACCCCGGAATTGGTCAGGCTTCCGCCCAGAAAACCATACCTCTCAATCAGCAGGGTCTTCGCTCCATTCCGGGCGCTGGCGACTGCGGCCATGCACCCCGCGACGCCGCCGCCAACTACAATTACGTCATACATGACACATCCCCCAATTTCAACCTTTGATCCCGCTTGCCGCAATACTTTCGATAAAAAACTTCTGACCCATAAAATAGACCATAATCAACGGAATGATCGCCGAGACCGCTGCCGCCATGATCAGCGAATACTCGGTCCCGACATCCTCCATGAAATAATCGAGACCCAGCGGGATCGTATACAATTCTTTGCTCCGCAAGAAAACCAACGGGGTCATATAGTCGTTCCAACTCCAGACGAACGCCAGGATAATTAATGAGGCCAGCGCCGGTTTGGCCAACGGCATAATAATCTGCCAGAAGATCCGCAACTCACCGGCGCCGTCGATCCGGGCCGATTCCGATAGTTCAAACGGCAGCGCTACAAAAAATTGGCGTAACATGAAAACGCCGAAAGCCGAAAACGCGCCCGGCAGGATGATCGAGATGTGCGTATCCAGCAGTCCCAACCAATTAAATAAAATAAACTTCGGTACCAATGTCACCTGAGGCGGAATGATCATCGTCGACAGATATAACAAAAACAAAACGTTTTTACCCCGAAAATTGATCCTGGCAAAGGCATAGGCCGCCAAAGCGCTCGTTAGCACTTGACAGAGAACTGTCCAAAAGGTAACCATGATCGAATTAAGATAAAACAGTCCGAACGGAGCCCGGCCAAACCAAACGTCATGATAGTTCTGAAACTGCCAGATCTTCGGGAGCCATTGAATCGGATAGACGAAAATATCCGCCTCCCGTTTGACTGAGGCCGAGATCATCCAAACAAAGGGCACAATCATCATCAAACCGATCAGAATCATCCCCAAGGTAAAACCCAACTTGGACAGCCATTGGTATTGCGGATATGAAAGGGCATAACGCCGCGGAAGATTTGTCACATGTTGCTGACCCATTTTTTCTGCCCCCTCCATTGAATCAACGTGATCGCAAAGATGATAATAAACAATACCCAAGCCAATGCCGAAGCATAACCCATCTTATAGAAACGGAACGCCGCCGTGTACATGTAATAGACCAAGACCGTGGTCGCCGTGCCCGGACCGCCCTGGGTGATCACATTCACTTGGCCAAATACTTTAAAAGAATTGATAATTCCCGTAATTAACAGAAAGAAAGTGGTGGGAGTGAGTAATGGAAACGTGATATTCCAAAACTTCTTCACTCCGGTGGCGCCATCAATATCGGCCGCTTCGTATAATTCGTTGGGGACATTTTGTAACGCCGCCAGATATATCACCATATTGTAGCCGATATTAATCCAGATCCCAATTATCGTAATGGCCGTCAACGCCCACTGGTCACTCGCCAACCACATCGGGGGATTCGTAATCCCGATCCAATGAAGAAAATAATTGATCGGGCCGCGCGTCGGATGAAACAAAGCCATCCACACCACGGATACCGCGACGATATTTGAGACATACGGCATAAAAAATACCGTGCGCAAGAGCTGTCTCAGCCACACCTTATTGTTTAACACCGTTGCAAAGTAAAGACCGATTCCCAACGAGGCCGGCACCAGCAATCCGGTGTAGAAAATGTTGTTCCTCATCGAACTGATGAACCATTCATCGCTCGCCATTTCCTTAAAATTGTCCAAACCGATAAAACGGATGCCTTGAAAACCGGAGACAAGATCCCATTGGGTAAACGACAGGAGCAGCGACATCATGACCGGAAGCACGATAAAAGCGCCAAACCCCAGTAAACTTGGGACCAGAAACAAATAACCGGTGATATCGTCCTGTAATTGTTTGGAAAGATTTTTTCCCGAAAAAAATTTTTGCATGGCCAACCCACCTGACTATAACATCGTTGTTTTTAAAATGAGAGATGACCGCAATCATCTCTCATTGAACCGAATCGTTATTTCCCTTTTTCTTTGGCAATCTCTTTAT
Organism: Bacillota bacterium; assembly: GCA_023410535.1. Lineage (GTDB taxonomy): Bacteria > Bacillota > UBA4882 > UBA8346 > UBA8346 > JAEYPR01. The sequence goes on along the minus strand of JAEYPR010000032.1, from coordinate 5,091 downwards.
CCGATCGTTTTTTCATATTCTCCAGGGCTTGATCGACTGTGATCGAACCGAGCTGCGCTTTTTCATATTCTTCCGTAATAATCTGATCGATCTGAGCGTAGGCGGTAAAATCATTGTCGTTATAACCGGGACTGGTGAAATCGAGAAATACTTTTTTAAAACTCGACATGTCAAACAATTTTTGATTCGATTCATTAATGATCAAATCCGATATCTTCCCAATATCAGTCTTCTTCCAAGCCGAAGCCCGGCCGAATTTAAACATATATAACGACCCTTGGGTTGACCAATATTTCGCTAATTTCCAGGCAGCATCCTTATTTTTACTGTTTTTACTGATTGCGATATAGTCAAAATAAGTCCGTCCCATATAGTTTACTTTAGAGTTATTGTCATAGCGGGGCAGATTTGCAAAAGCAACTTTCCAGGTCCGAGGGTAATCCTTTTGATTAAGCGCATGACGCAGCATAGCATCCGACCCAATCATCATTGCCGCTTTCCCCGTAAAAAACTCCGACCAATAGTTCAGCTTGGCCATGATGAATTCAATCCGGTTTTCCTGGACTTTCAATTGGTTTTCCAGTTCTAATTTATATTTCAAAGACATCTTATACGCCGGATGGTCAAAGTTGGAGCTGCCGTCGGCTTTATAAAAACAGTTGGTGCCCAATAACCCCCGGGCCGGCGTAGTGAAAGAATAACCCGGATCATACCAGATTGAACCGTAGCGTTTATTGGCTCCTTCGCCTTTTGTCAATTTCTTGGCATACTCTTTGTAATCTTCCCAGGTCCAATCCTTTTTGGGAAGGGGCAAACCAGCCTCGTCCAATGCCTGTTTGTTGATCCAAACCATCGTCTTCAAGGTGCTGGCCGGTAAAGCAAAAACTTTCCCGTCCGTGGTATAATAGTCGGTTCCAAAATTGTCTTTCATATTAAAACGCTCTTTGCTGATATACGGAGTCAAATCTAACGCCTGCCCGCCCTTGGCCCGCGGATCAATCCGGCGCGCGCCGTAATTGATAAACAGATCGACATCGTCGCCGGCCATTAAGGCGGTGCTAAGTTTAGTATTTCCCGCCGGATCGTTTTTGTAAAAAACATACTCGACTTTGATATTGGGATTGGCCTTCATAAAGTTGCTGATCAACTCGGCCGGCCCCTGATCTTCTTGAATTGCGCCCCAGATTTTAATCGTCACCGGCGCACTATCCTGTTTCTTTTCCTTTGAAAAAACCGTAACCGAGGTACCGATCAGCAATAACACCAACGCGATCAGTGAAACTTTGGAAAAATGCTTTAATTTCATCGAATTACCTCCCAATTCAAGATAGTTTTATTATAATAAAGCGCCGCCTGACTACGAATAGATGATTTATACTGTTTGTAGCAATTTATTTACGAGTTTTTAACAAATACCCGGTTAAAAAAATGGCAGGTAATTTTTTTACCTGCCATGTAAAAATTGACTGTGAGTTAGCCGATATTCGCTTGGCGCCATCCCGGTATACCGTTTAAAACACTTACTGAAATAATTGACATCTTCAAATCCTACTTTATCAGCGACCTCGAGTAATTTGCAATCATTTTGTTCTAAAAATATTTTCGCTTTTTCCATCCGCACCTTATTCAAATATTCCACGAATCCAATCCCGCACTCTTTTTTGAAAAGCCTGCTAAAATAGGCGCTGTTCATGCTGATCAGTGAAGCAGCGTAATCCAGATTGATTTTTTCGGCATACCGCGTCTCGAGTAGGTCAATGATCCGTTGAATATCTTTTCGATACAAATTGGATTTCATATCAATTAAAGCTTTCATTCCCACCGTCACACCGGTGTCGATCCGTTCATGCAGATCAAATTCACTTTGGCACCCCATCAGTTGGCCGATCAAATCTTCGGCAAAAAGGCTATCGATGGACTGATCGTATTTTTGGAGCTCTTTCTCAAACAAAAACATGACTTGTAGTCCCAATTTTTTTAATTGTTCTATTTCCCACCCTTGATCTTTCGCATCGGCGAAAAGCCGTTCCACAATATTTAAAACCAACTGTTGATCACCGGTTTTTAAGCTGTTGGCTATTGCAGACTTTATCTCTTCATCCAAAGTTGCATATTGTCCGGAACGATTTTGAGGAAGATGACCTAAGCGTGCCATTTCCCTGTTTAAATCCGTTTTTAACTCTTGATAAGCCTTTGGTAACTCCCGAAACGAGTGATAATGATCGGTCGTCGTCAGAAAACATTGCGTTCCAAAATAAACGCGGATACTCTCGCGGATGTTTAGGACCAACGATTGAATTATTTCATTTTGGACGCTTAATTGACTTCCATGCCAGCCGCTCACCAGAAATTCAGTTTCCGATACCGGAAAAACCTCGCTCAGCGGTAAAGTATTGCTGATCATCTCTTCGAGTAAGTTAAAAATGGACATGCAAAACAATTGGGCGTCCTTGACCGTTTGATTCTGGATCACCCGAATCAATATGAAAATGTTGGCTTTTTCATAAATCGCGCAATCGCGAATCAACGGACTCGCAATCTCTTTTTCGCTTATTAGCGCTGTTTCACTAAGCAGTGCCTGCAGCAATTGTCTTTTTAATAATATACGGTTATTCACCATAATCTTCTTTAGCGATGCCAACTCATTGGCTTTTTGAAGACTTTGCTGAATTGTTGCTTTGATCCGCAGTAATATTTCTAAGATTGCTTGGGGATTCACGGCAATTTTAATAAAATATCCGCTGGCTCCAAGAATTAACGCTTCTTTGACCAAGTTTAACTCATCCAAACAGGTAAGGATAATAAAATAAACCTCCGGATATTTAGCTTTAACCCGCCGGATTAGTTCCATCCCATCCATATGAGGCATCCGCAAATCGGTCAGGATAATATCCGGCGACTGGGTCTCGCATAACGCCAACGCTTCCATTCCATCCGCCGCTTCAGCGCAGATTTCGAAACCGTAATATTCCCAATCAATCACCGATTTCATCCCAACTCTCACTAAAAACTCATCATCAACAATCATTACTTTGATCATGAATTTCCCGCTTCCTCGGATAAAAGCGGCCAGCTTAACGTGACTACTGTCCCAGACCCTATCTGACTGTCAATCGTTAACTTTGCTTGGTCTCCATAGTTTAGCTGTAAGCGCTGTTGGACATTGCTCAGACCGATACCTCGTCGTTGAGCTTGATTGAAGTTAGCTGGAAGTCGATTTAACTCCGCAACCTTTTCACTGGGCATTCCTCTTCCATTATCGCGAATCGCCGCGATCACCGTTTCACCGTCACGGTGAATGATAACGGTAATCATTCCTTCATTGCTTTTTGCCAATCCGTGAATAATTGCATTTTCCACCAATGGCTGCAAAATCAATTTGATAATTGGTAATTGTAAAACAGCCGGATCGATTTCATAACTAACCTCCAACCGTGAATTATATCGAACCTGTTGTAACAACAAGTAACTTTTTAAGCCTTCCAACTCTTCTTGAATGGTGATAAATTTATTTGAATTAATGCTCATCTTTAATATTTGACTTAACGCGCTGATCATATCGGCTACGCTATCTGCTTGATTCATCACCGCGACCCAACGAATCGAATTCAACGTGTTAAAAAGAAAATGCGGCCTAATCTGCGCTTGTAATGCTTCAAACTCCAATTCACGTTCCCGGCGTTGTTCGATAACTAGTTGATCGATTAATTCCTTAATCTTTTTGACCATTTTATTAAAGCTTGAGACCAATAAACCAACCTCATCCTCACTGATAACTCGAACTTGCACAGTGAGATCCCCATCTTCAACTTTACGCATTGAACCGCATAACTGTTTAATTGGACGAGTGATGGAAATTGCAATGAGAATCGCGATAACCACAAATAACAGGATAAACAAACAAAGTACCCAACCGATCTTCGATCCCAGTTGACGAATTTCGCCGAGCAGTGACTCATACGGAATAATCTCCGCTACTTTCCAAGCATTTTTATTGAGACGTTGATAATTGATTAAGTATTTTTGATGCGAAGCGACAATAATTAGCGAACCGTTCGTATCCATCAACTCTCTTGGATCGATCGCAGCCCATAACCGCTTATCACCAATTTGACCTGTATGGATAAACGGCCGATTTGCATCATCTAAAAGTACCAATGAACTTTCAGGAAAAACCGTGGCTTTTTTGAGAATCGTGATGAGCTCCTGGTGGGGGATACTGATTAAAAATTTCCCATAAACCTTCTGCCCAATATTCTCCTGAATACTACCGGCAAGCGTAAAAACCAGCGGATAACGACTCCGTTCTTCATGGACATAGTTAGTCTGAGCCGTAAACCACGAAAACCGGTTATTCGGAATTTGCTTAAACCAGTTCTGATTCATTACATTGAAGGTAGAACCCCGGAGTGTATCCCATGAGGTGAACGATTTGCCCGTTGCGGAGGTAATAGTGAAATAGCTATTATAGGGGAAAAAAGTACTATGGATTGAAACAAACAAATTATCAATCAGCGTTGCATCGCGCCAGTTCTGCTCCAGTGATAGCGAGTTTCGATCAAGAATCTCAACAATATCTCTATTTAAGTTGAATGTATTGGCAACGCTGATCATGCCGTTTAAAAGATTATCGACATTGACGGCGGTTTGTTCCAGTGTTTTCGAAGTTGATATTCCAACCTTCTCTAAGATGACCGTTTCGGAAAACCGAAACGATAAGTACCCGATGATGCAAACCGGTGTAATAATTAATAATACAAAAGCAACTGTCAGTTTGTAAGTAATACTCTTTCTAATCTTCAATAACAAAGGAATTTTCAATCGATTCCCTCCGTGAGCTCTTACACCGTAATCATCGCATCATGCTAATTATAACATTTTTTTAACATATAAAACTAGGTTATCCTGTTTGGTGAATAATGGGAGTTTGCATTTTAAAGTAAAAAAAGAGACTTCAGTTTTACACTGAAGTCTCTTTGAAAATTTTGCTCCTGGCGAAGACCTAGTCTCCCGGCCGGTTTCCCGACAAGTACCATCGGCGCGGAGGGGCTTAACTGCTGTGTTCGGGATGGGAACAGGTGGTTCCCCCTC
>JAEYPR010000015.1 GCA_023410535.1 Bacillota bacterium | reverse complement strand
TCCGGCTGCGCCTTGCTCTCCCGCCGGTCCCGCTACTCCTTGTGGGCCTGGGTCTCCTGCCGGTCCCTGCGCACCTGCCGGTCCGGCTGCGCCTTGCTCTCCCGCCGGTCCCGCTACTCCTTGTGGGCCTGGGTCTCCTGCCGGTCCCTGCGCACCTGCCGGTCCGGCCACGCCTTGCTCTCCCGCTGGTCCCACTACTCCTTGCGGGCCTGGATCTCCTGCCGGTCCCTGCGCACCTGCCGGTCCGGCCACGCCTTGCTCTCCCGCCGGACCCGCTACTCCTTGCGCACCTTGCGGGCCTGGGTCTCCTGCCGGTCCCTGCACGCCTACAGCTCCGGCTGCGCCTTGCTCTCCCGCCGGGCCTGCTACTCCTTGCGGACCTTGTGGGCCGGTAGGTCCGCTTGGTCCGGTCGCTCCCACATATCCCCATGCCGCCTGACCGGATAATCCATATAAAAGTTGTTGAAGATCCGCTAATACGATCTGAATATTATCGTTCTTGCAATAAGAGTTCTTTTGCCAAATATCAATCTTTCCCTTGATGATTGCCAACCCGTTGATGACAGATTGGACATTGCCTTGCCGATAATCCTCTAGTGCCGCATCGATAACCGCTATCAATTGTTCTTTCAAACTAGTCCGCAGCGGTAACTGCCTGATCTTGCCGCAAGTTAGCTGGAGTTTGTTTCTTATGTTAAATTCCGTGCTTAGCATCAACTTTGCCTCCAATCTTATCAATATAGTATTACTGCCTATAGGAATAGTGCCTAGACAAATGTCCTAATTGGGCTGAATATTTAGATATCGTGACTGTTCTTATCCATTTGCCAACAGTCAACGGCGAGGAGGCCCCGCCTCGTCCACTATCACCGTCCGCAAAAACCCCTCCCCGGCCGGGCATCGAAACCGAATGCCGATCCGTTGCTGGAAGCGAAGGTCGCCGTAGGTTTCCGAGTAGGGCATCGTCTCCAATTGCACCGCCATCAAGCCGGGGCTGATAAAGGTCAGTCGCAAATCATTTCCCGATGGCGTGGCGATGAATAGTTGCCTCCCCGCCCAGCGAACCCGGTTTTGGGGGTGGATATGCAAATACGCGACGCCGGTCGCAGCGCCACGACAACGATCCTCAAGGATCAGCGCGGAGAGCCTTTCATTGGTTTGAATGGTCCGGTGGTGGAAAGACCTCCCGTCCGGGTAGGCGATGGCGACCTCAAAGACGGTTGTCAATTCGGTCCGGGCGGCGGCGTATGACACATCCCGGACCCGAGAATGTCGCGACCAGCGAAAATTAGTCAACGGCTGACTCTGACTTTCCCCGCCGACCGCTAGGGTATTATGGGCGGCTGTGCTTCGAAAATAATTTCGTTCCAGCGGCGCCCGGTTGTATTGATAGGTGCCGGCATCAACGAAAACCGGCTCGCCGCGATGGCAATATTCAAAATGACCCAGATCGGCGTGGCCGTGACCAGCGTTCGGACCGGCCTTGACCAGCAGATAGCTGTCACGCTCCCCCCAGCCGCTGCGCCAAATATAGAAACCGCCGTCGGGAAACGCCCGGAAAGCGGGAACGCCCGCTTCCACAGCTGATTCCGGCGTGGCGATCAATACCTTCCGGACTTCGGGGTGAACGGCAAGGGCGTTGTCATTATCCCCGACGTTAGGAAACGACCCGTCCGGTTGCCGGACCCACCGGACGAATTGCGCTGCTTTGTCAAGCCGATGTTGGGTGAGCCCGCTCCAGAGCAGCCCCTGGCTTTTCAGGAAATTTTGGGTTAGCAGCAATAGATCCAAAGTAAAGCGGTGATAATTGACTGACTGTTCAAAGTTAACCCCGTCCGGATAAAACTGGCGTTGCACTTCCGCGTCAAGCTCACGGTAATAGTCGACCCAGTGCGGTTTGCCGAAAAAAAGTCCCAACACGACCAACGCGCAAAGTTCGCCGAGGAGATGATTATTGGGAATACATGCTTTGGTATAGGATAGCTGTTTTTCCAAATGACGGCCATGGTGAGACAAAACCGCCAGCCAGCGTGTCCAGCCGGAATCCGGTTCCGGGCGCAGCAACAGATAGGTTAAAACCCAAGAGAAAGCCCGCAAGGCAACTTCCAGATTGGACCGCCAGTTAAGTCCCCTTTCGGGCGGGTTGTCTTCCAGCCATTCCAGCAGTTCCGTGCGAATTTGCTCGGTCAGTCGCCTCCGGCACTCCGGCTGACAACCCGCCAGCGCCAATAACGGCAAGTGCTGGTGACGGTTGAGCTCCCACAGATATTTGGGGTCAAACGCCAACCGCTGTAGCGGCAGCCGCCACCACCGTTTCGCGCTGCGGCTGTTCGCAAATTTTTTCCGGTAATCGGCTAAACGCCAGGTCCGGCCAAACAACCGGATTAACCCCCGCTCCAGATAGTCGGAGATTTCCGCCAGCCCCGCCGCAGTGAGCGCAGCGGGACGATGGGATTCGACCAATAACGGTTGATAATGCTCCTCCGGCCGGTAATGCAAGATCAGACGATAAGCCCCGGTTTGCGCGAAAACCCAATGTTTGAGCCGGGCCGCACCTTCGTCAGCCAACCTCATGGCCACGCACCTCCTGCCCCAGCGCCTCAATTTGCGCGATCAATCGTTGCACCAAATCTTCGCGGATCCGGTGCTTCAACACAAAAGTCTGTCCATTCCGGCCCATCGTGGCGCCAAGTTCCGGGTGTTGCCGAAGATAAGCGATGGCCGCAGCCAACGCCGCGGGTTGCTCCGGCGGAATCACCAGCCCCGCCCCGGCGGTCTGCAGAGTCGTCGCCCCCTCGCCCGCTCCGCCGTAGATGATCGGCTTGCCGGCGGCCATATATTCCCATATTTTCGAAGGATGGGTCCGGGCGAATACCGGATCGTCCCGCAATTGGGCGTATAAAACGTCCGCCGTCCGGTAATAGGCCGCCAATTCTTCCAACGGCAAGTATCCGATGAATGAGAGATTGGCGATGCCGCGTTCCTGGGCAGCTTGTTCCAGCGCCGGTTGGTCCACTCCGGTTCCGATCAGGATGAAACGCACCTCCGGCAGTTCTTTCGCTGCGGCAACGAAGGTCGCCAGTTGTTGCGGATAGCCGATTAAGCCGGCATAAATGACGGTAAATTGCTGTTTGGGGAGGGATCCCGCCTTGCGGATCAGCTCGAAATGTTCCCAACTGACCCCGTTGGGACAGACCAGATTGCGTTTAATGCGACTAAGTCCGGCGAGATATTCCGCTTGCCCGGCAGTGGTGGTAATCACCGCGTCCACATGCGTCGCCGTCCAGGCCATCAACTTCTCGAAGAGCCTCCCCACGGCGAAACGGTCACGTTGCGAAGCGCCGGCGTAAAGCCAGGTCAGATCGCGGACTTCCCAGATGATTCGGGAAGCCAGCCGCCGGCGGTTGACAGTAACCCACCAACCGTTCAAGAGATACGGCGAGGAGACGTAGATCAGGTCGCTCCGGAAACGGACCGCTTGACGCACGGCTTTGACGATAAAACGCAGTTCCGCAAAGAATCTGCGCGACAACTGGTTTTTGGGAATCAGCGCCGGCTTCAGCCGCGTAACCTCAATCCCGTCCTCATCGCGCTCAACACCGACGGCTTCGCCGTAACCCGGATAAATTCGGCCTTGGGGGTAGTTGGGCAGTTGGGTGATGACCCGCGTATCCCACCCGTTGCGCCGGAACCCGTCAGCGATCGCCCGGAGCCGTTTCGCGGCGGCTGAGGTCTCCGGGGCATAAAACGCCGTAATTACCGTGACCCGTTTCGTTGCCACTTGCCGTTCCGTTGTCATCGGCAGACGGCAGCCTTCCGGTTCGCCCGGCCCAACATCTGAACGGTAAAGTGTTCTTCCTCCCATTTCGCCGCATTGATACAGTTCTTTGTGTCAAAAACGTTGCAATGCCGCATTAACCGGCCGATCTCGGCGGGACAAAGATATTTAAACTCATTGTGGTCGCTGAGGATAACAATCAAATCGGATTGGAGCAAAGCGCTCTCCAAATTCATCAGTTCAAACGGAAAATGGCGGACATGGGGATCGTAAATCCGCACCGCGACGCCGCCGGACTGCAATTGCTCGATAATCGGCAGCGCGGGAGTCTCCCGGATATCGTCGACATTACCTTTGTAGGAAACGCCCAAAAGCGTGACCGCCGGATCGGAAATTCCCTGAACAATCGTTTTGATTCGCTTGGCGATGACATACGGCATCTGATCGTTGATTTTCCGGCTCAAGTGGATCAAGTTGGCGTTGGGGCTTTTTTCAACGATAAACCAGGGGTCGACCGCCAGGCAATGCCCGCCGACACCCGGACCCGGTTGATGCAGGTGAACCCGGGGATGCATGTTGGCGATCTTAATCACCTCCAGCGCGTCGCAATCAATGTCGGCTGCAATGATGCTTAATTCGTTGGCTAAAGCGATATTAACGTCCCGATAGGTATTTTCCATCAATTTGGCCATCTCCGCCGAGGTTGAATCGGTAACGATGATTTCGCCCTGGACGATTGGCTGATACAAAGCCCGCGCCGCTTGGGCTGAAGATTCGTTGATTCCCCCAACAATCCGGTTATTGAAGACCAGTTCATGAAGGATGTTTCCGGGCAGGACCCGCTCGGGACAATGGGCCAGATCAAAATCGCCGCCTGCGTTGAGACCGCTTCGCTCCAAGATGGGCATCAGCAGATCCGCGGTCGTCCGGGGCGGACTGGTCGACTCTAAAATAACCAAATTTCCTTGGCGCAGATAAGGAGTGATCGCTTCCGCCGCCGCGATCACAAACGACAAGTCGGCCCGCTTATCCGGAGTGATCGGCGTCGGGACCGCGATAATAAAGACATCAGCCGCTTCGGGTTGGGTTTGCGCCAAAAGATTCCCGGAATTGACCGCGGCTTTCACCATCAGATTCAGCCCTGGTTCTTCGATATGAATCTGGCCGCGGTTGATCCGGTTGACAATGGTTTCGTCGATATCAACCCCAAGCACCGCATAGCCATGGGTGGCAAACAGCGCGGCGGTTGGCAATCCGATGTAACCGAGACCGAGCACGCACATTGTGGACAAGATAACCCCACCTTTCCTTCTTGCTTGCAATATGTCTCTATCTAATCGTTGAAATGATATCCCCAAATATTTGCAACCCGTTTTTTGCGGCTAATTTCCCGCTGCGCTGGATTCTGCGAGGATGATCTTCATGCTTCCCTTGAAATCACAGCAAGCGACGGCCGAGAGCCACACCGCTCCGGCTTGACCCGGACCGGCCGGAAACAGCACCTGCCCGTATTGAAACCAGCGCTTTGGCCAGCAATCCTTCGTCAAGTGCAGCCACGGACGAAATGCCGCTCCGTCGGTCGAACGCCAAACCGTCAATTGTTTCGTAGGGTGGCAACGATTTGGCTCGCAGACGGTTGAGAAAAACAACTCGCCGGCGATCCGGGTTCCATAAAACACCGGTCCGTCGACCAACTGCAGCGCTTCAACCTTCCCGTCCCGGCGGGAATAGCGGTAAAGGGCATTGGGAATCCGGCCGGTGTCGGAACCGAAATAAACGGATTCCGGGGTAAAAAGCAGCCAAACCACTCGAAAGCGTTGGCTGCCACCCAACACCAAACGAACGGTCCGAAAATGGTCGGTGGTAACCCACAACCCCGATTCGTGATCTTCGTCACCGGTCGTCACCCAAATAGCGTCCGACTCCGCGTCGTAAAAAATGCCGTGGATATGGCGGATCCGGTCAAAGACATAAGCGACTTCCCAGTGGACGCCATGATCGTTGCTGCGGAGGACCTTGACCGGCCGCCGCTTGGGATTTCGCCCATACTCGCCATAATACAACCAGCCCGGCCCGGTGCAAACCGCAAACGGACGGGAGCCGATGATTCGAGTGGGTGGACTGAAACTGGCGGTTTCGAGGTGATAACGATAGATCAAGCCATAACCAAAGATCACTAAATGATCGCCAGCGGGAACGATATGGCGAATCCCGGCCCGGAAAAAGCGTCGCCCCAAGGGGAGTCGTTGCAACACTCGCCAATAACCGGAAATCGGCAGCGTAGTCAGCAATCGCCATTGCAGCCCTCCATCCGAACTTCGGTAGATCCGTTGATTGATTGAACCGTAAACTAGACTTTGCTCATGATAATGGATTACGCCGTTAAAGCGCGCTAGAATCCGTGCCATCCGGCAAGCACCTCCCTCGCGGATCCGAGGCTTCCAGCAGCAAAGCCGCTCCGAAGCAGAACAGATCCCGGGCAATATAGAAATTATGGGATTTGGAGTATTCCAGCACCAACAGGAGATAGCAGGCTCCGGCAATGATCAGCTCCGGCTGCCGTCGCCAACCAGCCGGTTGTCGCCACCCCAAAACCAATAGCGGCAACGCAACAATCCAAAGCAACGCCGCGACTCCCGGCAGACCGCCGTCAAGCCAAATTTGCAGCAACCAATTATGGGGATAGTAATCCTCCGGTCCGCCGGACATCAGACCGCTGCTCCCCAACCCGTAGCCGAAGTAAGGCGCCTGGGTTATGCTCTCCCAAGCCCGCTCCCAGACGGCGCCTCGCCCGCCTTCAGTCAATTCATTGGTGACGCTGAAGATCCGCAACAAGCGCAGCCGGGTATTGTCCACTCGCAAACTGAACGACAATACCAAGACCAAAACCGGGATCAAAAAAAGCAGATATTTGCCGATCAGGGCGAGACGCAGCCGTAACTTGCCATTTCGCAACTCCACTCCCAGCGTAAGTAAGAACACGATGATTCCGATGGAAAAAAGCAACGGTCCCCGGGCTTCGCTGACAGCCAGCGCGGCAAAGTGGACGGAGGATAAAATGAACCATCCCCACCCCCGGCGGCCTGCGGTCAGAAACCGGATCAACCCAATCAAATAGCCGAGGGCTATCAAGCGCCCGGCGGTTAGGTACAGCTCGTCGGGTAAAGCTCCGTGAGGGCTCATCCCCAACACGCCTCCCGTTTGCGCGATAACATAAATGGCCATCGCCAACGTAAAAAATACCGTGATGTCCAAAACTTTAGCGAACAGGCCGGGCTCCCAATTCACGATTAACAGCAACACTGTCAGTACGATTCCCAACAGCAATTGCAGGTCGGTCTGATATTGGACTTGCGATACGGTCCAAAACAAACTCAGCAACAACCAGCCACTCAAGATGACGATGGCGGCCAAATAGGAACTGCTCTGCCGGACCAACCCAATGGGGCGACACCAGCAACGAACCGCCGTGATTAGGCCGATCCCTGTGATACATAGGGGGTAATAGCTGTTGGTGCCGATTCCCAAGATGAAACGCAATCCCCCGCCCGTCAACAACAGGGCAAAAAGCAACGCGTTCAGACAGAGCGTTATTTGATATTTGGGCGTAACCGAAGTACAGAAAGTTTCCATGAATCACCGATCCATTGTTAATCGATGGCCGCAACGGGTTTTGGAGGCCGGACCCAGACCCGATTGCGGTGAAACCAGATTACCGTGAGGCCATAAACGATACAACCGGCGCTGATCCCTTTGACCAGAAGGGCACCGGAACTAATCCGGGCCGCTCCCCATAACGTGCTGATTTCAATCGCTACGATCATGGCAGCCGCCGCCAGCAGGCATTGCCCCAATTGATACAGATGCCGCCGTCGGATCTGAAGGTATTGGTTTTTGACCAGTTTTCTAAAGAGAAACAGAATGGTAATCGACGTTGCGAGCGAACCGGACAAAGCCAGTCCGTTCAGGCCAATCCGCTTGACCAAAATCAGATTGAAAGTTATATTGATCAGCATTGTAACCGTTCCGTTCATTATCGGAGTCACGGTATCTTGAACTGCAAAAAAGATCCGGTTGAACAACTCGCGCATTCCAAAGGCGGGAAGGCTAAATGCCAGTAATTGCAGAACCTGCGATGTCATTTGCGTTGAATTGCGGTCAAAGCGGCCGTGCTCGAAAACAAAGGCGACAATCGGCTGATGCATTGTAACCAAAATCACCGTAATCGGTATAACGCAGATCAGCAACACATGCAGCCAACGCAGGATATTTCCTTTAAACGCCTGCAGATCGTGATTGGCGATATTCTGGGACAGCGACGGAAAAGCCACCGTGGTCAAAGACATGGTAAAGACGTTATGGGGAAAAAGAATCAACCGGGTGGCGAAATGATAAGCCGAGACACTACCGGTCGGGAGCTCTGAGGCCAAGTAATTGGCAAACAAACCGCTGACCTGATTCACCGCCGAACCAACGAGCACCGGAAGCAGTAAAATTCCAGTCCGGATCAGCCATGGCCGGCCTTGCCGGAAATCACAATGAAAGTGCAACCGATAGCGGCGGACAGCGATCCAGATGATCAGCGTTTGCAACAGTGTACCGCCAAGATAACCCCAAGCAACGGCGTTAATTCCCCAGTGGATCGCTCCGCAGGCGGTAACAGTAATGATGATCGCATTCAAAGGGATGCTGATAAACGCCGGGATGAAAAAATGGAGTTTGGCTTGGAGGTACCCGGTATAAACCGCGCTGATGCCATTTAATACAATCATCGGTAAGCATATTTTGAGCAAGCTGACTGATACGTCCTGGGTCGCCAGTGCAAAACCACCGGCCATGCCTTTCAGGATCAGCGGCGCCGCGCTATAAACCCCAACTGTTACAGCAGTAGTGATTCCAAGAATCATTACCAACAGATTATTGATATAGGTTTCGGCGACGGTTTCCCCCTGTTTGACCCGGGCGTCCAGAAACACCGGGATCAATGCGGTACTTAACGACACGGTCACAATGCCCAAAATCACATCGGGCAGGCTTAATGCAATGACCAAAGCGTCATTGGCGGCACTGGTGCCGAAGTAGGTCGCCATGATCCATTCCCGGAAAAAACCCATCAATCGTCCGATTCCCGTAGCGATGGCGATGACCGCCAGCGCTTTTAAGGATTGATGCTTCGTCAATGAATACTCCTTATTGGCACGCGTCGGGCAACGCCAGTTTTTGATAGATCCCCAACAGCTGCCGATTGAAGTTTTCAACGATATATTCTTCGCGCAAGCGGCGGCAGTTGTCGCCACAGGCGGCGAGGAGACGCCGGTCGTTGATCAACTGGGTTAGCAGCGCAACCAACTCCGCTGGATCGCGATGATCAACCGCAAAACCGACTCGATGCTTTGTGACGAATTGACTGAGCTCCGTCGTTTGGGCGACAATCAGCGGCAGACCGCAATGGATCGCTTCGTAAAGCCGGTTGGGCAAAGCCAGCCGGACATTGAGCAAATCCGCGTTATAAACACTGTAGAGACAGTCCACCTTAGCATAGAGCCGCCGAATGTCCGCGTCGTAGTTGTACGCTCCACAAAAATCTACTTCAGCACGGCCGGCCGTCAGCGCCCGGACTTTAGCCGCTTCGGGTCCGGCGCCGGCGATCACCACCCGGATCCCGCCAACGGCTCCGGCGCTCTCAATCAACATTTGGAGCTGTTCGAAATAGCGTAACGAACCAATCCAGCCGATGACCAACTCTGGGGCGGCCGGTTTGGGCACAAATCCTTCAAACACCGCCCGTTCGGGACAATTGGGGATTACCAATGTTTTTTCCCGATTGAATACTTGCCGGTAATAATCACGATAATGAGCTTCGCTGGTCAAAATGAGCTGTCCCACCAGAGGTTCCAGCCGTCGCTCCAGCCATAAAAAGAATGGATTGGGTTTGGCTAGATCGGCCACTTCGTAGACGATCCGGACCCGGGGCTGTTTTAGCTTATAAAACCAGGCAATGATCAACATATCCATTTGGCAGGCGTGAATCAGGTCGGGTTCAATCCGCTTAAGCTCCTGCCAACCTTGCCGGAAGAACCGGCATAACGGCCAGATCCGCTGGAAGGTTTGGCCCAAGGGCGCTTTCACCCGTAGTGGAACGACTTGAACTCCGGGAACAAAGCTTGGCCGCAAGTCCTGTGCGCGACAACGGTCCCAGTAGATCAAATGGACTTCAAAAAGGTTTTGAGCGACTTTGATCCGCTTATTGAGGCGCGGCAACGGCGTGTTATTAAATAAAAAGAGGATCTTGTTCATGACGTCTCACCCCAATCCGTAGTGATTGCGCAGCACGATATAGATTGCATTCACGATCATCGCCCGCCGGGAAATTGCCGTAATAAAGCGGGTATTGGGAAATTGCTCAATGTCGACCGGGTGCGTTTTCCCGGCGTCGATCAGCGCGAGAATCTTGTAAAAACGCTTCACCGGGTAAGGATTGTCCCGCTCAAGAATGTTACGCTGTTGAAACCGGTTAAACGAAAAGGAATGCATGAAAAGCATGACGTCGTTGGCCGCTATTTGTTGTTCCAAAATTCCGGCGGTCATGATATTGACGTCGTGTTTGACATATTTGCCAAACCCGCGAAAATGGCTGGCCGTCACCGGATGAGAGGTCACTCCGATCTGCCGGTAATCGTCGGGCGTAACTTGCACCTGGCTTTTCCCGATAAAATACGAGCTGTCCTGTAAACGGTATTCTTTTAAGATCCGGAGCGTATCATTGTTGATGCCGTAACCGCCGGCCCGGAAAATCGCGGGTTCTTTGACCACATACCGCCGGTAATTGCGGACTGCCGCCTCAAAGAGCCGAGCTTGAGCATCATAACCAAGCGCCGAAAGCATTTTTACATTGCACCAGCCGGAATTGGCGGGATGAATATGCAGTTCGATCCGTTGCCGGTGGCGAATTAAAATCTCAACCGCCTGCCGGAGCGGCGTCTCCCATTGCTCGCATCCGACAAAATCCACAAAAAAGGTGCCGGTGATGTTGCGGCGCTCCAACTCGCCGGCGACAACCTCCAGCCAAAGTCGCGCTCCCGACTTGCCCAGCAGCCATTGGGGACTCCGTTGGGGATCGTGACATTCGACATCACAGGTAAACACTAATTGCGGCATCGTGATCCCTCTTTTGCATTGAATTAATAAGCCCCTCTCCGGCTCAACACAGCGCCGACGGTGCGCCATAAAATCGTCAAATCCAACCAAAGCGACCAGTTCCGAATATATTGCTGATTAAGGGCGACCCGCTGCGGGTAGGTCAACTGGTTTCTCCCGCTGACCTGCCACAAGCCGGTAATTCCCGGGTGGACCGTCACATACTCCGCAAAAGCCGTTCCGTAGCGAACGATCTCCTCGGGCACGATCGGACGCGGCCCCACCAAACTCATTTCGCCTTTGAACACATTCACTAATTGCGGCAACTCATCTAAACTGGTCTTCCGCAACCATTTGCCGACCTTGGTGACCCGGGGGTCGTTGCGCAGCTTATAAAAGGTTTCCTGCTCGGCCTGGACACCCTCCCCGGCTACCGCCACCCATTGCGCCAAAGTAGCGGAATGCTGAATCATGGTCCGGAACTTGTAAAACCGGAACGGTTCGCCACCCTTGCCGATCCGATTTTGGCTGAAAATTAGCGGCCCCGGCGAATCCAGTTTAATCAAGACGCAAATCGCCGGGAGCAATGGCAACACCGTCAATAGCAAGCCGGCGCTAACGACTAAATCAATCAGTCGCTTCACTCCCCGTCGCCAGCGGTCCGGGTTTTCGCCAAGGGTCACCGGCAACATCGCGGAGGCGAGCTCATTGCTGATTTCTTTGGAACGGGTCAACGGCATGGCAATCACCTAGATTTATAAAATTGTAGTGATCGAAAATAACCGGAGCGCCGGAACGACGATGAATATTCGCCGGTTCAACCGCGCCGGGAACTGTAGTAATGGTAATAGCGATTCTCTTTTTTATTGCGACGGACTTTATTCATAATTACCCCCAAAAGACGAGCGTTGCCCTGGGCGAGTTGGCGTTTGGCCGCCACCAAACGTTTTAAGTCAGTCTCCCCCTCCCGGGCCACCAGCACCGTGCCCTCGGCAATTGCGGCAATCAAGACAGTATCGGTCACCGGCAATACCGGGGGACAGTCCAACAGAATGAAATCATATAGCGTTTTCAGCTCGTCGAGCATGGTTGCCAGTCTTCCGTTGCCCAGCAGTTCGGAAGGGTTATGGGGAACCGTGCCCGAGGTCAACAGCCAGAGGTTGGCCAGTTGCGTCGGATGAATTGCCATGAATAAATTGATCCGACCGGATAAAACATCCGCCAGCCCCTGCCGGTTTTCCACGGCGAAGATATGGTGTTGAACCGGGATCCGCAAATCGGCGTCGATCAAAATTACTTTTTTCCCGGTCTGGCTGAGGCTGACCGCCAGGTTGGCGGCGATCGTGCTTTTGCCCTCCCCCGGATCGGTGCTGGTCAGCACCAACGTCTTTGCTTGATGAGTCCAACCGTAATACTTCAAATTGGTGCGCACGATTTTAAAGGATTCGTTCGCTGCGGAATCAGTGCGGAAACGGCTGACCAACATGTTTTGACAAGGTTTTTTAGGCATGACGCCATCTCCTTACCTGATCGTTCCGGACCGGTTTGAAATGAGGAATCTCACCGACTACCGTTAACCCGGCAAATAATTCGATGTCCTCTTTGAAATAGGCTTTAGGATGATTCCGCTCCCCAACTCCGATGCTGAACAATGCGCTGACAAAGCCGATCAAACCGGCGCCGGCCATCAGCAGATTTTTATCCGGTCGCACCGGTTCATCCAGCAAAGCCGGGGGATAAATCTCCTGCAAACTGGTGTCGCCGTAGCTCACCGACTCGGTGATTCGGGTTTGAATCATCTTTTCCAGCATCAGATTGGAAGTCTGTTCCAACCGGGCGATGCGCCGCTTGACACCGGCCGCTTCGGGGTTTTGGCGCTGCAAGGAAGCCAACTCCGTTTCCACGTCCTGCAGTTGGCTGTTTAAAAATGCCAGCGATTTGGCCATTTGCTGCTTGGAATTTTCCGAAACCGAGTCAAGCAACAACTTGGTAATGGTCTTGGCGATCGCCACGGCCAGCTTGGGATCGGTATGATCCACCCGGATTTGGATCAGATTGGTATCCTTGATCGCGGTGACAATGATCATCCGCTGCAAACGTTTGAGCGGATACTTTTGCGGGTTCAACCGCAGTCTGGCGCTGAGTTTTTTTAGCAAGAGCGGATTTTTGATTTGTTCCAGATACGATTTGATTGTCAGCTCGGGCAACATTGTGATATTGGCGATCAAGTCCTCCAAATTATTCGCGGCGCCATTTTCTTTCGGTTGCTCCGTCTGATTGTGAATGACCAATAAAGTCGTTTGCGCCTCATAAACCGGTTCCAACCCCAAAAACGCGACCAATCCCGCCAACCCGACCGTTAACAAAGTCACGGCCACAATCAAACCGAACTTGCGCCGGAACAGACGGAGGTAGCGTTTGGTATCCAATACGATGTATTCGGGATCGAAGGCGTTTTTGGGAATCATACGAATCTCCATTTCATCCTAAAAATAATCTTTACCAAGCCGTTTAACGCTTTCCCGATCGGGAACCCAATAATATACTTGGGTATGGGTCAACGGATCCAGTCCCATTTGCGACCGGCCCGGAACCTGATGATATTGGAGGTTGGACTCGGGCAACCCGTGCAATAATCCGGCGATCGCCAGCCAATCCGCTTGGTTGAAATTGGTCTCGACCAGATTCTTTTGAGCGGCTTGAATTTGCCGGGGTAAATTCCGAAGATTATCCGCCCGGACCAATTGCCGAACCAGGGCCTTTAACACCCGCAATTGCTGAGATTGCCGGGAAAAGTCGCCGGCGGGCAGTGAAAAGCGTTCCCGGGTTAATTCCAAGGCGGTCGCGCCGTCCAGGTGATTTTTTCCCGCGGGCAGCGTTTGGTTCTTAAAAGTCAATTTGACGGGACGCTCTAAGTCAATATCCAATCCGCCCAGCTGATCGATGAAATCTTCAAAACCTCGAAAGTTGATTTTGAGATAATAATTCAGGTTTTGTTGCAATAAATTACAGACCGCGTCGATCATTGCTTGGGTTCCGCCGGGTGTTTTTTGATTTTCCGACAACAGATGCAGATGATTAATCTTGGTCCAGCCGCGGCTGCCGGCCGGAACTTTGGTATCCCTGGGGATGCTGACGACGTTCACTTGGCGGGTCTGCGGGTTGAGATTGACCACCATGATTAGATCCGCTCGGCCGGCGCTCCGCTCCCAGGTATCCAAGCCCAAAATCAAAATGTTAAACCCTGCCCGCCGCGCGTAACGCTCCGCCGTTTGGGGCCGGGCAGGCGCCGCCGCGACCACCGGTAATTTGCGCTGATTGAAACGGACGCCCGGATTGAATAATGTTACCAAACCCGTCGCGCCGATGCCCAAAACCGCAATAGCGGCGCCGCTCCAACCGATCCATTTTTTCATTGGCCCGTCCGTCCTTTTGTGTTATACAGTGAACATTATATGGGTTATTTTGTTAATGTATGCCATATAATGTTACAAAATAATCTTGGAATGTGGCGGGTGTCGATGAACGCAAAAGAATGGTATCGGGAACTTTGCAATAAAAACCAATCGATTCCGATTTTTTCGCGGGATTGGTGGATGGATGCGGCGTGCGGGACGGATAATTGGGACGTGTTGCTTTACACCAAGGGAAATAATGTTTTGGCGGCGCTTCCCTATTATATTAAGCGGAAGTGGGGATTGCGGCTGGTGGTGCAACCGCCTTTGACGCAGACCAACGGGATCTGGATCAATTACCCGCCGCTGCAAAAACAGGTTTCCAGGTTGTCTTATGAGAAAGAAACCATGCGGGGCGTCATCGCTCAATTGCAGCGATTGGGGGTTGCTTTGTACCTGCAGGACTTTCACTACTCGGTGACCAACTGGCTGCCGTTCTATTGGAGCGGTTTTAAACAAACCACAAGATACACCTATGTATTAGAAACGCTGGACTCGGCCGAAACCCTGTACGCCGGCTTACGCTGCAATATCCGGCACGAAATCAAAAAAGCCGAATTCCAGGTGACGATCAAGGAGGACTGTCCGTTAAGCGACTTTTACGCGATTCACCGGCAAACCTTCTCCCGGCAAGGCTGGGATCCGCCGACTTCCCTGGCGGCGCTGCAGCGGATCGACCAAGCGTGCCTCCGCCGGCACTGCCGCAAGATCCTGTACGCGGAAGACGGCAACGGCGCAATCCACGCCGCCGCGTATCTGGTATGGGATGAAAACTCCGCCTATTATCTGCTGGCCGGGGTCGATCCGCGCCATAAATCCAGCGGCGCCAATTCCTTGCTGGTGTGGAACGCGATCCGCTTCGCCGGGCGCGTGACGCGGCGGTTTGATTTTGAGGGGACGATGATTGAGCCGATCGAACAGTTCTTCAGCGGATTTGGCGCGATTCCGAAACCTTATTTCCGTATTTATAAGAGTTATTTGATCCACCCTGATCTGTGGGACGTGTATCAACGGTTAAAAACCGCCCATAAAAAAACAGTTTATACTGTTACGCATAAACTGTTCCGGAACGGATGAGCCGCCGGGAGGTTCGGGCAAGCTTACTTATTCACATATCCAGCTTTCCGAGCGAACCGAAAACCATCTCCTTGCTTCTTTTGTCTTTCTTTTCCGTCCACGGTTGCGGCAGCGCTGACCGTCACTCTAAAACGCCTCAACTTCTTCCTGATCAATCAACCGTCCATAAACCATTTTCGGATAAAACGCGATCTCGTTATTCTGCAAATAATACCCTTCCATATCCCGCATGACTTTCATCGTCATCCAAGCGTCCTTTGTTAACTCCACCGCCACGCAATCGTCCCGGCGCAATTCATGAAACAATCCCCGGTTGCAGATGGCGTAATGGCCTTGATGATGCATGACTAGAAATCCTTCGATGGATTTTGGCGGATCATCCTTCGGTGGCTGCAACTCCAGGCTGATGCTACCTGACAAGACACGGACGCGGATGGGTCGACCGATTTGAAAACCGTTTTGGGCTAACCAATGACCGGATAAGCGGATGAGGGGGACTTTTTGGTTGTTTTTGTGGAGGGATCCTACGGTGTATTGGCGCTGGCCTTTCATGACATCTCTCCTCTCAAAATTTATTACTTGCAGAGAGGAAAGCCTTGGCAAAATATAGAATAACTTATGCAAGCTACGCAAAGCGATCCCTACGTTGTTGCGGTTATTATTCATCACGTTAACGAGGTGGATAAGGATATTAATTATATTAATGAATTTATTTATCTTTACAAAAATATTCTATATCAATACAAAGAAATAGTCAATATATGTTAATAATTTCTTTGCGAAAACGAAGAATAATACCGCAATCATACTATGAGGTGTAATGAAATGGCCTTCTCGTTTAATCCGTTGTGGAAATTACTGATTGATAAAGGAATGAATCGTGAGAACCTCCGAATCGCGCTGAAACTTTCGCCATCAACCATGGCAAAAATGAGCAAGGGTGAAAATGTGTCCATGGAGGTATTGCATAAGATCTGCGAATATTTTGATGTGCCATTGGATGAGATAGTTGTTTATGTATCGGAGAAGAAGTAGGACTTTAAAGATGAAAGCATCAAAAAATTAACCTCCAGTGTTTCGTTAATTGTTGTGATGAAATACCGGAGGTTTTTATTAATATAAGGTATCAGTAATTTCATACATTTATATTTAGGCTTTTTATTTTAATTTTTTTGCTTTTCTAGCCATCTTGAACCCTCCAACTTGAAATAATACCTCTTTGTCTGATTTTTGGTACCGTATTTGCATTATAGCGGGCCCAACCACCGGCAAGCTTAGCGAAAATACGATTGTCTTTGTTTGCGTTCATTTTTTGGTAGCGGAAGGGTTTTAAATAATTTCGCCTAACTTCTTACAATATTATTCCATAAAATTGCACGCCGACCGGTCGGGTGTCAACCTCATCCATTGTAAAACACTTGATTGAAAGAAGGTGAAATCAATGCTTCGCGGACCCTGTTGATTTTGAACCGCCCAATACCCTTCCCGGGCTCCCCCGTCGGATCAGGATCAAAACTGATACCGAAAGGAGCGGGGAAGATGTCTGTCGTTAATAAATTGCAATCTAACGTTAAAATTCTGTACGGGTATTGGTTTTCTCACGCCTTGGTCTTCGCTTATGTGATTGAACGCTTATTTTGGAGCGGGCGCGGGATTGAAATTGAGCAAGTTGTCTATCTGGAGATCATTTACGCGATAACGGTCAGCGTCCTGGAAATCCCCACCGGTTATTGGGCCGACCGTTGGAGCCGGAAATGGCTGATGGTTGGCGGGGGCTTCTTTACTTGTTTGGAATTGCTGATCCTGATTTATGCTTGGAATTTTTGGTCATTTGCGCTCGCCATGATCAGCGCCGGAATCGCCAAAGCGGCGACCAGCGGCACAGCCAACGCCCTCTTGTATGATTCGTTGAAACAACTGGAGCAAACGCGACAATTCGAGCGGATTTTGGGACGAATCCGGTCTCTCGATTATCTGGCCGGAACGCTCGCCGCTTTAACCGGAAGTTGGGTGGCGGCACGTTATGGTTTGGTAACAACTTATTGGTTATCGCTTGGCAGTGTCATTGTATCGTTCGTAAGCGCTTGGGCCCTGACCGAACCAACCGTGCGGACGTCCGCGGAGCCAGGAGTCACCCAACCCCGCTTAGTTAGCCGCTCGTGGCAGTTCCTTATGGTTCATCGGGAACTGTGGATCGTGATGAGCTATGGGGTAATCACCGGAGTCTGCTTAAGTTATCTGGATGAATTTTGGCAGTTATACCTGGATGGGTTCATGTTTCCGCTGGGCTGGTTCGGGGTGGTCAGTTCGGTCAATAGCTTAGGAGTCAGTCTGGGAAGTTGGGTGGCGCACCGCCTCCAAAGACGCTCCCTTCCGACCTTGTTCGCCCTTTTGCTCGGTCTCATGGCGGTCGGCTTCGTAGCTATGGCTGGCTTGAGGAATGGCTGGGGAATTCTCGTGATGGTTGGGGTCTATGGCGCGGCCGGAATCATTGAACCGCTGGTCGCCGGTTATTGCCAGCACCGGATCCCTTCCGCAATCCGCGCGACGGTTGAATCGTTCCAATCGCTGGCTTTTCGGATCGTCGCGATTCCGATTGGACTGGGGTTCAGTTATATCGCAAAGCAAGCCGGGGTTCAGGGCGGACTGTTGGCCTTAGGCGGGTTGCTAGGCGGATATTGGGTGCTTTATCAAATAAAACTGAAACGGCAAATTAGCTGAGAAAAGAATAACGGTGCGAGATTCGCACCGTTATTTTCTTTCGCGCATGAGTAAATTGTTGCAATTCAGCGGCTAGCGCTTCACGCCCGCAACGCTTCCAGGTATTTATCAATGTATTGTTGTTTGGACTTTAGTTTATATTGCACGATATACCGCGGATGTTCCAACGGGATGATCCGGTCGAAGAACCGGTATTCCTGATTGAGCGCCCGCATGAACCGTTCGTTTTTACCCGTCCCGAAACAATAGCAAATGTCGGTGCGGACCCCAAACTCCAGTTGCCGCCGGACGCTCGCCACGATAAACTCCCGTACCGCTTCGGTCAATTCCTGGCTATCGTAATAGTTGTAGTTGGTCTCGCGTCCCTTGGCGTCCATTTTGGTAAAACCCAGCGGGCAAAGGGAGTTGATGTAAAAGTCCTGATAAAATCGGTGCGTCCCGCCATAGGCTTCAATGACGTCATAAACGAAAACCGAGGAAGGCTCATGGGTTTCCTTGCCGGAATAAGCGATGCCGCATTGCTCCGTCAGCCGTTTGGTGTCGGTAAACGGAACCCCGGTCACCCCCGCCCCGAAACGGCCGGGATTGATTCCTAAAATCATCCGGCGCGGCTTGGCGTCGTTATAAAACTTCTGATAGAAGGATGAGGAGATGGGGATGATTGTTTCATCTTCCCGGAACGGATTCATGATCCGAATGCCCGGGGGCAGTTCTCCCTGAAAGTTGAGAGTGCGGTTGAAGGCGATCACTTTGTCGGCAAAGGTCATGGTGAGTTCCTCTTTTGATGTTAATTATAATTGTTATAACGAGTCTGCCAGTGCCAAATCGACCAATAAACCGTAATGATCACTCGGCACAATCTTGAATTCGCCGCGGGGTTGGGTAGCGTTTTCGCGTAGATTAGGCAACATCAATATCCTGAGCGGATGAGTCCGCACTTTTCACTTCTTGCAAGGCGATTACATCGGGGTTTACCATTTTGATCTCTTCGCAAATCGCCGCCAGTCGTTGCGGCCACGCGGTGTCATGATTCCAAACATTAAAAGTAGCCAGCCGTAATGTCGTCATTTTTTCGGATCCTTTGGATTTCCGGTTTGATTCAGCCAAAAACGAAAAGTCCCGCCATGGTGCGCATTATAGCGAGGCGCGGCGGGATCGGTTGAGTCAATTATATGAGAAATATTACCATTTGTCAATAAAGGGGACTTTTTGTTTTACATATGACGAGAAATGATTGTTAAGCACTTCTCACCGTGCTTGCTTTACGCCCTTAACTTTAATTGCTTTTTTATTGGAACCGCGGTGTCGCTTTTTACCAGGGTACTGTAATGATTTCGCATTCGCTACCAATAGCTCTTTGATTACCTGCCAAAACTTGTTCATACTTTTCCTCCTCTACTTCGTATTTTCGACTTCGATTTTCTAAAAGCCATTCATCATTACCGATCCGCTCTTGGTTATTTCATTATTCGTTAAATCTTTCCGCTTTTTTTCGCAAATTCCTGCAATAATTTACTAGTTCTCCCTTTTGAGGGATGGGTGGATCCACCATAATATTTTAGTGACAAAACACAAAAAAGGCTTTGCAGAGTTTTCTGCAAAGCCTTAAATTTACTATGGTGCGCCCGGCAAGATTCGAACTTGCGGCCCTTTGATTCGTAGTCAAATATCGTGTTTTTCTATATATCGTTCTTCTCAGTTCTGTTAAAACCACCATCATCCATCTAAAGTGTCGGCAAATTGTCCGAAGAAACGAGTTACTAACTAAAGGTTAAACTTATTCTCTCTTTGTTTCTCATCGTTCATCACAACAAAGTTCTAAATAAGGCTTAACACGTTCCGACCAACAATGATTCTTGTTCATACCCCGAGTTATAAGCCCCTCCCATTCCAATTTGTTGTGATACCACTCCACTGACTGTTCCAATATCTCTAGTAACGCTAAGAATGAGTAATCTTTCATCCAAAACCCGTTCCCTCGTTCAGGGTCTGTAATACAATTCAACACGATGTCCTGTAAACCACCTACCGGAGTAACCAACGGAACAGTGCCATAGGCATGAGCATACATTGGAGTCAATCCACACGGTTCATAACGAGATGGGTGAATCAATATATCTGCCCCAGCGAGTAGCCGATGGGCAATTTCCTCGGTATAGGTGCTGATAAACCGAAAATGGGATGGGAAGTGTTTTTGTATCATATTGAATTCGCGTTCTACTATGCTTTTAATTCCTCCTTCTGAGTTACCACATACAACAAGGTTTATCCCTGTAGCTAAAATCTGTTCCATTCGTTCGCGTGGGGAGAAATATCTACCCGTACCCATATTAATAAAAAGATCAATCCCTTTTTGTTGGGTCAAACGTCCTAAAAAGAGAACAATTGGTTTTGTAGAATCTCTGAAACCTAACTCGTTCATTAGAAAATCACGGTTTAATTGTTTGTCTTTGAGATTTTTAACCGAATATTTTTTGAAAAGATAAGGATCAGTTTGCGGATTCCAAACACGTTTATCAATTCCATTTAAGAATCCAATTAAATTATTTTGGCAGGTATCAATCGCTTCTAAATACAAATGAGGAGCGACCTTTTCACGTAGTTCCTTGGCATACCCTGGACTGACAGTGATAACCCGATCCGTATTGGATAGCGCAATCTGGTTCATCGAAAGACTGCTCCTTGCCCAACCCCCTTTTTTATATTCTAATGGCAGTTCCTCATCTAACGCGTCAAGTAATTCGGAATAAAACTCCCCTTGATGATGATAATTATGAATGATATGTATTGTGCGGAGATCACGGTTTTCTCTTAAATAAAGATAAATTGCAGCCGCGTGCCAATCATGGGTGAACAATGTACGTACGGGAAATTGCTCTTTCATTAAGAAGTCATTTATAGCTTTCGCAAAGATGAAATAGAACAGACTGACTTCCCCATCATACGGTCGATTGCCTTCCGGATAAACTTCGGAAAGTGTAAATACTTCCTCAAAACGGACAAAAAGATAACGAATTTCACCAGACCAAGCTTCTAGAATTTCGTAATCGTACCATTCACCATTAAAGTATATTTGACTTTGATAGATAACAGCGCAGGTATTACCCATAGTACCGTAATATGGTGAAATGATGATGTTTGGTATTCCACTCGCCTGTTCCAAATAATACGGAAAACTACCGACGAAATCCCCTAAACCACCTTTTTTGGAGAAAGGAAAAGCCTCGGCTGCTACATGAATGATATATTGCATCTCGTTTAACGCCGGCTTGCCAGATGGTTGCATTTCTCCTCCTCACTAATTAGCAACATTTGGTTGAATGGTTCTAATAAAATTACCTCTATATTCAAAGCCAATTCGTTAATTCCATCATAGAATTGTTTTGTTCCCAAGTATTTTGGCAACTCAAACTCTCGAGTTTCTTCCGCAAAATTGATGAATCCAAGCGCCCATTGTTGATTGGTTTGCCGACTGAAAACAAGAGTTTGTTTGGTATCGGATGCCTCTAGAATTCTAAAATCACCCGTCTGAAGTACCGGAAATCGCTGCCATGTCCGGATTAATTTTCGATACCATTGTAGTAAGTGGTTGTCCTCATCAACTTGTCGCCAATCCATCGACCGTCGATTATCTGAATCAGCAAAGCCCTCCATACCAACTTCTTCACCATAAAAAACAACTGGACTCCCTGGCAGAAAAAATTGCAAAAAAGTTGCATTAAAAATCTGCCGTGGTTCTCGAAGTAACGAAATGAACCGCGCTGTATCATGACTGCTTAATAATGTCCAACTACTAAGCATTTTTTCATGAGAAAATGAAAAATAATTCCTCATTAAACCTGAAGCAAACTGCTCTAAATTACAATTTTGACGAACCATATACGACATGAAGGATCCCGTTAATCGCCTGTAGTTAGTCAAACCATCCAGTTGACTTTGTTCAATAAAAAGTTTTGGATCCGACCATAGTTCACCGATAATTTGAAGATCAATACATTCCGCTTTCAAAGCCGAACCAAACTCCTGCAGAAAGTCGAATCCCAACTCAAATGACACATCGACTCGAATTCCATCCACATGATACTCCTGCACCCAACGGCGATACGATGCAAATACATACTCCTTAAACTCAGGATTCTTCAAGTTAAATTGTGGTAGATGCCTATTCTCCCACCAGCAACGATAGGTTGGTTCCTCTGCTAATACAACCGGAAACTTTTCAATGAGGAACCAATCACGATAGGCTGATTGTTCTTGTCTAACTAAAACATCCCGAAACGCCCAAAAGTTAGTTCCACAATGGTCGAGCGAGGCTTCGATAAATACTTTTAGTCCTTTGTTATGACATTCATCGATTAAATCACGAAATTGATTATTCGTTCCTAGCATTGGATCTACCATATGCATCGACCAACTATCATAGCGATGGCTGCTTTCGCCCGGGAAAATCGGTGTTAGATAGATTGTTGATATCCCCAGATTTATTAAATAATTAAGTTTTTCACGAATACCGATAATATTTCCGCCATAAAAGCGGTTTGTTTGAGGGGATTCCTCCCACGTTAAACAATCCAAATTACAATGGGTATTATTAGTGCTCACTCTATGAAAACTATCCGGGTAGATTGCATAGATAATTTGGGGCTTTTTTAAACTTTCTTTTCGAAAAGAAGTGGTATTAACACGATAAAAAAACAGCGATGGAATTGTTTTGACAATCTTTTTGTTTGACCCGTAATAATAACTACATTCCCTCCCGTAAATTTTCAAACAAAACGGCCGCTCTTCAATGTATCGGGATATAATAATTTGCTTATAATAACTCTGCTGTTCACCACGGTAACAACAGTCCAATTCTTGTTCGTTTTCTATAACTTGGTTAGAATTAAACAAAATGAGACTAATCCCTTGAATCCACGATTCTCTGGCAACCACCTTCAACTCAATGGAATCCTCTCCAAGATAAGCAATATATGTGGAAGTACATTCAAAATCGATGGGATAGAAATTACCTGGTCCAACCATACAATAACTCCAACTCCAGCCCTCATTCCCCAATAAAGTGTATGTGTCTCCATCCCGAAACCGGTAATAGAGATCGCCCGCAGGAATCGCTAATTCCACCTGAAAATACCCAGGGGTGATTAAACGGCACTTTTTATTGATATGGCGACCGACGGCAGGAACTGCTTCAATGGACAAGGATTTAACATTGGTATCTGTGAATGCTTGTAATTTTTTTAAATACAACTTATCGTTATCCATATTTGATTTTTCTCTTTTATAAAATTATCCCACACCATCATATTATAACAAAACTTACCAATTATGGATATTTCGTTTTATCATGTAACACCTTTATTTCCCGATACCAGTCAGGTTAATCTTTGAATACAGCTGCATTTCTTTTAAAGAATCTTATTTAGGAATAAAAAAGCACAGCCTATATGGTAGACTGTGCAAGCTACTTTTTTTCGAAGACCTAGTAACTCACTTCAAAAATTCTTTAATACCTGCTTTGACCAGTAGGGTCACCCAAATTGGACTTTATTTAATTGATTTTGTTTGTTGTAGGTACTTAGCAAAATCCGGATGCCTGTATCCTTCGGAACTTAGAACATCTTTGCCTTCTAAAATCTCCTTATCAGTGTATTCCCTAAAAAAGTTTTCTTTTTCCTCTTGCCTAAAAAAGGCATCGCTCCCAAGGTGCTCTCTTACCATCTGTTGTCTTTTTAGTATTTCATCAGTCGGTATCATCGGCATGTCGGAAGTTAATAACAAAAAGCAATTTTCTGCAAATTCTTCAACTGAACATGGAGCTGTCCGTAAAGCATCTCGACCAAACATTTCCACATAAGGCTCACCAAATAGAGATAACCAAGTGATCCCGCCTAAACAAGTTTTGTAATTTATCCCTGGAATGTAATGTATATTAAGTTGCGAGAAATGTGCTCCATATCCATAAACTCCATTAGACCAGCTAAAGAATTTCTTTGATAAGTCAATCAACTGTTGAACATTTTCATTGCTGGTCAAAACTATTGGTGAAATATAAATTGAGATTTTATTTTCACCTGTTTTCAACCATTCAATTGAGCCGTGAAAATCTTTATTGCTTTTTGCTTTAAATAGTAACCCTCCATAGCCATTCATAGATTTTTTTGAATCGTCCCATAATTTCTTGGCATTTTCAATAGAATATTGTGTACGAATTGGTTCACTTATACCTATCTTAAAAGGAATATATTTATCACCACACTCTTCAAGTGTTGAGAAAAAATCTACTGCAAACTCTGAATTTCCGAGATGTTTAATGCCACGAATAAGAATATTTATCGTACCTTGAGTTTCACCCATATCTTTCTCCTTCACTTCTAAATTTAAATTATTCCAGCCTCACTACCATAAAACATTAATATGTTGCCTTTTTCATCAATATAAACTTTATACTTAAAAATTTCGTATGGAATTGGAGGAATTAACACCTTACCTTTTTTCGCTATTTCATCAAAAAAATTTACAGCTGTCCTGACTCCTGTTGGACCTATTCGATATAACTTAACCCCAGCTTCTTTAAGAGCTTCGAGTAGCGGCAATGAGAGCCTTGTACTTTGATTAATATATAGCTCCATTCTATCTTGTGCTATTCTAATAAAATCCTTAAGTTGAGTTGAATAATATAAATATTTTACATTTTTAGCTTCAACTAAACGTTCTACAATATTGTCAACAGTAAGTTTTAACCCATCTGGAATTCTATTCACGATCAGTTTTGTGTTTTTGGGTAATTCTGCTAATTTTAAAACTAAATCTTCAAAAGGCTTCCAAGTTCCTCTATCTGGAGGTGTAGCTGCTAAACCATCCGGATCAAAATACCCTAACGGATTATTCTTACAATACCCAAACCAATCCACCCCATCCTGCCCCGGATCCTCACTGATAAATCTCCCAATCTCCGGGTCATAATACCTCGCCCCAAAGTAATACAACCCTGTGACATCTTTTTCCTTCCCGGTAAAGAAATAATCCTCCGAGTCGCCATTACCGGTGGAAACAAAGGTTACTTTGAATCCGTTCAAAACGGGAGACTCCGGGTAAAATCCGGGACTAAAAATGGCTTTGATCAAGATATTACCGGTTC
>JAEYPR010000008.1 GCA_023410535.1 Bacillota bacterium | reverse complement strand
ACACCTTTCCTGGTGAATATGGCGAGGGGGAACCACCTGTTCCCATCCCGAACACAGCAGTTAAGCCCCTCCGCGCCGATGGTACTTGTCGGGAAACCGGCCGGGAGACTAGGTCTTCGCCAGGAGCTATCTTTTTTCAAAACCCCGCCCTTTGCATAAGCAAAGGACGGGGTTTTGTGTTTATAATACTTTCAACTTTATAAAAAAGGAAAAGTGAAAATCATAACGAAAATGACTGAATCCACTGAAAGTGGAAAAAGGAGGATTTCATGCGTAGAAAAGAAAAAGAAATCACAGACATCAAGGTTATTGAAGACTTGATTGCACGCGCCCATATCTGTCGGATCGGATTATCCGACGAAGGCCAACCATATATCGTCCCGATGAATTTTGGTTATCAAGACGGCTGTTTATATCTGCATTCGGCGAAAGAAGGCCGTAAAATTGAGATCTTGCGCCAAAACAACCGGGTCTGTTTCGAGATTGACCTTGATTATGAGTATTTAACTGCAGAGACTGCTTGCAATACTTCGGCGCATTATCGTTCGGTAATTGGGTTCGGCCGGGCAATGTTTGTGGAAGGCAACGAAGCAAAAATACAAGCCCTGGATATTATTATGAACCATTATGAAAAGGAGCGAAAACATACCTATTCGAATCATGCAATTGACAAAGTGGCTGTAATTAAAGTGGAGTTACAAGAAATTACTGCAAAACAAGCAGTTTAGCATCAATAGTTTAATGTGATTAAATATTATGCATTGACTATTTAATATTTAAAAACTATAATGTAACCATACGGTTAACATTTTTTGATCAGTTCATTAATAATATACTTAACTTATTATTTGGTGAGAGGCGATATTTTGTTGAAAAAATACCAATATGTTGGACGCCGGATTAAAAACGAACGAATGAAATACGGTATGAGCTTAAATGATTTGGCAAAAGCGACCGATTTATCGGCTTCTTTTTTGAGTTTGCTAGAAAATGGAAAAGCCGCACCTTCTTTAAAGGTGCTTGATAAACTTTGCAGTTATTTTTCGATTCATATTGCAACGCTATTTGAAGAAGAACATAGCGAGGAGCTAATTCATATTCCACGTCAAAAGCAAATCGAAGTTGGAAACGAAAATGAACGGATGCTCCGCTTTTTACTCCCCAAGGCGCAAGCGTGTATCGAACCGGTTCTGATCACGTTATATCCATCGGTAAACCAAGAATACACCATCCATAGAGGAATTGAGTTTGGTTATATCCTGGCGGGAATATTTGAGATTCATCTCGAGGACCGCGAACCAATTGTCTGTAAAGAAGGGGATTCGGTAATTTATGCCGCGAATATATCGCATAAACTAGTCAATCCCACCACTGTAATCGCCCAAGGATTATGGATTAACATCCCCGAAGCAAACGCTCTTAAATAAACCTATCTAACAGAAAATTAACATCATTCTCTAATCCTATATTTGTTTTTGATTCATTCTTGTGATATAATCCAATTAATCTGACAATTATCTAACATAACGTGCTAATTGAAAATTTGAAGCTACAGCGTATTTTTACCTAAAAAGTTTAATATTTAAAAACTAATCACTGGAAAAGTCAATATAGAAAAATTAAGATTTGAAGTCGATGTATGTTTGATGTTTAATCAAGGGGTTTTTGCGCCTTCGATATTTAATATTACTAAAAAAAAGACCATAATTTTTATTATACTTAAAGAGGGATTTGAGAAAATGAAAAAGGGAGGCGAGAAGGTTACATTAATCTCACATGATTAAAGATAAAGGGAGGTAGTAGAATGAAAAAAATACTCAATAAACCGGAAGAAGCAGTCAAAGAAATGCTGCAAGGAATGGCGAAAGCGCATGCGGATTTAATTACGGTTCCAGTTGGGACGCAGCTTGTGGTGCGAACTGATGCACCGGTCTCCGGCAAGGTTGCTTTAATTACCGGTGGCGGTAGCGGGCATGAACCGGCCCATGGAGGATTTGTTGGAAAAGGGATGTTGGATGCGGCGTTGGCTGGGGCAGTTTTTTGTTCCCCGCCACTGGATGATGCGATTGAAGCATTAAAACGTTGCAATGGAAATGCCGGAGCGTTATTTATCATCAAGAATTATACCGGAGATATTTTATTATTTGATATGGCGGCAGAAGAAGCTGAGGATATGGAAATTCCGATCCGAAAAGTTCTAGTAACCGATGATGTTTCAGTCGAACGGCGCGAAGGAACAACGGGCCGTCGCGGTGTGGCCGGAACGGTTTTTGTACATAAAATTGCCGGCGCCAAAGCTGATCAAGGCGGTAGCTTGGATGAGGTTTTTAATATCGCCCAAAAAGTCGTCGATAACGTACGAACCATGGGAATGGCGATTTCACCGTGTTTAGTGCCGGGACGGGATAAATCCAACTTTGAATTGGACGCGAACGAAATGGAGATTGGGACCGGAATCCATGGCGAACCCGGCGTGAGACGGGATCAGCTCAAAACCGCCCATGAGATCACCGTGGAGCTTATGGATAAAATCGTCAATGATCTTCCGTATAACGCCGGAGACGAAGTTGCGGTGATGGTCAATGGGATGGGCGCCACGCCGCTGATGGAACTGTACATTATTTATAATGAAGTCGCGGAGTATTTAAAAGCCAAGCATATCAAGATTTATCGTAATTATGTTGGTGAATATATGACATCGTTGGAAATGGGCGGGTTTTCAATAAGCTTGTTAAAGCTTGACCAGGAATTGAAAGGCCTCCTTGATCATCCCTGCGAAACACCGGGACTAATCCAAAAGTGAAAAGAGGTTCATAAAAATGAGTTGTACAAGCCAACAAATGATAACGATCTTTAAAAATCTGGCGGAAACAGTCAACCAAAACGAACAATATTTAAATGAGCTTGATAGCATAATTGGTGATGCCGAGCATGGTTTGAATCTCAAACGGGCTTTTTCAATCATCATGGAGAAGCTTGATACCTTTGAACCATTAGAGCCGGCGGAAATTGTCAAGAAGGTCGGTACCGTTTTGGCGGGTGCCGGTTGTGGTTCGGGACCGATCTTCTATGGTTTGGCAATTCGCGCTGTCGGGAATTCGTTTATCAAAAACGGTTTTACAACAGCGGATCAGGTCGCCACAGGGTTGGAAGCAGGTCTTTCCGCCATCAAAGAAAAAGGTGGAGCCGATGTGGGCTATAAAACAATGGTCGACGCGATTGATCCGGCGGTAAAGGCTTTTCGGGCAACCGTGGGTACCGGCGCCGCGGTTAGCGAGTGCTTTGCGGCAGCGGTCGTCGCGGCAGAACAGGGAATGAAAAGTACGATTGATATGGTCGGCAAGAAAGGTCGCAGTTTTCACGCTGGAGAACGGGGTACCGGACACCAAGACCCCGGCGCTACCTCGGCATATCTATTGTTAAAGAGCATTCGTGAAACCCTGAAGAACTTTTAAAAACATGGTTGAAAGGTTATCCACAGTCAAACGACTGTAATAATAAACAACAAAGGAGCGATTAGAATGAAAAAGACATTGTTTTTTGCCCTCATTGGTGTCCTTGTCCTCGCGTTTGCTGGTATCATCTGGGCCGGTTCCGATACCGTAAAAATCGGGTTGTCTGCGCCGATTACCGGTAACTATGCCGAATACGGCGAAAACTTCAAGATTGCCACCCAAATGGCGGCCGATAAAATTAACGCTGCCGGCGGCGTCAAAGGGAAAAAAGTTGAACTGGTCGTGATGGATAGTAAAGGCGACCCCAAAGAAGCCGCTTTGATCGCCCAAAATTTTGTGCAAAATCAAGATATCGTCGCCGAAGTTGGTGACTTTTCCAGTACTTCGTGTTTGGCTGCCGCTCCGATTTACGAGCGGAATGGTTTAGTTCAGCTTTCTCCGACTTCATCCCACCCCGATTTTGCAAAAGCTGGGGAGTATATG
The DNA here is from genome assembly GCA_023410535.1 of Bacillota bacterium. Classification (GTDB taxonomy): domain Bacteria; phylum Bacillota; class UBA4882; order UBA8346; family UBA8346; genus JAEYPR01. The sequence continues at coordinate 41,022 of JAEYPR010000008.1, read as the reverse complement.
TTTGGAATCGTTGGGACCCAAGACGCCGAGGGACCATTTAACGTCAAATATATCGCGCAAGGTTATTTGAAATTAAAATCGGTTGCAGTTATCTATATCAATAATGACTGGGGTATGGTCACCAAAGATCGTTTTGTTAAATCGGCGAAACAAATGAATTTAAAAGTAACCATGGAACAACCGTTCTTCGAATCCGAGAAAGACTACAATGCGACTTTGACCAAATTGCGTCAATCCAATCCGGACGGAATTTGTATTGCCGCCATGTATAACGAAGCGGCGTTAATTTGCCGTCAGATTAAAAAGATGGGCTGGAAGGTAAAAATGTTAGCCCCGAGCTCGGTATTCTCCGACAAAATGTTGGAATTGGGCGGCGACGCTGTTGAGGGCTTAGCCACCAATACCTTCTTCGCTTTGAATGATCCGGATCCGAATGTTCAAGGCTTTATCACCGAGTTCCGCAAACGGGCGAATCGCGATCCCAATTTACATGCCGCTTGTGCTTATGATTCCTTAATGTTGATTGCCAACGCGATCAAAAAAGCCGGTTTTGACCGGAAAGCGATCCGTGATGCGCTAGCCACAACCAAAGGTTACAAAGGAATCACCGGTGACCTGACCTTTACCGCGGTGGGAGATATTAACCGCAAATACAAAATCATGGTTGTTGAAAAAGGTCAATGGGTTATTAAGAAAGATTACACCAAATAATGATATTTGTTACAATCGGGTTGCCGGGAGAGTCTCGGCAACCCCGCTAAATCCGTCATTGGTTGGACAGACGCTCAAAATAAACCCGATTGAGGGGGGGATAGCATGTTCTTTATGCAACAGTTGATTAACGGAATCGCCCAAGGTTCGATCTACGCGTTAATGGCGATTGGTTTTTCAATGGTCTTTGGAATTGTTGGGCTGGTCACCTTTGTTCATGGTGAAGTGATTATGATTGGAGCATTTGCGGGTTTCTACGTTCATACCGTATTTCACGCCGATATTTTCACCTCGCTTTTGGCCGGTTTTGTTGCCGCTTGGCTTTTAGGGGTGCTAATTGAAAAGTTATGTTATAAACCGTTTCGGAATTCACCGGAAGAGATTGCGCTGATTTGTACGATTGGACTCTCTATTTTATTGAAGAGTTTGGGACAAGTGGTGTTTGGTACCGAACAGCAGTTGATGCCGGACTTTTTTAAGGACCAATTTATCACCATTGGAAGTATTCGCGTCGCATTGATTCAAGTATTTATTATCGTAATTGTGGTTCTCATGTGCTTGGGTTTGCAGTTTTTGCTATACCGGACCAAAACGGGTATCGCGTTACGGGCGGTTTCCATGAATAAGAATGCTGCGGCACTTCTTGGGGTCAACGTTGACAAAACGATTTTATTAGGAAATTGTATCGGTTGTGCTTTAGGCGGCGCCGCAGGTGTGTTATTGGCGATCTATTACAATTCGGTCCACGCCTTAATGGGCGGCAGCGCTTCAATGAAAGCATTTACCGCGGCGGTATTCGGCGGGTTGACGAGTATTCCCGGCGCCGCGATTGGCGGATTAATCTTAGGAGTAGTCGAGAACCTGGGCGTGGCGGTTTTTTCGGCGGGGTACCGTGATATTATCTCATTTGCGATATTGATTGGAATTTTAATGATCCGTCCGTCCGGTATTTTAGGCCGTAAGGGAAATGGGGTGTGACCGATGCGACAATTTATTGCGAAAAATAAAATTTTATCCCTGGTAATCCTGATTATTGTGCTAATGGTAGCCCCGTTGGTATTGAAAAATGATTATGTGACCCGGATTGGAATTTCGGTTTTGTTATATATCATTTTAGCCAGTAGCCTAAATGTTATTAACGGTTATTCGGGTCAGTTCAATATCGGACATGCCGGTTTCTATTGCGTTGGGGCTTATACTGCGGCAATTTTGGCCACCAGTTTCAAACTCAGTTTCTGGTTGTTATTGCCGCTAAGCGGTTTGGCTGCCGCGCTTTTCGGATGTTGCCTGGGTTTCCCGACTCTGCGTTTGAAAGGGGTATTTTTAACCATCACTACGTTAGGGTTCTCGGAGATCATTCGTTTAACCATTTTAAACTGGACCTCGCTGACGCGGGGACCGATGGGGATACCGGGCATTCCGTTTCCGGTATTGTTCGGTCTCCAGCTTCGCAACAACATTCATTTTTATTACATCGTTTTGGCTTTGGTTGGTTTAATGCTGTTCATGACCTATCGGATTATTCATTCGCGGATTGGCAGAGCCTGGATTGCCATCCGGGAAGATGAAATGGCGGCCCGCGCCATGGGCGTTGAGACGTTCAAGTATAAATTGTTGAATCTTGTTTATGGAACCTTCTGGGCGGGTGTCGCCGGTTGTTTTTATGCGTTTTTTGCAAGTTACGTCAGTGCCGATAGCTTCACTTTGGATGAAGGATTTGCGATTTTGGCAATGGTGTTGGTCGGCGGACAAGGCAATCTATTGGGACCGATCGTTGGTGCTTCGGCGTTAACGATCTTGCCGGAGATTTTCCGTTTTACCTCGCAATATCGATTAGTCATCTTTGGCCTGGCCATCTTAGTGATTATGCATCTCCGTCCGCAGGGTTTGGCCGGAAGTGGAATGCTCTCCCGTCGTTATAACAATAAAAAGAAACGCTCGGCAAAAGAACCCGTCACTGGGGAGGTGGCATAATGGCGCCATTATTGGAGACAAAAGGGATCTGCAAGTATTTCGGCGGTCTCAAAGCGGTCGAGACTGTCAGCATTAATATTGAACGGGGCCAGATCTACGGAATCATCGGACCGAACGGAGCCGGGAAAACAACCTTCTTTAACTTGTTGACCGGAACCTATCAAGCAACCAAAGGCGATGTCATCTTTAAAGGCGACCCGATTACCAATTTGCCGCCGGAGAAAGTATCCCGTTTGGGAATGGCACGGACCTTCCAGAATATTAAGCTATTTAAATATATGACCGTCTTGGATAATGTCAAAATTGGTTTCCATAACCAGACCCGCAGCAAGCTTTGGGACGTGATTCTGCACACACCGGCCTATCGGCAGGATGAGGCTTTGGCAAATGAACAAGGGATGGCGGTTTTGGAAAAAGTCGGTTTAGCTGATCTGGCTGGGGAATTAGCTTGTAACTTAGCGTATGGTACGCAACGCCGGTTGGAAATTGCGCGGGCTTTAGCGACCCATCCGGAGTTGCTGTTGTTGGATGAACCGGCTGCCGGAATGAATCCGGCGGAGACCGCAAGCTTGATCGATTTTATCCGAAAACTGAACGCCGATGGGTTAACCGTCGTCGTGATCGAACATGACATGAAGTTAATCATGAATTTATGTAATCAGATTGCAGTATTGAATCATGGGGAGAAGATCTGTGAGGGCGCGCCCTGTGACGTCCAATCCAACCAAAAAGTTATCGAAGCTTATCTGGGCAAAGGTTCAATTGCTCAGCCAAGTGCTTAGAAAGGGGTGATCCGATGCTGAAAGTTGAAGGACTTCATGTTCATTATGGAAATATCGAAGCAATCAAGGGAATTGATTTTGAGGTCAACGCACAAGAGATCGTGACGTTAATTGGCTCCAATGGAGCAGGCAAAAGCAGCACCCTACGGAGCATCTCCAACCTGGTCAAGAAAAGCGCCGGGCGGGTAAGCTTTGATAATCAAGACATCACCAATTGGGAACCGAGTAAGATTGTTAAATCGGGAATCTGTCATGTTCCGGAAGGGCGATTGATCTTTCCCTATCTCACGGTTGAAGAGAATTTGGTGATGGGCGATTTTGGAAATACCAGCACCAAACCTAACCGTTTGAAAGAAAATATCGCGAATATTTATGAGATTTTCCCCCGTTTAAAGGAACGTCGCAAACAAAATGGCGGAACCTTAAGCGGTGGCGAGCAACAAATGCTGGCAATCGGCCGGGGGTTGATGCTCGATCCGAAATTGGTCATGCTGGATGAACCTTCGCTCGGATTAGCTCCGATCGTGGTTGAGCAGATCTTCGAATTGATTCTCAAGATCCGCGAATGGGGTAAAACAGTATTACTGATCGAGCAAAACGCGAATATGGCATTGCAAGTTGCCAATCGGGCCTATGTGATGGAGACGGGGCATATTACGCTTTCGGGCGATGCCCAAGTGCTCTTGCATGATCCCAAAGTCGCATCCGCCTATCTCGGTATTCAGACTTGTGATGAATAATTACTTTAATCGACTCTAAATAAAAAAACATCGGAGGAAATAGAAAATGACCATTAAAAATCAGAGCACCATCAACGAGGAACAAGTAAACAACATGCGTTCGGCGATCGAACATCGCGCAACCTGGTTTTATCTTTTGCTGGACGAAGCCCGGAAGAAGGGGCTTGATTGGGATGATTTCGCACGGAAAGCGATCTTTCGCTGCGGCTGTTTTCATGGCGATCTCAAATATACCAAAACCGATGATATGCAAGTTTTTGTTTCCGAATTCGCCAACGATCTGTACAAAAAGATTTTCGAAATGGACATCAAGGAAGTCACCGCAGACGGTTTCGTCGTGGAGTTTCACTACTGCCCGTTGGTAAACGCTTGGTCCAAGCTGACCCAAGATGAAAAAGAGATCGACCACCTCTGTGATATCGCCATGGACGGTGACCGGGGGATTGTCAGTGTCAAAGGAATGAACATGGAACTCCAAGATACGATTGCTAAAGGCGGCAGCGGTTGCCGGATCGTGATTACCAAAAAGTAATTTTGAAACATGGAGTGTTTACTATGTTTACGTTAAAAGAATTTTTGCGTAAAGAGGTTAAACCGGCTTTGGGATGCACAGAGCCTGGGGCGGTTGCGCTAGCGGTGGCGAGGGCCAGTCAGGAACTAGCCTCCCGCGACGCCATCAGCTCAGTCCAAGTCGACGTCAGTGACGGAATTTATAAAAACGGGATGGCGGTTGGAATTCCGGGAGCCAACGGCGCACGGGGCAATGAGATGGCCGCCGCCATGGCGGCGATTAGCGGGAATGCGGCTTATGGTCTTCAAGTGTTACAGGATTGTACCGACGCCACTGTTGCCGCCGCGACTCGAATGATCGAGGAACAACGAGTTTCGATCGGTTGTCTCCCGGACAAACATGGTGTTTACGTCGAGGCAATCGTTAAGGACCTTCAACATAGTGCCAGTTGCATTATTGACGGGGATCATTCCAATATCGTCAAAGTTACCCTTGACGGCCGGACGGTTTTTGAAAAAGCGGCAACCGCAAGCGGACCCAACCCGGCTAATAGCATCCATGATGAAGTAATGAAGCTTACTTATACCGAGTTATTGAAGTTGATAGAGAAACTGGATCCTGAGGATGTGGCATACCTGATGGAAGGTGTCCGGATGAATAAAGCCATTGCCAACTATGGGTTAGAACAGGATTCGGTGTCGGGGCTGAGCCTGGGAAAGACAATGATGACGTTGATCAGGCAGAAAAAGTTAGAGGGAGATTTAAACAACATCATTAAAAGTTATTGTTACGCTGCTTCTGATGCGCGAATGGCCGGTGCGCAGCTCTCGGTGATGAGCAGCGCCGGCAGCGGTAATCATGGTTTGGCCGCGATCCTTCCCATTGCATTGGTTGGGGAGAGTATGGATAAGTCTGAGACGGAGATCGCCCGGGCTTTGGCAGTCAGTCATCTCTCAACAACGATGGTCAAGAGTAAGCTGGGCAGACTCTCCGCTATTTGCGGCTGCGCAGTTGCCGCGGGGGCCGGTGCTGCGGCCGGCCTCACTTACTTGATGGGTGGGAGCGTTTCCCAATGCGCGAAGGCAATGAAAACCCTGCTCGCCAGTACGGCGGGGATGCTTTGCGACGGAGCGAAAGGGAGTTGTTCCTTGAAGGTCGGAACTGCCGCAGGAGAAGCTTATTTAGCGGCACTTTTTGCACTCCAAGATCGCGGTGTGGATTTTCCCCAGGGGGTAGTCGATGATTCCTTGGAAAAAACCACCGATAATATGGGCCGGATCAATCGCGAAGGAATGAGAGAGATGGATCAGGTCATGATCGACATTTTGGTGGATCGTGACCAAGAGCGGGCAACGAGCTTATAAAAACTAAATTATTTACCAATGTCTTTGAACACAGAATATCGATCCGAACGTTGATTCATACTGAAATATTTTATTCGTTGAATGTTTTTGGTATTGTCTCATCTTCTGAAATGTATACTGTGTTCAAAGGCAACTTTCTGTTGAAAAGAGAGGTAGCAATGAAAAAGATCATTAATCAAGCCGATGCGGTGGTTGCTGACTTATTGGCAGGAATGGCTTTGGCTCATCCGGAGTATCTGCGAAAACTGGATGGTTACAATGTACTGGTCCGGCAGAACAAAAAAAAGGCGAAGGTCGCATTGGTTAGCGGCGGTGGCAGCGGTCACGAACCAGCTCATGCTGGATATGTGGGATTGGGGATGCTTGACGCGGCAGTTGCCGGCGAAGTCTTTACCTCGCCGACGCCGGATCAGGTTTTGGCCGGGATCCAAGGCGTCGCAACCGAAGCGGGAGTGCTTTTGATCATCAAAAATTACTCCGGCGATTTGATGAATTTTGAAATGGCGTCGGAAATGGCGGAGCTGGAAGGGATCAAAGTCCTGAAAGTAATCGTCAATGACGATGTCGCGGTTGAAAATAGCACGTACACCATGGGACGCCGCGGAATTGCCGGAACGGTTTTCGTCCACAAAATCGCGGGAGCGATGGCGGAACGGGGCGCCACATTGGAGGAGGTGCACCGGATCGCGGAAAAAGTAATCGCTAACGTCAGGACCAAAGGGATGGCGTTAGCGCCTTGCATTGTACCGGCGGTCGGCCGTCCAACCTTTGAATTGGGCGAAAATGAGATGGAGATCGGGTTGGGGATCCATGGCGAACCCGGTACCCAGCGGACGCAGGTGGGAACGGCAGCGGAGATTGCTCGCGACCTTACTGAAAGTGTCATTGGCGACTTGCCGTTTCAGGCGGGCGACGAGGTAGCGGTGATGATCAACGGGTTGGGCGCCACCCCCATGATGGAGCTTTATATTCTAAATCAAAGCGTTAACGCGCTCTGTCGGCAGCACGGCTTAACGATTTATCGCACCTATGTGAATGAATATATGACGGCCTTGGAAATGGCGGGAGCTTCAGTAACGCTTTTGAAGCTAGATGATGAATTGAAGTCGCTCTTGAATGATCCTGCCGCTACACCGGCATTTAGTCAATGGGGGAGCTGAAATATGATCGTTTGCAACCAAAAACAAGTGATTGCGGCAATCGAAGCAATCGGCGCTATGGTTAGCGCCCAAAAAGATTATTTAACCGATCTCGATGCCAAGATTGGCGACGCGGATCATGGAATCAATCTCAATCGTGGCTTTGAAGCCGTGCTCGCGAAGTTGCCCGCCGTGGCGGACCAAAGTATCGGCGATATTTTAAAGACGGTCGGTATGACGTTAGTTTCCACAGTCGGCGGGGCTTCAGGACCATTATACGGAACCGCTTTCATGTACGCCGGGAATCAAGCGGCCGGGAAGGTTGAATTGACTGCGCATGACGTCGCAACCATGTTCCAGGCTGCTTTAGACGGAATAATCAAGCGGGGGCACGCGGAAGTTGGCGACAAAACAATGGTGGATACATTGCAGCCGGTGGTTGCTTTTCTCCAATCAGCCGTGACTGAGGATTCACTTCCCTGGGACGAGGTCATGCGGCAAACGGTAACCGTTGCCAAGCAAGGAATGGAATCCACGGTCAATCTGGTGGCATTGAAAGGCCGGGCCAGCTTTTTGAAAGAACGCAGTCTGGGTCATCCTGACCCCGGTTCCGTCTCCTGTTACCTGATGATCGAAACAATTGCCGCTGTGGCGGGGAACGGAGGCTGACGATGGTCGGAATCTTAATCATCTCCCATAGCGCCAAAGTCGCTGCTGGAACGGCCGAGATCGCGCGTCAAATGGCAGGAGACCGGGTGACCATCGCTTACTGCGGCGGGAACAGCACCGGGGGCATTGGAACTGATCCGGACGCAATCGGAACGGCCTTAGCAGCGATCTGCAACGAAGCCGGGGTTATCGTATTGGCGGATCTGGGAAGCGCCGTGATGAGCGCGGAATTGGTTCTGGATACATTGATTCCGGAACGGCGTAAGAATGTGATGATTGCCAACGCGCCTTTAGTTGAAGGCGCGGTATTGGCGGCGGTGGAAGCGTCAATCGGAAAAAACCTTACTGAAGTTGTTGAAGCGGCGGAGCTGGCTGGCCAGATGCGTAAGGTAGAACGGGAGTGAATCACAATGAAGGAACAAGAAGTAACGATTGTTAACAAATCGGGCTTGCATGCCCGACCGGCGGCTCAGTTTGTCAAACTTGCCAGCACCTTTCAATCGGATGTGAAAGTAATCTATCGCGGTAAAACCGTCAACGCCAAAAGCATGATCGAGATGATGCTGGCGGCGGCGCCTCAAGGCGAGACCATTCGGTTACAAACCAACGGACTGGATGAAGATGCGGCATTGCAGGCGATGGTTGGGTTGATCGCAGAAGGGCTGAACGAACTATGATCCGAAGATTGCTGGGGATTCCGGTTTCGCCGGGGATCGTCTATGGACCGTTGGTACGTTGGAACGCTGGTCCAATCGACTGGATGGACCGTCCGGAAGCGCACTTGACCGATCCAACGGCCAATGAAGGGTTGTGGCGTCAAACTAAGGACGCCACCCTTTTATTTTTAAAGGATTTGCAGGAAAAAACCACTATTATGGCTGGAGCCGAACAAGGTGATATATTTATGGCTCACCAAATGATTTTGGAGGATCCCGCGTTTGACGAGATGGTCCGCCAACATTTACACCAAGGAGAGAACTTAGGGCAGGCGATTCAAAATACCGTTGCGACCTTGGCGGCTTCGTTCGAGGGTTTGGATAATTCCTACATGAAAGAGCGCGCCGGCGATATCCGGGATATCGGCGCCCGTTTACTGGAACAGTTGGCGGGAAGCAATCGGAGTCAGGAATTAACTGAACCGGCCCTGATTGCCGCCAATGATTTGGCGCCGTCGCAAACCGCTCAACTTGATCCCGATCTCCTGCTGGGAATCGTCTTAGCCAAAGGTGGACGGACTTCCCATACGGCGATTCTGGCCCGGGCATTGGATATTCCGGCGGTTGTCGCCGTGGCCGGACTGGAAATTGACTCATTAAACGCCAAAAAGATTTTGATTAACGGGGACACTGGCGAGGTGATTCTCGATCCAACGGCGGAGGAGTTGGCTCCGTATCAAACGGCGCTGGCGAAACGCGCTGCAGCGTTAGTGCCTTCCGGCGCAGCGGCAATGGAGACATTCACCTCCGACGGGCATGCGGTGCATGTGGCCGCCAATATCGGTTCCAGCCGTGACCTGAAGCAACTTACCAAATACAATGTCGCCGGTGTTGGACTATGCCGCACGGAGTTCCTTTTTTTAGAAAGCGATCACCTGCCGACCGAAGCGGAACAGATTGAGGAGTACCGGCGGATTGTCGAAGCGGCGGCGCCGTATCCGGTGATCTTCCGTACCTTGGATATCGGTGGAGATAAAGAGTTACCGTATTTGCAAATCGCGCCGGAAGCCAATCCGTTTTTAGGAGTGCGGGCGATCCGCTTGGCATTATCCCGACGCGAGATGTTCCGGACGCAACTTCGAGCGCTGTTGCGGGCCTCGGTATACGGACAAATGAAAGTGATGTTTCCCATGATTGCTACAATTGAAGAGTTTCGGGAAGCGATGGCAGTGGCGCATGAGGTAGAAGCCGATTTGCGGTTAGAGCAGCTCCCTTTTGAGCCGGTGGCCTGGGGGATCATGATCGAGGTGCCGGCGGCGGCGTTAATCGCCGACATTCTGGCGGCGGAAGTTGATTTTTTTAGTATTGGCACCAATGATCTCATTCAGTATACCATGGCGGCAGATCGCCTGAACGAACAAGTCAATTATCTGTACCAGCCGCTGCATCCGGCGATCTTGAGATTGTTGGAGCGGATCATCAGTGCGGCGCATCATCATGGCAAACCGGTCGGCATGTGCGGTGAAATGGCCGGCACTCCCGAGGCGGCAGCGTTGCTGTTAGGTCTGGGGTTGGACGAATTTAGTATGAGTCCGGCCGTGGCGCCGCGACTGAAGCAAATCATTGCCACGCTTTCGTATCTTGAGTCAAAAAAGGTATCCAAACAAGCATTGACCTGTGGAACTGTAGCCGAAGTCCGCGAGCTTTTGAGCAAAAACGGTTTGCTTGATTCATAAAAATTTTTGCGCCGCTAACTGACCAATATCTTGCGAATAACGATAAAATTCGTAAATTACCGGCTGGGGATTCGGATACAATAGAGGGTAGACAAAATGAAGGCCCCCCTATATAATGAAAAACAGTCGTAATTCTTGAAAAGAATGGTCAGGATTTTAATACGTGGAGGGATGAACCAATGAAAAGCGCAATTAATTCCGATAAAGCGCCTAAGGCTGTAGGCCCCTATTCCCAGGCGGTCCAATTGGGTAAAGTTGTCTTTGTCTCCGGTCAACTCGGTTTGACAGAACAAGGGCAGTTTGCTGGGGAAGATGTTGCTTCGCAGACTCGGCAGTCCTTAGAAAACATCAAGGCGATTCTGCAAGAAGCCGGCTTAGACATGGAAGATGTCGTAAAAGCGACAATTTACTTAGCTGACATGAATGATTTTGCGGTTGTTAATGGTATTTATCAGGAGTATTTTACGGCTCCGTTCCCCGCCCGCGCTTGTGTTCAGGTTGCTCGCTTGCCGAAAGACGGTAAAGTGGAGATTGAAGTGATCGCCGGTTGGGATTGAGTGGTTTGCCTCAATTCGAAATTCAGCGGATACGCAATCAAGGAAGCGAATGAATAAAAAATCCCTGCGAAGGGGTTTTTTTATTCATTCGCTTCCATTTTGGAAAACTATTGATCGGGGATGCTCACCTGATTTACCACCTAAAATCGCTATTGCGCTAGATTCGAAGTAATCCACGTTAGCTTTCGCTCGCGCAGTCGAAGGGATAAAAATTGGATTCAAGGGCGATTCCTCGCCCTTGAAAAGGGTAACCGCAAGGCTTTGAATTCTATAAAGATTGAATAGGCAACGAAGCATTGCCTGGTGGTTGTCCTTTTAGAGGACAAAAGAATCGAGTTGGGCTTCGAAGCACGACCCAGCCCGGCTTCGGCCGGGGTTGAGACCGGTTTTAATCTTAGCCCGGAACTGCATGGCGGACAGGTACGCATCAAAACGATATTTTCAATAAGTAAAGCGTCGCGGATTATCGCCTGACGGTTAAGAAAATTCTGACATTGTACAAAAGAAACAGTTAATCTTGATTAATGGTCTGATTTGGCTAATAAAAGCATTAATTGGGGCATTTTTAAGAGTTTGTTATGAGGATTATTTTTAGTAAAATAAAATTTCGTCTCAAGTGAAAAATGCTGCGTTTCAGCAGAGAGTCTTTATTTAGGATAATTTCCGGTAAAGGAGGCATGGGTCAATGCCAGCAAAGGACCATCCGGCATATTCCGAGGAGCGGAAGCGGCTCGACTATACTTTGGATTATGTGGAGCACTCGTTGGAAAATACTTCATCGCGGAAATCGGTCGTGGATAAGGAAGTTCAACGGGCGCGACACTCGTATAAGAGCGAGAGCAGTCAAGAATATATCGATATGTTGGTCAATGCCGCGATTCAACCGGGTTTGGAACTTAAACTCCGCAATTTGGAAGCGGCGCGCTCCAAACCGTATTTCGCGCGGATGGATTTCCAGGAAGCAGGGAAAACGGAAACGGAAAAACTGTACCTTGGTAAACTTTGTTTAAGCCGGGATGAGGATCAAAAGTTGATCATTGTCGACTGGCGGGCGCCCATCGCCAATCTTTATTATGAAGGCCGGTTGGGCGAGGCCAGTTACCATTGTCCAGCCGGAGAGATCAAAGGCGAGCTGACTTTGAAACGCCAATTCTCAATTGATCAGGGAAAACTAAATGAAATTTTTGATATCGACATTACCACCAATGATGAGATTCTCCAAACTTCGCTCGGGGCGAACGCCGATAATCGGTTAAAAGAGATTGTCGCCACCATCCAGGCGGAGCAAAACCGGATCATTCGGGCCGATATGAATGTACCGCTGATCATTCAAGGCGTGGCCGGAAGCGGCAAAACGACTATCGCCTTGCATCGGATCGCGTTTCTAGTCTATAGTTTTGAAAAGTCTTTCAAGCCTGAAAACTTTATGATTATCGCTCCAAACCGGCTCTTTCTCAATTATATCTCGGAAGTCCTGCCGGAACTCGGCGTCGAACGGGTTAAACAGACAACCTTTAGCGATTTTGCGATGGAATTGGTAGGAGAAAAGTTTAAGCTGGTTGACGCTTATCATAAACTGATGCAGCTAGTCAAGAACGATACGCCTGCGGAGCAAGCGGCCAATGACCGACTGCAGCGGATGGCGGCCCTAAAATCATCAATGGAATTTAAGATGCTGCTGGAGCGGTATGTCGCGGAAATTGAGGCCAACCTCCTTCCGGAAGGAGACTTTCAGGTGGGAGATTGGGTGATCTATACCCATCAAGAGATCCGGGAATTGTTTTACCGGGATTACAAGGACTGGCCCATCCTGCGCCGGTTGAAAGAGTTGGAAAAGCATTTCCGGAAACGGATCAACGACCGCAAGGCGATGGTGCTTGAACGGTTACAGCAGCGCTGCGATGTCAAGGTCTGGGATTATAAGATGAAACTGCCCGAGAGCGACGAACGGCAACGATTGATCATCCAAACCATCGACCGCAAGAATGAACAGGTGCAAACGGTTGAGCGCTTTACCCGAGAAGGCATTAAGGATTATTTGCAGAAGATTCCACGCCTGAAACCTTCGCAATACTATCAAGATTTTATCGGAGACCGTGAACGGTTTCAGCGGTTTGGCGCCGACTGTTCCGATCTTGAGTTATTAGAGGATATTCGGGTATACACCGCCGAGCTGCAAGCCAAAGGAAAGACTGAAATTGAGGATCTGGCGCCGCTGATCTATCTGAAACACCGTTTTTACGGATTAGATGAGAAGATTCCGGTGAAACATATTGTCATTGACGAGGCCCAGGATTTCAGCGTCTTTCAGTTTTATGTGCTGCGGCAGATCATTCGGGATAGTTCTTTCACTATTCTCGGCGATTTGAGTCAGGGGATCCACGCTTACCGGGGCTTGCAAGACTGGCAGGAGTTGCGGCGGGAAGTGTTTGAACGGGGCAGCGAGTTTCAAACATTGGAACAAAGTTACCGGACCACGGTGGAGATTATGGCCGCTGCCAACCGGGTGATCGCCAAGATCAATCAGGATGGCCGGTTGGTCGTGGCGAAACCGGTGATCCGGCACGGGACCCCGGTCGCAATCGCGGCCAAGACGGACTTGATAGAGTTAGTGACCGCCCTCCAAGAGGGGATCCGGCAGGGGCTCAAAGACGGCTTAAAGACGGTGGCGGTCATTGGGAAGTCGCTCGATGAGTGCAAAACGATCCATGACAAGCTCAAAGACGGCCCAGGGCATCCGGTGCTCGTCACCGGGAAAGAGACCGAGTATCAATCGGGTGTAGTGGTCGTCCCATCCTATCTGGCCAAGGGTTTGGAGTTTGATATGGTGTTGATTGCCAACGCCAATCATAATAATTATGGTGCTAGCGTCTTAGATGCCAAACTGTTGTATGTGGCGATGACCCGCCCCTTGCACCGCCTGCACATTTATTATCTTGGTGAGTTGACGCCGTTGCTTGCGGAGGGGATTTCGGAATGAATTTATTAAATTTAAGTTACGCAATCATTAAACCGTAACATTACCCTGTAACCCTACAGACTCTTACTTTGGAAACAACAGCCAAACAATAAATGTCGAAATCGCTAAAATAGAACAATAATTGTACTGAAATTTCAAAGTGGCTTGCGCTACAATATATAGTAGTTTTAAAATTAAGAAAAGGAGCAGGCCATTTTCATGAAAAACTTACGTGCTCGGCTAGTATTTCTCATTTCATGCATTGTTCTATTAGTTTGTTCGGTTTTTGTTTCGGCAGCCTCGATTTATCCGCTTAAATCCAATGTCACCTTGACATATTGGATGGAATTGCACAGCAACGTGTCATTGATTGCCAAAAATTTCGGTGATATACCGTTTGCCAAAGAATTGGAGAAACGGACCGGAGTTAAGGTGAAATATATTCACCCGGCCGCGGGACAAGCCCGTGAAGCGTTTAATCTAATGCTTGCTTCCGGCGATTTGCCAGATATTATTGAATATAACTGGTACGCAATTCCCGGCGGACCCAATAGCGCCATCAACAATGGTCAAATTCTAAAGCTCAATCCGGTAATAGCCAAATATGCCCCGAATTTACGGAGTTACTTGCGGGGCAATAAAGATTTGGATCGCATGATCAAGACCGATGAAGGCAATTATTATGTCTTCCCGTTCTTCCGTGGCGATCCCTCGTTGTTGGTGACCTCCGGTCCGATCGTCCGGAAAGACTGGCTTGACGAGTTAGGCTTAAAAGTACCGGAGACCTATGACGAATGGTATACAGTTTTAAAAGCTTTTAAAGAGAAAAAAGGCGCTACCGCGCCGTTAACCGTCCCTTATCTTAGTTTGTCGACCATGTTAGGGGGCGGCGCCGATAGCTACAGTAACTTCTATGTTGAGAAAGGCAAAGTTGGTTTTGGACCGATCTTGCCGACGCGTAAACGGTATTTTGAAACCTTAAACAAATGGTATGAAGAAGGATTGTTGGATAAAAACTTCAGCAGCCTGACCGGGAAGATGGTTGACGCCAATATTTTAGGCGGTAAGTCGGGTGCAACCTATGGCCCAGGCGGCAGCGGTATCGGCCGTTATTTGGACTCGGTCAAAGGTAAGGACGGCAAATTTAATCTAGTAGGCGCGCCGTATCCTTCGGCCAAAAAAGGAATCCGGCCGAAGTTTGCCAACGCGACCCCGGCATTCGGAAATAACCAAGGAAATTCGGCCATCACCACTCGCTGCAAGAATGTCGAAGCAGCGGCCCGTTTATTGGATTACGGTTACAGCAAAGAGGGCAGTATGTTCTATAACTTCGGTATCGAAGGGTTGACCTACAAAATGGTCGACGGAAACCCGCTTTATACCGAATTTATCCAGAAGAATCCGGAGAACTTATCCAATACCCAAGTGATGTCCAAATATATGCGGGCGCACACCAATGGTCCGTTCGTTCAAGACAAACGGTATCTCGATCAGTATTACGAGTACGCCCAACAAAAAGAGGCCATGGGACGGTGGCGCAACTCCGATCACTTGAAGTATATTCTGCCGCCAGTCACTCCGACGCCGGACGAGAGTGCGGAGCTCACCAAGATTATGGGAGACATCAATACTTATATCGACGAATATTCGCTCAAGTTTATCATGGGCGTCGAACCGATCAGCAAGTTTGATGAATATGTAGCCCAGATCAGAAAGATGGGTATCGACAAAGCGATCGCCATCAATCAAAAAGCGTTGGAACGTTATAACAAACGGAAATAAACGGTTCTTCACGAATCTGCAATGCCCGGCATTGCAGATTCATTTTATAAATTCAGCGACAGTCGGGAGGCGAGGACTTAGGATGGCAAAGCTTACTTTGCTTGAGGAAGATTTTAAAAGTTTTAAACTCCGGGATTTCCCGTACGAACCGTTTTTAGGCGCAATGGGGGAGTATCATTACCGGCCCAACCAATGGTATGACGGGGGCTGGTACGACCCGACGCCAATCATGGGTTCGGGGGGCGTTAAGACCTGGATGATCGTGGAGCAGGACGGCGGGAAATGCCTTGAGTATTCGGCGGCGCTCCGTAAAAGATTCGATCTGTTGGTTCTGTTGGCCAATGGCGCGCAGGATTGGTCGGATTATACCGTCTCCTGTCAGATGCGGCTGTTGCTCTCGTCGAGCATTGCCGGGCTGGTCTTCCGTTACCAGAACAGTCTTAGTTTTTATATGCTGCGTTTTAATGCCGGTAAATTGGAGTTGCTCAAACGCAACCAACAAGCCGTGACTGTACTGGCGGGCAAGGACTACGCTTATAACTCGGACCAATCGTACCACTTGAAGGTGGCTTGCCAGGGCAGCCGGATTACTTGTTGGGTCAATGACGTCCAGGAGTTTACGGTGGAAGACACGACGTACGCTGCCGGACGGATTGCCATCGGCACCATGGCGGTGGCTCAATTCACTAACATTAAAGTGGAGATGGATTCTGCCATCCATGCGGAGCTGATCGCCGTCCGGCGCGCCGATGATATCGCTCTGGCTGGGGAACGGGCCAATTATCCGCAGCCGCGTTTGTGGAAGCGGATTAATCTCCGGGATTTTGGCGCCGGCCGGAGCGTCCGGTTCGGCCATTTGCTCGGAAATAATCAGACACAACTGGTGATCGCCCAATGCCAACGTCGGATTTTACGCGACGCTTTCGCGCAGATTAGTTGTTTGACCGCCATTGACTTGGATGGCAATGTGCTTTGGCAGGTCGGCGAGCCCAATCCCGAACACGCGTTTTTGACGGCGGACATGCCGTTCCAGATTGGTGATATTGACGGCGACGGCCATGACGAGGTGATTTACGCCCGCGATTTCAAGATCTTTGTCTTGGACGGCGCGACCGGCCAGGTGAAGAAGTGGGCGCACACTCCGTTGATGGACCGCCCCGATTATCCGTTCGACCGGTTGAACGTCGATAACATCCGGCTTTGCGATTTCTCGGGCAAAGGCCGTGCTACCGATCTTTTGATCAAAGACCGTTACAAACAAGTTTGGGCGTTAAACAGCGATCTGGAAGTGATGTGGACCCATGTCGCCGCTATCAACACCGGACACTTCGGCTACAGCAAAGATGTCAACGGCGACGGCCGCGAGGAACTGTATATCGGCTACGATCTGGTCTCGGCCGACGGGGAGAAAATCTGGTCGCTGGCGGTCCCGACCGACCATACCGATGAGATTGTGATTGGCAAAATTGACCCGGAAAAAGAGGAACTGATTGGGATCGTCTCCGGTTCCGAAGGGTTTATGCTGGCCGATCTGCAAGGCAATATCCTGGTGAAGGAGATCATCGGCCACGCCCAACGGATTAGTGTCGGCAACTACCGGTCCGACCTGCCGGGGCTGCAAATTTGCGTCTCGACTTATTGGGACAATCAGGGGATTATTTATCTGTATGACTGCAAAGGCAAGTTGCTTTGGTCTGATGAGCCGTCGACCAACGGCAATGTAATCACGCCGATCAACTGGACCGGGGACGGCCGGGATCTAATCCTGCTCAATGCCAATGTGAAGCAGGGCGGGATGATTGACGGGTACAACCGTCGGGTGGTGATTTTCCCCGATGACGGCCATCCCGAGCTTTGCGCCGAGGCGATCGATTTGACCGGGGATTGCCGGGATGAGATTGTAGTCTGGGACGAGAAGATGATGTATATTTATACGCAGGACGATGTGATTGAGGGGCGCGAGATTGATTGCCCCGAGAAGTATCCCCATTACAACGCTTCGAATTATCGAGGCGAGTATGCGTATCGGAAGACGTTAAAAAAGGATTTCAAATAACCCCAATTGTCAAAACCGCCAGTCACACGACTGGTGGTTTTTGTTTTGTCCCAATTTTGAAGTTATATGGTGTTGATCCAAAAGCAGGAAGAGTGTTCTTGCTGTCGAAGTCTTTTGGAAAAATAAAGGATCAAGGATACGGAAATGGTGCAATTGCGAAAATGTGGGGTGCCGCCCTATACCGTGGCGGTGTTGCATGGCGGGCC
Organism: Bacillota bacterium; assembly: GCA_023410535.1. Lineage (GTDB taxonomy): Bacteria > Bacillota > UBA4882 > UBA8346 > UBA8346 > JAEYPR01. The sequence continues at coordinate 23,180 of JAEYPR010000008.1, read as the reverse complement.
GGGGGCGTCGGGGTCGGCGGGGATGTTGGCGCGGGAGCTGGGGATGGAGTTTGGAGTGTTGGAGCCTTGGCAGACGATGCCCACCATTGCGGGACAGATTGAGGAGTTGGCGGAGGTTTTGCGGAAGTTTGGGGCTGAGCCGGTTACGGTGGTTGGGCATTCGTGGGGAGCTTGGCTGGGATATCTGTTTACCGCCCGTTATCCGGAGCGGGTGCGGAAGTTGATTTTGGTCGGCTGTGGACCGTTTGCGCCGGAGTACTTGCCGCAATTGAACCAGACCCGGCGGGAGCGGCTGACCACGGCGGAACAGAAGCAAGTTGAGCTTTGGCAACAGGCGTTGAATAACCCGGAAGTTGCGGATAAAACGGCGATCTTCGCCAATTTCGGCAAGTTAATGGCGCGGGTGGATTCGTTCGATCCGTTACCGGACGAGGTGGAAACGGGTAAATTTCAACCGGAAATTTTTGAGTCGGTGATGGTGGAACTGCAAGAGCTGCGGTGGAGTGGGGAGCTATTACAGGAAGGCCGCCGGATTCAATGCCCGGTTGTGGCGGTTCATGGTGATTACGACCCTCATCCGGCGGATGGGGTAGCGCTACCGCTGCAGGCGGTTTTGAAAAATTTTAAAATGATTCGCTTGGAGCGTTGCGGGCATACTCCCTGGAAGGAACGGCAGGCGCGGGAGGAGTTTTACCGGGTGTTGAAGGAAGCGATAAGTATTTGAGGGTTGAAAGTTTGTAATCGAGTAGCAACGAAAGTGGGTTTGAAGGTTTTGCCGGGTTGGGTGCCACGATGGAGCCGGCGAGAACCGATTTGCAATGGATACGGTTAGAAGGAACGAAACGAATGAAACAGAAATATATTTGGAAACGATGGCGCAAATTGTTATGCGAGAATCCGGGTCATCCCAGTCAGACCCGTCGCGATAAGGAGTAATAAACATGTTGAATCATACCGGCACCGTCCCGCTGGAAACCGAACGTTTAATCCTGCGTCGCTTTACCATGGATGACATCGATGATATGTATCAGAATTGGGCCAGCGATCCGGAGGTGACCCGCTATTTGTCCTGGCTGCCCCATGGCAACCGGGCGATCACCCAACGGGTGATCGGGGGATGGATCGAATCCTATGAAAACCTGGAGAGTTATCAATGGGCAATCATGCTCAAAACCGGCCGGAAACTGATCGGCTCGATCTCTATTGTGGAAATCTCCAATCTCCACCAACGGTGCGAGGTGGGTTATTGCATGTCCAAAGCGTATTGGAATCAAGGAATCATGACAGAAGCGTTAAAAGGTCTGATCCGGCATCTCTTCGAAACGGTAGGGATGCAGCGGGTTCAGGCGATCCATCATATCGCCAACCCCGCTTCTGGCAAAGTGATGCAAAAAGCGGGACTGCAGTATGAAGGACGGCTGCGCAAATATCATATGAACAACCAGCAAGAACTGGTGGATTGCGAGATGTACGGGATAGTAAGAGCGGAGGCGTAGCTGACCTCGAACCGGTTGGGCGGGATTCAGGGGTTTAAAAGTATTGCGGTAGGTATATAAGTGAGAGTTCAGTGAGGCAACATGAGCGATTTCTGGCGGATGCAGGCCGAAGCGAAGATTTGCGAGGCGATTGTCAAAGGCGAACTGGATAACCTGCCGGGAATGGGCCAACCGTTGCAGTTGGACGATTTGGCTCATGTCCCGCCCGAATTGCGGGCGGGTTATACACTCTTGAAGAACAACGGCTTCCTTCCGGAAGAAATGGAGTTGAAGCAGGAAATCCTGGCGGTAGAAGATTTGATCGCCCGCAGCACCGCAGCGGAAGACCGGGCGGAACTCCAAAAGAAGTTGCTAACAATGAATTTACGTTATCGGATCCTGATGGAGCGACGGGAACGGCACCGGAAATGACGGAGCCAAAAAGGGCGTGTTCAATTTATCAGCAAAGCTCTCAGCAATTATCGATTTTCGATAATTGCTGAGAGCTTTTGCTTTTCAAGACTTAACTGGAGCAATCTCTCCCGTAGCTTCCTTTTGCATTTCTTGGTGGAGTTCGGCGGCAATCTGTGGAAATGCCAAACGCAACTGAACGAGGATCCATCCTTGAAGATCGCGATCGCCCTGGAGCCATTTGGTTGCAATTTTGCGAAAAAACCCCATAATTTCAGCGTTTGGGATGGTGATTGCCGCCACGTCGCCGGTTGGGGGAGTGGCGGTATTATGATACTTGGTGCCTTGCAAAATCCAATCAATCGATACGTCGTATAACTCTGATAACAGAATAAGGGTTTTGGCTGAAGGCGGATATTTCCCATTTTCAAGTTCACTTAAATTCCCTGTTGAAATGCCTGTTTGTTCGAATATTTGTTTTGGGGTGAGTCCTAATTGAGTCCGAATTTGCTTCAAACGGAAACTGATTTCAGACAAATCGATTCGGTTATCCAAATAGCATCTTGACCTCCTCTGATATCAGAGATATAATAAAATAGAGTAAATTTCTTATGTTACTTCGCTTGATGATTTCAGAAAATTAATCCTAGTGCATTCCACTCAAACGCCACAATACCTATTGTTGGCAATAGTGAAGAAAAACTTGGTTGTTAATTGTTTGAAGGAAATTTTAGTGGCAGTACTTAGACGATGCTCCAGTAAGCCAGTCGAAGTATCGGAGATTGTGGCGAAAAAACGCCCCAATATAAATACATGAGTGGATTTTCTGATACCAAATATTGATTTCGGAAATGATTCTCTTAAACGCACGCTTGCGAGCGATTAGAGATTCCCGGAAGTCGCTTGGTGAAACGCGTATCGAAAATTTATAAGATGATTGCTATAGCGAACATAGATAATTAATTATAGCACATTTATGTGTCCTTTCATCAATTTTCCTTTTTTACCCAAAACATTTTCTAACATTATTATTTGAGAAAGGAGAAGGTTAACCCGATTTTTCCGGTCCGATTGGGGGAATCCGCAGACGTTTTGGGAAGAGGAAGAAAATTAAAATCAAACCAGCTATATAAAAGGAGTTGATAGCGTGGAGAAGGCGTTGAGCAACCAATTAAATCAGGAGGAAGACAGCCAAAAAGATCAATTTTTAACCTTTATGCTTTGCGACGAATGTTATGGAATCGCCATTGAGCATGTTAAAGAGCTGATTGGGATGCAATCTATCACTGAACTCCCCGAACTCCCCGAATATATCCGGGGAATTATTAATTTACGGGGGAAGATTATCCCGGTCATGGATGTCCGGTTGCGATTCAAACGGTCGTTTCGGGAGTATAACGACCGAACCTGCGTAATTGTTTGTGAAATGAAGGGGATTGCCGTCGGGTTTATTGTCGATGCCGTTGCTGAAGTGTTGGCGATCCCCGAGACGGAAATTGTCGCGCCACCTGAATTAAACCAGGCAGTTAATCGTTATATTAAAGGAATCGGCAAAGTCGACAAAGGGGTCGTGTTGCTTTTAGACTGCGATCAATTACTAAAGGAAGAGCCGGTTTCAGCCATCGCTCATTCGGAGCCAATCGATCCAAGCCGGGTCGGCGATTATTTAAATTAACAAGATACCAAGGAGGGTAATGAAATGCGTGGCATCAATGACTATAAGATTGGCACTAAACTGATCTTGGGATTCATTATGGTGGTGTTGATCACGGTTCTGGTCGGGGCGATCGGCATCGTGAATATCAAAAAGATCGATGCGGATTATACGGTGTTGTTTAATAATTACGGAAAACCATTGGCCGATATCGGGAAGGCGGAGATCGCGTTTCAGCGGATTCGGATCAACCTCGTGAAAGTCATTAGCATCAACGCGAACGGACGCCAGGAATATATTGAAAAAGTTAAAGTACGTAAGCAGGAAATGGCCCAAGCGCTCCAACGGTTTGAAAAGACGGTTAATTCGGAGGCGATGCGTCAAGAACTGACAACCTTGCATGAATTGCTCAAACAATATGATGACGTGGCCGCTCGAGCGATTGATTTGGCAGTAGCCGGACAAGAACAGCAAGCGCTGTTTATTAGCAATACTGAAGCGCAAGAGCTTTCTGACGCAATTGATGAGGCGGCTAATAAAATATTTGAGTTGAAAATCAAAACCGGGGATGAAAAAAGCGAAGCCAGTACGGTTTTGGTCAATCGAACCGTTGTCATGATGATTGTGGTGATTTTGATTGCGGCGGTTGTAGCAATGGGGTTAGGTTTCTTCATTTCCCGGATGATCAGTCAACCCATCAAGGAACTGGTGGGAGCGGCTGATAAGATCGCTGTAGGCGATGTTGAAGTGACCGTGGCGAACAAACGCCGCGACGAGATTGGCGAGCTGATCGGGGCGTTCGGCCGGATGGTCGACAACATCCGGACCCAAGCCCGTATCGTCGAAGAAATTGCCAGCGGTGATCTCCGGGTTGAGGTTCCGATCCGTTCCGAACGGGATTTGCTGGGTCGTAAACTGATGGAGATGGTTGAGACTAACAATGAGATCATGACCAATATCAATATCGCCTCGGAGCAAGTAGCGGCCGGCGCGCGTCAAGTCTCGTCGTCCAGTCAGGCCCTTTCGCAAGGCGCAACCGAACAGGCTTCATCCATTGAAGAATTAACAGCGTCGATTGAAGAATTATCAACCCAGACCAAACAAAACGCAGTCAACGCCAGTCAGGCCAACCAATTGGCCGAAGCGACCAAATCCAACGCGGTTCTGGGAAATGAACAGATGAATGAGATGTTACGGGCGATGGAAGAGATCAATGAAGCTTCCGCCAATATCTCCAAGATCATTAAAGTGATTGAGGAAATTGCGTTTCAGACCAATATCCTCGCGTTAAATGCCGCGGTTGAGGCGGCCCGGGCGGGACAATACGGAAAAGGTTTTGCGGTCGTCGCTGAAGAAGTCCGGAATCTGGCGGCGCGTTCGGCAGCCGCAGCCAAAGAAACGACGGATATGATCGAAGGATCGATTCGCAAGACGGAGGGTGGAACGAAGATTGCGGCGAAAACTGCGGAAGCCCTTGGGGTGATCGTCTCCGATATTGCCCAAGTGGCCAATCTCGTGGGCGAGATCGCCAGTGCTTCCAACGAGCAAGCCACCGGAATTTCCCAAATCAATCAGGGAATCACCCAAGTGTCGCAAGTGGTGCAAACCAATTCCGCCACTTCGGAAGAGAGCGCGTCCGCTAGTGAGGAATTGGCAAGTCAAGCTGCGCTTCTGAAGGAACAAGTCAGCAAGTTTCAACTGAAACAAGGCAGTCGTTTTGAATTGGAAGAGTTAGCCGAGTTGAAACAAGAGGCGAACAAACGTCTGACCAACGGTAAAAAACTATCTGACCCCAAAAGCAGGGCCAGAGTCGCCAGCGATGACTTTGAATTCAGCAAATATTGAATTTGCAAGTTTATAGGTTGATACTCATGCCGTCTTCGCTAATGAAAACATTATTACCCAGTATGGTTCGGGCTTTTGCCAATTCCGCTTGTGGGTTCTCCAAAATGGCCCGGCCGTGATGAACAAAGGCTAATTGTCCTTTAAAATGACGGCCTTGTAAAAATTGACAAACCGCTTCCGGTTGATGGTGCCCGGTTTCAAACATAATCAGGTCGGCGGAGTCGATCCAAGGCTCAAGCTCTTGAATGCTTTGGAGGTCTCCTGAATAAACCACGGTTTTGTTTTCAGCTTTGATCTGAAATGAAAACGAACGCCAACGGCTCCCGACCGGCGGTTCGCCAAGGTGCAGATTGTGACGGGCAGTGACGGTCAGCGTCTGATCCTGATAAATCTGCCCATCCTGATAAGTGATGGGTTCCAACCCAAAGTTGGTGGCGTAACCGCCTTCGGTTCCCCGTAAGATCTTCCAGACGCCGTTCCAGACCTCCGGGTCGGGAAGGTGAATCGGAACGATCCTGCCGGCCATTTTGGAGGCGCCTTCATCGGAGATACTCGTCAGTTTCCGGATATTCCACAAGAGATTGGGCAGTCCGCCGATATGATCCATATGGGTATGGGAGATGAAAATGGCTTGGGTATTCAAGAGATCGATCCCGAGGAGATGGGCGGTGTAGGAACAGCTTTCGCCTGCGTCAAACCAGTATAGGTTCTCGTCAATCTCAAAGGTGAACGAACTGTGTTTGCGGCCCGGCATCGGCTCCGTACCGCCGCAAGTTCCTAAAAAGGTAATTTTCATAGTCAGATTCCTTTATCAGACAATTTTTTAAGACTACTTCGATTTCCGGAGAAAATTTCCTGCCAATCGGGTTCGCGACAATATTATTATGTGAGAAACGTCACAAATATTTTTCACCGATAACCGAATCGATCATAAACAAAAACAGCCGAGCGGAGCGAATCCTGTTCGGCTGTTTTTTTGTTTTGTCAGAGCGAATTACTTTCTTATTTAGGCGGCTTTTTCAGTGGGATCCGAGACGTTTTCAGGTTCATCTTTGAGGACCAGATTTAAGAAAATTCCTGCTAGCGTAGCGTACATAATCCCATGATTCGCCAACCCGATACCAATAGCGAAGATGATGGCGGCAATGATCAGGTTTTTGTTTTGGGAGAAATCCACTTTCGCTTCGATCAACGTGCGGAGACCGGCTGCGCCGATCATTCCGAATAACAGAATCACTACGCCGCCCATTACTGCGGATGGAATCGACATAATCAATGCCTGCAAGGGGTTAAAAGTACTTAAGATGATGGCTGCGATCGCCGCAATCCATAGATTTAATGAACTATATACTTTGGTAATTGCCAATACGCCGATATTTTCCGCATAGGTTGTCAACGGAACGCCGCCGAATAAACTGGCGATACCGGTTGCTAAACCATTTCCGAGCACAACTTTATCGAATCCCGGGTCTTCGATGATATTGGTACGGGTGATGTTTCCAAGGATCATCATATGACCTAAATCTTCAATTAATGTAATGAGCGCTAACGGAGCGAATGTAATAATGGCGCCCATATCTAAATGGATTGTCCCGAAACTGCTGAATGGCAGCACAAATGGAGTTTGAAACGATGCTATAATCTTGGCTGAATCAACTAATCCCATAAACCCGGCGAGGACATATCCCGCCACAATCGCAATCAGGACGGGGATGACTTTCGAAAATCCTTTACCGTATGTGCTGACTAAAATTGCTACCGCCAAAGTGAAGATGGCGACGGTCCAATTCGCACCGGCCATTTGAATAGCCACGGGAGTCAGGCTTAATCCGATAATTGCCACAACGCTTCCGGCAACGACGGGAGGAATCAATTTATTAATCCATTTGGTACCAAAAATACTGAGGATAAAATAGATGATAACATAGGCTAGACCTACGGATAAAACTCCCGCCATCGCTCCGCCTAAATTATGCTGATCTTTAACAAAAACGGTTAAACTCGCAATGAAGGCGAACGACGAACCGAGATAGGCAGGAACTTTGCTGCCGGTTAGCAGTAAAAATACGATGGTTCCAAGCCCTGAACAGAACAAAGCGGTAGCGGGACTCAATCCGACGAGGAACGGAACAAGAATTGTGGCCCCTGTCATCGCAAACAAGTGTTGCACACCGAGAGGAATGGCTTTCGTTAATGGTAACCTTTCGTTAATTTGAACTTCTTTCATGGTTTCTCCTCCTAATTTGTTTAATTTACGCTCCTCCATTGTTCGTATCCCAATCTACTGAAGCCGGTTTCCCGGGTAAAGCCATAAAAAAACTCCCATCGTGGGAGACTCATGAATCCGAATCCCCGGCTCTTTTAAAATAAGAATCGCAGTTATTCGGAAGGAAATGATGATACCGATACGGGTGAACATTGGACCAATAAATAGCTATTTCGTGAAAGAGGATGATGAATGGTTTGGGAAAATCGCAACCTACGCATGGCCAATCACCTTGTATCAATAAAATTAAAAAACCTTCTTACGCGCAAGGCATAAGAAGGTTCAATCTGCAACAAAGCGATTATTGCCTTCCTAGCCTCACGGGACTAGCTTAAAGGAATTAACCTAAAATTAAGATTATCAGAGTTCCGGGTAGCTGTCAACAAAAAGATGAAAAACCGAAAATTCGTTGTCAAAGTAAAAAAACGCATTTTAACATGAGGTATTATAAAAAACGCGTAAACGGTAAAAACATTAAAAAGCGCTAATCACAAAGAAACTACGGTTTTTAAAGTAATATTTAGATTCAATTAAAAAGCTTGGCAGGATTCGTAAATTCAACCGCGAAGAACAAAACGTAAGCGAAGATGTCCTATTTCTCGACATAAATGATCGGAGGCGGTCTTTTTTGAAAGTACGCAAAAACTTAGCCAGTGACAACAATGCCGGGGTTCATCCGGCCGTATTGCAGTCGCTGAGCGATGCCAATGACGGTTATGCCAAAGCGTACGGCGATGATCCTTGGACTGAAGCAGCCATTGCCAAATTCCGTACGGTGTTCGGTTCGGCCACCGAGGTGTTTTTTGTATTTAACGGAACCGGAGCCAATGTACTGGGTTTGCAAACGGCAACCCGTCCGTTCCATGCCGTCATTACCCCGGCAATCGCCCATATCAATACCGACGAAGGCGGCGCTCCGGAACGGCACACCGGCTGCAAATTGTTGACGGTACCCTGCCCTGACGGTAAACTTCGCCCCGAACAGATTGCGCCGTTTTTGCCCGCCTTGGGTAATCAGCATCATAACCAACCCAGTGTGGTCTCGGTCACTCAAGCCACCGAGGTTGGAACCGTATACACTCCGGCGGAGCTTCGGGCATTGGCTGATGTCGCTCACCGCCATGGCCTGGTTTTTCATATGGACGGCGCCCGGATTGCCAATGCCGCCGCCGGGTTAGGGGTTTCGCTCCGCGAGATTACGGTCGATGCCGGAGTGGACATCCTGTCCTTTGGCGGGACTAAAAATGGGTTGATGTTCGGGGAAGCGGTGCTGTTCTTCAATCCGGTCCTCGCGGAAGGGTTTGAATATATCCGCAAGCAAGGAATGCAACTTGCTTCGAAGATGCGTTACATCGCCGCGCAATTTACCACCTTGCTCACCAATGATCTGTGGTTGGAAAACGCCGGTAATGCGAATCGCATGGCAAAGCTGCTGGCGGCCGAGCTGTCGCAGATTCCGGGGATCCGGATTGCTCAGCCCGTCGAAGCCAATGGGGTTTTTGCGGTCATCCCGCCGCAACACATTCCGGCCATCCAGGAACAATGGTATTTTTACGTCTGGGATGACACCACTTCAGTCGTCCGCCTGATGTGTTCGTACGATTTGACCGAAAGCGACGTGCTGGATTTTGTGAGTGTTGTGAAGCAAGTAATGGGAGTATAATAGGTTGCATCATTGACAAGGAAGGGATAATTATGAGTGTATTTGAGATTATTATGATGATCTGTTGGGGAGTGGCATGGCCGTTTGCAATCTATAAATCATACACATCACGACAGAACGGCGGTAAAAGTTTGCTCTTTATGATCGTGGTCGTGATCGGCTATCTTGCCGGAATTATTCATAAATTGCTGTATAATTACGATTTGGTGATATATTTATACATTCTCAACGGGTTAATGGTAACGGCGGATATCTGCCTGTTTTTCCGCAATCAACGTTGGCAGAAGCGGGCGGCGGCGCTGAGACAGAAGGTCTGATGCCAGTTTGCTTACCGTCTGACGGTTGTTGCATCCACTGACATTTGTCGCAATGGCTTTTTTGAATGTTAAAAAAACTTTTACCTGTTATCATTAGGAATGGCTGGAAGTTGGGACGAAAGAATGTTAAACTGTATAAAAATGAAATTGTAGGACGGAGGTTGGAACGTGACGGAAAAGAGATTACCCTTTACCAAGCCCCAGATTGAAGAGATTATTGCTCAATATCCGACACCATTTCACATTTATGACGAAAAAGCCATTCGGGAAAACGCGCGTAAGTTAACCAAGGCTTTTAACTGGGTGCCTGGGTTTAAAGAGTATTTTGCGGTAAAAGCCACGCCCAACCCGTATATCATGCAGATCGGGAAAGAAGAAGGTTTCGGCGCTGATTGCAGTTCTTTGGCAGAATTGTTATTGGCGGAGCGGGTCGGAATTACCGGCGAGAATATCATGTTCTCTTCCAACAATACCCCGGCGGAGGAGTTTCAAAAAGCGAAAGAACTTGGCGCTATCATCAATTTGGATGATATCACCCATATTGATTTTCTGGAGAAACACGTCGGCTTGCCGGAATTGGTTTGCTGCCGTTACAATCCGGGTCCGTTGCGTCAAGGCGGCAATGCCATCATCGGCCTGCCCGAAGAGGCGAAATACGGTTTCACCAAAGCGCAATTAATGGCCGGATATCGTCAACTCCGGGATAAAGGAGTCAAGCGTTTCGGTCTCCACACGATGGTGATCTCCAATGAGTTGGATCCTAACTTCTTTGTCGAGACGGCCCGGATGATTTTCGAGGTAGTGGTGGAGATCTCCCGCGAACTCGGGATCCGTTTTGAGTTTGTCAATCTCGGCGGCGGGATCGGCATTCCCTACCGTCCCGAACAGAAAGAAGTTGACCTTGATTTTATTTCGCAATCCATCAAGCAACTATACATTGTAATGATTGAAGGCAACGGCCTGGCCCCATTAAAGATTTTCCTGGAAAGCGGCCGTTACATTACCGGACCGTTTGGTTACTTGGTAACCCAAGCCATCCATAAAAAAGCGATTTATAAAAATTACATCGGCGTCGACGCCTGCATGGCCAATCTGATGCGACCGGCGCTTTATGGCTCCTATCACCATATCACGGTTATGGGCAAAGAAAAGCTACCTTTAGACCATGTTTATGATGTGACCGGCTCGCTCTGCGAGAACAACGACAAGTTTGCCATCGACCGGCCACTGCCGCAGATTGAAACCGGTGATATTATCGTCATTCACGATGCCGGCGCCCACGGTTATGCCATGGGGTTCAATTATAACGGCAAACTGCGCTCCGCCGAACTGCTGCTTAAGCCGGACGGGACCGTGGCGGAGATCCGGCGGGCCGAGACCCTTGATGATTATTTCGCCACCATTGATTTTACCAAACTTTCCGAGAACTAACCGGCTTTCATATCCTTATATTCGCCCATCGTCCGGGTTCCTTAGATTTAAGGTAACCCGGCTGCTGTTTTGGGTTCTTTCATTCACTAGACGGTTTTCCCGTAAACTGAGAGTTTGTGAGAACGGTTGTGCAGGCTACGCTGAAAATTTGAAATTAGATTTAAAATTGAAGTTTCAAAATCAAAAGGAGGACGGTATGTGATGTCATTATCTGCAATCCAGGAATATTTGGGGAAAGTCGGGCCGGACAAGATTGACGCGGGATTTTTGGCCTATCTCGCCAATTTGACGGAAGTTGCGACAGTCGCCCCGGAGATTGCGAAATCAATCGTAAAAGAACTTCGGGATCAACGGAGCAATCTGAAGTTGATTGCGAGTGAAAACTATTGCTCTTTGGCCACCCAACTCGCCATGGGAAATCTCCTGACCGACAAGTATGCCGAAGGATTCCCGGAACACCGTTTTTACGCCGGTTGCGACAATGTCGACAAAATTGAGTCCTACGCGGCGGAAGAAGCCAAAAAGCTGTTCGGTTGCGACCATGCCTATGTTCAACCGCATAGCGGCGCCGACGCCAACCTCATTGCGTATTGGGCGATCTTGAACGCCAAGGTCAAAACGCCGATGCTTGGCGAGACTGATCCCGCCAAACTTTCGCGTGAAGACTGGAATAACTTACGGCACCAATTAGGGAACCAACGGTTGCTCGGAATGGACTATTATTCCGGCGGACACTTGACCCACGGTTACCGCCAGAACGTTTCGGCCCAAATGTTTGACGCCTATAGCTATGGTGTTAGCAAAGAGACCGGATTGCTTGATTATGACGCGCTGGAAGCATTGGCGTTGGAAATCAAACCTTTGATTTTGCTCGCCGGCTATAGCGCTTATCCGCGGAAAATCAACTTCCGGAAATTCCGGGAGATTGCCGATAAAGTCGGCGCAGTGTTAATGGTCGATATGGCGCACTTCGCCGGATTGGTTGCCGGAGGCGTCTTTGAAGGCGACTTTAATCCGGTGGCCCACGCCCAGGTGGTAACCACGACCACCCACAAAACATTACGCGGCCCGCGCGGCGGTTTGGTCCTCTGCACTCAAGAGTTTGCCGAACACGTGGACAAAGGATGCCCGTTAGTGATCGGCGGTCCGTTGCCCCATGTGATGGCGGCGAAAGCCATTGCTTTCGCCGAAGCCAACCGACCGGAGTTTAAAGAATATGCTCACAATATTGTCAAAAACTCGGCGGAGATGGCGCAAGCATGCATCGACGAGGGTTTGACCGTAGCCAGCGGCGGCACGGACAATCATCTCTTCTTGATCAATGTTCATGCGCTCGGTTTAACCGGCCGTCAAGCGGAAAGCGCTTTGCGGGAATGCGGGATGACCTTGAACCGGAACTCTTTGCCCTTCGATCCGAACGGCGCTTGGTATACCAGCGGATTGCGCCTGGGTACCGCCGCCACCACCACTTTGGGAATGGGCGGCGCTGAAATGAAAGAGATCGCCGCCATTGTCAAATTGGTCTTGACCAGTACCAAACAGGCATTGATCACCACCGGCGAAAATGCCGGGAAACCCAGCAAAGCAAAGTACGAAATCGATCCGACGGCCAAAACGGAAGCAAAGGCGCGCGTCAAAGCGTTGCTTGATAAGTTTCCCGTCTATCCGCAATTGGATCTGGAACTGCTTGAGAAATATTTCGGCTAATCTGCAAATGCCGTGCCGCGAGGCGCGGCATTTTTGGTACAATGAGATGGAAACGGTAAATTGCGAGGTGGCGCTGGATGAATTTCACTGGATTTCTGCCGGAAACCTTGGATTTTTTAATCGCAGTGCGGTCTCATAACAGTAAAACCTGGTTTGAGGAGCACCGCGGGGAATACGAGCGGGTTTTATTAGAACCCATGCGCGCGTTGGTCAGTGAATTAAGCGGGTATATGCTGACCGTCGACCCATTGCTGGAAACCCGTCCGGCTGTGGGGAAGACCATTGCCAGGATTTTTCGGGATACCCGGTTCTCCAAAGATAAATCGTTGTTTCGGGATCATCTCTGGCTTACTTTCAAACGGCCGATCGCGGAGTGGCAAGATTCACCGGCGTATTTTTTTGAGATCAATCCCGAAGGTTACTCGTTCGGAATGGGTTTTTACGTTGCCTCGCGGGAGACCATGGCGGAGTTTCGCAAATGGATCGACCGGAATCCAACGGAGTTTTTAGAAGTGGTCCGGCCGCTTCAGGATAGCTCCTTACAGTTGGAAGGGGAACGTTACAAACGTCCGCCGGGGACTGTTCATCCGGAGGCGATTGCCCGCTGGTATCAACGAAAGAATTTCTATCTGGTCCGCAACGGTCAACCGGGAGAGCTTTTATTCAGTCGGCAGTTGGTGGATGAGATTATTCAACAGATTGAAACCTCCGTCCCGTTATATAATTATTTGTGGGAAGTCATCGGCGCGAAACCGCTGCCGGTCCGGTGAGTCGGGCGGAAACTTCGGCATAACCATACGGATAGGTGTTGACATCGGCGGGAATTTCAGTGGGAATTGATTTATCTTTATACATGGTGGCAAAACTATATGGGCAGGATGTCGTTAATAAGACCATCGGTTACATGGAGTATGGCGCTTGGGAAGAAACTATGAAGTAACCGCGCTATTGTTTCAATTTTTGGGCTAAACCCTTGCTTCAAAAAAGACGAAGATGTTTTTAGAGAAGATTGTTTTTTAACCAACTAGTCACAAAATGTCAAATTAAACGAATTTCTTACCAACTATGGGCAGGAACGTATTTTTTTGATATAATTATTTAAAACCTTCAACAGGAGGACTTATCATGCCAAATACCATTGCAATTATTGAGGACGAACAGAATATCGTCGAACTAGTCAAATATAACCTTGATCGTGAAGGATACCGGATGATTTCCGCCAATACCGGGAGAAAAGGTTTGGAGTTAGTCCATAAAGAACTGCCGGATCTCGTGATCTTAGACTTAATGTTGCCGGAGCTTGATGGAATTTCCGTCTGCAAACAACTCCGCGCCGACCAGTTGACGAAGTCCATTCCGATCATTATCCTGACCGCCAAAAGCGAAGAAGCCGACCGGGTGTTGGGTTTGGAAATGGGCGCCGATGACTACGTAACCAAACCGTTTTCGCCGCGCGAATTGGTTGCCCGGGTCCGGGCCGTGCTACGCCGCAGCGGCAACGCCGACGAGGATGAGCCGGAGATCATCGAAAACGGCGAAATCCGGATGGATCTGCGCCAACACATTGTGATGGTCCGCGGCGAAGAGATTGAGTTAACTCCGAAGGAGTTTGATTTCCTGAAACTCTTGTTGTTAAATCCGGGTCGCGCCTTTACCCGTGAATTTTTGCTGGAACATCTCTGGGGCTATGAGTATTTTGGCGATACCCGTACCGTTGACGTGCACGTACGGCGGTTGCGTCAAAAAATTGAGACCAACCCGGCCGATCCGATCTACTTGGAAACCGTGCGCGGGGTAGGTTACCGCTTCCGGGGTGAATGACATGCCCAGGATGAGAAGAGTCCTCATTCAATTAGGGGGTTTTCTCCTCCTTCTTTTTTTGCCGTTTTTATTGGTGGGTGCCGTCCGGCGTAGCTTGGGATTTATTATGTTTGGGCTGGTCTGGTTCGCCTTGGTGGGGTGGTTGGTCTATCGCTGGTTCAGCGCTCCGCTCAAGGATTTGCTGGAGTACACGGAGAATTTGCGGCTGGGTGTTCCGATCCGGAGTAAAGTCAGCCGACGCGACGATATTTACGGCCAATTGGCGAAAGGCCTCGAAAAGCTCGAGCGTTCCCACACTAGTCATCTCAGTACGCTCCATGGGCGAATGGAAGAGATTCAGGCGATTTTGACCAGCATGTCGGAGGGAGTTATCGCCACCGATATTACCGGACGGATCAGTTTGATCAATCCGGCTGCGGCCGAATTGTTTCATTTGGGTCCCGGTGAAGGGGTCGGCGAATTTCCGTATAAAGTGTTCCCCGAATCCGAATTGGGCGAGATCTTTCATCAGGTTTATGTGAAAGGTTATCCGCAAGAACGGGAGATCACTTGGCCGGGAAGTCAGGAGCGGGTGCTTAATTTGCATCTGGCCCCGATCCGGGGCGATGAGATTGAAGAGATCCGCGGCGTGGTGGCGGTCATTGGCGACGTGACCAAACTGCGTCAATTGGAGACAATGCGCAAAGATTTTGTCGCTAATGTCTCGCATGAGTTAAAAACGCCTTTGACTTCAATCAAAGGGTTTATCGAGACGTTGCAGGACGGCGCCATTGACGACCATGACGCGGCGCAACGCTTCCTAAGCATTATTCATCAAGAGACCGAGCGGTTGCATTATATCATCGTTGACCTGCTGGACATCTCCAAATTGGAGTCCGGCCGGGCGGAGCTTAATATTGAAGAAATTAATCTCCGGGAGCTAATCGATGAAGTGGTTGCGGCGGCCGAAAACCGTTTAAAAGAAAAAGAGCATGAATTAACCACTGCGATTGAGGCAACAGTAATCAAGGGCGACGAAAACTTATTACGCGAAGTGATTATTAATCTGTTCGATAACGCCATTAAATACACCCCCAACGGCGGGAAGATCAAGATCGGCACCTCCCAGCTGGAAGACGGGGTGGAGGTCTATGTCGAGGATACCGGTTTCGGCATTCCGTCCGAAAGTTTGCCGCGAATCTTCGAACGGTTTTACCGGGTGGACAAAGGCCGTTCGCGGGAGATGGGCGGAACCGGATTGGGACTTTCCATCGTCAAACATATTGTCGAACGGCATTCGGGTAAACTGTTGGTCAGCAGTGAATTAGGCAAAGGCAGCCGTTTTTCCTTTATCATTCCCAATCAGTTGGAAAACAAGGAGTTATCGGGTTGGAGAGATTGAATAAATTCCTGGCCGGAACGGGCTTGGGTTCGCGCCGCAAGGCGGACCAGTGGATCGTCGCCGGTCGGGTGAAAGTAAACGGGGCAATCATTCGCGAGTTGGGCGTGCAGATCGACCCGTCCGTTGACCGGGTTGAGTTTGATAATCAGGTGGTCGCCGCCAAGCCGGCGTTGGACTATTTGATCCTACATAAACCGCCAGGTTATCTGACGACGGTGACCGACCCGTTCGGGCGGCCGACGGTGATGGATTTATTACCTCCCAATAGTAAACATTTATACCCGGTAGGCCGGCTCGATCTGGACACTTCCGGGTTATTATTTTTTACCAACGACGGGGAGATGGCGCTGGCTTTGACCCATCCCCGCCATTTGGTGGAAAAGGTCTATCAAGCTGTTGTCAAGGGCATTCCGAGCGAACCCCAACTCCAACAGTTGGAGTTGGGAATCAAGTTGGATGACGGAATGACAGCTCCTGCAAAAGTTACGATTGAACGGATAGAAAATGGGAATGCTATCGTTATAATCATTCTCCGGGAGGGACGGAAACGCCAAGTTAAACGGATGCTGCAAGCAATCGGCCATCCGGTGACCGCTTTACACCGCTTGCAGATGGGTCCCTTGATTTTGGAGGAAAAGCTGCAACCGGGACAATCCCGGCGTCCAACCCCGTCGGAGCTGGAAGCGCTCAACCAGTTGAAAGCGTACTTCCGTTCGATCTAAGTTGAAATTAACATTCGGATCCTTTCCCATCGGTAAAACCAGTTGAAAAGTGGGGAATCGTTTAATGACGGTCAAAGCCAAGATCCGTTTTGATTACAAAGCGGAACCCAAAGGCCGGAGATTTCTCTGGCAACACCATGATCTCCAGGAAACGGCGCGCGATCTTCGGACGCAGCGGGCTTCACTGCTGAAAAATTTGCCGTTTCAAGGTTTAAATGTGACCGAGTTGGATTTGGAGCAGGATGTTTATCTAGTGTCCGATGCCCAGTCGCAACGGGAGATTGCTTATGCCCCGGTGGAAATGACGGTTGAGGCGGAATCATTGGAAGACCTGATGCAACTGACGCTTTGCGAAGAGTTTCGCAAGATAAAGGTGGTTGAACCTTCAGAGCTACGCTTATCAACCGTCGACGTTGAACGGTTGCTGTTCCGGGTAACCTCGGAATACCGGGATGAGTTGAGCTTGGAATAAATAAGGGAATTGCATTATTGTTTTAATGTGCGGATGATTTAGACGAATTATGCAATTTCTCCATAATAGCAAGGAAAGTTGGATGGAAAATGCCTGTGAAGTTTATCACACGCCATTTTGTGAAGGATCTCGGAATCGACCTTGGGACGGCCAATTGTATCGTTTATGAACGCAATAAAGGAATTATCATCAGAGAACCGTCCGTGGTGGCTATTCGTAAAAACACCAAAGAGGTTTTGGCCGTAGGCACCGAAGCGCGCCAAATGATCGGCCGGACGCCGGGAGACATTATGGCGATTCGGCCCTTACGGGAAGGCGTTATTGCCGATTTTGACATTACCCGGGAAATGATGAAATTTTTGATCCGGAAAGCCTGTCATGGCCGTGTTTTTGTCAAGCCGCGCGTGGTCGTCAGTATTCCGTCGGGAACTACTGAAGTGGAGCGGCGAGCAGTGATTGAGGCGACCATTCACGGCGGCGCCCGCGAAGTGTTTCTAATTGAAGAACCGGTGGCTGCGGCGATTGGGGCGGGTTTGCCAGTTCATGAAGCCACGGGCAACATGGTCATCGATATCGGTGGCGGGACGACCGATATTGCCGTGATCTCCTTGGGCGGGATTGTCACCGGCCAGTCGATCCGCGTCGGCGGCGACACGATGGATGATGCGATTGCCAAATATATCCGCAAGTTTTATAATTTAATGATCGGCGAACGGACCGCCGAAGATATCAAAATCTATTTGGGTTCGGCGTTTCCTATGGAGGAAGAGGTCCAATATGAAGTGCGGGGCCGCGACCATATTTCGGGGTTGCCCAAGGTGATTGAGGTCAATTCGGAGGAGATCCGCACGGCCTTAAAAGATCCGTTGAATTTAATTCTGAACGCGATCCGGCAGATCCTGGAGAAAACTCCGCCGGAATTGGTCGCCGATATCATGTTTAAAGATATCATTTTGACCGGTGGCGGCGCGTTGCTGAAAGGCTTGAATCAGTTATTAAGCCGGGAACTCGGGATGAATGTCCGGGTGGCAGAAGACCCGTTAATCAGTGTCGCGGTGGGGACTGGAAAGACGTTGGAGCAGATTAACATACTCTCGCGAGTGTTGGTCGCGGGCAAAAAAGCTTCCTCTTGATTGGTAACGGGCAACACCAACCCGCCTAATGAGGCGGGTTTTCTTATTTTTGCGCTCAAACGGTAACCAAAAATTAATAATGGGTGCTTGGGTCGTTTTTTTGAAATTACTTGATGTTTTTATTGTGTATTCCGAATGTTATCCAGTTTTGCGCGCATAAAATGTGAAGAAGAGGAAAAAGGAGTTTCCGAGTTTATGGTGAATATTAAGTCCGTTTAGGGAAGGGGCGTATAATAGTAATGTTTACCAACCGAAGTTGGCAATTGGGTATTGGTATTGTTACAATGGTCTTGAGTATGGTTTTGGTCTTTCAGTTGCGGGCCGAACGGAAGATCCGCGCGGTGCTGCCGACGCGCCAGGTGAACGAATTGGCCAAGCTTTTTGATACCCAAAAACGCCAGTTGGAAAAGGACGAACAAGAGATTGTGACCTTGCGGAAACAGTTGAAAGATTATGACCGCGACCGCGAGATGACCCGTCTCAAGATGGCTGCGGGTTTGTTACCGTTGACCGGCAAAGGGGTCCGCATTATTTTGAGCGATTCCGATAAAAAATTGAAAGACTACGAAGATCCGGTTTTTTATGTAGTTCATTATGATCAACTGGAACTACTGGTCAACGAACTCTGGGCCGCGGGCGCCGAAGCCATTTCGGTGAATAAAAACCGGATCGGTACGACTTCCGGGTTTAGTTGCGCCGGAACTACCATCCTCATTGACACCAAACGGTTGGCGCCTCCGTTTGTCATCGAAGCCATCGGCGATTCCGCCAATCTTAAAAATGCGTTGATGATGCCGGGCGGCTTTGTGGAACAACAGATCTTATCGTTTAATCTGAAATTTTCGATCCAATTGGTCGATGATCTGATCTTGCCGGCGTATAAAGGAAGCATCTCTTTTGAACACGCCAAAGTGCCGGACGAGGAGGTAAAATAATGTTAGCGATTATCGGGGCGATTATTGGCGTCGTATTAGGATTTTTACTTCCGTTTGATATCCCGATTAACCTTGTTAAATACTCGGCGATAGCGATTCTGGCGGCGCTTGACGCGATTTTTGGCGGATTACGGGCGCAGTTGGAGCGGAAGTTCGTCCTCTATAAATTCATCAGCAGCTTTTTTACCAATGCGGCCTTAGCGGCCTTACTCGCCTATTTGGGCGACATTATTGGCGTCGATATCTATATGGGCGCGGTGGTGGCCTTTAGTATCCGGCTTTTCCAAAATCTCTCGCTGATCCGGGAGGAACTTTTCGAACGGTTCTGGTGGTGGCATACCGGCGGTAACGGCAAAAATATTTCGAAATGACCAGGAGCGGGGAGCCGCTCCTTTTTGTTTGGCAAATTCTTTGACGAGGTGCGACAATGATCATCAGCGCCAGCCGGCGGACGGACATCCCGGCGTTTTACAGCGAGTGGTTTTTTGAACGGATTCGAGCGGGAGCGGTTTTGGTCGCCAACCCGTTGTATCCGCAGCAGATCCGGAGCATTCCGCTCACCCCCGAACAGGTCGACTGTTTGGTCTTTTGGACGAAAAATCCCCGCCCGATGCTGAGCCGACTGGCGGAGCTGGACGGGTACCCGTATTATTTTCATTTTACCCTTAATCCCTATGATCGCGCAATCGAGGTCAACCTCCCGAAGCTGTCAGAACGGATCGACACCTTGCTCGAATTGGCGGAGCGACTGGGACGGGGACGAATCGTCTGGCGTTACGATCCGATCGTGTTCACGGCCGAACTTGGGGTGGATTATCATTTGGAGCAGTTTTCTTTTTTAGCCCGGCAGATCGGTCCGGCGGTGGACCAATGCATGATCAGTTTTTTGGATTTTTACCGGAAAACCGTTCGCAACATGCGTGAGTTGCAACCGCGGGAACCGCAACCGGACGAGATTGAACGGTTGGCGGGCGGAATGGCCGCGATCGCCGCTACGGATGGATTTCGGATTGATACGTGCTGCGAGGCGGTGGATTTAGCGGCGTACGGAATCGAACACGGCCGATGTATCGATGCGGGGCGGATCCAGGGATTGACGGGACAACCGTTGCGTTTACGGAAGGTTAAAGCGGCCCGGGAATATTGCGGTTGCGCCCCGGCGGTCGATATCGGCGCTTATAACACCTGCCCCCATCTCTGCCGGTATTGTTATGCCAATACCAACCCCGGGCAAGTGGCGGCGCAGGTCGCCCGTTACGATCCCCAGGCGCCGCTGCTCTGCGGGACCGCCAAGTCTGATGCGGCGGTGGCGGAAACGAAAGTTGCGCCAGGCCCGCAATTGCGGCTGTTTTAAATATGAAGTCTTCAACGGGAAATATCCAAGAAAAGCTGCGAATTCTCCTATGAACGTTGGCAGGATGAACCGTGCCGCATTGCGAATATGAATATTTATCAAATTTGCAGTTTGACGCAGAAAGAGGAGAAGCGATTGGAAAAATTGAAACGCCGCCGTTTTGGCAAGACGGAATTGATGATCACCGAAGTTAGCTTTGGTGCGATGAATCTACGACGGCTGGAAACCTTGCCCCAGACGGAAGAAATCGTTAATTATGTCCTTGATCAGGGGGTTAATCTGATCGATACCGCCCGGGCGTATAACGGGCAACTCCCGGGGGGCGAGCCGGTCGAAAGCGAAGTGATCGTCGGCAAGGTGATCCGGGCACGGCAAGACCTGACCGAGCCGGTCGTGATTGTGACGAAAGGCCGGGGCTACAATCCGGCCAAGTTTGACGAGGACCTGGCCACCAGTCGCGCCAAGTTGGGGATTGAAGACCGGCATCAGTTGCATATCGGCGCGAACGCCATTAAGCTCGTTTATTTCTTTCACGGGATCAACAGTGAACGTTGGGGTGAGATGAAAGCCACCGGTGTGTTGTCCAAGATCGCCGCGGCGAAAGCGGAAGGATTGATCGATTATATCGGTTTCTCCAGCCATTATAAGGATACCGTGGAGATCAAGGAGGCGATTGAGACCGACCTCTTTGACGTGGTGGAACTGCCTTACAATATCTTCAATCCGAGTTTGGCTCCGTTGATTGAATTGGCGCATCGACACGATTTGGGAATCATCAATATGAAAGCCTTCGGCGGCAATGAGATGAACCAGATGTTCACGATGTTCCGGGAGTACGTGGAGTTGGATCATGAGGTGATGCTCCAGTATTGTTTGGCAAACCCCTACATCGCCACCGTGGATGCGGGCGCCCGTTATCCGGCGGAATTTGCATCGGATATCAAGGCCGCTTTGGCTCCCCAACCCGACGCAGCGGCGTTCGCCAAATACCGCGAGCAAGGCGCCAAGTTGGAAGAGAACTTCAATGTCAAGGAACTCTGCCGCGACTGCCGCCATTGCCAGGAGGAGTTTGTTTGTCCGCAGGATTTGGATTTCCCGTCGATTTTGTTGCTGCATTCGCGGTACCGGCTGGCCCAAGCGTTTGGCAAGGATGCGACCGAGTACCGGGACGAGTACCGGCGGATGGAGTTGCAAGCGGATCGCTGTATTCAATGCGGCCAGTGTGTTCCCGAGTGCGAGTATGATCTGAAGATCCCCGAGCTGCTTGCGCGGGCGGCGCAAGAGTTGTGAGTTTGAGGTTGTTTGCTTGAGAGTCGGTTTATTCCGGCTCTTTTTTTATTGGAGGTTAGAGTATAGGTATGGGGGAGGTTGGTGGGGATTTGCCGGATTGGTGGTTGCGGTGTGAAAAGTCGCACATGACACCGCGTATGTTAATTCAAGCAGACCACCAATCCGGCAAGGTTCCTCTCGGCCTATATTGGTTGAATGTGGGGCCGATCGTTCGAGGGTGAATGACTAAAGATGGGGATGGTTCGTTCGGGTGATACCGCTGATGGGGATTTCGTGGTTTTGCTTCGGCGTTTGACCTCACCCCCTGGCCCCTCTCCGACGGAGCAATACTGCGGGTTGTTCGGCGGCGAGGGGTGACGGAGCGGGAATTCAGGGCCGATGTTGGAAAGTTCAAAAGTATTCCAAAGCTTTAAATCAATATTGGTGTTAGGATATTACCGCAATATCAGTGGATGATGGAATGGGAAAGATACTTAAGATAGTTTCGATTTTAAAGGCAAGTATTGTTGTGTCAATTGGAGCATATCCTGTGAACTTTTGATTGAACGAACTTCAAATATTCTATTCAACAAAAAACCAGGGTCACATCTGCCCTGTTTTTTTATTCCTGACAGGAATCGAACCTGTGCACCCATTTAAAGGGTGGCTAAGAAATTCGAACTTCCGTCTACTCGGATTATATTATTAAAATGAGGCTGATCGTTAGACAGCATACTAGTCTTCAGATTCAAACGCTTCCGGGAAAATCTCGCGTGAGACCCGCATCCATTTCGCAAATTGCTCCGGGGTCATTCTTTCGCGAGCGCGCATAAGTGAAACAATTTCGGGATGTAATTGTTGGGGTGTAGTGGATTTATGTTTGGCTGGTATCCCTAAAAGATGGTCGGTTGAAACATTGAAAGTTTCCGCTATTTTCACAATGATGTCGGATTGGGGCATGCGCTCCCCGGTGACATACCTTGAGATCGTAACCGCAGTTACGCCAATCTTTTTTGCCAGATCCTTTTGGGTCATATTATTTTCTTCAAGTAATTCGACGATTTTTTTGCCAATCAAGGGAATCACCTATTCTTAATTATTAACCATTATTATAATTTGTTTTGGGAAACATATTGAAATAATTAACCAAAGTTATTATTTTGATATTGACTTAACCAAATGGTTATGTTAGGATGGGGGTAATTGGTGGGAAATTGTGGATGAAGAGAAAGGATAAGCCATGAAAACTCATAATTTGGCCGTAAGTTCCATTCGGAAGAACAATTACACGGTGCCCCTTATCCGTTTCTCTGGTCAATGGTTA
>JAEYPR010000003.1 GCA_023410535.1 Bacillota bacterium | reverse complement strand
AAGATTGGACTCGCTCGGTCCCTAATTGGAAGTCGATTATCGCTAACCTTTCCATCCTTTTCGAGGACCGTTTATCCAAATATCTTTTTTAAGTTTTGGAGTTTACACAAAAATATTGACACTGTCGACTTTTGTTCGCTCGGAAACTAAGCTTGCTGAAGTCTTCCGCAAGCTGGATATGTGAATAAGTAAGCTGGCGGAGTCATTCCGCAAGCTGGATATGTGGATAAGTAAGCTGGCGGAGTCATTCCGCAAGCTGGATATGTGAATAAGCGAGCTGGCGGAGTCGTTCCGCAAGCTGAATTTGTGGATAAGTAAGCTGGCGGAGTCATTCCGCAAGCTGGATTTGTGAATAAGTGAGCTGGATTTGTTAATAAGTAGGCTGGATTTGTGAATAAGTCATCTATTTCTGTGGATAAACGGTGATGCTGGATGGGGTGAATGGATTGGGTTGTGGATAAGTTTGGTTTTGGGCGTTGGAGCTTTGCTCCGTTGTCGACCGGGGCTATTCCTGCCCCCGCCCCCAGGACCAAGGGTGTTGTCGAACACCCTTATGCAACCGCGAGTCAGAACCTAGAACGGTTCCGACACCTCCCTTGATGCATCCATGTATCGTCTGCGCCATCCTGGCCGCTGGGCCTGGCTACCGGGTGGTGGCTGCCGAAGTCCCCGTTGCGGGGCGATCGCTGTTTGGCATCCGTGCCAAGAAGCGCCGCACGGTTCCGGCCGTGGAACCTAAATCCATCTATCCGAATTATGGCCCGTAAATAAAGTAGCACCAAGGTTGTCAGGCAAAGAGTCGGAGGGATAAAACTTCGGCTTCTTTTTTGGGAAATTTTTCGTACAGTTTGTTCGATGATTTCATTAATACTTCATGTTGTGCGATTGCATTGACATTACATTTTGATTGGATACAATAAATGGAAAGAATGAGAATCGAATTTCATAATAAGGAGGCTGATACTTTGTTGACCTCACATAGTACCGGGATTCAAAAATTCATTTTGGACCGGTTGATCCAAATCCATGAAGAGATTGTTAATACCGACCCGGAACACCGGCAATTGGGAGAGGAACCGGGTGAACTCTTTAAACAGCTCGTAGCCAAGCTCACTCCGGACGATCAGTTGTTGCTCGACCGTTACGAGTGCGCCCGGATTGAGCAGATTAACCGCCAGGACGAGCTGGTCTATACGGAAGGATTGATGGACGGAATGCGGTTTGGGTATTGGGTGGCGGTGGTGAGCCGGGGAGTGGAGGGGATAGGGGTTTGAAGGGGTGGTGGTTTTGGTTTCGAAGTATTTAGTAAAAAGCTTGATTGCTGCTGCTTCGATCGCAACGGGGCTATTCCTGCCCCGAACCCCAGGACAAAAGGGTGTGATCGGACACCCTTTTGAATCCCCCGACCCGGAACCCAGTTTCCGGGGCCTCCTGATGCATCCGTGTTTCGTCTGCGCCATCCTGGCCGCTGCGTTTGGCTATTGGGTGGGGGCTGCCGAAGTCCCCGTTGCGGGGCGATCGCTGTTTGGCGTCCGTGCCAAGAAGCGCCGCACGGTTCCGGCCATAGAACCTAAAGCAGCTTCCTAGAATCTATGAAGCTGAGGGAGATTAATTATAATCACAATGATGTTGAAATATGAAGGTAACGAAATGTGGTAGGAACTATCGAAGAAAGGATTTTTAGTTATAAGTAGCGAATTTGTCTTTAAGAATGAAAATAAAAAAGCGAGACGGAGATTTACTCTAGTATAACAAATTATAGGTCATAATATTATCTGAAAATGACTGAGATTGGTCAGATTTACAAACTTGCTAATTTGTGATAAGTTATAATCTGAAAAAGAATGCCTGGAAGGACGAATATAGATGAATAAGGGAATTTTGGTAGTATTTGATGGTATCGATGGAGCCGGCAAAACTACACAGGCAAAGCTTCTTCTAGAAGTTTTAAAAAACGCTAATATTGATGCCGTATTATCCAAAGAACCAACTAATGGCCAATGGGGGAAAATAATTCGTTCTTCTGCTATTAATGGTAGGCTTCCTTTAGACCAAGAACTTGATTTATTTATAAAAGATCGGGAAGAACATGTTAAATCATTGATTTGGCCATCTCTTGAAGCTGGCAAAGTTGTAATATTAGATCGTTACTATTATTCTTCTATTGCATATCAAGGTGCTAGAGGCGCAGATGTTGATTTGATAAAGGAAAAAATGCAAGAGATTGCTATAGTACCTGATATTACTTTTATTATTGATTTGGATATTCCAACTGCATTACATAGGATAGAGACTAAAAGGGGAGATACTCCAGATCAGTTTGAAAAGGCAGATTATCTAGAAGTTGTGCAAGCCAACTTTATAAATTTATGTGAAACCGAAAAAGAAATACACAAATTAAACGGCCATAATTCAATTGGGCATCTTCATAGTCATGTTTTAAAAGATTTTAAAAATGGTCCATTAAAAAATAAATACTGTGCTAAAGATTATCCAAATGCGGATTGTGGTTTTTGTAGTTACCAAATGTCAAAGACTTGTGACTGGTTCGAATTGGCGAAAAAAATAATTCCTGGAATTGGAGAGGAAATGTAATAGTTGACTATAAATAAAAAGATACATTTGGCTTTGATGTTCAAATTGGAACTTGTTGTTCATTTCGTATTAAACTTGATCCATAAGGGCTTACGAAAAAGAATAATTATTTTTTAGATCAAACAACCAACTCGAATTCATTATGAGTTGGTTGTTTGACTATTTGATAGAGGTCTGTTTAATTTTAATAGTTATGCGACAGATAAAAGGGATAAATGTTTAATTGTGGAAATAACAATGTAAAATGTAATATGTGGAGAAACTTAGAAGGAGAAGGTGGTTCTTTGTCATATGACCTTTCAAAATATTTAGTTATTGGTATTTCATCTCGTGCTTTGTTTGATTTATCATACGAAAATAGTATTTATGAAACCGAAGGATTGGAAGCTTACTCAAAATATCAAATTGAACATGAAGAAGAAATTCTTAAACCAGGCACGGGATTTGCATTAATTAAAGCAATTTTGCAATTAAATAACTTAGCACCGAAAAAGAGAAAAACAGAAGTAATTGTTATGTCGAGAAATAGCGCTGATACTAGTTTAAGAATTTTTAATTCTATAGAACATTATGGATTAGACATTTCAAGAGCTGCTTTAACAGGCGGTGCCTCTCTTGTCCCATATTTGGAAGCATTTAAGGTTGATTTATTTTTGTCTGCATCAGAGCAGGATGTTCAAGATGCTATTGATGCTGGTAACGCTGCTGGTTTAATTTATGCACCACCAGGTGAGTTTCAGGCAGGTATTGACCAAATTAGAATTGCATTTGATGGGGATGCAGTACTATTTTCAGCTGAATCAGAAATAATATATAAAAAAAGTGGATTAGAAGCATTTCAAGAGCATGAAAAGAAGAATGCCAAAAAACTTCTTCAAGAAGGGCCTTTTGCAAAACTTTTAAAGACACTTTCATATCTACAGTTTGAAGTTAAACAAGATACGCCGCCAATTCGTATAGCTTTGGTAACTGCTCGAAATACGCCAGCGCATGAACGAGTAATAAGAACTCTAAGGGAATGGAAAGTTAGAGTGGATGAATCCTTTTTTCTTGGAGGGATTTCCAAGGAAAAAATTTTGAAAGCCTTTGGTGCACATATATTTTTTGATGATCAAAGTATATATTGTGAGCCAGCTTCGAAGTTAGTTCCTTCTGCAAGAGTTTTGTATCGAACTAAAGATAAAGAAAAATTAAGCCAACTAAGTATTCAGGCTGATACTTCGAAAGATGAGGCTAAAGGAATTAAGATATAAAGTTCCCCCCAAGAGGCTCCCACGCACGGAGCCTCGCGCCGCCTCTTGGCAAGGAAGCCAAACGGCGGTCGCCCCACAGCGGGGACATCGTCAGCCACGACCCGGTAGCCAAGCGCAGCGGCCAGGATGGCGAAGACCAGACATGGATGCATCAGGAGGCCCCGGAAACTTGGTTCCGGGTCGCGGGATTCCAAAGGGTGTTCGATAACACCCTTGGTCCTGGGGGGCGGGGGCAGGAATAGCCCCGGTCGACAGCGAAGCAAATCGGAAAATCCCCCCTAATTCCTAAAACCCCACTTCCAACCCAAATAAAAAGTTTATTCCAAAAAATCAACAAAAACCATTGATCATATCCAACGTATCTGTTATAATATCCCTATGATGGTACCTTCCGGAAGGGTTCGTCTTATCTATTCTATTAACAGGAGGCAACAAAATATGCAACAAGCAGTTAATGAAACCACTACCGTCCCCGTCGAATCCAAACCAAAGTCCGCCCCATCCAAATCGCTGGACTCCCAAATGGCCAGGGTCGCCGAATTGCTGGCGGGAATCCAGGCCCATACGGAGCTGTTGTCCAAACGGGGCATCGACACCGCGTTTATTACCCAGTTCAGCACCGATTACCAGGGGCTGATCGACGCTCATAACGCGCAGTTGGCGTTCAAAGCCCGGATGATGGAGAAGACCGAAGAGCTCCAGGCGAAACTAAGCCGGATCCAAGCCAGTTATTCCGAGGCGCGCAACCAAGTGAAACGAACCTTCCCCAAAGCGACCTGGCGCGAGTTCGGCATTACCGATCAACGGATTTAAAGAGGCGTCCGCGCCCTCAGTGATCTCAAGGTTTGACGGACTGATTCACTTTGACCGCTTGCTCAACGGAAGCGATTATTTTTTGCCGCAGTCATTAACATTGGACAATGAATCATAACAAGCGGTGAACGCTTGCGGAAACGTTCTTGACCGCGGGGGCAACAGTCAAACCAAAAACTGAATATCCACATTTGCGCGAGGCTCCATATACGGAGCCTCGTTTCTTTTGCGAGGAAACAATTTGCCGGGCCGCCCTACTCGTCCAGCAGCACCTTTTTCAAATCATTACGCGAGTTTTGACGTTGTTTCTTTTTGTTCTTCCGGATATCATTATCATGAACCCTGGTAATCGGTTTGATCTGCCAAACATTGCGGATGGATTGGCCAGGGATCGGTTTTAATTTCCGCATCGTTTTTCACCTCTGCTTATGTTTCTCCTGTTGATCCAATTCAATCCAAGGATCTAAATTTTCAGGATGGTCGTTTTCCCAAACGATCACCCAATACGCTTGGCAATTTTCTCCTCATGAAATTGTTGCAAAGGTTTACTTTTTAAATCCTTATAATCCTCATAATCCGTGGAATCCTGGTTCAGACAGGGGAGTTAGGCAGACTGACTCAACCTCAAACACTTTTCTTGTTGCGTTTCGACGTAGATGATTAAGACCGAGGCCCTTTTGACCGGGGTTTCATGCGTATGCGGACAATGCCGCTATAAATAAAGGTTATACCCATGCCGGCGGTCAACGCCGTGGCGAAATAATCGCCGAACTGATCAAAATTCATCGGATCAAATAAGGTGCGGTAAACAATCAAGCCCAACAAAACACAGCCGCCCGCAATGTAAAACGCTCCGTGCGGCCGAACTAAATATTTGTAGTACGGTGGAATTCTGCCGCCGGTATAATAGCCGCTTACCCACTGCTTATCCTGCCATTCGAGCCAAGAGGTAAGATAATCGGGTTCGTCCGACCGCCTTCTTTGCAACTTGCGCCGTTTCAAAATTCGTTTCAGATTCATCTTTGATTCCTTACTGCGAAGGTTGTTTCGCGGTTAAAAAGTTTTATAGACAACTGGCAAGCAGTGCCATGACGGTGGCGATCAAAAATCCAATTCGTTGCATCGGCGCCTCCAAGTTGACTTGAAGAAATTGTAATTTCATTATACAGCGGATTACGAATTGAAGCTAGCTACGTTACAATAAATAATTGGCTGCGAAGCTACTTGGAAAATACGTTGAAGGCGCTTCTGTCCACCCAGACCTAAAGGTCAGGGCTACGTTGAAAACCGGTCTCAAGCCCTTCCGGGCTGGGTGGTGCTTCGAAGTTTTTGCCGAGCCCTGGAGGGGCTTTCGAATGATTTTAATAACCTTAGCCCTGTCGTTTACGGCTGGGCGGGGATTGGCACCACCATCGCAATCATGGTGCGCCCTCTATATATTCCGGCTACGGCCGGATCCATTCATAGGTCTGCTCAACCAGCCGTTTGCCCCAAATCTCCGCCGCGTGTTCGGCGATTTTCACAAATCCCGCTTTGCGATACATGGCAATGGCGGTCGTCTGGTCGTTGGTGGTTTCCAGAAACACGGTCTGATACCCTTGATCGCTACAGAATTGCAGCGCCGCTTGGAGCAACCTTTTGCCAAGGCCGATCCCCCGGAATTGCGGGTGTAGGATGAACCAGCGCAACTGCGCTTTCACTGCGGAATGACCGACAATGGCGATAGCGCCGATGATTTCCCCGTCGAGCTCCGCGAACCAAAACCGGTCCTGCGCCGCGTCGTAATGTTCCAAAAACGCGTCAAACGTCTGGCAGACATATTGTTCGAACCGGTGGTTATAGCCGCATTCCGCGGCGTAGATCCAACCGTGCAGATGAATCAAATAACCGATATCGCCCGGTTTCAGTTCGCTGCGAACGGTAACCCTGGCACCAAGCGAGTCCGTTTGATTCGACAAGGCGGTTTCGATGGTGTTCATACAGGCGACAAGGCTGCTCTGACGAAACTCCGGTAAACGCTCGACCAGATCGGCGATTTGCCGGGTCGACAGTTGGTCGATCTGCGCTAAGGTGTTCTGTCCCAGCTCGGTTAAGTAAAGATAATACAACCGGCCGTCCTCGTTGGATTGAACCCGGTAGGTAAGACCTTGGGTTTCAAACCGTTTAATGATCCGGCTCAGATAACCGGGGTCGATCCGGAGCTCCTCGATCAGGTATTTTGCCGTACAATTGGGATAATGGCCGATTTCGTAAAGAACCCGCGCTTCCGACAGGGAGAAGGCGCTGTTCAAAATATGCTGATCCAGCAGGCCGATCAGATTGGTATAGAACCGGTTAAACCGGCGAATGGCCGCGACGATTGGGGAATGAAGGGATTCCATCATTCAAAAACCTCCTTGGATTGAGTATGGTTTAATTATAGAAAGATTGTTTGACTAAGTCAATTATATTTATTGACTTAGTCAAACATTATCCGGCGGATTGCGCATACCGTAAATGTAAAAGCAGAAAATCTACGCAAAAACATGAACAAAAACGCATAAAACAATTTACAAAGACGCACAAACGTGATAGATTTAGTTTACCCTGAAGCAATTATTGGAAAGGGGAAGAGGTGGAGACTATTTTTACCGAGGAACGTCATCAAAAAATTTTAAACAAACTCGCCGCCGAGCAACGGATTTACGCCAATGAACTTGCCCAACTCTTCAATGTCTCCGTCGATACCATCCGGCGGGACTTAACGTATTTAGAGCAGAAAGGATTGCTCAAGCGGACCCACGGGGGAGCGATTCCTGCCAATAAGGTTCGGGGAAGCCGCAATTACCCATTGGCCGAAGTCGGCGAGCAGTTTCAATATTACCATGGGATTGCCCGGAAAGCGGTCGAGTATATCGCGCCGGGGGATACCGTTTACATCTACGGGGCCAAAGCCCAGTTTTTGATGGTTCAATACCTGCCGACCGATATCAAGTTCACGATTGTCACCAATTCGGTGGATATCGCCAATCAATTAAAAAACTTTCCGAATATCGAAGGGTATATGGTGGGAGGCAAGCTGACCAAAAGCGGCAATATCAACGGAAGCATTGCGGCGGAGTTTATCAAGTCGTTCCGGTTCGACGTATGTTTTATGAATGCCCGGGGATTTTCAGCCCGGCAGGGTTTGAGCCGGGGCAGCGCCGATGCGGCGATTCTTGACCGGACGCTGGCGGCCGTCTCGCGCAAAGTCATTTGCTTGCTGCCGCATGAGAAACTGGGGTACGATGCCTTCATTTCCATGTTGCCTGCCAAAGCGGTGGATGTGGTGATAACCGATCCGGAAGCGTGCGCGGATGAACTGGCAAGTTTACGTGAATTGGGAATCGAAGTAGTGGTCGCCGATTAGGATTTTACAATCGACGCAAAGTGGCAAGTCATCGGCCGCAAGGCTGATTGCATATTTTTGAAGGAGGTAAGCTGAATGTCCGTTATCGAAGTCAATCAGCTCCAAAAGAAATTCCGGACGGCGGTGCGCCGGGAGGGCCGGTTCGGGACGCTGGTCAGTTTGGTCAATCCGCTACACCGTGAAGTTATCGCGGTCAATGATATTCATTTCACCATTGAACGCGGGGAGAGCGTCGCTTATCTTGGACCGAACGGCGCCGGCAAATCGACCACCATCAAAATGCTGACCGGGATTTTGGTCCCGAGCGGCGGGGAGATCCGGGTCAACGGCGTGGTTCCGTACCAGGACCGCAAACGCAACAGCTATCAGATCGGCGTGGTTTTCGGCCAACGCAGCCAATTACTCTATGATTTGCCGGTGCAAGATTCGTTTCAACTGTTACGTCATATGTATTCCATTCCTTTGGCGCGGTATAACGAAAATCTGACCAAGTTCGCCGCCCTCTTGGAGATCGAGCCGTTGCTTGGCCGCCCGGTCCGGACCCTGTCGTTGGGGCAACGGATGCGCTGCGAGATCCTGGCCGCGTTGCTGCACGAACCGGAGCTCCTGTTTCTGGATGAGCCGACCATCGGGTTGGATGTGGTCGCCAAGGAACGGATCCGCAACTTCATCGAGACCATCAACCGGGAACGTGGGGTGACGGTGTTGCTGACCACTCATGATCTGGGCGATATTGAACGCCTCTGCCAACGGGTGATCATCATTGATAAAGGCAGTCTGATCTATGACGGCAGTTTGCAGTTGATCAAGGACAAGTTTGCCACGGAACGGCAAATCCGGTTGATGATGTCCGATCCGGCCGCGGCGCTGGCATTGGCGGCCGAGTTGCGAGCGAACGCCGGCTTGGCGCTTGAGGTAACGGAACAAAATGTGCTGATCACTTACAATCAGCACCGGATTGACACGGCGGACTTGCTCCGGTTACTGTTGACCAGCGCCAAACCGCGCGACCTTACCATGAACGATGAAACGATCGAAGCCTTAATTCGCCGGATCTACCAGGAAGGGGTCGGCGACCTGCAATCCCGATCCAATGCCGCCAATATGTAACTTTGGTAACAGGAGGTGAGCGTATGTTTCAAATGACGCGGAAGATTTTGGGGATGTCATGGATTTCCGTTTGCGAACGGTTGCAATACCGCTTTGACTTTTTTATGACGTTTGTGGCGACGATCTTAATGAGCATTCTCTATTATATGTTGTGGCATGCGGTGTATCAGTTTTCGGCCGACAACGTCTTGCCCTGGCAACAATTGATCACGTATGTGATGGTCGGTCAGGTGATCAGTTTTGCCCGGTTCTCCCCGGCCGACCGGGCGCCGGTTTACGGAATGGCCAACCGGATTCGCACCGGCGACGTGGCGGTCGATCTAATCCGGCCGGTCGGGTTTCAACTGCAACGTTTCGCGGAAGCTTGGGGTTTTTTCCTCGTCGAAATGGCTTGGGTCAATATCCCGGCATTGCTGTTATTTATTTTCGGTTTGCATGTTTCGCCTCCCCATGGCGTCGAGGCGGCGTTGGGATTTGTGGCAAGCTTGCTGCTGGCCTTCATTGTTGCCTTTGGTCTCAACTCCATCCTGATGATGTTGTCGTTTTGGACCATTAATGCCCAAGGGATCCAAAAAGCCAAACGGGCGGTGATGGAGATTTTGGCCGGGACCTTGATTCCCTTTGAGTTTTTTCCGCAATGGCTGAAAGGGATCGCGATGCATTTGCCCTTTCAAAGCATGGCCTATATCCCGCTCTCCATTTATACGGGGAAAGTAGCCGGGGTGAAGATCTTCGGGGCATTGGCCGAACAGATTGGCTGGGCGGTTGTGATGCTGGTGATCAGCCGTTTGATATGGTGGTTTGCATCACGCCGGATTACAGTTTACGGAGGTTGACCCATGGAAATGCCGCAACGGAATCCTTTTCAGCAATTAGGTTATTTGGTCCGCTTGTACAGCTTTTATCTGCGACTGTACTTTCGCACGTTGGTTGAGTACCGGGCCGACACCTGGATCACCATGGTGACCGGTTTGATTACCCAAGTCGGCTCCCTGGCTTTTGTCGGGGTGTTGTTTCACCGCATCCCGAAACTGGCCGGTTGGGGTTTTTACGAGTTAATCTTTATCTTCGCGTTTTCGGTGACAGTCAAGGGCTTGAGCGAGGTCTTCCTGAACGCTTCGTTCTCCATTAACGGAATTATTCGCCGCGGTACGTTGGACGTGTTTTTAGTCCGCCCAGTGGGGCCGTTGTTTCAATCGATCGGAGTGTGCCAAGAGGTGAACGGGATGGGACCGGCGTTGACCGGGATGCTCATCATGATTTACGCGGCCCGCCAACTACACTTGGTCTGGACGCTGGGCAACGTCCTTTTCACCGTGGTCGCGTTGGCGAGCGGGATGTTCATTTACTTCTGCATGTTGATGTTCGCCACGATCATGACCTTTTGGATTGTCGAGGTCCGTAACGTGATTTACCCGATCGCCTGGTTGTTTGATTTTACCCGGTACCCGTTAGAGGTCTTTCATCCGGTGGTCCGGACCGTGTTGATTTATTTCATTCCTTATGCCCTGGGTAGTTTTTACCCGGCCGCCTATCTGTTGCGTCCGGCGGATTACGCTTGGGCGGTCTGGGCGGTGCCGTTATTTACCTTGAGTTTGTTTAGTCTGATGTACGGTTTATGGTCGCTGGGGTTAAAACGATACTCGAGCGCGGTATAACTGAATAACTGTTCATCAAAAACCACGAGGCGGCTCGTGGTTTTTGATCGTATGAGAATTTTTTCAGGCCCAGGTCTCCGAATCCGGTTTGACCAGTAACTTCGTAAAAAGAGCTAGCGCCAATCCAAACAACAGATGCGCGACCGCCGCGACCAGAATCGTCGTCGGTTCCGATGGCAGTTTTGCTTCGGTAGCTTGCGATAAAACGGTTCCAAATAACCCGGTCCAGACGATCAACCCAAACCCAGCCCCTTTAAACCAAAGATAATCACGGCCGCTTAAACGCAAGAGATAAATGAAAAGCACTCCGAGCGCAGCGGTGGTGGTTAAATCAACAATAGCGCCGATTAGATAGGCGATGGGTTTGAATAAATCCTGACGGTTCAAAAAACGTGTCGCGGCAATCTGCCAGAAGACCGTTTTGGTAAAACCAAAATAAAAACAGGCGTAATTAAAGACTAGCTTTATGCTATCGGCCAATAAGCCGACGGTTAATCCGGCCATTACTTTATCTTTCATTAAACGTACCTTTGCTTATCGTAAAAGTTCATCGCGCAGATTTCTTTATTAAAAATTTTCCCCGATTTCTTTCGGGTTTATCCATAAGCAGCGGATCGACAAAACACCCCCATGATCCGGGGGTGTTTTTGCTTGCAATAAATCGGGTATGGCTTAAAACAGGCAGTTTTCAAGCAATTCCAAATTGCGGATGAGAATGGTGTTTTTTCCGTAATCGATGAATTGCTCCGTTTTCAGCAGCGCCAGCTCCCGGGAGAGCGAAGGCCGGGGGATGCCCAGCAGATCGGCCATCTCCTTCCGCGTGTAGGCAAAGGTCAACTGCTTACGCCCTTGACGTTTGTACTCATCCAGCAGCAAACCCGCGACCTTTTGGCGGACCGTTTGGTACGAAAGCAGCTTGATCCGGTGGTTTAGCCATAAGATCCGGTTGGAAAGCTGGCCGAGTAAGTTGTTGAGAAAAACGGTATGATAACCGCAGAGCTCCAAAATGGCCGGTTTAGACCAGAAGAGCACCTCGGTCGGTTCTTTGGCGATCACGGTGACCGGGTAGCGGTTGGTATTGGAAAACAAGACAACTTCGCCGAAGGAATGACCCGGGATTAAGGTATCGATGGTGACCGCCTTGCCGGAAGCGTAAACTTGTTGAAGCTCCGCGCTGCCGCTGATGACAATCCCGATATGGGGGCAAGGGTCGCCTTCAATGGCCACCGGATGGCCTTTGGCATACATGGCGGTATGATAAGCCGATTGCTGTAAGATTGCAATGATTTCCGGAGGCGTCATCTGTTGAAATAGAAAGCATTTTTCCAGCGCCGCGCTGATCTTTTCCATTCGAACCCTGCCTTTCGCGCTTCAAAATAATAAATGGGTAGCCGCTTCATCGTTTAATTTTCACGTAAATATTTTGACAACGGTAACATATGTTACCGAAAATACTAGCCGTATTTTACTATAATTAAGTCAGAAAGGCAATCCGGTATATACTTATAAAATAGCTTTGACCCCTATGTCGCTCCACCCAGCTTATTTTTTTAATTGGCTTGCGCGAGCGGCGGCTAGCGTGGACGACTACTTAGAATCAGAGTAAAGGAGCGATTGACGATGAAAAAGCTGGTGAAGAACAACATCTATTGGGTGGGAAAAACCGATTGGGAGCTTAAGACCTTCCATGGGCAGGAGTACTCGACCCATCGCGGTTCTTCCTATAATTCATATCTGCTGCTCGAAGAGAAAGTGGCCTTGATCGACACGGTCTGGGGGCCCTATGCCAAAGAGTTCGTCGCCAACTTGGCGGCGGAGATCGATCTGCAAAGGATCGACTTCATCATCGCCAACCACGCCGAGCCCGATCACAGCGGCGCGTTGCCGGAACTGATGAAATTGATCCCCAATACCCCGATCTATTGCACCGCCAACGGGATCAAGTCGTTAAAAGGCCATTATCATCAAGACTGGAACTTCCGTCCCGTCAAAACCGGGGACCGGCTCAACCTCGGCAGTAAGGAATTGATCTTCGTGGAAGCGCCGATGCTGCATTGGCCCGACAGTATGTTTTGCTATCTCACCGGGGATCAGGTGCTTTTCAGCAATGACGCTTTTGGACAGCATTATGCGACCGAATCGCTGTTTAACGACCGGATCGATCCGGCCGAATTGTGGGCCGAGAGTATCAAATATTACGCCAATATCTTGACGCCGTTCAGCCCGTTGGTGACCAAGAAGATTAACGAATTTGTCGGTTTGAACTTGCCGCTGGAACTGATCTGCACCAGCCACGGGGTAATTTGGCGCGAGAATCCGTTGCAAATCGTTCAGAAGTATCTGGAGTGGGCCTCCGATTATCAAGAGAACCAGATTACGTTAATTTACGATACGATGTGGGATGGAACCCGGATCGTAGCCGAACAGATTGCCCGGGGGATCGAACTGGCCGACCCGGCGATTGCGGTGAAACTGCATAACTCCGCCAAGTTCGACAAGAACGACATCATCACCGATGTCTTTAAGTCCAAAGCGATCTTGGTCGGTTCGCCGACGATCAACCGGGGCATCCTGCATTCGGTGGCCGGGATTCTGGAAGAGATCCGGGGCTTAGGGTTTAAAAAGAAAAAGGCGGCCGCTTTTGGGTGCCACGGTTGGAGCGGCGAAGGGGTTGGCATCATCAATCAAGGGTTGAAAGCGGCGGGTTTCGAGTTGCTCGACGAAGGTTTTAAAGCGCTTTGGAACCCCGATACTACGGCCCGGGACCAAGCCATTGCGTATGGCGGCGGCCTCGCCGGGAAGCTTTAAATCAAAAAATGAATCAAAGCGGAGGATAAACTGATGAACGTTCATGAGTTGGCAAAAACCTTAAAGGCTATAAACGAAGGGGTCATTCCCGAAGCGGAGGCCAAAGCGATCTTGGCCCGGGTGAACCCGGTGGATCTGTCCCTGGCGGAACAGGAGTTGATCAAGGAGGGGACCAAACCGGAAGAATTACGCAAACTTTGCGATGTCCATCTGAAATTGATCCAAATGGAAGCGGCGGATCTAAAAAAGCAATTGGCTCCGGATCATCCGTTGCATACCCTCTACACGGAGCATGATTTGATCTTAGGATTCCTTGATACGCTGGAGGCTACGGCGGAACGTTTGGTGCATAAAGAAGCGATCACAACCGCCGATCCCGACCTGAAGACCCTGCGGGAAGTGGCGGAGTTGTTGGTGGATACCGAGAAACACCATGCCCGGGAAGAAGAAGCGTTGTTCCCGGCCATCGAAGCGAAGGGAATCACCGGACCCACCCGGATCATGCGGATGGAACATGATGAATTGCGGGCGAAGAAACAAGCGCTGCGGACGTTGGTCAAAACCGTCGACCCGATTCAAACCCCGGATCTCAAGTTTCGTGTGATGGAGCTGGCCACTTTTATCGTCAGTCAGTTACGCGAACATATTGTCAAAGAGAACGCTATTCTTTACCCGTCGGCTTTCCAAGAGCTAACGGAGACCGGAATTTGGGAGAGCATTAAAACTCACTGCGATCAAATCGGCTATTGTTCGTTTACGCCACGCGGCAATGAAGGGAAAAGGGTTCATTAGGTTGGAAGGTCTCTTAAGTTGGAAGTTGTCCGAGGTGTTGGGCAACTTCTTTTTGATTTTACTCCGAGTTTCCACGCTTCTTCTCTCTAACCTTATCAAAGAAATTTCATTGATCAACATAAACTAATGTTTGCGATTACTATTTTTTCCCGACAAGCCCCTTTACTATCGCCGAAATATTAGCAAGCGCCTGCTCGTCTAACTTTTGCAAATCCGCGATGAGAGCGGCGAGCTGCTGGGGATGTTCATTCCCGTCATCAAAAAAGTCTTTAGGAGTTATATCCAAATACTCGCAAATATAGAAAAATGCCGTCATGGAAGGATAGGCTTTTTTATTTTCGATTTTGTTTATATAATTTGCGCTTTGCCCGATTGATAGACTCATATCTCGCGCCGAGACACCTTTTGTTGTTCGCAAGTTGGCAAGGCGCTCGCTAAAAAAGTTTTCATACATATTCCTTACACCCACCTTTGTGTATCATTATAGGGTGCGGATTGTTTAAAAATAGGGAATCTGTTTCTCTTTTATTATTGACATGAGGAATCGTATGATTTATTATTGCCTTTAGTAAGGAATGTATGGATGCATCAAATGATAAAAACGGGGGGAAGGGATATGAACAAAAAAACTTGCTGTCTCATTGGGCACAGGGATATGGCAACCAGCAAACTTAAACACATCAAGGAAAAACTATGCAATGAAGTCTTGCAGGCCATCGAGGATGGTTATACTCATTTTATATCGGGCTTTGCTGAAGGGATTGATTTGCTTTTTGCTACAATTGTGGTAAAACTGATGGAAAGTAATCCGGCACTGACATTAGAAGCAGCAATTCCATATCGTAATCGTATAAAAACAACTGACGAGCTTTTCCATCGGCTGCTTGCTAAGTGCAATATAATAGGCGTTCATAGTGAAGAATACGCGCCGGTCTGTGATATGAAACGAAACCACTTTATGGTGTCGCAGGCTCAACGGGTTATCGCAGTTTACGATGGACGAGAAAAAGGGGGCACAGTACTCGCCATGCGATACGCGTATTCGCAGAATCGGGAGGTTCACGTTATAAGTTATAGGCTGCATAGGAGAGGTTGATCAATGCATGGGATGAAGGGCTCGAGATGGAATTATCCTGACACTTATTAACGTTGGATTTCGCGCCGCAGTACCTGACGGGTATACCAGACCAATCCGATCACGACCGGGATCAATAACAGCGCCGGCAGGTTTCCGGTGACAGCATAGATCAGCCAGCCGCGGAGCAGATTGCCGCCGTCCAGGAAGCTGGTGTAGACGCCGTCATAACCGGGCAGGCGATAATGGAGGAAGGAGGCCAGCTTGGTGTAGAATCCGGCCAAATTGGAGGCCAGGTATAAAAGGGCGATGATGATCGGCAACCCGATCAAATAGGTCCGGACCACATTGCCGTTGGTCACCACACAGAGGAACGCCGCGACAATCATCACATTGGGCAGGTCGCCCAGGGGAATAAAACGGATGCCCGGCAAGACGAATGCCAGGATCAGCGCGGTCGGAATCAGCAGTAACCCGGAGACGACCACCGCCGGATTGCCGAGCACTACCGCGACATCCAGTCCGATGTAGGTCTCGCCCAACCCGGGGAGGTAACGTTGGATAAAGGCCTTCATCCCTTCCGAGATAGGAATCAGCGAAGTGCCGAGAATATTGCACATCATCGGCAAAATATAGATGACCGCCGCGAAACGAAACGCGAGGTCGGCCACGTCCTTGAGCGGGTATCCGCCGCCGATGCCCAACGCGGCTCCCATGGCGAGACCAAGCATCATCGGTTCGCCGAGCAGTCCCAACTTGTTCCGGATCGCTTCCGGATTGGCGTTGATCCGATTGACGACCGGAATTTGATCGAGGACCTTGTTTCCCAGGACCGCCAAAGGCAAATAGGTGATGCTGGACATATGGGGAATGCAGATCCCGCTCATGCCGGTGTAGCGGTTGAGTAGCGGAGCGCTCCATTCGGCGAGTTTTAAAACGCCAACAAAGATCAGAACGGCGAGTCCCAGCGTCAGCCAAAGGTTGCCGGTGGCGTAATAGACCATCGCCCCGGTAAAGATGATATGCCAATAATTCCAGATATCAATATCAACGGTTTTGGTGAGCTTCAGCGCCAGCATAATCAGGTTGGTTGCGATTAATACGGTCAATAACAACGGGGTCAATTTGAATGACCAGGTCATCGCCGCGTAAGGGGGCCAACCGACATCCAGAACATTGCAATGCAGTCCCATCCGGTTGATCAGCGCTTGCACCACCGGGGTGATCACTTTGATGAAATAATCAAAGACCATAAAGATGCCGATAAAACCGATACCGATCTGCAGGGAAGCTTTGATGGCGGTCTGAAATTTGATTCGGAAGATCATCGCGAGGGTGAAGATGATTACTGGCAGCACCACATAGGATTTGAAACTTAAGCAATACATCATGGCGTTATTTATAGCTTGCATAATCGGCTCCCTTTGCTCTTGTTGCATTCATGCGACGGCATCATTGATATTCGCTAAATTACCTTTCGTTCCTTTTTTGAAACCTTGCATTTCACCATGGCGGGGTTGTGGATTCGGTTTTATGATATAATTTTGCTTGGGGTGAAGTGATGAACCGAAACGGTTGGTCAAGATTATTGAAACGAATCATTATTGGAGTGCTAATAGTCATAGGCTTTGGAAGCCAGGGATTCACCAAAACAACCTATACTCCGTTGCTTTTCGATAACGAGCAAAATATTTTTAGTTTCCGGGTTCAAAAATCTTTGAAGATAATGACAATTGCGATCTCAAAAAATCCTGATTATATTGTTTATCGTTTCGGAACAGAAGATCATATCGAGCTGGAATTCCCAAAAGAAAAGAAGAACAGCTGGAGTCGGTTTACTTATGCATGGTATTTACGAGGTGGCGGTATACAGAATGCTGGTTTAGATTTGGATTATTTGCGTTTCGTAAATAACGGCTATCAATATGAAGTATATAGTGAATATAGCGCCGAAGGCAATGGAACAGATGTCGGAGTTCGAATCACTAACGAAAAAACCAATGAAATATGGACTATTAACGGTGATGCAAGTACTGTTACCGGCAGTTTAATTAACTTTCGCGACAATTCAAAAATACGTGATGCGAGTCTAGGGAATTAAGGAGAAAAATGAAAGAGAATCAATACGATAAGATTCAATTCTTCAATCAATATAAACAAATGCCACGTTCAGTCGGGGGGTTGCAGGCTGCCGGGGAATGGCCGGAATTGCAACGAATGCTGCCGGACTTTGAAAACAAACGGGTTTTGGATTTGGGTTGCGGTTTTGGCTGGCACTGTCGCTATGCTGTGGAGCAGGGCGCAAAATCAGTGGTAGGCGTCGATCTATCTGAGAAAATGCTGCAGGAGGCAAAAGCCAAAACCGACTCGCCGCGGATTGAATACGTCCGGCTGCCGATCGAAGCGATCGATTTCCCGGAGGAGACGTTTGATGTGGTCCTTAGTTCGCTGGCGTTTCATTACATCGAGTCCTTTGCGGCGGTTTGCGCCAAAATCAACCGCTGTCTCGTCCGGGGCGGGGATTTTGTCTTTTCGGTCGAACACCCTATTTTCACTGCTCAAGGCGAGCAGCAATGGCACGATGATTCTCAGGGAAATCATCTGCATTGGCCGGTCGACCGTTACTTCGACGAGGGGATCCGCCAAACGGTCTTTCTCGGGGAAACGGTGATGAAATATCATAAGACCCTGACTACATATCTTAATACGCTGATCCAAAGCGGTTTTGAAATCGTTGAACTGGTCGAACCGCAACCGGCCGAGTATCTCATGAACGAACCGGGAATGCGGGATGAACTGCGCCGGCCGATGATGCTGCTGATCGCGGCACGAAAAAGATGAATCTTTGACGGGCGATATAAAATTGTTCAAAAAGGGCGTTCATTGAGCGCTCTTTTTTTATCGCCGTAAGGGTGCCACTTTTTTGGAAGAAAAGTCGAGCAGTTAAGGGTTTAATATGTTATCCTGATCTCATCACCAAAGCAAGGGGCGCTCCTGATTGAATTATTATGAAAGAATCCAGCGGTCGGTCGATTATATCGAACGGAATCTGGAAACCGATTTAAAACTGAACCGCGTCGCGCAAGCGGCCTATATGTCACTATCGAACTTTTACCGGATATTCTTCGCTTTAGTCGGGTGCCCGGTTAAAGAGTATATCCGGCGGCGCCGAATGAGTTTGGCTGCGGCGGAAATGGTTGATACGGACGTATCAATAATTGATATCGCGGTCAAATACGGCTTTGACAGTGGTGATTCGTTTTCAAGAGCATTTAAACGAATCACCGGGTTGCTACCCAGTGAGTTTCGGAAAAACCGGCGTACCTATCGTTTTGAAAGGATGAGTATTATGGATAATTATTTTGATATACAAGATCAAGAACTGCTTGAAAAGTATCCGGATATTAAAGTCTTAAAAAAGCTAGAACCGATCCGGGTCGCGTATTATTGTTACTACGGTAAATGCCCGGAGGCCAATGCTTTTACAGTAATGAGGGAATGGTTGAACCGTTCCGGATTAAATCCGAATCAGCATGGCATGCGGATTTTCGGTTACAACAATCCCAGCCCGGCAGCGCCGGAGCAAACGGAATACGGCTACGAAGTTTGCGTCACCATTGGGGAGGCGCTTGTTGTGGATGACCGTAAGGTTAAAACAAAGGTCCTTGAAGGCGGGTTGTATGCCGTGACGGGAGTGAAACACAGTGCAACCGGCGATTTGGGAGCAGAGATTATGAAGGCTTGGAAACAGTTTCGAAATTGGTTGCGGGACAGCAAGTATGTTTACGGCGGACACCAGTGGCTTGAGGAACATCTCGGGTTTGATGAGGGGTTTAATCATATCGGAGGCATTGATCTGTATCTGCCGGTCAAATCAAAGCAAAGCGAGTGAATGACGGGGTAACAAAGGGCAACAAGAAAAGAGGCTGTTCCGGGGTTGCCTCCGGGACAGCCTCGAAGTACGTTTAGCGTGAGTGGGGCTTTCTTTTATGGTATGATGTATGTAAGGTTGCAATCAATCCTATTCGTGCGACATATATAATACAAATGAATTTTGAGGTCACCGGCGATGGACAATCATAACCCCAAAACCCTAGAACCGGCGGAGCTGCCCGCCGGAGCGTTTTCGGTCTGGCTTCGTCAGTTACGAAACGCGTTGCGGCAAGACAGCGGCTCCGAGGTGCCTTGCGGCGCTTGCAACGTTTGCTGCCGGTCTTCGTATTTCATCCATATCCGCCCCACGGAGCGCGATTCGTTGGCCCAGATTCCCAAGGGACTGTTATTCGCGGCACCGTTTCAACCCAAAGGCAACGTCGTAATGGGTTACGATCAGAGCGGTTGTTGCCCAATGCTGGCCGACGACCAGTGTTCGATTTATCGGCACCGTCCGCAGACGTGCCGGAATTACGACTGCCGGATCTTTGCCGCGACCGGAATGACCGCCGGCGATGCCAGCAAAGCGCTGATCACACGGCAAGCCGGACGATGGCGGTTTAGCTACCCCACCCCGAACGACCGGAACGAACAGCGGGCGGTCCAAGCGGCGGCCGGGTTCTTAATCGAACAGGCGGCTGCTTTTCCGGCCGGAACCATTCCAAGCAATGAAACCCAATTGGCGATCATGGCCATCAAAGTCTATCCGGTGTTTCTGACCCATGGGCCAACGGATTACGGGATGGGGGAGCTTCCCCCGGCAGAGGCGGCGCGGCGCGTCTTGGAGGAGTTGGAGCAGTTCGAAACAGCGGAGGAACCGCCCCGGTTATGATTGGTTCTCCCGTAAATCCTTAATCAGTTGATACTGGTCCCGGGCTTTATCCATC
Source organism: Bacillota bacterium (assembly GCA_023410535.1). Lineage (GTDB taxonomy): Bacteria > Bacillota > UBA4882 > UBA8346 > UBA8346 > JAEYPR01. The sequence continues at coordinate 198,358 of JAEYPR010000003.1, read as the reverse complement.
AACGTGCGGTTGGCGCGGGCGACGGGGTTGTTGAAAAACCTGCCGAACCAACGGGTCGCTTCCTCGATATTGCCCAGTTTCCGGTGTAACTCGGCAATTAGGTAGATGCAATGCGGTTCATCCAGTTTCTCAAGGGGAAAATCCTCGGTTTGGAAGGCCTCAGTGTAGCAATCAAGCGCAAATTTGAGAAAATCGGTTTCGCGCGGGTCGCCTTTCCAGCGGTAAATCCAAGCGATCCGCAGGCAAGTCTTGGCGATCTCGCTGCTTTTGGCCTTGCGCAATTGTAGACAGTACAAGGCAAGTTTGAATGTGTCCAAAGCGCTGTCCAAAGTCCGTTCTCCGTTGTAGCTTTTGGATCGCCAATGCGGGGCCATCTCGGCAGTAAACATCTTTTTGTCTTTGGGCTTGACATACGAGAAGTTGTTTTGAAACGCCGCATAACCGCAATGGGGACAGACAAATATTTCATAAAGAATCGGGTTGACCCCTTCGTATTGAATGGCGAAATCCGTATCTTGACTGGCGACCCGGTGCGAGCCCATCCGCACCTTGGTCCCGGGAAATTTTTGGTCACAGACCGGGCAAGTCGTGGTTGAATCATAAATCTTCGTTTTTTCCATGGCATCCTCTCGTGATTCCTTAGACCGTAATCGTCGTCCTTCACTGACGTGAGTGAACGCTCGCATGAACCACTACCCAAAATATCGGTTGATTCGTTGCGAAACTGAAGTGACGATTGGAAATGCCAACGGTAAAACATAAGGCAAGTGATGGCAGGGAAAGGCTTGTCAATCCTACCTCAAACAAGGGCATGATCCCGGACAAACCGTGAATTGACAAGATAGTAACAAAAGGTTAAAATGCAATTAACGACGATTCCACCTCGGCGCTGTTTCGATGCGCGCGGGTGGAATCGTTTTTTGTTGATGGGGCTCCGGGGCGGGGCGGCCGATATTAATACTGAGATCAACCTGTAATCAAGGCGGAGGAGTTGAGGGAATGAATTGGATTCACTTTTTGCAGTCCAAATTGAATCGCCTCAAGTTGTTGCATAAAATTATCGCCTTAACCATCGTCTGTATCCTCTTCTCCACCGGCGTGTTGGGCTTTTTCGCCAATATCGTCTCCACCCGGACGATTGAATTTAACGCCTACAAACACACCAACGAGACCATCCAGCAATCGCAAAAGTATATCAATGAGAAACTGCTGAATACCCTGAACAATTTGCATAATCTTTTCACGACCGAAAGTTTTCGCAACTCAATCATCACTATCGCTACCGATAGCCACGCCAATGTCGCCGGGGAGTTTTCCCGGATGCAACGGGCGTTATCCCAAGCTCGCATCAGCGACCGTCTGATTGATTCGATCTATGTCTATACCCCGAAGGTTATCTTTTACGATACCACCGAGCCGGCGTTGAACCGGGAAAAACTGCTCGAATCGCGGCTTTTCCGGGCGATCCGCCAGCATAAAGTGATTGATTGGGGCCTCAATTCCGAGGTGAAGTGGCTGCCGAAGCGAGGGCTCATTCCGGTGGCGTTGACCACCGGGATTCAAGACGTCTCTCCTGAAAAGGCGTTTGTGGTCGTTCATTTGAAAGAAGACCAGTTGATTGAGTATCTCTCGGAAATCCGCAACCAATTTGCGGCCGAAACCTATCTGTTGGACCGCTCCGGCCGGATGGTGACCCATAGTTACGACACAGGTTATCGCCGGGTCTTTGCCGACAAGCAATTTTTGGCGAACCTGTATCAACAGGACAGCAATTACTTTCGCTACCGGATCAAGGGTCGCAAAGTATTGGTTAATTTCGCGTCTTTGCCGGTGAACGGCTGGAAGATCGTGACGATCACCCCGGAGCGCCAACTGTTGCTGGACATTGAAAATATCACCTGGCTCACCATCCTGGTGGGGATCGGGTGCGCTGGTTTGGCGATCATGCTTTCGGTCGTCGTGACCAAGACGATTACCAAACCGTTGTATAAGTTGCAAAATGTGATGAAACGGATTCAGAACCGCGATTTTGAAGCGCGGTTTGAACCGAAATACGATGATGAAATCGGGGAATTGGCCAAACATTTCAACTCGATGGTCGAGGAGATCAATTCGCTGATCGTCCGGCTCAACGAAGAACATGACAAATACCGTCAGGAACAGAGGCTGAAACAGATCGCCGAGTTGAACGCCTTGCAATCGCAGATCAATCCGCATTTCCTCTATAACGCGTTGGATTCGATTTATTGGAAGGCGCTCTCCGGCGGCAACGAGCAAGTGGCGGAGATGGTGATCGCCTTGGCCCAGTTTTTTCGGCTGGGGTTGAACAAGGGGAAAGAAGAGGTGGCGATCGATCAAGAGATTCAACATGTCGCCAATTACCTCAGTCTGCAAAAGAGTATTTACGAAGGGAAATTTGACTATCAAATCGAGGTTGAACCGGGGATTGGCGCTTACAAAACTCAAAAGTTCATTTTGCAACCCTTGGCGGAGAATGCTTTGTTGCACGGTTTCAGCGAAATGGGCAGCGGCGGGATGATCCGTATTAAGGTATGGCAAACCGACGGACGGATCTGTTTCGAGATTGCCGACAACGGCAAAGGATTCGACGTGCAAGCGCTGCAACAATATTTAACCCGCGAACCGGGCGGCGAAAAAGGCGGTTATGCTTTATCCAATATTCATCAACGGTTGCAATTGCGCTGCGGCGACGAATACCGGCTGGAATTATCCAGTCAGGCGTACCGGGCGACGACGGTCCGGATCCGGATTCCGTTGCTAGAGGAGGACGACCATGTATAAGCTGATGATTGTCGATGACAAGGATGACATTATTCAAGGGATCCGGCGTTACGGCAAATGGGAGGATTACGGGGTGGAAATTGCCGGCTGGGCCCACGATGGCGCGGCAGCGTTGCAAGTGGCGGCGGCCATCGACCCCGATCTGGTTATCACCGATATTAAAATGCCGCGAATGGACGGGATTCGCTTAATGGCTTTGCTGAAAGAGTCGAAACCGGCGCTGAAAGTAATCATTCTAAGCGGCTACGACGAGTTTTCCCATGCGCAGCAAGCGGTCAAACTGGGAGCGGAGGAATACCTGCTTAAACCGGTCCGGATTGCGGAGTTGGAAGCTTCGGTGCAGCGGGTTGTGGCCAAGCTGGACCGGGAGGCGGCTCAGCGGGTGGCTGAAGCGGAGCTGCTGGAGAAGTTAGCGCAGAGTTTGCCCTTATTGCGGGAGAAGTTCTTCCAACAGTTGCTGGCCGGGCCGTATGCCGACGCGGAACTGTTGGTGGCGAAGTTGCGCTTTTTACAGATCGACCCGGAACTTGCCAACGGGTTCGGAACCATCGTAATGGAAATCGATCAGTTTCGCGGGGTGCAGGATCCGGACAGTTACCGGTTGCTCGATGAGTTTAAAACGTTGACTGAAAGCTGGACGCGCCGGCCGGAGTCCGCCGCGCCGATCTGGGTTTGCGCCGATCCCAAGGAACGGTTGGTCCTGCTGGTGCAACTACCCCCGGGAATGGCGCCGGAGGATTCGAAAAAGTGTTTGTTGCAGATTGCCGAAACGCTCAGGGAGTATCTGTCCACCGCGTTAAACCGGACGGTTTCATTGGGAATCGGGCGGTACTATCCGACGCTCGCCCAGTTGTCCCAGGCGTATCAAGAGGCGTTGGAGGCGTTAACCCACAAGTTCGCTTTAGGACCACAGCAGCTGATCCATATTGACGACATCTCGCCCTGCGGCACCCGGTTGAACTTTTATTACCCGATTGCCATTGAAAAGGATTTGTTGGCCGCCGTCAAAATCGGCGCGACCGACGAGGCCGGGCGACAGTTGGCGGCTTATTTCACGCATCTGGACCGGTACGCCGCGGTCTACCCCGAACTGGTGCGAAAAAGTCTGCAGGGCTTGGTCTTCTCGATCTCCCGGATCTTGATGGAGTTAAATTTGGACCCAACGTTGCCCGATCCGAACGACGTGTTGAGCGTGGCGACAGGATTTGATACGCTTGAGGAGTTGCAACAATGGATCAGGGAACTGATCGGGCAGATCTTTGCGGCGCAGGGCATGGAAAAATCGCTGAAGACCCATTCCAAAATGGAGCGGGCCAAAGAATATATCGAAGCGCATCTCACCGAAGCGATTTCCTTGAATTCCGTGGCGGACCATATGTGTTTAAGTCCCACCTATTTTTCGGCGTTGTTCAAAAAATACTGCGACAGCTCGTTTATGGATTACCTGACCCAGCGCCGGATCGAAAAGGCTAAACAGTTATTGGCCGGAGGGGAGCTGCGAGTTTATGAAGTAGCCGACCGGGTGGGATATTCTGACCCCCGCTATTTCAGCGAATTGTTTCGAAAACATGTCGGTGTTAATCCGGCGAAATATCGCAAAGCATAATATGACGTCGCGTCCGCCAGGGCGCGACGTCATATTTGATACCTTATTGAGACGGTTTTGACGCGCCAAACCGTAAAATATCCCCCCTATTTTCATAAGACTGCCTCATTACCAACAAGTAAAGTCCATCTTATAATTGTGTTACAGAATTCAAAAAAGGGGTGATTCCTTGAAAAAGCGATCGGTAAGACTGTTCATTTGTTTCCTGGCATTGGTCATGGCCTCCTCGATCAGTTTGGCCGGACCGAAAAAAACCAAAATTGTGTGGTGGACACATCAACGGCACGACATGGACTTTTTAAAGGAAAAGGTGGCGGAGTTCAATAAGACCAATAAATTTGATATTGAGGTCGATTATGTGGTCCAGACCGAAAACTACTCCCAAAATTTGGAGTTAGCGTTCCAAAGCGGCCAAGCTCCTGACATCTTCTCGGGATTCAGCAACGCCAAGTATTATGCCGACCGGCGGATGGCGGCGCCGTTGGACTCTTATTTAACATCCGACATCAAACAACGTTACGGCAAGTTTCTGCGGGTCGACACCGAAAATACGGTCAACGGGAAGCTTTATAGCTTGCCAAACTCCGGCGTCAATTTCCGGTTGGTCTATAATAAAGACCTGTTTAAGAAGGCCGGTTTGAACGGACCGCCGAAAACCGTTGCCGAGATGGTGAGTTACGCCAAGAAACTGACCGAAGCCGGTAAAGCGGAGAACGCCTACGGTTTTGCCTTAAACATGAAAAATCCCTACACCGCCTTGTTCCGTTCGTTGGACCAGGTGGCGATGCGCAGCGGCGTCTGGCCTTACGATTTCCGGACCGGCAAATATAGCTTTGAACCGATGCGTCCGATCCTGAACGCTTTCCGGCAGATGCGCAGCGAAGGCAGCATGTTCCCCGGCATCGAGAACTTGGATGCTGACCCGATGCGCAGCCAATTTGCCGAAGGGAAGATCGGCATGTACATCTCCGGCAACTGGGAACCCGGAGTCTACGCCCAACAGTTCCCGGCTAAGATCAACTGGGGCGCCGCTCCGGTGCCGACCTTGGAAGCCACTGCCAAAGGTAAATCCTGGATTCGCGCCGGTCGTTGGAGCTTCATTTGCTCCCAGTCGAAAAATGTGAAAGCGGCTTGGCGAGTTTTTGAATGGTTCCATCGTGACGCGATTCTCATCCCTTATCATGAAAAAGGATATGGTTACTCGGTGGTGCCTTCGGTTTTGGAGAACGCCAAAGATCCCAATATGAAGGGAGCCGCGGATTTCAAAATCAATGACAGTATCGACGCCATCTGGCCTTCCTCGCCGCACGACGACGGACTGGCGCCCGAAGGGAAATCGATGTATGACGTCTACGCCGCGATTATTTTGGGCGTGACTTCGGTGGACGACGGCATTCGGGACTTGAATAAACGCTACAATGACGCGTTAGAGAGAGCGATCAAATCCGGAACATTGAAAAAGAAGGTCATCAAGAAATTTGATCCTCTTACGCTTTAGTCGTTACGGTCGGAAAGGGAGGAAGAATTGCTTCTTCCCTTTTTGATTCCTTGAGTAAATGAGGTGTGCGAATGGAAAAAATAGCGGGCTTTGTCGACAGGATCCAAAAAAATAAAACGGTTTATTTGATGGTCTTTCCCAGCATGTTGTTTTTGGTGGTCTTTACCATTTATCCGTTGGCGTGGGCGTTGAAATACATGTTTTTCAACTTTAACGGCATGCTGGATCCCCAATTTATCGGGTTGGAAAACTTCACGCGGCTGTTTACCCGGGACGCCGATTTCTGGAAATCGGTGCTCAACACGGTAGTTTACTCTGGCGGAAAATTGTTAATCACCTTGCCGTTGTCATTTATCCTAGCGGTCATTCTCAACAGCAAGTTGAAAGGGCGCGACTTCTTCCGGATTACCGTCTTTATGCCGACGATCATCAGTACGGCCATTATGAGTCTGGTGTTTTACTTCATCTTCAATTCCTATAACGGGATCATCAATCAACTGTTACTGAAACTTCATTTGATCAACACCCCCGTTGAGTGGCTGGGGTTAAAACTGGCGATGTTGACCTCGATTCTCGTGGCTTCCTGGGGCGCGATCGGCAATTATATGATTTATTTCCTGGCCGGTCTGCAATCGATCCCCGACGAACTCTATGAAAGCGCCGCCATTGACGGGGCCAACCCGTTCCAAACCTTGTATCTGATTACCCTGCCGATGTTGGGGCCGGTGCTGCAGGTCGTGGTGATGTTGGCGATCATCGTCAGCTTAAAAGGGTATGAGAGTATCATGATTTTGACCGCCGGCGGCCCGGCGGGAGCGACCGATGTCATGTACCTATATATTTATAAACTGTTTTTCCCGCTGTCGGAGATCGGCAACGCCAATATGGCGTACGGCTACGGTTCGGCGGTGGCGTTTGTGGCCTCCATCCTGATCGGGTTGGTGACAGTGGGCTATCTGTCCTGGTCCAAAAAGCTGAATGAGATGTTTTAGTCGAAAATCCCCTAGATAATTCGAGGTGGTGTTGGAATGGAAATCATCAATCCGGCCGCGGCCAACCAAAGGACACTGAGATTGCTTGGGACCGCTGCGTTGTATGGGTTTTTAGGTATTGTGGTGATTGTGACGATCTTTCCGGTCCTTTACGCTTTGTTGGGATCGTTCAAAAGTAATGCCGAGATCACATTAGGCGGGACCATCCTTCCCAAGCAATGGTTTTTCGGAAACTATCTGATGGCATGGCAACAGGCCAACTTTGCCCAATACACGTGGAACAGTATTTATACCGGATTTTTCACGACCTTGGGATCGTTGTTGATCTCCTCGGCCGCCGGTTATTGTATCGCGCGCCGCGAATTTCCCGGTAAAAGCCTGCTGGTAGGGGCATATCTCTCCACCATGTTCATTTCGATCGGCGCGGTAACCTTGCGTCCCCTGTATCTGCTCATGGTCGAGCTGGGACTGCACAATTCGTTGTGGGCGGTGATTCTGGTCCAAACCGGCGCGCAAGGAACCAACATCTTTTTGGTGTCGCGGTTTGTCAAAAGCGTCCCGAAAGAGTTGGACGAAGCGGCGACCATCGACGGCTGCAGCTTTTTCCGGATCTACTGGAATATTATCCTACCCCTGATCAAACCGATCTTGGGCGTGGTTGGCTTGTTCTCGTTCCGGATGTCCTGGAATGACTATATCCTACCGGCGATCTTCACCATGACCCGCCCGGATCTGCGGACCTTGACGGTGGGCGTGGTTTCCCTGAAGTATGGCGAGACGGCGGCGACCCAATGGAACCTGATGCTGGCCGGTGCTTCGCTTTCGATCCTTCCGATGTTGGTCATGTATTTATTAGCCAACCGCACCTTCCTGGCGGGGCTGACCGAAGGCGCGGTCAAAGGCTGACTGGGCCCCGGGTTCCAGGCTCCGGGCTCCCGCTTAGGGGAGTGAACTGTGACCAATCCGATCCAAGCGGCCCGATTGAATAGTTGACGCTAATTTTGAGGAGCTGAGGATATTGAGTGTTAACGCGTATCAAGTCAATCAACCCGACTACCAATTAAGCCCGTTGACGGGCATGACCCGCCGGCATTATATCGAGTGCGCCAAATACATTTTAGCGAGAGCGTTCAGACACATTGCGGCGCCGGATGAGCCGCTCGTTTTTCCGTCGGTCCCGGGTAAAACCTATCCCCAACCGGGCGACCCCGACTGGCGCTACCGCTCGTTAGAGTTTGAAGGGTTGCGCCGGACCATGGCGCTGGCCGGACCGTTGATGCATGTGGAACCGGAGGTGACGATCAACGGCATCCGGCTCCGGGACTATTATTGTCATCATTTATACCGTGCTTTGACGCCAGGGCATCCCACCTCCATCCCGTTGCCGGAGGAACTGCCCGACGCCACCTATCAGTTCACTTGCGAACTGGGGGGATTATGCAAGTTTTTGCTATTGATGCCGGATATCGTCTGGCCGTATTACACCCGGGAGCAACAGGACGCCATCGCGGCAACGCTGTCGCGCTGGGGTCACCATCGGACCACTCAGAACAATTGGCGCTTTTTTAATATCGAGATTCTCTCGTTCTTAAAGAAACAGGGGTACCCGATTGACGAGCAACTGTTGCGGGACCATTTGTTGTGGATTGCCTCCTATCATGCGGGCGACGGCTGGTATCTCGAACAAAACTACAATTATTACACCGTCAGCATGTACAGCATTTACGAGACGGTCTGGAACCGGGCGTTCGGTGATGAGTACTGGCCGGAGATCGCCGCGGTATTTGAGCGGAACACCCGGAAACTGATGGAGTCGTATCCCTATCTGTTTGGCCGGGACGGCTACATCAATATGTGGTCGCGCAGCATTTGCTACCGGTTATGGGTGGCCGGCGGGTTTCCGATCGCCTTTATGTTGAAACCGCCCTATCCGTTGGACGCCGGTTGGTCCCGGCGGCTCTGCTCCGGGGCGATCCTCCAGTTTACCACCAGAAAGGATTTCTTCATGAATGATCTGCCCAGTCTCGGCTTTTACGGTCACCAGGAATACATGTTGCAGAGCTATAGCTCGTCGGCCAGTCCGTTTACGATGTTCATGCCTTTCTTAAGCCTGGCCTTGCCCGAGGACTCGCCGTTTTGGACGGCCCGGGAGAATGACGGGTTTTGGGAGGGGTTAGGCGCTTCCTCCCGGACGCTGGTCCGCGATTACCCGGGACTGGTATTGGTCAACCACGGCAAAACCGGCGCTTCCGAGATCCACTCCGCCAAAGTCAATGAGGAAGACCATAATTACAACCGGCTTTGTTACAATACCCATTTTCCCTGGGAAGACCATAATCCGGCCGGCGGAACAGCGATGCAATATTGTTTTAAAAGCCTCGACCCCCGGGATTTGGACCAGCGCGACGCCATGTTTTATTTGGGATTGACCGCCAAAGCAGGCGACGCGCTCAAGCACGATCAATTTGTGACGCCGCAAAGCCTGCTCTATAACGGCGTAGTCGACGGCGTGTTGTACCGGCAGGTCTTAATGCGCCGGCCGCCCAACAACGGCAGCGGTTATGTGCTTGACCTCGCCGAACTGACCTTGCCCGGCGGGACGTTGCGGGTGGACCGCAACCGGCTGGCCTACGAACACCAACTGACCTTGGGCCATTTTGGCCTGCCGCATTTGGACGGCAAGCCGGCCCGGATCGAGCGGTTTGAAATGGAAGGCCGCCAGGTGATGACCGCGGCGATTCCCGGTCGCCAGGTCGCCCTCGTCGTCTATCACGGTTGGGACGGCCTGCGTACCCTGACCCATCAGGGCAATAACGCCGAGGCCGACGCCAGCACCGTGATTTACGCCCATCGGGAACGGACCGCAAAAAATCCGGCGATGGAGTTGATGATCGTTGCGCTACTGCATAAGACCGATGATACGGAGTGGACCGCGGATGAGCTTGCGCCTGTGCAACAGCTGGAGTTGCTGCTGATTTTGCCCTCAGGTTCGGTAATGGGGGCGCGAGTTGCGTTGCGCGACGGGCAACAATACCTGATCGATTTCGCTAATATCGACGGCAAACGGCAATGTTAGGGTAGCGGGGTTCTCCGGCCAACCGCCCCAAAAATGCGCTAAGGGGATTGGATTCGACAAACAACCCCCGGGAAAACGGATTCAGGTTGTAGGATTCGACATCCGGGGTCCGGAATTGGCAATCGAAGCACCGGGACAGCCGATTAGGCTAGTCAGATTCGACATATGACAACCGGAAAACTCCATTCGGGTAGCAGAATGGAGTTTTCCGGTCGGTAAAAAGACAAAATAAGGAGCAAACTGGGCGCAGGGACTATTCCTCGATGGTAAAGAAGAAGGTCGTTCCCACGCCGGGTTTGCTTTCGATCCAGATCCGGCCGTGATGATACTCGACAATTCGTTTGACCAATGCCAACCCGATGCCGGAGCCGTCCGCCCGGTTATCGAGCTTATCGAAGAGGCCGAAGATTTTTTCGTGATATTGGGCGGGGATGCCCGGCCCGTTGTCACTGACAAAATAGACCGGCTTTGCTTGGTGAATCAAACAACCGAGCTCGACCGTCCCGCCATCCTTATCCATAAACTTCACCGCGTTTTCCAACAGGTTCTGCCACACTTCCCGAATCCGGTTTTGATCACCCACCACCGGCGGCATGTCCGTCTGAATCCGCACTTGAACCTGCTTGGCCTGGATGATTTCAAACAGTAACTCCCGGACTTCCTGGGCTAACCCGCTCATCGCAATGGTCTCCGAAGGGTTGGCCATTCGTCCGATCCGCGACAGTTCCAGCAGTCCCTCTAATAATTCCGCCATTTTATCGGCGGCATTCCCCACCCGTTGCAAATCGGAGTGAACCCGGTCGTACCGCCCTTGCGCGATCTCCTTGGCGATCAGTCCCGCGAAACTTTTGATGGTGATCAGCGGGCTTTTTAAGTCATGGGATACCGTATAGGTAAACCGCTCCAACTCGGCGTTTTTGGTGAGCAGGTCCTGATTGGAGTTGGTAATCTCGTTGCGGGCGGTTTGCAGGGAAGTGACCATATGCCGGAATTTGTCATAAACGACGCCGATTTCATCGTGGTAGCGGAAAGGGATCTCAATATCCAGGTTGCCAAGAGCCACGCTGTTGATATATTCCACCAGCCGGTTGAAGGGTTGAGAGATTAACCGGCCTACGATCAGTGCGGCGCCCAGCGCGAGCAGGACGCCGATGCCCAGCGCCACCAGGATGATCGTGCGGATCGCGGTGACCCGTTGATAGGCGTCTTGCAATGGCGTGGTGATTCCCAATACCCAGCCGTTGGACAGCTTGGCGAAGGCGGCGACTCGCGCAACGCCCGATTCGTCGCGATAACTCATAATGCCCGAATCGTCGGTTGCCAGCGTTTTGGTTAACTGCGGATAAAGCCGTGATTCCAAAAGATTGCTGGTCAAGCCTTTGCTCAGCTTGGGATGGATAATCCAATGCAACTGGTTGTTCATGAGGAACGCATAACCGGTTTGATAGGGCTTAATGTTTTGGACCGACTGATAAATATCGTCGAAGCGAAAGTCAAAACCGACGACCCCGATCAGAAGACCGTCCTGATAAATCGGGCTGGTGCACGAGATGAGCATCATCTGATTGGCGAAGGGATCATGGTAAGGATCGGTGGTAATGGTCTTGCGCTCGCGGATTGCCTGATAGAACCAGGTCGCTTGCGGGTTATTGGGGTTGAAGTAATATTTGTCTTTAATCTCCGGCATGCGCCGGAGCGACCCGTCCGGGGTTTGACGCGTGAACCAGATATCGTTGGGTTCTCCAATCAGGTTGGGATCGAAATAAAAGTAGGCGTTAATCACGCCGGGAGTGGCGGTTAGGGTGTTTTTGATCAACGGGGTCATCATCGCTTTGTATTGATACAGGTAGCGGTGATTCCGCCGGAAGCGGGCCGTGTCGAAGGTTGAAATCACGTACGCTTGCAAGTTGCGCAACGAAGTGTCGACGTTGCGGAAACGCTGATCAAATTGATAGGTATAGCTTTTGGTCAGGCACTCGATCTTTTCCGTGGTTTCGGTGACGATCACTTGGCTGGTTTCGAGCAAAATCAAAACCCCGACCACGGTTGCGACCAAAATCGAGCTGGCTAAAATGGCAATAAAAATTTTGGTGCTGATTTTCCGCATCGCGACTCCTTTGGCCGAGGCTCAATAGGGGACTTTGTTCCAACCGAGCCAATAAAAATTAAGCTCCTCCATCAGTTGCATGAACTTTTGGAAATCAAGCGGCTTGACTACATAACTGTTGACGTAGTTTTCATAAGCGGTCAACAAATCCTTCTCGTTTTCGGAAGAGGAGAGGACCACCACCGGAATCTGACGCAATTGGTCGTCTTTTTTGATCCGGGTTAAGACTTGCAATCCGTCGATTTTGGGAATGCGCAAATCAAGCAGGATCAAGTGGGGTAACGGATATTGGGTGCGGTCCGCGTAGGCGGCGACCCCGGTGAGGTAATGAAGGGCGGTTTCTCCATCGGACAGATGATAAACACGGTTCGCCACCCGGTGTTCCTCAAAGCACCGCATGATCAACTCGGCGTGATCGGCATTGTCTTCAACCAGTAAAATAACCAGGGCATCGCCGTTCATGATGCAGACCTCCTTTGACGGATGATTCTATGCAAACGGATTGGACGTATTTAATTGGGCGAGAAAAGCAAAGACCGCGGTCTCGGGGACCGGCCGGCTGAACAGAAAGCCCTGGACGTAATCGCAACGGTAATTGCGCAACAACTGCAGCTGTTCCCGGGTTTCCACCCCTTCGGCGACGACTTTCAGCCCGATGGTATGCGCCAGCTGGACAATCAGCCCGATAATCTCCTGCTCGTCGGTGGCGCGCACATCCTCCAAAAAAGACTTGTCGATCTTGACCACACTGATCGGCAACCGCTTGAGGTAGTTCAACGAGGAGTAGCCGGTCCCGAAGTCGTCGAGCGCGATGTGGATGCCAAACTCCTTCAATTGCGCCAGTTTTTCGACGGTTGAATCAAACGACTCCATCAACACGCTTTCGGTAATCTCCAGACTGATAATATGCGGGGGGACGCCGCTGGTTTGGATAATCGATTTGACCATCGCCACGAAATCGGTTTGTAAAAGTTGGACGTAGGACAGATTAATGGCGATATGCAGATCGGAGTAGTTGCGGTATAACGACGCCGCGAACCGGCAGGCGTTCCGGAGCACCCAATAGCCGATCGGCACGATCAGGGCCAACTCTTCCGCCAAACGGATGAAACGCAACGGTGATACGAGGCCCAGTTGCGGACTGTTCCAGCGAATCAGGGCTTCAAAGCCATGGATCATGCCGGAACGGGTTTCGAATTGCGGCTGGTAATAAAGTTCGAATTCGTTATTTTCCAGGGCTCGGCGGAGACTGTTCCCCAACTGCATCTTCTCAAAGATCGCGGCGCTGATGGAACGGTCGAAAACGGTAAAGGTGTTTTTTCCCTGGGCTTTCGATTGATACATGGCGGCATCGGCGTTCTTCAACAGTTCATCCACGGTGGCGCCGTCCGCCGGATAGGTCGCAATGCCAATACTGGCGGTGATATAGAAATGGTTTTCCTCGATCACTAAAGGCGCCGTGAAACAAGCCAGAATCATTTGGGCCAGCTCCGACAGTTCGTCCGGATCGGCGATGTTGGGGACCAGCATCACAAACTCGTCGCCGCCCAGCCGGCACAGAAACTGCCCCGGGATGGCCAGGTTGCCAAGGACATGGCTTAGACTTTGCAGGCAACGGTCGCCATAGGAGTGGCCTAAGGTGTCGTTGATAATTTTGAAGTTGTCGATATCGATATAAAAAATAGCGCCGCCTAGATCTGTCGCCAGGTTTGCCAAGGTCGCTTCCAATTGGTTGGTGAACTGGACCCGGTTGGGCAAGCCGGTAACCGCGTCGTAATACGCCAATTCTTCGATCCGGTTGAGATTCTCCTTGTGCATGGAGATGTCGGTGAACGACCCGGCAAAACGGACGAATTGTCCCAACTCGTTATAGAGCGCTTTGCCGCGGATGAACACCCATTTGTAGCTGGAATCGGTGGTTGCCAGTTGACATTCGTATTTGAAGTAGTCGGTTTCGCCGCGAATATGGCGCCGGCATTTCCGGAGAATTTGGGAGCGGTCGTTGGGGTGAATCTGTTGCAGCAGTTGTTGATAGGTGCACCAGGATGGTTCTGAACCGATTCCCAGCAGTTCGATCCAACGGCCGGACAAATAGATCTTTTGGGAAAGGGGATCGTAATCCCAGATCACGTCATTGGCGCCTTCGGTGGCCAGCCGGTAGCGTTCTTCGCTTTCGATTAACGCCTTTTCGGCTTTTTTCAAGGCAATAATATTATCCCATTCCCGTAGCGCCCGGCGCACGTTATTGGGTAAATTTTCGAATGCTTGCGGGGATTTCACCAGATAATCGCTGATGCCGGCTTTGATGAACTCGACTGCCAATTCTTCATTGCCGTAACTGGTCATCAGAATTAACGGGATTTCCGCTTGAACCACGTGGAGCAGATCGGTCCCCTGACCGTCGGTGAGCCGCCAGTCGGAGATGATCAAGGCGGGACGAGATTCGCTAAGCTGATGGCGCGCCTCCGCCAAGGTTCCCGACCAGATCAGTTCGAAATCGGGGATGTTTTCAAAGGAGCGAAAGATCACTTCTTTATGAGCCAAGTCATCTTCAACGAGTAAAATCGTCTTTTTGGAATGCACGATATCCACCTACTTCAGTCGTTACATCATCGCTGAATGCAACGCCCTCCCTGAGCGATGTTGGTCATTTATTTATAAATATCGGCATTCTATGAAAAGATTTAAGCAATTTTGCGATTCTGGTAAATAAAAAGTAAAACCCAGGAATTTTTGGAGGATTGTTGCCGGAACGCCGGCTGTTTAAAACCAGTAATTTTGGACGGTTTCGGAAAATTTTTCGAAGTTGGTTCTATCGACAAAATCCCTGAAAAACATTAGGAAATTTGCCAAAAGAGATTGCGACTAAGTCTTTGGTCCTATAAAATGATCATTGATCTAAGCATAAAGTCCTATTATTATATCCATAGATGATACAAAAGTCCCAAAATGAATTAGCGGATTGAAATAATTTATTACCAGTTGATGTAAGAAATTTACTTTTTTAATAAAAAATCAAAGAAAAAATAAATTACCTGAATTTTAGGAAACAACCATAACAACAAGGACCAATTCTGGCGATAGGGTGATGAAATGAGCGTATTGACTAATTGGAATCAACCCAATGTCTTTCAATGGACCGCAGGCTGTTTCATACTGATCAGTCTGTTGTTTGCCCCAAGCGTCTGCGGAGCGGCCCAGGATCAAAATACCGCATCGCAAACCGATCCGCCAATCTATGAATCGATTTACGCGGTTGGCTTGATTGACTTGACCGCCGGCCAGCAGAACGTTTCCGGCAATTTGGAACCGGTGGCCGATACCGACGAATATCAGGATCAACTCTATGTCGACGGCCGGGTTGCATTTTACTTAAAGGGCAAGGTGAAAGGGAAGTACTTATTAACGGCACAACTGGACACCGGCGTGGAACCGGTTCATAAAGCCTTTAATCACTTGGGCAAACCCGATCCGCAAAAGGCCTATGAAAAAATCGACCCGGAAAAGTATTACCCGGTCTATGGCGATGAATCTAGCATCGTTAATGATGCCCGGAGCCGGGGAAAGCTGTATGTTCGTCTGGAGTGGGACAAGTCCCGGGTCCTCTGGGGCGATTATCAGGCCGATTTAAACGACACGACGTTAATGCGATACAACCGGAGCTTATACGGTTTCCAAGCGGACCTGCAAAGCCGGGATGCTTCCCGCAGCGGCAAATTCTTCTGGGCGGAACCGCTCACCGTCCATTCGCAAGATGAGTTTAAATCCACCGGAGGGATGTTATATTATCTGAAACATGCCAATCTGGTGCTTGGTTCCGAGCAGCTCAGCGCCGAGATTCGCAGCTCGATCAGCGACGAGACCATTTCCGTCATCGCGCTTGAAAGCGGCCGGGATTATCAGATCGATTATTTGCAAGGCCGGATTATCTTGCAGCGGGATCTGACCGCCGTGATCAACTCCGGATTGATCACGACCAACGCCGCTCAAAGCGGCAATCCCGTGTATTTGATCGCCGCTTACGAATTTGAACAGGATAACTTGTCGGGCCAGTCCAACATGGGTCTGAAGGTGGGTCAAACGCTGTTTAACCGTTTGCAACTCGGTGCGACCGCGGTGCAAGAGAGTCTTGACGGCGGCGGGGATTATCGGTTGTACGGCGGCGATTACCGGTTCGACCTGACCCCAAATATTACATTCAGCGGAGAGTACGCTCAATCGGAACAGTCGCCGACCCACCGTTACTACTCGGAAGACGGCGGCTTATCTTTCGTCCAGTTCCAGTCCTCAAGCGACAATACCGTGAGCGATGCCTGGAAGCTCGGATTGGAAATGGCTTTCACCGGCTTTGATCTGAAAAGTTACTATCTCTTCCAGGAACAAGGGTTTTCCGCCCAAAACCGGCAAGCCCTAAACAATATCAGTGAAGCCAATTTGGAACTCAGCACCCAATTCAATTCGGTTGTTAGCGGATTGCTCCAATATAACAGGGTTGAAGAAGAAAATGTCAAGGACAAAAGCAAAGTCGTCCTGCAACTGCAGGAAAGTTTTCAAAAGTGGCAACTGACGGAGGAGGTCCGCCTGCAACAGCTGGACAGTTTCACCGCAACCGACCCTTCCGAGTATCGCGATACGTTAGGCGCATTACGGCTGGATTACCGCCTAAACGATGCGGTGGCATTATACGGGATCACTCAATACACCTTGGATCGCAGCGAAACAACACCCGAAAATAACCGGAACACGTTGGGCGCCGATCTAACGATTACACCGAAATTTCATTTGAATCTGGAACAGTCCCAAGGCGACCTGGGCGACCTGGCGACCCTGGGAGCGGATTATCAGCTCAACGAGGCTCAACAAATATACGGAAAAGCCCAATCGGGCAGGGATGCCTACCAGGGTTCGATCTTCCAAAGCCTGCTTGGCACGAAGACCACAACATCCGCGAAAACCAATTTTTATACCGAAAATAAACTGGTCAATTCCACCTACGAAAAAAGCAACGCCAACCTTTACGGATTCGACTTTGCGCCGGCGCCGGGGTGGCTGTTTTCAGTGGATTACACCACCAGTACTGCGGCCAAACTGGCCGACCGGCCCACAACTTATGAATCCTATTTGGAAACCGATTCGACATTGATTCCCGATGTCACGGTCAGCGGAGCTCAGATTGACCGGCGGATCGCCGGTTTGAGTATCGCTTACCGGGATTTGGGATTGGAATACAAAACCCGGCTTCAGGTTCGTTATGACGAGGGGGATGAAACGGTCCGGCAATATGTGATGACCAACCGTTTCAAACAGCGGTTCAATCACGAATGGACCGGATTCGCGAAACTGAACTATTCGTTAACCCATAACAAAACAACGGCGATCGATACGGCGCGTTTCATCGAAGGCAGCCTGGGACTGGCTTACCGTCCCGTGACCAACGACCGCTTCAATTTGATCGGGCAATACACGTATTTGGAAGACTTGTCCCCCGACCAACAGGAAGACGGCACCGTACCGAGCGAACGTTCCCAGGTGTTGGCGTTGGATCTGATTTATGATCTAAACGCCCGGTGGCAGCTTGGAGAAAAGCTGGCGTATAAGCAAACCGCCGTTAAACAGGTTGACGACGCCGCGGACTGGATCACCGGCGACCTGTATCTTTGGGTGAATAAAGTCAATTACCATATTGTGAAACAGTGGGATCTGTACGGAGAGTACCGGACCTTATGGAGTACCTTGGCGGAAGACAGCAAAAGCGGCGCGTTGTTCGCCGTCTATTATCTTTTTGATCCCGGCATGCGGATCGGAATGGGATACAACTTTACCGATTTCAATGACGACCTGGCTCATCTCGGATACCGGGCCAACGGTTGGTTTATCAACTTTACCAAGGCGTGGTAAGGATTCTTGCGTTTCAGATATTGGAATAAAGAGGTAGATACAATGAAACAGCCAATCAAGACAATCCTGTGCCTGACATTATTATTGACGGCATTGTTGGTTTGCAGCGCCGCCGCGCTAGCCGATCCCTATCTCCGGATCATCCAAACCGTCCCCGATGCCTTTATCAACGATGCGGCGGGGCGGACCTATCAAGCGCAGATCGACAATACCGGCGATGCCACGGCGCAAAACGCCACCTTCAGTATCGAACCGCCGACTGGCTTTACATACAAAACCGGAACACTAACGGCAGTTTATACACCGAACGGCGGCGGCGCAACTCCCGTAACGCTGCAATTAAGCGGAGCCAATCCGGTCGATATCACTTTTGCAACGCCAATCGATCTGGCGCCCGGCGATAAAATAGCGTTTACCTACCAACTGACCACCGCCGCGTCGGTGGCGGCGGGCAATACCTATTACGTTACCTTCAATGATTATTATTCCGACGGCGTGAAAGCATACCATGAGATCGATCAGCAATTAATCGACATTAAAAGCGGCCTGATCAATCTGACGGTAACCCCGATCAGTCCCTTGCCGTTTCAAGCGCGCCGGGGTGAATTCATTACGTTGGAAGCCTGCCTTACCAATGACGGCGAGGGGTCGCTCTTCGGGGTCGATTTCGGAGTCAATTGGGGCGGTAATTTTAACGCCCCCCAACTAGTCGGCGTCGGCGGTACGGCCAGCCATGTTGAATTAACCCCAATCGCCGCCGGAAACGGTTATCAAGTCACTACCGGGGAAATTCCCGCCGGCCATAGCGTTTTCTTCCGCTACCGGTTGACCGTCAGCGATTTTCAAAACAGTTTCGCGCTCACCGGCTTTGCAACGGATCCCGCGTTGGGAACCATTACCGCTTCGGCCTTCTTCACCTTTATCATGAATCAGCCGAATATCAGTATCAATCCGCATCCGATCACCGTTGATTACGGTTTTCCCACCAGCGTTGCCATTGACATTACCAATCATTCAGCCGGCAATCAGGGTCCGGCCCGGCAGTTCGTTTTAAATACCAATATCAATTCACTGTTTACCGTCACTAATCTCGGCGCCGGTTGGACTTATGCCAACGGGGTTTTCACCTATGACGCCGCGGGTGGCGGGGTGATTAACGAAGGCCAGACGGTGACGCTCACCTTCGATGCGGCCATTGCCAATCCGGCCGCGTTACGTGGCAATGTCAGCGGCCAATTGGCCATCCGGCCGGCTTATCAAAATGATCTCGATCAACCATTCAGCTATCCGGTCAGTTATCAGAACTATTCCATTAGCAATGTTCCCACCCTTAATTTGACGCAGAATATTGTGACCGCTTCGACGGATAACGATAATTATCGGGTCTTTTTAGATGAACCGTTTCAACTCAAATACACCCTGACCTTGACCCAGGTCGCCAAATGGAACGGTCAAGATATCGTCTTCACGTATATCGTTCCGACTGATTTCATCCTGGGGGCCGTTGCGGCGACGCTGGGGAACGTCACGGAAACCGACGGGGTCATTACCTGGCGGATGACGCCGGCCCAAGCCGCCGCCAGTCCGACCCTGGCGGTCAATGTGCAAACGACCGGCGACTGGAACCGCGCCGGTAACTTCATTGATAATAGCGCGAACGTTAAAGGGACCAGTATTCTGAACTGCCTCATCAGCGATACCGAAAATAGCAGCTTCTTCCTGGAAAGCCGGAACGAACCGGCCGTTTTCGTCCGGGAGACCAAATCGGTTCAGAATACGCCGGCCGACGGCATGTTCGATGTCTGTGGAACGGTCAGCAATAAAAATCAGATTGAGTATCAACTGGATTACCGTTTTGACGCCAGTTCGGGTGGGGTTTGGACCGGATCGGTTTGGACCGAGGGCATGGAGCGGGCTCAGGTTTATCTGGCGGGTACCGCTACGTATAGTATTGACGGCGGCGCGGTTTGGCATGACGTGCCATCCGGCAGTATTCTTGGCGTCACGCCGCTTCAAATCGACCTAGGCTTTTTAAAAACGGCTTTTGGCGCTGACGATCAAGTCCGCAGCCGACATGTTTTGTTCCGGTACAAACTGGGTTTGACCAATGCCAGTCTGACGCCGGGGGCGACCGGTTCCGATTCGTTCCTGGCCCGGACCGACTTGGTTATTGCGGGCGCTTCCAACGGCGCCGTGACCGGTGACGGGCAACACCATTTTTATCAAGGGGTTTTCGTTCGCATTTACCGGGCGGCCATGAGCTTGACGACCAGCTTCAGTACCAGCACTGTTTCCAAGGGACAACTGCTCCGGATGACGGTGAATGTCAACAAACTGACCGCTGCCAATAACAACAATCTGACCATTACCTTGAAGACCAATGGCAGTTATAGCTATCGGGGCAACCTGACCACCGGCGGCTTCGGCGGGATGACTCCGACGGCGACGATTACCGCCGCCTACCCCGATACCATCACTTTCAGCTTCCCCGCTCCGCTCACTGTCAATGAGGGAGGGTCACTACAATTTGATCTGGTGAAGACCGATGCTGCGAGCTATTCGGTGCAGACGCAACTTGATTTCGACGATGATCTGGGGATCCATTTTAACGCCGCCAATAACTTGACTCCCACGATCTGTCTGACGGGTTCGTTGTCGTTACAGACTTCGCCAACTCCGGCGCAGGTGAACAACAAGACTGTCGCTTGGGAGATGCAAGTGACCAACATTGGCGATGGCACCGCCTATGGCGTAACCTTCGATGATGTTTTAAAGAATATCCTGACCTATTCCGCTTCCACCTTGGATGGCAGTCCGGCGTCACCGACCGTGGCCGATCAGGGGAATGGGACAACCAAAATCAGTTGGAGCCTTGGCGATCTCAATCCGGGCGAAAGCCGGATCATTCATATTATCACCACCACCAGCGGATTGACGTCGGATTTTACGAACGCCAGCAGCTTGACCGGTTATATGACCTGGCTTGACCGGTCCGGTGTTGATCATCCCTTTAATGCCACGGCGGCTACGCTGGCGCCGCAGTTTACCCAAGTTACTTCCTCAAGCTTTGTCAAGAACTGGTGTGACACGCCGGTGCAACTTTGCGCCGACACCACTTTGAAGCTATATGTTAAAAACAACGGCTTAACCACCAACTACGATTATATCTTGACCCAAAGCTTCGGTCAGACGGGATTTGATTACTTGCCCGGCACCGCCAAGATCGACGGGGTGGCAATCGGCGATCCTGCCGTTAGCGGGGATGGGAAAACGCTAACCTTTAGCGGGGTTCCCCAACTGCAAGCGGTGACGCCGTCCAGTGAATTCTGGCTGACCTTTGATGTCCGGACCCATGAGCAATTCAATAGCTACAATACGATCCAGGCGGCGGCCACCTGGCAACTGCCCACGGAGCAAAGCGGCTCCAACCGCACCGGAACCACGACCGGCGCTCAGTACCGGGTGCCCCAGTTTCTCCCGCATATTACGGTAGCCGCCGACGGCAAACATGCGACGGCTGACGATTCGACTTACACCGAAAACGTGGTCGCGGTGGTGGGCGATCAGATCAAGTGGCGCATCCGGATCACCAATAGCGGGGCGACCGCCAAAGGCGTCATTTTAAATAATGTTTTACCGACCAATCAATCCTTTGTGGCGATCGACACCACCGCCGAGGCGCCGGTGGCGCTGCAACCGGGCAGCAAATGGAGTATTGCCGATATTGCCGCAAACTCCAGTGTCACTTATTATGTTACGGCCAAAACCGATAGCTGTACGGTGCAGCAAACGGATCAGGCGGTTGTCGCCTGGGGCCCGGAAACCTCATCGTTAACGACCCCTGGCAAAAACAACGACACCGCCAACTTGATAACCCAGACGGTGGTGCGCAACCCGGATATCGACATTACCGACTTCACCACCAAAAAAGGACGGGTTACCTTAACATTCGCCACTTCGGGTGCGCCGACCTATCATTTAAATTTACGTTTGAATTCGACCGACCGGTTTGCATTGGATAGCGCGATCACGTATTCCACCGGGCTCCAAGACGCGAGCAACCCCGGCGGACCCAGCGTCCAGCCGGCGTTGGGCACAGACGGAAGCCTGTTAACCTGGACTTGGGACGGCCCGATCTCCGCCGGTACCCATACGATCACGTTTGATATTCGGGACGCGAACAGCAGTTGCAATAATGGCGCCAGTATCACGCCGGTGATCAATTATATTTATGCCAACTCGCATGATGATTCGTTCAACGGCAGTTTCAATAACCGTACGTTCACTCCGGCGAAGACGTTGTTGACCGTCACGAAGACCCCGGCGGTCCAGATCGTCAAAGCCGATGGGGATACGGTCACGTGGACGATTAAGGTGACCAATACCGGAAACGCCGCTGCGACCAACCTGGAGATCGTCGACGTTTTGGGTGACGGTACGTTGAACAACGGCTATACCTATTTAGCGACCACCGCCCCGGCGCCAACTGCGATCCAGGATAATGTCCTTTCCTGGAGCGGATTAACCTTGAATGTCGGGCAGAGCTATACGATTACTTTGAATGCCAAGGCCAATGCCGCCGGGTTGCACTCGACTGCAGTGACGGCCCGCGAATGGAACGTCGGTCAAAGCGCCAAAGTGGACGAGGTGACAACCAAAGCCAACGTGGCGATGGTCAACTTCGCCAAAACCCTGGATCAGACGCTTAGCAATCCGGACGATCCCCAAGCCGACAGTTTTGGCGAGATTGTCAAATACACGATTCAAGTGAATGTCTTGGACCAAAGCAATTATCAGAATCTGACCATTAGTGATCTGTTGCCGGCGGGATTGGAGTTTGTCGATGAGAACCATGCTGTCGCCACGTTCAGTCCCACGGTGACGTTGAACCAAACCGGGAAGAATCTGACCTGGACGGTAGGCAATTTCACCGGCCCGGGAACAATCACCCTGACCTACCGCGCGCGGATTTATAAAGAAAACGCTGCGGTCAAAGACGGTTATACCCTAACCAATGCGGCCAAAATGAACTTCCAGATCGTGAGCGCCGATACGTCGGTCGTTACGTTCCCCAACTCGTTGGCGGCGCTGCAGTCGGCCAAGTCATTTGTGGCGAAAGAGCCGAGCATCACTTTGAGCGGCAAAACCTCCGACGCCGCTTCGGTCAATGCCGGACAGACCGTCAATCATAGTCTGACGGTCCTCAATAACGGTACCGCCCCAGGGTATGAAGTGAAGGTTACCGAGAAGTTGCCGGCCGGAGAGCGAATTTTTAATCCGACCACCGGAACCGTCACGGTCACTAAAACGCCAGACGGCACGGTTTTGACCCAAGAGGTGGATTATACCGTCGCTTATAGCAACGGCGATCTGGTATTTACCTTCCTCAATACCACTCCGGGCATTCTCCAACCGGCTCAGGGTTTCACGATTGCCTATCAAACCAAAGTTGACGACGGGGTTGGCGCCGGGGCCTCCTTAACCAATTCGACGACATTGGATCGATATTACAGCCAGCCAAGCGCTGTGAACCGGGCCCAGAGTTATACCGGCAACACCCGGACCACCACCTATACTACGGCCAATTCGCTGTCTTCGTTGACCGTCGTCAGTCCCGTGGGCAAAAAGGTCCACCCGGGAATGGTGGCGACCTATCAAGCGACCGTGACCATTCCCAACTTGACCGCGGTTTACGATATCGGGTTAAGTCAAACCCTGCCGGCGGGATTGCAATATGTCGAGGGATCGGCGGTCGGACCGCGGGCTTTGACCTTTGGCGATTGGACGCCCGTTGTCAGCGGCACAACCTCCGCCGGCCAAACGTTGACGTGGTCGACAGCGGCAAACACCGACCACGACGTGGTCAATAATTCAGGCGGCAGCATCACCGTAACGCTAACTTTTGACGCGTTGGTGCTGAACGATCCGGTCAATATTCAGCATGGCGGGGCGAAAGTCAGTAACCTGGCGTATCGTTACAACACCATCGATGCTAATGACAGCTCGGTGGTGAATGTTACACCGGCTTCCGATACGATCACGGTGTCGGAACCTATTTTGACCATTACAAAAAGTCTTTTAACGACCGGTCCGTATAAAGCCCAAGATACCATCGGCTATCGGCTTGCGATTTCCAATACGAGTACTGAAACGGCCTATGATGTGGTGCTTAACAGTCAGTTGGCCGAGGATGTAACTTATGCGACAGCCAATATGAGCCGAACAACCGCTAATCCGGTTACTACCCCGATTGTCAACAGCCAGTTATTAACGTGGGGCGCCGACGGTTCGCTGGATATCCAACCGGGCGAAACGCTTACAGTCGATGTTTACGCCACGGTTAACGCGACGGCTCAACCGAGCAAACTGTTGATCAACACCGGGACAGTAACTTGGACGAGCATGGATGGTTTGGCGGTACCCCAGGAACGTCTCTACGGACCGATTAACAACGGCACCGCTGATTTTGTCATCGCCGATCCGACCGCGATTACCAAAAATATTACCAATATCCCAACTTACGTGATTGGCGATGAGATTGATTATCGTTTGGATGTGACCGTATTAAAAGGGACGACCCAAAATGTAACCGTCACCGATACGTTACCGAATGGAGTGGAATTGGTCGAGGTGACCTCCATCACCCAAATATCAGGAGTTAACTTCACCCAACCGGTTCAACCGGCAACCGGCAGCACCGGAACGATCAGTTGGAACTTTGGTACGGTGACCAGTTCGGCCGACGGCGGCAGCTTGACCATCCGGTATCGAACCCGGATTCAGAATAACAGCGGGAATACGGCGGGCGTTTCCCGGGTGTCGGCCAGCAAAGCCAAGGTGGCTTATGGTACGGCCCAGACAAAGGATACCCCGATTCTGGCGGCGTTCGTCATTAAAGAACCGCAACTCGTGATGAATAAAAGTTACAACGCGGGTACGGCTGATGCGGGCAATACCGTTCATGTCACCGTCCAAGTTTGGCATAATCCGACTGCCACCCCGTATGATGTGAACGCCTATGATCTGACGGTCAGCGATCCCATTCCGATGGGGACGACGTATGTCGAGGGAACCGCCAATCACGGCGGCAGCCTGAACGGCGCCGCGCTAACTTGGAATACCGGCGCGCTGAATCTAAGTTATCATGCGGCGGCCCCAATGACTTTCAGTTACGATCTGGTGATCGACAACAGCGTCAAACCCAAACAGACGTTGGGTAGCACCGCCACAACCACCTGGACCTCGCTGGCGGGAAATGTCGCCGGCGAACGAACCGGAAATGGCGGCGTTGATAACTATACCACAACCGCGCCGGCTTCTTTTGAGACGGTCGACCGGACCGCCTTGACCAAAATCACAACCGGCAGCGGTCCGTATCCGGTCGGCGCCACCGTTTCCTACCGGCTGACCATTGATTTAAACGAGGGCACCACCAATCAGATCGTGGTAAAAGATACGTTGCCGACCGGTTTGAAGTTCGTCGACGCCACCATAACCAAAGGCAATAACAATATCAGTTATAGCGTGGGCGCGACTCCCACGGCCGGCGCTACCGGCAGTATCAGCTGGAATTTGGGCGATATCGTCAATCCGGCTGATACCGATAGCGGCAATGACCAGTTAACCATCAATTATACGACGATCATTCAAAATAACGCGGGGAATGTCCAAGGCAAGAATCTCGATAATAGCGCTTATCTGGAATATGCGGACGGAACCGGCAGTACGCGAACGACGACTGCGAGCGTCGCCCGGATTACGGTGGTTGAGCCGCAGTTACAAGCAATCTTGACCCAAGTTACCTCCGGACCATACAAAGTGGGCGACCCGGTTACTTATCAAGTAACGCTCCAACATTCGGCCGGGAGCAATGCCGACGCCTTCGCGGTGAAGATCGCCGATACTTTGCCGGCCGGTCTGACTTACCAATCCTATACGGCGGGCGTCAATGATCCGGGAGCGCCGGACCAAGCCGGACCGGCAATTGCTTGGGGCAATGGCGGCGGGATCGCAATCCCCTTGGGGCAGAGTTATACCTTCCGCATTAACGCGCTGGTGAATAGTAGTGTCGAGCCTGCTCAATCCATTGAGAACCACGTTTCGACCCAATGGAGCAGTCTCGCCGGGGTCAATAGTGAAAAGCGGGTGTATGCTCCGGTCGATTCCAATCCGGTCACGGTTACCACGGTTGACCAGACCGCGATCGTCAAGACCATCCTGGGGACGCCGAACTTTATGATTGGCGAACAATTTGAATATCAAGTGGTAGTCTCGCTGAATCAGGGAACGACCAAAAATGTGACGGTCAATGACACGATTCCCACCGGGCTGGTACTGGTCGACGTCAACACGGTTACCCCCAGTTCCGGCGTTTCCTTTACACCACCGGCCAATCCGGTCGCGGGCAGCACCGGCAATATCGGCTGGAACTTTGGAACCGCCACTAGCCTCGCCGCGAACGGCAAGGTGACTATCGGCTATACGGTCCGGATTCAAGATGTCGCGGTCAACCATGCCGGAGACGTGAAACCGACTCCGGCCAGCGTGGCGCAGGTGATGTATGATAACGCGGCGGGGATCGTCCAGACCAAAAATGCGCCGTTGGTCAGCTTTACCGTGAACGAACCGCAATTGACGATCGGCAAAACGGTGACGTCGACCGGACCATACGAAGCGGGCAGTACAGTCCAATATCGGATCAGCGTCAAGAACACCGGCAATGTCACGGCCTTCGATACGGTGATCACGGGAATCCTTTCCGATAAATTAACCTTGGCGGATATTCCGGTTTGCGATTACGGTACGGTTCAGTTCGTCCAAACCGGCCAACAGTTGGTTTGGGGCGGCGACGGGAACTTGGATATCGCAGCCGGACAAACCGTCAATCTGTTGCTGAATGTCATAATCAACAATGAAGTCCGGCCGCAGGAGATCCTGCAAAACAACTATACCGTGGTCTGGACCAGCCAAAACGGGGTGAACCCCGACAAGCGAAGCTATAACCGCAGCATCAGCGATGTCTCCGATATCACCACCGGCGATACGGTGGCGATGGTCAAAAAGATCCTGGGGACGCCGCAGTTTATGATCGGGGAACCGTTTGACTATCAACTCGGTTTGACCATGGCGCGCGGGACCACCCACAATGTGGTGATCAAAGATACGTTACCGCAGGGCGTGGAGTTGGTGGGAGTCCAGATCGTCTCCGGCAGCGGCGGCGCGGTTTCATATACGGCGACCAAACAGCCAAGCCCCGGCGCGCAAGGTCCGATTGAATGGGACTTCAGTAGTATCACCATTCCAGCCGGCCAAAGCAATCTGGTGAATATCAATTATACGGTGAAAATCCGCAATATCCCGGCGAATCAGGACGGGCAAAACCGGACCAACACCGCCAGCATGAGTTATGAGATCGCTTCCGGCGTTCAACAAACGGTCGCCGTCCAAAATGCGACCTTTACCATCAAGGAAACGCAACTGAGCATCAGCAAAAAGGTGCTCTCCAGCGACACTTATGAAGCCGGGAAAACGGTGCGCTATCAGATCACTGTTGAAAACACCGGGACGCGGCCGGCGTTTGACACGGTTGTCACCGGGATCCTCTCGGACAAGCTGATGTTGACCGGAACGCCAACCAACGACTACGGCACGATTCGGTTCGATCAGAATGGACCACAATTGGTCTGGGGCGGCGACGGCAATCTTGATATCGCGGCCGGCCAAAAAATCAATTTCTTGGTGGAGGCGGTGGTCAACGCCCAAGCGCAACCCCAAGAAGTTTTGGAAAACAACTATACCGTGGTCTGGACCAGTCAGAACGGCGTCAATGCCGATGAACGGACATACAATGCCGGTATCGGCAACCCCGGCGATATCGCCATCGACGATCCGACCGCCATGACCAAAATGGTGCTGGGGACGCCGCGGTATGTCATCGGAGAACAGTTCGGATACCAGTTGGGACTGACCCTGGTTCGCGGCACTACGCGTCGGATTGCGCTTAAAGACATGTTGCCGCAAGGCGTCGAGTTGGTCAGCACCGCCATTGTTTCCGGCGACGGCGGAACGGTTCAATACAGCGCCACCAAACTGCCGGGACCGGGAGCGCAAGGAGAGCTTGAATGGGATTTCAGCAGCATCACCATTCCCGTCGGCCGTAGCAATCTTGTCAACATCACCTATACCGTCAAACTGCTGAATGTCGCCGCGAATCAAGCCGGCCAAAGCCGTGCCAATGTCGCGAGCGCCAGTTATGATAATGCGGCCGGAGTCAAACAAAACCTGCCGGAACGCAGCGTTTCATATACCATTAACGAGCCGCGCCTGGTGATTAGTAAATCCTATGCCGGCGGCGATTACAAAGCCGGGGACCGGATCCCGTGCACCATTACGGTTTGGCACAACGCCACGGCCAATCCCCATGGAGTCAGCGCCTATGATGTAACTGTCAGCGACCAACTGCCGGCCAATACCAGTTATCCCGGAGGCGGCAGCTTGGACTCGGTCGTCGCTTCGGGGACGGTTAGCTGGCAGATCAACGAGGTGGATCTTACCCATGACGCCGCCAACCCCTTGGTGTTGAAATACGATCTTTTGCTGGCGGACAGCATTCAACCTCAACAACAGCTGACCGGGAATGTCACTGCGACTTGGTCCTCGCTCCCCGGTAGCGTCAGCGGCGAACGGAACGGCGCCGAAGGGAGCGGCGGCGCGCTGAATAACTACGCCGCGACGGCGACGGCAGCCTTTAACACCGCCGACAATACCGACTTTAACGCCGGATTGCTGGGGACGGCTCAAAAACAAGTCGGCGACACCGTCGATTATCACCTTACGGTCAGACTGAACGAGGGAACCACGCAAAATGTAACGGTCAAAGCGACCTTGACGAACGGCTTGAAACTGATCGCGACCAGTATTCATAAAGGGAATCAAAATACGGTCCTGACGCCGGTCGCCGTACCTTCGGCCGGGGCTACCGGGGAGTTGGTCTGGGATCTCGGCGCGGTCGTGAATCCGGCCGATCAAGATCCGGCCAACGATACGCTGGTTATTAACCTTAACGTGGTCGTTCAGAATATCTCCGGAAATAGTGGGGGAACGGTCTTAACCAATACCGCGCGGCTCGAATATCGCGACGGTAACGCCAATCTACGGACGATCCCCGCTCAAATCATTCCGGTTACGGTGGTGGAACCAAAGCTGACCGTCGGTCTGACCGGACCGGCGACCATCGGCTTAAACCAGCCGACCGACTTTACCTTGACGGTTGAAAATACCGGTAACGCCACGGCATGGCAGAGTGAGTTTACCGTCCTGCTGCCGTTGGAAATGAAGGATAAAACCCCGGCGCTCAAATCAATCGCCATCGGTGCGGCGGGCCGGACGTTAACCGAAAGCAATCCCGACGATTATGATCTGGCCTATGACAACCAGACCGGGCGCTGGACCCTGATCCTGAAGTCGGGAGCGGCCCGGCTTGAGCCGGCTGAAAAACTGACGGTAGTCTTTGCGGCGGCCCTGAATGATCAGGTCTTTAGCGTGAAACCGCTGACGTTAACCGCGACGGTTCAGCAATTGTTCAGTACCGATGTCAGTGGCGGTGGCGGGGACGAAACCCGGATCTATACCCCGGGAACGACGGCGACAGCGGTAGTGGCGATTCAGACGCCGGTGATTGCGACCGCTCAAAGCGTGGATAAATCAGTTGCGCGACCCGGCGAAACGGTTCATTACCAAGTGACAGTCACCAATAACGGCAACATTGACGCCGCCAATGCCGTTTGGACCCACGCGGTCAACGGCGATTATGCGGCGGGCAGCTTAGGCCATGCCGGCAGCAGTTCGGGAACGGTGGTCGCCGAACCGGACGGCGGCCCGAACGGCTCGGGTCAGTTGACCGTCACCAATATGACCATTGCCGGTAGCGGCGGAACGGTTACAGTTCAGTGGGATACGGTCCTGAAACCGGTCTTGCCCAACGGCAAGCAAGTGGACGGTCAGGTGAGTTTGACCATCCCGGGGTTCCCGGCTCCGATCATCATCGAATTGGATCCGGTGACGATCCGGTCGGCGCCGGTGATCACGGTTCAAAAGGCCGATGCCGACCCTAACGGCGGTATGTTGGCGCCGGGGGACGAGATCCTTTATACCCTGACCATTGGCAATCACGGCGATGAACATGCCAAAAATGTGGTCGTACATGACCTGATTCCGTCCAATACAACCTATGTTGAAGGTTCAACCAGTTTAAACGGGAATGCGGTAGCGGACCAGAACGGTCAGAGCCCGTTGGTCACGGGATTCACTGTGGCCAGTCCGACGGCGGCCCCCGGTTGGCTGACGGTTGGTGAACCAGCTACGGTGCAGTTTCGGGTGAAGGTGGACGCCACGGTTTCCCCGGCCACGGTCATTAGCAATCAGGCGGAGGTAAACGCCGACGGTGAAGGAAGCGGAACGCTCGCTCCGATCCTGAGCGACGATCCCGATACGGAAACGGCCCAAGATGCGACCCGTTCGGTTGTTGGGAATGTGCCGTTGCTTTACGCGGTCAAGACCGTTCAGGCTGAAAACGGCAATCACACCGCCCAACCCGGCGACACGCTGGAATATCAAACCACGGTTTATAACCTGGGAACGGCCCAGGCCACCGACAGCAGTTATGCGGATTCCATTCCGCAATATACAACCTATGTCGCGAACAGCGTTACGTTGAACGCGACGCCGGTGGCGGTGACGCCGAGCCAGGATCGTTTCGCTTTAAGTCTCGGGACGCTGGCGCCGGGCGAGAAAGCGGTGGTGACGTATCGAGTCAAAGTAGTCAGCGAAGCGTATAATACGGTGATCACCAGTCAAGGAACTGTCGCCGCCCAAGGGGTGCCGGCCGTCTTGACCGATATGGACGGGAATCCGGCCAACGGCAGTCAGCCGACCGACCTTCCGGTCGGCGACGCCGCCGTGTTACGGATGACCAAACGGGTTGCGGACAGTAACGGCGGCAAAGTACTCGCCGGAGACACGTTAGTCTATACGATCACGTTGGCCAACGCCGGAACCGTCGCGGCCACCAATGTAATCGTCACCGATCCACTGCCGGCGGCACTGACGTATTTGGCTGGAACCACCCGGATTAACGGCGCGACGCAGCCGGACGGACCGGGATTCATCCTGACCAACGGCTTGAATCTGGGAACGCTGGCAGCCCAATCAACGGTAGTTATTGAATTTCAAGCCCAGGTAGCCCCGACTGTGGTCCAGGGGACAGTGATTGATAATCAAGCCCGCTATGCAGCTGACGACGGCTTGAGCGGAGTCAGCGACTCCGATCTGGATGATGGCATCGAGCAGGGTAATCTGGCGCTTAACCCCAACGATGACGATCCCACCCGGGTACAGATCGGCGGGAATCCGGGGACAGCGACGGTGACCGGAACCGTCTGGTGGGATACCAATGGAGACGGTCAAGCCGATCCGGCCGAAGTGAAAGCGGCGAGCTGGCAAGTTGAGCTTTTGCAGCAGGATACGCTGATTGCCACGGTCGATACCGACAATCAAGGCGCTTACCAATTCAACGGCATTTTGCCGGGCGGGGCTTACCGGATCCGGTTCCGGCATCCCGCGACCCATGTCGCCTGGAAGCAACTGAGTCAACTGACGTTGCTCTCCGGAACGGTGGTGGATGGTCAGAATTTGCCGTTGCAACCGACCGGGGTCGTTTATGACGCAGTGACCCGACAACCGGTTGCCGGGGCGGTGGTCACGTTGAGCGGTCCGGCCGGCTTCGACCCGGTGTTGCACTTGCTGCCGGGGGCGCAAAACCAAGTGACCCAGGCTGACGGGATGTATAAGTTGGAGATTCCGCTTGGCAGCGGCGCCCCGGTTGGGACGTACCAGATCACGGTTACGCCGCCGTTGACCTATAGTCCGAGTTTTCCGTCGACGATGCTGGCGCCGCAAAGCACGGTTTGGAGCTATAACTCCGGCCAGGGAACGGCGGTGGTCGCCAGCCCGAACCCGCCGGCGCAGGGCGAGACGCCAACCTATTATCTCCGGTTCAATTTGACGGCCGGCGGCGAGCAGCTGGTTAACGACCATATTCCGGTTGATCCGATTTTAAAGGGTTCGGTGCTGTTGACCAAAACTGCGGCCAAGAGCAGCGCAACCGTTGGCGATCTGATTCTTTATACCATTAAACTTGAGAACCAGATTGCGGCGCTGATCAGTCCCTTCACCGTAAAAGACCGGATTCCGGCCGGATTCAAATACGTTAGCGGATCGGCCCGGATCAACGGCTTGCCTAGCGAGCCGGAAGGGCAGACCACCTTAAGTTGGCCGAATTTAGTCTTAAACCCGAACGGTTCACTGACGCTCACCTACTATCTGGTGGTAGGCGCCGGAGTGGCCGAAGGCAAGATTTATAAAAACTCGGCTACGGCTTATCATGGGATGACCGGAACCGATATTTCCAATACGGGTGTGGCTCAGGTGCAGATCAGCGCCGATAAGGTCTTTAGCGATTCGCTGGTGATCGGCAAGGTCTTCCATGACCGCAACGGCAACGGGGTGCAGGACGAAGGCGAAGACGGCATCCCTGGCGTCCGGTTGCTTACTGTCAGTGGTCAAATCATCACCACCGACGGGTTTGGCCGGTATCATATTCCGGATATCGCGGTCCAATCGTTTAGCCGCGGCCAAACTTACCTGGTTAAAGTCGACCCGACCTCATTGCCGAAAGGCGCGGTCTTTACCACCGAAAACCCGCGGGTCATCCGGTTGACCCAAGGAACCATGGCCAAGATCGATTTCGGAATCAAACTGCCGCCGGTCCGAATGACTTATACTCCGCAAACGGGAGTGAACAATGGTCCGGTGCAACTTGCGCTTTATTTTGAAAACCTGACCGCCCTGACTGCGGTTTGGCTGGAACGGTCCGGTGATCCGGCAATCGGGGCGACCGATCTGAGAATTGCCGGGACCAACACCGCGGTTGCCACGGTCAATCTAACCGGGGCGGCGGTCGGAGTGTGGGATTTCATCGCTCAAGTCCGCAATCTGCTGGGTCAACCGGAGACGGTGGCGTTGAAACAGAGCTTTACGGTGGTGACCCCGGCTCCGACCGTTACGGCGGTCGTTCCGGGGGCGGTCACCAATGACCGGGCTGGCGAACGTCTGGTGGTGACCGGGAGCGACTTCCGGCCGGGAGCGCAGGTGGAGATCGCCAAGGACGGACGGGTGATCCAAGCGCATTCGGTCAGGGTGATCTCAACC
This sequence comes from Bacillota bacterium, assembly GCA_023410535.1. Classification (GTDB taxonomy): domain Bacteria; phylum Bacillota; class UBA4882; order UBA8346; family UBA8346; genus JAEYPR01. Next base: position 165,112 of record JAEYPR010000003.1, on the reverse strand, counting down.
GCTGAGCTCCAATGTGATTTGGGGTTAATGAATGCGGCGACCGGTGTGTATGATCTGAAGGTAACCAATGACGACGGCCAGTTTGGGACGTTGTCCAACGCGCTGACCATAACCGAACCGGTCAAACCGGCGCCATCGGTGGTTACGGCCCCGGCCGCTGCAACCCCGGCCGTTGCTCCGGTGGCCGCGATCACGCCGCGGCGCGGGGTAAATATCGGGTCGGTGCTGGCGACGGTGCAGGTAGCGAAGGTCACCCCAAACTCGCTGGTTAAACTGAGCGATACCAAAGGCCATGCCATTACCGGGGTGACGATCGGGGTGGAACCGGGCCGGATCAAATCCTTCCTGGATATTAGCCAACTGCCGCCCGGCGACTATCAAGTGACGGTGCTCACGCCCAATCAGCCTCCGGTAACATGGGAGAATGGTTTTACTGTGATCCAATTTGCCCCGGCGGCGGGGACGGAGGGTTTACTCAAACCGGTTTATTTTGATACCGATCGCGCCGAGCTCCGTCCCGATCAGCTCGCGACCTTAAAAGCAAATCAAAAAGTGTTGCAGGCAAACGGCGATCTAATGATTATGCTCGGCGGCAACACCGATGAACGGGCCAGCTACGAATATAACCTCCGCTTATCGGAGCGGCGGGCCAACCGGATCCGGGAGTACCTAATCAAGGCCGGGGTCGCTCCGGAACGGATTGTGATCTACGCGTACGGAAAACGCAACGCCAAGATCGGCGTGAATGAAACCAAGTGGCAAAACGACCGGCGAGTCGACTTCTTTCTCTATATTGAACCGAAAGAATAGCCGGTTTTCGAATTAGATTCCCGAAAGCGGCAAGGGTTGCCTCAAAATGAAACGAGGCAACCTCTTTTATTTTAAGCGATCTTACGTATCCGAATCCAGCTTGTGGAACGACTCAGCAAGCTTACTTATCCACAAATCCAGCTGACTTATTAACATATCCAGCTTGCGGAACGACTCAGCAAGCTTGCTTATCCACAAATCCAGCTGACTTATTAACATATCCAGCTTGCGGAACGACTCAGCAAGCTTACTTATCCACAAATCAGCTGACTTATTAACATATCCAGCTTGCGGAACGACTCAGCAAGCTTGCTTATCCACAAATCCGGCTGTCGCGGAAGGGGATTTGGACCGGATGAATAACGAAGAATGGATTCGCCCTTTCAAATGGGGTTGCGAATTGGTACAATAAAGCCATTCGGATTTACTACAGAGAGGTTGTGGGCGATGCGCAAGCTGATTCATAGTACGGAAACCATTATGACCGCGATTGAACCGGAACGGTTGACCCGGTTGGCGGATGAATCCATGCTGGCAGTACGGCTGATCGAAGAACGGAAAGCGACTGGGAAGTGGATTTTCGAATATGAGGTCAGCGGGGAAATCGGGAATGTCGAAAAATTTCTTGTCCGGATGAAGAAGATGGAAGCCACTGAGTAGGAATGGTTCGGTCCATTGTTTCGATGCTAGTTTCAATTAAACAGTCACGGAGGGAATCACGTGTTGCAACTTGCCGGATTGCTACGGCGTTTTATATTTGGTTCAGCCGCGGCCCGTACCAACGATCCTAAGAACGAAAAACTCAACCGCAATATCCGGGTCAATATTGTGCATGGAATCTTCAACGTCGCCACGCTCGACATGGTCAACCCATTTACCGGAATTTTTGCGATCCGCTTGGGTGCTTCCAAGCTTCAAGTGGCGTTGCTGTCGTCCCTGCCGGCCGCGGTCAGTTTATTGACCATGATCCCGGGCGCCCGCCTGATCGACCGGCAGCCCCGCAAAAAAAAGATCACCTTGCTGTTTATGTTGGCGCACCGGTTATTCTTTTTGGCCATCGCCTGCGTACCGTTTTTTAAACCGTCATGGCGCGCCACTATCTTTGTGGCAATTATCGGCCTGATGAATTTTCCCGGCTCAGTCAGCAATGTGGGGTGGCAATCGTTCATCTCCCGGATCATCCCGCCGGAACGTCGTACCGAAGCTTTTGCCTACCGGAACCGGATTATGAACCTCATCGGTACGATACTGGCTCTTTGTGCCGGATTTGTGCTCGATCATCTAGTCTTCCCCTTCGGGTACCAATTGGTTTTTGGGGCCGCTTTTCTGCTGTCCCTGGTCGAATTGCGGATCTTTGCCGCGATTGATGAAACCGAAGTCGCGGCCAACGCTCCTCCCGCCGCGACCGAACCGGAGCGTTGTAACAACCTGTACGGTCAATTGACCCGGAATTTCAGGGAGATTCTTTCGGAGCGGCGTTTTGTCCGTTATACCTTGGCGTCGATTATATTTTATTTCTCTTGGCAGATCGCTTGGCCGCTCTTTAATTGGTATGAAGTCAAAGAACTGGGCGCCAATAATTTTTGGATGAGCCTCTTCAGTTTGATGAACACCGGTGGTTCGCTGGTCGGTTACGGGTTCTGGATGAAGATGCTTGACAAACACGGTAATTTAAAGACCTTATTTTATTCTACCTTGCCGATGTTTTTGATTCCGGTGGTTTTCGCCTTATCGCGCAGCCTTCATGTAGTGGTCAGCTTCAATCTGGTCGGCGGCGCGATTTTTTCCGGTGTCAATCTGGCTCTTTTCAACACCTTGCTCGAAGTGACGCCGGAGATGCGAAAGACAACGTACATCGCTTATTACAATACGATCATTACCGTGGCTTCGATCGTGGCTCCCTTGGCCGGGGTCAGCCTGCTCCAGGTGATGAACTTTCAATGGGCGTTTGTGGTCTGCGCTATCCTGCGAATCGTCGGGAGTTGCTGCTTTTTAGTGGTGAATCAGCTTGAACGGTAAGAGTTGTCCCCGTAATCTGCCGGGGCATGTAATCAAAGGAACTGTCCTCGCGTAAGCCGGACAGTTCCTTTTTGCTGCACAGAAGATTGGATAACCACGGGGTTTAATGCAAATAAGTTGTCCACAAATACGATATGGGCATTACCAGCAATAATGCGGGCAGCATATTTCCGATCGGAAAAAACTTGATCCCGCTCATCCGTAAACCGGTGGCCAAGAGGATCATTCCACCACAGGCCGTAAAGTCGGCGATCATCGTAGGGCTACTTAACGGCAGGATCAACGACGCGCTCAGGAACAAACCAATCAGGATTAAAAATTGGGGAATACAAATGGTCATCACGATATAACCCAGTGAAGCCGCAAAGATGCCGGCGGTGAAAAAATCCAGAATCGACTTGGTCAGCAATACCGAATGGTCGCCGGTCAGTCCCTCCCGCAATGCCCCGAAGATTCCGGTGCCGCTGGCGCAGAACAAAACCACGATCGCAGTCAAGTTTTCCATGGATTCCGAATGATTCCCGGAGGGGCTTTTCTTTGCGAAGAGACGGTCGATCGGCTCGCGAACCCGGTTGCCGCACCAGGCGATCCCCTTCTCCAGATCAAGGAATTCGCCGATGCCCGATCCCAGAATTAAAGCCAGCACGACAGCTGGTAAAGTATGTATTTTAACAATATAGGCCACTCCCATGGCTAACGCGGCGATTCCGAAGGATAGAACCATGGAAGCGCGTAACCGTTCCGGAAGCTTATGACCCCATGCGGCGCCGAGTAACCCTCCGATCAAAACAGACAGGCAATTGACCAAAACTCCAATCGGCATGCGCTTTCCTCCTTGAGCATTGTAGCGAGCTGCAATAGCTACGAAATATCATTCCCATCCATAAAACATCGTTAAACGGGATGAAAGATTAATTATACCGATAGAACCGCTTCACTGTCAAATGAGCGATATCCGCACATTTATCTGCGAAAAGCAGCGAAAGTGTTAAAGGATACCTATCATAAATGTAGAATAGCTAAAAATGAAAATGCAGATAGATTCGCAAATCGATGATCGGAAGAAGGGTTTACGTCATGGATGCAATCCCTAGCGAACGGATCGGGCAGTTGAACCGTTACCGGTGGCTAGTCTGGGTACCGCTGGCTTTCGCCTTTTTAGCCTCTTATTTTCACCGGACTGCCACCGGGGTGGTCGCCGACAGTTTGATGCGGGAGTTTGCCATTGCCCGGGCAGCGGATATCGGCGGGTTGGCCTCGGTCTATTTTTATACTTACGCGGTAATGCAGATTCCGGCCGGAATCTTGGCGGATACGTTGGGACCGCGCCGCACCATTACGTTAGCGTTGGTGGTCGCTACCCTTGGCGCGGCAGTGTTCGGAATGGCCCGGAGTATTCCATTGCTCTATGCCGGTAGATTTTTGTCCAGTATCGGCGTGAGCTTAATCTACGTCAATATCGTCAAAATCCACGCCGAATGGTTTCGGACCCGTGAGTTTACCACCATGACCGGTCTGATTGTCGTTGCCGGCAGTGCCGGATTTCTACTGGCCGCGACGCCGCTGGCGATGATGGTCGAATTGTTTGGTTGGCGGATGGCTTTTCTGGTGATTGCCGCTTATTCGCTGTTCGCTGCGGTCGCATGCGGTTTTTGGGTAAAAGACCGGCCGGGCGCCGTGGGGCTTCCCGCGATTGACGCAGTGGAAACCCAGGAAGGCACTATGAAAGTAGTGACGCAAGCTGATCCCTGCTCAGTCAGGGAAAGTTTGCAAACAGTCATGACCAATCCCGCCACCTGGTGGCCGTTCCTGGCTTCGGTAGCTGTTTATGGGGTTTATATGGCCTTTATGGGCCTGTGGGCGGTGCCCTATTTTATGCAAATTTACGGAATGGACCGGGTGGCGGCCTCGAACCATGTCATGGCAATGGCGGTCGGGACGATGCTGGGAGCGCCGCTCATCGGCTGGTTCTCCGACCGGTTTGGCTTGCGCCGTTCGCCCAATGCGGTGGTCTCGTTGGGATTTCTGGGACTTTGGCTATTGCTGACTTTCTGGAACGGAGGAAAACCACCGTTATGGGCCTTATATCCGTTATGCTTTGGAATCGGATTGGGGATGTCGGGAACCAACCTCAATGTTGCCAGTGGGAAAGAAGTGAATCCGCCGGCAATGACCGGGATCGTGGCGGGAATCGTCAATTCGGGATCGTTTGTCGGCGCGGCGTTGATGCAGCCGTTGTTTGGATGGATATTGGATCGTCATTGGCAAGGCGTAATGGAACACGGGGTGCGGGTTTATCCACTGGCTGCGTACCAAAACGCGTTCTGGTTCTGCGCGGTAGTGCTGGGGCTGGGGGTGGTTTTCGCTCTGCTGATTCGCGAAACACGGGGAGTGAATCTTTGTCTGGCGCGGCGTAATGATTAACGCCGCGCTTTTTTTATTTCCCGACATGATAGCGACGGAGGAACATCCGACATTTTTCAGGGTAGAATCCTACGTTAATCTATTCGAATTAGGACTTGGATCGGCTAAAATAAAAATATTTGACTGATTACTTTCTGATGTCGGTAATTAAGGCAGGTGGATGGATATAAAAAAGTATGCGGTGTTAATTGTTGAGGATTCCATCTATGCTGCTGATTTAAATATAAGACAATTGAGGCGGGCCGGATTTGCCGTCGAATATCAGATGGTGGCGGATGGGAAAGGAATGGGGGAAGCTTTACGGACGCATTGGGATCTGATTTTGAGCGACCACTCAATGCCCGGGTTTAGTGCGTTAAAAGCATTGGAACTTAGAAACAGTACCGCTGCGGAGGTCCCTTTTGTAATTGTAACGGAACAGATCGTGGAGCGGGATTTGGCCATGGCATGGAGTCAAGGATGCTCTGGGTGTGTTCTCAAAGCGGAACTTCATCAGTTACGGGACTGGGTGATTAAGTTATGGAGTGTTTGAGTCCCAGTGGTAATGGACCAACGCGAATCAAATAACTAGTTTAGGTGGTTGGAATGAATTTTTGGTTACTCTCTTTGATCGGCTTCATTATATTGAGTTGTTTCGCAATAATCCTTGTGAAGCGCAACCATCGTTTGGAACGGCAAATATCGAAAATTTTCTTAACGAATATGGAGTTGGTGATTATCTTACTCAAAGCCGACGGAACGGTCGTCCGGTGTAACCAATTGGTTGAAACAACGCTTGGTTGGGCGGTAAAGGATTTAATCGGGAAAAAATACACAGTGATTGACGACCCAGCCGGTTTAGCCTTTTTGCAACCAATGTTGACTTGGATGCAAGATCCCGCCGCCGATCGTGACGGGCGCCTAACCAATGAAAGCCTTTATTGGTCGCGGGATCTCAAACGGCCGATCCGGTTTCAGCGACAAATCATCCGGAATCACCGGGGGACTCCCCAATTTCTATTATTAATTGGCACGTGTGAAACGGGAAATGAAACGCGACTTGCAGAAACGAATCGACCGGATCCCGAAACCAACTTTGAACTTTACCGCCGCGCCGCCAGTGAATCCAATGAGCAAGAAGTTAAAATAGGCCATTATTTAAGCCAAGCCTTGGATAATGGCGAACTGTACTTGCTTTACCAACCGCAGTTTAGTGTGAAGTCAGGCAAGATCGCCAGTTTTGAGGCTTTGTTGCGTTGGAAAAATCCGGTGTTGGGAGCGGTCGCGCCCAACTCGTTTATTCAGGTGGCGGAAGCAACCGCTTTGATTATTCCGATTGGAGAGTGGGTTTTAAAATCGGCTTGCCAGTTTCTGAGCCGAATGCGCCAGCAAGGGTTTACCGAGTGCAAGGTCGCGGTCAATGTGTCAATTGTCCAGCTTGGCCAAGTCGATTTTGTTGAGCGGGTCTTGGGGATTCTGAAAGAAGTAGGCATACCGCCGCGTTGTTTGGAATTGGAGTTGACCGAGTCCTATTTAATGGAATCGCTCGATGTTCATAATACCAAAATTGAAAAGCTGAAAACGGCTGGAATTCAAATTGCCTTGGATGATTTTGGAACCGGCTATTCATCACTAAGTTACTTGAAACAATTGAAAGTGAATAGCTTAAAGATCGACAAGACATTCATTGACGATATTATCCAGTGCAAGGAAAGCGCCGCTTTGACCAGGAATATTATTATGATCGGTCATGAATTGGGATTAAGCGTCATCGCGGAAGGAGTCGAGAATCAGTTTCAAGTTAACTTTTTGGTCGACTGCGGTTGCGACTTGATGCAAGGCTATTATTTCGGCAAACCGGTGCTGGAGAAAGAGGCGGCCGGTTTGCTTTGTAAAATGAACTCGGCCCCAACGGCGCTACGGGTCCAAACCAATCCGTTCGTGGTTAACTTGGGGAAATCATAAGTTTGCGTTTTTTACGCGGCCCGGTTTGGCATTTGAATGAGGTTCTCGGAGCTTGATCCTGACAAATGGCTGCCAGGGTCTTTTCTTTTATAAATTCCAATCATTTATGGGAATTTGAAATTCCTTCTAATCGACAGAAAATTTATACTTTTTCTGCAATATTAGTGAATAACTGCTTATTTATGAAGATCAACCGACCGATATAAATAATGCGGCCAGATTGAAAAATGGCGCCAAGGATGTAATATGCTTCATGGTTATCAAAAGTCAAGGATAATATTCCGATGGATCTAGGCACACAGCGAGGAAAGTTGGCAGGGGATGCTTTTAAGGTCGGTTTGTCATTAATGATGGGATTCCTTTGCTTATGGGGCGCTAACTATGGGATTCCCCTTACGGTCGCCGGAAAAACAGTTTATCTGATCTGGAGTATCGTTTTTCCAGGATTGATCTTTTGGGTTTGGGGCTGTTATTATGGATTGCTCAGTCTGTCGATTTTGGCAGTCCAAATGATTGGGTTTTTGGCGGTTGACGCTCCGGGATTGATTGCAAAACTGCCGGAAACGCAGCCATCCCGGATATTGTTGGACCTTGCCTTCAGCATCGTTGGCGTCGTCCTTGCCATCCAAATTTTTAGATACCGTCGGGCGGTTGAGACAGCCGGCCAAGCAAGCGAAACCCGATCCAAACTGCTCTTTGAAGAGATGTTGAATGGCTTTTTTGTGGTAGAACCGGTCTATGAAGGGCGGGAGTTAATCGATTTACGATTTGTCGAATTCAGCCCCGGCAGCGAACAACAGTCAACCCTAACCGCGGCTGTGATTGGCAAGAGTTGGAGCGAGGCGACCGGTTACCCGACGCAATATTTGGATACGTACCGGCGAATCATGGCGACCGGACAGGCGGAAAAGCTCGAGCCTTACAATCCGGTCCGACAGCGCCATTACCGGGCTAACGCTTTTAAAGTGGATGATCGAGTCGGCGTTTTTTTTGACGACGTCACCGCCTACCGTCAAGCCATCCATGAGATTAAGGAGTTAAATAAAGATCTCGAAAAACGGGTGGGTGAAAGAACGATCGACCTGGAGAATGTCATTGCCGAGCTTGAAGCGTTCGCATTTATCGTTTCCCATGATTTAAAGGCGCCGCTCCGCGCAATCAGCGGTTATGCCAAATTTATCATTGAAGATTACGGTCCCGAACTCCATCCGGATCTCGGCCAAATGGTCACCAACATCGCGACGATTGGGAATGACGCAATTAAGTTAATCGACCGGTTGCTGGCGTATTCGTTAACATCGCGCCGCCAGTTGACCAAGGAAGCGATGAACCTCCAAACGATGACCACCGACGTCTTTGATCATTTGCAAACGGCATATTCGAACCGGGAGATGGAACTCCGCTACGAAAGACCCCTGCCGTGGATTCACGCTGATAAGGTTCTGATGCGGGAGGTTGTTTTCAACATCTTGACCAATGCCATTAAATTTTCGAAAGATCGACCCAAAACAGTGATTACCATCAGTTGTCGCACACTTGCGACCGAATATCAGGTTGCTATTCAAGATAACGGGGTTGGGTTTGATATGGAGTATGCCGGAAAATTGTTCGCCGTTTTTCAACGGTTGCATTCGGCCGAGGAGTTTGAAGGGCACGGCATCGGACTGGCGACCAATAAAAAGATTATTCAAAAACACGGCGGCCGGATCTGGATTGAAGGGCGTTTGGGAGCGGGGGCCACGGTCTATTTCACCATACCGATTGTCCAACAATAATCGGGGGCGATCGACAATCAAGGGAATGAAGGAGAACGTCGTCAATGTATACAGTACTGCTGGTTGATGACTCCGAGGTTGCTCTGCTGGAATGGAAGCGGATGAAGCGCTGGGGTGAAAGTTGCGGCTTTACGGTGTACGCTGAAGCCAGGGACGGGTATCAAGCATTAAAACGGTTGGAAGAACACCCGGTTGATTTGGTAATCACGGATATTCGCATGCCAAAAGTGGATGGGATCGAACTGCTGCAAAAGGTAATGGAACGCAAACTCGCCAAGTTAGTGGTCTTTGCAAGCGATTACTGTGATTTTAGTTACGCCCGACAGGGAATTGTTTTAGGAGCGTTCGATTATATCGTCAAGCCGGTCACCGAGGAGGACCTGGCGCGACTGTTAAAGCGGGTCGCGGCGGAATTGGCTGAGATTAACGAAAACCGGCAATACCTCAAGCAGTTGGAAGAAGAGTTGGAACGGGCGGCGTTTTTGCACTACTCCGAATACGAATTTCAGCAGCTGGCTGCCGCGATTTTGGCAGGGGATCCAACAACAGGTACTACTGCGCGAAAGGTTATCGCCGCGTTGGCGGACAGTCTGGAACCGCCCAAAATTGTCTTGATTGTTCAAAAAGGACTTGGCGAAATCATTGACCGCGTTGCGCATGAGCTGCCTTGGCTTGAACGTTTTGCCGATTTAAACCGGTTACGGCGGTTTGATTGCGGAAACGACCAAAACGTTGTAGCGATGGCAGAACAGTTTGGCAGCTTGACCGCTGACTTGGCGGCGACGGTCAAGCGGTTAAGTTTCGGGGAACGGAGCGGGATCGTCGCTCAGGTGTCCGACTATGTCCTGGAGCATATTGATCGGGCGATCACATTGCAAAGTTTGTCCGAGGCCTTGTTTTTACACCGCTCCCATGTGAGTGAGGTCTTTCGGGAAAAAACCGGGCAACGGGTGAGCCAATACATCACGCTGGTCAAACTGGAACGGGCGAAGAAACTGTTTTCGGACGGCGCTTTACTCACCTACCAAGTTGCCGAGCAGCTTGGCTATAAAGATGTCGAATATTTCAGTCGCCTTTTTAAAAAGCATACGGGCGTAACGCCCTCTCAATACCTCGCGTTAAAAAGCTCTTAGCCATCCCGGTGCATGGCGTTTGGATGCCAAAAGGCATCATGAAAAATCCGCTCCTGGGCATAATCATTGCCGGATGCAGTTGACGGTCAATCGACAGGAAAGAGGCAATGAAATACGATGATTGCTCAAGCTGATTATGAGAGGGCATTTAATCGAAGCTTCGCCGAATTTTATTCCCAAACATTTCCGATTCCGGCTACGCCGTGGTATCATTATACTAACGGGAACGGTCTCTACGGCATCATCAAAAACCATGAACTTTGGGCCACCAATATTCGTTATATGAATGACTCATCCGAAGTCGATTATGGCTACGCGGTGATCCAAAATGTCTTGCGGCAGCGATGGGATGCGGCGCGGGACAGTCTCGAAAAACGGGTGCTTAGTTATTTGTTGGAGAAGGAATCGCACGTAAACGGTTTTTTAAATTTCGACATTGAAGTTTATGTCTGCTGTTTCTGCGAGGATGGCGATTTGTTGAGTCAATGGCGCGGTTATGGGTCCAACGGGGCCGGCTATTCGGTCGGGTTTGATCCGCGGCAGTTCCAAGCGGTTGCCGGACCGGAGCTCGGGTGCTTCAAAATTCTTTACGAGAAAAGCGACCAAACCGGTTTAATCGAGCAAATCCTGAAGCGATCATTTGCAACGGTCCATGAGTTGATTGGCGCAAATCCCGAAGCGGAGCCGGCGGTCGTTAAAGCCTTGACCCGACAACTGCAAAAAGAATTCATCGGCTGCGCTTGTATGATGAAGAACCGGAAGTACCGGGAAGAACGGGAATGGCGGATCGTGAAAAAAATCCACCGTTACCGGGATCTGGCCGAACAGATCGACTTTCGGATTGTCGCGGGCCGACTTATCCCGTATACCCGCATCAAATTAGGGTCAAACCAAAACCAGGAGGAGATCAAATCCTCCATTCGCGAAGTGATCTTTGGTCCGACATTGCAAAGGGATTTAACGCAGCGATCATTGGAAATGTTGTTGAATTGCCAAGGATTCGATTCGGACATTGTCAAAGGATCCGAGATTCCATATACCATTTGAAGTGAAAAATTGTTTGTCAAGCAAATCAATCCGAGGAGGGGATAGCAATGGCGCCAAACCTTGATGAATTAAAGGCGGAAATTCAGACGTTGCGCGGACGGTTAAAAGATCTCACCGCCAACCGGGAATTAACCGACCCGGAAGTAGTGGGAGCCAGTCAGATCCTGGATGCGCTTTTGCTTGAGTATGAGAAGATGTTGCTAAAAAAGAATAGCGAGGGTTAGGGGAGTTTTTCGGCAAAAACAATGAAGATTAAAATTCCCACCACAATCCGGTAATAAGCAAAGGGCCGCATGGAATGTTTGGTCAAAAAAGCGATGAACTTATCGATCACAACCAGCGCCGTGATAAAAGAGATCAGAAAACCGATGCTTAAAGCGAGGGCCTCTTGGGAAGACAACGAGCCGACGCCGTGAATCAACGAAACGGTCGTCGCGGCCAACATAGTGGGAATAGCCAAAAAGAAGGAGAATTCCGCCGCTTCGGTCAGCGTCAGCCCGAGCAGCAAACCGCCAATGATGGTCGAGGCCGAGCGGGACATCCCCGGAAATAAGGCAAGGCATTGGGCGACGCCGATTAAGAAGGCGCTTTGGTAACTCAGGTTGGCGATTCGCGTGATGCCGCTCCCCTGGCCCCGTCCGACCAGCAAAATGAGAATGGCGCCGATGATCAACGCGCAAGCGACAGTATACGGCGAGAAGAGGTATTTCTCAATCAGGTCTTTGGTTAAAAAACCGGTCACCGCAAAAGGGAAAAAAGCCATGAGGATCTTTGACCAAAAAGCAAAACCGTCCTGGCCCGGTTTTAATTTCAGCAAGGAATCAAAGATTTTGCGGCGGTAATAATAGATCACCGCCAAAATGGCGCCGAGTTGGATGACGATTTCGAAAAGCACCGCGAAGGCGCCTTGAAAGTTTAATAGATGGGCTGCAACGATCAAATGGCCGGTTGATGAGATCGGTAAGAATTCCGTAAAACCTTCGATAATTCCCAAGATGATCGCGGTAAAGATCAGCAACGCATCCACTCCTTATTTTTACACTCGCATTTAATAATATCATACTTTACCTTAATATTAATTATGGAAAATTCGATTCTTTGCAGAAATTTCTTCAGTGGTGTTTTTGGTATCTAATTGCCATAACGAAGCATTACATGAAATTATCGGAGGCAGGCAATGGACGGACTGAGAAGTGTCATTTGCGAGCGGCGCAGTTATGTTGCGGAGCCTCATACCCATGCCCACGCTTATGCCCAATTGATCATCCCGGTCAATGGGGCGCTCGCAGTGACAGTGGCGGCGCAGTCCTTTTTGGAAAACGGCCCCGAGGTGATCTATATCCCGCCCGACGCCCGCCATTCGTTTTACGCGCAATCATCCAATCAGTTTTTGGTTTTTGATATTCCGCCGGCGTTTATTCCGGCAGTGGCAATCGACCGTCCGACCGCTCAACCGATGGATGAACGGTGGCAGGCGATCCGTAACCTATTGGCATTGGAAGTCGGGGAAGGGCCGCAGGCCAACCAACGGCTACAGGATCTGTTCCGTTATATTTTACGGCTGCTGGAGCCGGCAACCGGTCATCCTTCGTTGGAATATATCGCCAAAAACTACCACCGCCCGATTACCCTACAACAATTGGCCGCGTTGGAACATTATCAGCTCTCCTATTATTGCGAATGGTTCCAACGGAAGTTCGGTCTGTCGCCGATGACTTATATCCGGCAGCTCCGGTTGGCGAAAGCCCAAAACCTGCTGGCGGAGACCGATTATAATCTGTTGCAAATCGCGCAGCAGGTCGGCTATGAACATCACGCGACCTTGACGCGGCAGTTTCAAGCCGTTTTTGGCCTGCTTCCTTCGGAGTACCGGAAGAAAAACCGAATCCGGGCTAAAAAAGAACGGTAAAAACGTCAAACAACGCAATCGGCCAAAGCCTATAATAAGCAGGATTGCTATTTTAGGAGGTCGGTCCGGTTGCAAACCCGTTGGCAAGGTCCGTTTTATCTGGCATTGGCAGCCAGCATTTGGGGCGGCATGTATGTCGCCAGTAAATACGCGTTACAAACCATCCCGCCGTTTACCTTGTTGTTTATCCGCTTTTTTATCGCCGCAGTCATCTTACTCGTTTGGTGCCGCTGGAGCGGGGTCAAAATTATTCCCAAGGAAGATCGGGGTTTGCTGTTTCAGATCGGCTTCTTCGGTTATTTTCTCTCGATCGCGGCCCAATTTATCGGTACCAAGCTTTCCTCGGCCCATCTGGGAGCGGTCATCACCACCCTGTCGCCGGTGTTTCAATCGCTCTTCGCCATATTGCTCTTACGGGCCAAGATCAGCGGGAGACAATTGTTGGCGATCGGCATTTCCATGGCCGGCGTTTTGATCATTACTGGTCCTACCGGGCTAGGACAATCCGAGGCGTTGAACCCCGGTAATCTCTTCTTTTTGCTGGCGGCCGGCTTATGGGGGTATTATTCGGTGCTGTCCAAGCAAGCGGCGGCCCGGCATACGCCGTTGCAGATCACCACCTGGGGGATTCTCTGGGCGACGGTACTGGCGTTCCCGGCGGCCTGGGCGGAACGGAACGCCTGGGACATGGCGGGGGCTTTGAGCAGTCTGCCGGTCTGGTTGAGTATCCTGTACGTGGCGATCATTTCCACTACTATCGCGTTTTTTTGTTGGAATAAAGGGATCGCCCTGACCCATCCGCACCAGGCGGGGTTGTTCTTCTTCCTCCAATCGGTCGTGGGCAGCATTCTGGGTTTGCTAATCCTGGGCGAAGCATTGACATGGGCTTTCGCCGCCGGCAGCCTCTTAATCTTTGGCGGGGTCTACTATGTCATGCGATTGGAGTGAGAACCTTTAAGCAAAAATTGGCGAAATCAGTTTAATTGAGTCAAGATTGTGACAGAAATTTGCAACGTGATTTAGTAAAATAAGGATCGGTACCCCAATATTGTCTTGAGGAGGCCTATCCGAATGAGTCCAAAAAACAAAATTATGCTTATCGTATGCTTAATCGGTATATTCGCGAGTTTGATTTCCGTTCATTGCCTCGCGGAGAACCAGAGCGGTTCAGCGCAAGCCACGCCGGCGGCATTGAAGATTGCAATCTATTTCGTCAGCGATTCAACCTGCAGTTATTATGAACCGCAGCGTTTCCCGCGAACCGGCTGGGGACAGGTTTTCCCGAAGTTTCTTAAAGCAGGCAGCGGCATCGCGGTCAATAATACCGCCAAATCGGGCCGGAGCACCAGGTCGTTCATTACGGAAGGCTGGTGGGATAAGATCAAAGCAAGTTTAAAGCCCGGCGATTATGTCTTGATTCAGATGGGTCATAACGACCAGGATAGCGCGGCCGGCTCCACTCGGGCGACAACGCCGGACCAATATCGACAATATTTGGGTCAATATGTTGATGAAACCCGGGCCGCTGGAGCGATTCCGGTATTGCTGACCCCGGTGGAACGGTGGCATTTTAACGCGAACGGAGTTTTCGCTACCAGTCATGCGCCGAGTTACACTGACAACGTCAAAGCGTTGGCGGCTGAGAAAATGGTTCCCTTCATCGACCTGCAACAGCAAAGCCGGGAATTGTTGGTTGGTTTGGGCGCGTCCGAGGCGGAGAAGTTGTTTATGACCTTTGGCCCGGAAGCATGGCCGCAGAATTACCCCAACGGCAGTTCCGACCATACCCATTTTACGTATGAAGGCGCGCTGCAGATCGCCAAATTGGTGGCGCAAGGGATTCAGGAGAAAATTCCGCGGCTGGCGCCGTATATCGATTTGAACGGAGCGGCCGAAATCCGGTAAAAACGAAGCAATAAGTACTTAAAAAATAGAATTTTGCTCGTAAAAAATAACATTCCGGTTCCTGAATTATAAATTTCGGAACCGGAATGTTATTTTTAAGGACCGGAATTCAATATTTAATCCCCGGAATATCAAATTCCGGAACTTAAATAGGAAATCTAACGACCGATATACAATATCCAAGAACCGGAATAGAAGATCCAACCGCCGAAATATTCAATCCAGCGGGTTGAATATTTCGGCGGTGTCGCGCAACCGGCACGGTTTGTTGTTTCATAACGCATGATCGCAGGGTTCGTCGCTGCCGGACCAGATTCGTTTGCTGGTCCAGGCGCGGGGCGGATCGGCCCAGAAAGGGTCTGCGGGGGGTAAACCCAGCGGCAGAAACACGGCGGTACATAGATAGAGGCTGCCGGTGGAGATATAATGTTCACCCAAAGCGTCCTGCGCGCCGTAGAAGCCAATCCGCAACCAACCCTGCTCATCAAAGAGGCCGGGCGCGTTCATCATCCGGCGGATCACCGCGGTTAAGCCGCAACGGACCTGGGACGGCGCGAGTTCGACCGGAAGATTTTTCGCCAACGCCATTTGGGCTAAATGGTGAAACGCCCCGAAGCGGTAGACCAGCGACCGGCCGATCGGCGGGAAGGTGCCTTCGGGGGAGATCAACCGTTCCAAAATTGCCGCGTAACGGGCGGCCCGTTGTAGCAGCAGCGGTTGCAGCGCCGCCCATTCCGGATCTTCCGCGGCTACCGCCGCGACGATATCGATCAGCATCGGCTGGATCACGAAGCTGTTATAGTAATCCCAGTGAAACGCGGGACCGTCTCCATAGAGGCCATCTCCCAGATACCATTGTTCGTGCTGACGCAGCGCATAGTCGACCCGCATCCGGTCCCAGTCGGCGCCAAGCTTGCCCAAGACCGTCTCGGTCATGGCCGCGAAGAGCAGCCAGTTGCAGAAGAACGGTTTCCGGGTCCGGGTCGCTTGTAACGCCACGATCAAATGGCGTTGCGGCGGCGGGTTTAACTCGCCCCATAACGCGTTAGGCGCCCGCAATAGGGCGTGGGCTAAAAAAGCTGCGTCGACGATGGGTTGGTGGCCTTCGCTGAAGTTCAAGAAATCCGGCGAGTCAGGGTCGGTTGCCGCGTCCAGCGCCGCCCGGGCTAACCCGGCCATTTCCTGTTGGAGCCGGCGTTCCGCCCCGTCCGGCAGCGGCGTTTCCAACCAAGGCGCCAGACCCAATAAAGTCCGTCCCAACGCTTCCAGTCCCGCATAACTGCGGCGCTCCTCCCGGGAGCCGTTGGCGCCGCCCGGCGGCAGGGTCAGCCGTAACCGGCGCGCCGCGCCGGCAGCCAAAACCGGACGGGCAATCCGGACTAAGGTTTCGACCCAATATTGGCGATCGGTAAAGCCGCTAAGCATGGTCTCGCGTACCTCCAGTGGATGATGAAAGCGCTTCAATCACCCAGGAGTGAACTCCCGGGCGTATTCCTTCTCACCAATACGGCTGCCAATCCTTGACCAACCGCACCAACGCCTCAAGATAAAAATAATCGCCCCAAATGTTGCATTCGTCGACCCCGGCGCCGGCCGGTTTGCTGTAGACGGCGTGTTGGAGCAGACCGTTGGAGTGGGGGATTCCGGCAGTGGTGTAGCTCGCGGCCAGGGAGCGGATGAACTGCAGGGCGGCATTTTCGTAGGCCGTGCGATGGGGTTCGCTGAGCGGCAGGTGTTTGGCCAGCTCCAGCAGACCGCAGGCGGCGATGGCCGCCGCCGAGCTGTCCCGCTCCTCGGGGCCGGTGGTGAAACTCAGATCCCAATAGCAGATATAATCTTCCGGCAGCCGGTTGAGGAAATAATGGGCGACTTTTTGGGCCAGGGTGATAAAACGCCAATCGCGGGTGTAGCGGTAACTTAATCCAAAACCGTAGATCGCCCAAGCTTGGCCCCGCGCCCAACAGGAATCGTCGGAATAACCCTGGGCGGTTTTGCCGAAACGTGGCGCTCCGGTGGCGACATCCATATAAAAGGTATGATAGGTGGAGGCATCCTCCCGGACCAAATAATTGGCGGCCTGGCAGGCGTGGTGATAGGCGATCTCGTAATAACGCCGTTCGCCGGCGATCTGCGCCGCCCAGTAAAGCAGCGGCAGGTTCATGCAACAGTCGATGATCAGCCGGCCCCGTTGTTCCGGGTCGTTTAGATCGCCCCAAGCCTGAATGATGCCGGCCGGTTCGAAATAACGTTCCGTCAATAACTCCGCCGCTTGGACCGCCGTTGCTTCCGCTTGTTTGTCGGCCGTTAAGTTGGCCGCGGCAACGCAGGAGAGCGAGTATAAGAAACCTAAATCATGGGTGGCGGTTTCGATCCGTTCGGCAATCCGCCGGGAATAACTGGGCAGTTGGACTGCGGCCGCCTCCCGGTACTTCACGTCTCCGGAAATTTCATAAGCTAGCCACAGCAGGCCCGTCCAAAAAGATGAGGTCCATTCGATATTGCCGATCGCCGGATAGACCAGGTTTTGACTGGCCGGCGCCGGAAAGGTCTCCCGGAACACCGGGAGATTGGCGTCGAGCTTAGTCAGCACCCAAGCGACCTGTTGCTCGCAAAAACTCCGGTCAATGGAAGGAATGCCCGCAAAACGGGCCGGTTGCCGTAAGCCTTCGTCGTGAATGTTTTTCAAGTTAAGGTCCTCCTGTATTCGTTTAGAAATCGGAAAACGCCTTTCGAAATTGGGCCGCCCCTGAGGAAACTCCCGGGCTAAAGTCTACCTACGTTCTCAAGCCCGCTCGGCGGGTTGTGCTTCGAAGCTTGGCCGGGCTTGACGCGGACCGGGGTTTAGGGATGTTCCTGGACGTTTTTTATTTCCACATTCAATATAAATTTAAAACAACATTGCTCCGGCCGCAAGACAAAATCGATCAGATAAGCGGTCTGCGCGCTCCCGTCATGAGCTAAAAACTGTTCCTGCCCGATTTGAACTTGGGCGGAACAACCGGAACCCGCCAGATCCAGCCGGCCGGTTTTTCCGGCGATGCCGATCTTGCCGTCGGCCAGCCGTTGCGGTGGGAACAGGGTCACAAAACGTTCGATGACAACGTCCGGAATCTGTTTGAATTGATAATTGTCGGTAAGCTGCAAACGGTACGGGGGCGCTTTGACAAGCTCGAAAGAGCGGATGAGCGACGTTAGGTTGGCCGACCGATAAGCGCCGCCCAACTCCAACTGGAAGCGGTCGATGGTTTCACCCCATCGGACGAAGGGGGAAGCGGCGGCGAATTCCCGTCCGGCCGGTTGATAGCCGCCTTCAATGATCGGGACCGAATGGCCTTGGGAGCCGTTGACGAGATATTGATAACGTTCCGCTCCGAAATATTGGCGGGTATAAAGGCCGGAACCCAGGTCGGTCAAGAGGTTTTCCCCGTCGACCTGGAGCAGGAAACTGCCGAGGTCGTTGTGATTGTGCGGTTCGTCATTATGCCCGCCTTTAGCGGCAAAACCGAGCTGCCGGCCGGCAGCTCGACCTTTGATGATCAGCCATTGAGCGTCCGGCAGGTAGGTTTGAGAATCAGTGGTCAGTCCAGAGCGACTGGCCGGTTCGTCCCAGACCAGATTGCGAATGGCGTGGGCCCAGCGGTAGGCGGCGTCGTCATGCCAAGCGGCGCGGTATTCCGGGGCCGGCTGAATCACTTCCGGCAAGCGGCGTTGGAGCAACCCGGTCAGGCCCGGCAAAAAGTTGGTGTGGGGAGCGGCGTCCGAGAAGCTGACCACCGAATTACCCGTTAGATAACAGCGTTGTTGAAATAAGGCGATTTGTTTGACTTTGGCCGATTCGAGCAAGTCGATCTGTCCGGCGCTGCGTTGGCGGAGCAATTCGGCGCAGTAGACGAAGTAGCCAAAACCGTAACCCCAGTAGCCAATCCCCTCCGGGCAGGCGCCGTCGGCTCCGAATCCGTCTAAAAAACGGTCCAGCGCCGCCAGAACCCGATCGAGAATTAGGGCCAGCCGCTCGGAATCGGGCTCCAGATAAATCGCGGCCATTCCGATGGAACCGGCGCAGACCGCCGCCCAATTCATTGGCGCGGTTTCCCACCAAAAGGAGTTGCCCAGGTCTTGAAAGGGTTGCAGGATCCGTTGCCCGACCAGCAGACGGATCCGGTTCCGGACCGCTGCGGCGAGTTTCCCGTCAAGCAGGCTCAGAATCTCCGCCAACGCCATACCGGTCTCGGCGGCAAAGAGATCGACGGTCGTTGCCAACAACCCCGCCGCGGCGGAGGGCGAAGCGTCGCGCAACTCCGGCAGGTGGGCGGGCAGACACCAGGTGGCCTCGTCACAGATCGCCCACAGGGTGTCCTCCAAAGCGCTTAGATAGGCTGGACCGCCCCCGGCCAACGCCAGCAGCGCCAGCGCATTCAGCCGGGAACGCCTGGCGAAATAGGCTTGTTCGTACTCACGGCGGGACCCGGTTTCGCGGAATAGTTTAAAAGCGGAGTAGGGCAGAGCCGTTAACGGTTGCGTCAAGGTCTTTTGGGCTTCGGCGCAAACTTCGCGCCACTGTTTTTGGTGGTAGGGGTGGGTTCGTAAAGTTTCCCAACGCTTGGGATCGCGCGCTTCAGGGAATAAGTGGATTGCCGGGCCGGCGTCGGTCAGGGCGTGGCGAATTTCAGTCAGATTCATCGTTCCACCTTCTGGGATTGCGGCCATCAACCTTTCAAACCGGTGGTGGCGATCCCTTGGATAAAGTATTTCTGGAAGAAAGTATAGATCAAAATCACCGGGATCAGGGCGCAGACCGACGCGGCCATGATCAGGCCGTATTCAACTCCGTTTTGAGTGATGAACATCCGGATGCCCAATTGGATCGTTTTGTTTTTATCGGAGGTCAGGTAGATTAACGGCCCCAGGAAGTCGTTCCAGACGAAAACAAACTGAAAGATGGCAAAGGAAGAAAGGGCCGGTTTGGTCAGGGGCAACATGATCCGGCTGTAGATGCCGAATTCACTTAAACCGTCGATCCGGGCCGACTCTGAAAGCTCTTCCGGGATGCCCATGAAAGCTTGGCGAATCAGAAAGACTCCAAAGGGCGAGAATGATTGGAGCAACACCAATGCCCAGAGCGTATCGTTTAAGCCGAGGCTTTTCAAGATTACAAACTGGGGTATCATAATCACTTGAAACGGCACCGCCATGGTCATCACATACAACAGAAAAAGCGCTTTCCGCTCGGGAAAGTGGATTTTCGCGAACGCGTAAGCGGCGAGACTGCTGGTGACCAAGGAGTTGAACATCACTACCGCGGTCAACCAGACGGTATTCTTGTAATAGGTCAGAAAATTGATCCGCTGCCAAATCTGAACGTAGTTTTCCCAACGGACCACTTTAGGGAGCCATTCGATCGGAAAGGTGAAGACATCGTTATTGGGTTTAAATGATGCCGAGATCATCCATAGAAACGGCAACACCATGATTGCGGCCCCGCAGAGCAACAACCCGTAGAGCCATAATTTTCGAAAAAAACCGATCGGTAATGCCGCAAAACCGCCCGGCGTTGGCCGGTGGGGCGCAGCGGAAATTGCGAGTTCTTTCGCCAAAAAGATCACTCCTATCAGATGGTGCACAAAGCGCAATCTTACGTCGAATGATAATTGACCCATTTATCTTCCAGTCTGAACTGGACGAAGGTGATGATTAAGACAATCACGAACAGCACCATGGCAATGGCGGAGGCGTAACCGAATTTAAAATACTGGAAAGCCTGATAATAGATGTAGTAGACCAAAACATTGGTGGCCCGGCCCGGTCCGCCGTCGGTCATGATCAAAATCTGGTCAAACACTTTAAATGAGTTGATCACCAGCAACACACTGACGAAGAAGGTGGAAGGACTGAGCATCGGTAGGGTAATGTAGCGAAACTTCTGCCACGGGTTCACCCCGTCGATGATGGCCGCTTCATAGAGCTGTTCCGGGATGCTTTGGAGACCCGCCAGATAAATCACCATATAGTAACCGACTTGTTTCCAGACCCCCATCAGGATGACGGCCGGCATGGCCCAGATGACCGAAGCCGTCCATTCCGGGGGATGGGTTATGCCGATCATTTTCAACAAGTGATTGATTGGCCCCATCGTCGGGTGGTAGAGCATATTCCAGACCACGGCGACGGCGATCATCGACGATATATAGGGAAAGAAATAAACGGTCCGAAACCATTTCATTCCTTTAACTTTCTGATACAGGAGCATTGCCAGGCCCAACGCGCTGACAATGGTTAAGGGGACAGAGGCCACCGTATAGTAAAGCGTGTTCCAGAAAGAGATCTGAAACCCCTCGTCACGAAAGAGTCTCAAGAAATTGCGCGCCCCGATAAACTCCATCGGGTTGGCGAAATCCCATTTGACAAAGCAAAGTCCGAACGCGAACAGAATCGGGATTAGCGTAAAAACGAAAAACCCCAAAACATTCGGAAACAAAAACAGATAGGCGGTTATGCGGTTGGCCTGGGTAAGACTCCCGGTCTTGCGGGACTGAATGGTTTTGTGCATCGTGATCCTATCGGGGTGGATAACGCCCGGTAGTTCCTCCTTATCCCAAAGTGGTGTGGTTAATCATATGCCCTATATGCGGGCGCATACAGGGCATATGAACGGGTATCGCGATCAGATATCTTCTTTAATCTCTTTGGCCCGTTTCTCCATATCCTTTAGTGCTTGGTCGAGCGGCTTCTGACCGGTCAAAATCAGGTTGTGCTCTTCGGTCAGCATCTTATCCAGCGCGTTGGCGTAAGGACTAGGCGGAAGCTCAACCGTAGTCTTGGCGGCGATCAAAGCGTCTTTGCCGCCGGCGGGGAACCCTTTGGCGGAGGTGTATACGTCAAGAACTTCCGGTGTGTTCAGCGCCGGGAAGACACCGCGGGAAGCCAGGATTTTGGCGCCTTTGGGTCCGCCGAAGTAACTCATCAGCTTCCAGGCGGCATCCTTTTTGGTTGATTTGGCGTTGAGCGCCATGGTGGTCAAACCGGCAATGGTGGCACCGGCTTTATTTTGCGGGTAATGGGGCGCTTTGACGATTCCCCAATTTACGTTGTGCTTATCGACTAACAATGAACCGATATACCAGGTGCCCATGTATAACATTCCGACTTTGCCGCTTTCAAAGAAAGCGCGGTAATGAGTGTTGGAGGTTTTGATCTCCGCCAGGCTCATTACGGATTTATCGACGTTTTGCATGGTTAAGGCCATTTGATAAGCGGGTTTCAGGAATTGGTATTTGCCGTCGATTAGAGTGGTTTTTCCAGTCAGGGTGATGGGGCACTGGATCTGACTACGCCAGGAGTGGAAGTAGGAGCCCCAGATCTTGTTATTCCCTTCGCCGCTGGTCAGCTTCTTGGCAGTCTCCTGAAATTGCTTCCAGGTCATGTCGTTGGTGGGGTAGGGCACACCGGCTTTGTCAAAGAGGCCTTTGTTGTAGTAAAGAATGTAAATGTCGCTGCGATACGGGAAAACCATCAGGTTTTTGTTGTCTTTTTTTACATAGTTCAGCGCGGCGCCATAGGGTTTGAGGTTAACTTTGTCTTTTTTTACGTAGGAGTCGAGCGGGGTCAAGTAATTACGGTTTAAATAATTGGAGTAACTGGCAAAATCTTTGACAGCGAACACGTCGACATCTTCGCCGGCGGCCAGCATCACGGTCATTTTATCGGGATACTCGGCAGCGGCGATATCGATCGGATCGACTTTGATTCCGGGGTTCTCTTTTTGAAACGCATCAATTACCAACTTGTATTCCGGGCTCATACTATAGTCCCAAACCGCAAAGCGGACGGTCTCTTGTTTCCCCCAGACACCGGAGTTCAAAGCGACAATTGCCAGCAACAACAAGAGCGATAAGCCAAAACGTTTTTTCAACATCCATTCCTCCCCTGATCGTTTTATATTGCGTTTGCGAAACGCGTTTTTAGCGGATGGACAAGGCTGTTTGCGTTACGCACGTTTACCTTGAATTATAATTAGGTTACAAAACGATTAAAATGGCTTTGCGTCGGAAAAGTTATACTCTTTTACGAAGTTTCGATTGCTTGGCGCGGCGGCTAATACTTTTTTTTGATCTTCTATCATATTTTCAGATGAAATTTCACTGTTTCGCTGAAAACTCGCTGGGGGTCAGACCGGTGATCTTTTTAAACACTTTGCTGAAATAATAGGCGTTTTGATAACCCAACAGCGCCGAGATCTCGTAAATTTTATAATCGGACTCCCGCAACAAGCGTTTTGCCTGATCGATTTTGGTCTCCGTCACGTAATCGGTGAAACAGACCCCGGTCTCTTGACGAAAGATCGTACTTAAGTATCCGGCGCTGATGTTAATGGCCGCCGCCACTTCATTGAGACTGATCTCCTCGCGGCAATGCTCTTGGATATACCGTTTGGCCTTGGCGATTAACCGGTTGTTCTTTTGCGCGTCGCTTTGGGCAATAAACCGGCAAAGTCGCCGCTCCAAGCCGATTAACCACTCGCGCAGTTCGGCTGCGGTATTTAAGGTCAGAATGCTCTCGGTCAAGCTCTGCTGATAGCCGATGATCGCTTTGAGGTCGGCCTCTTTAATGCTTGCCGCGCCGTTAACCAGATACGCGATTTGAAAACAAAGGTCATAAGCTTGCTGCCGGGTCAGCGGTTCCTGCAAAACGGCGGCCAACATCTCAAAGACGGAGTTGATCGTCTCCAGATCGTGCAATTCAATGGCTTTGGGCAAGATCTGTTTCAACTCGTCACTGTCGAATTTGGCACGGCTGGAGTTGTTCCGGTTCAGCTCCGCGTAACAAAGCACGGCCGCCGCGCCGGTGTAATAACTTTGCTGGGCCGCCTGACAACATTCGAAGTAGGCCTGGGCCAGTTGGTGATAACCGTGATGCGCATCGCTGACTCCGATGGAGACGGCCAGATTGAAATATTGCTTGATCAGCTGGATCAATCGTTCGCCAAGGGTAATGGCTTTCTTGCGGAATTGCTCCGGAGTCAGTTGGCTATCCCCGGAAAAGATGATAATAAACTCGCCGGGATTCCAACTGACCGTGTAACCCTTGAACATGTCGTTGACGATCTCGGTGATCATCGTCACCAGCGAGGTTTCAAAAGAACGGCCTTCGTCATAGTCATACTTCTCCAGGACGGACGGGCTGTTGATCTGAACCAGCGCGCAGGCGAGCATTTCATCGAGGGCGATGCCGAGATATTCGGCCTGCTTTGGCAAGTCGGACCCGGACGGACTGGCTTTGCTGATAATGCGCTTGAAGAAGACTTCCCGCAAAAAACTGACGTTTTCACGCAAATCCGCTTGAAGCCGGCTGGTTTGAGCGGACTGTCCTTGTTCGCTGCGGATTTTCTGCTGGACCGCCGCTAAGGTTTCGGCAAGTAACTCCGGTTCGAGGTCGAGTTTGATCAAATATTCTTCGGCGCCGAGTTTCATGGCCTGTTTTACCAGATGAAACTCGTCGTAACTGCTTAAGATGATAAACTTCACCGGCCGCTTGGCGGCGGTCACCAGACGCATCATCTCCAAACCATCCATAACCGGCATTTTGATATCGGTAATTACGATATCCGGCTGATATTTCAGGATGAGATCCAAACCAAGCTGGCCGTTGGGAGCTTCCCCGCAAATTTGATAGCCGTGTTCTTCCCAACGGAGCATGGAACGCAGCCCGACCCGGACTAATGGTTCATCGTCCACGATAATCACTTTCAACATCCGCATCACCTATCGTTCTTGAATTTCCGGTTCCTGATTGACGCCGGCGGAGGATTCATCAACTTCGCGCGGAAGCTTCAGACAAACCCGGGTGAATTTGTCGACTGCGCTCTCGATCGTCAAACCGTATTCCGGTCCGTAAAACAACTGCAGCCGTTCATTGACATTTTTAATGCCGATCGGGGATAACCCGCGATTTTTCCCGGTTGGCCCGCCCGTCAGAACCGTGGCGATCTGATCCGGGGTCATCCCGACGCCGTCATCTTCGATTTTGATGTAGATATGTTCCGCGTCACCGGCGATGGCGATCGTTATTCTTCCGGCGTCTTTTTTCGGTTCGATCCCGTGAAAGATGGCATTCTCGACGAGGGGCTGCAGGGTGAATTTGATAATTTGGCATTGCAAAACCGTGTCGTCGTCAATGAGATATTCGAGTTGAATCTTGCCTTTGTAACGAATGTTTTGGATGGACAGATAATCATTGAGCAGGGAGAGCTCCGCGGCTACACTGATCTTTTCCGCCGTGTTTTTCGAGAGATGCATTAATAAGCGGCCTAAGGCGGTGACCATCTCCCGGATCCCGTCGGCCTTCTGGATAGTGGCCATCAGTTTGAGCGAGTTTAAAGTGTTATAGAGAAAGTGCGGGTTGACCTGATTTTGCAATACCGCCAGTTCCAACCGTCGTTTCTCCTGTTCGTCGGCGATGATCCGGTCTAGGAGACGGCGGATGTTTTCGGCCATGTCATTGATGCCATGACCTAATACTCCCAATTCATCCCGGCCTTCGATTGCCGGGTCGCGGCTAAAGTTCCCGGCGGCGATGGTCTTGGTCTGTTGCAGCAGTTTGGTAAGGGGATGGGTCAGGTTGCTGGATAAAAAGACTGTGAGCAACGAGGTAAAGAAGATACTGCTTAAAAAGATCAGCAGGGTGATGTTGAGCAGCAACCGTTTCTGCCGGGCCAATTCGGCCGAGGATAAGATGCGCACGATACTCCAACCCGTCGCTTCCGACTTGGCGTAGACGATCATCCGTGAAGCGCCGTGCAGTTTGGCGGTCAAATGCCCCTGGGTATGAGCGCTCTGGAGCACTGTGGCGATATAACCGAGGGAACGTAAACGCTGTCCGATCCGTCGGAGATTGGAGTGGTAGATGCAATAACCTCTGGAGTCCAGCACCATGAGAGCTTCGTCGGGGCGGATCTCGAAATTCTTAAACAGATCGGCGATGAGATTCACCCGGAATCCGATCATCTGCCAACCGATCTCGCGGTTGGTGAAGGAATGAATCACCGGCCGGACCATGGGTAAGATGTAGTTTTCAAATTGGAGGTTGGAAGGGTTTTTAACAACGCCGTACCAGAACTTCTTCCCCTGAAGACTTAACCCCTGCCGGAACCAGTCGGTTTTTTGCAGTTCCGCGATATTGATCTGCGTCCCTTCCGGTTGACCGGCCCGCAAATCAAGCCCGTTTTGGCCGTGGATGATCAACGAATAAATGTAGGTGCCGATCGATGTGTTGAAACGGAACTGAAACTCCACGGCATCGAGAAAGGCGCGAATGTCCGCATTATAGCGCGGCTGGGCGCCGGCGTTGTTGGTCAGGGTATTGTCAAGATTTTTGTTGATGAATACCCAGTCCGATAATTGCTCGGCGTTTTTTAGTTGTTTGTCAATGATCGTCATGGAGTAATTGAGACTGCTGACGGAGGTGTCGATCATATTTTGATCCAAGGTGTTTTGGGAGGACTTGTAATAAAAATAACTGATGGCGACCGACGGAAAGATGGTAACCGCCAAAAAGCAGAGAATCAGCCGGCTTTTAAGGGTTTTGGGAAGATTGAACGCGGTCATGAGATACTCCTTAACGCGTTGTTCTTGGGTTGTTTCTTCGGTTGCGCCATTGCGTCGGTAAATTAACGAAACAATTTTGTTACCTAGTATTGTCTCATATTCAAATTTTTCCTGCAAACGAAAGAAAAGAAAATCGGGCAAAACGGATGCGGTTTGGAACGAAACGCCTGATATGGCAGAGAATAAATGATTATGATCCGAATGGACGGTTATCGTCGAGTCGGTTGGGGGGAGGGACACTAAAGTTATTTTTAACTTGCAATTGACAAGTTTTTAACAAGGAGTTATAGTTGATGTAAGCGCTTTCATGAAAACGCTTACATTTGTGAGAAAGTTTCGATGATCTTGCAAAAAGAGGAGGATAAGCTTGGATTGAAAGAGCGTAACCAACAATTATTAAAGGGGATGAATTAATTGAGAAAAATTTCTGCCTTGGTTTTCCTGATGGTATTGGGAATCTTTGTCGCAGCAAGCGGGTTCAGTCTGGCCGCCCCGGTTGAAGTCAACTATTACATGTGGCAGGATCCAACCTTCCAACCGATCGTTGACGCCTTCAACAACAGCCAAAAAGAGGTTTTCGTCAAGACAACGGTCATGCCGTCCTCCGATTATGAAACCAAAATCTTGACCATGTTGGCCGGCGGCGCTGACATCGACTGTTACATGCAGAAACGTCAGACCGATATGTTCCAACAAGCCAAGAACGGTTTTATCGAACCGCTTGACAAGTACATTAAGACCACCAAATACGATCTCAAATCAATCAAAGCTTATACCTCGCAAATCACCGTCAGTGGCAAAGTTTTGGCCATCCCGTACCGGGGCGCCGGATACTATACTTATTACAACAAAAAACTTTTTGCCAAAGCCGGAATCCCGACCCCGACCGAATATGTGAAGAAGGGCGAATGGACCTGGGACAAATTCCAGGAAGTCAGCAAGAAACTGAGCACCGGCGATGGCCGTATCTACGGTTCGCTCCTGTATACCTGGCCGCAGTTGAGCGTGGTGCCGGCGATTCAAAAGAACGTGATGTTTATCGACGCCAAAGGCAAGCTGAACCTGGATGAAAAAGCGTTGGCTTACAGTGTTAAAATGCGTCGCGACTTGGAGAAATCCAAGAGCATTCTCTCCATGGCGGAGTTGAAAGCCACCAAAACCCATTATTCCAAACCGTTCTACGATGGCAACACCGCGATGCTGTTAATCGGCGAATGGTTCCCCGGCATGATGATCAGCGGTCGCGATGACAAGCTGCTTAAAGATTACACCTGGAACGACTGGGCGATCACCCGGTTACCCAGCGACAGTCCCAAATATGTTACCATGGGCGCTTGTACCTTCAACCATATCTACAGCCGTTCCAAGAAAAAAGACGCGGCTTTCAAATTCCTCGCCTGGATGGGCAGTTCCGAAGGTGCCAAGGTTGTCGCCAAAAACGGCTTCCTCCCGCCGGTGGTTGACGAGGGCGTTAAAGCCGAATTAGCCAAGGTTGTGCCGGATGCCGAATCGTTGAACTACTTCATCGAACCGGCGCCGCGGATGGCCCAATGGTATACCATTTACGGTTCCCGGGTTGAAGCGACCTTGGGAACGGTGTTGGAGAAATACCTCTCTTCCAACATGACCGAGAAAGAGTTCATCACCGAGTTGAAAGCGCAATTGCAACAAGTCATCAAGACCACAAACTAAATTTGAAGTGTGAAAAGGGGCTTCGATTGATTGGAGCCCCTTTTTAAAGAAAGGTGAGGCGGATGGCAACTCAAACTTCAAAGCCGACCAAATGGTTGGTAGTCGCCGCGTTTTTATTGCCCAGTTTTATCGGGTTCTTTTTATTCATTTTAATTCCGATGTTTGCCACGTTGGCTTTGGCCTTTACCGATTACTCGGGGGGGTTTGCTTTCGAATGGATTGGGTTGAAAAACTTTCTGATCGCGTTTACCAGTCCGGAATTTATCAATGCGTTGGTTAATACGGTCAAGTTTACAGTGGTGACAGTGATCGCCCAGATTTTATTGGGTTTTGTCTTTGCGATTTTCTTAAATCGGAAATTATTCGGACGGAACTTCTTCCGCGCCGTTATCTTTTTACCGACCATCTTGTCGATGGTCGCGATCTCATTGATTTTTATGGTCGTGCTCCATCCCGATAAAGGGCCGGTCAACAATTTGCTGCTGGCGTTGGGTTTTGCCAAGATTCCTTGGTTAACCAGCCCCGGCACGGCGTTGCTCACGATTATGCTGGTGACGATCTGGCAATCGTTTGGGTATTACATGATTCTGTTCCTCAGCGGACTTCAGTCGATTAATCCCGAGTTGTACGAGGCGGCGGAGATTGACGGCGCGAACCAATGGAAACAACTCCTGAATGTAACCATCCCGATGCTCAGTCCGACGACGTTTTTCTGTTTGATTATGGCGGTAATCAACTCGTTTAAAGTATTCGACTCGGTCTTTGTAATGACCGGAGGACAATTGGGTGGCGGTCCGGCCGGCTCGACGACGGTCTTGGTCTTCGATATCTTCCAGAATGCCTTCGCCCATTACCGGATGGGTTACGCCTCGGCTGAAGCGGTGGTGTTGTTGTTGATTGTTTTGGCCGTAACTGTTGTGCAATACCGGGGTCAAAAGAAATGGGTAACTTACGAGTGACAACTGGAACTTATCTGTGTGAGGAGGTAACTGAGATTGGAACAGCTTAATTTAAGCCCCAACCGGCAATTAAAACAGTTCATGTCAGCCACCGCGGTCTATCTGGTATTGGGAATCACCGCGTTGATCATTCTTTTGCCGTTATTATTAATGGTGTCTTCAGCGTTTAAAACTGAGTCGGAGATCTTCAGCTATCCGGTAAAGCTAATTCCGGACCATTTCATTTGGGACAATTTCAAGCAACTTATCAAGTCGTTTCCGATTTACACCTATAATTCCTTCAAAGTGACGATCATCATCACCCTGGTACAGATCCTCACCGCCACCACCGGCGCTTACGCCTTTGCCAAACTGCGCTGGAAAGGCCGGGACCTGATCTTTTTGTTGTATATCTCTTCGATCATGATCCCGCAACAAGTGATGATCATTCCGCAGTTTTTGATCGTGCGCAACTTAGGGCTGTACGACACCCATTTGGCTTTGATTTTGTTGGGCTCCTTTACGGCGTTCGGCACGTTTTTGGTGAAACAGTATTTTATGACCATTCCCGATTCGTTGATTGAGGCGGCCCGGATCGACGGGGCCAATGAGTTTGTGATCTTTGCCCGGATTATGTTGCCTTTGGCCAAACCGGTCATCGCCACCCAGGTCATTTTCTCGTTCCGGTTCTTCTGGAATGATTTCTTTACCCCGATGATCTATATCACCAAAGAAAGCTTGAAGACCATTCCGTTGGGAATGTCCGATTTTATTACCCAATATACCGTTTACTACGGACCGCAAATGGCCGGCTGTCTGATTTCGGTCATTCCGGTAATTGTGGTCTTTTTGGCAGCCCAGAAATATTTTGTCCAAGGAATTGCCGCCGGTGGCGTCAAAGGTTGATAATCAATATTTCACATTGAAAGGTGAGTACCATGAGTAACGAATTGCATGCCGATAATTTGCAAGCCAATATTCACGATGAACGTTATCATTATAAGTTCAGCCTGCAAAACCTGAACCACACCACCTTCATTCTGACGGAAAACCGTCCGAAAGAGAGTCTGAACGGCAGTTGGTTTTTTGCGATTGATCCGTATGACACCGGTTTACGCGCTGACTGGCACCTGCTCGTCAAGGAAGATCCCAACGGCCGGTTGGTTCCTTGGGATTACGACCATGACGCCGGAGAGGAAACCGTCCTGCCGTGCTGTTGGAATACGATCCGACCGGAATATTTTTATTATGAGGGAAGCGCTTGGTACGCGCGGGAATTCACTTATATTGAGGCCGAACCGGGGGAACGGGTGTTTTTGAAGATCGGCGCTGCCAACTACGACACCAAAGTCTTTTTGAACCGGGAGTTTCTCGGCAATCACCTTGGCGGATCCACTCCGTTCTGCGTGGAACTCACCGGCAAACTTCAGCAAAAAAATATCATTCAGTTCTGCGTTAATAACACTCGTACCGCCGACCGGGTTCCGATGAAAAATACCGATTGGTTCAATTACGGCGGGATCTATCGCGACATCGAGTTGTTCCGGATGAAACCGGCGTTTGTTAAAAATGCCAAGGTGTATCTGGTCCCCGATGGTACCTACGGTCAGATCCGGGCTGAAGTTAGCGTTGACGGGGCCGACGGCGCGGTCGGGTTGGAGATCCCCGAATTGGGCGTCAAAACCACCGGGCAGACCGTCAATCAGTCCGTCGTGCTGACGACAGCGGCGGCCCGTCCGGAACTGTGGAGTCCGGAGCAACCCCGCCGTTACCAAGTGGTTATCAGTTACGGCGCCGACCGGGTGGAATTGCTGGTTGGGTTTCGCCAAATTGAAGTGGTGGGCCAAACCATCCGGCTCAACGGGAAACCGTTATTCCTCCGGGGAATCTGTGCTCACGAAGATGATGAACAACTTGGCAAAGTGTCCAACGAAGCGGATTTACGGCGCCGTTTTGCCGACGCCAAGGATTTGGGTTGCAACTTCATGCGGTTGGCCCATTATCCCCATACCGAACTGGCGGCGCTGATCGCCGATGAAGTCGGAATGCTTTTGTGGGAAGAGATTCCGGTTTATTGGGCGATCGCTTTCGACAATCCGGCTACTTACGCCGATGCCGAAAACCAACTGCTTGAACTGATTTTACGCGACCAAAACCGGTCCAGTGTCATCATCTGGTCGGTCGGGAATGAAAATGCCGATACCGAAGCCCGTTTGTCTTTTATGAGCCGGCTGGCGCGGACGGCCAAAGCCACTGATCCCACCCGCCTGGTTTCAGCGGCTTGCCTGGTGAACGAAGCCAAACTGAAGATCGAGGACCGGTTGGCCGATGCGTTGGACGTGATTGGGTTAAACGAATATTACGGTTGGTACCGGCCGAACATTGAAGATCTGATCGCTTTGGGTAAGAACTCCAATCCCCAAAAGCCGGTGGTGATCACTGAGACCGGCGCCGACGGCTTGGCCGGTCAACGCGGGACCAAAAACGACCTTTTCACCGAAGATCATATGGCAGAAGTTTACCGCCGCCAGGTTGAGATCGTCCGGCAGCTCGATTACATCAAAGGAATCTCGCCCTGGATCCTGTACGACTTCCGGACGCCGCGCCGGATCAACCGGTTTCAACGGGGTTTCAACCGGAAGGGATTGATCGCGGCCGATAAGCAAACCCGGAAACTCGCCTTTTATATTCTCCAGGCCTTTTACCGCGAGAAACAGGCGGAGTACGGGGAATAAGGAGTCCAGAATGTCTCGACCTCACCCCCGCCTTTGATCTCACTTGCGCGGGAACGATTGCGGCAAGTGACAAAAGGTTCTGACACATGTCAAAAAGATTCAGGCATGTGCCAAAATAATTCCGGCAAGTCCCTAATATGATGGCGATTTGACTTTTGCGCAAAAGAAAGGTTATCATAAAGGATAAGTTCGATTGAATACGGTAACTGTTTTAGGTGAATTACGATGAAAATGCAAGACATTGCCGGTTTAGCCGGAGTCTCGACGGCAACGGTCTCCCGGGTTCTCAATCAACCGGAGAAGGTGAACCCGGAGACCCGCCAAAAGGTTCAAGCGATCTTGGACCAAACCCACTATGTTGCCAACGCGGTCGCGCGCGGGCTAGTGGTTAACTCCATGAAGACCATTGGAATTTTGGCCAATGATATCACCAGTCTTTATATTGCCACGGTGGTCTACACCATTGAGCGGCGTTTCATTGAACTGGGGTATAATGTGATCTTAACCAATACCGGTTCGGGACTGGAGAGCATAAAGAAGTGCCTGCGGATGACCCTGGAAAAACAGGTCGATGGGATTATTATGGTCGGTTCGATGTATAAGGAGAAGACCAATAACGATCATCTTTTGCAAGCCGCTCGGAAAGTGCCTTTACTGATCGTGAACAACTATTTGCAGGCCGATAATATTTATTCCATCGTTCACGAGGATACGGTGGCCGTGGCCAATACCGTGACTTACCTGGTTGAACAGGGGCATCGCGATATTTATTATTTTGTCGATTCCAAAAACCCCTCGGCTGTGGCGAAACTGAAAGGGTTCCAGGAGGGGATGCGAAAGCATGCCCTCAATCCGAGCAACTATTGCGGAGTCCTTTACAGTATGGCGGATGGCGCCAGCGGCTTGAATCAACTGCTTGACCAAGGCAAGCGGGTTACCGCGGTGATCTGCGGCGAAGACATTACTGCGGTTGGAGTGATGAAAGCCGCCGCGCGACGTGGATTGAACGTTCCCCGGGATATTTCGATCATCGGATATAATAATTCGCTTTTGGCGGAGGCGGCGACTCCCACGTTAACCTCCATTGATAATCATACGCGGGAGGTTGCCCGGGCGACCGCCGATCAACTCTACAAAGTGTTGCAAGGGGAAACTGTCAAACGGAAACTGAAATTCACCCCCCAATTGGTGATCCGTGAAAGCACGGCGGCCGCTCCGGTCACCGGGGCTGGACATTGGACCCTGGTTGGCAAGCGGTAAGTAGTCGTCCACGCTAGCTACCGCTCGCGCAAGCGAAATATGAAAATGAGGCTAGGTAGAGCGGCATAGACATCGAAGCGATTTTCTAGGTAGATAACCAAAAAGCCTGGGTCCGTCATGCGGAGCGAGGCTTTTTTTATCAGATTATCCTTTTAAAATGTCTTGGAGCATTTCGCTGGATTCGATGACATTGACCCAAACGCTGCTGCCTTTATCCAAAGAGGCGACAAAAATCCGGGCGTCGGCGCCTAAATAACCGTGGAGACGATCGACAATCTGTTGATTGGTTTCAGCTGCCGCCACAATCCAACAGGTATTGGTTATTTGGCAACAGCCGTCGATTCCAATCAACCAATTCTGAAACTTACGATACCCTTCCGCTTCTCGGTTAGGATATTCACAGCAGATAATTTTCGCCATTAATGATCCCTCCGTGTTAATTATAACAAACTGGATTTAGAGTTCAACCTTTACTTTACATCTTTGTAACAGTAAAATAAAAATGAAGGATGTTTCGTCTGGCACGGAAAGGCGGGAGTTGCTCATGGCACATTTTACCCCTTTGAAATTCACCAGCTCTTCAGGTTCTTTCTTTCTTTCCCAACGGAAGGTGGTCGGCCATCAAAGTATGGCGGGCGACCATTTTCACAGCAATTACGAAATATTTTATCTGCTGGCCGGGGAGCGGGTTTATTTTATCAAAGATCGCAGTTATCATGTGCGGAAAGGCAATATTATTTTCATCAAACCCTTTGATCTGCACACGACGCAAGATACCGGAACGCCGAATCATGAACGGTTTCTGATTAAGTTTAACCCGGAATTTCTGGTGGATTCCGCGGGAGTCGCTCCCCAGTCCTTGGAACTGCTTTTTAGCCGGTATAACTTCGTCAGTTTCGATCCGCTCTACCAAAACGCGGTTGACCGGCTCTTTGAGACGATGCGCCAAGAGATCCAAAACCGCAGTTTCGATTATGAAAACTGCTTGCGTTCGTTATTACTCCAATTATTGATTTTTGCCGCCCGTAACACGAACCGCAACGAAGAGGTGCCTCACTTGAATCCGACCCATGGGCGGATTTCGGAGATCGTCAAATACATCAATCAGAACTATCAGGAGAAACTGACCTTGTCGATGGTTGCGGGGCTTTTTCATGTCAGTCCCTATTATTTGAGCCGCAGTTTCAAAGAGGTGACCGGATTGACGTTTACCGATTATTTTAATAATTTACGGGTCTCAATCGCTCAAAAAATGTTGCAGGATTCGGATCACAGTGTTTTATTTGTTGCGAACGAAGTTGGTTTTGAAAATCAGTCTTATTTCGGGAAACTTTTTAAAAACATTACCGGAATATCGCCTCTGCAATACCGAAAACGCTTGGAAACGGGGGCGAAGGACTCGTTCCAAGAGTAGCTGGGCGCCAGTTACCGGAGAAGGGAACTTTTGGGGAAACCCCGAAAGCTTCCTTTTTTTATTGGCAGCTGATGGCTTCGTTTTGCGAAATACAGTTTCGACCTTCATGTTTCGCATGATACAATGCCAAGTCGGCTTTTTTTAGCAGTGAAGCTTCATTATCGCCGGCGGCATAGTGGGTGACGCCGAGACTGACAGTGACTTTATCCACCAGCTTGAAGTTGTGTAGCGCGATGGCGTTACGAATCCGCTCCGCCACGGACATGGCTTTTGGCAGCGGGGTTTTCGGGAGGACGATGGTGAATTCCTCGCCGCCGTATCGGGCCAAGAGGTCGTTTTTCCGCAAAATTTTGATAATCGTTTTGACGAGTTCCTTTAAGATCGTGTCGCCGGCGTCGTGACCGTGGGCGTCATTAATATTTTTAAAATAATCGATATCGAGCATGATCACGGCCAGTGGATTGTTGCCGCGCGCCGCGACTTCAATCTCCCGCTTGAGAAATTCTCCCAAATAAGTTCGGTTGTAGACTTTGGTCAGCGGATCGTGGATTGCCAGAAACTCTAACTTATCGTGGACATATTTTTTAACGAAAATGGTGATGAGGAACAAAAAGATCAGGTTGACCAGTGAGAACAACAGTAACCGGCGGTACTGCTTGAACTTCATCTCGGAAAACAATTGGGCCTCCAGTATTACTGAATTGGAGACCAGCCAGATATCCTCGCTTTTATCCAATAAAACCTTTTGATTGGCTGCGGTTGGCGATTCGCGATAGATTGCCAAGGTGACTTTAAAATCGTCCCACATCGTATGCAGTTTGGCGAAGGTTGTCCGAAAGACGAGACCGTCAAGTTCGACAACGGTCTTATCGTAAGTGTATTGATGCACTTTGAGGTCGATATATTGGATCAAATGGTCATTCCGGATGTTGTTCGTTTCCAGTTTGGCAATCCGTTGAATCGATCCGCGAAGATAACCGAGATGATTTAAGGTTGCCGCGTAACTTTCCGCTTTTTGGGCGACGTAGAAACGGGCCACCCCATCGATCAACACCATCATAAACATGATCGTTAAAATGATGAGCAAGTAATTTGACTTCTTTATCATAAGGGCCTCCCGGTTCAAAATTCTGAATCGGATTTACGGAAAAATTAAAATTTACCTTTATTTATCCCAATGAATATGTTTTTATCGGGAAGAAATATAGAAGGCGACTTTTTCTAGGTTAATCATCGGATTTTTTAAACAAAAGCATCATGGAAAAGATATTATTAATCTTCAGGTATTTATTGGCGACACGGACGTTTTATCCTCACAGTAGGCGAATGTCAAAATGAAAAGCGAGTCCGTGGACTCGCTTGTTTAGCGCTAAACATGATGCGGTTAATGATCAATCATTCTCTTTGCAACATGGGCTTAACGCCGGCGATAACGTTCATCATCGACATTGACAGTGCAGAAAGTGCCATTCGGGGTTTCAACGCAGGTGCCGCGCATGGGCGAACCAACCGGGACGATGGTCGCCGGAAACACGTTGGCCATGGGTTGCTCACAACGATCCCGACGGCTGTGATGATGGTGATGGCTCCTGCAACAATGATGTCTGGACATTGATAATCACCTCTGACGTTTATTTAGTCTCGGGGTAACTTCATAGAAAATGCTACGACCCCTATGTCGCTCCACTTAGCTAATTTTCTTAATTCGCTTACGTGGACCATTTCATGGTAAACGATGAATTTCCCAATTTGGCGATTCCGATCAAAAGCAAACAAAGGGAAACGCTCCGGGCATTCAGGTCATCGTAAATGTTATCTTGTATATTGTATCGATGGATAAAAGATGATGTGATTAGGCTTTTATATCATTTTAGGCAGCACTTGCGGCAAAACGGGCTTCCATAGCGATTCAAGCTTTTTTGACAAAAGTCGCTGAGATGTTGTCATAGGACAAAAGGTTATTAAGAACGCAGGTTAAATACGCTTGATACCAATGGCGTTATGTTGTCGGTCCGGTGTGAACACCGGATTTTTTGGGGGTAGGCAAGAAAAGGCATGGAAACGGATAAACTAGACGTGAGAGAAATTGGTTAGGGGGGTTCAATGGGAAAACAGATCATTGTAGTGGGGGCGGGAATCGCCGCAATTAATGGCATTAAGGCAATCCGGGAGTTTGACCGGGAGGTAGCGATTGATCTGTTCAGCGCGGAACCGGTCGCCCCGTATAACCGGATGCGTCTTTCGAAAGGTTTGTTTGCCACCCTGGATGAAGTGCCGAATTTACTCCAAAAAAAAGACTGGTATGACCAAAACCAGGTCACGCTGCATTTGGGGGAAGCGGTTGCAACGATCAATGAGCGCGAGCAGACTGTTACGTTACGCTCCGGACGGAAATATGGGTATGATCAATTATTATTGGCCAATGGCGCCCGCAATCGCGCTCCGGCCATTGAAGGATTAGTCAATGAAAAAGTGGCGACGCTGCGGAATAGCGCCGACGCTTATACGATCCAGCAACGTTTGGCGAAGACTCATACCAATACCATATTGAATATTGGAGGGGGAATTCAAGGGTTAGAAACAGCCTGGATCCTGACCCAACAGCAGAAAAAGGTAATCATCGCCGAGCTCCAACCGCGCCTGATGCCGTTGCAATTGGATGAACAGGCTTCACGAATTGTCAAGGCGGTGGTGGAGGCGGCCGGAGTCGAAGTATTGACCGGAACCCAGATTGTGCGGATCGACGACGCCGCGGACGGGTTTTATGCCGTTACGCAGACAGGAAAGCGGATCGGCTGCGATTTGCTGCTTTACGCCACCGGGATTAAGTCCAATACCGAGATTGTCCGAGAAACGGCGATCCGAGTCAACCAAGGGATCGTCGTTAATGAGCGGATGCAGACCAGTGTGGCGAATGTCTACGCCGCCGGGGACGTGGCCGAATATCAAGGCAGGGTTTACGGCCTTTGGAATATCGCGGTGGAACAAGGGAAAACCGCCGGACATAATATAGTGAATCAACCGGCCACCTATCATACCATTGTTCCGGTAACCACCTTGAACGGTTATGGCATATCGCTGTTTTCCATGGGAAATATCGATGAAACCTCGGCCAGCTTGGCGATTGTTGACGAGGATCAGGAACGTCGCGTTTACCGCCGGATTTTTGTCAGGGATCACCGGATCGTCGGCGCCATCATGATCGGCGATACGACCAAGTCACCGGTGTTGAAGACCGCGATCGAACAACAGTTGCCGCTCGAAAACATTCCATGGTCCGAGATCACTGTGGCGGAACTGATGGAGTATTTGAAAAACCTGAAAAAGCAACCGTCAACGATAGATTGAAATAAAAATTAGGGGGAGACAGCGTATGGCAACAATCCGTTTTTGTGAGAACAATTTCACCCAAGGGACCGAAGAAGTGGTTGAGAAATTGCGCCGGAATTTCAAGGAAGAAAATATTGAGGTCGAATCCTGTTTGGGATACTGTAGCGACTGTGCGGTTGGGCCGTATGCGCTGGTCGAAGATGAGTTTATTCAAGCGGATTCTCCCGATGAGCTTTATGAAGCCATCGTTGAAATTATCAGGCAGGATTAGGCAAGGGAAATATGTCGCAGTCAAGATAGTCCAACATTTCGTGCGACATATATAGCTGAAAGGGGCGTCACCATGGGTAATAAATTGTATGACGTCATCATTGTCGGCGGCGGTCCGGCTGGTTTTGCGGCGGCCCTTTATGCGGCAAGAGCCAGGTTGAACACGTTGTTAATCGAGAAAATGTTCTCCGGTGGAATGATGGCGACCACCCACCTGATGGAGAATTACCCCGGTTTCGAAGAACCGATCAGTGGCCCGGATTTAGCGATCCGAATGGAAAATCAAGCGCGTAAATTCGGGACTCAAGTTGTCAATGAACAGGTGACCGCCTTGAAACTGGATACGCTGATTAAGACGGTAAATACCGATGATAACACGTATTTAGGTAAAGTAGTGATCTTGTGCATGGGTACGACCCCGAAAAGTTTGGGGTTGCCCGATGAAGAGCGGTTTAAAGGGTCGGGACTTTCATTTTGCGCCACTTGCGACGGAGCGTTTTACCGCAATCAAGCGGTGGCGGTGGTTGGTGGTGGGGACACCGCGGTTGAAGACGCGTTGTATCTGGCGCGGATCTGTTCCCAAGTTACCATTGTGCACCGGCGGGATACCCTGCGCGCCACGCGAATCTTGCAGGAGGAAGTCTTCAACCATAAGCAAATTGAGCTTTGCTGGAATTCGGAGCTTGTTCAAATCCTCGGCGAAAAGAAAGTATCCGGGATTAAAGTCAAGGATCTCACCGACGACAAAGTAACGGAGGTGTCCGTGGCCGGCGTCTTTTTGGCAATTGGTTCCAATCCCAATACCGAATTGGTCCGGGATAAACTGGAACTGTCCGAGGGAGGTTATATTCGGACCAACGAACAGATGGAGACCAGTCTTCCCGGTGTCTACGCCGCCGGTGATGTTCGCGACAAAATCTTCCGGCAGGTCATTACCGCGGCGGCCGACGGATCGATTGCGGCCTCCATGGCGGAACGGTATATCAACCAAAATGCTTCCAAGGAAGTTGTAGCGGTGACTTGACGCTCGAAACAGCGGGCGATTTCTTGACGGATGAATCAAGTAGTGCCGATGGGCGATTGGTTTGCAAAGGCCGGATCGAAATTAAAAAGGCGAAAGGAAGAGCGAACGTTCCTTTCGCCTTTTTGATCAGTGAAATTGGTCCAAAAGCACCGCTCGGACCGGACTGGCTTCGGCGCCGGCGATCTTAAGCGGTGTGGCGATCAAGAGGTAAGCTCCCGGGCGGATGCCGGAAAGGCGCAATCCTTCCAGGATGATGATTCCAGCTTCCAATAAAAGTTTGTGGGTAGTGTGTTCCGGCTGGTCACGCTCGATGCCCAACGAGTCAATGCCAACGCCGTTGATTTGACGGTCGCACAAGTAACGGGCGCCATTCTGGTCCAGATAAACAAAGTCACTCACAAAACCGGGTTGGTTTGAGTTTTTGGTTTTAAGCAAAATAAAATCGCCGGGAGCAATCGCTTGACTCACTAAATCGGAGGGGGAGATTTTCCCGGAAACTCCAGACAAGTCCACGACGCTGCAGGGAGTGATTAACCGGTTCAGATCGATCTGATCGATGGTCTCCCCTTGTTCCAACATGTGGAGCGGCGCGTCGACATGGGTGCCGGTGTGCATATCCAAGGTAATGCGCGACTCGTAGGAATGACTTTGGGCATAGTCGGATACAACGTGGATCACCGGTTTTTTCTCCGATCTGTTTTGGTAAACCGGCATATCGCGGTCGATTTGCATCGAAATATCGAAGATCTTCATGGCGCGTTCTCCTTAACGGTTCCACCACTGCCGGCCGTCGCCGGCGAGCAGTTGATCGGCGGCCGCCGGCCCCCAAGCGCCGGCCGCGTAATTGGGAAATAGCGGCTGAGACGGCTCCCGATGTCCATGGATCGCCGCAACGATCTCCCATGATTTTTCAACCTCGTCCCAACGGGTGAAGAGGGTCGAGTCACCCCGTAGCGCGTCAAAAAGTAACTTTTCATAGGCTTCGGGTGAATTGGCGTAAGTTTCGCAATTGCGGCACTTTTGGCAGAACGACATTTGGGCGGGAATGGTTTCACCCCGAATCCCCGGTTGTTTGGTGTTAAACTGTAACAGAAGCTCTTCGCGCGGTTGAATCCGGATCGTCAGGAGGTTGGGAGCCAGCGGCTGTTCGGGCTGGGGAAACACTACCGCCGGTTTGAACTGCACGACGATGGCGGTAGTTTTGCGTGCCAACCGTTTTCCAGAGCGAATATAAAAAGGGACGTTTGCCCAACGCGGGTTGTTGATTTGGAATTTTAGGGCGGCAAAGGTGTCGGTGGTCGAACCGTCCGCAACCTTATTTTCCTGCCTGTAACCGACCACCGGTTTTCCGGCGATCGCCCCCGGACCGTATTGCCCAAAGACCGGGTTAGGCGGGAGCGTTGCAGAGTTAAACGGGGCCAAGGAGCGCAATAGCTTGACCTTTTCATCGCGGATCGATTCCGGTTCGACCAAAATGGGGGGTTCCATGGCGATGAGCGCCAGAATCTGCAACATATGATTTTGGATCATATCGCCGAGCGCGCCCACCTGATCATAATAAGCGCCCCGGTTTTCAACGCCCAGGGTCTCGCAGGCGGAGATTTGGATGTTGTCAATATAATGATGATTCCATAAGGGCTCGAAGAGCGCGTTGGCAAAACGAAGATCAATAATGCTTTGGACCATCTCTTTGCCAAGGTAATGATCAATCCGGAAGATGGACTTTTCGGCAAACACTTCAGTGATTGTTTGATTTAAACGCCGGGCGGTTGCTAAACTATTTCCGAACGGCTTCTCGACAATCAGCCGCTGCCAAGCGCTGCGGTTTTGGGAGAGGAAACCGTGCCGCTGCAGCTTAGTGACGATCGGCCCAAAAAACTCCGGCCCGACCGCCAGGTAAAAGAGGCGGTTACCCTCAGTGTTGAAATCCTGGTCCAAGGTCGCGAGGAACCGGTTTAGATCGGAATACCCGCCGTCATGGTCGAAGTGGACCATTTGATAGAAGATCTTTTGACGCAGGTCACGGTAAAGCGTTTCATCCGTCGCAAACCGGGCGTATTTTTTGATGGAAACCTCGGCCTCATTGCCATATTCGGCTAGGGTTTTTTCGCGCCGGCCCACTGCGACGACGGCAAAGCGGGCTGGAAGGAACTTTTGATGTTGTAAATTATACAGGGCCGGCAAGAGCTTCCGATGGGTCAAATCGCCAGTGCCGCCGAAGATAACCAAGATACAGGGAGGGATCGGAGAAAGCTCCACGTGGTGGCGCTCCTTTATAACTAGATATTGTCGTACCGTCTACTTCCGCGTGGTCCGCGCTGCAATCCAGTTTCCAGGTTTTCCGTTTATAAAGTTTTTATACTTTTTTATGCTTCTTTTACGGATGCTTTATTCCCGGTTTATTGCGGACGTTTATAATGGCCTTAAGTCATTAAGGGAAATCGCGTAGGCGATTTCCTGAATTAACGAGGAGGCTAAACGATGAACAAAATAGGTTTACTGTATGATGTGGTGAAAGCGCTAAAGGAGCAAGAGAAGTTTGAGGGTACCTTACAAGTTACGGTCAACAAAGACCAAACGAAAATTTTTGGCATGGAGAGCGAATTTTTAAAAAATCTGCAGACCGGGGCGGTCCGCTCCAAGGTGAAGACCGCTTTTGACTGCGACGACCGGCAAATGAAGCATGAGAGCCAGACCGAGTTTAATCTGAAGGATTGGCACGGTTTTCACGGCTGCGGCCATCATCATGGTATGCCACACCGGTTGCAGCACCACGGTCAAGGCCGCGGCGTCAAAGAAGGTCTCCAGCGGTTAGCGTTTGGTTTACAACTCTTAAACCAGCTTAAAGTGGAGGAACAAGCCGATCAATCGCTGGTGCTCACGGTCAGTTCCAAGGACCTTCCGGCCGAATTGCGGCAAGAAATCGCGGAACATGTAAGTCGGCATCATCAATTTCACCAACGGGTGGAATCCGCCCCCGGTCGGGGAGGCGACTGCTGGAGTCTGTTCCATCAGGTGACCGATCCCGAAGTGGAGTTGTGTGTTTTTATCAAACCGAACAAGCAAGTTGAAAAGTTGATTTTGGTAGTGAACGGAACCGGCCAGGATGACCAGGGCAAGGAAACGTCCATTGAGGGTAAGTTAGAGCTGGATCTGGTCTGGTAAACCCGGTTATGCTAAAATGGAAGAAGTTGGGAGCAGCATCATGCTCCTAACTTTGTGAAAACGGAT
This sequence comes from Bacillota bacterium, assembly GCA_023410535.1. Lineage (GTDB taxonomy): Bacteria > Bacillota > UBA4882 > UBA8346 > UBA8346 > JAEYPR01. Next base: position 122,652 of record JAEYPR010000003.1, on the reverse strand, counting down.
TCAAGAGGAGATGGGAATGAAATGTCGAAACCGGCAGTATGCCCGTGGTGGCTAGGGTATTTTTTAATCAGTCCGTTGCGGCGCTTGATTCAAAACCCGAACCGGATTGTCCGCCGGTACGTCAAAGCAGGCATGATCGTATTTGAACCTGGTCCCGGAATGGGATTTTTTACATTACCGCTCGCACGGGAGGTCGGGAATCACGGACGGGTGATTGTTTCGGAAATTCAACCGAAAATGTTGGAGCAGTTGGCGAAACGGGCAGCCAAAGACAACCTGCAAAATCGAATTGGGTTACGTCTAGTGCAGCCTGATTCCCTAGGGTTAGCCGACCGTAAAGCAGATATCGATTTGGTATGGGCGTTTGCGGTTGTCCATGAGTTACCCGACCTTCAGAGTTTCTTCCACGAAGTGGTCCGGGTTTTAAAACCGGGCGCTTGGATCCTGGTGGCGGAACCACAACGTCATGTGGCGCAAGCTCAGTTCGAAACGGAGTTAGCCGTTGCGCTTCAGGAAGGGTTAGAATTGATCGAGCGGCCGAGCATTCCGCGTAGCTATGGGGCTTTGCTTCGTAAAAAGTTATAGAGCGTCAGCGGTACTGGGCCGGCGAGTAATAAACATATTGCTTACAGCAACAAGCGATAGTATGATAAACGGAGATTGGAGAGGTGGTTAAATGAAAGCGCTCGAAACGCTCCAAAGGTTACTTTTTCGTATTCATCAACGGAACGACGAGCGTTATCGGGCACGTCGGCAAGTCATTGAGGAAATGATGCGGGAGCATGTTCAACACCATCGATTCGAGCACTACCATCACTGGCAATCAGAACATCATCACCGGCGCATCGCCGGTAAATATCGGCATTTTGTCCATTATCACCGGCGGGTAAAATATTTTCGACCGCTAATCATTCTGTTTAATTTGTTCCTTTGGTTTCTTATTATCCGCTACACCGGTATCGGCACTTTAGGTATTGTTATCGCCGTGCTGATCAGCATCGCCGGAATCTACGAGATCTTTTTCCTCAAGCACCTGGAGAAGCAGGTTTTCAACCCCATCGATAAGCTGAAACAAGGGGTGGAGCAGATTGCCAAAGGCAATTATCAGGTTCAGGTGGAATGTGATGTCTTTAATGATCTGACCTTGCTGGTGGCTTCATTTAATGAAATGGCCCGCCGGTTGCAGGAGAGCGAGAAGTTAAAAATCCAATATGAAACCAACCGGAAAACCTTAATCGCCAATATTTCCCATGATTTGAAGACGCCAATCACGGCCATTCAGGGTTATATCGAGGCCTTAAGCGAGCGAACCGACCTCAGTGAGGCTGAACACCGGAAATATTTGCAGATTATCTACAATAATACGACCTATATGAACCGGCTGATTGATGATCTGTTTCTCTTCTCCAAACTCGACCTGGAAAAACTGGAGCTGCAGCTGGAGATCTTGCCGGTGCGGAGGTTTATGAACGACGTGATGGAGGAGTTCCGTTTGGAACTGGAGGATAAAGGGATTCGCTTTGACTATTCCGACCGGATGACCGTCGATTGCCGGGTCAAAATCGATCGGAAACGGGTCCATCAAGCGATTCGGAATATTATTGGCAACGCGGTGAAATACGGGGCCGGGCAGGCTTTAGTCGTCGGAGCCGTGCTGGAGCGGGCCGACGACAGGATCCGGATCGAGCTTTACGATAATGGACCGGGAATCGCAGCGGACAAACTGCCCTTTGTCTTTGAGCGGTTTTACCGGATCGACTCCGAACGAACCAAAGATGAGCTGAGTACCGGTTTGGGTTTGGCGATTGCCCGGGAGCTGGTGGAAGCTCACGGCGGCAGGATCCGGGCCGTCAGTCAACTCGGGCGGGGCAGCTGTTTCACGATTGAGCTGCCAGTATATCTAGAAAGGGAGGCGACCGATGAAGCCGATCTTAATCATTGAGGACGACCGGAACATTGCCGAATTGGAACGGGATTACCTCCAACTCAACGGCTACCGGGTGGAGATCGCGTCGGACGGCGGGAGCGGGTTGAAGTTGGCATTGTCCGGCCAATACGAGCTGATTGTGGTCGACCTGATGCTGCCGGGGAAAGACGGCTTCGAGATCATCAAAGCCGTCCGGAAACGACACGAGATCCCGCTGATCGTCGTTTCGGCCCGAAGTGAAGATATTGATAAAATCCGGGGGTTTGATTGCGGGGCTGACGACTATCTGACCAAACCCTTCAGCCCGGCGGAGCTGACCGCCCGGATCAAGTCGCATATCAAACGCTATGAGCGGTTACGCGGTAAAAACGGCGCCAACGACGTCATCAACCATAAAGGATTGGAGATCCATACCGCCTCTCATAAAGTCTTCATCAACGGCAAAGAAGTCGTCATGACGACCAAGGAATATGAGTTACTGGTGTTTCTAGCCGCTAATCCGAATATTGTTTTCTCCAAAGAGCATCTCTTCGACGCCGTCTGGGGCAACGACTATTATGGCGATTCGGCGACCGTAGCGGTGCATATCCAGAAGGTTCGTAAAAAGATCGAGAAAGATCCCTCCAATCCCGAATATATCGAAACGTTGTGGGGGACGGGCTATCGTTTTAATCGTTAGGAGTGCAAGGCAAAAGACGGCAGGCGTGAAAGCAGCCGTCTTTTTTTGATGGTCCTTTGGCAGATTAACTCCGATTTAGCGCTCGATTAAACGAGTTTTAATCTTTTAATCATCTTCGGACTGTATCATTGGAAACTGTAAACATAAGTTTCAGGAGGTGTTTTGATTGATTAACCGGTTGATTGAGCAGTTTCAATCCAAACTGATCCCCACCCTGGTGCTGCTGGCGCTGACCGGCACCGTATTGTTAAGCGGCAATTCCATCTTCGCAGCGCAGCTTCCCAACGTCCCTTACCACACCATTGATGTCCTGCCGATTGACAACGCTAAAATGTGGGCCGGCCAAAATTTTGACCTGCATGTTGAAGTGAAAGATGTTGGCACCGTCAAGGCAATTGATGTTTTGGTCAACGGCCAACCGGCTTCCCAAGTTTTCAGCAAAGCGGCCGCGATCAAGCTGAATCCCGGCGTGAGCAGTTATCGGATCAACCAAGTGAAATTTGCCAAACAAGGCCCGATTAATATCATCGTCAATGTCTTAACCGACAATGGCGCCGTCTCCCGTGAAGTCAACTATAAAGTGGTCTCCGAAAAGATTCAGAAACCCGCCAAAAACGTCATCCTTTTTATCGGTGACGGCATGAGCCTGCAAGCCCGGGAGATTGCCCGGATCATCTCTCGCGGTTTGACCGAAGGCAAATACAATGACTTACTTGAGATGGAGAAAATGTCCAACCTGGCGTTGATCACCACCTCGGGGATGGATTCCTTGGTGACTGACTCCGCCAATAGCGCTTCCGCATACGCCACCGGCAATAAGAGCGCGGTCAACGCCATGGGCGTGTATCCTGACTCTACCATAGACCCGCTGGATGATCCCAAGGTTGAAAATATCGTTGAGATTGCCAAACGTTCCCGGGGCGGCATGGGAACCGGCATCGTCTCCACCGCCAATATTACCGACGCGACCCCAGCCGCGATGGTCGCCCATACTCGTCGCCGCAGTGAGTTGAATTTTATCGCCCAAAGTATGTTAGAGAGCTATCATCGTCCGGATGTGATCTTGGGCGGCGGTTCCCAACACTTCCTGCCGAAAAGCGTTCCCGGCTCCAAACGAACCGACGAGTTGAATTTGATCAGCGACTTCCAAAGTCAAGGCTATACCTTTGTCAGCAATAAGACCGAGCTGAATAAAGTAGGTCAAACTGATAAATTGTTGGGCCTCTTCCAACTCGACAATATGAACGTCTATCTCGACCGCGAAGTGACCAAAAACCCGAATGTGCTCGGTAGTTTTACCAATCAACCGACCTTGATGGATATGACCAAACAGGCGATTAATGTTTTGAGTAAAAACCCGAACGGCTTCTTCCTGATGGTCGAAGGCGCCAGTGTTGATAAACAACTGCACACCGTCGATTGGGAACGGGCGACGTACGACACCATTGAGCTGGATAAAGCTGTCGGAATCGCTAAAGAGTTCGCCAAGCAAAACGGTGACACCCTGATTATCGTCGTAGCCGACCACGGCCACAGCGCCAGCATCACCGGAACCTATCATGAGTTGGACGGCAAAACCGGCCGTCAAGCGGTCCGCACTTATGCCGACGCCGGCTTCCCGACCTTCGTCGATGCGAACAAAGACGGCTTCCCCGATAGTCCGGCGCCTGATGTGACCTTAGCGATTCATTACGCCAACCATCCGGACTATAACGAAGATTATAAATTTAATCCGGAACCGATCGCCCCGGCGGTGATGGCCGACGGCAAACCGATCGCCAACCCGAAGAAAGATCCCAAAGGCGATTTCTACAACGGCAATATTCCTTACAGCGAGACCCAGGAAGTTCATACCGCCGATGATGTGCCGCTCACGGCCGACGGTCCCGGCGCCGACTATTTCCGCGGCATCATGGACAATACCGAAGTCTTCTTCGGGATTATGCGGGCGTTAGGCCTCGACCCCGGCCAGAAATAAGCGGAGGATACAACTATGGTAAGACGAACCATACTGGCAATGGGAATCATTCTGGGCGTGACCATGATTCCAACGCTTACGGTATGGGACGAGACGTACGTTCGGACGGCTCCCAGATGGGGGCCGTTCCTGCTTACTTGTTCAGTCCATGCCGCTTCCCTGCTGGACTGGGGGAAAAACGAAGCGGTCACACCGTTGGGTTTTAATGAATTATACAGCGGCGCTTCGCCGCTCGGCATCCAGTTTTCGCCGAAACTGAAAGCGCTAAACGGCCACCGGGTGCGGATGGTCGGATTTATGGCGCCGCCGCTCAAGCCGACCTTGGCTTTTTTTGTCCTGACGAAAGTACCGATGTCGATCTGTCCGTTCTGCTCGACCGACGCTAATTGGCCCAATGACATTGTGGTGGTCCGGTTAACCAAACCGGTCACCGCCTTACCTTATGACCAGCCGATTCAGGTCACGGGGAGATTGGAGGTCGGCAGCCAGATCGACCAGGAGACCGGCTTTGTCAGCCTGGTGCGGATCAACGCTGAACAATTGGAGCGTGCGAAATAATCGTCCCAACCGTTCCGGCGTAAGTTTACCCACCGACGAATGGGCTGAGTTTGCCAACACCGTAAGGAGGTTTTCGCCCATGCTGGAAATAACCGAACTGATCAAAAATTACCGCAACCCGGACGGCCAGTGGACGACTGTATTGGCGCTGCCGCAACTGAGCGTGGTTAACTGCGAACAAGTGGCGTTGGCGGGACCAAGCGGTTCCGGAAAAACCACCTTGTTGCATTTGATCGCCGGGTTGGTTACCCCGACCGGCGGCGCGATCTATCTGGACGGCGCACGGGTCGACGCGCTAAAAGGGGCGGAACGTGATCATTGGCGCGCCCGGAATATCGGATATATCTTTCAAAACTATAACTTGCTGAGCAGTCTTGATGTACTGGAGAATGTCTTGGTGGCCATGGCCTTCGCCCGGGTGATCCCGCCAAAGCGACAGCGGTCCCGGGCGGAAGAACTTTTGGAAGCGGTCGGTTTGGTTGAACACAGGCACCATCATCCCCGCCAATTAAGCGGCGGCGAACAACAACGGGTGGCGGTCGCCCGCGCCTTGGTCAATCAACCGCGGTTGATTTTGGCCGATGAGCCAACCGCCAGCCTCGATCGGGAGAATAGCGTGAAAGTCTTGGAATTGCTGGCGGGATTGGCCGGTGCTCATGAGAGCATGGTCATCTTGGCAACCCATGATCAGGCGGTCCGGGAGCGGTTTGAACGCGTGGTGGAACTGGAACGACCGGAGGTGAAGCGCGATGCGGCTACGCATAGTGTGGCGTAATCTGACCGGGAAGCCATTGCAAAGCGTGGTCACGATGGCTATTTTGGCGGTAGCCGTCAGTCTGACGGTGACCTTATTGTTGCTGGCCGACGGAATTCACCAAGGATTAACCCGGGCCACCGAACCGTTCGACTTGATTGTCGGGGCGAAGGGCAGTCCGATTCAGTTAGTGTTGAATACGGTGTTGCTGCAGGACCGGCCGATCGGGAACATCCCGGAAACGCTCGTCACCGAACTGCAAGCGCGTCCGGGAGTGGCGACGGTCATTCCCTTGGGGTTTGGCGATAACTACCGCGGCTACCGGATTGTCGGTACCAGTCGGGCGATTTTTCACCATCGTCAGCAGCCGGCGGCGCCGCCTTGGTTGCAGTTGGCCGTCGGTAAGCCCTTTGCTGCTCCGTTTGAAGCGGTCATCGGTGCTAAAACCGCGCGGGAGTTGGGGCTGAGGCCGGGCGATTCGTTCCGGTCCGTCCATGGGCTGACCATGCAGGAACAAGGCGAGGAGCACCATGAGCACCCCTATCGAGTGGTGGGAATCTTGAAGCCGGTCGGCGGACCGTATGATCAAGCCATCCTGGTTCCGTTGGAGGGGATCTGGGAGGTTCATGAAGACCACCGTCTTCCCGCGCTTCAGTCGCAAATCCATGACCACGGGGTCACCGCCATCCTGGTCAAACCGAAGGGGTATGCCGATGCGATGCGGCTTTATCAGCAATTTCAAACCGAAACGCGGGCTCAATTAATCTTCCCGGCGCAAGTGATTGTGCAGTTCTTCGCGATCATGGGGCAAGGCGAGCAAGTCTTGCGGACGATTGCCTACGCGATGATCGCGATGACCTTATTGACGGTGGCTTTGGTGATTTACTGGTCGGCGTTGAACCACAGTCGCGAACAGGCGATTTTGCGTGCGGTGGGCGCTCGCTCCGGCGATATCTTCCGGATGATCGTGGCCGAAGGAATCGCGCTGGTGGCAGTAGGTGTATTGGTGGGACTGCTCGCCGGGCATTTAGGCTTTGGGGCGCTGGCGGGTTCGCTGCAGCGCCAGACTGCAATCACCATCGGGTTGGCCGCATCGTGGCAAGAGCTGTATCTGATTTTGGGAACGTTTGGCTTCGGGATCCTAGCCAGTATCATCCCTGCGGCGGCGACCTATCGGGTCGATTTGGTGAAATACCTCTAAAGCGGAGAGAAGATCTTCAATAATCCCTAATACTCCAGTACTTATCGACGGAGATGCCGTTATCCTTGGTAATCTCTTTGACGGCTTGAAAGGATTCGTTGGGGATGATCAGGTGGAACTGATAACCGCTGTTATCAAAGGCTTTCCATTTCTCGATGGTTCGGATGTCCCGGATCGAATCGCTGGTCTCCACCTCACAGATGGTGGTGGTTGAGTCAAGTACCGCCGATAAATCGGGCGTATAGCCGTCGATCTGGTCGGGTTGGCCCATCCGGTAGTTTTCGTGATTGACTTTAATGTCGCTATAGCCGTGTTTTTTGTAATTGACGGCTTGCAGCGTCAGCAGTTTGTTGTGGGTATTTTGGTCTTGGTCGAGGTTTAGCATCGCGGTGGCCTCCTATATCGATTATGCGCCTGATTGAAGGCATCTCCAGGTACGTTATCCGTAGGCTACCTTAATTAAACTTCCTTGCGAACTTCTTTAGTATCTCCGGATTTTGGAATTTTAAACTTTTGTCATAATGATCAAGGGATCGGAATGAGCGCCCTTCTGGGCGCCAAAAGGGGTTGACCTGAAAGAAATTTCGGGCAGCCCCTTTTGCCGTCGCCTAATCCCAGATAATACCAAAGGGATAATCACGATTTGCCGTAAGCCAAAATAAGATATCACGATCAAGGACGAGATGCATTGTGAGCGAATCGGTTCTGAATACTCGGATCGAGAAAACAATTTTATGCGCGTCGGTCCGGCCAGACCTGAAGTTCGATGAATGCATATGGATTTCGAAATAAAGGAGACAGCTGATGTCGGTTGTTCAATTGATTCAACAATCTTTCGATGCAATCGCAGGAAAGACGTATTTGGAGATTGGCATCGCCAAAGGGATTACCTTCTCGCGGATTAATGCGGAATTGAAAATTGGCGTCGATCCGGTTTCGCCGTCGCCCCAAATTACGGAAAAGCTAGCGGCGAACGTACAATATTATCAAATGGCCAGTGATGATTTTTTTGCGAATCAGGCTGGACTTTTTGAAGGCAGGGGTCTTGATCTCGCTTATATCGACGGGTTACACAGTTATCGCCAAGCGTTGCGGGATGTCGAGAATTGTCTCGGTTATCTTAACAAAAACGGCATTATTATCATGCATGATTGTAATCCCAAAACTATCGGTTTAATGCAAGACGGTTGTAGTGGCGATGTCTGGCGCACGATCGTCCATTTACGCTCGATGCGGCAAGACCTCCATGTTTTTGTCTTGGACTACGATTACGGTTTGGGCTTTGTTACTTGCGGTTCGCCGGAAAACAATTTAGCGTATCCGCCGGAAAATATTGCGGCTATGAGTTTTCAGGATTTGGACAACAACCGCGAGACCCTGCTTAACTTGAAACCGGGCGTTTATTTTGATAGTTTCATTAAGACCGTTCGAAAGATTGATTCCAATGGTCTTTCATCAAGGCAATGAGTGAAAGAAGTGATCGAATGGGGGCTCCGGATTTACGGAATAATTTGCTCTCTGCGCGGGCAGTGGCCGAAGCCTTTCGGCGGGCGTTGGAAGCGCAGCAACCGCTTAGTCTGGTTAGTTTAGGGACCGGAGAGATTATTTTTTTAGCGTACCCCACCATCCCGGGTTTTGAGGTGCTGCCGCCCTCGCCCTCCGGGATTGATCCGTATCGAAAATATATTACCGATCCAGCGATTCGTAATGAAATACTGGAGGAAGTGTTGCATGCCGATATTGTCGGAATGCCAGCTCCGCTTTACAACGGAAATTGGCCGGAAGCACAAGGCTTTGTAGAATACTATTCCATTCCGACGCGGCGGATTTGTGACGGCTATATTGGCAGACATCTTCATTCGGACGGTGGATTGTATGAAAATTTGCAAGGTAAACGCGTCTATTTAATCGGAAATCATGTTCTCAATCTGCAATCGATATTTGCGCAATATCAGATTCAATTGGCCGGACATACGGAAGTTGATTTTTTTGCGGATCTGCCGCGGGTTAAGGATTGTGTGAACAAAGCCCAATTTGATTTGGCGATTATATCGGCCGGAATTCCCAGCCTGATTCTGGCCCCTTGGATCGCCAGAACCCTAGGGCGTTGCGCGCTAGACTTCGGTTGCGCGGTTCATTATTTGAGCTGAGCGCCATGGCGAGCGGCGCCGGATAAGAACGAGAAACGGGGCCGTTTCCCGGATTGCTTCGGGGACGGTCCCGCTCAACCTTGCCTGGCCGAGCGCCACTCATCCTCCAAGATCCGCATTAACAGCGAATCATGATAACGTCCGCCACGGAATACTTCATCGTGAAACACGCCTTCCTGCTGAAAACCGGCTTTTTGATAACACCGGATCGCTCCGATATTCTCCGGATCGACCCGTAACCAAACCCGGTGCAGATTGAGCCGTTGGAACGCATAACCCACCAACAAACGGGTGATCTCGGTGCCGTAGCCCTTTCCCCAATGACTTTTTTCTCCGATGAACATGCCAAACTCGACCGAGCGGTTCTTCCAATCCAACGCTTTGAGTTGGGCGCCGCCGATATGGGTTCCATCAGGCAAAAACACTGAAAAGTGGAGCTCGCGGTCGCTATGGATGACGTGATCGTACCACTCCCCCAGCTTTTCATAAGGAAGCGGGATTGCGCCCAGGTTGGTAAAGAACACGATGATTTCCGGATCGTTCAACCACCGTTGGCGGTCGGTTAAGTCCGTTTTCTCAATTCCGCGTAAAACCAGTCGTGTGCCTTGGATCATCGGTCAACACCTCATTCCCTTTGTTTGTACATATATACGTAGCGGTTGAAACAATCATTACCTTGGCATGAATTACCGGAATTTAAGTAGCCAACTTTCCGAATGACCAATATGATAAACCGTACTGCAAATGAGGGGGAAGACGAATGCGGGGTGTGATTTTGGCTGGCGGTACGGGGTCGCGTTTGGCGCCGTTAACTGTTAATATGAATAAACATGTATTGCCGGTGGGCAGGAGTCCGATGATCGCCTATCCGTTGGTTAAGTTAAAGCAGGCGGGGGTCAACCAGGTGTTGATTGTCACCAACGCATTAGGCGCTTTTCAGATCGCCAGTTTGTACGGGAACGGTAAACGATTGGGGATGGAATTAACATTTAAAATCCAGGAGGAAGCGGGCGGCATTGCCGATGCGCTGGGGCTGGCCGCGGACTTTGTCGGACGAGAACGGTTTATTGTACTGTTAGGGGATAACATTTTTCAAGACGATCTAACCGCTGGCTTGGCTCGAATGGCGCAAGCGCCAAAGGGCGCGCTCGTTTATTTAAAAGCCGTCGCCAATCCGGAGGGTTACGGCGTCGCCGATCTGCAAGACGGTCGGATTGTTGGAATTGAGGAGAAGCCGGCCAATCCCAAATCACATTATTGCGTGACCGGGATTTACATTTACGACGCCAGAGTGTTTGGGATCATTGAAAGCTTAGTTCCTTCAACCCGGGGCGAACTGGAGATTACCGATGTCAATAATGCCTATATCGCCCGTGGGGAACTGGCCTTTGAGTTTTTACACGGCTGGTGGATTGACGCGGGAACGTTTGAAAATCTGGCGCTGGCCGGACAGTATGTTCAAGCTGAGGTTTAATGATGGCGGGAGGAAGCGGAAATGAAACAACGCGCTGTCAAAGAACTGACGCCCTGAGCAAAGGGGCCAGTTCTTTGGGGCGGAACAGCGAATGATTTAGAGCTTCTTTAAGAAGCCATTGGGGAAAAAGGTGACGAAGAATTTCTCGCGGGATAGATCCACCTGAAAGTCCTTATTTTCCGCTAAGAACTGTTGGAGCGCTTCCATGGGGCCAGGGCCGAATTGCGGTAGCACCGGGTGGCCATTGATGTTGGTATCTTCGACAATTAGATAACTTCCGGACGTAACCAGCGGCGCATAGGCGCGCAATTCATTCAGTACATGCTCCAAACTGTGATCGGAATCCAATATGACCATCACCCGCTCGCCGGGTTTGATTGCGTTGCGGACCGCGGTCTGAATTTCGGCTGATACCGACGAGCCGGTCAGATAAGTGATCCGGGGATGTTGCGGCCGCGGTTTGGCGAGAATATCGATGGAGATAATCCGGCCGTTCCGCACCAGATCGCATAACGAGGCAAGATAATACGCGCTTCCGCCGTCGGCGGTGCCGCACTCGATGATTAAATCCGGTTTTAATTCGTTCATGATCTCTTGATAGATCCATAAATCCAGAGGAAGTTTCTGAACCGGTACGCCTAACCAGGTCGTATTCATCCAGACTCCCGAATCATAATATTGTTGATGAAATTGATCGGCAATGGTTGACATGGGTATATCGCTCCTCCCAAAAAATAACCTTCATAACCTGTGTTTGTAAAAAATTACTGACTCGCACCAATGTCTTTTTCGGTTAAAAACGGTTGATATACATCGCAAAACACTTGTTGATAGATGATAAAGGGCAGCATTGAACTTGTGCTGTTATGAGAACACCAGGGTTCGGCCTGCCGGGGGACTCCCACCGCGTAACCGGCTTTGAGAAACTCAAGACTTTGAGAGGCGTCATAAAAGTGCCATCCGGTAAAGCGGTCAACCCGCCACGGCAAGTCATATTGGGTGATCATGATCATCCCGTCAACGATTTGAACGCTTTCATAATCGCCGGTGACTTCGGTATTGCAATGATTTAGTTGGTCAAAGTAATAAACTTTGCCATATTGTTGTGCCGCATCCCACCAAATACCATTGGGAGGAAGCCGTTTGGCGCCTAATACCCCAAGAAGACCGAGCTTAGGATATTTTTTAAAAAGCGCGACAATGTCAAATAGAAAGTTTTGATTCAAGATATTAACATCCTGATGAAGATACACCTTATATTTGGCGCGGCTCTGGAGCATGGCTTGCTGATAACCTTTGACAATGCTGGCGGCGTTTTTGCTAATGATATTCCCCGCCGTAAAACCGTCGGGGATCTTCAATCGGGTCAAATGATGCAATGATTCCTGACATAAGTCGTCATTATTGGCGCAATAAATAAACTCAAATCGTTGATTATCGATCAAGTGAGACACTCCCGGCTCTTTTTTACTTTTTCCCCAGTAATGGTAACGGTGGATGGCATAATCAGCGAGGATGATTACTGCGGTAACAGTTTCGGTATCAGTTGTTGATATTCGTCAATAAATTTGTCGCGTTCCTGGTAAAACTGGAAGATGGTATCGCCCGGATGATGATAAGCGCACCAAGGTTTAGGCTGCTTCGGGATGCCGACTTGATAACCGGCTTTCTGGAACTCTAAGCAATAAGCGGCATCATAGAAATAATCGCTAAACAAGTTTTCGCTCCAGATCAGATCGAACTGGGTGATCATGAACAGTCCGTCCACCGCTTGGACCGGTTCGTAATCATTCGTGACTTCATGAAAATTCAGCGATTTTCCCAAATAGGCGATGGTCCCGTAACGTGCGGGAGCTTCCCGCCAATTGCCGTTGGCGGGTAAACGTTTCGCCCCGATTACCCCCAACAACCCCAATTGCGGATAGTTTTGAAACAAACAAAGGGCATCGCGGATTAGGTTACAATTCGCAATTGTAACGTGTTGGTTCAGATAAATTTTATATTTGGCCTCCGAATTGCGGAGGCCTAAATTATACCCTTGGGTTGTACTGGAATCACCGCTGATTAACTGTTGATCCACGATATAACCCGGGGGGACGATTAGCGAATTCAGGTGTTTGCTCAGCGCTGGAAAGTTGGCGTTGGTTTTCGCCGAGCAAATAATGGTTATCCGGTGGTCATTTGGCATTTTAGCGCTCCTGCAACTTTGTTCGGGGTTGGATCTAAGGCAAGGACATTCGGAGTCCCGGTAGTCCGTATATCATATGTTCGTTTATGCCCACCGGAAACAAACTATCGTCCCAACAACTTCGGGTATTGGCACAATGGGCCGAAGGCAGACATATCCTATCGATGTCGCACTCAATATTGGGACAATAATCTTCGCGATTTTCGTTGGATGCTAACAATTAACGGTCGCGGGTTACGGTCGCTATCATGAGTAATTAAGTGAAGAATACGGTTTCAAATACCGATCTAACGCGTCTTGATAAGTCGGCATGATAATATCGAATTGCTTCAGAAAACTATCTTTTAAAACACTGTACTGAGGTCGTGGCGCCGGGCGATTCAGTTGGGTGCTGTTAATCGCTTTGATCTTCCCTTCATGTTCACCAAGGCGTTCGGCGATCAACCGGGCAAACTGATACCAGCTGCAACAGCCGGAATTAGTGATATGGTAGATGCCGTAAGCTTCGGTCCGAATCAACCGGTTAATGGCTTGCGCTAAATCCGTGGCATAGGTGGGCGAACCAATTTGGTCATCCACCACCGCCACGGTCTTTTGAAGAGGAATCTTTTGGAGCATGGTTTTGACGAAATTAACGCCGATATCACCGAATAACCAAGCGGTGCGGATGATATAGAATCGGGAGAGGTGCTGCTGGACGATTTGTTCTCCGTAGTATTTCGTCATGCCATAAATATTGATCGGATTGCAATGCTCGTATTCCCGGTAGGGAAACTTACTTTGGCCGTCAAAGACGTAATCGGTTGAAATATAGACCAAAGCCGCGCCGGTCCGCTGACAGATATTCACGACGTTACGCGTTGCCGTGACATTATTGCGGTAGGTGCCATCGGGGTGAAGCTCGCAGTAATCGACATTGGTTCGAGCTGCGCAATGAATCACCAATTCCGGACGGTACAGTTTGAAGTGTTGCCCGGTAGCGTAAAATGAAGCCAGATCAAGTTGGGGCCGGTCGACCAGCTCCACCTGATCATTGATCAAAACTTTGGCTAAGGCACTCCCTAGTTGTCCTTTGCCGCCGGTAATTAAAATTTTCACCGTACATTACCCCCCTTCCATATATTTCAATCGACCGAAGGGTTCTTGAAACGGGTATAACGCTATAACTTATGAAAGAAAACACGCCAAGTTGTTAATCCTTCGCCACAGTCTCCTTCATCACGGCTCAGTCATTGGCAGAATCTTTTATCACTGCCATGCGGTTAAATGAATAAAATAAATTTAGATAAGTCGGCCACTCCGGCTCGTTGAGGGTAGCGATGGGAATGAAAATGGGGTCGACTCACCCCCCTCTCTCCGATCGCGCAGAGAGGGGGCGCCATGATTACCATGTGGTTTAATTTCTTTCCCGACAAAACTTTCGTTGTTACCGGGGTCTGGAGAAAGTAAGAATGCGGGTCGGGACTTCGAAGCGATTTTCTAGGTAGGTGTAATCAAAATCGTCCCCGAAAAATTAGGGCGACATAGATAGCAAATCGAAAGTATGGTGTAGCATGAGAGTGGCGGTAATCGGCGCTGGCGGGCAAGGAAAGGTCATTTTCGATCTGATCCGGGCGTTAGGCCATGCCGAGCTGTTATGGTTTTTTGACGATCGTTATCCGAAGTTGCAGCTGTCCGGTGCCATCATGACTTTGAAGGGAACCGTTGCGGATTTATTTGCGGGCCGACAACGGTTGCAGGTCGAGGCATTTGTGGTGGCGATCGGCGCGAACCGGATCCGGCGCCGCTTTTTTGAGCGGGCGTTGGCGGCCGGTCTCCAGCCGCTGCAACTGATTCATCCCAGAGCGACGTTGAGCCCTTTGGCGGTGATCGGCGCGGGAACCGTGCTTTGCGGCCAAGCATGGGTCGGTCCCGGTGCGGCGGTCGGACAAAACTGTATTATCAATACCGGAGCCACGGTCGATCATGACTGCGTCATTGCCGATCATGTCCATATCTGTCCGGGAGCGCATTTAGCCGGCAATGTCAGGATCGGAGCCGCCACGATGTTGGGAATCGGCGCTATCGTGATTCCCGGCGTCCAAGTTGGCTCCAACTGCGTTATCGGAGCAGGAACTGTGGTGATCCGGGATCTGCCCGACAATGTGACCGCGGTCGGGAATCCGGCCCGGATTATCAAAGAAAATCGGGAGTAAAAATCAATGCAGTTTAGTGATCTGTTTACCGGAGACCGGTCCGACAACCCAAGGGTGCTAATCGTCGCCGAGATCGGGGTGAATCATAATGGCCGGATGGATCTGGCGCTAGAGCTGATCGACCGGGCCGTTGCATCGGGTGCCGATGCCGTTAAATTTCAAGCCTTTGTGCCGGAACGGATGATCACCCGGCACGCACCGAAGGCCCAATACCAACTGAATGCTTCGCCTGAGGATGAAGACCAGTTTACAATGTTACAACGGCTGCAACTTACCAAAGAACAGTTCCAAACGTTGAAACAACACGCTGAAACCCAAGGGATCCTCTTTTTAGCCTCGGTCTTTGACGTGGAAAGCGTTGAGGCGTTACGGCAATTGGCAGTTACGGCGTATAAGATACCATCCGGCGAACTGACCAATTTACCGTTGATCCAATGCGCGGCCCGGCTTGGCAAGCCGTTAATCATTTCCACCGGAATGGCGGGTCTGGGGGAGGTCGAGGCCGCGGTCCGGACGGCGGAAGCGACGGGCAACCGGCAGTTGTTGCTATTGCATTGTGTGTCAAGTTATCCCGCGCCCTACCATTCATTAAACTTGCGGGCAATGGTCACATTGGCGGAAGCGTTTCAACTCCCGGTGGGCTATTCCGACCACGCGCCGGGGACTCATGCGGCAGTCGCGGCGGTGGCGTTGGGAGCGGTGATGGTTGAGAAGCATTTTACCTTGGCGAAAGATCTGTCGGGTCCCGACCATCAGGCGTCATTGGTCCCGGAAGAATTTCGCCGGTTGGTCGAGGCGATCAGAGAAACGCAAGTGGCGTTGGGAGACGGCCGCAAGCTGGCGAACCGGGCGGAGACGGAACTGCGGCGACTGGCGCGCAAGAGCATCGTCGCCGCCAAACCGATTCCGGCCGGAGCGACCATCCGCCCGGAGATGTTGACTTTGAAACGTCCCGGCACTGGCATCGCTCCCCAATACTATGAAATGATCATCGGTCGACAGGCGGCCCGGACAATTCCGGCCGACGGTTTGATCGCCTGGAATGATCTGAAATAAACCGTTGAGGAAAAACGAATGGCAAAACGAAAAGTAGCGGTACTAACGGGAACCCGCGCCGATTACGGAATCTTGCGGCCGGTCTTGGCGGCGCTCAAAGCAAGCCCTGAGCTGGAGCTGCAACTGATTGTCACCGGCATGCACCTGGCGGCGGAGTTTGGGAATACCATCAACGATATCGTCGACGACGGCTATCCGGTGGCCGCCAAAGTCGAGATGCTGCTGCGCGGCGACTCCCGGTCGGCCATGGCCAAAGCGCTGGGAATCGGTTTAATGGGATTGGTCCAAGCGCTTGAGGGACTCCAACCGGATTTCCTATTGGTCTTGGGCGACCGGGGCGAGATGTTGGCCGGGGCGATTGCTGCCGCTCACCTTGGGATTGTGGTCGCGCACCTCCACGGAGGAGAGCTTTCCGGGTCGATTGACAACAGCATCCGCCACGCGATCAGTAAATTCGCGCATCTGCATTTTCCGGCGACCGCGGCGGCGGCCGAAGTGTTAAAGGCTTCGGGCGAATCGGCCGACCGGATCGTCGTCGCCGGGGCGCCGGGTCTGGACGATATTGAATCAGGGTTGCAAGTAACCCGTGGGGAACTGGAAACGGCGTTGGGGTTCCCTTTGGAGGAACGATTTATCGTCGCTGTTTTTCATCCGGTGGTGGGAGAGGAACTGAAGAGTCGGACTGAGTTTGACGCTTTATTACAAGCGTTGGCGAAGCTCGATGTGCAAACGCTGTTGTTATTGCCGAACTCCGACGCTGGACGGGATGTAATCCTGCAAACCCTGCAAAATAGCGATCTTAATCCAAAGTTACAGTTGATTCGGCATCTGCCGCGACCGTTGTATCTTGGCTTAATGGCGCAGGCCGCGCTGATGGTCGGCAACTCCAGCAGCGGGGTGATTGAAGCGCCGGCCTTGGGTTTGCCGGTGCTGAACCTCGGCGGCCGGCAACAGGGCCGGTTGCGCGGAACCAACATTATCGATCTGGAGACGCATGACGCCGGGGTGATCGAGGCGGCGCTCAGAGCGTTGCTCGGCCAGTCGCAACAACCCAAAACTCCCGATTCGCAAAATCCCTATCGCGGCGGCGCTTCCCAGTCGATCGTGGCGGCATTGAGCACGGTTGTGATTGATGAAAAGCTGTTACAGAAGAGTTTTGCGTTTGAGGGGTAGATGATTGTCCGGACCGGTAAGGACGAATCTCCGCCCAAGTCCGCCACTCGGCATGCCCGGGCAAACGAAAGGATGAAAATGGCGGTGTCAATCCCCGCCCAGCCGTAAACGACCGGGCTAGGTTATAAAACCATTCGAAAGCCCCTTCAGGGCTCAGCAGTGCTTCGAAGCGCAACCCAGCCCGGCCGCAGCCGGGGTTGAGACCGGTTTCGAGCCTAGCCCTGACCTTCAGGTCTGGGTGGACAGAAGCGCATTCAACGCACCCCAAAAAGCCGAAAACCGCCCAACGCCTCTTGACAGTCCCGGTTAAGGGGTCAGACAATTTCCGGCCACCCCTCAAAAGGAATTTTGTGGCTCACCGATCGTTGTCAGTCACTCAACAAGCCCATTTTGTGAATAACTTAGATCGTTTTGTTAATAACTCAGCTTGTTTTGTGAATAACTGATCATCGTCAGTCACTCAACAAGCTCATTTTGTGAATAACTTAGATCATTTTGTTAATAACTCAGCTTGTTTTGTGAATAACTGATCATTGTCAGTCACTCAACAAGCTCGTTTTGTGAATAACCGATCTATTTTTGTGGATAACTGATCTATTTCTGTTAGTAAATGATCTATTGCTGTGGATAAATGGTCCCCGGTTGTGGATAAGTCAAAAAGCTGTTCCCTGATGAACGGATCGGTTCATTTGGCAACAGCTTTATTTAAACTGGAGAAGCATTTGCGCAATCAAGATCGCTCTCAAACGTTTACACCGGAAACTTTTTCACGGTTTCAATGATATAGTCTTGTTGCGTTTCGGTCAAATCCGGAAAGATCGGCAGGGAGACGAGGCGTTTCCAAACCCGCTCCGCCACCGGACAGACCGCTTTATTATCGCGGTAACACGGGTGCAGAAAACTGGGAATGTAGTGAACACCCGGAGAGATCTCGTGATTCACCAGATGGCGTACAAAACGGTCGCGCTGTTGCTCGTCGGGCAGTTTGACTTGATAGAGGTGCCAGGAGGATTTGACGTATGATCGTTCGACGGGGATCTCCAACCAATCCAATCTGGCAAAGGCTGCCTGATATTTGGCGACAATTCGGCGGCGCGTCGCATTCAGTTCGTCGAGCCGTTGCAGTTGGACACAACCGATGGCGGCGGCAATGTCGTTCATATGACACTTAAAGCCGATGTGGTTGACCCAGTACTTCCAATAATACGAGGCGTCCTGATCGGTCCGCGACCAGGTGTCCTTGGATATGCCCAACCAGCGCATCTCGCGGAACCATTTGTCTTGCCAGTCAAGGTTGCAGGTGATGGCGCCGCCTTCGCCGCAGGTCAGGTTCTTGACTGCGTGAAAGCTGAAGCAGGTTAACGGTACAATGGTTCCGACCGGTTGGCCTTGATATTCGGCGCCGCAAGCATGAGCGGCATCTTCAATTAAGGCCAAACCGTGTTCCGCCGCCAACGTTTTCAACTCCGCCCAATCGGCGGGATGGCCCGCCATATCCACTCCGATCATCGCCCGGGTGTGGGCGGTAATCTTGGCGGCCACATCCTTCGGATCAACATTGAGGGTGTCGGGCAGAATGTCGGCAAACACTACTTTGGCGCCGCAATAAAGAACGGAGTGGGCCGTAGAGACAAAGGTCATCGGGGTCACGATCACTTCATCATCGGGTTGTAAATTCAGTGAAGCTAACGAAAGGTGTAAGGCGGCCGTACCGGAGACCAGACCGATGCAGAACTTGGCGCCGATTCGCTTGGCAAACTCCTTCTCAAACTCTGCTGTTTTCGGACCGAGTCCTAACCAGCCGGAGCGTAAGACCTGAGTCACCGCTTCAATCTCGGCCTCGGTGATTGATGGTTTTAATACCGGGATATTCATCTAATTCCCTCCGGTTTTGGATGATTGACCGCTTAAGGTCATTGGGGGCGATAGGTGTCGAGCGCGTTCCGGATCTGATCACAAACGGTTCTGACCTCTGCTTGGGTCATTCGTGTGAAAAACGGTAACGCCAAACTGGTAGCGGCGGCTGTTTCGGTGTTGGGGAAAGCTCCTGCGGCATAACCGAAACGGGCGCCATAGAACGGTTGTAAATGGATGGCCGGAAAATAAGGCCGGTTTTGAACGCCGTGATTGGTCAGATGATTGCTGACATGCTCGCGTAAGGGCGGCGTAGCGAAACGGACGACGTAAACAAACCAACTGACCTCGTTTTGCGGGGAGAGCGCCGGATTGGGCAAGGTTACCAGCGGCTCCTCGCCTAGCGCTTGATAATACCATTCCGCAACTTCG
The DNA here is from genome assembly GCA_023410535.1 of Bacillota bacterium. Lineage (GTDB taxonomy): Bacteria > Bacillota > UBA4882 > UBA8346 > UBA8346 > JAEYPR01. The sequence goes on along the minus strand of JAEYPR010000003.1, from coordinate 103,033 downwards.
GCACGTTTTTTCAGGATCGCGTCGAGCCGTTCCAATTGCGAGCAGCCCAAAGCGGAGGCTAATTCACTCAGCCGGTAATTGTACCCTAACCGCACATGACGCAGCCATTGATTGTCGTAATCGCGGCCTTGGTTGGCGAGACTGCGAACCATTCCCGCGAGCGCGGAGTCGTTGGTGACAATCGCGCCGCCTTCGCCGGTGGTTATCTGTTTGTTGGGATAAAAGGCAAAGGTTCCGGCGATTCCCATCCCACCGACGGGTCGGCCCCCCGCTTTGGCGGCAATCGCTTCGCAGGCGTCTTCAATGACCGGAAGGTTGTGGGCGGCGGCGATTTGCAGGATGGGCTCCATGGCGGCGGGAAAACCAAAAACATGTACCGCCAAAATGGCTTTGGTCCGGGGCGTGATTTTGGCGGCGATCTGCTCCGGATCAATGTTGAGATCCCGGAGGGAGATGTCGCAGAAGACCGGCGTCGCTCCGACATAAAGAATGCAATTGGCTGAAGCGATAAAACTGTAGGGAGTGGTAATCACTTCATCGCCGGGACCGATGCCCAGCGCCAGCATGAGCAGATGAAGGGCGGCTGTTCCCGAACTGACTGCCACTGCAAATTGGGTACCGGCGATTGCGGCCAGTTTTGCTTCAAACTCCGTAACAACCGGGCCGCCACTGATGTATTGGCTGTTTAAAACGGTTGTTACGCGGTTGATCTCTAATTGGGTAATATCGGGTTTTGATAAGGGAATCACCTTAAAAGCTCCTTCATTTCCGAAAGTTTCAGAAGATTATCGGGATCATTATTCCGAAGCAAGCGTAAGATGTCGGTTTGGGTAATCGGCTCTTGCGCAACGGAAGAAGTGACTGCTGTTTGGCCGGAATCGCGCAACGGGACTCCGGGCGGGGGCGGACCGTGCTCGGACGGAATAATCAGTAGATCCTCAAATAGGTACAACTTACTTAATTCATCATCGGTAACCAATTCCTCGAATAACTTTTCGCCGGTCCGCTGGCCCGAGATTTCAATCGGCAAGCGGTTGCCGCTTACTGCATGGTAGCGGTCGACAATACTTTGGGCAATATCCATCACCCGAACCGATGGCATCAATAAGATAAAAACTTCGCCGCCCTTTGCCAAACTTGTCGCTTTTAACAACAGATCAACCGCGGCATCAATCTCCATAAAAAAACGGGTCATTTGCGGATCGGTGACTGTTAGCGGTTTTTCCTTCCGCACCTGCTCCATGAAGACCGGAATGACCGATCCCCGGGAACCAATGACATTGCCGAAACGGACGCAACTAAAGACGGTCCGGTGTTTTCCTTTGGTTAAGTTGGCGGCAATCAATAATTTTTCCGCCAGCAACTTGGTCGTCCCCATCACGCTGGTGGGATTGACAACCTTGTCGGTGCTGATGCCCACGACCAGCTTGACGTCGGCGGCAATGCTCTGCTCGATAATATTTTCGGTACCGATGACATTGGTTTTGACGGCTTCAAAGGGATTGTACTCACAGGCCGGCACATGTTTCATTGCGGCGACGTGAAATACGATATCAATATCCTCCATTGCCATTGCCAGACGCGGCGCATCAAAGACGCTACCAATCAAATAGCGGACGTTGGCAAGATCGCCCAACTGTTGTTGGAGTTGAAATTGCATGGTTTCATCCCGGCTAAAGACGCGAAGCACAGCGGGCTTATATTGCAATATCGCTCGTGCGAGCGCAGATCCTATGGTTCCGGTGCCACCCGTGATCAAAATATTACGGCCTTGAATCAAAAATTGTCGTCCCGACGAATTTGGCATGCCTAGGAACCTCCTAATCTAATGAAGGGGTTCGTTGGAATACTCCAACAATGCCGCGGCAATGGTAAAGTCCTCAAATGTATCAATATCCACGGAGCGGGTTAACGGCATCCAATAGGGAATGATCCGTTCACCCAGGAGTCGGCCGTCTTCCAATAAAACCGGCATCCGGCTGCAATAGATTGCGCCGTTCAACCGATAAAGGTTTAGTTCGGGTTGGGGTAGCGCCAATTCCGGAAACGGTTTGATTATGCCTTGTTCCGCCCTGACCAGATGCGAGCTGGGAATCGGGGCTTTGGTGACGCTGACGATTGAATCGGCGTTGGCAGCCACCAACTGTTGAAACGCTTGGTCGATATCGCACGATAGCCGCAGCGGCGAAGTAGGTTGCAAGACCATGAAATAATCATAAGATTGACCTTCTTGCTCTTGTAGAAATAAAACCGCATGGCGGACCACATCTTTGGTGGTTGCCGACGGAGTTGCCAATTCCGGAGGACGCAAAAAAGGGACTGTAGCCCCGGCGCGGAGGGCTATCTCTTTTAACTCTAAGGAATCGGTGGAGACAAGCAGCCGCGAGATGTTGACTGCTTGTAAAGCTGCGGCGATTGTATGGATAATTAAGGGTTTATCCCCAAGCAAACGGTGGTTTTTCTTTGTCAGGCGGGCTGAATCATGTTTGGCGGGAACAACTGCCAAAAGCGAAGGTACCATCGCGGGCCTCCATTAGCGTTATTGCCTTTATAGTTGCTTCGTGACAAAAGAACATGGTTAATTGCTCTTTTCAATTATAATAGTCTATTAGATATGTCGCGAAAAGTTCTTTGAACGCTCAAAGATTTGCGACATATTTTCCTTGATTCAGATATGGAAAAGTTCAATCGTTTGCCCATTCGCAGCCGGCTTTTGGGATGTGAATGTTTATTCAAAAACTTTTTTCATCTTATATCGTTTGGCGGTGGAAGGTGCAGATCTTATAGCAAATTCCCCGCAATTCCAGTGGAAGCTTGACGACGGTTCAACTCTTGTCCCATAGGTACTCCCGGAACAAAGCAGATAGGCTCTTTGGTTCATAGAATATCAAGCGAATTAAATTAAGCAAAAAGTCGACATAAACTACGCGATTTGGTTGGTTGGAATAGTGACCGCGCAGAAGGTTACTCAATAGCCTCACGAGGATATTGCGTCGTTATGCGCTGATGGGTGGTACAATGTTGAAACTGTTTCAGTCCGGGAAAAAAACGCACAAGATGCTGGCGAAGATTGCCTTAATCATCTTCGATTTCGATGGCGTATTCACCGACAACCGGGTGATCGTCGACGAAACGGGAAAAGAAGCGGTGATTTGCAACCGCTCCGACGGCCTGGGGGTGCGGCTGTTGCATGACAGGAACATCGCGATGCTGATTTTGTCGACGGAGACCAACCCGGTGGTGGCGCAACGGGCCGGTAAGTTGCGGCTGGAATGTATCCAGGGGGTCTCCGACAAAAAAGCGGCTTTGCTTTCCTACTGTAACGAAAAAGGCATTAACATTAAGAATGTCATGTATGTCGGGAATGACCTGAATGATTATGAAGCGATGCAGATCGTGGGATTTCCGGTGGCTCCCGGCGACGCTCACCCTAAAATACGGGCGCTTGCCAAGACGGTTCTTTATCAAAAAGGAGGGGAAGGCGCCATTGCGGAGTTGGCGGAGCGATTGATCTGGGAGTAGTAGGGAGTGACTGATATGTCGGTTTTTATCATTGCGGAAATTGGCATTAACCATAACGGCGATATCAATATCGCCAAGAAACTAATCCAAGTCGCCAAAGAGGCCGGATGTGACGCGGTCAAGTTTCAAAAACGGACCATCGCCAAGGTTTATTCCCAAGCAATGCTGGATTCGCCGCGCGAGAGCCCTTGGGGAACAACCCAACGGGCGCAGAAAGAAGCGCTCGAATTTGGTCTGGCCGAATACCAAGCGATTGACCGTTATTGCCAGGAACTTGGCATCGACTGGTTCGCTTCGGCCTGGGATTTGGACAGTCAACAGTTTTTAAAGCAATTTGATTGCAAATATAATAAAATCGCCTCGGCGATGCTGCTGTACGAACCGTTGTTGCAGGCGGTGGCGTCGGAAAGAAAACATACTTTTATTTCAACGGGCATGAGCGACCTTGATGCAGTCCGCCAGGCGGTGCAAATCTTCAAGGCGGCCCATTGTCCCTTCGAATTGATGCATTGCGTATCCACCTATCCGCTGGAGGACGAGGATGCCAATTTAAAACGGATTCAGGTTTTGCGCGATATTTTCCAATGCCATGTCGGCTATAGCGGACACGAAGTCGGTTTGGCCATTTCCTACGCGGCGGTCGCGCTAGGAATCACCTCGCTGGAACGGCATATTACGTTGGATCGGGCGATGTACGGTTCCGATCAGGCGGCCTCGCTGGAGCCGGCCGGACTGCGGATGCTGGTGGGCGCAGTGCGCAAGATTGAGAAAGCGATGGAGGAATGTACGGTTGCGGTATCTCCCAAAGAGATTCCGATTAGTAAGAAGTTACGGGCCCATTATCTGAACAACCAATAGCAGGGATCGGCCCGTTTAGGCAAAAGGATGGATTCGATGCGATGTTATCTCTGTGGCAAACAACGGTTTACCAAAAGGCCCGGCCAGGTCAGGGACCGCGCCGAACTTGACGTCCTGGAGTGTCAGGAGTGCGGTTTGGTCTGTTTATCATCGTTTGCGCATATAACTGAAGGCTTTTACGAAGGTTCGGGCATGCACGCGGAGCCGGTGGCGATTGCCGATTGGATCCGGGAGACCGCGGTCGATGATCAACGACGGTTTGAGACCTTGCGGCCGTTGCTGGTAAACAAGTCGTTACTGGATTTTGGCTGCGGTAACGGTGGTTTCTTGGAACGCGCCCGCCAAGTTACCCAAACGGCCATTGGCGTCGAACCGGAAGCCCGGTTGCAACCTTATTTCCAAACCCGGCGGTTGCCGGTCTATACCAATCTCGCCGAAGCGGATCAGCTGTTTGAGGTGATTACCCTCTTTCATGTGTTGGAGCACCTTCCAGAGCCGGTCGTTATACTGCAACAATTGACTAAAAAGTTGACGGCGCAAGGGTGCCTAATTATTGAAGTCCCCAATGCCAATGATGCGTTGTTGACGCTCTATCAGAGCGGCGCGTTTGCTGATTTTACATATTGGAGTTGCCATCTGTTCCTATATAATGCGGCTACCTTAACCGCATTGGCAAAAAAGGCCGGTCTGAAAGTAAACTTTCTTCAGCATATTCAACGTTACCCGCTGTCCAATCACCTCCATTGGTTAGCCAAAAGCCGGCCGGGCGGACACCTCCATTGGAGTTTTCTCGATTCCCCGGAGCTACGGGCGGCATATGAGAGCCGTTTGGCGGCGCTGGGTTGTTCCGATACGATCTTCGCCGGTTTTGGAGTGAACGATGTTTAATAAGCTTGGTGTCATGCAAGGCCGACTGCTGCCGAAGTATCGGGGAAGGTATCAAGCCCATCCGGTCGGGTATTGGCAAACTGAATTTACGATCGCCCAAATCATGGGATTACAATTGATCGAATGGATCCTGGATTTTAATGAAGCAGCCCAAAATCCGATCATGCATCCCGCGGGACTTGAAGCGATTAAAGCATGGAGCGACCGGACCGGCGTCCGGGTGCGAACGGTCTGCGCCGATTATTTTATGGAAGCGCCCTTGCATGACGAGAATAGTCAAAATGCCGCGCAAAGTCTAAGGATTCTCATCCAACTGCTGAAGAACGCCAAACAGTTGGGAGTGACCGATATCGTCATTCCCTGCGTGGATCAGTCCCGCTTACGCACTGAGACTGACTTGATCCGTTTTGTCCATAATATCGATCCCGCCCGGGATCTTGCCGAAACGCTGGAGATCAATCTGGCGCTGGAGACAGACCTCCCCCCGGAACCGTTTCTGGCGCTATTGAATGCTTTGAATTCCCTGCGTTTCACAGTCAACTATGATACCGGAAACAGCGCCGCGTTAGGTTATGATCCGGTCGTGGAATTGGCGACTTACGGGGAGCGGATCTCCGATATTCATCTGAAAGACCGCCGGCAGGGTGGCGGTCCGGTGGAACTCGGCGCTGGGGCGGTTAATTTTGAACGGTTTTTTAATGCTTTAAAAACCATTGATTATCATGGCCCGTTCATCATGCAAGCCTTTCGCGATGATGAGGGCGTTGCCGTCTTCCGGCGGCAACTGGAATGGATCATCCCCCGGTTGACCCAATGGATCGGGTAAAATAACGAACGTTTGGAATGATGCGTAATGAATATTGTGGCAATCGTCCCGGCCCGGGGTGGTTCCAAGGGAGTTCCCGGCAAGAACCTGCGTCTGCTGGGCGGCTATCCGTTGCTTGCCTATTCGTTGGCCGCGGCGGTGTTGAGTTCCCGGATTCGGCGGGTGATCGTTTCCACCGATTCGGAAACGATTGCGGCGATAGCGCGGGAATATGACGCGGAAGTGCCGTTCCTACGCCCGCCGGAGCTAGCCCAGGATAATTCGACCGACCTTGATTTTATGCTCCATGCAATTTACTGGTTTCAGAAACATGAGAGAGCGGTCCCGGATTATCTGGTCCACCTCCGTCCCACCACGCCGTTGCGCGATCCGCAACAGATCGACGCGGCCATCGACGTTTTGCAGGCCCGGCCCGAAGCGACCTCGTTACGTTCGGCCCATCCGGCCCCGGAGTCCCCGTTTAAATGGTTCCGCCAAGATCCCGCCGGTTATTTCCGGAGTCTGTTTGACGGTATCTCCAACGAGATGCTCAACAATCCCCGGCAAGCCTTTCCCGAAGCGTTTATCCCCGACGGTTATGTCGATGTGGTCAAACCGGCGGTGATCTTGGCTAGCGGTTTGTTGCACGGGGAGAAGATGCTTGGTTTTGAATCGCCGCGTTGCACCGAGGTCGATACCGTTACGGACTTGGAGCTGCTGGAGTTGGAGTTGCTTCAGCGCGGTTCGGCGCTATGGAATTATTTGACCGATAATTATCCGAAAAGAGGTTAGGCGAATGTCCGGTTTTAAGTTTAGCCTGATTCCCAGGGAAGTTCCGAAAGTCCAAACCCGCTACCGGAGGATCGTCACACCGATTCCGGTGCCCGAAAGTATCGTCTTACTCAATGAACTCGACCATTATGAATCCGTATCCATGCACGGGCAATTACCGGTAGTTTGGGACCGGGCCGTTGATTTTCTGGTGGCCGACCGGTGGGGAAATCAATGGATCGACTTTACCAGCACGATTTTTGTGACCAACGTCGGCCACGGCAATCCGCGAATCGTGCAAGCGCTCCGCGCTGTGCTGGCAAAACCGTTATTGCATACCTATACTTACGGCAATCCGGAACGGGTGGAGTATCTTCAATATTTGATTGAAAATACCCCCAGCCAATTTGAAAAGGCCTTTTTGGTTTCGGCCGGGACCGAAGCGACGGAAGCGGCGTTGAAATTGATGCGGATGAGCGGTTGGAAACAAGGAAAACGCCGCCCCGGAATCGTCTGTTTTGAAGGGAACTGGCACGGCCGGACGATGGGTGCGCAAATGATGGGGTACAATCCGGCGCAGAAAGAATGGATCGGCTATCTGGACCCCAACGTGTATCATCTGCCCTTTCCCTATCCTTGGCGCGCGGAAGCGGTGAATGATCCCGCCGCTTACTTTGAGCAAAGTATGGCGGCACTCCTCCGTGACCGGCAGCTTGATCCGGAGCGGGATCTCTGTGGCTTTATGCTGGAGACCTTCCAAGGTTGGGGGGCGGTCTTTTATCCGCCGCAGTACGTCCAGGCGGTTGAAAAATTTTCCCGGAAGCACCGGTTGTTGTTGGCGTTCGATGAGATGCAGGCCGGCTTTGGCCGGACCGGCAAGCTCTTTGGCTATATGCACTATGGGGTGGAACCGGACCTAATCTGCTGCGGAAAAGGAGCCGGATCCAGCCTGCCGTTGGCATTGGTGCTGGGGCGGACAGAGATCATGGATCTGCCGGAGATCGGGTCGATGAGTTCAACTCATTCGGCCAATCCGATGGTCTGCGCCGCCGGCAAAGCCAATCTACAGGCGTTGTTGGAAGACGGCATCCTGGAACGATCCAGCGCGACGGGAAAGGTGTTTCAGGAGCGGTTGCAAACGTTGCAAGCCCAATACCCCCGGCATATCCGTTACGTGTTAGGCAAGGGGATGGTCGCGGCGTTATTGTTTTATGATGACGCCGGTAAGCCGTTATCCGATCTCTGCTCGCGAATTAGCGAGATTGCGATGGGTAAGGGACTGCTGGTAGTCTGTACCGGCCGGGAATCGATTAAGTTGGGGCCGCCGTTGACCATAACCGAAGACGCTTTGTTGGAAGGGGTGGCCGTGTTGGATGAGGCGATCCACGCGGCATTGTCGGAATGATCATGATCAAGGGTTACCGTCATACCGGCTTGGTCGTCCGGAACCTGGAACAGTCGCTTGTCTTTTACCGGGATCTGCTTGGCCTAGTCATTTGGAAACAGGCGGTGGAGACCGGTTCCTTTATTGAGCAAGTGGTTGGGATTCCCGGCGTGACGTTGGCCTGGGTCAAACTCAAAGTAGCGGACGGTTCCGTATTGGAGTTGTTGCAATACCTTTCTCACCCTGGTCAAGCCGATTGCCCTGATCTTCAGCCCGCGAACCGGTTAGGTTGTTCCCACGTTGCATTGACCGTGGCCAACCTCGACCAAATCTATCAAAAATTTAACCAACGCGGTGTAATCTGTAAAAGTCCCCCGCAAAACTCGCCCGATGGCGCCGTTAAAGTATTATACTGCCATGACCCGGACGGGATTATCGTTGAATTAGTCGAAGAACGGTGAAATAGTTTCTCGAGGGGAGGGTCCGAATGGAGCCGCATATTAATTTAACCGCTTACGACGGGGTTGAAGAATTGAAACGTTTTTCCGAGGCGGAATTTCAGCAATATTGTCAGGCCAAGTTGACCTTCTGCGAAGGGTATGTCAAATTCATCGGTGAGTACTACGGAACCGCTTTGCCCGATTGGCAAGGAAAAGTTTGCGAAATAGGCTCCGGCAACAGTAAATTGCTGTACGGTCTGGAGTAAGCGGGACTATTACAACAAGGCGTTGTGTTTGAACTCAGCCCGACCCGGCATCGTTTTGCGGAGCAGTTTAAAGCGTGGGTTCAAAGCAGGAATGTGGCAAATTGCAATTTGCGATGTATTGGATACGACTTTCCTTGATCAGTACGATCTGATTATCGGGGTCGATCTGGTCTTTCAATTGATCGCGCCGGTCGCACTTCGTCAATGTTTTGCGAAATTATCCGCCCCGGGTAATGTTGAAACGCTTGGAACAACACGGCTTTGTGCGCGGTTGTTCGGGGAGGATTCGGGTATTCGTTTGGAGCAAGATGAATATATCATATTAGCGCAAAAACTGCCGTAGGGAAAGAGTGACGCCAATGGATCTATTGTTACATTCCAAACGGGTTTTGGTCAGCGGCTCAACCCGGGGAATCGGCTTAGCCATCGCCGAGGCTTTTTTAGCGGAAGGGGCGCAAGTGATTATAACCGGGCGGAACCGGGAGGGACTGGACCGCGCTCAACAAAAATTGACCCGGCAGTTTCCGTCCGCCGGGGTGTTGGGGTGGGCGTGCGATTTCACCGACAATACGGCGGTGGAAGGCCTTCGTGTCAAAGTTGCCGCAGCCTGGCAGGGTTTGGATGTGTTGGTTGTCAATGTCGGCAACGGCAAAGGCGTGAGCGACCCGTTGCCGCCGGACAGCCATTTCGAAGCAGTGCTTCAACTAAACTTGGCTGCGGCGGTCCGGACGGCGCGGGAGTTTTATCCGCTGCTCCGCGCCAGTCATGGCAATATCATTTTTATCGCGTCGATCGCCGGGATTGAAGCGATCGGAGCGCCGGTCGCTTATGCGGCGGCCAAAAGCGCTTTGATCGCCTTGACCAACAATGTGGCCCGGAAACTGGGTCCGGAAGGGGTGCGGGTTAACTGTATCGCCCCGGGGAACATTTACTGCGACGGGGGAAGCTGGGCCGAAAAAATCCAAGAAAATCCGGATGCAATCCAAGCAATGCTTGATCGGGCGGTCCCGTTACGCCGGTTTGGCCGGCCGGAAGAGGTTGCCGCCGCAGTTGTTTTTTTGGCTTCGGAGCGTTCTTCGTTTACCACCGGGGCTTGTTTTGTAATTGACGGCGGTCAGACGCTGAGTATTTAAATTTAAGTTACTCCAAATAAACAGGGTTACTTCATAACGGTCAGGAGGTAACATGGGAGATTTATTTGATCTGTCCGGCAAGATCGCGGTCATAACCGGCGGAGCCGGCTTTTTGGGTCAGAAACATGCCGAAGCGATTGCGGCTTATGGCGGCACGCCGGTATTGATTGACTTGAACCGGGTACAACTGGACAATGCCGTCCAGCGGTTGAACCAACAACCTTCGGGTAACGCCGCCGGTTTTGTTACCGACATCACCCGAGAGGAGCCGGTGCGGGAGTTGTGCGCCGAGGTGTTGCGTCAATATGGACGGATTGATGTTTTAATTAACAATGCGGCGCGAAATCCGGCGGTCGGTCGGTCGAACCAACTGACGAACGCCTCCCGGTTGGAGAACTTTCCCCTGGAATTATGGAATGAAGATCTCGCGGTGGGGCTCACCGGATCGTTCTTATGTTCCAAACATTTCGGTGCGGCCATGGCAACCGCCGGGGGCGGAAGCATCATCAATATCTCGTCGGACTTGGGAATAATTGCTCCCAATCAGACCTTATACCGGCAGGATGGGGTCGCTGATGACCAACAAAATGTCAAGCCGGTCACTTATTCGGTGGTGAAGGCCGGTTTAATCGGGCTCACGCGATATTTGGCCACGTATTGGCCGGAACGGGGGGTTCGTTGTAACGCGCTTTGCCCGGGCGGGGTATTGAACGAACAAGGAGCGGAGTTTTTGACCCGCGTCAGCGCCTTAATCCCCATGGCGCGAATGGCCCAACCCGATGAGCTCAAAGGGGCGGTGATCTTTTTGGCATCGGAAGCGTCTTCCTATGTCAATGGCGCGGTGCTGGTGGTGGACGGCGGGCGAACGGTTTGGTGAATTAAGCGGTCCCCGAAGTTTGGCATAACTGCTGCACCTCGTCAAAGAGCCGTTTGGCGGCAAAGCCATCCGGTATACAATATTGGGAGAGAAATTGCTGGTATTTTTGGACCGACTGTTGACGATAGGTCGGATCCTTCAATAATCGCTTAACCGCCTGCTTAAGTTCGGCGGCATTGGCTACCTTAATCGAGGCGCCAAGATCGCCAAAGGAGAAGCTTGGTTTGACCGGCTCAACAGTGATCACGGGCAAATTGAAGAACATGGCTTCCAAGGCGGCGGTCGAGTAATAGGTGATAAATAAGTCCCCCCCGCTTAAGGCGTCATAAAGGCTGATATGTCCAAATTGAATTAATTTGCAATTGGGATAACCATTAACCAACTGCTGGTATGGTTCGGGTTTTTCACCGGGATGCAGGAGCATTACAATTACGATATTCGGGACTGATTGTAACGCTTCGAGCACGATGGGGGCGATGTTTTGAGTATATTTAAAAATTTGAGTGGCATAGACAATTATCTGGTGCGATGGTGGAACATTTAGTATTTTACAAAGGCTCTCTTTATCGCGCCAGGGACGATTGAAAATCATATCAAACCGGGGTGAGCCGATGGGAGCGACACGGGACTCCGGGAACCCAAATTTATGATACCATTGGCGGGTCGCCTCTCCCCAGACCATTTTTTTGGTAGCTAGAATTGGAATATGGGCGAATAAGTCGTGTTCGGCGATTAAACCATGTTGCAAAGTCAATGAAGGAACCCGATGCGCCTTGGCGAGCAGGTTCATCGCGCCGTCCATTGAGTAGGTCGATGAGACGGATAATACAGCGCCGATATTCATACGTTGGAATAAAGACTCGATCGCGTCGAGGGTCTTGACGATCTCGGGAATTCGGCTCTGAATCCACATTCTAAATTCCGGAGTGCCGGTAAAGGGATCGTCTTGATATTGCTCAATGACCTGGGTGAATTGAGATGTCAATGAAGCGACGGCTTGCGGGTTTTCCTTATAATAGCTTTGAATACTATGGGTAGTGAGGTCGGGGCGATTACGCTTAATCAGATCAACCTCGGCCTGATTGGGGCAGAGTAAAAAGGAGCGTTCGGGCGGTAAATAAATCGCCGCGAGGTCACCAAAACCGCCCCGCATTAGGACAACCCCTTCGGGGTGGGCGTCGTAAGGATAAGGATCGTCAAACCAGTGATAAAATTGGGAAAAATCCAACCGGCTGATTGCCGGTCGCAGTTGCGGTAGGTATTTCTGGATTGTCGCCGCATTCCAGCGGTTCATATAAATACGGGAAACATATTTGCAAATTGGCACACCATGGTAGGTGATGTGTTGAAATTGTTCAAAAAAACGTCGAATGATCACAGCATAGATTGAATTGGTTCGATTCATGTTTCTCAATTCATCTTGTTGGTTCATGCCGTGCCTCCGTTTGCCAGTAGTGATTGTAATTCGGCAAAGAGCCGCTGCGATGCCTCCCCATCGGGAATGCAATACCGGGATATAAAGGGCTGATATTGTTGAACCGCCTGCTCCCGAAAGTTGGAGTCGGCAATCAATCGTTTCACCACTTGATGTAATTCGTCAGCATTGCTTACTTTTAAGGACGCCTTCAAATCACCATAAGAAAACGGTGGGGGTGACGGTTCGATTGTAATTACGGGTAGTTTAAAGAGCATTGCTTCCAAGCCGGCGGTGGAACAATGGGTGATAAAAAAGTCCGATCCACTCAATGTATCATATAAACCGATCTCGCCGTAACGGACTACTCTACAATCGGCATAGTCCCCGATCAGTTGTTGATATTGATTAAGAATCGGTGCTTCGCTGGGATGTAATGAAAGAACTAGAAATATTTCCGGAATCGTTTTCAGCCCTTCGACAATCAGGGGGACCAGGGCATTGCGATCGGTTCCGGTAGCGTAAGTCATGATTTTTTTATCAGACGGGATACCTAGCTTTTTACATAAATCATTTTTATTTGACCACTGACGGTTCGTGATCACATCAAATCGGGGGGAACCGACAACTGCAATTCGGGACTCAGGATAACCGGTGTTTCGATACCAGTCTTGAACGGCCGTTCCCCAAACTGCTTTCTTCGTTGCCGAAATGGGGGTATGGCAAAAAAGATCGCGATCAAGGATCAAACCATGCTGTAATGTGACGGAGGGGATCCGGTTGGTGCGGGCAATTAAGTTCAGCGCGCAATCCATCCAGACAATGGACGAGATGGTCAAAACCCCGCCAACGTTATATGTCTCAAACAGTGATTGGAAGGCGTCAAATACTCGAATCACTTCCGGAGTCTGACGGTAAAACCATTTTAAGAGCTCGTCGCTTCCTAAAATCGGGTCATTCTGATGTTCATTAATAACCTGTTCGATCCGATGATTCAGTTCGGCGAGAGCTAACGGATTTTCCCGGTAAAATTCCTGAATGTTGTGAGGATCGAGATCTGGTCGATTTGCTCTGATAATATCAACTTCGGCTTGATTAGGGCTGAGTAGAAAATAACGTTCTTTCGGGAGATATACTGAGGCGATGTCGCCGAAGCCCGCCCGCATTAAGATCATTCCATCGGGATGAGCGTCGTAGCGATAGGGTTCATCGGCCCAGCGATATATTTGGGAGAGGTCGAACTGTTTGATTTGCTCCGCCATTCCGGGAATATTTTCTTTAGCCCAGGTTAAGGTCCAGTGGTTGGTTGCATAGTACAAAAAGGGGTAATAGAGATATTTACAGATCGCTACACCCCGATAGGTAATTTGTTGAAAAACATTAAAAAACCGTTGGAGCAGCACGCCCCAATAGCTGGTTTGTTCATTCATAATAATACCCTTCTATTGATTTAATACTTTCTTAAAAAGTTCTATCCATAATTTGGCAATCACTGGAATGGAACGTTCTCGTTCGATCCAACTGCGAGTTTGGACGCTAATTTTTTGCCGGAGCGCTTCGTTCCGAATTAATTTCATCATTGCGTTAAACCAAGCGTGCTCGGAGTTTGCCACTAGTAAACCGGTCTCCTCGTGATGAACATTCAGGGAATAAGGAGGAATATTGGAGTAGATTCCAGCGATGTTGCAGGCGCCATATTCCCGCAATTTATTATCGGTTTTGCAACGGTTATGCGCCCGGTCGACGATCGGGCATAAACCAATTTGCCAGTCGCGTTGGTACAGTTCCGTTAAGAAAGTGGCATAATCGAAGATAAACGGGGTGTATGTTTGGTTCGGCAATTTTTCAATTCCCTCGGGTAAACAGCCGATAAAATCCCAATGGATTTTGGGGAATATTTTGGCAATTTGGAAGATTGCCGGGACAATTACCTCTAAATCAAGAGAGTGGCCGGGCGTTGCGGCATAGCCGATGGTAAAGTTGGGGTTATTAAGTCGCGGTAATGCGTTGATGATATTGAGGTCAACCGCATAGGGATGATAAACATACCGCTGGTTGTATTGAGAGATTATCGGGACCAACTCCGGAGAGCCGATCTTGATAATATCGGCGGAACGCAATAAAGTATGGAAAGCTTTGACCACATAGGGGTTGCGCATGTAGCGTCCGATTGGAAGTTCCTCGGGTAAATCGAAATAATTGTCATCCAATTCATAGATAATGGGGATTTGCGCCACTTGGACCATGTTTAATATTTTAATGCAATTTGGATGGCAATTTCGCTGAAAAATCACAATATTCACTTGATTGAGCATATCGGGGTGAAAATCTTCTTCCAGTACCAGCTGCCAGGTGATCTCCTGTTGCTGCTCTAAATATGAAAAAGGGCGGATAATTGATATTTCCGTTGAGGGGACAGGCGTTTGGATAATGCAAAGGATTTTGACCATATTTACCTCGGGTCTAAAGTTTTAATGCTATATTGTATTAGTGCGAATCGCTTTTGATGATAAGCCATCAGCATATGCTATTGAAAAGGGAAAAACCGTTTGACTTGTGTCGAATCAAAGAGTCAGGCGGATGTCACGGTGGCAAAAGCGGTCCGAGAGAATAGTATGATACCAGCATAAGGGTTAATGCTTATGAGCAAAAGTTCTATCCGGGAAAATATGTGAATTAAAGGAGTCTAACGCTGCGCAACACAGCTTCGGTCCTGATTGCGGTAGCAGAATACGGCGCATTAGCCGCCATGGCCTATCAGATTCCATTTTCGGCGTTGACTACCGAAGAATTGGAATGGCGGTTGGTTTTGGAAGCATATTTGCAACGGGAGGATTTGGCCCGGATCGATTTGTTGATTCTGTCGCGTTGTTGCAACCGTAACGCTTTGACCGTGGCGCGACTGGCGCGGCGCCGGGGGATTCCGGTCATTTATGAAATTGACGACGATCTGCTTCAACCGCCGCTGGATGAGGAATGGGGGCGGCGATATCACCAAAGTTTTCGGCCGCAGCTGATTAAGCGGATCATGGATGAAGCCGCTCTGATTAAAGCCGGTTCCAAGGAACTGGCGGAGCGTTTGCGGAACAAAGGTTACCAAGCCGTCTATCTACCGTATGCGGTTGAATTACAACCGTTTGCGCCGGAAACGGAAGAGGCGCCTTTGCGGATCGGTTATTTTGGAACCAGACACCACCGGAGCGATATCGAGACGATTTTTCCGGCGCTGATTGAGGTGCGCGAGGCGTTGGGGGAGCATGTTGCGTTTGAATTCGTCGGTTGTTATCCGGAGCGCTGGCGTCAATTAAAAACTGTGGCGATCCGTCCCACAATCTCCGAATATGGCGAATTCATAAAAGCTTTGGCCAATTTCGGATGGAGCCTGGGTTTAGCGCCTTTGCGGTCCCATTCGTTCAATGAAGCGAAAAGTGATAGTAAGTTCCGTGATTTATCGGCCGCCGGTATTGTCGGGATTTATGCCAACCTCCCGCCTTACCGGGGAACAGTTCTTTCGGGTGTGAATGGTTGGCTTTGCGGGGCGGAGCCCGAGGCGTGGTATCGTTGCATCATGGAGGCGCTCGGAACGTCCCGGCGGCCCATGGTTGAAAATGCGCGTAAACAGCTCATGGAGCAAAACGCTCCATTTGAAGTTGCCCGTCAATGGTTAATGTTATTCCGAAAATTACTTTCGTTTTAGAATGAGGTGTTCGTATGACTAGCACTTTTAATAGATGCTCCCGTGACTGCAGCTTTAATGCGGTAAACCGCGGGAGTTCCAATTCGATCGTTTGTTGCCTGCCGTCTTGCGTCTGCGAATTTAGCAGTTCGCTTCAACGTTTTGAAAATCAAATATCCCGTAACGTGTTGGCGCAATTGCAACGACGTTGTGTGGCGGTTCCGACGCCGGTTCCTCCGGTTCCTCCTCCTCAACCCGTCGTATTAAGCATCACGACGCGACGCGATCAAACGCTCTTAATCCAAATCGCCTTATCGGTGCAGGCGATCAGTATTACCTCTGTCACAGTCAGCTTGGCGAATGTCGTTTTTGAAATCGTCGGTTTTTCGTCAGTCATCGTTCGCATCAGTGGCGATGTAATTGTCAACACGCAATACATCGGCATTGATTCGGAAGTTCATACTGATACGCAAGTCGTGCCGTTCAGTTTCTTGGAGACGATACCGGGAACCTTCCCGCCCAATGTCATCGTCGAGGGAAGTTTGGCCATTGTCAATCAAATACTGACAATTACCGAAGATCCGAGTACCTTGGCGATCACCGGAGCGACATTGGAGCTTTTCTTCCAAGACACCATTATTATCCTGTTGCCGCCGGCTTAATTGTCTTCCATGAACAGTTGAAGGGTTGGCCTGAGTTTCTTTTGGGTCGGCCCTTTCCTAATTTGCGGAACGACTGCGATGGCATTGACGAGCGAAGTGAATTACAGATTATGCTTTTGGACGATTGAAACCGCTCTTCGTCCCGAATAAGATGGATTATTTATTGAATCTGCCAGAGGAGGGGAAGTCAATTGGCTGAAGTCCCATTGATTGTTGATCTTTACTCCGGAACCAACTTCACGGGCACCTGGCGTACGCTGGTCCGGAGTTTAAACGATTTTAACGCGATCGAATTTACCCGCCGGACGGCCTCGGTCGTGGTATCGGCGGGTCCCAATTATCGCGGTGAGTTTATCCGACTGTGGTCCAATGTAAATTTTCAAGGGGTTCCCTTGGAGATTCCGGTCGGAAGTTTTCCGAGTTTAGCGTCTTTCAATTATATTAATCGAGCGGCGTCAATGCAGATTGTCCGTCCCAGCGGGACCCTGTTGGCGGAAGATCGCCGGACCGAAACCGTGGAGTATCAGTTCCGGGTGGTCCCACCGACCGGAACCGCCTTGACCGGGGTTGTTCAAAGCCGGGTGCTCAATCCGACCGCGACCGGTTCTTTTGTCGGTGCAAGCGGAGTTCGAGTCGACGGCCAACTTGAAGAGGAAGTTACCGTGGCGGTAAGCCAACCGGACGGTTCGGTGCAAAACGGCATGGGCAGTACCAAGCTTCCGTTTACCAAAGATATTAACTTCCCGCAAATCGCCGGGATCGATCCCAATCAGCTAACGATCTGCGCCTTCGTTTCCGACGCGGCCGCGTCGCACACGATCAAAGGCGATACGGTCGTCAGAACCGTTACGTTCACTTTGACGACTCAGGTATTGCGGCGTGAGCAAGAGAACGCCACTCAGTTGGAGTTGGATTTGAAAGAAGCGCCTCTGAGCGAATAGACCCGGCAGGCTGAACGAAGCGCAAGCCATCCCGTGGGCGGTGTTACAAATAATGAGATAATGTTTCACGGCATGAATTAAGGTGGTACCATAGGAAAGACCTTCTGCCCTGTAAAGGACAGGAGGTCTTTGTTTTTCGGACACTGCGGCACATGCCGGAGTCATCTTGGGAGGTGTCTCAATATCGGGGAGATTGTTGGAAGATTGAGAGACGTGTCCTTTGGAGACGAATGATGAATCGAATTCCACTCCGTAACCAGAGGAAAACGTTGGAAACAGTGGGGTGTGACCAATCCGTAACATGTTTTCAACTTGTACAAACTATGACTTCATTGTATGATTGTACTATCGTTACAAGCTATTGGATAATATTCAACCGTTTGTGTCATATTTCTGAAACCGATCAGAATTCATTGACAGACATATGACACAAACTATATAATTTAAATTAGATTAATTGATCAAAAATGGTACTTTAACATAAATATCACATTAGCGCTTCGGGTAACCGCATTCATCGTCATCCAGGGCTCATTGAGGGTATTAGGCAATTTCCTCATTTATCATAAAAAATAATAGGAGGCGTATTTTGTTGAAGAAGTGGTTATTCCCGTTAGTTCTCGTCGCGTTAGTGGTGGCGATGGTCGTTGGTTCGGCCGGTCCGAAGGTTGATGCGGCCAATGAGAAGTTCAAAGTGGCGTTCATGTACGTGGGCGCGGTGGGCGATGCCGGTTGGACCTATGCCCATGATCTGGGCCGGAAGTATGTTGAAAAACAAATTCCGAATGTCGAGACCTCGTATGTCGAGTCCGTCCCCGAAGGCGCAGACGCTGAACGTGTTTTAACCGAATTGGCCGAGAAGGGCAACAAGTTAATCTTTGCAACCAGCTTTGGTTTTATGGACTATGTCCAAAAAGTCGCCGCCAAATATCCCAAAGTTGTCTTTATGCACTGTAGTGGCTTTAAAACCGCCAAAAACGCCGGAACCTACTTTGGTCGGGATTACGAAGGCCGTTACTTATCCGGTATCGTCGCCGGCAAATACACCAAGAAAAATTTGATTGGCTATGTCGCCGCATTCCCAATTCCCGAAGTGATCCGGGGAATCAACTCCTTCACTTTAGGTGCGCAATCCGTTAACCCGAATGTTAAAGTGAAAGTTGTTTGGACCAATACCTGGTACAATCCAGCCACTGAAAAAGATGCCGCGAAAAGCCTGTTAAATACCGGTGCTGACCTCATTGCGATGCATCAAGACACTCCGGCCGCAATGCAAGCCGCCGAAGAAAAAGGCGCCTATGGCATCGGCTATGACAGCGATATGCGTTCCTTTGCTCCGAAAGCGGTCTTAACCGCTCCGGTCTGGAACTGGGGTCCGTATTATACCAAGGTTGTTAAATCCGTTATGAACGGTACCTGGAAGACCAATCAATACTGGGGCGGTATCTCCGACGGCGTGATCGATATCGGTCCGTACGGCCCGATGGTTTCCGCCGACGTCAAAAGCCTAGTGGCGAAGCAAAAAACGGTCTTCATGAAGGACGACTACGCAGTCTTCGTCGGTCCGTTGAAAGATCAAGCCGGTCAAGTGAAAGTGAAAGCCGGCGTCAAGTTGAATGACAAAGAAATGTTGGAGATGAACTGGTTCGTTCAAGGTGTTGAGGGAACCATTCCGAAATAAGCGTTGCAGTGTTTCAGAGCCTATACCGACGTTCCATGCCGGTATAGGCTTATTATAATTTTAACGGTGTTGCCGAGAATAAATGAAAATAGGTTGCAAGGCGGTTAACGATATTTAGTGTGACAGATACGTTTTTTCTTTGATTTCATTCCCAACGAAAACGAAATTGAGTAATTTGAAGGATGGGTGTCATGAGCATTCAACCGATGGTTGAAATGATCGGTATCACCAAAAAGTTTCCCGGGGTGCTCGCCAATGACCGGGTCTCTTTTTCTGTCGAGCCCGGGCACATTCACGCGTTGCTCGGGGAGAACGGCGCGGGCAAAAGCACTTTAATGAGCGTCTTGACCGGTCTGTACAAACCGGATGAAGGCGAGATCCGAATCAACGGCCGCAAGGTTGAACTGTCTTCCCCCAAGGACGCTGTCTGTCATGGGATTAGTATGGTCCACCAACATTTCAAATTGGTAAAACCGTTTACGGTCGCCGAAAACATTATGCTGGGCTTGCCGGAGTTGCAACAGATCTATGATCAGAAAGCAATTGAAGCCGCGATTTTGGAATGTTCGCAACGTTATGGTTTTGCAATCGATCCGCGGGCGCGGATCTGGCAGTTGTCCGTCGGTGAGCAGCAACGAGTGGAAATTGTCAAGATGCTGTACCGCGGGACGGAGATTTTGATCTTGGACGAACCGACGGCGGTGTTGACGCCGCAAGAGTCCAATGAACTATATAAAAACTTGCGTTTCATGGCCGAGCAAGGCAAAGCGATCATTGTCATCTCCCACAAGATGAATGAAGTGATGGAAAACACCGATTATATCACGGTCTTGCGCAACGGCAAAAATGTCGGAACCGTCAAAACCGGTTTAACCGGCGAAGTTGAATTGGCGCAAATGATGGTTGGCCGCGATATTATGCGTACCATAGATAAAGATCCGGTCCAACCCGGTCCCGCCGTCATGCGGCTGGAGAACGTCACCGCCTTGGGCGACCGTGGCTTGGCTACGGTGAAGGATATTACTTTGACGATCTCCGGCGGCGAGATTTTGGGACTCGCCGGAGTTGCCGGAAACGGTCAAAAAGATCTGGCCGAGGTCATCGCCGGGTTGCGCCGGATCGAAACCGGCCGGATTTGGATTGAACAACAGGAATTGACCAATACCTCCAGCGCCAAAATGATCGACGCCGGCGTCAGTTACATTCCGGAGGACCGGTTGGCGACCGGATTGTTGCCGAATTTAAACGCTTTAGAAAACGTAGTGTTGAAGACGTATCGGAAGATCAAAGGTTCGATAATCAACTGGCGCCGGGTTCACCAAACAACCGTCGACTTGGTGCAGCGGTTCGATGTCAAACTGGCCGGCGTCGGTTTCCCGGTCAAACTGATGTCGGGCGGAAACTTGCAGAAGTTGCTGTTGGCGCGGGAGATTGAATGCGATCCCCGCTTGATTGTGGCGGTTTATCCCATGCGCGGTCTGGATATCGGCGCCATTGAAAGTATTAAGAAGCTGCTCCTAATGGAGCGGACGGCGGGGAAAGCGATTTTACTCATCTCCGAGGAGTTGGACGAGTTATTTGAGTTATCGGACCGGATTGCGGTGATTCATAGCGGTGAGATTATGGGGATCGTCAACCCACAACAGACCACGATCGAAGCGGTGGGAATGATGATGGCCGGTAAAAGGATGGAAAACCATGCAAGTTAAGCTTGTCCAAGGCTGGCGTTTTGAGAAACGGGGCGCCGGTTCTAAAACGGCCCAAGTGATTGTGCCCCTGGTTTCGTTGGTGTTGGGGCTGTTTTTTGCCGGAATCTTTTTTACAGCTACCGGGAAAAACGCCATTACCGTTTATACCTTAATGTTTCAAGGGGCGTTCGGCTCCGCGTACGGACTGTCGGAGACGGTCGTCAAGGCAATCCCGTTGATGTTGGTCGGTTTGGGCATCTCACTGGCTTTCCGGATGCAACTTTGGAACATCGGCGCCGAAGGTCAGTTTTATATGGGAGCGTTTGGCGCCACTTGGCTGGCACTGAGCTTTCCACAATGGCCGCCCTATCTTTTGCTGCCGGCTATGGTGCTGATGGGATTTTTGATGGGCGGGATCTGGGGCCTGATCCCGGCCATTCCCAAGGCGTACTTAAAGGTGAATGAGACCATCAGCACCTTACTGTTGAATTATATCGCCATTCTTTGGGTCGACTTCCTGGTTTTCGGCCCCTGGAAAGACCCTAATGGCTATAATTTTCCGAACACCGCCCCGTTTTCGGCCAATGCCACATTGCCGACGATCGGCGGGTCGCGGATCCATTACGGTTTGGTTTTTGGACTCGTGATTGCGGCGATCTTTCAGATTGTCCTGAAGTATACCAAATGGGGTTATGAGATCCGGGTTTGCGGCGAAAGTCCGAAAGCCGCCAATTACGCCGGAATGAATTATATCCGTAATATTTTATTGACGATGTTCATCAGCGGCGGAATCGCCGGGATCGCCGGGATGTGCGAAGTCTCGGCCATCACCCAACGGTTACTCTCCGGGATCTCGCCGGGATACGGCTACACCGCGATTATCGTGGCTTGGTTAGGCCGCTTGCATCCCTGGGCCATTGTGCTCGTCTCGTTTTTATTAGGCGGTTTGCTGGTCGGCGGATTTAGCATTCAGACCTCCGGGTTTCCCGCAGCTACCGTTTCGATGCTCCAAGGCGCGATCCTCTTTTTCGTTTTGGGCGGCGAGATCATGAGCCAATATCGCTTGACGCGGAAAGGGCAGGATTCATAATGGAGCAGTCAATTATTGTCGCTGTTTTGTCCACCGGAATCATCGCCGGCACCCCATTGCTCTTCGCTGCTTTGGGTGAGTTGCTGGCGGAGCGGACCGGAGTCATGAATCTTGGAGTCGAAGGAATGATGCTGGTCGGCGCCGTGACTGGCTTCGCGGTGGATGTTTTGACCAAAAACCTCTGGCTGGCGGTGCTGGCGGCGATGTTGGCCGGCGGGCTGATGGCGTTGATTCATGCCTTTTTAGTAATCCATCTACGGGCCAATCAGGTCGTCAGCGGCTTGGCCTTGACCATCTTCGGGACTGGATTAAGCGCATATGTCGGGAAACCGTTGATCGGAATTCCGGCCCCGGCTACCTTTAAGGCGGTCGCCCTCCCAGGGCTGAGCCAACTACCATGGTTGGGTCCGATCTTCTTCAATCACGATCTGTTGGTTTATGGCGGATACGTGATGATTATCCTGTTCTGGCTGGCACTTTATAAGACGAAGACCGGGCTGATCTTGCGAGCGGTGGGTGAAAACCCCGGCGCCGTCGATGCCGCTGGAATCAATGTGTTTACCGTCCGTTACCTTGGGGTGGTGGTCGGGGGTATGTTGGCCGGTGTGGCCGGCGCCTACCTTTCATTGGCCTACGCTCCTTCGTGGCTTGAGAATATGACGGCCGGCCGCGGTTGGATCGCGGTAGCTTTGGTGATCTTTGCGATGTGGAATCCGGTCCGGGCATTGGTTGGGGCCTATCTCTTCGGCGCCATTGACGCTTTGGGCTTTCATTTGCAAACCATGGGTATTGTCATTCCTTCGTTTTTCTTGAAAATGATGCCATATCTTTTTACCTTTATCATCTTAATCATCATGACCCGGGAGACCCGTTTCCGCCGGGTTGCTACTCCCGAAGCGCTAGGCATTCCCTACGCGCGGGAGGAACGGTAGTATACCGGCCGGTGGCGGGCATATAATTTTAGAGAAACATTTTATGAAAGACATGGGGGATGACCGTGGCAACGATCGGCATTACCAATGCGTTAATCGTCACCATGAATTCCGGACGGGACGTATTGCGCGGCAATATCCTGATTGAAAACGACCGGATCAAGGCGATCAGTCCGAAGGAACTGGTCGCCGACCGGATCATCGACGCCGCCGGACAAGTGGTGATCCCGGGTTTGATCCAGCCGCATGTCCATCTCTGCCAATCGCTCTTTCGCGGTCAGGCCGACGACTTGGAATTACTAGACTGGCTTAAGCTACGGATCTGGCCGCTGGAGGGCGCCCATGATCCGGAGTCATTGTATTATTCGGCGTTGCTGGGCATTGGCGAGCTTTTCCGGAGCGGCACCACGGCCATTATCGATATGGAAACCGTTCATCACACCGAGTCCGCTTTTGAAGCCATCGCAGCTTCGGGCATCCGGGCGATCAGCGGGAAATGCATGATGGATTGGGGTCAGGACGTCCCCGGCAGCTTACTGGAACAGACCGATCAATCATTGGCGGAAAGCGTGGCATTGCTTGAGAAATGGCACGGTAAAGCCGCTGGTCGTTTGCAATATGCTTTTGCTCCTCGTTTTGCGGTCTCTTGCACTGAAACGCTCCTTAAAGAAGTGAGTAAGCTGGCTCGCCAGCATAAAGTAAAGATCCATACCCACGCTGCCGAGAACCAAGGCGAGATCCGCCTGGTGGAAGCGGAACGGAAGCTGCGGAACGTCCTGTACTTCGACCAGTTGGGAATGGCTAACGAAGACCTGATCTTGGCCCATTGCATTTGGCTGGATGATCAGGAGCTGGAGTTGATCCGGCAGCGTCGGATCCATGTCGTTCATTGTCCTTCCTGTAACATGAAGTTGGCTTCCGGCATCGCCCGAATCCCGGAGATGCTCGAACAGGGGATCAATGTCTCGATCGGCGCCGACGGCACGCCTTGCAATAATAATCTCGATCAATTCACGGAAATGCGGATGGCGGCGTTGATCCAAAAACCGCTGCACGGTCCGACGGTAATGCCGGCCCGGCAGGTATTTGAAATGGCAACGTTAGGCGGAGCCGCGGCAATGGGACTTTCTGATCAGATCGGCTCGTTGGAACCCGGCAAAAAGGCCGACCTAGTCCTGGTCGATCTGGAGAAACTGCATTGCACGCCCGATGGCGGCGCCAATATTTACGCCAAACTTGTCTATCAAGCCCGTGGCAGTGATGTCGCCTTAACAATGGTTGACGGCAAAATTGTTTATGAAGGAAACCGCCTCACCACCATTGACGAGGCTGATGTGATCAAGCAGTCCAATCGTCTCTTGACGCAAGTCCAAGAGCGGGCCGGAATTCGCTAGGCGGGGGGGCGGGCCGGAATGATGCGACAAGTAAACGTGGAAGACAGCGTGGGAACGGTTTTAGCCCACGATCTAACCAAAGTCCTGCCGGGAACCTTTAAAGGTGTGGCCTTTCATAAGGGATACATCATTCAAGCCGAAGATATCGAAGCATTAAAGAATATGGGCAAATACCATCTTTGGGTGGTCGACTGCTCGGAAGACCAATTGCATGAGAATGAAGCGGCCCGGCGGTTGGCCGCGGCGATTGCCGCCCCGGATTTAACCGTTCTGGAACCGTCCGAAGGGAAAGCCAATCTCCGGTCGGCCCGACGCGGGCTGCTCAAGGTGAATCCGGAGTTGCTGACAGAATTGAATCAAGGAAACGACTTTGCCATCGCCACGCTGCACACCAATACGTTGGTGGAAGCCGGACAACTGGTGGCCGGGGCTAAAGTCATTCCGTTGGTGATCGCCAAAGCCGAAGTGGAACGGATTGAAGCGCTTCGTCGCCAACATGGCCCGGCGCTTGATTTGAAACCAATTTATCCGTTGCAAATCGGAATTGTGGTAACCGGCTCCGAAGTTTATTATGGTAGAATCCAAGATCGTTTTGGCGGGGTGCTCCGCGCCAAAGTGGCGCATTATGGCGGAACGGTTTTGGACTTGCAATACGCTCCCGATGACCCGGAGTTTATTGGTGAGCAAATACGCCGTTTCTTGGAGCGTGGCGCCGATATTGTTTTACTCTCCGGCGGCATGGCGGTTGACGCCGATGACGTCACGCCGCAAGCGCTCCGGAACAGCGCCACTGAAGTGGTTAGTTACGGTTTACCGCTGATCCCCAGCGCCCTGGGAATGCTGGCTTATTATCACGAGGCGGCGCTACTCGGCATCCCGGCCTGCGCCATGATGAATCAAACAACGATTTTGGATTTGGTGCTGCCCCGTTTGCTAGCCAAAGAGCGGTTGACCCGCAAAGATTTAATCGCTTTTGGCCATGGGGGCTTTTGCCGGCAATGCCCGGATTGCCATTATCCGGCGTGTTCCTTCGGTAAGTAGTCGTCCACCCTAGCTACCGCTCGCGCAAGCGAATTAAGAAAATAAGCGGGGAGGATCGACCTTGGCCCGAGTCGATTTTCAGCTTGGACAGGAGGATTACTCCATGAATATTTACGCTGAGGCAGCGACACTGGTTGAACGGGGGATTCCGTTCGCGGTCGCCACAATTATCAGCGCCAAAGGATCCACGCCGCGCAATACCGCCAAGATGTTGGTGCAAGCCGACGGAAGCATCATTGGTACCATCGGCGGCGGGTTGGCCGAAGCGTTGATCATTCAAGATGCCGTGAGAGCCATTAACGAAGGCCAGGCGCGCGTTGTCGAATATACCTTGGACAGTGCTGTCAATCACGGAATTGCGATGCTCTGCGGCGGGACCATTTCAGTATTTATTGAGGTTACCACGGCCAAACCGACGATTGTCATGATCGGAGCCGGACACGTCGGGTTGGCGGTCGGCCGGTTGGTGGAGATGCTTGGCTACCGGTTGATTGTGGTGGATGACCGTCAAGAGTTCGCCAATTCCAGTCGTTATCCGATGGCAGCAGCGGTTCATTGGCATGAGGATATCCGGGAAGCCATCGCTCAGGTGGAAATCGACGCCAATTGTTATATCGTGATTGCCACCAAGGATGTGGATCTCCCGGCGCTGGAAGCGGTCATTCATTCCGGGGCGGCGTATATCGGGATGATCGGCAGTAAACGCAAAGGTTTATTGGTCCGGGAACGGCTGGCCGAAACCGGGGTGTCGCGGGAACGGCTGGAGTGGGTTCACTCGCCGGTGGGTTTGGATATTGGGTCGGAGACGCCGGAGGAGATTGCGTTGAGCATCATGAGCGAGATCATCAAGGTTAGGGCGGGAAAGACGGGTCGATCGTTAAAAGATATTTAAAGATAAGAAGGCAGTTAGTATGGATCTTCTGATCAAAAATGGAACGATTATTACAGCTATTGACCGGTACCGGGCGGATCTTGGGATTCAAGACGGACGGATTGCGGTCATTGGGACGGAGCTCAATGACGCTGCGGTTGAAGTGGTGGACGCAGCCGGTTGTTATGTATTGCCGGGAGCGATCGACGCCCATGTCCACTTAGAGACGCCGGTGGGGCAGTTTAGGTCGGCCGATAATTGCGAGACGGGTACCCGGGCGGCGGCATGCGGCGGGGTGACTACGGTATTTGACTTTGCGGTTCAAGCGAAAGGACAGGGACTGGTGGCGGCGGTAGCGGAACGGATTGCCAAGTTCCAACCGCAAGCCTGTGTTGATTTTGCATTTCATACGGCGATCACCGACTTGCCGCCGGCGGTTTTAGATGAATTCGAAGCATCGGTGGAATTTGGGGTCTCCAGTTTCAAATTATATATGGTTTATCCCGATCTGATGGTGGATGACGGCGTTTTAGCCGCGGCGCTGGAACGGTCGAAAGCGACCGGGGTGTTGATTGCGGTTCATGCCGAGAATTCGGCCTTGATTGCGCAACGGACCCGCCGTTTGCTGGCGGAAGGGAAAACGGGCGCCTGGCATCATTATGAAAGCCGTCCCGAATTCGTGGAGGCGGAAGCGGTTCAACGGGCGATTCATCTGGCGAAAGCGTTCCATGCACCGTTATATATCGTGCATCTGGCGTGCAAGGAAGGGTTGGAAGCGGTAACCGCGGCCCGGGACGCCGGATATCCGATTTATGCCGAGACATGCCCGCAGTATCTTCAGTTTGACCGCGAAGTGTACCGCCGTCCCGACGGTTGTAACTTTGTCTGTTCGCCACCGATTAAAGGACCCGATAGCCAAGCGGCGCTTTGGGAGGGCTTGCGGCGGGGCGACATTCAGACCGTAGCGACCGATCATTGCCCGTTTCAGAGCTTCGAAAAGGCGGCAGGGAAAGATGATTTCACCAGGATACCCAACGGTTGCATGGGGATTGAGAATTTATACCCGTATTTGCTGAGTGCGGCCAATCAAGGCCGGATCTCGTTTCATAGGGCAGTGGAAGTTTGCGCGACCAATGTGGCGCGGATCTTCGGTTGCGCCCCGCAAAAAGGAACGATCGCCATAGGGAGCGATGCGGATTTGGTGGTTTACGACCCGCGGCAGGAGTTTACGATTACCCAAGCGAAGCTGCATTCCCAGGTGGATTATACGATCTGGGAGGGTGTCAAGCTTCAGGGGTATCCGGTGTTGACATTCTCCCGGGGTCGGAAGGTCTTCGACCACGGCGAATTTGTCGGGGAGCCCGGTTGGGGAAAGTTTGTACGGTGCAAGAAACATCAATAATTTACATATACACGGAAGGCGGTTGGTTATGCAGCTTTTGAAGAATGCCATCATCGAGAAGGGACAAGTTATCGGGCATGATATTTTGAAGGTAGACAGTTTCTTAAATCACCAGATCGATGTGAAACTCCTGAACGAGATGGGGAAAGAGTTTAAGTCGCGGTTTGCGGGGGAAGCGATTACCAAGATTTTGACTGTTGAAGCATCGGGGATTGCGGTTGCCTGTATTGTGGCGCAATATTTTGACGTGCCGGTGCTTTTTGCGAAGAAGACGGAGTCGAAAAATTTGGATCAGGATACCTACGAGAGTGAGGTTTACTCCTTCACTAAGGCGAAACAATATAAGATCCGGGTCTCCAAACGATATTTGAACCGTCGCGACACGGTGTTGATCATCGACGATTTTTTAGCTAACGGCAAAGCGGTGCTGGGATTGAAGGACATTGTCGATCAAGCGGGCGCGCGGTTGGCCGGGGTCGGGATTGTGATTGAAAAAGGGTTCCAACCCGGCGGCAAACTGCTCCGGGAGCAGGGCATCCGGGTCGACTCCCTGGCAATTGTCCAGTCGATGGAACCGGGCCGGATCGTTTTTCAGTCGTAATCACCAGATAATGGTAGTATAATTAAAAAAGCAATAATATTTGTAACGCGTTTTGATTGACCAGTCAATCGAATTTCATCATAGACCGCTTTGCCATTCGTCGTTTTTAGAGGGAATGGAGGTCGCTTGCAATGAAAGCATTGATCAACGCCGATATTTATGACTTTCATGATTATCAGACCGCGCGTTACATTTTGTTTGAGGACACCGTCCGGGCGACGGGACCGATGGCAGAGTTTCCGGGCGCCGCTGCGGTTTGCGATTGTCGCGGCGCTCTGGTGCTGCCGGGAATGATCGTCGGCCATTCCCATCTGTACGCGGCATTGGTCCGCGGTTTGCAATTGCCGTTTCAACCGGTAAGTTTCCGGCAACTCCTGGAGCAACTGTGGTGGCGCTTTGACCGGGCGCTGGACTTGGAAGCGACCTATCATAGCGCCGTCGTATCAGGGATTGACCATGTCAAAGCCGGAGTCACGACCTTAATCGACCATCACGCCGGCGGGGCGATCCGGGGCAGCCTCAATATGTTAAGGCAAGGGCTCTGCGACGAGCTGGGCTTGCGCGGGGTCTTCTGCTTTGAGACCAGCGACCGCTTCCCGGTTGATGAATGTATTGCGGAGAATCTGGAGTTCGCCCGGGAGACCCGTTCATCCCAGTGCCGGGGAATGTTCGGGATGCATGCCTCGCTTTCCTTAAGCGATGCAACGTTGCAAAAAATCGCCGCCGCTTTGGCCGACCAAGACCTGCCCATTCATGTCCACGTGGCGGAGAGCCCCGAAGACGAAGCGGAGTCATTGGCCTGTCACGGCAAACGGGTATTGCAACGCTTTGATGATTTCGACCTCTTAACACCCGATTCGCTGCTGGCTCACTGCGTCCATATTGACCCCGGCGAAGCGGAACTCATTGCCCAACGCGGCTGCACGGTCGCGTTGAATCCCACCTCCAACCTGAATAATGCGGTCGGCTTGCCCGACTACCCGCTTTTTCAACAATTCAACATTCCGGCCATCATTGGCAATGACTCACTGGGAGTCAATATCACCCGCGAGTACTTAAATATGTTATATGGCATGCATTGGAGGATCGGCAGTCCCTGGCGTTTTTCCTACGACGACTTGCTGGCTTGTATCCGGAACGGCTACGATTACGCCGGGAAGCTTTTGGGGATCAAGTTGGGACGGCTGGCGCCGGGGTTTGCGGCGGATATGATCGTCTTGCCGTACCGGGCTCCCACCGAAGTCAATCCCGCCAACATTTTCGGGCACGTCGTCCATGGCTTGTTTGACCGGTTTCAACCGCGCGACGTCTGGTGCCAAGGCCGGTTGAAGGTGGAAAAATATCAGACCGTCTGGGACGAGGAAGCGCTATACGCCAAGGCCCATGAAGCGGCCGCCAGGTTATGGCGCCGGGTCTAGGCCAGGCATAGCGAAACGTTTGTTTCAATAAATATGGAGATAAAGGAGTGTTGATCGGGATGGATTGCAAAACCAGATTTGACGTCTTGGAGCAGTTGCAATTCGAGGCGATGTATAACCGGGATTTCTTATTGACCTGGGAAAAAACCGTTGATGAGCTTCAAGCGGTCTTCGCAGTGGCCGATATTTTGCGGGAGTTGCGGGAGAACAATGCCTCCGCCCGGATCTTTGACAGCGGCTTGGCGGTTTCGATCTTTCGCGATAACTCCACTCGGACCCGGTTCAGTTTCGCCAGCGCCTGCAACCTGCTTGGGTTGACCGTCCAGGATTTTGACGAAGGCAAGTCCCAGGTGTCCCATGGCGAGACCATCCGGGAGACTTCGAATATGATCTCCTTCATGGCCGATGTGATCGGGATCCGCGACGATATGTACATCGGTAAAGGCAACGCTTACATGCGGCAGGTGGCCGCGGCCGTTCAAGCGGGTTATGACGAAGGGGTATTGGAGCAACGGCCGACTTTGGTCAATTTGCAATGCGACATCGATCATCCCACGCAATGTATGGCCGATCTATTGCATTTGATCCACCACTTCGGGGGGGTGGATCAATTGCGAGGGAAAAAGCTGGCGATGAGTTGGGCCTATTCGCCCAGTTACGGCAAGCCGCTATCGGTGCCGCAAGGGGTAATCGGTTTGATGACCCGGATGGGTTTGGAGGTAACCTTGGCTTATCCCGAAGGATACGACCTGATGCCGGAGGTGGAAGAGGTGGCAAGGCAAAATGCGGCGGTCAGCGGCGGGAAGTTCACGAAAACCAATTCCATGGCCGAAGCGTTTGCAGGCGCCGACATCGTTTATCCGAAAAGCTGGGCGCCTTTCGCAGCCATGGAACGGCGGACGGCGCTGTACGGTGACGGCGATTTTGACGGAATCAAAGCCTTGGAGCGGGAACTATTGGCCCAAAACGCCCGCCATCAGGAATGGGAATGCACCGAAGCGATGATGAAGCGGACTCGCGACGGGAAAGCGCTTTACCTCCATTGCCTACCGGCGGATATCACCGGCGTCAGTTGTCAGCAAGGTGAAGTGGCGGCGACGGTTTTTGACCGTTACCGGGCGCCGTTGTATCGACAAGCCGGTTTTAAACCCTATATCATTGGGGCGATGATCTTCTTGAGCCGAGTGAAAAATCCCCGGGAAACCCTGGAAGTTTTAAGCGGCGCCAAAAAGAAACGTTTTAGCGGTTAACAAGCGTCGATGCAATGCAACAAATTTGGAAATTAATGATGAAACAGAGGAAACATGATGTCCGGTAAAGAGACCTGTCAGAAGATTTTGGCTGCAACCCTGGAAGTGATCGCCAGAGAAAAGATCAGCGGGACGCGGATGCATTTGATTGCCAAAGAAGCGGGGTTGATCCAGTCTAATCTGCATTATTACTATCCGACCAAAAATGATCTGTTGATCGCCTTGTTGGACGACTTGCAAGAGAAGTTTTCCACCAACCGTCGCAAGGTTGTCAATCTGGCGGAACAAACTTTTTTACAGAATTTCCAGGCGATTTTGGAGGAGAAGAAAGCCGATATCTTGCATAATCAAAAGCTGGATTACGTTCAGTTTGACTACTGGGTTCAAGGCACCGTCAACCCGGCGGTCCGGGCCACCTTCCAAAAGACCTTCGCCATCTGGCGGAGCGATATCACTCAGGTGTTCGCCCAAGGGCGGTTTGAATCGGAACCGGCCCGCCGGGTCTTGCCGATGCTGCCTTACCTGATGGTTTCGCTGATGATGGGCGCTTCGATGCAATACTTGATCGCCGAAGGACAGTTTGATTTGGACGCCTATTTCGACATTGCCGGCCAAGCAATTTTAAAGCTGTTGGAGACGGCTTAAGTTAACGAAGCAATGCGGCGCAACCGCCAAGCAGTAAAGGAGGAATCCCAAGTGGCAGAAGGCAAAATTCCGTTTGGACCGACCTATGAGGAGATGTTGCATCCCGCGACGATCGATCCTGTGATCCGGGAGCGGGCCGGCGCGGCTTTGGCAACCAATGAGCTGGATCCGGTCAACCTTTTCAATATCACCTGGCGGGACCGGAACAATCAAGTCCGGAAGCTGGTGCTGCCGCCGGAGCTGACCGGAGTGGACGCCAACATCGTGGTGATGCTGGGCAAAGAGTTCCCGTCCGGTTCGCATAAGGTCGGCCCGGCCTATGCCACGTTGATGGAAGGGTGTGTCGACGGGGAGATCATCCCGGGCGAACATACCATCCTTGGGCCCTCCACCGGTAACTTCGGCATCGGCGTTGCTTACATTTGCAACCTGATGGGGTATGAGGCCGTGGTGATCATGCCGGATACCATGAGTAAGGAACGGTATGAACGGATCGAGAAATACGGCGCAACGTTGGATCTGACTCCCGGTACCGAATCGGATGTGATCCTGACGTTGCAACGCACCTATGAATTGAAGCAAAACCCCAAAAATAAACCGTTGGCCCAGTTCGAGCTCTTTCCCAACTACCGTTTCCACCGCTATGTGACCGGTCAATCGGCGGTTGCGGCAGTCGCGGAAATCGGTAATGGGCGGATCGCCGCCTTCTGTTCGGCGCCGGGCTCGGCCGGGACCCTCGCCGCCGGAGACGCGATCAAGGAAGCGTTTCCGGAATGTAAGATTGCCGCCTTGGAACCGTACGAATGTTCCACCTTGGCCAATGGCGGCCGCGGTCAGCACCGGATCGAGGGTATCGGCGATAAGATGTGCACCTTGATTCATAATGTCTTGACCACTGATTTTGTAACGCTGATCAACGATGACGATTGCGTCAAAGCCTTAAAAGTAATTCATGACGCGCCACAAATTTTGGTCAAACTGGGAGTCGACCCGGGGCTGGCCGAAGCGATGCGCGATCTGTTCGGGGTGTCGGGGATCTGCAATATCTTGGGCGCGATCAAAATGGCCAAATACCTGCGGATGGGTCCCGACGATAATGTCGTCACCATCGCTACCGACAGCTTTGACCGGTATCATTCGGTCCTGATCGATCTGGAGCAACGGTACTTGGAGACCAGCGACGCCGTTTTGGAGCGTTGGCTTCGGGATATTTTCCATGCTAGTGACGATCGAAATGTATTTGACTTCCGGCATGCCGCGCGCAAAGAACAACTTTTCCAACAAAAAGAACGGGATTGGTTGCCCTTTGGTTATACCAAAGCTTATTTGGACGCGATGCGTTCGCCGGAATTTTGGGAGCGGGAATATGCCAAAGTCGCCGATTACGATGCCAAGATCGGGGCGATGCGGTAAAGGAGGATTGCCGTCATGGGATCCCATCCGAAAGTAGTGATCGCCCTCGGCGGGAACGCGTTGCAGGAAGCGCATGCTCCGGCGACAGCCGAGGCGCAGTTGGCCGTGGTCAATAAAACAGCGGAGATCATTACCGACATCAAATGCATCTATGGTTACGAACTGGCGATTGTGCACGGCAATGGCCCGCAGATCGGGCGAATTTTGTTAGCTTCAGAGCTGGCGGCGGAGCAGACTCCGCCGTTGCCGCTCGATGTTTGCGCCGCCATGAGCCAAGGGTATATCGGATATCACATTCAGCAGGGTTTGCGCCAGGCGTTGGCCAGTCGGAAGCGACCGTTGCCGGTGGTGACGTTGGTTACCCAAGTGGTGGTTGACCCGGCCGATCCGGCGTTTCATAACCCGACCAAACCGATCGGGCCGTTTTATCAAGCGGCAGCGGCCCGGCGACTCATGGCGGAGCGGCAATTTGCCATGGTCGAGGATGCCGGCCGGGGTTGGCGGCGGGTGGTTCCTTCGCCGTTGCCCCGGCGGATTGTTGAGATCCAGTCGATTAAAGCTTTATGGGATTCGACGATTGTGATTGCGGCCGGCGGCGGCGGAATCGCAGTGGTTGAAAGACCCGACGGGACGTTTGCAGGAGTGGCGGCAGTGATCGATAAAGATCTGGCCGCCGCGAAATTGGCCGAGGAGGTTGGAGCCGATATCCTCATGATCCTGACCGGGGTGGAGCGAGTCGCCTTACATTACCAACAACCCAATCAGCAACCGCTCGACCGGCTCACCGTGGCCGAGTGCGAACAATATATCTGGGAAGGCCATTTCGCGCCCGGCAGTATGCTGCCGAAAGTACAGGCCGCTGCCGCCTTCGCCCGGCTGCACCCGGAGAAAAAAGCGATCATCACCTCCCTGGAACGGGCGGTTGACGCTTTGGCCGGCCAGGCCGGAACGATCGTGACGCTTAATTAGAAGGTGAAACGGATGAACAAAGTCTTACACCTAAAATGTGTTCAATGCGGCAGGGAGTATCCGGCCCGTGAGCTTCGTTACACTTGCGACGACTGCGGTATCTCCGGCGTTTTGGACGTGGTATTGGATTACGACTCCATCGGCAAGGTGTTGACGCGGGAGTATTTGCAACATTGTTCCGATTTTTCGCTTTGGCGGTACTTGCCGGCGCTCCCGATCGACGATCCCCGGGGGATTCAACCGTTGCAAGTCGGTTGGACGCCGCTCTACCATCTGGAACGGCTGGCGGGAGAGACCGGATTGCCGCAGCTTTATTTGAAAGACGACTCCCGGAATCCCACCGCATCGTTAAAAGACCGGGCTAGCGCCGTCGGAGTCGCCAAAGCGGTGGAACTCGGCCGGGAGGTGGTTTGCGCCGCTTCAACCGGGAATGCCGCTTCTTCGCTAGCGGGTTTCGCCGCCAGCGCCGGGTTGAGAACCTATATCTTTGTCCCGGAGACGGCGCCGGAGGCGAAAGTGACCCAGCTTTTAATCTACGGCTCCCAGGTCTTTCTGGTCCAGGGAACCTATGACGTGGCGGTGGAACTCTGTTTCCAGGCCGCGGCGGAGTTCGGTTGGTACAACCGGAGCTGCGCGATCAACCCGTTTTTGGTAGAAGGCAAAAAAACGGTCTCCTATGAGATCTGTGAACAGTTGAACTGGCAAGCCCCGGATGTGGCGGTGGTAGCGGTGGGCGACGGTTGTACCATCGCCGGCGTTTGGAAAGGATTTCAGGAATGTTACCGCTTCGGTCTGATCGACCAACTGCCAAGGATCGTCGGTGTGCAAGCGGCGCATTCCAATCCGGTGACCCGGGCGTTTTTGAAAGACACGGACCGGTTTGATTATGAAAAACCGCAGACCATTGCCGACAGTATCGCGGTGGGGATTCCCCGGAACGGGATCAAGGCGTTGCATGCCGTTCACCAGTCGGGTGGCCGGATGATCGATGTTTCCGATGCGGAGATTCTGGCGGCGCTGCGGCGGTTGGCGCGGCAGACCGGGGTGTTTGGGGAGCCGGCCGGGGTGACCGGTTTTGCCGGGGTGTTGAAATTGCGGGAGTTGGGGCTGCTCGCCGGCGCTGAACGGGTGGTTTGTATTGTCAGCGGGAGCGGGTTGAAGGATATCAAGAGCGCGGCGTTGGCGGCAGGGCGGGCGATGGTGGTCCGGCCGGAGCTTGCCGCAGTTCGGGCGTGTTTGGAGCAGGGATGACGGAATGAGGTCGTTAGGGGTTTGGTACGGTAGCAATGAATGGGGTTGGAATAAATGCTTTGCCGATTTTGCAAGGTGTCCCCCGGCGCGCCGGGTTTGGCCCCGGATTGCATACATTTTACTAACTTCAGATATCCTGTGGTATTTGGCACATCTGAAATTAAAGAATTAGGCCGCCGATTCCGGCGATTCACCCCTCGCCGTTTCGGAGAGGGGTCGGGGGTGAGGTCATTGGCGACTTGAATTCACTCGCAATGAAGGCAAACATTGGGAGGTTACGGGAATGATCGATTATCAAGCGGTTTTACGGGCGGCCCGGGGGTATCAGGCGGAGATTGGCCGTTTTTTACGGGATTTGATTGCGATTCCGAGCGAGAGCGCGGCGGAAGGTCAGGTAGTGCAAAGGATTAAGCAGGAGATGGAGCGGGTCGGGTTTGACCGGGTGACGATCGACCCGATGGGCAATATTTTGGGGTATCTCGGACATGGCCGTCACCTGGTGGCGCTGGACGCGCATATTGATACGGTGGGGGTTGGCAATCCGCAGTTGTGGGAGTACGACCCGTATCGGGGCGCTGAGGATGAGGAGATCATCGTTGGCCGGGGAGCCAGCGATCAGACCGGCGGCATGGCGGCCATGGTTTATGCCGCCAAGGTGATCAAAGATTTGCAACTCGA
Source organism: Bacillota bacterium (assembly GCA_023410535.1). GTDB lineage: Bacteria > Bacillota > UBA4882 > UBA8346 > UBA8346 > JAEYPR01. The sequence continues at coordinate 67,072 of JAEYPR010000003.1, read as the reverse complement.
AGCGGATTATACCTTGTTGGTGGTTGGTTCGGTCCAGGAGGAGGACTGCGACGGCCTCTGTTGGCAGTACATCATTGAAGAGGATCAGATCCGGCCGGAGTTCGTGGTGATCACCGAGCCGACTTCCTGTAATATTTACCGGGGCCAACGCGGCCGGATGGAGATTAAAGTCACCACCCAAGGGATCAGTTGTCACGGTTCGGCGCCGGAACGCGGCGACAACGCCATTTATAAAATGGCGCCGATTTTGACGGAGTTGCGGGCGTTGCATGAAAATTTGAAGGACCATTCGTTTCTCGGTAAAGGCAGTCTGACCGTTTCGGAGATCTTCCATACGTCGCCTTCCCGCTGCGCGGTGGCGGATAGTTGCTGGATCTCGGTGGACCGTCGCTTAACGGCCGGGGAAGACAAAGATTACGCTTTGGACCAGATCCGGAAGCTGCCGGCAGTTAAAGCCGCCGGAGCTGGGGTCGCGCTGTACGGATATGAACGTCCTTCCTATACCGGGCTGGTTTATCCGACCGAATCCTACTTCCCCACCTGGTTCATTGAAGCAGACCACCCGGTTTGCGGCACCTTGCTCGAAGCGTATCAAGGATTGTTTCAAAAACCGGCGTTGCTTGATAAATGGACCTTCTCGACCAACGGCGTCTCGATCATGGGCAAATACGGCATTCCCTGCATCGGATTTGGACCGGGTCACGAAGATCAAGCGCACGCTCCCAATGAGCGGACCTGGAAGCGCGAATTGGTCCAAGCGGCAGCCATGTACGCCGTGATTCCGCTGTTGTACACCAAAGAATACGCCGCCCGGATGCCGGAAGTGACCGCCAACTTGGCGGATAAGCGCTAACGGTTGCGTTAGCCTTCCGTAAACTGCCGGGGAAGTGAATTCCGGTATCAAAAAAACAAATTTGGAGACCCGGAAAACGAATTTCGGTATCAAGAAAACGAATTCCGGTTCTCAGAAAACCAATTCTGGTACCCAGAAAACGAATTTTGGTACTTAGAAAATGAATTCTGGTACCCGGAAAATGAATTCTGGGGAGAAAAATAAAAAATTCGACGGTTGATTGTCGGGTCGGCGGGACTGAAACCGTATTTGGCTTCAGCCCAAGAGGTTACTCCTTTCTGAAAACGATCTTCAACAATTTTGCGGAGGTGCCCGCCATGGCGGTTGAGGGATTGATTTTAGCAGCCGGATTCTCCAGCCGGGCCGGGGGCTTTAAGATGGAACTGCCGCTCGGGGAGCGGACGGTCCTGGAATGGTGCATCGCCGGGTTGGCGCCGGTCTGCGACCGCCTCATTGTGGTGGGTGGTTACCGGATTGAGAAGGTGCGGGCGATTGTCGACCGCTATCCCCAGGTTGAACTGGTGGAGAACAGCGGTTATGCGACGGGGATGTTCAGCTCGGTCAAGCTTGGCGCGGCCCGGATTCGCGGCGAGCGTTTTCTGCTGACACCGGGGGATTATCCGTTGCTTAAGCCGGAAGTCTGCCGCCAATTACTGACGGTGGACGCGCCGATTGCGATCCCCACCTTTGGCGGGCGCAAAGGGCATCCGGTCGCTATGGCCGGCGCTCTCGCCCGGGAGTTGGAGGCGGAACCGGATGATTCGAATCTCCGGGATTTTATCGGACGCCAAGGCTTTACGCCGGTAACGGTGGCGGATGATGGCATTTTACTGGACGTCGATACGCCGGAGGATTACCGGCGGCTGCTGAAGCGGGTACGGCAAGGGGGTGCGGATCATGGTTGAAGCGATTGGCAAACCTGTGGCGAAGGCGGACGATGGCGGGAAGCTTTCCGGCGCCGCCCGGTATGTGGCTGATTTGCGGCCGGAAGGATTGTTGTTCGCCAAAACCCTGCGGTCCGCTCACGCCCGGGCGCGTATCCGGAGTATCGCTCGGCCGGAACTGCCTGACGGCTATTTTATCGTCGACCGGCATGATCTTCCCGGGTCCAACCGGGTGAAGATGATCGGCAACGATCAGCCGTTTTTTGCGGAGGACCAGGTGAACTATGTCGGCGAGCCGGTCCTGCTGGTGGTGGGTCCCGATAAGCAACGGGTGTTGGAGCTCAAGGACGGCATTACGGTGGATTATGAACCGCTTCCGGCGCTTTTGGACTTTGAAGACGCGGTGACGAGTGCCTTGCCGCCGCTGACGGGTACCGCCAATTGTTTTGCCGATTACCGTTTTAGCCGGGGCGAGCCGGACATTTTGTTCCGTCAGGCGCACCGGGTGCACCGCGGCGAATACCGGACCGGATATCAGGAACACGCTTACCTGGAACCCCAGGGCGTTTTGGGCATTTATGACGACGGGAAAATCACCGTGTACGGCTCGATTCAATGCCCTTATTACGTGAAAAACGCCCTTTTGCAAGCCTTTGGATGGGAAGACGACCGGGTCCGGATCGTCCAAACGACCACCGGCGGGGCTTTCGGCGGGAAAGAGGAGTATCCGTCGCTGTTGGCCGGGCAGGTGGCGGCGGCCGCGTATAAAACAGGAAAGCCGGTCCAACTTTTGCTGGATCGCTCCGAGGATATGGAGGTCACGACCAAGCGGCATCCCTCGCTGATCCGGCTGGCGACGGCGTTGGATGAACAGGGTCAAATTACCGCAATGGAAGCTGATATTTTGCTCAATGCCGGTGCTTACGCCGGATTGTCCAGTGTGGTGTTGCAGCGGGCGTTGTTCAATATTTGCGGGGTGTACCGGATCCCCAATCTTACGGTGCGCGGGCGGGCGGTGGCGACTAATACCGTCCCGACCGGAGCGTTTCGCGGGTTTGGCGCGCCGCAGGCCATTTTTGCAATCGAACGGCATCTAGAGGAATTGGCGCAACAATGCGGTATGGATCCCTTGGAGTACAAACTGCGGCATCAGGTCCGGCAGGGCGATCCGACCACAACCGGCGGAACCTTTAAACAAGCGGTAAAACTTCCGGAACTGGTCGCTGCGGTGGCGCAGCGTTCCGATTATTACCGGAAACGGGCGGAATTCCGGACCCCCGCCCCGGACGGTTCGCACCGGGGCGTCGGAATCTCCTTGTTCCTGCATGGCTGCGGGTTCACCGGGTCCGGAGAACGGGATCATATCAAAGCTGTGGTCAAACTGCGCCGGTTCCCTGCGGGGACGGTGGAGATTTTGGTGGCCAATACCGATATGGGCCAGGGTTTGCGAACGACGTTCCGGAAGATTGTCGGCGCTAAACTGGGAATTCCGCTGGAAAAGGTCGTTTACGATCTGCCCGATACCGACCGGGTACCGGACTCCGGCCCGACGGTCGCTTCGCGTTCCATTATGATCGTCGGAAAGCTGTTGGAAGAAGCGGCGGAAAAATTGGGGGTTATGCCGGAGACGACTGAGCCGGTGGAAGTGGTGCAGCAATACGAACACCCAAAAACGATGGAATGGGATGACCGTTTTTTCAGCGGCGACGCCTACCCGGCGTATTCCTGGGGGGTAAATGCCGTCGAAGTGGCGGTCGATCCGGTCAGCTACGAGTTGGCGATCAAAGGGGTTTGGACCGCGTTTGACGTCGGAGCGGCCATTGACGAACGGATCATTCAAGGGCAGATCGAGGGCGGCGTTTTACAAGGTCTAGGCTACGGAGCGTTGGAAGTCATGCAGTGCCGGGACGGGCGGTTGCGCCAAAAAAATCTCACCGATTATATCATTCCGACCGCGCTGGACTGTCCGGCCATTGCGAGTGAGTTGATTGACAATCCTTACGAACGGGGCCCCTTCGGCGCCAAAGGCGCCGGAGAATTAACCTTGATCGGGGCGGCTCCAGCCTTGGCGGCTGCGGTCAGCCAGGCCTTGGGGATTCCAATCCGGCAGTTGCCGATCACCCCGGAATACGTAATGGAGGCGATGGATCGTGGCAGTGGAACAGCGGATTGAATTCACGCTGAACAATCGGACCGTCACCGTGACGACCAATCCGCTCCGGCGTCTACTGGATGTGTTGCGGGAGGATTGCGGCCTGACCGGCCCCAAGGAAGGTTGCGGTGAGGGAGAATGCGGCGCGTGCGCGGTGTTGATCGACGGTTGGCTGGTCAACTCCTGTCTGACGCCGGTAGCCAGCGTCGCCGGTCAAGCGGTGCTGACGATCGAGGGTTTCCGGGAAAACGCCCGGTTTCAGGTCTTGGCGCAAGCGTTCAGTGACGCCGGGGCGGTGCAATGCGGTTTCTGCACGCCGGGGATGGTGCTGGCGGCCGAAGCGTTGCTGCGGCGCAATCCGCATCCGACGCCGCTCGCGATCCGCGAAGCTCTCTCCGGCAATCTCTGCCGCTGTACCGGATATGGCATGATTGTCGCCGCAATCGGCTTAGCCGCGGAGCGAGGTGAGGGATTATGGTAACGTCCTTTCAACCGCGAACCGTCGCGGAAGTCCTGAATATTTTACGGGAACAGCAACCGGCGGTGCTGTTGGCGGGGGGCACCGACCTAATGGTGCGGCGGCGGAATTGGTCGGGTCTGCCGCCCTGCTTCACCGAACCGGTGGTATTGCTGAATCAGGTCGCTGAATTGCAAACCCTCGCGGTTGGGAATGAACGGTTGACGATTGGGGCGGGCGTGACCTTGCGAGCGATCGCGGAACACCCGCTGGTGCCGGAGGTGTTGCGGCAGGCCGTCTGTTTAATGGCTTCACCCGCCATCCGCAACCGGGCGACCCTGGGCGGAAATATCTGCAATGCCTCCCCGGCCGCCGACACGTTACCCCCGTTATATGCGTTGGGAGCTTCGGTGGTACTGCGTAGTACGGTGGAGGAACTGGTTATCGTGCTGCCCATCCAGGATTTTATTTTGGGACCGGGTCGGATTGCCTTAGCCTCCAACGAACTTTTGACAGCGATTGAAATTCCGTTAACGCCGACAAGGTATCAAACCCAATACTATCAAAAAGTCGGCACCCGTAAGGCCGACGCCCTTGCCAAAGTGTCGATCGCCGCTTTGGCGGAACAACGGGGCGGCCGCTTGATCGATCTCCGGATCGCCTGCGGCGCGGTTGCGCCGCGGGTGGTGCGGGATGCCGCGCTGGAAGGCCGGCTGTTGGGACGGAGCACCCGACAATTGCCGGGATTGCTTCCTGAGTTTATGGCGGGATACGAACCGTTGATCCAGCCGATTGACGACCAACGTTCTACCGCGGTTTACCGCAAGCGGGTTGCTTTAGGATTGATCGCGGATTTCTGCCGGGGTTTAGCTGGCGACCCATTTCCGGAATCGATCGGAGGAGAAGCTGATGCGGCTTTCGACAAATATCGCGGGGATTGAATTGAAAAATCCGTTGTTGCCGGCCTCGGGACCATTGGTGGGCGATGCGGCGAAGCTGCGTTATATCGCGGCTTTGGGAGTCGGCGGTTTGGTCACCAAGACCATCTCGACGCAAGCCGCCCAAGTTCAACGGCCCTGCATTTATGGGGAACGGGATCTGATCATGAACAACGAGTTGTGGTCGGAATATCCCCCGGAGCAATGGCTGACGGAGATCTTGCCGGAACTTGAGACTGATTTGACAATTCCCTTAATTGTCAGCGTCGGGTATTCCCAAACCGATATGGAGACGTTAATTCCCTTGTTGGATCCTTTGGCGGCCGCGTTTGAAGTCTCCACCCATTACGTCGGCAACGATGTGGCCGCCATGGCGGCCACGGTCCGGACTATCCGGGCCTATACCGACAAACCATTTTTCATGAAGATCAGCCCGCATTTGCCGGATCCGGCCGGCTTTGCCCGAATGGTTAAAGCGAACGGCGGGAACGGCGTTGTGGCTATCAATTCTTTGGGGCCGACTATGAAAGTGGATCTGGCCGGCCGCCGGGTTTTATTGGGCAACCCAGCCGGGCATGTGTGGACTTCCGGACCGGCGATCAAACCGTTGGCATTGGCGTTGGTTCATCAGATTAAGGAGGCCGAGCCGGATCTGACCGTGATCGGAGTGGGTGGCGTTAAAACGGCCGCCGATGTCCTGGAGTTTTTATTGGCCGGAGCGGATGCGGTCCAAATGCTCTCTGCCGCCTTGCTTTACGGAAAGGATTTATACCGGCGGCTCGTGGACGATTTGCCGAAGGCCTTGGATGAGTATGGTTTTGACAGTGTGGCGCAGGTGATTGCCGCTCGTTTGACGCGACGGAAACCGCAGTATGAACCGGCGGTTCCGGTGGTCGAAGCGGGGCGCTGTAGCGGGTGCCGGCTTTGTGAGAAGGTCTGCCCGTATTTTGCCATCCGGTATGAGGGACGGGTGGTGGTGGATCCCGGGCAGTGTTTCGGATGTGGTCTCTGCGAGTCGCGGTGTCCGGCGGGGGCGATTAGTGGAGTGTTCGGGTGAGGGAGTAAATAAAGATTGCTGGGGTTGGACGGAGAGTTTTGCCGAATTGGCAGAGGCGCCGTGAAAAGACGGATATTGCTGCGTCACTTGGTCGCTCCGGTCCTCGATATACAGCGAGTATTATCTGCGGTCCTCGCTCGGGCGTTCCTTGCACTATCCGCCTTTTGACGACGCGTATGGGAAACTGGAAGTTCTGCCAATTCGGCAAGGTGCCCCCGGCGCGCTGGGGTGGAGCGCCGGATTACAAACACTTTACTGGTTTGGAAGCCTTCATAGTCCCAAGATTTTAGCCCCGTCATCCCTCTCCTTTTAGGAGAGGGTCGGGGCAAGGTCGGAATTGATGTCGAGTTGGTGTTAGGCCGCTGAGGATGGTGGTTACCTTTTTAAAGGGCAAGGGATCCGGTTTTGCTGCAGAAACAACCAAGAACAAGTGAGGTAATAACCATGCAAATTATGGTGAACGGAGTGGTTGAGACGTTGCCCGGGGCGATGAGTATCTCCGCTTACTTGGAATATAAGGCGATTGACACGAAACTGGTGGTGATTGAATGGAATTTCACCACGCCGCCGCCGGGGGAGTGGGCGCGGATTCGGTTGGGCGATGGCGACAATCTGGAGATCATCAAGTTCATCGGGGGAGGTTGAAAACGTCATTCATGAGTTTGGACGAGGCGCGCCGGGCTATTCCAGGCAGCTGATGCAGGGTTCGGCCGATCGTTTCATCGACATTGCAATCATATCCAAGCGGAAGGAGCGAATGCAACCATGCTAACCATTGCCGAATATGTAATGCCCCGGACCGTCAGTGAAGCGTATACGTTACTGACAACCACCCCCAACGCCGCCGTGGTGGGCGGGGGAGCCTTTATGCGGCTGGCTTCCCGCGAGATCGGGTTGGCGATTGACTTGACGCGAGCGGAGTTGGATTATATCCGGGAGACCGCTACCGAGGTAACGATTGGCGCGATGACTACCTTTGGCGCCATGGAGCGTAGCCGAGTGTTGCAAACCAATTGGGACGGCTTGCTTCCCCGGATTATCGGGAATATTGCCGGGGTACAACTACGAAACATCGTCACCGTTGGCGGTACGGTCTACGGCCGGTTTGGTTTCTCGGAAGTGCTCACCGGATTAATGGCCTTGGAATGTTCCGTTAAGTTGCATCAAGGCGGTTTGGTCAGTCTGGCCGACTTTGTCCAAAGCAAAGGCCGAGGCCAAGATATCGTCGAAGCCATTGTGATCGCGAAAAATCCGCAACGCGCCGCTTATCAAATGTTGCGGAATTCCGGCGGTAGCCTCCCAATCTTGAGCGTCGCCGTTACCAAGAGCCAACACGGCCCATTCTACCGGATCGCCGTCGGCGCCCGGCCCGGCGTCTCCGCCTTGGCCGTTGCCACAATGTCATTATTGGCAGGGCAGGAGCTCCATGACGATCTGCTGCGGCAAGCGGCGACCAAGGCAACGTCGGAGCTGCGGTTTACTAGCGATCGGAAAGCTTCGGCCGTCTACCGCCAGGAATTATGCGGGGTGTTGGTGAAACGGGCGTTGGCGGAGGTGGGGTTATGAAAATTACGTTGATGTTAAACGGTTTAGAGCGGCAAGTGGAGATAGAACCCCACGAATATCTCTTGGATCTGTTGCGCCGTTTGGGCTGTTTAAGTGTGAAACGGGGCTGCGATACTTCATCATGCGGCGTTTGCACGGTGCTCTTCGACGGCAAACCGGTCTTATCCTGCACCTTGTTTGCGGCCAAAGCCGACGGTCACTGCGTCATCACTGCCGAAGGGCTGCAACGCGAGATCGGGGAGTTCGCCGCTTTTCTCGTCGCCGCAGGCGCCGACCAATGCGGTTATTGCAATCCTGGTCTGGCTTTGACGGTTCTGGCGCTCAAAGCGGAAAAACCCCATCCAACGGAAGGAGCGATCCAGCAATATTTGGCCGGCAACCTTTGTCGCTGTACCGGGTATGCGGGGCAACTGCGGGCGATCAAAGAATACCTGGGGGTGCAATCATGAAAGAAGTGACGCGGTCCATTGGAAAAATGGACGGGAAAGGGTTGGTACTCGGCACTCCCGCTTATACCGACGATTTGGCCCCGGATCATGCGTTGATCGTTAAGGTTCTGCATAGCCCGCATGCCCATGCGCGGATCAAACGGATCGACACCGTCGCGGCGTTGGAACTGCCAGGGGTGGCCTGCGTCCTGACCTACCGCGATCTGCCCCGGAACGTCTTCAGCCGGGCCGGTCAAGGGTATCCCGAACCGTCGCCGTATGATAAATTTATTTTAGATGAATATGTTCGCTATTGCGGCGACGAAGTAGCGATTGTCGCCGCGGTCTCCGAGCAGGCGGCTGAAGCCGCGCTGGCGAAAATTATCGTTGACTATGAGCTCTTACCGGCGGTGTTGGACTTTGAACAAGCGGAAGGAAACGCCACGGTGCTTCACCCGGAACCGGAAGCCCATTCCAAGTTCGATATCGGAATGGACGCCGTTCAAAATATCGCCGCTGCGTATCAGATGAAAGTGGGCGATGTCGACGCGGTGCTGGCTGGATGCGATGTCGTGATTCGCGACCGTTATTATACCCAAGCGCAAGCCCATGTGATGTTGGAACCTCATTCGATCGCCTGTTACCGGGATGTGCAAGGTCGATTGACGGTGATCAGTTCCACCCAGACCCCGTTTCACGCCAGGCGAGTCATTGGGATGGCCTTCGGAATTCCCCGCAAAGAGATCCGGGTGATTAAACCGCGAATCGGCGGCGGCTACGGCGGCAAGCAGATGCTTCATGGCGAGTTGCTGGCGGCGGCGGTGACGCTCAAGACCGGTCAGCCCGCTAAGCTCATCTATACCCGGAAGGAAGTTTTTGAGTCGACCTATAGCCGGCATCCGATGCGTTTCGATTTGGCGGTTGGGGCGACCAAAGACGGCCGGATTAAGGCGTTGGATATGGAAGTGCTCTCCGATACCGGGGCGTACGGCGAGCATGCGTTAACGGTATTGATGGGAGCGGGTTCGAAGACGTTGCCGCTCTATAATAAAGTCGACGCCGTCCGGTTCAATGGCAAGGTCGTTTATACCAATCACGTTCCGGCGGGAGCCTACCGCGGCTATGGGGCGATTCAGGGCATTTTCGCCCTGGAGTCGGCGATCGACCAGTTGGCGACGGAGTTGGGCCTGAGTCCGGTGGAGTTGCGGCAGCGGAATATGATTGGCGAAGGCGAGACTTCGCCGATCTTTAAGATCATGGGCGAGGGCGGAGAGGGGGTCGAAATGACCATGGAAAGCTGCAAATTGGATTATTGTATCCGGCGCGGCATGGAGTTGATCGGGTGGGAGGCGAAATTTCCCCGGCGGCAAGTCGGGTCCGTCAATGTGCGCGGCGTGGGAATGGCCATCGCCATGCAAGGGTCGGGAATCGCCAATATTGATATGGCTGCCGCGCTGATCAAACTGAACGATGACGGATTTTTCAATCTGATGGTGGGAGCGACCGATATCGGCACCGGCAGCGACACTATTTTAGCGCAGATTGCGGCGGAAGTTTTGCAGGTTCCGACCGAACACTTTGTCGTCTATTCCTCTGACACTGATTTGACGCCGTTCGATAAGGGGGCTTATGCCTCCAGTACGACCTATGTGACGGGAAACGCCGTGAAGAAGGCGGCGGAGAACATGCGGCGGCTTATCGAGGAAGAGGGCGCGACCAAACTACGGGTGACCCCGGGCGAAGTGGAGTTCGACGGGTCGACGATCCGGCGCAAAGACGGCAAAGGCGCGATCTCCCTCGGCGATTTGGCGACCGGCCTCTTTTATCACGCCAATCAAAAACAGTTGATCGCCTCCGATTCCTATGTCGGGCAGAAATCGCCGCCGCCGTATATGGTTGGGTTGGCCGAGGTCGAAGTGGACCTGGAGACCGGCAAGATCGAGCTGGTCAACTATGTCGCTGTCGTCGATTGCGGGACCACCATCAATCCGAACCTGGCCCGGATCCAAGTCGAGGGTGGTTTGGCGCAGGGTATCGGCATGGCGATGTTTGAGAGCGTCAAATATACCGAGCAAGGCCAGTTGTTGACCAACAATATGCTTTTTTACACCATCCCGACCCGGCTAGATATTCAACAGTTGACGGTGGAGTTTGCCCCGAGTTATGAGCCGACCGGTCCGTACGGCGCGAAGTCGGTGGGCGAGATTGGAATCGATACTCCGCCGGCCGCCATTGCCAACGCGGTGTATCACGCCACCGGAATTCGCATCAAAGAACTGCCGCTTACTCCGGAGAAGGTATTGCTGGCGCTGCAAGCTAAACGTTAGCGCGCGCAATCGCCGTTTGAACCTGCAAGCAACGCGACGGCGTGGTCGAGGATGGGTAACACGACGGCCAGACATTCCCGGACCGCTTTCGGACTGCCGGGGAGGTTGATGATCAAACAATTGCCGCGGATGCCGGCGACAGCTCGCGAGAGCATGGCGTGGGGAGTGATTTCCAGACTCCGGGAACGCATCGCTTCGGGAATCCCGGGCACCTGCCGTTCAATCACGTCTTGGGTTGCTTCGGGTGTAACGTCCCGGGGGGCGAACCCGGTGCCGCCGGTGGTCAAAACTAAATTGCTGCCGTTGGTCGCCAAAGTGACTAAGGTCGCCGCGATGACCGGACGTTCATCGGGAACCAGCCGATAATCAAGCAGTTGGGCGCCGCTGGGAGTCATCAGCTCGATAATGGCTTGACTGCTTTGGTCTTCCCGCAAGCCGGCGCTCCCTTTATCGCTGGCAGTTAGAATGCTGTAACGGATCAAACGCTCACTCCCTTAAAAAGGAATTTACAATCATATAAGTCGCAATAAAAATTGAATTGTCTTTTCTATCCTTAAACTCAGACTGGAAAGGCAAGTTGCTGAAGTTATCACAACTTATGAATTGCGGAAAATATATCGCGGCCAGGATCGCTCAAATTTAGTCGACATATATATTTTAGCATGTTACACAGGGAAACGATATATATTCGGTTTCCGTAATCCATCGAAAGGAATTACGAATACGTCCGCTGATAAAAAAGGAAACGGTGCGAGGTGATCGGGATGCGCGATCAATGGGGACGGATGATTGACTATCTGCGAATATCGGTAACTCCCGCCTGTAACTTGGGTTGCATTTACTGTGCCACTCCCGCAGGGCCGCCGGTCATCACAACGAGGACAATGACTGTGGTGGAGATTGAAGCCGTGACGCGAGTTATGGCCGGATTAGGCATTCGCAAAGTGCGGCTGACCGGCGGCGAACCATTGTGCCGACCCGAAATTGCGGCGATTGTGTCACAGGTGGCTGGGGTTCCGGGGATCACCGATCTCGCCATGACTACCAATGGTACGATGTTGGCGGAGGTTTTGCCCGATTTGGTGAGAGCCGGGTTGCAACGGGTCAATATCAGCCTTGATTCACTGCGGGCGGAACGGTATGCCGCTATCACCGCCGGCGGGAGGTTGACTGATGTGTGGGAGGGGATCGAGACTGTTCTCAAAGCGGGGCTAAAGCCGCTGCGGCTCAATATGGTTTTGATCCGGGGAGTCAACGATGACGAAGTCGCCGATTTTGTGGAGTTGGCCCGCGCCGACCCGGTGGAGGTTCGGTTTATTGAACTAATGCCGATCGGCTGTTACGGAACGGAGCATTTCGGCCAAACGCTTTCCGAAGAGAGCATTTTCGCAGCGCATCCCGAATTGAAACCGATCGCGGCGTCAAGCGGACCCGCCCGGTATTATACGGCGGCCGGTTTTCGCGGCCGGGTTGGATTGATCAGCGCCCTCAGCCATCAATTTTGTGAAAGTTGCAACCGGATCCGGCTGACGGCCGACGGCTGGATCAAACCTTGCTTAGGAAATAATCAAGAGATCAATCTGATGCCGTTTTTAGGTCATCCCGGCAGTTTGCAGCAAGAGATTATCAAAGCAATTTGGGCGAAACCGGCGGGACACCGGTTTGGCCGGGATTATCAAGCAAGCCGGAGTATGACGGCGACTGGAGGCTAAAGTGATGGAATTTTCCCATCTCGATGAACTGGGTCAAGCCCGAATGGTGGATATCGCCACGAAAGCAGCGACGACCCGGGAAGCGGTCGCCGAAGGGTTTGTCAAAGGAACCGCCGCGATCATGCGACTGTTGGCGGCCGGTGCGCCGAAGGGCGATGTTCTGGCGACTGCCCGGATTGCCGGGGTGATGGCGGCCAAAAAAACCGCGGAACTGATCCCGCTCTGCCATCAAGTGCCGTTGGATTCAGTCAAAGTCGAGTTGGTGGTTGAAGCGGAACAGTGCCGGATCCGGATTATCGGGACAGCGCGCTGCCATTGGAAGACCGGCGTGGAGATGGAAGCGTTGACCGCAGTTTCCGTCGCCGCATTAACCGTCTATGATATGTGTAAGGCAGTAGACCGGGGCATGATGATTGAAGGAATCCGGTTATTGTCCAAGACCGGCGGGCGGAGCGGCGCCTATCGTAGCGAGACTCCATCTGGGCAAGTCGTGGCAGTCAACCGCAGTCAGACAAAAGGGGTGCCGAAAACGCCGATCCCGGCGGGGGAATTCTTGGTTGATCACGGTCTGGAAGGCGACGCCCACGCCGGAAACTGGCACCGTCAGGTGAGCTTGTTGGGTCAGGAGAGCATTGCGAAAATGACGGCTCAAGGGGTGAATGATTTGCTGCCGGGTCGTTTCGCCGAAAATATCACCACCCAAGGCATCGTGTTATATGATTTAGCCATCGGAACCCGTTTGCGGATTGGGTCGGTGATCTTGGAAGTGACTCAGATCGGTAAGGAATGCCATCAGAAATGTGCCATTTATCGGCAGGTTGGTGACTGCGTAATGCCACATGAGGGGATTTTTGCCCGGGTAGTAGAAGGTGGGGTCATTCGGCCCGGGGAGCAAATTATCGTCGAAACAATTAAATAACGCCGCCGGTTGGCTGGAGTAATTTTATCGAAAGATATTTCAATATTGAAATAAATGCAAAATAATCTTTCAATAATGAAACAAATAATTGATTCCTTCATCGTTAAAACATGTATAATAAAGCTTGAACTTTCATTTTAATACAACGAATGAATAGAGGAAGCTAAATGGTTTTTTTTAAGAAGTACGTCACCAAGTACGGACGTTTGTTTTGTGCTGCTTTGGGTTGTCTGGCAGTGGAAGCCACATGCGACTTATTGCAACCAACTATTATGTCGCGGATCATTGATGTCGGCGTGGCCGGGCGGAATATGCATTTTGTGCTTAGTACCGGTGGGCTGATGCTGCTGGTAACAGCGCTTGGAGCAGCGGCGGCGGTCGGACGGAATATCCTCGCCAGTACGGTTTCGCAAAATTTTGGCACGGAGCTGCGTTCCGATCTGTTCAAAAAGATTCAGACCTTTTCCTTTGACAATCTTAATCGTTTTGAAACCGGTTCACTGGTTACCCGATTGACCAATGATGTGACGCAGGTGCAGAACTTCGCCAACGGGTTGATGCGGATTTTTGTCAAAGCTCCCTTGGTTGGAATCGGCAGCATTGTTATGGCATTTTTACTTAACCGCCGTTTAGCGGTAGTATTATTACTGGTCGTCCCGGTGGTTGCCATCTTGCTGACGCTCAATATCCGGATTGGCTATCCGTTTTTCCGTAAAGTGCAACGGATGATCGATGGGGTCAATACCGTCATCCGGGAGTACCTGGCCGGAGTGCGGGTGGTTAAAGCGTTTAACCGGTTTGATTACGAGACGGACCGATTTGGACAGGCCAATCAAGAACTGGCGGATGTGACCACCAAGGCGATGCGGGTTATGGCGGTCTTTTCACCGGGGATTACCCTGTCGGTCAATTTGGGGATTGTGGCCGTCTTATGGTTTGGAGGATATCAGGTAAGTCATGGTCAGCTCCATGTGGGTCAGGTAATCGCGTTTGTTAATTATATGACCCAGATCTTGTTTGCGTTGATGACCATCTCCATGGTGTTCACCATGTTTGTCCGGGCGCGGGCCTCGACCGAACGGATCAACGAAGTTCTCGCCGTGGTCAACACGATGCCGGTTGGTAGCGACGCGATCCAATCCATTGCGGTGCGAGGCCGGATTCAGTTTGATCAAGTATCGTTTCGGTATCATGCTGATAGTGGGGAAGCGGTTTTAAAAGAGGTTTCATTCACTTGTGAGCCCGGTGAGACCATTGGAATCATCGGGTCGACCGGCGCCGGCAAGAGTAGTTTGGTCAATTTGATTCCCCGTTTTTACGATCCAACCGGTGGCCGGGTTTTGATCGACGGGATGGATGTTAAACAGATTGATCCCAAGGTCTTGCGGGAAGTGATCGCGGTTGTGCCTCAAAAAAATATTCTTTTTACGGGAACGATCTGTGAGAATTTACGCTGGGGCAAGGCCGATGCCACCGAAGCCGAGCTGATTGCGGCGGCGCAGATTGCGCAAGCGCACGAATTTATCGAATACTTTCCGGAAGGATATGAGACTGTCCTGGGCCAGGGGGGCGTTAATTTGTCCGGCGGTCAAAAGCAACGATTGGCGATTGCCAGAGCTTTAATTAAGAAACCGACGGTTTTAATCTTGGATGACAGCACCAGTGCGGTCGATATGGCCACCGAAGCGAAGATCCGCGCCGCAATGAAAGAATATGCGCAGGGTATGACCTGCTTTTTAATTACCCAACGGATTGTCTCCGCGATGGGGGCGGATCGGATTTTAGTGTTGGACAATGGCATATTGGTCGGATTGGGAACTCATCGTGAACTGATCCAAGATTGCCCGGTTTACCGGGACATCTATCGCTCACAGATTGGCAAGGAGGGGATCTGAGGATGGCTAAGGAAAATAACGATAACCATAACCAAGAACAATCGGTTCCTCCGCTCAATTTGGGCAGGAATATGCCGGGCCCGGGCGGGATCGGCGGGTTCGGACGACCGGGCGGCGGTGGTGGCGGCGCCCGTTGGATGATGCCGGCTGCCAAACCGAAAAATTTTCAGGAGACCATGGCCCGGCTCTGGAAGTATTTTGGGACGGAACGGAAGCTTTTTACCATCATTTTCGGCGCGGTATTGCTCAGTACCGGAATCGGGTTGGCCGGACCGTTTTTGATCGGACGGGCGATTGATGCTCTGTCCCATCAGGGAAAGGTCGATTTCAAGCTGTTGGAAATGGTGGTTCTGACCTTGTTGAGCGCTTATGGAATTGATTCATTGCTTAACTTTAGTCAAGGTTGGTTAATGGCCGGAGTATCGCAGCGGATCGTCAAAAAGCTCCGCGAAACCCTCTTCGGCAAGTTGCAAAAGCTGCCGGTCGCTTTCTTCGATGTGCGAACCCACGGCGACCTGATGAGCCGGCTTTCCAATGATATTGATAACGTCAGTAGTACCATTTCGCAATCAACCACCCAGCTGATGACCAGTGCGCTGACGATTGTCGGTTCATTGGTGATGATGCTGTTGCTCAGCCCGCTTTTAACATTGGCCAGTTTGATCACCATTCCCCTGGTTTTTCTGTTGACGAAGACAATTGCCGGTCGGACGCGGATTCTCTTCAAAGAACAACAGGCGGTTTTGGGTAAACTGAATGGACATATTGAGGAGACCATCTCCGGAATCGCCGTAGTAAAGGCTTTTAATCATGAAGACAAAGTGATCGAGGAGTTTGACGCGGTCAACAATCGACTCTGCGGGGTGGGAGTCAAGGCGCAGATCTGGTCCGGTTATATCATGCCGTTGATGAATGTCATTAACAATATCGGCTTTACAGCCGTGGCCGGAGTCGGCGGCGCGTTAGCCGTCAAGGGCTGGATTACGATCGGCGTGATCGCCAGCTTCTTGAGCTATTCCCGGCAGTTTTCGCGGCCGTTAAACGACCTAGCCAATATTTTCAATACGCTTCAGACTGCGGTGGCCGGCGCGGAACGGGTCTTTGAGATCCTCGACGAAGCGGAGGAACCGGCGGACGCGCCCGGTGCGGTGGAGCTGGCCGATCCCCGCGGTGAGGTGGTTTTTGAAGCGGTCTCCTTTGGATACCGGAACGATCAGCCGATCTTGAAAGATATCAATTTTAAAGCGACTGCCGGAAGCAGTACTGCATTGGTCGGTCCGACCGGAGCGGGTAAGACCACCGTTGTTAATCTATTAGCCCGGTTTTACGATGTGAGCGCGGGGAGGATCCTGATCGACGGTCGGGATATCCGGGAATATACCAGGGACAGCTTACGCCGATGTTTTGGAATCGTTTTGCAGGATACGTACCTTTTTACCGGGACCATCCGGGAGAACCTTAAGTATGGCCGCTTGGACGCCACTGACGCCGCCATGGAGCGGGCGGCGGAGTTGGCCAATGCCGATCGCTTTATTAAGCGCTTACCGCAACGATATGATACGGTCCTGACAGAAAGCGGCGGGAACTTAAGCCAGGGCCAACGGCAGTTGTTGGCCATCGCCCGGGCGATCCTGGCCGATCCGGCGATTTTGATCTTGGATGAGGCCACTAGCAATGTCGATACCCGGACGGAACTTCATATCCAAGAAGCAATGCTTCAGTTGCTGAACGGCCGGACCAGTTTCATTATTGCGCACCGTTTGAGTACAATCCGCGATGCCGATACGATTATGGTGATCGACGGCGGCCGGATTGTCGAACGCGGCAGTCATGCTGACCTGTTGAAAGCGGAAGGCACCTATCATGGCATTTACAACAGTCAGTTCAAAAATATCGGAGTCGAATAACGTCGTAATCTTTCAGGGCTTTACTTTAACCAAAAGATAAAAGTCAATATCGTTAAAGTGCGGCGCGCCGGTGGCAACGTCTTCATTGCCACGAAGGGTTTTAAAGATATATCGGACCGCTACGTGTGCGGTTTGCTCCTCATAGGTTAGGTTCTTGACATCGCGGATCTTCGGGTGTTCCCGCTTTATCAGCATCGTCGCAAGTTTATTTACATCCTTAGAGTAGAGGATTTTACCCTGGCGTTGCAGCGTTAGCTGATGATCCCGGGTGTAACTGAATGTCAGGGTATTTTGTTTTACGCGGAGGTCTTGGTATTCGCGATGGTAGAGTTCGGTCAAGTCCAGCAGGTATTGATAGGCGTCAATCGACTGCACTCGGTTTTCAAGAAATGCATAATCAAAGTATTGATTGCTAAAGCGACCCGAGGGGTCGCTTTCGTATTTGAAGCCAAAAACGCGATCCATATCTTTGATCTCAAAATTAGCCGGTAAAAAATGAACGTCTTTTAAACGGTGGTTCTCCTTAAAGTACCAAAGGATTGAACCAATTTCGCGTTTGGTGGTCAAGGGCAATTCTTGGCGGGGCTTGACAATGAACCGGCCTTCCAGCATGCCGTATTTGGTCAGGATTGAAGCCAAACGTTGATTTTGGCTAAACTTTGCGACGGCATAACTGCTCCAAGGACCGGTCACAGTGAAGATTGCGACGATAGCCAACGAAACGGGCACGAGGATGTTGCGGGAACGCCGCGATAATAGAAAATAGATGAAGCTGGCCGTGGTCCAGACTCCGCCGGCCATCACGAAATACCGGTTTTCAGTCACTCCGTACGCTTGGATTCGAATCGCCATGGCCAGAAACATCATTACTAAAAGCGGGGGGACAAACCGCGGAAACACGGTGCTGAATTTTTGACACCAAACGTTGTTGTTACGTAGCGGATGGGTCAGGGAGATGACAATAATACTGATAAAAGCGTACCAGACCACTAAATTGGCGACGATTCCGGCGGGCCAGGTCCGGGAAAGAAGGATCTTCGCGAAATACACATATAAAATGACCGTATACACTAATATCAACGGCATGACGATATACAACAACAGTACTTGTAACAGCTTGGGATAATAATCCGCTCCAATCTCCCGGTTATATTCGGGTACATCCGCCAAAAAATAGGCCGGGGCAAAAATCCCGACAACTATTGCCCAAATATCCATGTATAAACGGGGCCAATTCAATCCGAAGAGTTTGTCCAGGGTGAATAGAATCGCCGCCAAACCGATGTACAAAATGATCGAGTAAAGATAGGTGGTGGCGAAACCGGATAAAAGCCGGACGACATAACGTTCGAAGTTGGCGCGCCGGTAAAAATAAGGCAGGAAAATCGCCAGTAAATAGAGGGCGAGATTAACGGCGAGATAACGGGAGGTCGTGTTGGCATTGATTTTAGGGGGTAGCATCAAATAGTAAAGCGCCAAACCGGCTGCGGCAACGCCGTAAGTTAACAATTTAACCCATTTTGATGCGACGAATCGCTCAAAAAAGAGGTTCACGCTTAATACCAAGGGAATTCCTAACGCGAACGTCATGCCGGCCTTGGTCAGAGTGTCGCGGAAGGTTTGTTCGGTGTAATTGCTATGGATCTGGATGATCATAGTCATTACCATCAATAACGCGCAAAACAACGGTTGGGGAAAGCGGCGCGCGCTGATCAAGAGTTTGGCCAAAATATTCCGGCTTAATAAGGCGAGCTTGCTCATTGTTAACAACACCCCCGCGATCGATTGGTTTGAGTCGGCTACAAATAATTATTCTTTTGAAAACCATAAATTCCTTTTTTTACCTGAGAGAGTAATCGATTGCCAAGGTACTTTGCGCGAATGGATATACCGTCTAAAACCCAGTTATCCTTGAGTACAGTAGGGATGTTCGGGAGAGAATAGCGATAATGAAAATTGTTTGCGGGGTGGCAATGAAATGGAACATATCTGGTTGGCGATTTGGAAATCGCTATTGCTCTATCTCCTGCTGTTAGTTTTGACCCGGGTAATCGGTAAAAAGCTATTATCACAACTGACTTATTTGGATTTTATCATTGGGATTACCATTGGAACGATTAGCGGCGCGTATGTGGTGGAGCGGGTGAAAGGCGCCTGGGTGTTGCTGAGTCCGGTAATTTTAGTGATTTTTACATTTTTGACAGCGATGTTAACCACTAAGAATTTAGCCGCCCGGAAGTTGATCGAGGGCGAACCGGTGGTGATCATCCAAAATGGAAAGATTTTAGAAAAAAATATGTCTAAACTCCGTTACCACCTTGACCATCTGCAGATGCAACTGCGAGAACGCGGCGTCTTTGACATTGGTGAAGTAGAGTTTGCGGTGTTGGAGCCCCACGGGCAATTGAGTGTTTTAAAGAAAACGCCGCATCTGCCGGTAACTCTGCAAGACTTGGGAATCGCTACCCGTTATCAGGGATTATCGACTGCAATGATCAAGGACGGCGATGTCATGGCAGAAAATTTGCGGCAAAATAACCTTTCCTGGGACTGGCTTTATCGGGAGTTGCGAAAGCAACAAATCGAAAGCTTGGACGATGTGGTTTACGCCGAGTTAAATTCCAAGGGGGAACTTTATATTGACCGCCGGAATGACCGGTAACATTATCGCCGTGGAGGGCGGACAAATCACCACCTGTGAATTTTTAAAACGTGAAGTTTTGTAAATTTTTTACTTTTGTAAAATCCTAATTATTGATTGCAAAACGTTCGATATAATAACAAAAGACAATAACGGATGGGGATAAGGTTTCACGGAAGGGGAAGATGAACGATGAGAAAACAACGACGTAAATTCATGGCGAGCATTAAATTTCGAATGTTGTTAACGATTGGATTGGCGGTTACCGTTTTAATGGTTGTCACCACGGGGAATGCCTTATTTCAGTTTCGTAACTTTATCGATCGCAATGCCACGCAACAAGCCGTTATGGGAATGAACGGCTTGCAAACAAAGGTGGAGGATTACCGAAGCGCGGCGTTGCAGACTGCGAAGTTGCTCGCTGTGGAGTTGGCGGCGGGGAGCCCGGCGCTACGGAATACACCGGAGCAATTGATACCCATCTTAAACCAGGCAGTTGCAACGACCGGAGTCGATCGGATTGTTGTCACCGATAATCAGGGAAACCCGGTAATCCATAACGATACCGCGGGAAACGCTATAGCGTTGATCTCGCAATGGCCTGAAACGCAACAGGCGCTTAGTGGAAAAGCGGCCAGTTCGTTTGCGGCCGATCCCGAAGAACAATTGGCAGTTCGGGCGGCGGTCCCAATTAAACAAGCGGACGCGGTGTTGGGAACGGTGGTCGTCAGTTATCGCCTGATTAAACCGGAGATCGTCGATGCGGTCAAGCGGCAATTTGGAACCGATGTTACATTGTTTTTGGGAGATACACGGGTTAATACGACCATTATCAAAGATGGAGAACGTTTAAACGGAACCAAACTCAAGCCGGAGGTCGCCCAAATTGTCCTGGAGCAGAAAAAGCAGTTTACTGGGCCAACCGATATTCTCGGCTTGCCTTATTTAACTTCATACCAACCGTTGCTGGGGCTTGACGGTCAAGCCATCGGAGTTGTTTTTGCCGGACAGTCCATTGCCGAGGCGGTCAAAATCACCCAAGGTCTGCTGATCGCCATTGGTTTCATTGGGATTTTAGGATTGCTGGTGATCATCGGCTTTATCTTCTGGCGGTTACATCGGAGTATTTTCAAACCGATCGCAGCGATGGTGACGATCACTGACAAATTAGCGGTTGGAGATATCAACGTTACGGTCGAAACCGGTAAAAACGATGAGATCGGAACGCTGTTCAAAGCGTTCCAGGCGATGATTGACAATATTCGCCAACAGGCGCGCGTGGCGGAACGGATCGCCCAGGGTGATTTTCAGGTTGATCTAGCGTCACGTTCGGAAAATGATTTATTGACCCGCAGTTTGGCCACGGTATTGGAGACACTGCGTGAATTAACGGAGGAGACGGATAAGTTAACGGCAGCCGCCCAAGAAGGCAGGTTGCAAACCAGAGGCGATCTCGACCGGTTTGCCGGCGCGTACCGGCAACTGCTATCGGGGATCAATCAAACCTTGGATGCCGTGGTAGCACCGCTCCATGTCGCCGCTCAAGCGATTGACGCCATTGGGCGGGGCGAGATACCAACGAAGATTAGCAATGAATACCAGGGTGATTTTAACGAAATTAAGAGTAGTATCAATGCCTGTATTGACGGCCTGGATGCTTTGCAGCAGGCTAACGGGGCATTGCAAAAGATGGCTGTCAATGACTTCAGTGCGGTGGTAACGGGCCAATCCTCGGGAATTTACGGTGAGATTGTTCGGGCAATCAATAAAGTCAATTCGGAAATGCTTGATCTGCAGCAGGTCGTGGAGAATATCGCCAACGGCGATTTTCAAAACTTGGCGCAATTGAAGCAAGCCGGGCGGCGTAGCGAATCCGACCGGTTATTGCCGGCTTTCATCAATATGATGGAGAATGTTCAAGCGCTCGTTGATGAGGCATTGCGATTATCTCAGGCCGCCGTCGCCGGCCGGTTGGATGCCCGGGGCGACCTCCGGCAGTACCAGGGTGAATACCGCCGCGTAATTGAAGGGTTCAATCAGACCCTGGATGCCATCGGCACCCCGTTGAACGAAGCCGAATTGGTGTTGCAACAGATGGCGGTGAATGATTTCACGCTGGCGATGGCCGATGAGCAATATCAGGGAATGTTTCACCGCTTAGCCGAGTCGATCAATGGTGTACGCGGGCAGTTATTACATATTCAAGGGGCAATGGTGGAAGTATCCCACGGCAATACCGGCCGGCTGGAGGAATTTCGACAGATTGGAGCCCGTTCGGAAGAGGACCGGATGATCCCGGCAATGATTACCATGATGCAGATAATTCAGAATCTAATCGACGAGGTCGACGGACTCGCACGGGCCGCGGTCAACGGCAATCTAAGGGTTCGCGGCAACGCCGACCAGTTTTCGGGTGGATATCAAAGGATGGTGAATGGCTTAAATTATACTTTAGAGGCAGTCACCCAACCGATCAATGAAGCGATGGCGGTCTTGGAACAGATAGCCCAAGGCAATTTGAGGGTGGCGATTCAAGGCGATTTTCAAGGCGACTATGCGTTGTTGGCTCAAACCTTAAACCATACGATTCAACAACTTAACGCGACCTTGAGTGAGTTCGACCGGGGCGCCGAACAAGTGGCGCTGGGAGCGGGACAGGTAGCCAACGCCAGCCAGGTTTTATCTCAGGTCACGACCGAACAGGCCAGCACGATTCAGGAGATCACAGTTTCGATGGCGGAGATCGCGGCGCAAACCAGACAAAATGCGACGCATGCCGCTCAAGCCAACGGGCTGGCAACTGACGCCAAACAACGGGCTGCCCAAGGGGATGATCAGATGCAGGGGTTGCTCGATTCGATGCAGACCATTCGCGAGTCGTCGCAGAATATCTCCAAAATCATTAAAGTCATCGATGAAATTGCCTTCCAAACTAATATTTTGGCTTTAAACGCCGCAGTGGAGGCGGCTCGGGCCGGGCAATCCGGGAAAGGTTTTGCGGTGGTCGCGGAAGAGGTTCGTAATTTGGCGGCCCGTAGCGCCAAGGCCGCGAAAGAAACCGCCACGATCATTGAGACTTCGATCCAGAAGGTGGAGCACGGGACGCAGATGGCGAATGCGACTGCAGCCACTCTCGACCAGATCGTAGCCGCTATCGCTAAGACTACCGAGTTGGTGGGGAACATCGCCATTGCCTCCAATGACCAGGCGACCGGAATCGCCCAAGTGAATCAAGGAATCAATCAGCTCGCCCAAGTAGTCCAGACCAATACCGCCACCGCTGAACAGAGCGCCGCCGCCAGCCACGAGATGGCAAGCCAAGCGGAGCACTTGCAGCAGACGATCGAGCGTTTTCAACTTGAAGATCAACAAACCAACAAATTACCGCTACGGTAAGTGCTTCGGTGCTGGCGATGTTTGTGGAAAATTACTATTCTTTAAAAGATATCGTCAGTTTTTTAAAACGGTGGTTTCAAAGCGCAAATTGAAAAAGTTGACATTTTAATGATGGCATGTTATTTTGAAAAGAACAGGTATCAATAACTATTTTGCGAGGAGGAGAAAAATGTTTTCAAAAAAAACGTTATTAGTTTCGTCATTAATATTAGTATTATTTTCAATAATAGTAGCCGGGTGTAGTAGTGGGGGTAGAAGTACGGAGAACGAATATGCAACCTTAACTGGAAAAGTTGTTGATTCTTCAAACCAGCCTTTGGCAGGGGTCCGTGTTGATGTGGGCACTGCTGTCACGGTGTATACCAATGCTAATGGAGTATTTCAAACAGGAAATTTCACGTCGGGTACTTATAATGTAACGTTTTCGAAGTCAGGCTACGCATCACAGATGATTAATGTTGAATTATCCGGCGATTCAGAAATTTCGTCATCGATTGTTTTATCACCCGCGATATAGTTTAAAAGAAAATTGCTTATTGTTTATTGCTTTGAGAAGGTTGTCGATGTGACAGCCTTTTTTATATATCCCTCATTGTTAGACGTGAGAGGTGAGCTTCAAAGAACTCACAGCTTTTAAAATCTGATTTAAAAACATAAGTTGAGTTCGAAATGGTAGTAGCCCCTTACATGCGACATGACTACACCGGTAAAAAAATATCTATTGTACGTGTAGAAGCTTTGGTACTAAACAGACTTATGTTCAACAACTATTCCCGGCGTATCGGGATTTAAAGGTGAAGAACCGGAACGGAAACAGTTTGTACTGGCAAAACATTAATTTATTGCGCTATTCCCGGATTTATCTGCGGTATGCTGGGTATCGGGCCTGGGCGATTTATGAATGATCCGGTGTGAAGAGGCGACTGTGCTCTTTACATCATTTCTGGAGAGCTGTTGCAAAATGAACCGTAATGTTTTATGATGTAGCAGCTCTTTTGATTCGGACAATGAAATTACCGACGCAGCTCCTTGACCGGTCCCGGTCCGGAGAGCTCCCAAGTCTAACTTGTCTGGATTTGAATGTCGTTTGGTGGATAAGGGATTTCTTTTTATGACACAATGAGATCGTTTTGTGAATTAGTGAGATATTTCCGTGGATAAGTGTTTTCGTTACGTTCAATTCATTAATGGATTTGTAGCTTCGTCGGAAATTTTAGTAAAACACTTGTTAATGATGGGTTTCCTAGAATACACTTAAATTTGCTTTAGATAAGTTGACAATTGATAGTGGACATGCTACCTTGGAAGAGTACTTTTGAAAGGGGGATCTCACTCGTGAAAAAAGTTGTTTTCTTCATGTTATCATTGTTGATATTTGGCGCATTGATTGCCGGATGTAAATCGCAAACTGTAATCTCTAACGAAACGGAAGTTGTCGAATTCTCTGGGATTGTTACTACTCACAGCAATATAGCGCTGGAAGGGGTAAAAGTTACGGTTGGAGCTAATGTAGCTTCGGCTATAACTGATTCCAATGGGGTATTTTTGATTGATACCAAATTTGCGCCGGGAACATATGATGTCACGTTCGAAAAAAGCGGTTATGTAACCTTAACAAATCCTTATAAGCTTATAGCGGGTAAATGCACCATTTCCAATTTGGTTAAATTAGAGGAAACAGCACCTTAATTACTTAGAGTTCATTGATACCGGTTGTTGAGCAAGAAACCAGCTTTTCCACTGGTTTCTTGCTTTTTAGGTGCTTCGTATTCAAAATATCACGTGCGCCAAACCTCACACCCTTGGAAAGGATTGGCCGTACCGGCGTACAGTCGCGGTTCGGCGGAGACAAAAAGCATTCGTAAACCGTAATTATAGACATTGCCCAAGCCGTTCAGCGAAAGCGGCGCCCAACGAATCCCGTCACTGGTCCGCCAGAGGTCGAAGCCCAAGGCGCGTTGCCCCAGTGCGTATAATAGCGGGGTTAGTCGATTGGTGAAGACTGCTTGGAGTAATTGGAGCAAAAGGCGGACCCAATCGGGTGTCTGCTCCGGCAACTGCTGCAAGATGACGGTGGGCAGCACTGAAATAAAGGCCGGGATCAGGTCGTTCCAACTCCACGTCCCAAGATACAATTCATTTCCAAAAGCCTGGATCTGCCAGCAATAACCGTTGGTAACGTCGCCAAAACCCGAAGGAAAGCCGCTTAGCGGAAGCCCGCGGGTGCCGGTGGTTGGGTTGGTTGGGACAGCCGGCGGCCCGCCGACCACCAACTCCCATTGATCTTGGCGGTTAATCCGGATTACATCAAAACCCTTCGGCGGCACGATTGATTGATCGGGATTGATGCTGCGAACGGCTACCTCAATAGCGGTGCCGAGGTAGATCCAGTCCTGGAAGACGCCGATTGACCAAGGATGTTCGTTCCGGGCGTCGCCGGCGCCTCGATCCACCACCAAAATCCATTCATTGAATTGCGGAAACGCGCCACGGGTTCGCCAAAGTTCAAAACCGGTGGGTAAGGCGGTGCCGACATAAAGATGACCGTTGAAGCTCAACAGTACGTCGATATTGCCGCGGGGGTTTTGGCCCGGTGTCCCGTTTACGTCAACCGGCTGCCAACCCAATCCCTCGGGATCGGAACTGACATAGAGTTTGGCTTCGGCTACCCCCATCAACGGTAAGGCGCCCATGAACAAGAGCCCTTCGTGCTCGACCATATACCGAGTCGAATATCCTTGAATCCCTGAGTTCAAAACGCGCCAATGGGTTCCGTCGGTCGATTTTACGATGATTAGATTGGGGCTTAAAGGGGTTAAGGCTCCGGCGTATAGAGCGTCGCGATAATTGATCATGTAACGGAAGCCGATGTTCATGGGGTCGGGCGGCGCCTGATAGACTCGCTCCCAATCTTGCGAACCGTCCTTTCGATAGCGCCAGATTTCGCCGGAGTTGTCAATCGGCCCGGGCGGGGTCAAAAGCGGTGGGATTGGAACGTTGCCCAATATTTGGTTGCTCAGGATGGAGTAAGCAATGTTGCGGGCGGTGCCGACATAAATGAAATCGCCTAATTCGGCCATGGACCAGGCATAGTTATTTTGCATGGCATTATTGGGGTCGCTGGCGTCAAAACCGTTAACCGGAGTGATTTTGGTAAAACCGGTCCAGGGACAAGGGAAATTAGTGAAAGTCCGTAATGTGAATCCGGAGATGAGCGACGGGTCGAGCGTATAAACTGGGAACGCTTGTCGAGCGCCGTTGGCAGCTACCAGTGCAACCTGTTCCAACTCGACCAGGG
Organism: Bacillota bacterium; assembly: GCA_023410535.1. Classification (GTDB taxonomy): domain Bacteria; phylum Bacillota; class UBA4882; order UBA8346; family UBA8346; genus JAEYPR01. Next base: position 40,642 of record JAEYPR010000003.1, on the reverse strand, counting down.
ACCGGTCGGCGCTGAGCAATCGTCCTTCGAGTCGGAAGCGTCCGGCGACGCTCAATATGACTTCCTGACCGACGGATTGTTCCAAGAACTGCCACAGGGCATGCTGGTCTTCGCAAAATGAATTCATTTTCTCCCTCCTCCTTCGATTGCTCGAAATACAGAGTAGTAGCAGAATGATCGGCTATTCCATTGTATTCGGATACTATGAAGAATGGATTGCGTTTTAGTCATCGCAGTCGAAAGGGACGTTTTTGTGAAAGATCCGGATAAAGGATTGACAAATCATAAAACCCGTTCTAAAGTAATGATAAAGGCATAAAATAAATAAGCGTCCGGAGAGAACAGAGAGGACCAAATAAGCGTTTTTAAAGCGCTTATTTGGTCTTTTTTATTTTTCGCAGCCCACACCAACGAAGGTGAAATTCACAACATATAAGGAGGGCTTTTGGAATGTTTCAATTGGAAACCGATGTCTTGATTGTCGGAGGCGGCGTGGTCGGAGCGGCGCTGGCGCGGGAACTTTCCCGTTACCGGCTGCGGGTGGCTTTGGCTGAGCAAGAAGCTGACGTGGCTTTCGGGACATCCAAGGCCAATAGTGGAATTGTCCATTCGGGAATCCATGACCATCCCGGAACCTTAAAAGCAAGACTATGCGTCCGCGGTAACGCGTTATATCCGGCGCTTGCGGCGGAACTCAACTTCTTGTACCGTAAGAACGGATCCGTCGTGATCGCCCGGGATGAGGCGGAGCTGAGCGCGCTCGATCATTTAGCCGAGCAGGGCAAGGCGAACGGAGTTCCCGATTTCCGGCGGATCGGCCCGGATGAGCTCTACCGGTTGGAACCCAATCTGGCGCCGGGGTTGGCCGGAGCGCTGCTCGCTCCCTCGGGGGGAATTGTCATCCCCTTTGATCTGGTCTTCGCTTTGGTGGAGAACGCCGTCGCCAACGGAGTCCAATTGATGCTCGGCACAACGGTCTTGCGGATTCATCAGGCGAGCGACGGTTTGATTGCCGAGACCAACCGCGGTTCGATCCACACCCGTTACCTCATTAACGCCGCCGGGGTGAGCGCGGCGGCGATTGCGGCGTTGGTCGGCGACGATTCGTTTGCAATTCAAATGATCAAAGGGGAAGAGTATCTACTGGACCGGAAACTCCAAGGTTTGGTTGAACGGACGATCTTCCCGCTGCCTACGGCGATCTCCAAAGGGATTTTGGTCATGCCGACCGTTGAGGGGAATATCATGATCGGGCCGACCGCCCATGAGGTGAATGACCGGGGTGACCTTGCCACCAGCCGCCGGGGCTGGGAGGAAGTGTACGCTGAAGTCAAAACGTTGGTGCCGGCGCTCCGGCCCAATGATCTGATCACCTCCTTTGCGGGTTTGCGGGCGGCCAGCGACCGGGATGATTTTATCATTGAGCCTTCGCAGGTTACGCCACGGTTGATTCATGCGGCGGGGATCAAATCGCCGGGGTTAACCGCTACGCCGGCTATTGCCGAATATATTGTAGCGTTATTGGGCGAAGCCGGATTGGAATTGACGCCAAATCCGCGTTTTAATCCCGAACGGCCCCTGACCCGCTTACGGAATCTTGAGCCCGCCGCTCAAACGAAGCTCATGGCCGAACAGCCCGAATACGCCAAGATCGTCTGCCGTTGCGAGTTGGTGAGCGAAGGAGAGATCCGGGATGCGATCCGGCGTGGCGCTACCACGGTCGACGGGGTGAAACTACGGACTCGCAGCGGAATGGGCCGGTGTCAAGGCGGCTTTTGCACGCCGCGAATCATTCAGATTCTCAGTGAAATGCAGGGTATGCCTCCGGAAACGGTAACCAAAAAGGGGCTGGGTAGTCCGTTGGTGATCGGAAAATTGCGGGAAGCCAGAGGTGAGTTGCGATGAAAGAGACGTTGGTGGATCTCTTGGTAATCGGAGCGGGACCGGCCGGTTTAGCCGTCGCTTTGGCTGCGGCCGAAGCCGGCGTCAAGCGGATTGTTATCATGGAACGGCTGGAAGAGCCGGGCGGAATTTTGCAACAATGTATTCATAACGGATTTGGGTTGCGGTATTTTAAGGAAGAGTTGACCGGGCCTGAGTATGCGTGGCGGTTCATTGACCGTTTGGCCGCTTACCCGCAGATTCGGCTGAAAACGGGGACTATGATCACTGAATTGACTTCCGATAAACGGATTACCGCCGTCAGCGCGGCGGAAGGACTGGTCTATTACCGGGCGCGGGCGGTAGTACTGGCGATGGGTTGCCGGGAACGACCGCGCGGAGCGATTAATATCCCCGGGACCCGACCGGCCGGAGTCTATTCCGCCGGAACCGTCCAGCGGTTGATGAATGTTGAAGGGTTGCTCCCCGGGAAGCGGGCGGTGATTTTGGGTTCGGGCGATATTGGATTAATCATGGCCCGGCGGTTGACTTTGGAAGGAGTAAAGGTGGAGGCGGTTTTAGAGCTTTTGCCTTACTCCAGCGGATTGACCCGGAATGTTGTCCAATGCCTCCATGATTTTGAGATCCCTTTGTATTTAAGTCACACCGTGACCCAAATATTTGGCGAACAACGGGTTAGTGGCATCGAAGCGGCGCCGGTCGACGCGAACCGGCAACCCCTTTTCGAGCAGGCGTTCCGGATAAACTGCGACACACTGGTGTTGTCGGTGGGTCTTATTCCGGAAAATGAGTTGTCAAGTATGGCTGGGGTTGAACTCGACCCCCTGACCGGCGGTCCGGTGGTCAATGCCGACTATCAGACCAACGTTCCGGGCATTTTCGGTTGCGGCAATGTGGTCCATGTCCACGATTTGGTGGACGATGTCAGTGAGGAAAGCCAAGTGACCGGCCGGGCCGTAGCGCGCTATCTCCAAACCGGGACGGCGCTGGCGGCAAGTTTGGCGGTGCGGGCCGGGCGCAATGTCCGTTCGGTCGTTCCCCAAAGCGTCGCCTTGGACCGGCCCACGACGTTGTATATCCGGGCGGCGTTTCCCGAACGGGACCGGCTGTTGCGGGTGGGTTCAAAGCGACAACCGGTCCGGGTGGTGACACCCGGCGAGACGATTCACTGGACAGTCCGGCCAGAGGACCTAAACTGCCGCGAACCGGAATTTTTAACGGTCAGTCTGGAGGAGGGCGATTAATATGGCGGAGATCATTTGTATTGTTTGCCCGATGGGCTGCCGGATTGAAGTTACCAACAGCGAGTCCGGCATCAGGACCGAGGGTCAAGGTTGCAAGCGCGGCGAAGCTTACGCTCGCGAAGAAATATTACTGCCACGACGCGTTCTAACCAGTGTCGTGGCGGTAGCCGGTCGGCATCGTCCGTTGCCGGTAAAAACAGCCGGACCGATTCCGAAGTCGCAGGTTATGGCGGCAATGGCGGAGTTGCGGGAGATCGAAGTCGCGGCGCCGGTCGGGATGGGCGCGGTAATTGTTGAAAATTTGGCTGGAACGGGGGTTGCTCTCGTCGCTGCCGGAAAGGTATGATAAGAGATAAGAGGAAAGACGGGGGAGCGATCCGTTGTGAAAACAGACCATTCATACTATGATTATTTCGAAGCGTCGCCAATCATCGCCGCGGTCCGGGACGAAGCGGGCTTGGAGGAAGCTTTGGCCGCACCGGTCAGTGTGATTTTTTTATTGAATGCGGCGTTGAATAATCTGAAAAACCGGGTGCAGCGGGTGGAAGCGGCGGGGAAGAAGGCTTTTGTCCACCTGGAGATGGTGGCGGGGTTGAGTAAGGATCAAGCGGCATTGGAATTTCTCAAAGCGGAGATCGGGCCGTCCGGGATCATCACCACCAAGCCGAGTTTGGTTCAACCAGCGCGTCATTTGGGCTTGTTAACGATCCAACGCTTGTTTGTTTTGGATTCGCTGTCGATTCAGACGGGGCTCAAGATGATCCAGACCCACCGGCCGGATTTGATTGAGATCATGCCGGGGACGTTGCCCAAGGCGATTGTCGAGTTTCGCACCCATGAAGCCGTGCCGATTATCGCGGGCGGGATGGTCAGCACTAAAGAAGAGATCATCGAGTTGTTGAAAGTGGGAGCGGTCGCCGTTTCGACCAGCCGCAAGGGGCTTTGGCGGCTTTAACCGCCAACGGACAAGCATGCCGTCAATAATGCTCAGGAGTTTTGGGGGTTGTTCGAAAAAATTTTTTTGAAACCACACGGAGGACTGCATTATGAAAATCATTGCCCATCGCGGCTTTTCGAGCCAAGCACCGGAAAATACCATGGCTGCTTTTGAATGGGCCTTACATTTCGGGGTGGACGGATTGGAGTTTGATGTCCATCTCACCCGGGACGGCGTACCGGTAATCTGCCATGATGAAGCGGTTGATCGTACGACCAACGGTCAAGGACTGGTCAAGGATTATACCTATGAGGAACTGACGCGGTTGGACGCGGGGAGCTGGTACGGGCCGGAGTTCCGGGGGGAACGGATTCCTGCTTTGATGGAGTTGCTGGAGCGGGTCAGGCAGACCGATTTGTTGATCAACATTGAGTTGAAGACGAATATTTTCACCTATCCCGGAATTGAGGAGCAGGTAACCGGGATGCTCCGGGACTTGGCAATGGTGGATCAATGTTTGATTTCCTCGTTTAATCACTACACACTGGTGCGAACTTTAACGATTATGCCGCAATTGCGGATCGGGGCGCTTTATGAGACCGATCTCTACCAACCGTGGCGGTATGCCAAAACGTTTAACGCCAACGCCTTGCATCCCGGGCATCACAGCATCAATCCGGCTATGGTGGCGGCGGCTCATGAAGCGGGTTTGATGGTCAATCCGTGGACGGTTGATCAACCGGAGGCTATCCGGAGAGTCAGCGCCGCGGGAGCGGATGCGCTCATCACCAACTGTCCCGATGTGGCCAAGTCCGTTCTACAGCAGACCGGCGTAATTATATGATCATGATCGGAGGCGATTGCGCAACTCCCGGCGTTGTAACAGCAACGAAAGACGGAAATACGGAAGAAGGTTTCGGTGTTGCGGAATGAGTTAGAATCAGATACCAATTATTGGCGCTGGAATCAACGGGAATGAGTCCAAGGGGCAATGAGCAACGCTTATTGCCCTTATTTTCTGTCCAAAACTCCCCGACCGATTCGAGCCGTCAATTGCATAAGTTGCAGCTATCGATGGGAATATTACGATTTAAAGGAAATTCCACCAGAGAGGATGGTCTCCGAATGCGCAACAAATTTATCATTCCCATCTTGACCCTGGCGTTGGTCGCGGTCGCGGGATGGGGCTACAGCCAGTATCAAACGAAACGGCAATGGGAGATTAGTGCTGAGAATCAATATCAGCGGGCTTTCGAAGAACTGACCGCCCACGTAAGTAATATGGAAACCGAGATGTCCAAGGCGATGGTCGCCGGATCGTTTTCCCAGTCGGTGAAGTCCTTGACCAATGTCTGGCGGGAAGCCGCTTCCAGCCAGGACAATTTAGGACAGTTGCCGTTGACTGCGGTTGAGCTCTCGCGGACTAAAACGGCCTTGGCTAAAGCGGGCGCGTTTAGCTTTACCACCGCCCAGCAACGGTTAACCAAAGGAACGCCGCCAACTGAGACGGAGTGGCAGACCTTGAAGAAAATGCGGGAACAGACGCGGATTGTCGCTCGAAACTTACTGCAAATGCGGGATCAATTTTATTCCAACCGGGCGCAATGGTTGACGGTCGATCGCTTGGGCACTTTGGGCGCGGCGGGTTTCGCCCGTGGTAGCCGGGAGACCAATCAAGTGACCAAATCGTTCATTATGTTGGAAGACGGGTTACGCCGTTCGCCCGATGTGCAATTTGACGGAAACACCCTTGATTTCGTCCCGAAAGCCACCGGATTGTCGGGAAGCAATATCAGCAGCCGGGACGCATTGTTGGTCGCCAGGCGAATCTTGGGGTCCAGATGGCAGCGGGCTACTTATAAAAACGACCGCATTATTCGCGGCGGGTTTCCCAGCTATATGATTTCCGTCACCGATCAGCAAAATAACAACCGGAGTTGCCAGTTGAGCATCAGCGTCAAAGGGGGCCATCTGGTCTGGATGCTCGCCAATCGCGATGTAACCTCATCCAAGTTGACCATGGACCAATGCACTGCCCGGGGCAACGATTTCTTGAGCCGGAACGGCTATCCGTCGCTGACCAAGATTAATCAGCAAACCGCCGCCAACGTGGCCACGATCAGTTATGCGCCATTACGCAACAAAGTGGTTTATTACCCCGAGCTGATCAAGGTTCAGGTGGCGCGAGATAACGGCGATGTCCTAGGCGTTGATTCCGTTTCCTATCTTACCTTTAATAACCCGAAAACGCCGCAGCCCGGCGCGCCTAAATACAGCGAAACGCAAATCCGGAAGCTGCTCAATCCTCATCTGCAACCGAACCGGGTCCGCCTGGCGCAAGTCCTGGATGAGATGTACAATAAAGTCCTCTGTTATGAGGTTGACGGCAAAGAGACCGACCAACGTTACTTGGTCTATTATAACGCCCAGACCGGAAAAGAAGAGAAGATCCGCCGGGTAGACGCCAATGGAAACGAAGTGTTGTAATCGGAAGTTGGCCGTCTTATTATCCTTCGGTTAATGAAAGTTGAAAATCGCTGAAAATTAATTGACAACCAAATGATGGGCAATGTATAATACAGATAAATTTTTACCGCGATGAAGAGGAATAGTAATCTACCATTCGTCATCAGAGAGCTGGCGGGAGCTGCGAGCCAGTGCGAATGGAGCCGAATCCCCCTCGGAGCGATGGAATGAACTGTGTTGTAGAAGTTCCATCGGGTAAGCCCGTTAACGCTTAATTAAGATTCCGGATGGTTTTTGCCGGAAACTAGGGTGGTACCACGGTCTTTCGTCCCTAACTTGGACGAAAGGCCTTTTTTTATTTTGAATATAAGAAAATAATGAAGAGGTGTTGGAAGTGGCGAAAATTTTAGTTAGTGATCCGATTACTCCGGCAGGGATCGAACTTTTCAAGGAAGCCGGTTTTGAGGTTGAGGTCAAAACGGACCATACCAAAGAAGAACTGTTAGCTAAGATTGCAAATTACGACGGGCTGATTGTCCGCAGTCAGACCAAAGTAACAGCGGAGATCATTGAAGCCGCCGATAATTTGAAAGTAATCGGCCGGGCCGGTGTCGGGGTTGACAATGTTGATGTCGAAGCCGCCACCAAAAAAGGGATCATCGTTTTAAACGCTCCCGACGGCAATACTATTTCCACCACGGAATTGACGGTGGGGATGTTACTGGCCGCCGCCCGGCATATCCCAGTGGCTCACGCCAGTTTAAAAGGGGGGGCCTGGGACCGGAAAAACTTCACCGGCGTGGAGATCAACGGCAAGACCCTCGGTGTTGTCGGAATGGGCCGGATCGGCACCGAAGTCGCCAAACGAATGTTAGCGATGGGTATGACTATTTTAGCCTATGATCCGTTCATGGCGGAGGAAAAAGCGGCGGCGTTGGGCGTTAAGTTAGCCACCTTGGATGAAATTATCACGCAGGCTGATTTTATTACGGTCCATACGCCATTAACCGCCGAGACCAAAGGGTTGTTCGGCGCGAACGAATTCGCCCGGATGAAGAAAGGGGTCCGCTTGGTCAACTGCGCCCGGGGCGGTATCTATGACGAACAAGCGCTGGCGGCAGCGTTGCAAGCCGGCCAAGTGGCAGTGGCCGCTTTGGACGTTTTCACCAGTGAACCGCCAACCGACCGGACCTTGATCGAACTGCCGCAAACCATCGTCACACCCCACTTGGGAGCGTCGACCAAAGAGGCGCAGGAAAACGTGGCGATTGACGTCGCGGTCGAAGTGATTAAGGTCTTAAACGGCGAAAGTTTCAAAAATGCGGTCAACTTGCCGCCGCTCCGCCCCGAAGTCCGGAAAGCGCTGTTGCCTTTTACCGGTTTGGCGGAGATCCTGGGTAAGATCGCAGCCCAACTCGGCACCGACCGGATCGCCAAGATCGAGGTGAGTTATCTCGGGGAAGTGTCAAAACTGGAAACCTCTTATTTATCGTTATTGATTTTGAAAGGGATTCTCCAAGCCAACCTCGGGGATGAAGTCAATCAGGTCAATGCGAAATTCCTGGCCAAAGAACGCGGTTTGAAGGTTAGCGAGTTTAAAGCCGAAGAATCAAGCAGTTACGCCAGTTTGATCAAGGTGGCGCTAACCAGCGACCAGGCGGTTCATACCCTTTCCGGAACCGTTGTCGAGGGGGAAGCCCGGATCGTTGAGGTTGAAGGCTACCGGATCGATACGAATCCGGTCGGGGAAATGATCGTCATCGACCATACCGACCTACCGGGAGTGATCGGCGAAGTCGGAACCGTCCTCGGTCAAGCGGGAATTAACATCGCCGCAATGCAAGTGGGCCGGAAACAACAGGGCGGGAACGCCATTATGGTCCTCAATGTGGATTCCACCGGCGCGCCGGATCTGATCGCTCAATTGGAAAAGGCAAAATCAGTTCAGAAAGCCCGGGTGATCAAGCTTTAATCCTGTGACCCAAGGCTTGAATCGCCGCATATAATAGACCAGCTAAGGCTATGGAATTATCTGATCAACTATATACGTTGGAATAAATTTTTTGGATAATCTTTTCCATTCTTGCAATATGGTTGGGAAAGGCAAATTACAGTATTTATTTCAACTTATGAACTAAGGAAAATATGTCGCGAAGATGATCCTCACCAATATTTCATGCGACATATATAGATAATTAGCGAGGTGTCAAAAGAGGAGGGCCTGAATATGAATCAACCGATTCAGCCTAAAACCCTCCACCTGCTGATCCAGAACCAATGGCTGGTCGATAGCGTGACCAGTCTCGGAAGTGGTTATCTGATTCACCTCGTCTACCAAGATTCCGAGATTGCGCCCGATTTGTTGGCAGAAATCAAAGCAGGCCGGTTTCAAATTGGGGTTTTAGGAGAAGTTATTCAATTAGATAAAGGGAAAAAACGTCGTGTGGCAATGGTCGAAGTCTCCAAAGTCAATGATTATCAAAACTTTGTCCGTTGGGATCTTCGGATATTAGTGGTTCATCCGTTTGTTCGCGATGGGGTTGAGACTCCCGGCGAACGCTACTTTTGTTATTATTCATCATAACCAAGGGAGGCTGTTGCCGATGGACCGTCGCGTTCATTCGGCAACAGCTTTTTAATACCTCGGATCACTCGGAACAATGTAAGTCGCCTACCCCGCCACGCCGGGGGGAGCGAAGGAATGAAAATGGTGGTGCCAATCTCGCCCAGCTGTAAACGACAGGCTAAATTAAAATCATTCGAAAGCCCCTCCAGGGCTCGGCAAAGCTTCGAAGCACCACCCAGCCTGGAAGGGCTTGAGACCGGTTTTCAACGTAACCCAGACCTTCAGGTCTGGGTGGGCAGAAGCGCATTCAACGTATTTTCTAGGTAGTCGTCCACGCTAGCTTCCGCTCGCGCAAGCGAACTAAGAAAATAAGCTAGGTGGAGCGACATAAACATCGAAGCTATTTTCTAGGTAGTGAGCTTGCTGAGTCATTCGGCAAGCTGGATTTGTGGATAAGTAAGCTTGCCCGAAGTCTCGGCAAGCTGGATTTGTGGATAAGTGAGCTTGCTGAGTCGTTCGGCAAGCTGGATATGTGGATAAGTGAGCTTGCCCGAAGTCTCGGCAAGCTGGATTTGTGGATAAGTGAGCTTGCTGAGTCATTCGGCAAGCTGGATATGTGGATAAGTGAGCTTGCTGAGTCGTTCGGCAAGCCGGATTTGTGGCTAAGTGAGCTTGCTTGAAGTCTTCGCAAGCTTTTTGGGGGGATAAAAGGGTTGCGCCGATGAATGATGGGGTCGCGGTAAGTTGGCGGAACGGTCTTTGGCGCAACGCCTCGGATCTTGCACAATCCCGGTTCGGCCAAGCCTATTTTAGCCAACGCCGATAAGGAATTAATGGGTTGTTGTCGGCTCCGTTTTGGAAATATTCGTCGTTTAGTGCCGAAAACGTAAAATGCCGCCGGGTTTGCTCGTCGAACCGTCAATTTTTGATCAAAAATTATTCATTGGCGCAAAATAAATTTTTTTGAAACTTTTTTGTGCGAAGCGTCAAAAATCTGTTAAAATGATACAAGGTATTTGCGAGAGTTGATCGTTGGTATCATCTTTCGGACAGGAGGGACAGAAGGTGCAACCGACAGAAATCATATCGAAAAAACGCAATGTGATCATTTTAGCAACAATTTTAATTATCCTGCTTGTTTCCGGGATGATTTACTTATCGCTGCAAGTCCGGCAGAATATTGTTGAGGTGAAGACGGAAAAACCGCTTAATTTATTGTTGATCGGTATGGATAAAAACATCCTGACCCCGGGCTCCTTGGATAACCCGGAGGCGGTGACGCGGACCGACACCTTGATTTTGGCGATGATCGACCCGGGAAACCACCAAGTTTCGCTGCTCTCCATCCCGCGCGACAGCTTGGTGCACATACCGGACCATGGGGTGGACAGAATAAATGAGGCCAGCGTTTTAGGAGGTATTCAGTTAACCCGGCGGATGGTGACCCGTCTGACCGGAGCCCGGATTGATCATTATATGATCGTGAATTTCGAGAGCTTCAAGCAATTGGTGGATCTGGTGGGCGGAATTGAAGTTAATGTCGATAAGCGAATGCGCTATGCCAACGAATATGGCGTCTATAAGATCAAACTCGATCCCGGCCTGCAACTGTTGGACGGGGATAAAGCGCTTCAGTACGTTCGTTTTCGTAATGAACCGCTTGGGGATATCAGCCGGGTTGAACGGCAGCGCAAATTATTGTTAGCCCTGTATAAGAAGTTAAAATCTCCGGCGAATATTATAAAAGTACCATCGATGCTGGGAATCGCCCGGAAATATATGAAAACCGACCTAAGCTCCAAACAATTGTTGAATTTGATCAGTTTCGCCCGGGAACTCAACCCGGAGCAGGATATTCGCAGTTATACATTGCCCGGATCCTTTTATGAAGCTTATTGGAAGCCGGATGGGCCGAAGATCCGGGAGTTAATGGCCGAGTTAAAGCCGGCGCCGGCAGTGAAAAAAGTTATAACAACGGGGGATAAATAATTGCAGGTTGATGTAACGTTAGTAATTCCGCAGATTAGCGGCAACCCAAACATAAATGGGAAAACGGCAGTGATAATTGACGCCTTGCGGGCCACCAGCACCATGGTTACGGCATTGTACCGCGGAGCATTGGAAGTGATTCCGGTCCTGGAACCGGCCGAGGCGGTTGAGTTGGCTAAAAATATCGGGTCGACCGAGTGTCTGGTGGGCGGCGAGCGGAAAGGGATCAAAGTCGAAGGGTTTCATTTGGGAAATTCGCCGCTTGAGTACACTGAAGAAACGATTGCCAAAAAAAAGATCGTTTTATGCACCACCAATGGCACCAAAGCGGTGAAGCTGGCGGCGCAAAACGCTTCGGAAGTACTGATTGCCAGTTTTCTCAACCTGGGAACAGTCGCCCAGTCATTGATTGCTAACGGTCTGGATTTTACGATTGTCTGCGCCGGCCGGGGCAATTGGGGGGTTAGTTTGGAGGATCTGGCCTGTGCCGGTTGGATGATCGACGCCGTCGCTCAATCCGGTTCGGCCTTGACAGTGACCGACGGCGCGCAGACCGCATTATACGCTTTTGAGGATGCCAAAAAGGCAGGCTTGGAGGCTTATTTCCGGCGGACCGACAATGGCAAAAACCTGGTAAGCATCGGCTTGGAAGCGGATCTGGCCGCCTGTGCCGCGCTGAATAGCATGCCGGTTTTACCGAAGTATCAGAACGGGCGCGTGATTTTATAAACGTCCGAAGTCATGATTCACTGTCTCACCCAATCCGGCTTCCAGCCGGATTTTTTATTGGCAAGGCTGCGTCACTTCGCAATCTTCCAGCTTGATAAACGCCATATCGGCCAAATTTTCACGGTAGACGATATAAAAGCCCTGAAAAGGTTGGGCCTCAACCTCGAAGATTTTACCCACGGCCCCCTGATACCAGTATTCCGGGCTGGAACATCGGACGACTTTGACCAAAACGGTTGGTTTGGCGGAGGTCTTTTTTGGGAAGCGTTTCCAAAAGTTCATGACTCTATTATACGACATTTACCATTGAAAACCGAAGTTAATCTTCAAAACAAGCGGGGAGGTAGACGGTGAAGGTGGTGCCGACTCCAAACTCGGATTCGACAGTGATATGGCCTTCATGGCGCTGAATAATGGAATGGGCTGCTGCCAGCCCCAAACCATTGCCATCGGATTTGGTCGTGAAGAACGGGTCAAAAACATACGGTAGATTTTGTTTGGCGATGCCTACCCCGTGGTCCTGGATGACCACTTTGACGTAGCGCCCTTCGGGGAGCGGAATCGTTTCGTCATGGAGCAGGTAAATGTTTTCGGTGCAAATTCGGATTAGCCCTCCCTCCGGCATCGCTTGGGCGGCGTTGATCAAAAGATTGTTAAAGACTTGACTGATCTGTCCTTCATCCGCCTCGACCGGCCAGACCTCCGAGGAGTTTGCAAATTGATACTCCGCGTTCCAATCATTCAAGGCAAAGTTCGCCGTATCGGTCAGCAGGTCGCCAAGGTTGATCCGGTGCTTGATCGGGAGACCGCCCTTGGAAAAGGTCAGCAATTGTTTGGTGAGCCGTGACGCCCGTTTAATGGAATCTTCCATTCCGTTAAGGTATTTATAGATATCTTTCTGTTTTTCCAGTAAGAGCTTGGACAATTGAACATTGCCCAAAAGTACGGCCAGGATGTTATGGAAATCGTGGGCAATACCGCCGGCTAAAATTCCCAAAGACTTCAGTTTCTCATTTTTGAGCAGTTCCTCTTCCATCTTGCGTTTTTCGGTCACGTCCCGAAACACCAAGACGTTACCGACGATTTGATTGTGGTGGTCACGCATGACCGCGCCGGTGATGGCGACAAAACGAAGACGGTTATCCCGCGAGACCAAGATTTTGGGAGGATCAGCCGCGGAAAGTTCGTCTGAAGACTGTTGTTTAGGGAGAAAGGTAACGGTGAATACTTCGTCCAGCGGTTGTCCTTTGGCTTCAACTTGCTTCCAGCCGGTTAATTCCTCGGCGACCCGATTGATCAAAATAATTTGGCCGGAATTGTCGGTAGCGATTACCCCCTCGCCGAGTGAACGCAAGGTCACATCCAGTCGTTCTTTCTCGGCGGCCAATTCCTCCCGGCTTTGGGATAATTCAAGATAGGGAGCGAGCAAACCCGCCTGAATGACAACTTGGAAATAAAGATATTCGGAGACGATCCGCAGCAGATGGGCGACGGTAAACGCGACTCCGCCCTCGGGGTAAAGCGTTTGCGAGATCATGGTCGGAATAAAACCGAGATTGGCAATGATTAAGAGCCGGAAACTGCTCCGATCCAAATAACGCCGTTTTTTATAAAGTGTCGCCAAAGCGCCCAATACCAGCAAAGTAAAAACGATTAAATTAACAATTAGAAATAATTGATGGTGGTGTACTTGGAAAAAGTGTTTTTCCAGAAAGGCGGTTAGTGCCAGGAACAGCACGCTTAAGCCAACCAAAAACATTAAAATTTTGGGATAACTTAAACGGTGGTTTAAAAAATAGGGTGCAATAATTAGAGAACCGCCAAAAACTTGATAAATGGTGAGGCTGATTTGTAACGGCGAATTGAACAGCGGATTGGCGATCATCTGCATGAAGAGCAAGAGGTGGAATAGATTTAAAATGCCCAATAGCAGAAAGGTATTGCCAATGAGCAGGAAAAAGTGATTGCGCATGAAGTTGCGGGCATTCCAAGTGATTGAGAAGATCGATAAAGCAAAAAAGACGGCGAAGATCTCGGCGACCAGATGAAAAGTCTCGAGATTAAAATAACTAAGCAGGATAAGCGATAGCAAGACCAGTCCAATCCAGCCCAAGGAGAGATTGGGTTTGACCAAATTGCGATCCAAATGGTTCATTGAGCGGTTAACTCCTCCCTCCCTGGACAAGAGGTTCCGGTAAATTCAAGTTAATATCTCCCAGAAAAAACATCTTTTATTTATTGTACCAGAAAAATTGTCATTTGTAACGAATTAACGCAAGAGGAACAACGGATAAAGAGTCTACTTTGCATTTTTTACTCGCATTTTGACGACTCTCAAATTTTGATCAAAGCGGATTTGTGAAAAGTTAAATTCCGTGAACACCGGCAATATGATAAAATAGGGCTGAAGCAAACTGACTGCCGCCGGGCGGTATGGAATCAACCATCCCGAGTTGCTCAAGGGTTGGCATTCAAGCAAATAAATAAATGAGGGATCATCGGTGCGGATTATTGTTGATGCGGATGCAACACCGCGAACCTGTCTGAAGATTGTCATTGAACTGGCGGCCCAATATGGCTGGGAAGTGACCACTGTCGCTTCGATCAATCACCGGATTGACTCTCCGGATCACCGGGTGGTGGGCGATGAACCCCAAGCGGCCGATTTAGCCGTCATGAACCTGGCGAAAACGGGTGATGTTGTCGTTACCCAAGATCACGGCCTAGCGGCGATGGTCTTGAGCAAAGGGACAATGGCGTTGGCTCCGTCCGGCCTGATTTATGATAACGAGCGGATGACGCTCATGTTAGAGGAACGAAACGAGTTAGCCCGTTGGCGGCGGGGTGGCGGCCGGACCAAAGGACCGGCGCCCCGCTCCAATCAGGATGATCAAAAATTCCGCGCCAGTCTCAGTAAACTATTGACATCATAAATCGATTCGAACTGTAACTGTAAATACCAAAAGGGTTTTGAATCGTCTCGCCGAAATTAGCGGGTAGTCATCTGCGCTGTCGGAGACGGGTAGCGGTTCAGCAGTTGACAAACTGATGAGAGAGCGGGATGTTATGAAACAGCGACGATTATGGTTTGGTCTAGCAATGACAGCACTATTGGGGATCTTAACCCCGGTTTTGCTCATGGCCGCACCACCGGAGCCGGTAACAACAAGCAATAATTCAGTGCCGGTCCTTTGTTATCACCGGGTGCTTGCCACACCACTTAGTGCGTATGACTTCGCGCCGTCCCAGTTGGAACAGCATTTTAAATATCTGAAGGACAACGGTTATCAAACGCTGACGGCGGTTCAATTTCTTGAACTCCAAAAAAAGCACCGCCGGATTCCGGGCAAGTCGATTGTCCTCACTTTTGATGACGGTCACCACAGCCATTATACCGAAGTGTTTCCACTCCTGAAAAAGTATGGTTTCGTCGCAACCTTTTTTGTTGTTCCGCAAGTAATCGCCGAAAACAGCACTACCCAGTTGACATGGAACGAACTGAACGAGATGGCTACTGCCGGAATGGATATTCAGTCCCATACAATGAACCATCCTTTCCTGACCAGTATCAAAGATGGCGGCGGTGAGGCCAATTACTTGAAATGGCTGGAAAACGAGCTGAAAGGTTCGAAAACACTCATCGAAGGGAAGTTGCACCGGCCGGTGACGGTACTGGCCTATCCGTATGGCTGGTACAATGAAACTGTGGAGAATATGGCTGTTAAAGCCGGTTATGAAGGGATGCATACCGTCAATTGGGGAGTCAATGAAGCAGGCGCTAATCCGCTGCGGGTGCGTCGCCGGGTGATGGAGAACACCATGGGCCTTTCGGATCTGGAGCGGATTGTGAATATCAAGCCGTTGCGGATTCGGATCGTTAGCCCCGCCGATATCGCCATCGTGAAACAACCGCCGTTGATCCAGTTCAAAATATTGGACCCAGGGATAAGCAATGTTGAGATCCAAGTCCGGAACTATCGGATGAAATTGGACCCCGATTTGCAAGGGGTCTATCATTTCGGCGGAATCACGGAGCTGAAACCCGGTTACTGCATGATCATCATCACCGGTTTTGATGCCGAAGGGCGTCGTTACGTTACCTCCTGGGGTTTTGACTATCAAAAACCGGATACCCCGCAATAAGTTAGGCCAGTTCATAACTACCGTTCGTGAACCGCATTTTCCGCTTGGGTTGTACAGAGACCGCCTTGACGGCGGTTTTTCTGTTGGATGAGATGGAGTAAAGGGCGCTTCGAAAAGCAATAATAGTCGTATATCGCGAAACGGAGGGTACCTTGATGAACCCCAACGCTTATGATAAATTAACGGAACAGATCAATCAGTTTTTTCACGACGACCCGCGATTAGGGGTCTACGCATTAAAAGCAAGGGCTTATGAAGACGGTGTCGTACAAATTCAAGGCATCGTCGACGTGCTGGATGAGAAATATCAAGCTGAGGAATTGGTGAAGAAAGTTCCCGGAGTCAAACAGGTCGAGAACAATATCACGGTCTGTACCGATGGGGAGATTGACGACGGCGCTGTCCGCTTTGAAGTCGGAGAAGAGTTTCAAGCCAACTTGGATATACCCGATACGGTCGGTTTTACGGTTAATGGGGGTGAAGTTCAACTGGTCGGAAGTGTCGCCAACAAACGGGAGATGGATGAAGCCGTTGAAACCGCCGCGAAAGCCCGGGGAGTGCGTGAAATCCATAGCAATCTACACTTGGTTGCGGAGTATGACGACGTGACCATCACCAATAATGTCCAAGCGGCATTGCTTGCCGAACCGTTGATTATACCGGGACGGGTCCGGGCCTTGACTGAGAGCGGGATCGTGACCTTGTGGGGTAACGTCCCGGAAGAGATCGCGGTGACGGCGATGGAGATCGCGGCGCGCGTCCCCGGGGTGCGTCAGGTAAACAACGGTTTTAACGGCGACCTGGTCGAGCTGAATGATGAGACGGTTGCGCAAATGATGAAGCAGCTCGCGGCCAACTCCTTCCTACGCCAATTGCCGATCAATATTGAGATCGGCGACGATCGGATCACCCTGCTCGGCCGGGTTGCCGACGCCGGGGAGCGGCGTCAGGCCGAAACGGTGATTCTGAAGATCTTGGGAAACTTTCACCTGCCCGGATATACCTTAGAAAACCGCTTGCGTCTGGCGGGCGAGGAGAATTAGGATATCTGGCGCTTCGGGAGGAGCTTTTTGGCGGCATTTCCTTAATTCATAAGTTGCGATCATTAGGTTTTTTCGTTTTCGGGCGGTTGTTCCCGGCTAATCAAATCCGCGGCGAATTGAAATAAAGTATCCCGGTTGTTGTGGGCCGGTTCCTCGAGCACCCGCTGCCATAACGCGTTGAGGAGCCGGCCCACGACGGGACCCGGTTGCAGCCCGAAACGATTCATGAGATCCCGGCCGTTGACCGCCAATTGGTACCTGCCCAATACCGTGTCGTCGGTCAACAAAGCGTGGAACCGTTCGACAAGATGATGCCAATCCGCCCAAGCTGCCGCATCAACCCGTCCGGTGGCGACAATATCGGCCCGGCGTAACTCCAGCAGATCGTCGATCTGTTCGGGACCAACTTTGGCGATCAGCCGCCGCAACGCCCCGTCACTGGTTTTGGGTTCGATAAAAAACATATGCCACCGGATCAGTTTCGTCACCGTCTCCACCAATTGATTGGGATAGCGGAGCCGCCGCAGAATTGTTTCCGCCATTGCCGCGCCTTGCTGATCGTGACCGTAAAAATGAACCCCGGTTTCGTCCGCGAATTGGGTTTGGGGTTTGGCAACATCATGCAGTAGCGCCGCCAAGCGTAACTCGATCCGGGGCTGGATCGATTCGGTGGCGATAACCAAATGCTCCCAGAGACGGTGGTGATGATACCAGCCCTGTTCGATATCGATCCCATTCAACTCCGGAATAAATACTCCTAATAACCCGCTATTGCGTAATCCATTCAGCCCTGACCGGACGTTTTTCCCCAACAATAACTTTGAGAACTCCTCCCGGATCCGTTCGTTGCTTACGAGTTTTCCCCATTCCGGATTGACCGCCTTGAGGGTCTTGACGTCAGCTCGCAGATCGGCGGTAGCCAGGAAACGGTAAAACCGGAACATTCGCAAACCATCTTCGGCAAAACGGACCCCGGGATCCCCGACGGCCCGTAAGATCTGTTGGCGCAGGTCATAATAACCGCCGGATGGATCGACAAGCTCTTCCGTAGCAAAATCAAAGGCCAGCGCGTTAATGGTAAAATCGCGACGCAGCAAATCCTGAGTGATTTCGGAACCAAACTTGATCGCATCGGGGCGTCGCCTGTCACTGTAACCGAGGTCCTCGCGGAATGTGGTCACTTCCAGTTGACCCGCTTCAAACAGCACCGTGATGGTGCCGTAGTTTTTGCCGGTCGGAACGGTATGAAGATAAAGGGTTTCGACCTGATCGGGCAGCGCATCGGTGGCAAGATCCCAGTCATGGGGCGGCTCGCCGCGGAGTAGATCGCGGACGGCCCCGCCCACCAGATAAGCCTGGTAACCCTGGCTTAACAATTGCCTTGCCGCTGCTGCCACCCAGTCGGGAAGCGAGTTAAAGTTTAGACGTTCCGTTGTGTTTAAGGGGAAACGAACCTTTTTTCCCACTAGGTTCACCGGCTTTCCGAATTACATCTCGCAATAAAAGTTCGCGATGGTTCAGCGTTTTCCTATCCTTATTAATAATGATAATGAAACAGTTATGTCTAATTCCGCATCGGTAAGCTGTTTGACTGGCGTATTGCTGAGTCGGTTTGCAAAAAATGCAAACATTTATAATAATTTGGAAAATTTTTGGGATTATTTGTGGATTTGAATGACGAATCAAACACACCTAAAAATTTCTGGTAAAATTATACTGGGAGTTTATTCCTTAATGAGACCGCTTTCTTGATGATCGGGACAAGTTGGGAAGGCGGTCTTGGGGTACCCCGGTTGATTATCAGTATCAAAAGGAGGAGTAAATGATGAAATGGCCTAAGAATTGGTGGCTAGTAGTCACCGCTGTAACCATTGCGGCAGCCGTGTTGCTCTGTGGCAACCAGTATTTGCAGGCGGCAACGGTATTCAGCGACGATTTTGAGGATGGCAACTCCAATGGCTGGAGTACCTCCGGTGGATCGTGGTCGGTGGTGACGGACGGGACCAAGGTCTACAAACAGTCCGGCACTTCGGCGACAACCTTATCGTACACCGGGACTGCGAGTTGGTCCAATTACACGGTCCAAGCCCGGGTCAAACCGCTCAGTTTTAACGGCACTGACCGGATTGTGGGTCTGGCTGCTCGGGTGCAAAGTTCAAGCAATTATTATTTTCTTAGTTTAAGCAACAGTAACAAATTGGAGATCCGCAAAAAAGCAGGCGGCACCGTCTCCACCTTGGCAACCAAAACCTATACCGTCCAGACCGGAATCTGGTACACCTTGAAACTTGATCTCAACGGTACGACGATTCAAGCATCGGTCAACGGCAATCCGGAACTGACCGTTGCCGACGCCAGTTTCGCCACAGGAAAAGTTGGGTTTAATACCGTCAATGCCAGCGCGGAATTTGACGATATCAATGTCGATGCCGGCAGTACCCCGACGGTGACCCCGACAGCAACCGTCAAACCGACTGCCACTCCGACGGCGACGCCGACCGGGACTGCGGCGACTCCGACACCAACTGCGACAACTACAGTGAAACCTACCAACACCCCGACGCCAACGGTAACGCCGAAACCAACGGCTACTCCGGTGGTCACCCCTCAACCGGGCGCCTATTATGTGGCAACTTACGGCAATGATAATAATCCGGGGACGGCGGCCCAACCGTTCTATAGCGTTGCCAAAGCGGTCGCGGTCGGCAGCGCGTCGGGCAGCACGATCTATGTCCGGGGCGGAACCTACAACTATACGGCGACGATCTTTTTGACCAATTCCGGAACAGCTAGCGCGCCGATTACCATTACAGCGTTCCCCGGTGAACTTCCGGTGCTTAATTTCGCGGGAATGACCTATACTACCCAAGATGAACGCGGCTTGTTGCGCGGCTTGCTGCTTACCGGCGATTACTGGCAGATCAAGAGTTTGGAGATTTGTTACGCCGCTGATAACGGGATCAAGATTGAGGGTAGCCATAATCTGATCGAGCAATGCGTGTTCCATCATAACAAGGATTCGGGTTTGCAGATCGGTCAGGCCAAAGAAAGCACCAATCCGGACGGACGATTGGTCTCTGATAACCGGGTGGTCAATTGCGACTCCTACCGGAATTTCGATGAATACACCAAAGGCGGCAACGCCGACGGCTTCGCCTGTAAACTGTATCCGGGCGTCGGCAACTCCTTCTATGGGTGTCGCGCTTGGGAGAACTCCGACGACGGCTTTGATTTTTACCACACCATATATCAGATCAAGGTCGAAAACTGCTGGACTTGGCATAACGGCGATGCGGCCATCTTTGGTTATACCGGCAGTTGGAGCGGGAACGGTCAAGGATTTAAGTTAGGCGACGGCAATGCGCCGCATTATATTGCGGGTAGCGTCGCCTTCGATCATAAGTATACCGACGGCAATAATAAAGGCTTCGATCAGAACAGCAACGAGGGGCCGGTCACAGTCTTCAACTGCACCGGATGGGACAATGAGATCAACTTTTACTTTGGTAGCGGCAGCATGAAAAATATCCTGAAAAACAACATCGGATTCGCCTGGACCATCAAAAATGTCAGTATCGTGACCGAATCGGAACAAGCGGCCAACAGTTGGAACTTGACCGGGATTACCGTCGATAGCGCCGACTTCCTCAGTTTAGCGCCGGAGCTTGCCAAAGCCCCGCGTAACGCCGACGGTAGCCTGCCCAATAACGGCTTTGCCCGTTTGCAAAATAGTAGCGACCTGATTGATAAAGGGGTAAACATCGGACTTCCGTATTTAGGCGGTGCGCCCGATTTGGGAGCTTACGAGTGCAGGTAAGGCCGGACCGTTGTAATAAACCAAACCGGCCATGCATCAACAAAAGTAAGGGCTGTCGCGTTAGACGGCCCTTCTTTATGATTTTAGTGAAATGCTCAATCCTTGTTTTGGTTGCCACTCGGCATAAAATACCGTTCGCGGATCGGTGATACCTTGCGTCTGCAGTTGCTGATTAAGCCAAGGCGTGTCAAAACCGCACTGCTTGAGATTTTCGGTCAGGATGACGCCATCGTTGATGAAGACCTTAGCTAAATAGACCGGCTCCTCCGGTAAGCGGAGGTCCTGCCGGGTCGGTGCAGCTGCCGATGCGGTCTTTAAAACACTCAAAGAACCGTTTAATTCTAAAATGGCATACTTGACGTCGCCAATGCTAAAGACATTATTTTGCCGCAGTAAGTTTAACAGTTGGTCGATATTAATCTTATTGGCCTTTAGCTGCTGACAATCAATCTGACCATCACGAACCACGATCGCGGGTTTTCCTTCGAAGATCTTGCGTAACGGCAGGGACTTCATGGCCAAGTATTCAAAAAGATAGATGATCACTCCCCAGATGACCAAAGCGGTGACGAGGTGAAGAACACCGCGTTCTTTTTCGTAAACGGAATGAACATACAGTTCACCCAGGACGATCGATGAGATAAAATCAAAGGGAGTTATCTGACTGATCTGGGTTTTTCCAAGGAATTTGGTGATTAAAAATAACAGGAGTAGTCCCAAAGCAATTCGGTATGTAAGAACGAAATATTCCATTTTACCCCCCGTAAACGAAGCGCTAAACCACAACGTTTTCAGTTATATATCCATGATAATTTTCCGCTGATTGGACCAAAGCTATTCAGGATCGTTTTGATGCCGGCATGGGGACTTTTCTTTGGGAATGAAGCGCCGGTGCTATGAAGAGAGAAAAGGATGATTTATAATTAACAAGAACGATAAAGTGGAGTCAAAAGGGGGAGTTGTATTGTCCAAACTCTATCTTAAAATTTGTCTGACCGGGTTGTTGCTTTGTTTGGCGGGTTTGCCATTGGTCAGCCAAGCCAAGAATGAGCCCACCATCGGCCAACGCTTTGCCGATCTGGTGATGGCGCGTTGGCCCGATCCCACCGCTATCAACCACAATGGGTGGGAATATAACAGCAGTATCGTCTTGGTGGGTATGGCGAAGATTTATCAAAAGACCAACGAAACGCGCTATTTAAAGTACATTCAAAAATGGGTCGACTTTTACATCGATAACCGGGGCGGAGTTGCGTTTAACGAGGCTGAACATAATTTGGACCGGATTCACCCCGGTCAACTGTTGCTTTTCCTGTATGAACAGACTGGCAAGGAAAAGTATAAGTTAGCCGCGGCAACCATCCGCCGGGTGCTGGCGGAGCAACCGCGCAACGCGGCAGGCGGATTTTGGCACAAAGGGCGTTATCCCAATGAAATGTGGTTGGACGGGATTTATATGGCCGAACCGTTTTTAATTCACTACGGCGTCCTCTTTAACGAGCGGGAGCCATGCGCCGATGAAGCGGCTTTTCAGACCACGCTGATTGCGAAACATACCCAAGATCCTAAGACCGGGTTGCTGTATCACGGTTGGGATCAAGATCAAAACGCTGTTTGGGCCGACCCGCAGACCGGGCTCTCCCAATATTTTTGGTGCCGGGGCATGGGCTGGTATACCGTTGCCTTAGTGGAGATTCTCCGGGACCTTCCGAAAAATCATCCCCAATATGGTCCGATCGTAACCATTTTGCAGAAAGCGGCGTCCGGTTTGAAGGCGACCCAAGATCCGGTGTCCGGACTCTGGTATCAAGTGCTTGATCGGGGAGACCGCCAGGACAACTGGCATGAGACCTCCGGCAGCGCCATGTTTGTTTACGCGTTGCAAAGCGCGGTGAATCAAGGATATCTCGATTCAAGTTACGCCGTTATCGCCCGGAAGGGTTGGGACGGCCTCAAAACCAAACTGAAGCTGAACGGGAAATTCCCCGAGGTTTCCGGCGCGGTGGAAGGGATGGGCGTCCAATTTCGTTATGAAGAATATGTCAATAAAGACCGCCTGACCAACTCGACCCAAGGATTGTGCGGCGTGCTGTTTGCCGCAAGTCTGATGGAGGATTGAAATTCATCATGGCTTTGAATGAATCCAAAATGATTTTATTCAACCGTTTGGTCGCTTCTGCTTCATAACTGCCCTCAACAATGATATAGTTATAGGAAAATTGAATATTAACTACGGGAGGAATCTCCTTGAACATACTCCATACTTCCGACTGGCATCTCGGTAAATATCTTGAGAATCGGGAACGCTTGCCGGAACAGCGCGAGGCTTTGGACGAACTGTGCCAGATCGCCGATGAGCGGGCGGTTGATCTGGTGTTGATCAGTGGCGATATTTTTGATACGTATGTTCCCCCAGCTGCCGCGGAGGAACTTTTTTATAATGCGGTCGAACGCTTGGCTGCGAAAGGCCGGCGGGCGGTGGTGATCATCGCCGGAAACCATGACAGTCCGGAACGGCTTTGCGCGGCGCGACCGTTGGCGGACCGGAACGGGATTATTTTGTTGGGACTACCGGGGAGTCAGGCGGCCTTGGTCCGTCGGGAGGAAGGCGTTCAAGTCATCCGGTCGGGGCAGGGTTGGTTGGAGCTGGCCGTTCCCGGAGTGGCTGAACATGCGATCATCATCGCGTTGCCGTATCCTTCCGAAGCCCGCCTTGATGAGGCCTTAACCGCCAGCCTCGACCAAGCCGTATTGCAAAAGGTTTATTCGGAGAAGGTCGGGCGGATCTTCGCGGAATTGGCGGAACAATTCCGGGCGGATACTGTTAATTTGGCCATGAGCCATCTTTTTATTATGGGCGGCGAGAGTAGCGACTCCGAACGCCCGATCCAGCTGGGCGGGGCGTTAACCGTGACCGCCGACCAACTGCCTCAGACAGCGCAATATGTGGCCTTGGGGCATCTGCACAAACCGCAGCGGGCGCCGGGCGCGCAAGGCGCGGCCTATTATGCCGGGTCGTTGCTGCCGTATAGCTTTTCGGAAGCAGGGTGTCAAAAAGCGGTTTACCTCGTGACGGTCTGGCCCGGGACGGCGGCCGACGTGGAAAAGATCGAGTTGACCAGCGGGCGGCCGTTGGTGAAATGGTCGGCGCAGCACGGCATCGCTGAAGCGCTGGCTTGGTGCGAGTCGGACCGGAACCGGGGCGCTTGGATCGATTTGGAGATTTTGGTCGATGGGCCGCTGGCCCAGGATGAGATCCGCGCTTTGCGCAATCTGCGCCCGGAGCTGATCAATATTCGTCCTGTCATCAAAGACTACGACGATCAAATTGTGGCGGCGGAAAGCCGGCTCTCAAAACCGCTACCCGAGTTGTTTGCCGGGTTTTATCAGGCTCGTACCGGTGGAGTTCCCAAACCGGAATTATTGAAGCTCTTTTTGGAGCTCGCCACCCAAGCGCCGGACGCAACAGAGCGGGAAGGGGGCGACGACCTTGCGACCGCTTAAATTGAGCATTGAAGGGTTACATAGCTTTCGGGAACGGCAAGAGATCGACTTTGTGGAGTTGGCCGGAGACGGGCTGTTTGGTATTTTTGGCCATACCGGCAGCGGCAAATCCACGATTTTAGACGCGATTACTCTGGCCTTGTACGGTTCGGTGAAACGGGCGTCGAAAAATACTCAAGGGATTCTAAACAGTCAAAAAGATCGTTTGGAAGTGACGTTTACGTTTGCGATCGGGTCCGCTCAGGAACGTCGGACTTACCGGGTGGAACGCAGTTTTCGCCGGAATAAAGATAAGCGCGACTCGGTCCAGGCCGGGGTTTGCCGTTTTTTGACGGTGCAAGCCGCCGACGAGCAGTTGATCGCCGATAGTCCCACTGAAGTGACGCGGCAGATCGAGGCGATCATCGGGTTAAATATGGAGGATTTTACCCGCTCGGTAGTGCTGCCGCAAGGCGAGTTCGCCCAGTTTTTACGGTTGAAGGATTCCGATCGGGTCCGGATGCTGGAACGCATCTTCGCTCTAGCCGAATACGGGAGCAAACTCACGGAAAAAGTCAAAGCCGAACGGGAACGGCTCGACAATGAACTGAAGCAGCTAGAAGGAATTCTTGGGGAACTGGGGAGTGTCTCCGCTGAAACCTTGGAACAACTCCGTCAGGAACTGGCTGGAAAAGAGGCAGAACGTCAGGAAATTGTGGCGCAAGCCGAAATCGCCGAAGCCGCCTATCAAGCGGCCGCCGCGTTATGGGACCTGCAACAGGAGTTAGAACGCTTGCGGTTGGCCGAAAGCGAACATTTGCAAAACGCCGCCGCGATCGTTTTGGCGAAGGAGACATTGCGGCAGGCCGAAGCCGCAGCGTTGGTCCAACCGTATTTCGAAGCTTGTCAACGCGAGGAGCGTATCGTAACGGCGGGCCGCACTGAATTGGAGCAGGCTGCGGCGCAGTTGCAACAGGAAGAGATTCATTTCCAACAAGTCAAAACCTGTTATGAAACTGTCCAGGA
Organism: Bacillota bacterium; assembly: GCA_023410535.1. GTDB lineage: Bacteria > Bacillota > UBA4882 > UBA8346 > UBA8346 > JAEYPR01. The sequence continues at coordinate 15,297 of JAEYPR010000003.1, read as the reverse complement.
AGAGTACAAGCAACGCCAGCCGGAGTTGGTGGCGAAACAGGAACGGCTCCGCCAATTACAGGGAGACGTGGCGGAGTTGGAAGTCAGGACGGCCGCCTTAACCCGGTTGCTCCAGGAACAAAGGACCGTCGCCGAGCGCGTTGCAAAGCTTAAAGAACGGTTGGAAAAAGGTGAAAAATATAAGCTCGATAAAGAGACTGAGCGGCGGCAATTAGAGTCTACCATCAATGAGCTTGCAGTTAATCCCGCGTTTCGGCAAAAGGTGTTGATTGGCGAGCGGTTGGAGCATACCCGGGAAACGCGTCAAGCCGAAGTGGCTAAACTTACCAAAACCTTAACTGAAGCACTCCAGACTCAGCAGGGGTTGACCGAACAGCTGCGTCAACAACAGGCTATGGCGGCGGAAATAGCGGAGCGGATTGGCTCATTGGATACAGAGCGAATGACGCATCAACAACAGAAACCCGGGGACTGGTCTGGCCTTGCCGCGCAACAAGACCAGTTGAACCGCTTGGAACGCAAGTTGGAGTCGCTGACGGGATTACGAAGCGGTCAGGAAGTAGACCAAACTGAACTGGAAATGATTATGTCCCGGATAGCGGAACATCAATCCTTGATCGCAGTTGAGAATACCGCCATGGAAACGGCGAGAGCACGGTTGATTGCGTTGGAGGGCGAACGCGGGCAGCGACAGGAACGGTTGAAACAACATGAAATCCAAAACTATGCCGCTACATTAGCCCAAACCTTGGGGGACGGTAGGCCCTGCCCGGTCTGCGGTGCGACCCATCACCCGCAACCGGCGCCAGGGGTTCGACCCATCGAACTGGAACAAGAACAACTGGCGTTGGTTGAATTGGATCGCCAAGTCGGCGCCGCCCAGGCTCAGCTTGAGCAAAGGACGAGACAAGTGCTTCAATACCAGCTTTTGTTGGAGCGTGACCGGGAGCAGGCGGCCAAACTCCAACAAAAGCTGGTTGAGACGGCAACGCAGCTGGAAGCCGCCGCGCTTGAGCTACCGCAAGCATTCCGGGAGCAAACGCCGGAGGTTTGGCTGCGGTTGTTGGAAGCGGAGCAGGGAAGATTGGTTCAATTGCAACAGGCGTTGGTCGCTTGGGAAGAGCGGGACAACCTGCTCGCCAGTCAGTTGCCAACATTAGGAACGCAACGGGCCGAACGGGAGATGATCGGGCATCAGTTGGCCGTTCAATTGACTGCCTGCCGTGAAAGTATCGCTGTGCTTGAACCGGAGCGAATCTTAACCCAGGCTAACTTGGCCCAGGTTCAAGCGGAGTTGGCGGCGATCCAAACCGAGTTGGGGATAGAAAATTTCCAAGCGCAGCTTGAAGCGATCACTGCCAAGGACCAACAAATCGAGGCATGCCGCAGTCAAGCGGTACTGGTCAACGCGGAACTGACCAAAGCGGAGCAACTTTTTAACGGGTTGCAACAAGAGTTGCAAAAGGCCGAAGCCGATTGGAACCGGCAGGAGGCGGACCGCCAAAACCTGGAACGGGATATCCAGGAACGCCACGCCAAGATCACCGTTGTGACCGGGGGACAGACTGTCGCGGCATTACTGGCCGAGTTATTGGAAAACTTGACGCAGCTGGAACAGCGGGTCACGGCTGCGCAAGGGGATTACGAAAAATCCCAAGCATTAACCCAAACCATACGCAACCGGGTCGTGGCGGCCGAAAGTACGGTCCGGGCCGCTCAACAAAGCTTGGACCATGACCGGGAGACGTTCCGGCAACAACTGGCCGTTCACGGTTTCGCCGAAGCGGAGTTCGCTGCGGCGCAACGTGACCCGGCCCAACGGGAAGCGTTGCAACAGACCATTCTGGCATATGAGGACACCGCCCAACGTTTACAAACGCAAATCGAGCAGAATCTCCGGAAGTTGGCCGGCCGGACCATCACCGCTACCGACTGGGAAGCGACGCAATTGCAACGAAACGACCGGAACTTGGCCAAGGAAGTGATCGCCGGGGTGATCGGCGGGCTGCAGTCAACCCTGCAAACCATGGCAGCCAAGTATGAGCGGATTAAGGTCTATCAGAAGGATCGTCAAAAGCTGGCCGCCCGGAAGGGAACTGTCGATGAACTGGCCAAACTGTTGCAAGGAGATGCGCTGGTCGCTTATATCGCCGAGGAGCATCTGCGTTACATCATCCAAGACGCGTCGCGCCGGCTGCAAAACTTGACGCACGTCCGGTATTTATTGAAACTGGATGAAAATAAGGAGTTTTGTATTGTTGATAATGGCAACGGCGGACTGGCGCGACCGGTCTCTTCCCTCTCGGGCGGCGAGACTTTTCTGGTATCGCTGGCCTTGGCCTTGGCTTTGTCCAGTAAGATTCAATTGAACGGGAAGAATCCGCTGGAGTTTTTCTTTTTGGACGAGGGGTTCGGAACATTGGATCCGCAATTGCTGGAGGCGGTGATGGACTCCCTGGAACAATTGCGTCAGGAGCAGATGATGATCGGGATCATCAGTCACGTCCCCGAACTTCGAAACCGGATTTCGAGGCGCTTGATCGTCACTCCGTCAGGAGTGGGCGGCGAAGGCAGCCGGGTGCGGATTGAACGCAGTTAATGGGATAATTCCACCGGGAGCTGACATTATCAACAAATTGATCCCGAATTAACTATTTATGTAACATTCTGTAGTGACGATAATATCATTATGGGCGGCCAACCGGAATGCCATCCAGTCCCTAAGAGGTGAAACCATGATTCGAACGTTGATCGCCGATGACCACCACCTGGTCAGAGCGGGTATTAAAGCCCTTTTGGAACAGGTGGAAGATATTGTGGTGGTCGGAGAGGCCGCTGATGGCCAATCTACGCTGGAATTGGTGAAACGGGAGATTCCGGAGATTGTGATTATGGACATCGGCATGCCGAAACTCAATGGTGCGCAGGCCATTCGGAAAATTATCGAATTAAACCTGGCAGTCAATGTAGTAATTTTAACAATGTACTCCGATCACGCCTTAATCCGCCAAAGTTTGAGTTATGGAGCAAGAGGGTATCTTTTGAAAAGCTCGGTCTCGGAAGAATTAATATTAGCAGTCAGAGCGGTCGCCCGGGGGGAGGTTTTCCTTAGTTCGGCGATCTCCGGTTTTATTCTAGAGGATTTTTTACATTATCAAAAAGGCTACCATGTCAATACGGCGTTTGATTCGCTCTCGCCGCGGGAGGTCGAAGTTTTGCAACTGATCGCCGAGGGGCATACCAATAGTTCGATTGCCCAAGAACTTTGCATCACCTCGAAAACGGTAGAAAAACATCGCGCCAATCTGATGTTGAAGTTGAACATTCATGATACCGCCGGTTTGGTGCGGGAAGCGATCAAAAACAAGTTGGTTTTTTTGGAGTAATGTCCCGCTCAATGCTTGGAACGATAAAACGGCGCGACTTCTGATTTACATTCGATTTGAAAAGAAAACATCCCTGATGAAACGGCTTTTCATTGGCCATAAATACGGCTCTCATTTTATTAAAATGGGGTCTTTTTTTATCTTAAGGTAGGAATAGTCCGCATTTATAAATCAAAGCGGTTTGACGATAGTATATGTAATACATTTTGTTAGCAAGTTGAAAAAAACAAGCGTTACAACGGTTTCAGCGAAGTTGAAATAAATCATTGGTGAGATATAAAGGGGACGGAGGAGATTGTAATGAATGGGATTGGCAAACAGACTCCGATCAGTGATGATCAACAATTTGAGCAGATCGCCAATGACCTTTATATTGATTTCCAATACCTGCAGAACCGGAATGCCAAACCGGAGGATTTTGAAGGTTGGCGCGCGTACATCAAGGAACGATATCCGATGGACTATTCCCAACTGCTGTTGGCAGTCCAAGCCAGGCTCGACAATCAACGGAATCTCTAGAAGAATGAGGTTGGACTCCCGATGAAGCACCGGATCAAAATGAAAAAGAATAACAACGGTAACCTCTTTCAGATGACCAATGCGGATTACGAGACCATCTTTAACAGTACCCACGATGTAATCTCGTTATACGATATCGGTCCTGACGGACAGCTTATTTATCATCGTTTAAATAAAAGCCATGAAAGGATCACCGGTTTAACCACCGCTCAGGTTTACGGGAAAACCCCCCGGGAAGTCTTCGGCGACCAAATGCGGTATTTGGAAGCGGAAAGCCGCCGTTGTATCGAAGCGCAGGAGACCATAATTTTTGAAGAGACCATCCTGCTTCCGAACGGAAAGGTTACTGTTTGGTCCACCTTATTGTCTCCGGTGATTCGGGAGGGTAAGGTTAAACAGGTTGTGGGTTCGCGACGGGACATCGCCGAATTGAAACGAACCTCCGAAGCGCTGCGTGAGAGCGAACAACGCTATAGCAGTTTATTTGAGAACAGTCATTGCGTGATGTTGATCATCGACCCGAGCGACGGCCGGATTGTCGAGGCTAATCCGGCCGCTTGTCAATATTACGGATATTCGCACCAGACCCTGAAGGAGCTGACGATCAGTCAGATCAACATCCTCGCGCCAGAGCAGGTTCAGCAGGAAATGCGGCGGGCCATCGCGGAACACCGCAATCAGTTTTTTTTCCGGCACCGGCTGGCTTCCGGCGAAATCCGCGATGTCGAAGTATTCAGCAGCCCGGTTGATATTGGGGAAAAACCGATGTTATTTTCGATCATTCACGATATTGTCGACCGGAAACAGGCTGAGGCGAAACTGTATGAAGAGAAGGAACGGTTAAACGTTACATTGCATTCCATCGGTGACGCGGTTTTAACGACCGATACCGCCGGCCGGGTAACGTTAATGAATGAAGTGGCCGAGCAATTGATGGGCTGGAAGGCCCGGGAGGCGATCGGACAACCCTTAAAGGAAGTATTTCAGATTATCAATGAGCATACCCGGGAGGTTTGCGTCAATCCGGTGGAAAAGGTATTGGAAACAGGGATCGTGGTGGAGTTGGCCAATCATACCGCGCTGATTGCTAAGGACGGGGCCGAACACCGCATCGCCGACAGCGGCGCCCCGATCCGCGACAAAGAGGGCAACATCTTAGGCGTGGTTTTGGTGTTCCGGGATGTAACCGAACAAAAAGAACGGGAAGACGCCATTAAGTTCTTGAATTTTCATGACAATTTAACCGGGCTTTATAACCGGGCGTTCTTCGAAGAAGAATTGCGCCGGATCGATCAGACCAATCAATTGCCTTTATCCTTGATCATCGGGGACGTTAACGGACTGAAACTGGCCAACGATATTTTTGGACATTATTCCGGGGATAAGCTTTTGATCAAAATCGCCAACATTTTAACGGAAGTTTGCAATCCCAATAATATTATCGCCCGTTGGGGCGGGGATGAATTTGCCGTAATTTTGCCCCGTACCTCGAATCAAGCGGCTTTGGAAGTTTGCGAGCAGATCAAACGCCGTTGCGGGCGGGAACCCAAAGAACCGCTCCAACTCAGCATTGCCTTAGGGACTTCAACCAAAGAGAGCTCAGCTCAAGATATCAATCTCGTTTTGAAAGACGCCGAAGATTTGATGTACCGTCATAAACTGCTCGAAGGGAAAAGCGTCCGCAATTCATTGATTGCTTCATTGGAAAAAACGTTATTCGAGCGTAACTTGGAAACGGAAGAGCATGCGCAACGCCTGTTAAACATTGCGTCGAAGCTCGCGGCGGCCATGGGATTGTCATCCAGTGAAACCGACGAGTTGAAGTTGCTGGCGATTTTGCACGACATCGGGAAAATCGGGGTTCCCGACGGCATTTTACTCAAACCCGGCGGATTGACCCCTGAAGAATGGCGCGAGATGCAGAAACATCCGGAAATCGGTTGCCGGATTGCCCAATCCTCACCGGAGTTGTCCCATATCGCCGATTTGATCCTGTCCCATCATGAACGTTGGGACGGGACGGGGTATCCCCGGGGTCTTCAAGGAGACCAGATACCGAAGTTGGCGCGGATCATTTCAATTATCGACACCTATGATGTAATGACTCATTCCCGTCCTTACAAAGAGGCTGTCAGCCATGAAGAGGCGATTAAAGAGATTATCCGCTGTTCGGGAAGGCAATTTGATCCCGAAATCACCCAAGTTTTTGTGCGGATATTTTAATCAATCGTTCACAATCTGTGAGCAATGGTCTGACTCTTACTGTCGTTTGGGGGGATACGATGAGAATCGGTTTGGCATTTAATGAGACTTGTCCGGTTGCGAAGGAAAATCCGGCAAATTCAGCCGGCGCAGGAATAATGCTCAAGCCCGAGCTTGAGCAAAGCGCTTATGAAGATCCGTTTGTCGCCACTTCGCTGGATGAAGAGGAACCTGACGAACACCGACTCTTTGAGGAAAACCATAGCATCATCTTATTGATCAATCCTTTGGATGGGCGGATTGTCGACGCCAATCCGGCCGCTTGCCGCTTCTACGGCTACCGTCGCCGAGTCATCCGGAAGATGAATATTTGCCAAATTAATACGCTTCCGGCCGAACAGATCCAAGAGAAACTGCTCTTAGCCGAAAAAGAGGTTCAAAATCAGTTTCATTTCAAGCATCGGTTGGCGAATGGAACGGTCCGGGACGTCTTGGTTTTTTCCAGCCCGGTTGATCACGGCGCATCGAAGGTGTTATTTTCGGTAATTCAGGACATCACCAAAATTCATCATCAGGCGGAACAGGACAACCTCCAAAAACTCGAGTGGATCGGAAGTTTTGCCGCGGGAATCACTCATGATCTGAATAACCGGCTCGCGGAGATTATGGCTGCGTCGCAATTGATTGGTATGAAGATCGGCGGTGAAAACGACATCGCCAAATATTTGGACCATATTCAAAGTACTTGCATGGAAACGGCGAATTTCTTACGGCGGTTGTCGGCCTTTTCGGACCAGGGGGAACCCAGCAAACAGCCGGTTTGCCTGGAAGAGTGGCTGCCCGGAGTGATTGCGGCGATATTGAGCGATAAGGCCATTCGGCACCGGATCGATTTTATGGAATCGTTGTGGCAAGTTTTGATCGATGCGGAACAGATGGGCCAAGCAGTAAACGGATTGGTGACCCATGTCGTTCAAACGATGCCCCAGGGCGGAATGGTCGAAGTCCGGGCTGAAAATTGTTATGGGTTGAATTATGCGGCTTTGCCCGATGGCAGGTATGTAAAAATCACAATCAGGGATCATGGAGGTGGAATTCCCGAAGCGGAATTGCCGCAGATCTTTGATCCGTTTCATCCAACCCAGCCGTTCGCCAAAGGGTTGGACTTGACGGCGGCGTTTTATATTATAAAAAAACATGGCGGACATATTCAGGTTGCATCCAGGGTTGATTGGGGTACCACATTCGCAATGTTCTTACCGACGATTGAATGAAGGTGAATGGCAATGAAACCTGCCGACGACCTGTTTCTACCAAGAATGGACCGAATTGGCTTGCCCGAACCGCTTGCCGTTGACACGACGCTTCATGAAGAGCCGTTCCGGAAGTTGTTTGAAAATCACAACGCGATGATGATGCTGATCGATTCGGCAACCGGAGCCATTATCGACTTTAATCCCGCCGCCGCAAAGTTTTACGGTTATTCTCAAGCTCGATTGCGTTCCATGACCATACAAGAGATTAACCTGCTGCCGGCTAAAACCGTCAAAGAAATGCTCTGGAGAGCCGCATCCGAGCAACAGGACCATTTTATTTTTCCCCACCGGCTGGCCAGGGGCGAAATGCGTTGGGTTGAAGTTTATTCCAGCCTAATTGATCTGCGGGGAAGTCCGGTTCTGTTCGAAATTATTCATGATATTACGGAACGCATTGAAGCCGAAAAGGCTTTAAAGGCCAGCAAAGAGCGGTTGAAGGTGGCGCAACGGGAAAGCGAGGAACGCTATCGCGATCTGTTCGAACAAACGCCATGTGCCATTGTTTTACATGACGGGTGCCATATTTTGAAAGTCAATCCGGCGATGGCCTCGTTTTGTAATCTTGAAGACGCCGATGAAATGATCGGCACCAAATTAAGCGATCTGCTCCACCCGGAGGACCGGGAGATATTGGATTCGCGGATCGAATCTATCTGGAAGATTGGAGCCGCGCCCCAGAAGGAACTGCGTTTTTTGCGAAAGGACGGCAACGTGCTTTATGCGATCGTTGCCAGCGGAATCTGTCATTTACATGGGCAAGCGGTAATCCAGTCGATCTTTTATGATGTAACGGAACAGAAACAAGCGGAAGCGGCCCTGCGCGAAAGCGAGGCGCAGTTTCGCGTGTTGACGGAGACCTTGCCGCAGATGATCTGGACTGCCGATATCACCGGTAATGTAGATTACCATAACAACCGTTGCGCGGAATACACCGGCTTGGATTTGCAGGAGTGCCAGGGGATGAACTGGTTTCGAACCATTCATCCCGACGATTGTGAACGCGTAGCAGAATGCTGGCGGAACTCTTATACCAGCGGAGCGCCTTACGAGATCGAATATCGGGCCCGCCAGTATGACGGCGCTTACCGCTGGTTTATCACCCGCGCGTTACCGCTCCGGGATGAACAAGGGAAGATTATCCGGTGGTTCGGTAGCCGCACCGATATTCAGTATCAGAAGGAGTTGGAGAAACAGTTGCAAAAGAGCAACCAACATCTCCATCGATTGAGCAAACAAGTGATGACCTTGCTTGAAGAGGAGCGCTGTATGATCTCCCGGGAATTGCATGATGAAGCCGGTCAGGCATTGACTGCGTTGCGGATCTATTTGAAGTTGATGCGCGATAACCCGCCGCAAGGCGTCGAACAATTGCGGCAGCAGCTTAACGAAGCGATTGAGATAACGACCAACACGTTGGAACAGATCCGGAAACTCGCTCAGACCCTGCGGCCTCCTGCGATTGACACGTTAGGATTGAATCTCACGCTGGAGGATTTTTGCCGGGAGTTCGCCAACCGTTCCGGAATCGCCATTTATTATCAAGGGACCGATCTCCCCGAACTCTCTGGAGCGATTACGATCTGTATCTACCGCTGCCTGCAGGAAGCATTGACCAATATCGCCAAACACGCCATGGCGGACCGGGTGCAAGTCCGGCTGGCATGTGAAGCGAAACAGTTATCCTTGACAGTCAGGGATAATGGCGTCGGATTTGTTTGGGAGGGCGGACAGACCGACTCCAATAAAGGAATGGGTTTGTTGGGGATGCAGGAACGGTTGGACATGTTAAAAGGGAAGTTAGTGATTGCTTCCCGACCATTGCAAGGGACTTTAATCAAAGCGTCGATTCCCCTGGGAGAGTGAATTGCCGCCGCCAGTCAGGGACTGTTTGGTTTGGTAAGTTCGTTAACCGAATGATAACGTTTAGAACCAGCTTTCGAGGCTGGTTTTGTTTTGCGGAGCGAGTTGGGCATGATATAATTGAGGAAAAACATAATTACTTGGAATTATTGTGGAGGTAGGGGAAATATTTCTTTTGAGGTGAAGCGATTGAATCAAACCGAATACCGAGTCCCGGCGTTCCGGAAGCCAGTTGCGGCGACGGTGGAGATTCCGGGATCAAAAAGTATCACTAACCGGGCATTGTTGTTAGCGGCACTAAGCAACGGCATTGTAACTTTGAATAATGTTTTGTTCAGCGCCGACAGCCGGAATTTTATCGCTTCGTTGGAACGGTTGGGTTTTCCGGTAGCCTATAATGAAAGTATGAAATCGGTGCAAGTGATCGGCCAAAACGGCACGATTCCCAAGAAGAAAGCCGCCATTTACGTGGGAAGCGCCGGGACGGCGGCCCGTTTTATCACGGCATTGCTGGCGGCGGCGGAAGGTGAATATCAGATTGACGCTTCCGAGCAGATGCGGGCCCGGCCGATGCACCCTTTGCTGCAGGCATTGCGGGAGCTGGGCGCGGAGTTTGAGTTTGTCAATCTGCCGTATGCATTACCGTTATTGGTGCGCGGCCATCGTTTGCAGGGCGGGACGATCCGATTGGCGGCCGGCCAAAGCAGTCAATTTCTCAGTGCCTTGCTGATGATCGGCACACTCTGCCAGAATGATCTGACGATCGCGCTGGACGGGGAGTTGCCCGCCAAACCGTTTGTGGCAATGACGCTGCGAATGATGACGGCGTTTGGGGTGAACGCCACCCACGACAATTTTGAACGCTTCACGGTTCCGGCGGGGCAATCCTATCAAAGTTTGGATTATGACATCGAACCGGACCTCTCCAACGCCGGCTACTTTTTCGCTCTGGCGACTTTGACCGGCGGTTCGGTTTTGGTCCGCCGGGCCAGCACCGATACGTTGCAGGGCGATATTAAATTATTGGAGATCTTAAAGCAGATGGGTTGCACCATCAAATCCGAAGGCGGCGGGATCCGGGTCCAGGGTCCGTCCGGCGGCGTCTTCCCCGGCGTTGATGTCGATCTGAGCAGCCTCCCCGATCAGACCCCAACCGTGGCGGTGTTGGCGGCTTTCGCCACCAGTCCGACGATCATTCGTAATGTCGGGTTCATCCGGCACCACGAGTCCAACCGGATTGAAGCGATTGTCACCGAATTGAAGCGGATGGGCGTCCAAGCGGAGGAAACCCGGGACGGTCTGGTCATCCAGCCGGCTCCGGTTCAAGCGGCCGCCATCGAAACCTACGACGACCACCGGATGGCGATGGCTTTCGCGCTGGCGGGGCTGAAGGTCCCCGGCATGGTGATTAAGAACCCGGGTTGTACGGCGAAGACCTTTGAGAATTATTTTGAAATATTGGAGCAGGCGATCACTGTGAGTTCTCATAAAGTTTGAGAAAGTTCTCAAAAAGATTCGGAATACTTGCGACCGGAAATTAAATCATAAAATAGAAAAGAGGTTAGTCGAAAAAACTAACCTCTTTTTTATAATCTTTTATAGAGGTAACAATGGACTTTAAGTTGCTAAGGCTTGTAGAACCTTATAAAAACGAAAGCATAGCCAGTGTTTTAGTAAGATTGGCAAAATCTAACGATATCCCAATCCATTTGGTGATTGGGAATTAAAGAAGCTGATTAATTTTATTTCTGATGATAGTTTATTAGATGGACTTGTAAGGATAACAAGCTAGTGTATAATTAAGTTCGCAATTTTAAAAAAGGAAAGCCATCGGGAACTCCAAAAATGAAGAAAAGACGTTCGATCTTAAGGAGCGCTAGCGTTTAATTTCATTGTTGATACTCTAAAATAATTCCTTTATCACCAACCGCGAAAACCTTACCTGCCGGTGAACCCCAAACATCATATAAGTACTCTGTCGTGTTACTGATCATAGTTTTCCAGCTACTCCCGTTATAATGCACAATTGTTCCGACATTTCCTACAGCGAATATGTTATTAGCGGATAGACCGTATATATCATTTAAAGCACTAGTCGTCCCGGTCGTGGGCAAATCTGACCAGGCGCTTCCATTGTAATGCCGGAGATTACTAACATTACCGATACAATAAACATTATTGCTTGAGGTACCCCAAATGCTTGCGTATACGCGGAAATAAGGCCCAGTATAAATATCGGCCTGGGTCCAAGCATTTCCATTATAATGAAGAACAAGTCCGGTAGTACCTCCCGCAAATACATCGCTTCCCGATGTCCCCCATATTGAAGATAAATGATTTATAGTGCCACTGGACATAACGGACCAAGTTGAACCATTATAGTGTAGAATGGTCCCATTATTGCCTACCGCAAAAATATTAGAATCGGAGCTACCCCAGATCCCAGATAAGTTCTCCGCGGTATTACTGGTCATCGAAGACCAAGTGCCGTTAATATAATGTAGAATGGTTCCATTGGCGCCAACCGCAAAAACGTTACTACTTGAACTGCCCCAAACATCGTATAATTGTACACTGGTATTACTGGTCATTTCCGACCAAGAACCGTTGTAATGCATAATTGATCCTTTATTGCCAACCGCAAAAACTTCATTTCCTGAGGAACCCCAAATTCCATTTAAATCGCCGTTTGCAGCATTGGCTTCCCTAACAATTTTCCAGCTTTGCTGAGTGGTGGATCCACCGCCGCCACCACAACCGGAAATTACAAAAATAAATATCAAAATGATGGGTAAAAAAAACAACTTTAGGATACGCAAACAAATCTCCCCTTTCTTTGTATTCTTTGGGAATAATATCACATTAATTAACATAAGTAAATGGTATTCTGACGGTTTTATTTATGATATAAAAATATTTTGGAAATTAGGGAAAAAGAAAACGGATAAACATAAGACTTCCTAAACTTTATGAGAACTCACACGATCGCCTGAATTTATCAATATAGTCTAAGGAATAAAAACGACGAAACTGATCTGATTAATTACGGAGAACCTACAAAGGGTTCTCTTTTTCTTTGCGGAATAAGCGCAGGGGTCGCCTTCGGGGAAATTTTGATGAAGCGACCGTGCGACCTTGTACAACATCCGTCAGGGACTCACCCCCCTGAGGCGGCGGATTGCCGGTTGAAAAATTGTACCGTCCCCCTCTCTTGCTACGTGCCTTACAATAGAGGGGGCGCCATGGAAGCTGGGTACCGGTCAAAAAGTGGCGCAGGATGTCGACCGGCCGAAGTTTGAAAGAACGGATTCAGTCCTTCCTGAAATGCCGTCCGTGGCGGCGTTGCCCCGTGATGCTTCGACGGCGACGTCAGGGACACATCCTTGTATCGATTCCGCATGCCGGCCCTGTAGTGAGAACGAGGATGCCAAATAAAATTGAAACGAAAGAAAAGGAGATTCAAACGTTTCTGGCAAATATTACAACAAGACCTTCCCGCGAACCGGAAGCTCCCATGAATTCCCTAGGCGGTTCGCGGCCCAGTAGCCACGCGGGGAAATAGGATTTTGCGCTGAAAATCGCTTTCAAAATGACTTGAAATTTGCCGGTTCGCGGAAACCGGCTTGACGAGTCAAGCGTGGCAAGGGTTTGAAGGGGGTACTGTCGCTCCTTGTACAGGAGCGTGGATTGAAACCACATCACCTTCCATCCCGTCTAACTCGTCCATCGTGTCGCTCCTTGTACAGGAGCGTGGATTGAAACGGAATTGAAGCCAGGGTGTAGGAAAACCCCCTCACTAGTCGCTCCTTGTACAGGAGCGTGGATTGAAACATTCGGTTCGAATGGTATGACAGCCGCCCCATGGCATGTCGCTCCTTGTACAGGAGCGTGGATTGAAACGTACCTAGCTCTATTGTTATTAAATTTGGGCTTTGTCGCTCCTTGTACAGGAGCGTGGATTGAAACGCTTGTTGAGGTCTTCGACTGCGTGGATGATTTCGTCGCTCCTTGTACAGGAGCGTGGATTGAAACTGTACGCTGGCTATGACACGTTAACACAAGCCCTGGGTCGCTCCTTGTACAGGAGCGTGGATTGAAACCAGCAGCAAGAGCAGTTCCACCCGCTCCTTGCACAGGCGCATAGATTGCAACTCCCATTTATTTTTTTTAGGTTCCACGGAAGGAACCGTGCGCCGCTTCAATTCCCGGATGAATTACAGCGGTCGCCATCGCAGGGGACTTCGTAAGCCACGACCCGGTAGCCAGGCGGAGCGGCCAGGGAGGGCGAAAGCGGACAGGGATGCATTGAGGGAGGTTTGGAACCGTAGGTCTCCGGGAGTTTTTGCTTACTTTTTGCGATCAAAAAGTAAGGCGCCGCCGCAACCGTGGAGAGCGTAGTCGACCGCCGAAATCATTAACCTTCCGGTGATCATTGGTTTTATATACTGACAAATGATTATTCCCCTGTAATAAAAATGGTATATCTCAAAAAACGCTCTTAAGTTTGTGTTTAGACCATAAAAAACACAGTCTATCATTTTAGGCTGTGTTTTCTTGATTTATTTCGTGAAAAAGCGCACGTCAAGCAGTGTGTGCAGCAATAATTCATAATAACTCATTCGATTTCAGGGTTCGTCACCTGATTGATAAAGTTTTCGATATCTTCTTTTTTAAAACGAATCGCGCCCTTTTTCCCTTCACCGAGTTTTAAAGCGCGTATTTTACCCGCTTTAACCCAACGATTTAAAGTAGCTCGACTGATCTTTAATATTTTCATAACTTCTTCTGCTGTAATCAGCTCATCCAAGCGCGACTCCTCCTTATTTAGCCAAATCATATCAGGTTGATTTTTGTTAGTCAATATGGATCATTGTGTATTGACTTTCCATGATACACGATGATACAATATAATATATAAAGAACTTTGCGTTAGCTATTCCTATTACGCCAGTGCAACCATAACCGCCATCATCACGTAAGGATAGTCTTGCGTAGCTTGCTTATGTAATTCTCTACTTTTCCAAGGCTTTCTTCTTTGGGGGTAATAAATTTGCGAGGAGAGATCGAATGAAAAGCCATCGCCAATTCACCGTGGGTTCCATCTTTAAAAACAACCAAAAAGTCCCCCTCATTCGCTTATCGGGCCTGTGGTTAGCAAAGTACGGCTTTCGAACTGGCCACTCAATTCATGTTCGTGTCCTGCCGGGCAGCATTAACCTGGAGCTACAGTCTCCGCCAGACGATTCCCAATCCATCGAAGGGTTCCTGGTCATGCACCACCAAGGCCATTATGCCATTTGCAACCGGGGAGGATTGTTTTATGAATTGCGTCGGGACGATTGCGTAGCAGTCGAACTAGCCAAGGACGCTTGGGTGAAGATGACGGTCACGAAAGATCTGGAAGGGTATTATTTAAAAAATGAGGAAATATCGTTTTATCCGAAAATAGTATACGGGCGGTTGCTGTTGACGGGAGCCGCTGCGGGGGTCGACAATTCCGAAGCGCCATAGGTTTAAACGATAAAATCGGCAAAAGTTTTCGGTTTCGAATATGACTGCGCCCCCCTGGAACAACTCTGCCGCCAGGACCAATTGATCTATCACGAAGGACGAATGGACGGCATCCTTTTCGGCTATTGGGTGGCGCTGGTTGTATGGGGTGTGGAGAAGATCAAAGTCTAGCCTCGCTTTCCGGGTAATCTTGCGCAACGACTGCGCATCCTTACACAACGACTGGGCATCCTTGCACAACGACTGCGCATCCTCGCACAACGACTGGGCATCCTTGCGCAACGACTGTGCATCCTTGCGCAACGACTGGGCATCCTTGCACAACGACTGTGCGTCCTTGCACAACGGCTGTGCATCCATGCACAACGACTGTGCGTCCTTGCACAACAGCAGTGTCGAAAATGACGCTGTAAAATTATTTGTGTAAACCTCCGATAACAACAATAAGAAACGGGAGGAACACAAATGGGAATCTTAAGCAGCGAACAAATCAGAGGATTAAT
>JAEYPR010000025.1 GCA_023410535.1 Bacillota bacterium | reverse complement strand
GGGCGAGGATGCACAGTCGTTGGGCGAGGATGCACAGTCGTTGGGCGAGGATGCACAGTCGTTGAGCAAGGATGCACAGTCGTTGCGGGTTTATGTTTCAAAATCCTTTTAATGCGTTAAATCCGTTGAATCATGGTTCAGACAGGGGGGGTTAGGCGGGGACTGCTCCTTTTTACATCGCACCATCAAAAACTTCCCCACCGGATGATTCGGCTTATTTTTAACCGGCTCATCAATCTCCCGACATTCCACTAAACCAAATCCGCCAAATTCGCTTCGTACCGAATCGGCGTCGTAAAAGAATAGCTTCACGCCGTGCGTCGTTTGAAAGCGATCCTTGCTTAGTTGTTGGCCGGCGCCAAACAGCAGAGCTTGCTTCGAAACGGCTGTGAAAATCATCGTCCCGTTTGGTTTTAGCTGACGATGGCAGTCGTTGATCAATTTCTTCCGTTCGCGACGGTTCAACAAATGAATTAACGCATAACAAAAGATTCCGTCATACAGTTTGGCATCAAACGGCATGTCGGTTACGGAACCGTGATAGATCGGGATATTCAATCCGTTTTGCCGCGCCAGGTCAATCGCTGTTTTGGAAATCTCGATCCCGGTTACGCCGATTCCGTTGTCCAAAAAAATCCGGGCATTTCTACCATAGCCAATACCCGGGATCAATATCTCCTTAACGTTTTGAGCAAGGAAAAAGTCCTTTGCCCAGATCGCGGCTTCCGCAGGTTCAAGTCCCCACATCGCTTGCTTTTCGCTAAAACTCGCTTCCCAAAATTCAGTCATATTGCCGGCTCCTTTTGATGAATGGTCATACGATATCCGTTGGATTTATTTCGACTTATGAAGCAAGGGAAATAGGTCGCAATTAAAATCGTCCCAAAGTGTGACATACATTTATAGTATACAATTTTTTGAATGAAATTAATTGGCTTGCAAATTTCCGAAGGTTCGGGAGAGGAACGCCCTGTTGAACGTGAAGTAAGCGGAAAATTTTAGACTACCCCAATAAGCAAAATCACGAGGCCGCCCTATCTGGGCGTCATTTCTTTCAGAAGGACTTTTCACCCCAACCTCGAAAACTTACCAGAGATTTCCTAAGTGTTTCAACCAACCGGAGGTCGTCCATGCTTACCATTCAAATCACTTCCAAGGTCGAATGGGCCGCGGTGAAACAGTTGATCAATCCACCTGCACTCGACCAGTTTCCCTACGGCGAATCTTTCAAAGCAAACATCGCCGGGTGTGAGGGTGTTTTTTATTATAGCGGTCCGACCAAAACCCTTGCCGCCGGAGCTTGCCAATATGCGATTGATCGCTGGTCGCCGGAGCTCGTTTTGGTCATGGGAACCTGTGGCGGGGTGGCGGCGGAGCTGCAGCTGTTTGATATCATTCTCGCCGAACAAACGGCGCAATGGGATGTTGATCCGGCCCGGAAGCGGAACAATATTTTTCATGAGATGTTATCGTTGGATACCGCTTGGATCAATCCTAATGAATTTCCCCGCCCAATCTTCAAAGGTTTGATCGCGTCCGGCGATCAAACCGTATCCGCGAGTCAATGCCGCCTGTTGCGGGAGCGCCAAGTGACGGCGGCCGACTGGGAAACCGCCTCCATCGCCAAGATCTGTTCCCTTAACGATGTCCGCTGTTGCATCGTACGCGGAGTCTCCGACCTGGCGAGTGCACCGGAGTTTGATTTTGAAAAATTTAAGCGAAACGCGCCGGTTGTCATGAAAATGTTGATTGAATCATATCTGCCGGTGTTGATTCGGCAACACATAGATTTGGAGGCGAATTTAAATTAATGTCGGATCATTTCGGAATCGCCCGAAGGAGTGCTAAAAATTAAGATTACTAGTAAGGTTGGTCTTTTTTAATACGGCAAGGATATATAGGAGTTAAGCAGAAGAAACTGATAACTGATAAAAGATAACGGAGGGATTTTTTAATGAAAATAACCAAAATGGTAATGATTTTTGGTATTTTGTTATTATTAATATTTGCAACCACTGCATTCGGATCGGCGCGAATCGCCGTTGATGAACAAACCAATGATATGTTATCTTTCTACGCCTGGGATAAATGGAATTGGATGACGAGTAACGTGACTTGTGAAGGCGCTTTTGTAAAACTTATAAATAAAGACGGAGGAGTTCAGTATTGGTTCAGAATAGAACCGTATACCCCCACGCGTTTTTTACCGGAGGGAATATTAGTAATCGCAGATAAAGAATATAAAGTAACGCAAATTGAAACTCCGAGTAGGATGCATTTGGATTCGGGCTTAAGTGTTAGAAAAAAAATACTTAAATTTCGAAGTCATGAATTTTTCAGTGTTCCAGCTGATGCTGTCGAAGCAATAAGAAACTCACAACAATCAGTTATCACGCTAATTCTTCCTTGTGTGAAACATATAACAATAGCAAAAGATCAAAGAGTGATTCTACCGATTAAAGATGATTTTTTAGAAAGTGTTAAAAAGTTGCTTGATGTTTCATATCAAGATAAAGAACTTTATATTAAACGTAAGTGAATATAATAATTTACCATTGTCGTAAGAAGGGTGGTTGCTTTTTAGTTTTTTAATCTTCTAAAAATTTCTTATACTATTTTTGTCCTCGTTAAGCCGCATTCCCCTTCGAAAAACATTCAAATGTTTCATGTTATTTGCGTAAACTCGCCGCCAGAATCAAAACGGGGTATTCGAAAATCACGTCACGAGCGAGAACAAATTCAGAACAGGTTCGCTGCCAACCGGATAATGACCAGCAACCACCGGCTGTCTGGTACTTGCGGACCTCGTTAATTCCGGTTAAAATTAAGTTACAAATTCATAAAAGGGAGGCCAAGGATGAAAAAGAAGTTGATGATCGGAACGTTAATTGGAGTGTTGGTGGTGTTTGCCTCAATGTTTATGGTTACAGCGGCCGAAGCGCCCGAATACCAAACCCAGGCGATCGATTCCCCCGACCGGAGTTTCCCCGTCTTTTATGAATCCCTTCGCAATAAAATGCAATTTAGTCTCGGGTGGAAAGACACGGTGAAAGATCCGGTTGCTTGGCGCAAAGAAGGTCTGGCCAAAGCCAGGGAAATTATGATCCAATTCCAGGACAAAACCGCTTTTAACCCCAAAGTTATCGACCAAATCGACCGTGGTACATATATCGCTAAAAAGGTCGTCTTTAACATCAGCGCCGAAAGCCGCGTGCTGGCGTTGCTATTGGTGCCGAAGGGCAACGGACCGTTCCCGGCCGCGTTGTTCCTCCACGATCACGGCAGTAAATTTGATATCGGCAAAGAAAAGTTCGTCCAGACCTGGGGCGACGAAGCGCGGTTGAAATCTTCCCAGGAATGGGCGGTTAAATTTTTCTCCGGTAAATTCCCAGGGGATGAACTGGCCAAACGGGGTTATGTCGTTCTTTCGATCGACGCTTTGGGTTGGGGCGACCGTTCGGTTCCCGGATTCAAAACCGACTCCCAGCAAGCATTGGCTGCCAATCTGTTTAACTTAGGCACGTCCTTTGCGGGAATCATTGCCCAGGAAGACGTCAGAGCTTCCGAATTTTTAGCGGGTCTGCCCGAAGTCGACAAAAAGAAAGTCGCCGCCATCGGATTCTCCATGGGCGCTTTCCGCGCCTGGCAATGCGCGGCGTTATCGGACGCCATTACCGCGGGGGTTGCCGATTGCTGGATGGCCACCATGCAAGGGTTGATGGTTCCGGGTAATAACCAATTAAAAGGTCAATCGGCGTTTTCCATGCTGCACCCCTATATCGCGCGTTACCTTGACTACCCCGATGTCGCCGCTCTGGCCGCACCGAAACCGCTGTTGGTTTACGCCGGCGGCCAAGACGGCTTATTCCCGGTCAGCTCGGTCAACGAAGCGTTCGCGAAGATGAAAAAGGTTTGGACCGCCAATAAAGCCGCCGACAAGCTGGAGACCAAAATCTGGGCCGACCAAGGGCACGTTTTCGTCCAAGAAATGCAGAACGAGGCTTTTAATTGGTTGGATAAACAATTCGGGAAATAATCGTGATTAGCCAAAAGCCCGGTTCCCATCGTCAACGGTGAGGGAAACCGGGCTTTTACAATAACGGGAAACCTTTGTGGTTAGCCGGTCAACCGTGAACAAACAGGAGCGTCGGACAACCCTCGGGATTCCAGTCCTCCACGTAAACTCGCACGCCGGGTTCCACCTGCGCATAATATCCCAAATATGATTCCTCCTTGCAAACAATCAACTTCGGACTATGGATATTGATTTACATTGATGGAGAAGCTTTGAAACGATCTCTGTAAAAAACAGATAGCCTATTATATCAATACCGGAGGGAACTGTTGCGATGCAAACACGTAAGGTAATTGCTTTGGTTGGGAGTCCCCGGCGCGCCGAGACCCTAAAGGTGGTCGAAGCATTTGGCAAACGGTTGGAGTCGCTTGACACGATTGATTTTGAATACCTTTTCTTAAAAGACTACAACCTCGGTATCTGCACAGGGTGTTTTTTATGCTTGTCAAAAGGGGAAGGGTATTGTCCGCATCAGGACGATTTGGGGATGTTGCTGCGAAAGATCGCGGCCGCGGACGGAGTGGTCTTCGCCACGCCGAATTATGCCTTGCAGGTTACCGCTATCATGAAGAATTTATTGGACCGGATGGCGTTTGTTTTTCACCGGCCCCGCTATTTTGACAAAACCTTTCTGGCGATCGTCACCCAAGGGATTTACGGCGGAGGAGCGATCGTGAAATATTTGTCAGAAGTCGCACGGTGGTGGGGATTTAAAATCGTCAAAGGGTTCTATGTATCGACGATTGTGCCCAGAACCTCGGCGGAACAAACGGCGATCGACCAAAAAATCGACAGCGCCGCCCGGCGGTTTGTCAAGGTTTTGCGGCAGCGCGAGTCTCGCTCTCCTTCGTTCTATGAGTTCGCGATTTTCCGAATGGTGCGGTCGATGTACCGGGTCAGTAATGACCAAGAACATGTGGATTATTGTTACTACCGAGACCAAGGCTGGTTGGAGTCGGATTATTATTATCCGATTCGGGCCGGATTGGTCCGCAGGATATTGGGAACGGCAATCGATCGGTTCGGAGCGAAGATTGCAACCAAACGTAATCGGGCGCTTTTGGGTAAGTAGTCGTTCGTGCTGGCTGCTGCTAGCATGAGCAAAGAAACATAATTATCCGCGACTCTTCGGCCATCTCCCCATAAACGGGGAGGATGGTCTCATTTTTTATTGCATGTGATCGGGTTGAATTTTTTTGCATATCACCGTATATTTCATCTGCAACCGACCGAAAATGACTGTACTGAGAATTGCAGATACCCGCAACGATATCAGCGAATTTGCAATTCTCCCAGTTGGGGAGGGATGAAACGATGGTTAAACGTTTCGTAACAAAAATGACGTTGGCAAGCGCATTTCTTTTGCTTTTTTCCCTGAAATTCGTGGATGTAACGATTGGGGAACAACTTTACGAACACCCGTTGGAGACTGCTTGGAAGGCAACGGGGATCCCTCTGACGGAGGTTTCCACCGAAACCTGGATGCAGTTGAATCAACGATGGATGCCGGTCAGCGAACTCAAAACCATGGGCGGGCGGATCAAGCAAGATCTGAATCTGACATTGAAAACCGGGATGCTCTCGGGCGAACAAAAAGAATTCTCCTATCTCTCCTTTGAAGGGACCCGTCCCGACGGAACGGTGGTCACTGTGACCTTGCAATCGACCCGGAGCGACAATTTCTGCGAAACGCAACTTGGGGTTAATACCATTAACGATAAATCGCTTCAAAATATCCGCAGTTATCTTGATAATCTTAAAAGCTCCTTGGGAAAGGTGGGACGGAACCCGCGCCTCTTCATCGCGTTGCAAGGCAACCAAAAAGGCAAGATTCCGCCAAGCTTGATTCGGGATTTCTCCGGAAAAGCGTTTCGCCGCATCAACGCCCGGGTAGTTAATTCAGCCTTTTTGAACGGCAACCTGTCGCAAAAGGGGTATACCCGTCTGCTCGCGGATACCATGAACTACAATAACGGACAAGTGAATGTTGAATTGAACACCCGTTACGACCAGGTCCGCAACCGCACCGAGGTGATCATCGCCACGCCGGATCTGACGGACGGCATCTGACCGGCTGCGGCTGGCTTTTCGGTGCTGGAATGAATATCCCTTGAACCGGAAGTCGGTTTTTGATATAATAATTACAAATTTAAAATAGGCAGCAACGGTTGGGCGAAGTTTTCGCTTTCAAGAGATGTTTGCTTCTGGGGTGGGAAGCTCTTATTAGAGTTTCCCACTTTTATTATGCCCAAAATCCGAATTCTGTCATGAGTCATGCTTATGGCGAACCAATCTGAGGAGGTAGTAATGCATTCAACCGTCGCAATTCCCACGGTAATGTTTTTGCCTTTTTTTGTTTTATTGATGTCAATTGCCATCTTGCCGTTGGCGGCCCCGCATTTTTGGGAGAAAAACCGTAATCAGGCCCTGGTTTCGGGGGTACTGGCCTTGCCGGTGTTGATTTTTCTGGTGCTGAACTACGGGCGGCAATTAAATCATGCGCTGGAGGAGTATCTGTCATTTATTATCCTACTGGCGGCCTTATTTATTATTACCGGCGGAATCGTCATTACAACCCGTTGGCAAGGGACGCCGGGTTTGAACACCGCCGTCCTTTTGACCGGGGCAATTCTAGCCAATTTCATCGGTACCACCGGCGCCAGCATGTTGCTGATCCGGCCGTTATTGCAAATGAACCGGGAACGACAATCAGTCAAACATCTCATTGTATTCTTTATCTTTTTGGTCTCAAACATCGGCGGCGCTTTGACTCCATTAGGCGATCCCCCGCTTTTCCTGGGGTATTTACGCGGGGTCCCGTTTGGCTGGAATCTGCAGTTATTACCCCATTGGCTGGTTGGCGTCGGGGTACTCTTGGGATTGTTCTACGGTTGGGACTGTCGTCAATGCCGGCGCGAAGGAAAAACGGTTAAAAAAGTAGAACGGTTTACCACAGAAACGGTTCGGGTAGCGGGCGGAATCAATTTCCTTTTCTTGACCGGGGTGCTTGCGGCGGTCTTTTTTCAATTTCCCGCCGGATTCCGTGAATTGACGATGGTCGCGATGGCGGGTCTGTCGTGGGTGGTCACCAAGAAAGAAATGCGGGAAATCAATCAATTTTCATTTCACCCATTGATTGAGGTCGCAGTTTTATTTGCCGGAATCTTCATCACGATGGTACCGCTGATGATGTTGCTTGAAACCCACGGAGCGGCGTTTGGAATCACCAAACCGGGACAATATTTCTGGCTGGTTGGCGGGTTAAGTTCGTTTTTGGACAATGCCCCCACGTATGCAACCTTTTTTGCGCTAGCGGAGAATGTGACGCGGACGATTGGTTCACAAGGAGTGGCGGTGATTGCGGGAGTCCGTAGCGACTTGCTGGTCGCCATCAGTTGCGGAGCCGTCTTCATGGGCGCTAACACCTATATCGGGAACGGGCCGAACTTCATGGTGAAAGCCATTGCCGAACGCCAAGGGTTTAAAGCGCCGCACTTTTTTGAATATCTGGCTTATTCCGGACTGATTTTAATCCCATTATTCGGAGTCGTCACTTGGCTGTTCTTTCGTTGATTAGATGATTGCGCTTCAGTAGTGTTGGCAAACGGGCCGAAAGGTTAATTCGACAAGCGCTTTTTGATACGGTTCGGCAGGCTGGATCTGTGATGAAAAAAGCTGTTGCATGTTCATTTTGCAACAGCTTTTGATGGTTTAAACCGGATTAGTAATTAATCTCGACGACTTTCCAACCGGTCATGCTGGTAACCAAAGGGACGCCTAATGGTTCGTACTCCAGGATCAGCGGGTTGTTGGGATTGTCCCAGACCACAATCCCTTTATTGAGTTTTAACGCTTTTAAGGCTTCCGGTTTGCCGTTGATGGTTACCGGGAAAAGTAACTTTTCCTTTACCGTCAGCGCTGTGCGGGCCCAATTCAACGCGCCGGTGCCGCCTTCGCGAAATTCGGCCGATTGGCCTTTTTCGGTCAACTCTTTTAAGACCAGCTGTGACAACCAGGGCGCGGTATCGGTGGTGGCTTTGGATTCGTTATTGGTGAACCAGGGATTAAAGTTCTTACTGTTTTTCAGATCAAGCAGAATCCGGGTACCTTTCCAGTCGGTACGGTCTTTTTGCGGCCGCGTCCAGGTATAGGTGACTGATTCCGGATAGGCGCTCTTGGCGACGGTTAGCTGCCAGGTGCTGTCCTTCTTGTCGACGTGTTCAATAATATAGTGAAATTTGATCTGCATATTGACATTGATCGGATGATAATTGGACTCAGCCCGAATGATCATGAAGTTGGCTTCGACAACCAAACAAATAAGGAGCAGTAAGATAAAATAGCGTTTCATACGAACCTCCGTTTTCATTGATTTTTGAAAATTGCCGCCGTTATGTACGATCTGAACCCAGCGACGGGCGACGGGCGACGGGCGACGGGCGACGGCAGCGCTTAATTACAAGTAAAGGTATTTATTCCACTTTGACGCAGGGAATCCTTTTTGAAATTGACGAAAGTTAGCGAACGGTTGTTTTGACCAGACAGTTGGCAAAGGGCAAAACTATGTTATAATTTAACCGAAGTCGGTATGATATAATTGATTGCAAAATCATCGCCTGCCGGCGAGACTTAAGATGCAAATTACACCATCGGCGTTATTGATGGTTAATGTTTTGGGAGAATGGGGGACCCCATGGAGTTCGAAGCTTTAGCCAAGATCATCAACGAATTGGCCCCAAATTTTATGGGGCGCCAATCACCGTCGCTCCCGCCGCTTGAACCTAAGTGGCAAGTACATAAGATCGGCGTGGCGGTTGATCCGACGCCGGAAAACTTGCTCTATGCCGAACAGCGCGGGATCAATCTGTTGCTTACCTATCATCCCTGGACCGGAGAACCTGCCGAACCGGTTGTCAGCGGCCGCTTGCGCATTGTAGCGCTGCATAATGCTTGGAACCTCGCGCCGCAAGGGATCATACCGGAATTGGCCAACGCGTTGGCTTTGACCGACCTGGACTATCGGCAGCAGTTGGCTTTCGGAACCACCGATACCTTGTTGCGAAACCTGATCGAAACATGCCAACGTTCCTTGGAGATCACCGTCGTGCCTTACTCCGGTGAGTTGCGGGCTCCGGTCAAACGGGTGGCGATCTGGTTGGGGGCGGGATTCCTGCCGCACCATCGCGAACTTTGGGAAACTTGTATTGCCAACGGTTGCGACACCTTGCTCTCCGGCGAGCTGACCTTGGCGGCGTTGCGGTTTGGCGTTAATCACGACTTGAAAATGGTTGACCTTGGTCACAGCACCGTGGCGCGGATGGGGATGAAACGTTTCGCCCAAATTCTGTCCGACCGGCTGCAGGCCGACTGTCCGGTTGAACGGTTGGACGGTTATTACGCCTGCAATTATTTTACGAACTACTCGATTGCCGATATGTATAGCGCCGCTTTGACCGAGGATTTCCCCGACAGTGACTCCGAGGAGACGTTATCATTATTTTCGTTATTCGATAAAATGGAGTGAGAGACATGCTGTTAGTTTTTGATATCGGCAATACCAACACCGTAGTCGGGGTATACGACGGGAAACGCCTGGCTGCCGATTGGCGGTTGGCGACCGACCGTTTGAAGACCGTCGATGAGTATGGCATCCTGCTTAAAAACCTCTTTCAGGAAAGCGGTTTGGATCCCGGGACCGTGACCGCCGCCATCATCTCAAGCGTCGTACCGCCGGTCACCGGACTTTTCAGTGGAATGGTGAAAAAATACTTCAAAGTGAAACCACTTGAGGTCGGCCCCGGCGTCAAAACCGGACTGGCGATCAAGTATGAAAACCCGCGGGAAATCGGAGCGGACCGGGTGGTCAACGCAGTGGCGGGAATTCAACGATATGGCGCGCCGTTGATCATCATTGATTTCGGTACCGCCACCACTTTTTGCGCCATTGCCCCGTCGGGCGAATATTTGGGGGGAGCCATCGCACCGGGTTTGGGAATCACTAGTGAAGCGTTGTTTGTCCGGACCGCCAAATTGCCCCGGGTGGAGATCGCCCGTCCCAAGACGGTGATTGGCAAGAACACTATCAACAGCATCCAATCCGGTTTGTACTTCGGTTATATCGGGTTGGTCGAAAGTTTGGTGACCCGGATCAAGGCCGAGTTAAACTGCGACCCAAAGGTGATCGCCACCGGCGGTTTAGCCGAAATGATCGCCGGGGATACTACGATTATTGATGCGATCAATCCGTATCTAACATTGGAGGGGCTCCGTCTCATTTATGAGATGAATTGTAATCTATGATGATGCGTTCAACAGCAATCCGGCCCGAAAAGGCTGTTTTAATTGGAATCACCAGTTCCGAATGGACCGAACGGGAGACTGAATACGAATGGTCCGAATTCACCGAGTTGGTTAACACCGCCGGCGCCGCAGTAGCGGCGCGGGTGACCCAAGCCCGGGAGACGCCTGATCCGGCGTTGTTTTTCGGTTCCGGCAAGGCGGCTTTCGTCGCGGAACAAGTAAAAGCGTTCGAAGCCGATCTGGTCATCAGCTTGCAGGAACTTTCGCCAGTGCAAGCCCGGAACCTGTCGGAACAGACCGGGGTGAAAGTGATCGACCGGACCAATTTAATCCTGGATATCTTCGCGCAACGGGCTCAAAGCCGTGAAGGTAAACTCCAAGTGGAATTGGCGCAATTGAACTATGCCCTCCCGCGCTTGGGCGGGGCAGGCTTAGCCATGTCCCGGCAAGGGGGCGGCATCGGGACCCGCGGTCCCGGCGAGACGAAACTGGAAGCGGACCGTCGCGCGGTGCGACAACGCCTTGCCGACCTGCGGCGCGAGTTGGCCGAGGTGCAACAGAACCGTTCGGTGCAACGGCATTTACGGGAGAAAAATGAGATTCCGACCGTCGCGATGGTTGGGTATACCAATGCCGGTAAGTCAACCTTGTTTAACCGCTTGACCCAAGCCGAGACATCCGCTCAAAACCGCCTTTTCGACACGTTGGACCCGCTCTCGCGCCAAGTCAACCTGCCTAATAACCAGAGCGTCATCTTGCTCGATACCGTAGGATTTATCAGCAAATTACCCCACCAACTGGTAGCGGCGTTCAAGGCAACCTTGGAGGAGACCGTCAAGGCAACGTTAATTTTGCATGTGATGGATGCCGGCGCCCCGGATCTGACCCGGCGTTTTGCAGCGGTCCAACAGGTGTTAAAGGAATTGGACGTGACGTCCAAAGAGACCTTGATGGTCTTGAATAAAGCCGATCAATTGGATTCGCCGCATACGATCAATCGTTTGGCCGGCGATTGGGCGGGAATTCCCGTATCAGCCTTGACTGGGATGGGGATCGACGAATTATTCGCCGCCATTCAACAACGGTTGGCGGCCGGAATGGGCAAATTCCGTTTTTTGATCCCATTTCCCGAGGCGGGGTTGGTGGAATTGTTCCACCGCCAATGCCGGGTGCTGGAAGAGGAATATACCGAATCCGGCGTCGTCTTGCGCGTGGAAATGGAACGCAGTTTCGCCCATAAATACCGTCGTTTTTTGAAAGATGAATAAAGATGCGCAAATTAACCATTGGCAATCTAACTTTCGACAATCCGGTGGTGCTGGCTCCGATGGCCGGGATCACCGATCCGCCGTTCCGCAAGATTATCAAAGCCTACCACCCCGGTCTGCTTTGTACGGAAATGGTCAGCGCCGCCGCATTGCATTTTAAGAGCGCCAAAACGGCTGAAATGATCCGGGTTGATCCGGCGGAGCGACCGCTCAGCATGCAGATCTTCGGTTCGGACCCGGGGTTGATGGCGGAGGCGGCGCAACGGATCGTCCGGGAAGGCGTGGACGTCGTCGATATTAATATGGGGTGTCCCGTTCCCAAGATCGTTTCCAACGGAGAAGGCTCAGCGCTGATGAACAATCTGCCGTTGGCCGGCGCGATCATCAAAGCGGTGGCCGCCAGCGTGCCGGTGCCGGTGACCGTCAAGTTTCGTTTGGGTTGGGACGAGCACCAGTTGGTCGCCCCTGATTTGGCGAAAGTTGCCGAGGCCAACGGTGCGGCGGCGGTGACGCTGCACGCCCGGACCCGGCAGCAATTTTATCAGGGAAAGGCCGAGTGGGACTGGATTGCCAAGATCAAGGCGAGCGTCGCGATTCCGGTCATCGGCAACGGCGATGTGGATTCGCCGCAAGCGGCGGCGCGGATGATGACGGAGACCGGTTGTGACGGCGTCATGATCGGACAGGCGGTCATGGGCCGACCGTGGCTTTTGGGGCAGGTTGTTGCTTACCTGGAACAAGGGCTGTTATTGGACGAACCGGATTTGGCAGAACAATTCCGGGTGATCTTCCGTCATTTACAGTATCAACTGGAATACTCCGGGCAAGACCGGGGCATTAAAGAAATGCGGAAGCATTTTGGCTGGTATCTGAAAGGCATGCCGGGATCGGCCCGGATGCGGGAGCGGATCAATGCGATCAGCGACCCGGCCGAGTTAACCGCTTTACTGACGGAATACGCTGCCGGATTGGGAGTGCGGGTTGACTAAGCGGCGCCAGCCAATGTTGTTCCCGCAGTAACCATTGGATTCTTGGCGTGATATACCTAGGAGGAGACAATGAAACGGATTGTCAGCATCAGTTTGGGGAGTTCCAGCCGGGATCACCGCGCCGAAGTCGAATTCTTCGGCGAACCGGTGGTGGTGGAACGGATCGGGACCAACGGCAGTCTGGCCAAAGCCATTGAACTCATTAAAAAGCTTGATGGCGAAGTAGCGGCCTTTGGAATGGGAGGAATCGATCTTTATTTATTTGCCGGCAAGAAACGCTATATCATCCGCGATGCCGCCCGGATCGCCCAGGCTGCCGCCAAGTCGCCCATCCTTGACGGCAGCGGGTTGAAAAATACGCTGGAACGGGCCGTGGTTCGCTACCTTGGCACCAATCTCGGAATTGATCTGCCCGGAAAACGGGTTTTAATGGTTTCGGCGGTCGACCGCTTCGGAATGGCCGAGGCATTTGACGCCGCCGGCTGCCGCATGATCTTTGGCGATCTGATCTTCGCTTTGGGAATCCCGTTCCCGATTCGAACCCTAAAAGGGTTGCAACGCATTGCCGGTTTGGCGTTGCCGGTTTTCACCCAATTACCCTTTACCATGCTGTATCCCACCGGTTCCAAACAAGACCAAAGTTCCCCTAAATACAGCAGTTACTTTCAAGGGGCCGATATTATCGCGGGGGACTTTCTTTATATCCGGAAATATATGCCGCTCGACTTGACCGGCAAAATTATTGTCACCAATACAGTGACCGCGACGGACGTCGCCGAGCTGAAACGGCGGAATGCCCTGATGCTGGTGACCTCCACTCCGGAATTCTCCGGTCGGTCCTTTGGTACCAATGTTATGGAAGCCTTGCTCGTATCGTTTTCCGGGAAGCAACCGCCGGAGTTGACCGAAGCTGATTATCTCAGTTTGTTGGAACGGCTGCGCTTTGAACCAAGGGTCGTCCGCTTGGCGGAACAGTCCGAATAAGACATATTATTGCACCGCCCCTCATATTTATCTGAGGGGCGGTGTCATGAGTAACTTTGGATTGGTTTCACAATTATTGGCTGCGAAAAAACGCAGTTTGTGGCGGCAATGGGTACCGGATAAATGGCGGTATTGGTTTGGGCCGCATTTTAGCGGCGAGATCGTTGGAATCCTCCCAGACCAAGAGGTCCAAGGTTGGGCTTGGCAGATTCCCGAAGATTCGGCTGGAGTGTGGGACGCGCCGAAAACAGTCAAGCTATGGGAACGTCTGACGGAGGAGATTGCCGAACGCAAGGTAAAAGTGCTCGGACTAGACCCGGGGACAGAGTTTGTTCCGCCGGAATCGGTTTTGGGTACCCCGGGTTTTCCGGGAGTCAGCGACGGGAAGACCTTGGAATTGCTGTTATTTATCAAGCGTTTCCGGCGGTTGATCAGAAATTATGATATTGCGCCGCAAAAGGCAAAGGCGATGATCTTATGGGAGGAAGGAAACCTAGGAGTAGCTTGCGCCCGCCTGCTCGCCCGGGAACTTCGTTTTTTGATCTTGGTTTCGCCCAACACCCGTCTACTGGAACGCACTGGGGAACTGGTTGCTTATGAGACCGGAATTTCCCCGCAGATCTATGCAACGCCGCCGGCCGATTATAAAGGGGCGAAGATCATCGTGAAATGCGGACCCACTCCGAATCTGAAATTGCCGCGTAGTTCAAACCGGGTGGTTCGCTGCGAATTGTTTCAAACCTATCCTTCCCTAAACAGTATCAACGTTGAGCACACGATTACCGTTAAGCACTGTAATGCGATGGTGCCAGTCTATCCCGCCCTTGGCGAGGCGATCCTGCGCTCCTATTTTGAGATGAATTTGGGATTTTGGTATGGGGCCGATCTGCCGTTGGAGCGGGTTTTTAAACTGGCAATGTTATTGCGGGAAATCGGTTTTGAGATTCCGATCTGATTTACGGGACGACGATTTGAAAGTTACCGGAATTTCATAAATCAGTGAAAAAATGATAAAAACTGCGAACGTAAATCTCTGCCAAACCGTCGTCAGGCGTAGTGAAAACCGCAGTTAGGGTTCTTCGTGGTTTTTCTTGACAGTCTATAAGGATTCGATTATAATGAAACTGTTTCAAGTAGCACTGGGACTGCTGCAGTCCGGTGCTTCCTGTTTAGTAGAGACTTCTCACGGCCTAAGATTCCGAATAAACTAAATACGGTGGACATATATTAACATAGAATTTTGCTTGGCTCGAAAGGAGCGGAAATATGAACGATAAAGAAGTCATTCTTACGTTGGAAGGACTCAATAAGCTGGAGAAAGAGCTCGAAACGCTAAAAACTGTACGCCGTCGCGAGGTCGCTGAACGAATCAGACAAGCGCTTGAGCTTGGAGATATTAGCGAAAACTCCGAATATGAAGACGCCAAGAATGAACAAGGTTTTATCGAGGGCAGAATTCTTTCCGTCGAAAAAATGCTCCGAAACGCCAAGGTAATTGATGAAAGAGAAGTTCAGGCCGGTGTCGTCCGAGTCGGTTGCAAAGTGACTTTGATTGATGTCAGCAACAAAGAAGAAGTTGAGTACATGATCGTCGGTTCCGCCGAAGCCGATCCGCTCCAGTTCCGGATCTCCAACGAGTCGCCGGTAGGCAAAAGCTTAGTCGGACAGAAAGTTGGCACGGTAGTCAATATCAACGTCCCCATGGGTACGCTGCAATATAAAATTAAGTCGGTGAAATAAGCGATTGGCAAACTGTCAATATGGGTTCGCGATAGGGTAATTTGCAACAAAAATGACCGGAGTGGTGAAAACCACTCTCCTTTTATATAGAGTCAGCGATAGTATGGAGGTAGAACCAAGTGGAATCTGAAGTACAACAGAAAACCAGTGAACAAATGGAATTACGCCGTCAAAAATTGGACGAGTTGAAAAAACGCGGCATTGATCCGTTTGGGGAACGGTATGAACGGTCGCACCGTTTGCAGGAGATTACCGACAATTTTGCGGAATTGGAGAATCAAACCGTTACGATTGCGGGGCGTTTGATTGCCAAACGCGATCAAGGCAAAGCGTTTTTTGCCAACATTTCCGACCAAAGCGGTTCGGTTCAATTATACGGTAAAATCGACACCTTTGGAGAGGCCAAATTTCAAGACTTCCTTGCGTTTGATCTGGGCGATATTGTTGGGATCACCGGCACGGTGTTTAAGACGCATCGCGGTCAGATCAGCGTACAAATCACCGATTTTAAGATTTTAGCCAAAGCGTTGCGTCCTTTACCGGAAAAGTGGCACGGTTTAAAAGATACCGATATCCGCTATCGCCAACGTTATCTCGATTTGATCTCCAACCCGGAAGTCCGGGATACCTTTTTAAAACGGACCAAAGCAATCAGCACTTTCCGCCGGATCCTCGACGGGATGGATTTTGTGGAAGTGGAAACGCCGGTACTTAGTGTCATCGCCGGCGGCGGGCATGCCCGTCCTTTTGAGACCCATCATAACACCCTGGATCTGGATTTGACCATGCGGATCGCTTTGGAGCTTTACCATAAGCGGTTGATTGTCGGCGGATTTGACCGGGTGTACGAGATCGGCCATTGTTTCCGCAATGAGGGTATTTCCACCAAACATAACCCGGAGTTCACCATGATGGAACTCTATCAATCC
The DNA here is from genome assembly GCA_023410535.1 of Bacillota bacterium. GTDB lineage: Bacteria > Bacillota > UBA4882 > UBA8346 > UBA8346 > JAEYPR01. The sequence continues at coordinate 3,900 of JAEYPR010000025.1, read as the reverse complement.
TATGCCGATTACGAAGTGATGATGGAGATCGTCGAAAAGCTGGTCTCGGAGACGGCGTTGGCGGTCTGCGGCGCTACCAAAATCGAATATCAGGGGACTCCGATCGATTTGACTCCGCCGTATTCACGGTTGTCGATCATTGAAGCGATCAAGAATTTTACCGGAATCGACTGGCTAACGTTGGAGAGCGACGAGGCGGCGGTGGCCGCGGCACAAAGCTTGGGTCTGAAGATTGACCCGAAAGCGACCAAAGGTATGGTTTTGGATGAGATCTGTTCCGAATTCGTCGAACCGAAGTTGATTCAGCCGACTTTTCTGGTTGATTATCCGATTGAAATCTCGCCGCTCGCGAAGAAGAAACCGGATAATCCCGAATTAACCAGCCGTTTCGAACTGTTTGTCTACGGCCGGGAGATGGGTAACGCGTTTTCGGAGTTGAATGACCCGGTCGACCAGCGGGAGCGTTTTGTCGCCCAAGCCAAAGAAAAAGCCAAGGGCAATGATGAAGCAATGGTCTGGGATGAAGACTTTTTAATCGCGCTGGAACACGGCATGCCGCCAACCGGCGGTTTAGGAATGGGGATTGACCGTTTGGTCATGTTGTTAACCGATTCGCCTTCGATCCGCGATGTCATTCTCTTCCCGTTAATGCGCCCGATCAAAGAATAAATTTGCCTGGAAAAGCCGGTATTCAATACCGGCTTTTGTGTTGCCGCGATGAACATTTTTCCGGCTTCGGCTCATTTATCATTGACCCTAACCGGGTTGTTACGACTAAACCCGTGGTTGGGAGTGGCAAATCTGCCGAAGCACAGAATTCTTCTCAAGCGGGAGTGAGCGGGGATGGATGGAAAAGTCCGGGATTTTTTGGTCTGGTTGAAAATCATGGCGTGTTTAATCGTCATGGTGTGGGGATTGAATAATGCCTGGCATTTTGAAACCATTTACCTGACCAAAGGGTTTGATTTGGCCATTCACGAATTTGGGCATCTGTTTTTTGGTTGGGGCGGCGAGTTTCTGCAGTTGCTGGGCGGTACGTTGATGCAGTTGGGGGTTCCGGCCGGAATCTGCGGTTATTTCTTTTTTACCCGCCAAAAATTGAGCGGAGCTGTGACCCTGTTTTGGTTAGGGCAGAATTTTATCGATATCGCGATTTATATCCGGGACGCCCGGAGTCAAACACTGCCGCTGGTGGGCGGCGGGACCCACGATTGGCATTATCTTTTGGGAAGCTTACATCTACTGGAACAAGACCAGACAATCGCCGGAATCGTCTGGCTCATCGGAGTGATTCTGACCATTGCCTTTGCAATCCTTGGCGGACATTTTGCCTGGCAAGAACGGAGCGCCGGGCAGGTTACAACGGCAGCCGGAGTTGAATCCCGCCCATCCGGGCGCGGACCTTCTCCCAGAATGTAGCGCTTTCCGCTGCCGGCTCCAACGGTTCGTTGGCTACGGCGACAGCCGGGGATTCATTGAATTGAATCCGTAAACGGTGCGAACGGGAATCGATTAGATTGCTTTCGAGAACAATATTGTCCAGTTCCGGGAAGGGTTCGTTTTCGGTCGACGCGATGCGAACTTTGGAACGAACCTGGCCGGGACCGGCGATTCGGACGGATATCTGCATGCTGGCCATCGCGGTTCCTCCTCTACGGTCATTGTTATTCTACAATATTACCGGACGGTTCAAGATGCATTATGGCTTTGGCATCTTTCGAACCGTTTTTTTTGATTAAGCGCCCCCGGTTACGGAGACACTAACCAAGCGAATAATTGATTTGAAGGAGCTTGGATTATGACGGATCGGGAAACCATTTTGGGGATCGTTCCGGGCGAGGCGTTGGATCAGCGGATCGCGGCCGAAATTATGACCGTGCAACGGCTTTATCTATATCAAACACCGGCGGAGTATGGCGCGTTAGCCGATTTTGTCGCGGAAGCGCCCGCGGTTCGCGATCATGCGCTTTCGGAACGGACCCCGCCATATTCTTCGGACCTCCAGGACGCCTGGAAGATCGTTGAGGAATTGAACTCGCGCGGTTGGCCGTTTACGGTGGAGTTGGACGAACTGGGAAGAGTGACCGCCCGAACCGGACCCCACGGTCAAGTGCGGGTGGGCGGCGGAGATACGGACCTGACGGTACCGGAGGCGATTTGCAAGGCAGCTCTCCTCGCCACCCTCTGGCAATAAAGTGGTGGGCACCGTGAAAAGGGCCGCATTGCGGCGTCATTCATTCGCTCCGGTCCTCAACGTACAGTGAGTACGCCTGCGGTCCTCGCTCGCTCATTCCTTGCACTCCACCCCTTTTGACGGTGCGAATGGGTATTCGGGAAGAGATTTTAATATATTTTGGCTAAAAGATGACCACCCGGGACGGGTGGTTTTCTTAATAGATTCAGAGTAATCTTTTAAGGTCAACATTTTTGAATTGACATATGGCTTACAAGAATGTATAATGAGTTTAAACTCAGTGAGTTTGGAGTCAGCGGAGATGAATGAATCACAGCGGTTTGAGCAGAAGCGTAGGACGCGGGAGCGGTTGATTGAGGCGGCGTTGCCGTTGTTGGCCCGGGATGGGTTGATGGCGGCGCGGACGGGGGATATTGCGAAAGCGGCGGAGGTCTCGCACGGTACGGTGTTTTTGCATTTTCCGACCCGCAATGACTTGTTGATTGCGGTGATTGAACAGTTTGGAGAGCGTTTGACCCGGCGGTTGCATGAGTTGAACCGGGGCGAGCTGGCGCTGGGCCAAGTTTTGCAGGCCCATTTGCAAGGATTGGCCGAGTTTGAAGATTTCTACACCCGGATGGTGATCGAAGGGCCGTTGCTGCCGGACGAGGCGCAACAGACCTTGCTGATGGTCCAGTCGGCCGTTTCGTTTCACCTGATCCAAGCGGCGGAACGTCAAATGGCTGCGGGGGAGATCCGGTTGCTGCCGTTGCATCTGCTCTTCAATACCTGGCTTGGCCTGATTCACCATTATTTAATCAACCGGCGCTGGTTTGCGCCGGAGGGAAAGGTGCTGGAACGATACGGACCGGAGTTGACCGCCTATTATTTGCATTTAATAACCAATCCGAAAGTTGCTGAAAGCGCAGGAAGGATCATTACCGATGCACCAATATGACAATTTCTTTTTGCCCACCGCCGACATGGAGGCGGGACGCCGGTTTTATCAGGAGGTGTTAGGGTTGCCCGTTAAGTTTGATTTTCCCGACCGCAAAATGCTTGCGTTTCAAGTCGGCGCGGCGGAACCGGCGCTGATCTTGAACGGCAATCCCGGTGCGAAACCGGTGATTTGGTTCGTGGTCGAGGATGTCGACCGGGAATATCAACGCTTGCAAGCAAGGGGCGTCAAGTTTCTTTCCCAACCGTTTCCCATCAAGACCGGTTGGGCGGCGGAGTTTGAAGATCCGAACGGTAACCGGTTGGGAATAACCGACTATCGCCAGGTCCAATAAAATGAGAGGAGTTTTGTCATGAAAATCTGTATTGCCTGTGGTATGCCGATGGAGCAGCCGGAAGAGTTTGCGGGGCAAGACCCTAATAAGGATTATTGCTGTTATTGCGCTCGACCGGATGGGTCCATGCAATCCTACGGCGAGAAGTTGGAGGGGATGACCGAGTTTATCGTCAGAACCCAAGGGCTGGATCAAGCGGCCGCCCGGGAAGCGGCGCGGGGCATGATGGACAAACTGCCGGCGTGGCAGAACCGTTAAAACAGTGAGCTGAGCAAAAGAGCTGTTGCAGAGGGATCCAGCGTGCATCCGGCAACAGCTCGGCTGCGCAGTCATTGAGCGAGGATGCACGGTCGTTGAGCAAGGATGCACGGTCGATGAGCAAGGATGCACGGTCGTTGAGCAAGGAAGAACGGTCGTTGAGCAAGAAAGAACAGT
>JAEYPR010000021.1 GCA_023410535.1 Bacillota bacterium | reverse complement strand
TCGCTCCTAATCCTCCAGTCGCCCCAATCGGTCCGGTTGCTCCAGTCGCTCCTAATCCTCCAATCGCCCCGATCGGTCCGGTTGCTCCAGTTGCCCCTAATCCTCCGATCGCCCCAATCGGCCCGGTTGCTCCAGTCGCTCCCAAGGTTCCTGCTACCGGTAATGCAATCAAAATTTGTTGAAGTAAATGAAGGTCAGCTAAAAGTGGGTTAAAAGCGACAACTTCACAGAGTGTATTTTTTTGCCGAGTATGAATTTTCTCACTTATCACCGATAAACTATTGACAATGCCCTGGATATTGCCTTGATTAAGAAAATCAATCGCCAAATCGATATCTTCTAATAAAAGTTCCTTCAAAAATTTTAGGGGAATTTGTAATATTTTTCCTCGGATTAATAAAAGTTGATCGCTTATACTCAAATCGATAGTAGACATCATCGCACCTCTCTTTCTTTTGTGATATATTATTTCTGCACATATGAAAAAGGTCTTAGGCTGATGTCATTTTTAATTTACCGTCAATTCCGGTCATCACGTAACACACACGAAAGTTGATTGGGTTTAATTGCCAAACGAAAACGCCCGCGAACGTGGCTCCGGAACATACGATAACAATCGTTAACTTAACCTTACCAAAAGTCTATTCTTTTGGCCTTTTCCAGTATATTTCTTGATACGTTCCCCAAATCAAATCAAAAAAGGAGGTCCCCCATGGAAAAGATCAAACTGCCCAACCGGCCGATCGGCCCGTTTCCCACGGTTTTGGTCGGAGCAAACGTCGCAGGCAAGCCCAACTACGTTACTGCGGGCGCTTGCGGAGTTGTGAGCCTCGAGCCGATTCTCTATGTGTCACTAAAAGACACTCACTACACCACCGGCGGAATCAACGCGACCGGTTACTTCAGTGTCAACCTGCCCAATCGCGATTTAGTCCAACAAACCGATTATTGTGGTGTCGTCTCCGGCAAAACTGCGGATAAATCCGAACTGTTCACTGCCTTTTACGACGGCCAAGGCCCAGCCCCGTTGATCAAAGAATGTCCGCTAAATTTTCTCTGCGAAGTCGTCCAGACGATCCCCGTATACGGTTTTACAATGTTCCTCGGCAAGATCGTCGCCGTTTATGCTAACGATAACTGTCTCTCCGACTCTCAACCCGATCCGCTGAAACTCGATCCGCTAATCATGATGGGCGCTAACTACTGCACTCTTGGCGGGGTAGGCGGCAAGGTCTTCCAGGATGGAATGGAATATAAAAAGGCCACCGGTCGCTAATTCTACCAGTCTGAACCAATTCGGCATCCTCTCAATAAAAAAAGCCGGGTACCCAACTGGCACCCGGCTTTCATTTTTCAACTCCAAACTTATTTCTTATTTACAAAATCCTCGCGATATGGTGAAAAAGTATCGAGCAACACGCCTTGCTTGGTACAGACGCAGCCATGCACCACATTGGGCTGTTTAAAAAGGGTGTCGCCCTTTTTCACAATATTCTTCGCACCGCCGATCTCAAACTCAAACTCGCCTTCCAGCACATAGGTTAATTGCGTATGGGGATGGCTATGCATCGGCCCAATCGCGCCTGCTTCAAAATGAACCTCCACCGCCATCAACTGGTCGCCATAGGCTAAAATCTTCCGCTTGACACCTTCTCCAGTCTGCTCAAACTGGCCTTCCGCCGCAAACACAAACGGTTTATTCATAATGATTCCTCCTCGAAGCTTCTAAATACAAGTTAGACCCCAACACCCCAAAACCCTGCCATGCCACAATTCTTTAATATATTTTTTTGGAATTCCAGCTATAAAAAATTACGAATCCAACCGATTGATCATCTTTAGCCGAAGTATATATAGTCCGGGGCCACAACCAATTTGGCAAAACGTCCCTGTCTCCCCAACTCCCAATCCCTTCTCCATCCTAATCCCTAACCCCTCAACTTCTCCGCCAATCCTGCCATCCGTTCCGATAACCCCGCCTCGCCGGGCAGAATTCTCCGGAACCCAAACACCGGAACCGCCTCAGCCAACCCCGCCGCCGCCAGACAACCCAACAACTCCTCGCTAAAAACCCCCGGCCCTCCCCGCTCTCCCAACTCCCGGTCGATTCCCAACATCGTCCCTTTTCCTTTGGTCACCTCAACCCCGCAGGAGGGACTGGGATTCATCCCGATGATTCCGGCTACTTGAAACCCATGGTCCAAATACGCCTGCACCTGATCGACCACGGATTGGGCCAATTGTTTGAAGCCTGCCCGGAGCTCAGTTTCAGGAATCAAACCGTACTGTTCTTTCTCCAAACCCAAGCAGAGAAATTCCGGGCATGGCATCTGCACGATCCCGTAACCGCTATGCAACAAATACTCCACTAACGGTTCGGTCGCACCGGGATAAGCGCATCCCCCGGGAAACCGGGTATTGGTATTGAGGAAACAATGGGCTACAAAAACCACCCGCCGGCCACGCTGGTCGGTTAAGAAGAGATACCCTAACCGGAATGCGTCGGCAAAATCCCCCTGATACTGCAAGTCCCCCGTCGCCCAAATGGAAATGAATAACGGGAGTTCTCCCGCAGCAATCCGTTGGACGACCTCCAATGAACCGGTCAGCACCATGTGTGGCAATTGCCCTTCCATTAAAGCAACACCACCGTCGCCTACCCGCCACTGATACACCTGATTGTCAACCCGCCATTCAATTACCCGCTCCCAATCGCGCAAACGGATTTGATTGGAGGGGTGATTGGCCCGTGCCAAGAGTTTTTTCATTGCGTTCAGCCCTTGATCGCCTGTCTCCATTGTAAAGCCTCCTTGTTTAAACAACCTTTCCAAGGCAAAATCCGATTAATAAAACCAGCAAAACGATGGTTGCAATCACCATGTAACGGTAGTCGCGTTCTTGCCAAAACGCAACAATCGATACGGCCACTCGCAACACCGGCGTCAATACCAACAATAATAATCCGGTCAAAATCACCGCATCCGGTTTTAGCGTCAAAAGTCCTTTACGTATTGCCGCTAAACTGGCCGGAAACGTTGCGCCGGGATAACCGCTTCCCCCTTCGCCAATCAACAGCACTAATCCCAAAACGATCAGACCGGCGCTCATCAAAACGCCGATTCGGAGCAGGTTGCTGATGGTGATTTCCATCGACTCGATTCGTTCCTGCCGTTTTTTGATTATCGCCATAACGTGATCCCCAATCCTTGCAATAACATTTCTAACGAGATATATAACAAAATTGGAATAAACAACTTACGTAACGTAACGCTTTTCAGTCGCCCCATTACCCGCGTTCCGACCGTCGCGCCGATCAAAACCCCCAACGCCACCGGACCGGCGATCAGCGGGTCGATATCGCCACGCATAAAATAAATCCCGGCGCTGGCGGCAGCCGTCACGCCGATCATAAAATTGCTGGTTGCGGTCGAAACTTTCAACGGCAATTTCATGAAGATGTCCATCGCCATCACCTTAAAGATTCCGCTGCCGATACCCAGCAGGCCGGAGATCACGCCCGCCAGATACATCATGCCAAACCCGCCATAGACCCCGCTGACGTTATAATCGACCGTCCGGTCGAGCGTTTTATCAAAATAAGTTCCGTTCAAATTGAGTTTGACCGCCAACGGATGCGGCGTCACCGCTTCCGGAAGTTCTTGGCGGGTCTTTTTGACCATCGCCAAACTGGAATAAAGTAAAAGCAAGCCAAAGATGATATACAACCAATGCGTGCTCAACAGTCCGGCGATTAACGCCCCGGTCAAGGCCCCAACCGTAGTCGCAACCTCTAAAAACATTCCCACCCGCAGATTGGTCAATTTATCCCGGACGTACGCCACGGCAGCCCCGCTGGACGTGGCAATCACCGAAACGATACTGGCGCCGATGGCGTAACGGATATCGACTCCCAGCAACAGGGTTAACGCGGGCGTTACAATGATCCCGCCCCCCAGACCCAACATCGAACCGATCAACCCGGCAATCATCGCAATTCCGAAAATAATTACCATTGAAGCGTCCATGTCAGATTAGCCCCGCCCCATATTGAACAATCAGACTGATAACTGCCACCGCAAACCAGACCAACAGCCCGAGCAACAGCGGTTGCAATCCCATTTGGTTCATCTTTTTAAAGTCGGAGTTTAGCCCGATGGCCGATAACGCCAAAATAATCAAAAACTTTCCGAGTTCGGTCAAACCGTTGGCTAGCGGACCATGAATCCAACCGATCGTGTTGCAAAGCGCCGCAACCAAAAACCAAAGAATGAACCAGGGAAAAATCTTCCCGAACCGGAAGTTGACTGCGGCGCGCTCCACCGCCGCCCGCTTCTTTTGCCAGGCGACCACCAACGCAAAGATAATTGCGATCGGAATAATCATTGTACTCCGGGTCAATTTGACAATTGTTGCGTAATTGCCGGCGGCGTCGCTAAAAGCGTATCCCGAAGCCACTACCGAAGAGGTATCGTTGATCGCCGTCCCCGCCCAAAGCCCGAAAGCGTGGTCGGAAAAGCCCAACCAATGACCCAGCGGCGGAAAGATCAATACCGCAATAATGTTAAATAGAAAGACGGTGGAGATCGCGTAGGCAATCTCTTGATCCTCCGCCTCAATAATCGGGGAAATCGCCGCGATGGCCGAACCGCCGCAGATTGCGGTGCCCATCCCGATTAGACTGGTTAAACGGATTGGAATTCGCATCAGCTTTCCCAATCCGTAGGCGGTGATGAACGCCCCGGACAATGTAAACACCATCACCCATAACGAATCCAGCCCCACCCGGTAAACCTGGGTCAAACTTAACCCGGTTCCCAATAAAACAATGGCCCATTGCAACAGCTGTTTCCCGGCGAATTTCAAACCGGGCAAGGTTTGCGCCGGTTTTCCCCAGAGATTGCTGATGAGAATCCCGATGACGATTCCAAATACCGGTCCCCCAACAATCGGAAACCACTTCCCAAGGAGTAACGCCCCAACCGCTACTCCCAACGCATACAAAATTCCCGGACTGTTTTCCCGTAAAAAATTCAAGCGATCATCTCCGCATTCATGGTATAAGCTTTGATCTTATTGTAAAAAGTTTCTTTGTTTAAGTAAAATAACTATTTTACATGAAAATCATAAGTATTTGCTTATACTACCGCTGAAATGCAGATTCCACAATCGAAACTATTTCACCTGACTTTTGCAATAATCAATGAAAAATTTAAAACGGTTCGACATATACTTATCCTGATGATAGATGAGATTTAGATTCCGTTTTACCGTGAGACCGGCGACCCGGGCGACCCGCAATCGTTCTTCCGCGACCTCTTGCCGGATGCAACGTTCCGAGATGCACGAGATGCCCAGTCCGGCCGCGACCGCTTTCTTAATCGCTTCGGTATTGCCCAACTCCATTCCCAGATGATACTGGACGCCCTGCGCGGCTAGCGCCGTTTCAACGACTTCCCGGGTACCGCTCCCTTTTTCACGGATTAAAAAACGTTCCCGCTCTATCTCTTTGGGATTCACTTCCACCCGTTCAGCCCAAGGATGCTCCGGCGGGATAATGAAGACCAACTCATCGTCGCAAAAGTAATCGGCCACAATCTCCGGCGAGTTGACCGGACCTTCCACAAAGGCGAAATCGATCCGGTTTTTTAAGATAAAGTCTTCGATAATCCGGGTATTCTCAATATTGAGCGCCACCTCCACCCCACGGTGTTGCTTTTGAAACCGCCCGATGATATCGGTCAAAATATAAATCCCAATGGTCGTACTGGCGCCGACACTTAACTTGCCCTTTTTGGCGCCGCGCAGATCCTGAAATGTCTCGGTGCACTCCTGATAAAGATTTAAAATCCGGCGCACATATTGCAAGAAAAGCTCCCCTTCTTGCGTTAAGTAGAGCTTACGTCCCAAGCGGTCGAAGAATTTCACATCATATTCCGCTTCCAGTTCGCGGATGGTCTGGCTGACAGCGGGTTGGCTGATATAAAGGTTGTCCGCCGCTTCGGTCATATTCAATTTCGTGGCGACCTCATAAAAAATCTTTAAACTCCGTTCGTTCATTGCCGTTTTGATCCTTTGGTTATCGTTTTCATTAAGCATAGACGATTTCCCGGCAAACTGCAAGGAAAGGACGGCTTCAAGCCCGTCCTTTCCTGCGATTCCCTGGCATCTGTTTGATCAATGGCAATCATGCCCTGAACATGCTTGTTCGGGGAGCGCTGCAGTTAGGGTCCCGTTATTATAGCAATCGATCATTTCACGCACCGTTTTCCCATCCCCTAAATACACTTGCAGTCCGTTATCCATCAACCGTTCCATTGCGCCACGTCCGATTCCCACGCAAAAAACACTTTCAACCCCTTTTCCGGCAATTGCTGCCAAGGGGTTGCATTGACCGTGTTCATGATGCAGATCGTGATTATTAATTACCTCAACTCCTTGATTCGCCAAATCAACAATGGTGAAATAGGGAGCTCCTCCGAAATGCTCACTGACGGTTTCTTCCATTCCCCGTTCACCCATGGTCGGGATACAGATTTTCATACTCACTACTCCTCTTCCGTTTGATTTTGACCCGCTTTGATGCGGATCGCCTGCTGCTGAACCAATGCTTCAACGAGTTTCGAGCGCCCACTAATTAACAGTCGCTGAATCGTCCCCCGCGAAACGCCCATCCTTACCCCGGCTTCCGTTTGTTCTAACCCCTCCAAATCACAAAGGCGGAGCGCTTCGAACTCATCCAGTTCCAAAACAACTTCACTTAATTCGTTTAGGGGCACTGCCACCGGTTTATAAATCACTTCATTCTGCAAACGACGGCAACACCGCGCTTTCTTGCATCTAGGCAGTAGATTCAGCTCCTTTGATCATTTTGTGCATATGCACAATTTAAATGTAGTCTTTTTCTGGAACAAAGTCAATTCAAAATTTTCCATATCCCGATTAAGACATAAAAAAAACTGGCCTTATGGCCAGTTTTTATGAATTATTTCTCCGCGTCGTGTTGGCGAATCTCAACCCGGCGAATCTTGCCGCTGATGGTCTTAGGCAATTCGGTCACGAACTCAATCAAACGAGGGTATTTATACGGTGCAGTGACCTTCTTGACATGTTCTTGAAGTTCAACCGCCAATGCGTCGCTCGCCTGATAGCCCTTGGCCAAAATGACGGTCGCTTTAATGATCTGCCCGCGAATCGGATCGGGCACACCGGTAATAGCGCATTCCAAAACGGCGGGATGTTCCAGCATCGCGCTCTCCACTTCAAACGGTCCAATCCGGTAACCGGAACTTTTGATCACATCATCGGTCCGACCGACGAACCAGAAGTAACCGTCCTCATCGCGCCAGGCGGTGTCCCGGGTATGATAAATGCCGTCGTGCCAAACGCTTTCAGTCAACTCGCGATCCCGGTAATAGCCGTCGAACAGTCCAACCGGAGTAAAGATATCGGTCCGGTAAATAATCTCACCGACTTCGCCGACCTCGCAAGAACGGCCGTTTTCATCCACAATATCCACTTCATAACCGGCCGAAGGTTTGCCCATTGACCCGGGACGCGGCTCCATCCACGGGAAAGTACCCATGGAAAGGGTGCACTCGGTTTGTCCATATCCCTCGCGTAATTTAATCCCGGTGGCGGCAAGAAATTGATTGTAAATCTCGGGATTTAACGGTTCGCCGGCCACCACGCAATACGTTAGCTTTGAAAGGTCATATTGGGTCAAATCCTCTTTGATTAGATAACGGTAGATAGTCGGCGGCGCGCAAAAACTGGTGATGCCGTATTTGGCGATAACCCCTAACAGTTCTTTGGGGACGAACTTCTCATAGTCATAAACAAAAACCGCGCACTCCGACAACCATTGACCGTAAATTTTCCCCCAAACCGACTTCGCCCAACCCGTATCGGAGACGGTCAGGTGTAGCCCGCCTTCTTCAACGTTCTGCCAGAACTTTGCGGTTACAATATGCCCCAACGGATAGGTGAAATTATGCCGGACCATTTTCGGGAAAGCGGTCGTACCGGAGGTGAAATAAAGCAAAGAGATATTATCGTTATGAGTCATCGCTTCGCCGGTCGGCTTTTCAAAATCAGCGCCGGCTTGCTCCAGTTCGTCGTCAAAATCATACCAGCCGTCTTTTTTGCCGCCAACCAAAACTTTCAGTTGCAACGAGGGCGATTTAGCCTGAGCTTCTTCGACGTGCTGGATAACTTCCGGGTCCGCCACGGAAACAATCATTTTAATATCGGCGGCTTGGTTACGGTAAATATAATCCTTGGCAGTAAGCAAATGGGTTGCCGGAACCGCGATCGCGCCGAGTTTATGTAAGGCAAGCAACGAAAACCAAAACTCATAGCGGCGTTTTAACACCAACATTACCGGGTCGCCTTTGGTGATCCCCAGTTTTCGAAAGAAGTTGGCTGTTTTGTCGCTGTAATATTTCAGATCCTTAAAAGTAAAGATTCGTTCCGCGCCGGTCGGATCGCACCAAACCAGGCCAATCTTCTCCGGTGATTCTTTCGCTAACTCGTCAACCACATCATAAGCAAAGTTAAAATTCTCCGGAACCTTGACCTCGAAATTCTCACGGAAATCTTCATATGATTCAAAATGACTGCGGGCGTACTTTTCTAAGAACATTGCCATGACCTCTTTCTCTTAATAAATAACAGCCAAAAATTTTGCCGTTTTCCCGTTTAGCGCTTTCATGCCGTGCGGGACCCCGGAATCAAAATAAAGGGAATCCCCTTCGTTTAAAACCAATTCATGTTTATCCAGGACAACTTTTAACGATCCCTCCAGGACGTAGTTAAACTCCTGTCCGGGATGACTATTGAAACTAAACGGCGCATCTTGCGGCTCCGGCTCTACCGTAACCATAAACGGTTCGATCTTTTTATGAGCAAAGTTAAAGGCGAGGTTTTGGTACTTATAATCCTTGCGCCGTTCGACCGACACTCCTTTTTCCTTGCGGGTCAAAGCGTAGATGCGAAGTCTTGGTTCCTCGCCGGTAATCAGGCTGGTTAACTCGATATCAAACTTATGGGCAATCTTATATAAAACACTGACCGGAATATCTTTGTTCCCCGCTTCATATTCACGGTAAACTTCTTCCGTTACACCGCATTCTTTGGCCAATTCCTCAACCGATACCTTAAAAATATCGCGTAAATCTTTAATTCGAGCCGCTATTTGCCGAATCTCCTCTTGCATGCAACCATCACTCCTTCGGTCTTATTGTTATATTCCTAGTTTAATATGTAAAAAATATTTCATTCCGAATTACAGTTAAGTAATATTGTTCGACATTATATCAGAGAACACCTTCTACCGCAATCGTTTTTCTCCGAAATATCCTATCTGGCTCACAAACTATTTTATGTGTTTCGTTACAGAATAACTAAAATCCTTGTGTTCTTTCACAAACCATTCACTATACCCTTTTCACGGACTCTCCGCCGCCGTGATCCAGTGCAGGTTTCGTTACAAAATATTAATGTCACCTTACGCTGGTGGGTTAACCGTCATCCATCGCCCCGCAGTTGACATATTCACCACCCTGTGGTTATACTTTTACAAGTGTTGTCCCGACTTTCAAACGGCAATATTCCCGATGGTAAAAATCTTGAAATTGCGCCACTTAAACCCTTTTTGCCATCGTAATATTACCGAAAGGCAGGAATGAAAAATGATATTGAGAAAATTATTACAACAAATAAAAAGTACGCCCCACATCTGGTTTAACCTTGCTTTTGCAATGGTCATTGCGATACCCTGCGCATATTGGACATTTCACTACATAAACATCAACCAAAGACAAGCTCAAGAAAGTCAATTTGTCGCAGCAAAAGTTTCTTTGGTAATGAATTACTTCAATTGTCGAGACTCAGAGATCCATACAGCGATCATGCAAACCTTTGATCCGGTGTTGGTGGCGATTGTGATCGGCATTGAAAGTGATTATAAAGTAAATGCGGTCAGCCCGCGGGGATGCCGCGGTTTAATGCAATTGACCCCTGGGAAGTTAGACGATTGGCGCAACAAAACCCGGAACATTCAGACTGGAGCGGCTTATCTCCAAAGTTTATTGAAACGGTTCGGCAATACCGAATTAGCAATCGCGGCCTATAATGCCGGCCCGGATGCCGTCATCCGTTACGGCGGAGCGCCTCCCTTTCGGGAAACCCGACGTTATCTCGAAAAAGCCAAACTTTATACCTTGATGGTCAAGAGCGTTGTTTGTTACGAGACCGGCCTGTTTGGTATGAAACAACCGGTCCAAATTGGACAAGCAACGCTTTGATCATAGTTGAATTTATTTCAACTTATATAACTGCTTTTCTTTGCTTTTGACATCGCAAAGAATCAGCACCAATCTAGCGGGACTACACTTTGCCTTCCAAGCGGAAGGCTTTTTTATGCAATAAATAAAACCCGGACAAAGCCGGGTTAAATGAATAAACAATTCTTCCGCTATTTCGAACTAGATATTATCGAGCTTTTTTAGCAGTTCCTCAAGATGACGGGACCCCCGACGAAGTTGCGATTCGGGACCATTTCCCAACCCCTCCGGTTCGGCGGAAGCATCTGATTCGGCGGTAGCCGCGGTCTCCGTTGATCTGAACGGATTTGGGATCAATGTTTTTGCAGTTGGGTCTTGAACAGCCGTTGGTTGTTGCTCTTTCGCAATGGAACTGCCGCCAAGATCGATTTTGGGTAAACGAACCCCGGATCCAATTCCACTCATTTTTAAAGGATTGATTAGAGAGCTCCGCCCATTTTCATCAATCACTTCCACAAAGCCGGGCATCGTCGCCGCGCGGGTCGTCTCGTTCCGCCCGTCATCCATCATATCCAATGCCGGAATTTTCAACGGTTTTTCAACTTGCGGCAGATCATCCGGTCCTTGTAACTGAGGTTCTTCGTCTTTACTGCGGGTTAATTGTGATTCAGTTTGAAATTTAGCCACTGGATCAAATTGAAAGAACGGTTTTCCCTGCAATTCTGTGACGGCGGTTTCGGTTTCCACCATTTCGACTTCAGCCGCTTCCGGTTGCGATATAACCTGTTCCGTTGGCTTCTCGTCTTCCTTTGCACCAATTTCTGCTTTTAAAGATCCGGAATCCCAAGGTAACGGATTTTTGATCCGATCTAAATCCAACACAATACTCTGATTGCCTAAGGTGATAACTTTTTGCCGTAGTGGCTCGCTTGGAGGTTTCAAAGTTTCAGTTGTTTCCACCGGATTCGCCTCATGATGTTGTTGATGCGAACTCGTCGTTGAAATTGCGGGCTCACTTGAGCCTGAGTTTTTTATCCGGTCAAGATCTAAAATAATGCTCTGGTTCCCAAGCGTGATCACTTTTTGGCGCGTGGGATCCACGACCGGCTTCGACGGTTCCACCGGTTCAAACCCATTATCGAACTTGAGCGGATCCATCGTTAAACCAATATTTAAATTTGAAAAGGGATCCGCTTCCGACGTTTCCGTTTCCCCCTCCGGGTTTTCCGCAAGCGCCGGTTCCCCAACCGTTTCCGCAGGAATTTCGTCTCCCGCAACGCTCTTTTTCAAACGTTCCAAATCCAATACAATGGTTTGGTCGCCGAACCGAATCGTCTTTTGCAATCCCGGTTGACCTGTATCCAAGTCTGAGACCTTGTCTAAATTAACTTCAAATCCAGCTTCACCAACATCGACCGGTTCCGGCTCAAACGTTGCCGGATGATCAGCAATTGCTACAACCGTTGCTGCCTCCAGTTCCTCTCCCGCTTCAACTTCCGTAGCCATGATTGAGCGGGCTTCAACTTGAACGCTTTCAAGCTCCGGTTCGAATGGAGTTTCAAGGGATGTTTCAGCTACGGTCGAAAGCCTCTCCACTGCCGCGATTGGCAGCGAGTCCACTTGTTCGTAGGCAAGCTCCGCATCCGGAGTCGCTGGCTCGTTCCGCTCCGGGAGCGACGCTTCGAAGAACTGGAACGACTCAACTGCCGTAACGACCGGTGTCGGTTGCTCTGTCGCAACCGCTTCCTGCTCCGGGTTTGACTGAGCGCCTTGCACGGCTTCACCGGCGGGAGTAGGAATTGAATTAAGATCAAAAGCTTGGAATTTTTCCAGAATATCCGAATTAAACAGATTGGCTTCAACATGAGGTTTGGAAATTGGATGTGACGCAGGTTGCTCAGGGTTGGTTTCGGCAACAATTATTTCTTCCGGAGCCGGTTCGGGCTGAACCACCGCTTCACTGGCGGGATCGGTTTCCGTCGCGGCAGTTGTGGTTTCTGTTGCCGCCTCAATCAGTCCGTACCGTTCCAAGGTATCGTTGATCGGCGCCCAAGTTTGCTTGATCATTAACTTCATTGCACCAACAACATCCAGCGGAGACGCGCTGGGACTGATCAAAACCCGCAAGCGACCCCGGTTATTCGACCAATCGTCGTCCCAACTGACCATTGCCGCCGGGAAAAATGCGACAAATTCACTTTCAAATGACCGCAGAACCTCTGCTAACGGTTTGACAGCATCACTTTCAAGGTGGATCTCAACCCCAATTTCTCCACCATAATCATAAAACTCATAATGGATACCCCGTGGCCACCAATGCGGCCGCAATGTCCGATAACGGGCAGCTTGGCCTTGCGGTTCAAAACCTTCCAACGCGATCCGGGCGTAGGCGTTAAGTACCTCGGAAAATTCAGGGCGCGGTTCAGCTGATTTTGCTTCACGCGCTTGCGCCGGTCGAATCGCGCTGACCACCTTAAACTCGGGAATTAGGATTCCTTCATTTTCATCCAGCGCATAACGTTGCAAGGCAATTAACCGCACATCAATATCACTTCGCTCTTTAATAAACGTGAAGGCTTTGACTAAATTCTCCGGAGCCTCGTCAGTTACCATCACCATCCGGATTTGACCGTTTTGCAAGGCCGATTTACAGCGATGCCAAACTTGTTCAAACTCGTAATCATCACTACGATCCGGAATAACCGCTTGCAAGGCTTGGGTCAGCGATCCGTTCAACAGGCCATCAAACTCCGCAATCTCCATGGCCTCAAGCGTTGAGATCAGTTCAAAAACTTGGGCGAAAATTTGACGACTTGAATCGTGCTCCTCCGCCAGCTTTACTTTAGCGATGACCAACCCGCCATCGGCATCAACCAACAGCAGATCGAACGGTCCGATCCCTTTCAGTTGAACATTCCGTTCAACCACCACTAGCGTTGGTTCCTCTTCTGACTTCAATAGCTCCGGATGCAACGCTACCAATTCAAGCAGTTCGGCATGACCGGCAAAACCATAGGGAACCAACTGTTTTGGTTCCGTCCGACCGTAATAGAAAATGGGCATTCCAATTTACCTCCCCAACGGTTCGCTCTGGTGAGTTGCGAGAATTGCAAAACAATATTTTTCACGAAGCAATATCGCAATAAATTAAGAGATATATCTGGGCTGATCATATATTGGTTATTCGTCTCGCGAAGGGGGCGTTTGTCAGATGCAATTCTCGGAGTGTTTGCCCAGCGATTGATCCAGGGTTCGAATCAACAAGGCGCTGGAAATAAAAAGTCTGAAAGAATAACTTTTTTAGGTTGGAATTTACTTTCTACCATCAAATATAACATAATATTTTCCAAAATGAAACTATTTACCGCAAATTTATGGTTGTTCTGGAAAAACAATAACCAGCTGTTTGCCTGTTTCATAAATTGATATATCAGGTTCCGCAGCCAATTTATCCCGAATAATAAGAAAATCGAACCCGTCCGGATCCGATTTTCTTATGGCGCTGCTCAACAATCGCCCAATATCTATTGAACGGCCGTAAGCTCTTTCACTCTTTGGTAAACCGCCTCAACATGATCTTTAAGCTTTACGTTACGCCAGACCGCTCGAACGGTTCCGGCGGGGTCAATCAAAAATGTACTTCGAATTACCCCCATATATTCGCGGCCATAGAGCTGCTTCTTACCCCAAACTCCATAAGCCTGCAAAACCCGATGTTCAGTGTCGCTGAGCAAGATCAGTTGCAAACGGTGTTTGTCCATAAATGAACAGTGGCTGGTGACGGAGTCCGGACTCACGCCGATGACCTCCGTATTGAGCCGCTGAAAATCCGGCAGGCGTTCCGAGAAACCGACGGCTTCAATGGTGCAGCCGCTGGTATTATCTTTCGGATAAAAGTAGAGCACCAACCAACGCCCTTGGAACTCAGCTAATCTTCGTTCGTTTGAATATTGGTCGGGCAGATGGAACTCAGGCGCTTTGCTGCCGAAATCAATCTCCGGGTTATTTTGAATCATTGCCTTTCCCTTCTTTCGGAAATATCGTTCTTCAATACCGATGCCGGTTTTGTTATAATGTTGAGTATCATCGGAAAACTCACAACTTCTTAATTGATGATCAATGCTAAGTATTGTTCCAAATATTTCAGGCGACAGCTATAGTTAATTAACGGAGGTATAGTTATGAAGTTCCAGGCATTTTGGCAGAAAAACATCCCCTTGCTCTTGGTCGGTTGGTGTTTCGTTGCTTTTCTATTCAAACCCGGTTGGCCGCTGTTTATTGGGGGGATTGCCGGTTGGCTTTTACTCCTATACCTGACCGCGCCCGCCGTTTTTTGGAATTACATTGCGGCGCTCAACCCGGATCCGGTCAAAGCCGAACCTTTATTGAAACGTTCGGCAAAATCCGGAGCGAGTTTCGCCCAACCGTATGTGGCGTTAAGTATGATCCTCGGCCGCCAAAAACGTTGGGAAGAAGTAATCACCTCTCTTGAAAAAGCGGTTATTTTCGCCAATAAAAAACTTCAACCCCAACTCCGTGTACATTTGGCTGCGGCTCACCGGGAAATGGGTAGTTTCGTCACCGCCCGGACCATTTTGGAAGAATTGATCTCCCAAAACCACCAAACGATGCCGTTATATATCAATTTAGCCCGAGTTTATCAACAACTCGGTTTATTGCCTGAAGCGTTAGACGCGGCCGAAAAAGCTCGCTCATTTGATCTGTCTAACACCCAACCGGTCTTAATTGCGGCCCGGATTCAATTTGCCATGGGCGATTTTCCAGCCGCCAAAAACAATTTTGAATGGGCAATTTCGCACTTGAGTTGGCCGGTTGAAACTTATTACTGGTTGGGCCGTTCCGAATTAGAACTCGGGGAGCTGCAAAACGCTTTTGACCATTTAACAACCGCCGTAGAACGGATCATCGAGGATCCGTTATTATCGGACGTTCCGGCGAATGAGGCCCAAGAATGGCTGGACCAAACCAAACAACGATTGCAATCGTCCCCCCCGGAAACGTCAATCGCAACCACTTAAGGCGCTGTCACCGGCTCCGGCACCTTCGGTTGGCGTTCGGTTCCGGTCAGTTGGCCGTGTGACTGATGTTCTAAAACCACCGCCCGCATCTGCAGCAACGGAATAAATTGGATTCCTCTTGCTTGCAGTTCAGGATACGTATCGCGAATTGCGGCGGCGGTTACACTACCGCCATCATGGCCGACATGGCCGATTCCAATGGCATAGCCTTTTGCCAAAGCGATATCGCCAAGCTTTTGTAGCTGCTTGATGATACTCGCTTTATCTTTTGTCAATTCTAAAAAGACGTTACGGCTTAAATACGGCAGGTTTAATTCCCGGTTTATTTGAGGCGCTGCTGAGCGTTCGGTTGTCCGGCTATCCACAAAGATTAAATTTTTCTCCCGGATTACCTCCAGCACCGCCCGAACCACCCGTGAATCTTCCATTGCCTTGGATCCCATGTGGTTGTTAACCCCGACCGCCCAGGAAATCTGCGCTAACCCTTCCCGCACTTGCGTTTGAATCTGTTCCGTAGACAGCTTGGTGACGATTGGCCGCGGTCCGAGCCAACTCAACTGGCCGGTCTTTGCTTCCATCGGGAGATGTAAAATCACCTCCTGCCCATATTCATGCGCCAAATCAGCGTCACTCCGGCTATGCTCGAGAAAAGGCATGACCGCTGCGGTAATCGGAATCCCTAATTTTAAAATCGCCAAAGTTCCGTCGCCATAATTGCCAAAGTCATCAATGATTAATGTGATAAAGCCGTTTTTGGCTTGACTGCTAGTAGGGATTGAACCGCGTATCGCTGTCATGATCCCTGATATTAAAACCGCAACGACCAATAGATTGAAAAGCGTTCTGCCGAAATTGCGCCGCCAAATGATGAACCACATTGAGATCACCTCCGTCATCAATATATGGGTGTACGTTGTATCATATATCTGAGTGGCTTGAAAAAGTTTCCGAGTTCAACGGTTTAAAAAACTGCAATAAAAAAGATCAGCCCAATAGCTGATCTTTACATCCGACATTGCTGACTCCAGCGGCAATTTCCCGTTCCTTAAGCGGTTTTCACGGCAGTCCGCCGTAACAGCATATAAGTGTAACCAAAAGCAAGACAGGTGGCAAACGCCAAAACCCCGGCGTCATTTACCGCATAGGAAGCTAACCCGGCGGCGAGAATCGCCTGCCAAACCAAACGTTCTTCCGGTTGAACCAGCGCCCGCTTTAAAATTAAGCGGTTAACAATACCCAACCCGAGCGCCAAGAAGATGATCCGCATCCAGGGACTGAAGAGGGAGAGTTTTATTTCCATCTCGAATTTACGCAGAATAATCTCTCCCACTTGTCCGAATTGCTTGGAAAAGAAAAGTCCGACAAAACGGCCGATATGTGTCTGCTGATCCGGATGGCGGAGGTAATCCCATAAACCAACCGATGCTAAAACAGCGAAACCGCCGATCAAGACGATCCACAACCATTTGTTCCGGAAGTTTAGCCGGTACAGCCGGATTAAATAAACTGAAAAACCGATGGTTCCTGCCAAAATCCCGCCAAATTTCGCCCCTAATTGCGGCCAACTCAAGACAAACAAACTGATTGCCAACACCAGCAAAGCCGGACCATTGCGCTTGAACTTCCGGCGCAACAAATCCGCCAACAATAAGGCCGCCGCCAAAAACACCCCCATCAGCTCATTGCCCAAACCGTAATAACGCGACCCGGCCGCCGCGCTATAGCCCAGCGCCGAGAAGCGAATCAACCGCCAACCGCAGAATTGGTCCACGATCAGCATGCCCCACGTCACGGAAGCAATCAATAACATCTGAGCTTCGGTCGCCTTGACGCGCGTGAGCAACAACGTCACAACCCCAATCAGCAATATCAAACTGACAACATTCCAGCAAGCCTCCGGCAGGAGCGGCATCAGAATGAATATTCCCGGGATTGTCAACAAGCCGGTCAACAGCCAACGTCCCCAGGCCGCTTTGCGAATTAACAGCGTTAATAAAGCAAGAATCCAGACAATCGAGATGATTCCGATATACCAGTCAAGCAACTCTCGCTGATTAGCGTTGATCGTCATCAACCGGTTGTTGAGGTTTTCGATCTTGCGTAAATAATCTTGTGTTGCCACGTTGGAGACCACCCGTCCGGTCAAGCGGGTTTCGTCCTGTACCCCGGCCAGTTGCATAATGGTCGGAACGAGATCAACATTAGCTACCACACCTGTCCACTTGGTTGTACCCGAACGTAATAGACCCGGTGATTCCATGGAATCCCGAATCACCAACGGCTCCAACAATGCCTTTTGTAGTAGGCCTTTTTTAGAAACCGACGGGCCAACCAGGATCAAAGCAAACCCGTTTTGTTCTTGCAATTCCAGCACGGAACCGAGAAATTGGTCAAAGCGCCGCATGTTCTGGAGCTTTAATTTCTCCCACTGCGCCGGGAGCATCTCATCCCGATACTCGTCCAAACGAAAAAAATCGCCATATTCAACCACTAACACCCGCTGCGACTGAAGTTTTTGCTTCAAGACCGTTAACGTTTTAGTGGGACTGAAACGTTGGCGATAGGGAAACCCAGGATCCAGCTCATTCAGTTCGGGACCAACCGCGCCGTCGTCGACTGAACCCCGGTTATCCATTACAATTAAGCCGCCGGGACGGTACAATCCGTAACCGGTATCCAAATTGCCGATAACGCAAGTCTGCCAGCCGACCCGGTGGAGTATCTCTCCCAAACGGCCGGGGTCTTGGGGATGACCTTCGAGCAGTGCTTCGTTCGCCACCCAGCCGATCTCCGCCAGACCCAGCTGGGTACCGGAGACCAGTCCTTGCGAACCGATGCTCCAATTGCGAAACCGGGTGGAATTCGCACTATTATCCAATGTGACGAGCGGATCCTTCCGCGGAGGCGTGGGGTAACTGCTCCGGCTTCCCGCGCCCAGCGTTAGATAACTGCTAGCGGAGTCGGATAAACCCGATAAACTTCGAATATTCATTAACGCCACAGCGCTGGTGCCCAGCAACTTCCGGATGGAAGGCAGGGAACTGGCGAACAGTTCGTTGCCGTCCAACTTATCGACAGTAATTATAACAATCGGACGCGTTACTTGACTGACGGAAGCGACGGCGGTCCGGCTGACAATCGGAAAGACCCAGAGCGCCAAAAAGATACAGCTTATTAATATGACTCTAGTCCTCAAGATATCCTTGACTCCTTTGTTACCGAATCGTTCATCTCCGCCGGGGCAAACACCGTAGCCGTCAATTGCAGCAATAAAGCCCCGCCAAAGATCATTATTGTCGCCGCAGCCACAATTCCCGTATCGTTTACAGCGATTCCAATCAACGCTGTCCATGACAGACCAACCCAACCTTTAAAGAGCATTGGATAATCATTGAATAAAACTGTGACAACTTTAGAGCGGGTCTTATAAAGCAACGGACCAAGCGCCAACAGTCCGATCAACGCCCAAGTCCACGGTGATGAGGTCATCAAATCATAATTCAATTGCAATTTCCGTTGGACCATCTCCAGCAATACGCGAACGCCGCCGGTCTTGACAAACATAATGAACTGTCCAAAATGAGTCATCAATTGCTTATTAAAATAAAGATCCCATAAAGCGATTCCCAATAAGATCAGCATCAATGCGCCGCTCAGGAGAATTAGTTCTTTCAACTTGATCGGCCGCTCTTGCCATAAGAACGTCGTGATTCCCAAACCAAGCAAGGCGGTGATTCCACCGCCAATATTGGCCCCAAAGTTGGGATGGATAATAACGACCGTAACCAAAAGCGTCAACGCCCACAACAGCTTCACCGGTTTGCGTTTCAGACAGTGGAGAACGATTGCGGTCGTGACGATATACGAACCCAGTAAAAAACCCATATATTCATTGCCAATTCCGTAGAAACGGACTCCCGCCACCGCCGAATACCCCCAAAAGGAGTTTAATTCGGCGCGACCGTTAAGCAATCCGTCCCCGATGATTACCAGCAACGACAGACCGCTGAGCCAAGCCAGGCAATGCCAAGAATCCCGGCCGAGTAGTTTCGCAGCTGTGAATAACAACGTTGCCAGTCCCATGGTTAAACCAAGCGCCTCGATCCAGGAGACCGGGTTAGGATAGGCGACAATAATACAAACCGCCGGAATTGTCAACAAATAAAAGTAAATCCAGCGAATCCCGGAGATCACCTTTGCGCTCCAGCCAAAAATCCAGCTAAGGATGGTACCCAACAAACTGGCGATCAACAGATAGGCGTAGGTCGTCAAAAAAGGCCAACGAATATTGTAATTATCCAGGAATTGTTGTTGTTGTTGCGGGATCAGCCGCCAATCCCCCGGCACTTGACCCAGTTTATCGCCCCGGTATAAACCGCGCGACTCGACTTGCAGGTAACTTAAGACAGTGACCGGCAAATCTTCTAGCGTAATGAGACCCTTCCTACGGGTACTGCCGGACACAAGGACACCGCTTTGAAAACCCGGCCCCTGCAAAACCACTGGAGTCATTCGGGTACCGCCCAATACCGGTTGTTCGGGGGGGACCGCGCTGAATACGACCGTTAACGTCCCCGGACTCCGCTCCGTCATCAACGTGCCGAGCAGCCGATCATACTCCCGTAAGGCGAACTTCCGGTAATATAGCCGACGTGATTCCGATAGATAGCGTCCGAACTGTTGGATCCGTTCCAAATCCCCCAATGTGATCAACACTATCCCGGCCTGGCTTCGACAACTGCGCCAGAGTGTCAAGACCGCTGCGGTATTGGTCCGATACCCGTAAGGAAACTGCGCATCAGCTTGAAGTGTTTCAGAACCAAGACGGCTCCAATCGACCTTCCCCGTCTCATCCATCAGCATCGCGGCGCTGACGCGGTCAAGGAACTCACCGTCGGCGTTTCCAATCACCGCGGTGCCGATCCGGTGGTGACGTAGAACTTTGCCAAACCGGCCCAAGGTTTTCGGAAACTGATATTTGTCGATTAACAACTGAAAATCAGGAGTCACGCCGTTTGACGGTTTCACCGGCCGCCCCAACAAATTGCGATATAATTGCCCGGCGGTTTGCCCGTCAATCGTTTCATCGGCATTATAGAAACGATAACCGTCGGCCGGTATTTTCAATTCGGAACCGCTATTGAAACTTAAGTAAGTCGCTTCGGGCGTGACTGGGTTCGGTAGCGGGCTGGTCCGGATGCCAACTGCCCCGTGGTCCAAAAAATGCTGTAAATTGGGTAGATCCGGTCCAACTTCCGCCAAATCCAAACGCGGAATGTCGATCATCAAAACCGACCGCTCGGCACGAGCGTGGAGGTTTGTTCCGCCGAGCATGAACAGCCCCAAAACCATCAATCCGAATATAAACTTACTCCCCTTCAAATGCTCAGCTCCTTTGATTCATGCTATCTAGAAAATACGATGAATGGGCTTCTGTCCACCTAGACCCGAAGGTTAGGGCTAAATTGAAAACCGATCGCAAACCCCTCCGGGCCGGGTCGTGATTCGACTTAGAAACAGTTTAAGACAACCGCCATGCCTCGCGGCCTGTTAATCTTAGTCTAACTTCATTGCAAAAAGCGAATAGTTTTACTATAGCACAAAAAATGTTTTGCTTAAAGCAAACCGTTTGGATTTCTATCCTCCGGCTCGCTTTTTCCCGATTGACCCGTTCATCCCTTCCCCTAAAGCGATGGTCAAATTTAGCCGATGGTAAAGTTACAATTCAATGGATGAATTGAAATGGTGCACGGAGGGGATTTTGCCAAAATGATTCTCAAATCAATGCTCGAGGCGGAGTTGGTTCTACAAATCGGCCAGATCCTGTTTTTCCTTGATAAAGCGGGGAAAATTGACACTGCAGTCCGCGATGAGATTCAATTAGCCCTCGAACACCTTTATAAAGCAAAGAAACTCCTCAAACTCGACGAGGTGAATTAATCGTCGGTTCCCCATCGTTAATCCGGTTTTGAAACGCCAATATCTGCGGATATGCGGCGTTTTTTATTCTTGACGCCAAATTTCTGCTCCCCGTTCAGCCCATCCCCTTCGTTCGCGGTACTAAATTTTCGAAATTCAGAAGGAAAATCTGGCGCTGAGTTGAATATGATAGTAACAAAATTGTTACATTAATTATACAGTTCCTTTACTAAACATCAATACCCCATGAGCTTGCCTGGAATCAAAGGGGGTCACCGTAGCGATGAACAACCTGAACCTGGTCATTGAGCCTGAGTTAAGCCAGGTGGAATGGTCTATCCTTGATATGTTGTCCTTGGATGCCGAACCATTGGAAATCATCGATGGTTTGGTAAAACAATTTGCGCCCCAAAGCGCCGCTGACGATACGCTCCAAATCATTTTTAATTTACACGGGATGGGGTATGTAAAGATCAGGCAAATCCCTGTTCAAGCCTTCGGTCAATCCTTTCCGAAACGGGAGATTCATCCCGGCCACCCCCTCGATGTCGTCGGTGATCTGCGTTCTTCCTACCGAAAATACCGCCAAACTCGTCACTATCTCAGTTCCTATCAGGCAAACAGCGTAGTTACCGGCATTCCGTTCGGCGTTTGGCTGGTGCTGACCCCCGATGGTCAACAAGAAGCCGATCGTGAACTTTATCGTAAGTATTGGAATCAATGGGAATACAATTTGGGCTAAATTCAGCGCTGTTGGATTCCTAGCGACCTGTGAAATGCAGGTCTTTTTTATTTGTCTTCCATCCCTTTTATTCCATAGCCACAGCCCGGGGCGACGCTATGGCTAGTTAAGAATCACTTCCGCCAATTCCCGTTTGGGGACATGGTGCACTTGCTCGCTATCCCGCCAATATTTGATATCGGCGGCGACGCCGCGATCCGCGGTTTCAATCACGACTTTTTCCCCCGGTTTTCCCAAGGCGATCACTAAAATCGGTTTGTAACGTTCTTCAATACCCAAAACCTTCCGAAGCTCGTCCCATTTGACGTTTCCAATCATACAGCCGCCCAAACCCAACTCAACCGCGCCCAACAAGATGCTCTGGGCGGCAATTCCACCGTCAAATCCGGGAACCTCGCTGATCAACGTGTCTAAAACCATTACAATATATCCGGCGGGGCGTTCGCCCGCTGCCGGACCCGCCCATTCTTTTAGGTATCCCGCCCATGCGAGACAAGGAAAAATTCGCTCGTTGACTGATGGATCGTGGGCTAAAAAATATTTCAACGGTTGGCGGTTGGCCGCGGCTCCCGACAGACGCGCCAGATCGACCAAAGACTCCAAATCAGTGCGTTTAATGGCCACTTGTTCTTCAAAACGTCGGTAACTACGGTTTTTTAATACTAAATCGCGTATCAACTGCAACACCTCGCCATGTTTATTTTTGGTATGTCGCACCAAAAGATGGTAATGAAGACCAATTCAATTATAAATGATTCCGGCGCGTGAAACAACCGAATCCGGCAGGAAATAAACTGCTTTGGTTGAACGTAGAATATAATAAGACCGAAAAATATTCAATTTCAACTTAGCTATCTTTTTGAAGGAGTTTGCACTTCATGTTTCAACAGGATTTCAGGCTCTCCGGCAATCTGGTTGATGTTGTGAATGACACGATCTATCCCGCCACGTTAGTCGTGCAAAACGGGGTAATCACCCATATTCAAAAAACGACTGATCAGGAATATGATACCTATCTGATTCCCGGCTTGATCGACGCCCATATTCATATCGAAAGTTCGATGTTGCCGCCGGCCGAATTTGCGCGATTGGCCGTGGTCCACGGTACGGTCGGAGTGGTGGCCGATCCCCACGAGATTGCCAATGTCCTGGGGATTGCCGGCATTCGTTATCTGATTGACAACGGCAAGTCGGTTCCGTTCAAATTTTTCTTTGGGGCGCCGTCTTGTGTCCCCGCCTCTCCCTATGAGACCAACGGCGCCACAATCAGCAGCGCGCAACTTGAAGAGTTGTTTACCGAGGATCAGTTGAAATTCCTAGGCGAAATGATGGATTATCCCGGTGTCATTGCCCGGAAGCCGGAGGTAATGTCGAAAATCGCGGTCGCCCAACGTCATGGCCGGCCGGTGGACGGTCACGCTCCCGGTTTGTTGGGGCGGGAACTCTTCCGCTACCTGGATGCGGGGATCGACACTGATCACGAAGCCTTCACCCTGGATGAAGGATTGAGTAAAATTCGGGCCGGCATGAAAATCCTGATTCGCGAGGGTACCGCGGCCCGTAACTTTGGGGCGCTGCATCCATTGCTCAAAACTCACCCCCATAAAGTGATGTTTTGTACCGATGACCGTCATCCCGACGATCTGGTCCAAGGACATTTAAATCTGATCATCAAACAAGCGTTAGCTTTGGGTTATGACCCAGTGACGGTAATCCGTTGCGCTACGCTCAATCCCGTCCGTCATTACAATTTAGACGTTGGAATGCTGCAACCCGGCGATCCGGCTGATTTTGCCGTAATCGACAATCTGAAGGATTTCCGGATCCTCGCTACCTATATTAACGGCCACCGTGTCGCGACCAATGGCCAAAGTCTAATTGCCCGGACCAAAACTAAAGCCATCAACGAGTTTCGCGCTTTGGCGAAAAACCCCACCGATTTTTGGGTCCGCGCTCCCCTGCTGCAAAAAATGAATGTCATCCAGTGCATCGACGGCGAACTGGTCACCAAGCGACTGGCATTGCAACCAACGGTGAAAAACGGCTTCGCGGTTTCCGATCCCCGGCGCGATCTACTCAAGATCACGGTGGTCAACCGCTATCACGATACCAAACCGGCGATCGGCTTTATTAACGGATTCGGCTTGAAGCATGGGGCGATTGCCTCTTCCGTCGCCCATGACTCCCACAACATTATTGCCATTGGCGCCAGTGACGAGGCGCTGACCCGTGCCGTCAACCGCGTGATTGAAGAGCGCGGCGCTCTGGTCGTGGCGGATGAAACGACCGAATTTGTTCTCCCGTTGCCGTTAGCCGGACTGATGAGCGACGCCGACGGTTATGCGGTGGCGCAAAGCTATCAAAAACTGGCCGCCGCGGCGCGGCAGTTGGGTTCGCCGCTGCACGACCCCTTCATGACCATGTCGTTCATGGCTTTATTGGTGATTCCGGAAATAAAAATCAGTGACCGCGGGTTATTTGACGGCAAAAAATTTAAACCGGCGAAATTATTTGGCTGGTGACGGGATTCAAATTCGGTTAGTCCGCGCCCAAAAAATGACCAGCCCCAAGACGACAAACACTGCCAATGCCACTTCCCAGCGGAGCATTTCCGCCTGGCGAAACTCGGCAATTATCCCTCCAATACCCGTGCCGACGATGATTCCGGCAATGATAATACTAACCGCCAGCAGAATGATACTGAAGGCAATCCGGTTGACCAACCGATTCAACTGCACTGTTATCTGCTGCCACTCGGCAATCCGGATCTGAACTGCAAAGTCCCGCTCTTCAAACTTGATCAAAAAGTTGAGCAAAAAAGCAGGCAGCCGGGTGACCAGCAGTCCGTAATTGATGAATTGCCGCAAGAGATCGCTTCCCAAATTGCCGGGGTTCAACCGTTCCAGCAACAGTCGCCGGGCAATGGGTTTGGCGATCTCGATCAGGCTTAATTCCGGATCCAGATTGGCGACCGAACTTTCGACAATAATTAGCGCTTTGCCAAGCAGCGCAAACTCCTCGGGGATGGTCAATTGGAACCGGAACGCCATCCCAAAAAGCTCCCGGAACATCTCCCCCACTTTGATCTCTTCCACCGCCAGGGTCAGGTATTTTTCCCGGATCCGGCCTACCTCCCGTTCCAGTTGACGTAGGCTGATCGGTTGATTTCCCATCATCCCCAAGTCGACGAGGGCCTGGACGATCAAACGGTCATTGCTAAAACTGAAGCCGGTTAAGATATTTAAAAACTGGGCGCGCCGGTCGTCGCTTAAGCGACCGACCATTCCCAGATCCAGCAGGGCGATGCGATTTCCCGGCAGCGCCTTGACATTACCGGGGTGCGGGTCCGCATGGAAAAAGCCGTCCCGTAGCATCTGATAGAGAATTGTCGCAGCCAAATTCCGGGCAATGGCTTTGGGCTGTAATCCCGTCTCCGCCAAGATGCCAAGCGGCAAGGTCAACGCCACCCCCTCGATGTACTCCATGGTCAATACCCGCCGGGCGCAATGGCTCCAATGAATACGCGGAATAACCACCCATTCGTCGGCCGCCACGTTTTGGCGCATTCGTTCCGCATTACCCGCTTCATTCCGAAAGTTCAGCTCATTGCGGAGGATCGCGCCAAAATCTCCGACCATTTGCCGGAAATTATACAATTTCCCGTATTTGGTCCGTTGATCGAAAAAGACCGCCAGGTCTTCGAGAATACTCAGATCCTCTTCGACCAAACGTTCAATTCCCGGCCGTTGCACTTTGACTACAACGGCTTCCCCAGTGGGAAGACACGCTCGATGGACTTGGGCGATGGACGCCGCCGCCAGGGGTTGTTCGTCAAATTCCCGAAACAACTCCGCCAAATCCGCCCCCAGCTCTCCCTCGACCACGGTCCGCACTTCAGCGAAGGGAATGCTCGGCACTGCGTCCTGGAGCCCTTCCAACGCCTCGATAATATCGGGCGGCAATAATTCCGGCCGGGTGCTCACCAATTGTCCCAGTTTAATAAAGGCGGGTCCCAGTTCCGCCAGGGAAAGACGCAAGCGCTCCCCGATGGACAGCCGCAAAGTTGCCGCCGTTTTGCTGGCGCGCCGTGGCAACTTGAGATATTTAAAGATCCCCAATTGATCCAGAAATACTCCAAAACCATGCTTTGCAAAGACCAAAACGATCTGACGGTACCGGTTTAAATGTCTGATCTGACCAATGGGATTCATAACCTTCCCGCCTCGCTATTCGTTGCTCGGGCTTATTATCCGTCGCAAACAGACCGCTTATCCGAGAAGTGATGTGAAATGAAACTTTCTACTTTTTTATTTTCATGGTTTCGTAAAATCCGTCAAATCCGGCCATGCCAATTGCATATGATACGTAAAGAACCAGCCAAACAGAGAAAGGAGGATTGAACGTGAAGAAGTTTATATTGGTGATCCTGCTCATCGTCAGCATGCTCGGATGCACGATGCTTCCGGCCGCCGCTAAAATCCAGATTAGCATTCAATCCGAGCGGGAGAAAGCCAAAACTGTCATTCGTCGCACTGCCGTTGTGATTCAAGACGCTCAGCAAGCGGCGGGGCGTGGCCGTCATTCGCAAGGCTTGGGCCGGGCCGTGGCCCATCACCGTTATTCCATTCGCGAATACAATCAACGGAATTACCGCGATGCGATTTACCATTCGTTACGCGCCCGTGAACTCGCCGGGCAAGTTTTGCGCAACAACCATCGCCGTCTCCCCCGGGAATCCAATTGGACCGATGATGAGCGCAACTGGAAGCGGCGCAGCCCATCCAACGCGGAGCTTGACCGCAAGGTCGTCCGATTGACGGTCGGCGACGATGAATCGGTTCAGTTTTATATTCAACTCAATCTCTAATAATTTGACGAAGAACCCGGAGCACTGTCCGGGTTTTTATTTTTTAATAAAATTCTGCTTTTTACAGAGGGAAAACCACGAACAAGTTGAACATTATAAAGAACGAATCAATCGTGATCGTGGGCAAAATTTTTCGGGTTTGAGTATGGCCGGGTCAAAATTTGGTGAATAATGATAAGGTAGTCGTCCACGCTAGCTACCCGTCGTCGCTCGCACAAGCAAATTTAAGATATAAACTAGATGGGGCGACATCGGCCCGCGTTATTTTACTAAGTAATGTCTACCGGGACTCCAAGGCGTTCATCGTTTGCAGCAACATGACACAACATTTCGAAACTATATGGCGAGGTCTGAAGAACAATGAAGAAGTTGAAAAAAGTTTCAATTGTAGCCGGTTCACTGGTTCTCATCCTGCTTTCGGCCGGTATGTTAACCGCTGTTTCCCGTTCCCGCACCAAACCGGTGGTTCCCGTTGCCTTCAAAAGCGCCGACAAGGCTAAAAATGTCGTTGACCTCGCCACGCCCGAAACTACGCTTCAAACCTATTTCCGCAGCATGCAATTGGGCGATTGGCCCGCCGTCCTGCAATGTTACGACTTGAAAGAATTGCCGTTGTCCAAGCCGGTTCCGATCAAAAACTATCAGATCACCAAAAAAACCGTCTTCGACCCCAATCTTCAAAAAAACTGGCTGGCCAAAGGAATGCCCGCCGTCCAACCCGGTGATGTCGAACTGCAGGTCAAACTGTTCTATCAAAGCGGCCCCTCAGTCGTCGAAGACGATCAGCAAGGCTATTATTCGTATCTCTTGCGCCGGGTGGAAACCAAATGGATGATCTTTGCCCATATCGTCAGGAATTCCGCTTCGTAAATCGCTCGTTATGATTCGGGAACGTCTCCCGCTCCTTGAACTTTGCTCGGTTACTCAGCAAGCTGGATATGTGGATAAGTGAGCTTGCTCAGTCGCTCAGCAAGCTGGATTTGTGGATAAGTGAGCTTGCTCAGTCGCTCGGCAAGCTGGATTTGTGGATAAGTAAGCTTGCTCAGTCGCTCGGCAAGCTGGATTTGTGGATAAGTAAGTTTGCTCGAAGTCTCAGTAAGCTGGATTTGTGGATAAGTAAGTTTGCTCGAAGTCTCAGTAAGCTGGATTTGTGGATAAGTAAGTTTGCTCGAAGTCTCAGTAAGCTTGTTTTATGAATAAACGACTTGCTTCTCGTTAAATTCGAGAAAGCAAGCGCAGAAAAGCAGACCTGCCCCGGCATGGTCTGCTTTTCTGCGCTTGTATCCTAACCCCCCCCTCCTGGGAGGGGGTTAGGGGGTGGTGGAGATTAATAATAACTGTTCATTTCCGGTTACTAAAACTCGATTTGGAATGTTGGCCAAAATTTCCTAAAGGTTTTGCCTGTCTACCAGCGAAATCAATTTATACCAAATCGATTGGGGGATAGGAAAACGGGGGATTGTTACCGGTTACCAAAAAGGAAAACCAGATTATTGTTTTCCTTAAAGAAAACTGTTTCAAATGTACCCTGAAACATACCGATTTGCCCGGACTGCATTTTGGTTTTGGACAAGCGGTGAAATTGAAAGGAGATCACACATATGAACAAATTTTCTAAATTGGCAATTGGAACCTTAACCTTAGGCGTGCTCGCTGCGATGAGCATTGCTCCCGCGATGGCGGCCACTACAACCTGTTCGACAACCAAGACCTATTCCTCCTCTGGTAATTATTATTACTATTATACCCCCGGTTCGTACAGCACCAAATATGGCGCGTTTCCCATTTATCAACAGCCGACGCCAGCGCCTACTCCCAAGCCGACTCCCGTTCCGACTCCGTCGCCGGCGCCTACCCCCAAACCAACGCCAGCGCCGACACCAGCTCCTACCCCAGCGCCTTCCGCCGGTTTAACGGCTGAAGAGTCCACCATGGTCAACCTGGTTAACCAGGAACGGACCAACCGCGGAATTCAACCGCTCTCGGTCAACTCGACCTTGGTGACGTTAGCGCGGATGAAGAGCCAAGATATGGTTGCAAAGAACTATTTCGACCATACCTCGCCGACTTACGGTTCACCTTTTGCGATGATGCAGAAGTACGGCGTAACCTATAAAACCGCCGGAGAAAATCTCGCCGGCGCCGGAACCGTCCAATCCGCCCACCAAAACCTGATGAACAGCGCAGGCCATAAAGCCAATATCTTGAATACCAGCTTCAATCAGATCGGTATCGGGATTGCCAACGGCTCACAATATGGGAAGATCTTCACTCAAATGTTCATCGGAAACTAACTTCTGCGACAGTTGAATCAGATAATAAAGAAAGGCCGTTCACGACGGCCTTTCTTATTTTAAGATCACAATCTCAACCCGCCGGTTTTGGGCCCGGCCCGCATCACTGAGATTATTGGCGACCGGATGATATTGACTATAGCCGATTGCCGTAAAGCGGGATTCCAAACCGGGATTTTTGGCAATCCAATACATGATCACGCTGGTCGCCCGGTCGGTGGAGAGTTGCCAATTGGATTGATAACGGCTGTTATGAATCGGCACGTCGTCAGTATACCCTTCCACCCGGATCGATTTACCGGAAGCAAAAAGGATTGTCCCCATTCCATCCAAAATCTGCCTGGTCTGATCACTAAGTTCGGCGCTGCCCGATTGAAAAAGCGCCGAGTCCGAAAGACTGATCACCAGTCCGCGTTGTTCGAATGAGATGTGAGTCAGTTTCGCTAGACCGTGTTCGTTGATATATTGGTTCAACCGTTCCACCAAACGCGCCCATGGGCGAGCAGTGGCTCCGGCATTCACTCCTGTCCCGTTTTCCGGCGAATCCTTTTTGCCGCTATAGGAAGTAAGCGGACTATAATCGCCACCCCCCTGTCGAAAAGCGACCGCCAATGATTGGGATAACGATTTAAAGCGTTGGGCATCGATGCTCGCTGTAGCGTATAATAAGGTAAAAAAGGCCATCATCAAAGTAATCAGATCGGAGTAAGTCAAAAGCCAACGTTCGATACCGGGACTTTTTTCTTCCGGCATTTCCTGGACAGATTTTGGTTTTTGCTTTTTTCGCCCTTTCACCGTAATTAGTTGGGTTTCAAGGGTTGGTTTTGCCTTTGGTAAATTCGCCATGGCGCAATCAAAATTCCTCAATGAATAATCGATACTGACAAGTAACTATAATCTCCTCTTCCAAATTATCGGCTGTAACCTGATTTAAATTACTGGAAAATTAATTTTTCGCAATTTTTTTTCAATTCAGTCAAAAATTTATGATGATTTTTTCCCCTTTGTTTCCCCCTGTTTGGGTAAGCTAGTTTTCTTAGCCAGCAGCCAACCGGCTTTGCGGGCTATTATCCGGGCATGCCAAACTCCGTTGGCCACTTGCCGCGGCAACCAGCCGACCATCTGCCAAAAACGTAAAAATAGCGGAATCAAAACCGGACTGAAGAAACTGAAATACAAAACCAACCCTACGGCAATAATCAGCCAGACATAAAGCCGTAACTCAAGCCAAGTGCCCCAATAAATCAAGAGTCCGGCGCCGCACAACGCCAGTAACCAAAAGACCAGATCCCCCAGGAGATCGGTGAAAAAGTTACGCCGGGTCCGGCAACGCAACACCCGGTACAGATCGAAGAAAGCTCCCAGGAACCAGCCTGTTCCCAATAAGATCAGCAAGGAACTCATTTGCAGGTTAAGATATTCCATCCGTGCTCCTCCCGTATCATCCGCCGCAGGTTTATAAACGTCTCTCGATGCGATATATATTCCATTTCATATGAAACATATGCTTGGAGAGAAGGTTCAAAGACCTTCTTTTCGGATGGTTCCGCAATGGGATTGCAGCAAAGAAAAAACCCCTTCACTCGGAAGGGGTTTTTGGGGTTGCTTAACGGGTGGATGTTGCGACCCGATTGGTCTTTTTCCGTTCCTGCCAGTCTTTGTAGACCGCCCAAATCGGGCTGGCCACGAAGATGGAGGAGTAGGTTCCGGACACCAAACCCACCAACAAGGCGAAACAGAACTCCTGAATACTGGGAACCATCAAATATAGCACACAAACAGCCAAGATGGTGGTTAACCCGGTATTTAAGGAACGGCGGAGGGTTTGTAAAATACTGTCGTTGGCCAATTCCACAAAGGGGGTATCCCGGTGTTTAAATTTCATATTCTCACGAATCCGGTCAAACACCACAATCGTGTCATTGATCGAATACCCGAGAATGGTCAACACTGCCGCAATCATCGTCGAGTTGACTTCCTGTCCGAAGAAAGCGAACACACCTAACATAAATAACGTGTCATGCAGTAAAGCGACGATGGCCGCGATGCCTGATGCCAATTCAAAACGGAACCAGATATACCCCATCATCAGCAACGTAGCAAGAGTTACCGCCCATAAGGCGTTGTCAATCAATTCTTTTCCGATTAACGGATCAACCCGGGTAATATCCAACCCTTGATTTGAAGCGGGTTTCCCAAACTCAGCTTCCAACGCTTTCACCACGACTTCCTGCTCGGAGTCATTTAAAAAGCGCGTATAGACGATGACTTGGTGTTGCCGCACGCCGCGCGTATCAAAAAACTCATTAGGTTGCGGCGGGTTATATTTGAAATTGGGTAATTTGATCTTTTCCAGCACTGCCACCACTTCACTGGAAGAGACGGCCCGGGAAAGCGGAAAATAAATCTTGGTTCCGCCGGTAAAGTCAATTCCCAGGTTTAAGGACGATCCCGGCTTGGTTCCCCAACCGTTAT
Source organism: Bacillota bacterium (assembly GCA_023410535.1). Taxonomy (GTDB): domain Bacteria; phylum Bacillota; class UBA4882; order UBA8346; family UBA8346; genus JAEYPR01. The sequence continues at coordinate 103,972 of JAEYPR010000021.1, read as the reverse complement.
AGGGATTGACAAACAAAAACACGACACTCAGCAACATCGTCACCAAGAAAACTCCCACAAAATACCAACGGTACTTCAATAAATTCATGATTCTTTTACCTCCTTGGCCCCGAAGAATTTGGCATAACGGTCCGGATCATGGTCGGTGCGCCATTCGAGGAAAACCCTTGTTACAAAGATCGCCGTAAACATACTGATCAAAACACCAAGGCCTAATGTTAAGGCGAATCCCTTAATCGAACCGCTACCAAAAATCCACAATACGATCGCAGAAAGAATCGTGGTAAGGTTTGAATCGAACACCGCGGAGAAAGCGCGATTAAACCCGCCTTGAATCGCGGCGCGTACCCGCTTGCCATTACGAATCTCGTCTTTAATCCGCTCAAAGATGATGATATTGGCGTCAACCGCCATACCGAGCGTCAGGATAAAGCCGGCGATGCCCGGCAAGGTCAAAACGCCGCGGAAGATCGCCATGACCCCCAGCAATAAAATTCCATAAATAATCAATGCCACATCAGCCAGTAAGCCCGGCAGGCTGTAAAACACGATCATAAATACGATGACCATCGCAAAACCGATGACACCGGCGACCAAACTCTGTTGCACAATTTCTTTACCGAGGGTCGGGGCCACCTGAGTCGATTGCACAATTTTCAACGACAACGGAAGGGCACCGGACTTCATCAACAACGCGTACTTTTCGATCTCTTCCTTACTGGTCGCGTTACCAAAGGTAATCTGACCCGAACCATCCGGCAACGCCGTTTGGATTACCGGTTCCATCAACATGCTTTCGTCAAGGTAGACGGCCATCTTTTTGCCGACATTCGCTGAAGTGACGGCTTCCAACTGTTTGGCGCCCTGGCCCTTGAACGTGAAGTTAATTACATAGCCTTTTCCACCTTGCGCATCGAAACCAACCTTGATATCCCGCAAATCGGTTCCGTCCAACACAATTTTATTATCAATACGGAAGGTTAACCGGCCGGTGGCGGTGATCAATTCTTTCGCCTGTTGCAAGGAACTGATTCCGGGCAGCTGGACGTTGACACGACCTTTACCGTCGAGCCGCACATCGGCTTCGGCCATTCCGGAAGCGGCTTCGCTGATCCGGTTATCGATAATCGCTTGCGACCGTTCCAAAGAATCCTCCGGGAAATCCCGCGGATCTTGCAGAATCTTCAGGTCGACCACGTTTCCTTGGATGGCGGTTTCGAAATTGAGGTTTTTCTCCTCGCCAAAGAGATTCAACTGATATCTGCTGGGGAAAGCGCCGCTATTCAGCGCGCGTTCCACATCACCGGCGTTCGCAAACGTAAATTTCAAACCGTCATAACGATCGCCGTCCAGCACACCCAATGGTGCGACTTGGGCGTCGATATTGGCTTGCTTGAGTTTTGCGGTTAACTCATCGCCGATCCGGAAGACGGCATTCGAACCTAACCGGTAATCGGGAGCTAACAAAAGTTCCATTCCGCCCTTAAGATCCAATCCCAAGCGAATCGGTTCACCCTTAAAAAAGGTCTTAGCCATTGGGCTGATCACTAAGGCAAAAACTAATGTTATAATTAAAATTGTTGCAACTTTCCAACGCAAATCCTGTCTCAAATCGACTCCTCCTTTTCATAGTTCAACAAAACCCCAAGATTCGCTTGTCAGCGGCGTCCCCTTCCGAACTGGTTCGGGACGTCTGATAAAAGAGCGAAAACAATCGAATCACCAATAACGAAAAGAAAAACCCAGTTGTTATGCTAACGGGTTTGACAACCAATAACTTATCCCAAAACGGCTGCAGCCTTTTTAGATAAACGAGTTCATAATTGATCCCCGGAACCGGATTCGCCCGATAGATATAGCTTCCGGTATCCCCTGTCGGATTTTGAGTATTTTGAAATCCATTGACAAGATGACCCGCTGTATCTCCCAATGGGAACCGCTTGTCCAGGTTTGCATTGTCTAAATCAAACGGATATATGATGCCGCAACAAAGAATGATTACAACAATCAATGTCCATCTGAGTTTCATTTGCCGCTCCAAAGCACATCCCTCGCGATCTACTTTTTGGTAGCGTTTTTATCTCCAGATTTCGCTTTGCTGCTTTCTAACGCCAGACGCGCTTTCTCCGCGACAACTTTTTCCGCTTTATAGGCTCCAATTGCAAAAAGACCAATAACTAATACCACAATTACTACAACGATAATTTTAAACATCGTCGCAACTACCCCCTAAATTTACATTCTTTCCCCAACGGCCTGATAACGAACTGCTTAAGAATGCCCATATGCAAACCTGAGCCCAATAATTCGCTAAAAAAACCTATTTCATTATATCGGTTTCGGAAACAGTTGTCAACGAAACGGAGCTGCCTGGAAACTAAAGTTCTACCCTGTTTTGACAAATATATCCGATTGTGTTGCAAATCGACCGGGAATAAAATAATTTTGGCATTTCAATATTTTAAAGAAGGCTATTACCATTAATCTCGATCTTAAACTGACACCCCAGGAAGGTGGCGGCCCGGCGGCACATCATCATCCGTGACAGGAAGATCTCGAAGTATTCCATCACCGGACAGATCTCATTTTCGATCTTCAATTCTAACGTGATGGTCCGTTTCTCATCATTGACATTTAAAAACGAATGGACCGCCGCATAGTTCACCCGGTCGTGAATGTCAAACTTGACAACCTCCCGGTTGCGGACCCGGCTCCGGTGCACATCGGATTTGTCGGCCAAAATCAATGCGGCGGAGACGTTATTGACCGCCTCCCCGCATTCCTCCTCATGATTACCGACCGCCCCGGCAATGGTGGCGGCTTCCCCCGGATCAAACCCCTTGTCCAAGAGATAATGTAAGGCCATCACCGCGCCTAGACGACCGTGATCGTGGCGGTTGATCAAATTGCCAATATCATGCAGATAACCGGCGATCGCGGCCAGTTCCGCTTGGCGTTCCGGAAAACCTAACCGTAACAAAATATTTTGTGAGATATTGGATACCAGTCCGGCATGGCGAAAGCCGTGTTCGGTATATCCCAAAACTCCCAGATGTTCATCGGCCTTCTGAATAAAGGCGCTGATCACCGGGTCTTTTTTAATTGTAGCTAATGATGCTGTCATGGGTGTTACTCCTAAAATTTTATTTCCAATCATATAACGTAAAACACCGCCATTCGGTTCCGGTGACGACCTTCTGCGCCGCATCCGAACACATAAAAAAAAAAGAGAGTTTGCACTCTCTTCAGCCCTTCACTTTGGCAATGGAACTCCGGGTAAATTTCATCTCGACTTTATCGGAGACGCGTACCTTAATATCGTCGTCGCCGTCAAAATCAACGACCTCACCGTGAATACCACCAGAGGTAATGACTTTATCGCCTTTTTTGAGGTTTTTCAACATCTGTTCGCGTTGTTTCTGTTGTTTTCGTTGGGGCATAATCATGAACACCCAAAAAACGCCAAGAAACAGGATTAAGATCAAATTCATCCCCATGGGGTTAGGCGCCGGGGCTGCCGCAGCCTGTGTTCCAGCTGCAAGTAAAAACCAGTTCATTTATGTACACCTCCTTTTATTTACTACATTCGACATGGCAAAAGATTTTTCCTCTTACGCTTGATCGTACATCCGGAAAAACTCCGCTTTGCGTTCGGCAAAAGTCCCTGTCTTCAAGCCGGTCCGAATCTCTTCCATAACATGATGCAAGAAATGCAGGTTATGATAGGTCACCAGGTGTCCGCCGAGAATCTCCCCAGCCTTAAAAAGATGGCGGAGGTAAGCCCGGGAGTATCCGGTGCAGGTTTTACATGAACAATTCGGGTCTAACGGTCCAAAATCCCGCGCGTAGCGCGCGTCGCGGATGATCACCCGGCCGACAGAGGTTAACGCCGTGCCGTTCCGGGCAATCCGGGTTGGAAAGACACAGTCAAACATATCGATTCCCCGTTCGACGCCCTCCCAAAGCGTATCCGGCGAACCGACGCCCATCAGATAACGCGGTTTATCTTCCGGCAATTCCGGAACCGTATAGTCAAGCGCCTCATACATAATCGGTTTGGGTTCGCCGACGCTTAACCCGCCGATGGCGTAACCGGGGAAGTTCATCTCCGATAAGCTCCTGGCGCTGGCCTGGCGTAAATCCTTATAAGTAACTCCTTGCACAATACCAAATAATACTTGGTCGGGACGGTTGTGAGCCTTGAGGCAGCGCTCTGCCCAGCGACAGGTCCGTTCCATTGCTTCCTTGGCTTTTTGATAATCCGAAGGATACGGCAGGCAAACATCAAAGACCATGGCAATGTCGGCGCCCAGCCCCATCTCAATCTCCATCACCCGTTCCGGCGTGAACAAATGGGCGGAACCATCAATGTGCGAGCGGAAAGTGACTCCTTGTTCCGTCACCTTATTTAACTTCGCCAAACTGAAGACTTGAAAACCGCCGCTGTCGGTCAGCATCGACTCCGGCCAATTGGCGAAACGGTGCAGTCCGCCGGCTTCACTGACAACATCAACGCCCGGTCGCATATACAAATGATAGGTATTGCCCAAAATCATTTTAAACCCAATCTGCCGCAAATCATCAACCGTCATCGCCTTTACCGTACCTTGGGTACCGACAGGCATAAACACCGGCGTCTCAATCTGACTGTGGAAGGTCTCCAACAAGCCGACCCGGCCCCGGTTCTCAGTGGAATGTTGCTGTACTTTGAAACTGAACCCCATAAAAAAACTCCTCGAGTATATTTTGATGTGAAACTTTCCTAATAATAAGTAAGGTCAAAAAACCAGCGTCGCGTCGCCAAAACTAAAAAAACGATAGCGGTTCCGCACCGCGTAATTGTAACTTTCCAAGACGAAAGCTTGCCCGGCAAAGGCCGCGACCAACATCAGCAAGGTCGAGCAAGGCAAGTGAAAGTTGGTGATCATCCCGTCGATCACCTTAAATTGAAATCCGGGATAAATAAAGATCGCGGTCTCACCGGAACCGGCTGTCAACTCTCCGTCGGCCGCTTGCGATTCCAGCACCCGCACCACCGTCGTCCCCACGGCAATCACCCGGCCTCCCGCCTGTTTGGTGGCTTTAATCCGCGCCACCAACTCCGCCGGCAAGGTGAAAAACTCCGAATGCATATGGTGCTCTTCGATCGTCGCCACTTGCACCGGCCGAAAGGTTCCCAGCCCGACATTGAGCGTGAGGTAGTCTAACTGGACCCCGGCCGCTGCTAGTTTGTCCAACAATTCCGGTGTAAAATGAAGTCCGGCGGTGGGCGCCGCCACCGAGCCCTCATGCACCCCGTAAACAGTCTGATAACGCTCGGGATCGGTCACCGCTTTGGTGATATAAGGCGGCAAGGGGGTGTTACCATGTTGATGAAGCCATTCCCGAAAATCTCCCGTTCCTTTGAACTCAATGATCCGGGTTCCTTCCGCCCCAAACGCATTGACAGTGCCGGTCATGCCGCCTGGGAACTGAATCACGGCGCCGGCTTTCAATCGCTTCCCGGGACGGACTAGACACTCCCAAACATTGGTCAGCTTTTCCTTAAGTAAAAAGACCTCGACATTTGCCCCGCCGGGACCGTCTTTGGTTCCAAACAGCCGGGCCGGGATGACCCGGGTATTATTAAAAATCAATAGATCACCTGCCCGCAAAAACTGGGGCAGTTCATAAAAATGATGATCGGCAACAGTCTGCCGTTGCCGGTCCAAAACCATTAACCGGGAATGATCGCGCGGTTCCACCGGTTCCTGGGCGATCAATTCCTCCGGTAACTCATAATCGAAATCACGAACCAGCATGAAGCAAGGACTCCAATATCGCTAAATTTAAAAATCAGTTTGAACGCAATTGATTCTTCCACTCAATTGCCCCACTGCGTAACTTTTGCTCCCGGATAGAAATATTCCAATATTTGTCGTTCATTATACCCGGCTTCAGCCATTGTTTTGGCCCCTTCCTGGCTCAGGCCGACGCCGTGGCCCCATCCGGAACCTTTGATCACGACTTTGACCGGTTCCTTATCGCGCAGCCACTCCCAGGGATCGGGATTATCCCACGGCGGATTTAGCACATCGGCCGCCAGCCCGGGAACGTCGGTATTGGCCGTCAACACCTCGGGATAAACGGAGCGATGCGCCCACCACAATGTCAAACACGGCTCCGGCCCGTAAATTACTGCCAGTTGAAAATTGGAGCTTAACAAACCGGTGTTATAGCGGAACTGTTCCGCGTTGACGGTGGTCTCCCCAAAAGCCCCTTTCAATAATAACTTCATGACCCGTCCCTCCCGGCCAAACGCCACCGGCAGGATCTGTTGCAACGCCCCGATCTTGGGGTAACTTTTCGCAATGATCACTTGAAATTCCGGCCAATTAAACGTTTTGGTCCACTGCGCCTTTGGCGATTTAAAGTCCCAATCCGGCACCGGCTTCAAGTAGGGAATGGACGCACCCCATACATCGGCGACATCGGAGGTATATCCGCCCGACGAGTCAAAGTAAAAAGCCGAGATGACCTTGTTGTTATAGGTCACAATCTGTCCGGCGGTTTCGGCCACCGCCCGATCGGTGTTGGGATGTTCGGCGGTCGCGCCGCCATAGACCTGACAATGCGTCGTGGCGCAAAGATCATAATTGGTCGCGCCATGCCGGTTCAGCGAAGCAATAGTATAAGTCCGGGCGGCAATCGCCTGGGCTTTCAACGAAGCCATCTCCCAAGAAGGCGATACCTCCCGTGGCACTACTCCGCGTAAATATTCTTCCATCATTAACCGGTTGATCAACGTTAGTTTCCGGTTTTGAACCGTGATGAGAAAATCGCCGCGGTAAGTACGGTTGTTATATGCCAATACGTTCGAATCGGCGGTCAACGCCAGCGGCCCCGCTCCCACTGGAATGTCATTGACAAAATAGGTTTCATCACTATAGGTAATACTGACCAAATCGCCTGGTTCCGCCAAAGGTTGCGGCGTTTCACATCCCAGATTGAGCAATTGATACCCGTTGGTAACCTCAAATCGGATCTCGGTTTGGTTCTCGACCAAACCGATCCGGACCGGCTGGTCGGCCCGGCAGGAAAAGCCAAGCGTCAACAAAGCGATGACTGTCAACCAGACCCAAGCAATGATCTTACCCAAATTCAACACTCCACTCGTTACGCCGTTTGAGAAGGGATCGGTCTCAATCGCGATTTTGCTCCCAATAACCAAACTCCCGAAGCGAAGACTGTTTGTTACGCCATTTATCCCGAACTTTAACCCAAAGATTTAAGAAAACGCCGGTTCCTAAAAGCGTTTCAATATTTTGCCGGGCGGCTTGTCCGATCTGTTTTAACCGTTCACCCTTGGCGCCGATTAGGATGCCTTTCTGCGAATCGCGCTCCACATAAATGACCGCCTCGATATAAATCCGGTTGTTATTGCGCTCCTTAAACTCGTCAACCTGAACCGCAACCGAATGCGGCACCTCGTCTTGGGTAAACTGCAACACTTGTTCCCGGATGAACTCCGCGGCGATAAACCGTTCCGGGTGGTCCGTAACCATTTCCGGCGGGTAAAACGGCGGACCGAGCGGCAGTTGATCGACGACCGTCGCCAATAATTCCGGAATCCCCTGGCCGGTGACGGCCGAGACCGCCAACGGTTTGTTAAAACCGGGAACTTCCGGAACCTCATCCGTCTCTAACAAGTCGAGCTTATTCCAGACCGGGATTACCGGCAGTTCCAAACCCTGCAGACTTTCCGAGACTTTAAGATCCGCCGGGGTCAAACCTTGCGCGGCGTCCAGGATCCATAAAACCATATCGCCGGAACGCAGCGCACTCTCGGCGGTTTTAACCATTTGGGCGCCTAACTGATGCAACGGCTTATGTAACCCTGGCGTGTCGATCCAAACGATCTGGTAATCGGGGTGAGTTAAGATCCCCCGCAACTGGGTCCGGGTCGTCTGCGGTTTATCGGAAGTGATCGTAATCTTTTGACCGACCACTTGATTGAGTAGGCTCGATTTGCCCACATTCGGCCGGCCGATTAAGGTGACAAAACCTGATTTAAATTGTTTATTCATTCGCCATCCCAATTCCATTCAAATAACCACCGGTCTTCGCCGGGGCCGTAATAGTCTTTCAAAAAGTCAAGTTTTTTCATGCGGAACTTATCTTGATAAATGTGAATCGCCACCTGATTTTCAGGATGAACCGTCAATTGCAGCCGTTTAAATCCGGCGCGGGGCAGTCCTTCGAAGATGGTCCGCAGCATCGCCGTACCCAAACCGTATCCCTGGTATTGTTGGGCAACTGCATAACCGTATAAATAGGCTAATTCCGGATCACGCCAATCCCGCATCAGTTCGGCGATGCCCACCGGGGTTCCGTTAAACCGCGCCAGATAGACCCGTCCATAGTGAAGAAACGGCGGTAACGACCATTCGTTTAAACTCCCGGGTCCAAACGCCTCTTCATCAATGGACATGATTGTCTCGCGCAAATACTCGTCAATCTTGGTGACAACCTCAACCGTTATTGTATATTCCGTCGAATCCATGATGCCCTCCTAAGCCAATCATTACTCATCCGAGAATATTTATGTATTATTTATTCTAGAAAACAACTCGGTTTTATGTCGCTTCACCTAGCTTATTTTTTCATTCGCTTGCGCGAGCGGTAGCTAGTGTGGACGACTTATTGAGATTTCCCGGCCCGAACGCGCCCGGAAGAAATTCGCGCAACGTCGTGGTTTCGATTGCAGCCCCTTTGACGGTAGCCAAATACAGTTTTAGATCTAAGTTGAATTCTGAAAGAAACTGCCGGCAGATCCCACACGGTAAAACCGGTTGGTCGGCGTTAACCACGATCGCTACCGCTTCAAACTCCCGTTCGCCTTCGGACACCGCTTTGCAAGCCGCCACTCGTTCGGCGCAGATGGTCGCCCCAAACGAAGCGTTCTCAATATTGCATCCGGTATAAACAATTCCCGATTTACCGAGTAACGCCGCACCCACCTGATAGTTGGAATACGGGGCGTAAGCCTTCTCCCAAGCCTTACGGGCTATTGCCACCAACTCTTCCTTTGATACGGGCATACCCACTCCCCCATTCATCAGTCACAAACCTCCATTATTATATTAACCGTGCGACTGATTTTCCGAAAAAATCAAAATCTTTCCCGTTTACTGCCTAGAAAACCGCTTCGAAGCGCGCGCAAACGATGTTAATCCATCAATTGAAAGATGATTAAAGTTGTGAAAAAACCCAGTAAGGATCCGACAAACACCTCACTGGGAGTGTGGATTTTGCTTTCAACCCGGCTCTCGGCCACCAGCACCAATAAAAATAAGGCAAGCGCGGTTACCAAGCCGCTTTTGGTGAGGAATAAGATCGCCGTTGCCGCTGCAGAAGCCAACGCCGAATGACCGCTGGGCATTCCTCCTTGGACCGGGCGGCCGGTTTTGGTCAACGCCTTCCCGGCGATGGTGAAAACGATCGTAAAGACGATCGCAATCATACTCAGATAAACCGGGCCTTTTTTCAATGAAACGATCACCGTCGGGATCAAGGGGTCAAACTTCGGAAAAAAAATCATATAACCGACGATCACCGCTACCGTCGCGGCCACCAGCACCGCGCCGGCCGCCACGTTTTTAGCGATTGCCGCCAAGGGATGTAGTTCCTGGGTGATCAGATCCACCACCACCTCGATGGCGGTGTTAATCATCTCGGCGACGATCACAAAGGCAATGGTCACAAACAGCATGAGGATTTCTAGCTTCGTCAGCTTAAAAATCAACGAAGCCAATAAGACGATTCCGGTTGCTAAAAAATGCAAACGCATATTGCGCTGAGTTTTTAAGGCATACACCACGCCGTCAAAAGCAGCGTTAAACGAGTCCAACAGCGTCCTTGATCTCAACGGGCGTTCCTCCCCAATTCGTGCTGACGGAGGATTTGCTCTTCCTGTTCCCGCATGGCTTCGGTCGCTTCCGCAGTCTGATGATCATACCCGACGAGATGCAATAACCCATGGACAGCCAGGTAACAGAGCTCCCGTTCGAAAGAATGGCCGTATTCCTCGGCTTGTTCAATGGTCTTTTCTACTGAAATAAAGATATCTCCCAACAGCTCCGGGACATCCTCCGGCAAATTAAAATCATCCGCTTCCGCCGACTCCGTAATGGCAAACGATAAAACGTCGGTCGGACGATCAACCCCGCGATAGGTCGCATTGAGTTCGTGAATATAGGGATTATCGACTAAAATCACGCTGACTTCGGCTTGGGGTTTCCCCTGTACGCTCAGCCCATATTCCAAGACCGAATTTAATAGCTCCAATTGGGCTTCGGAGACCGGGTGAAGTTCCTGAATATTATTTAGTAGGATCGGCACTGGCCTTCTTCCTTTCTATCTCGTTTAAAACCGTCTCCGGATATTCGATGCGGTTATGGAATAAACCTCCCAAAACCTTCAAAAAGCTGTTCTTAACTTTATTTAAATCTTTCAAGGTCAGATCGCACTCATCAAACTGCCCGTCATCCAACCGTTCCCGAATGATCTTCTGAATCAACGCCTCCACCTTCGCGGGCGTCGGTTTGGGCAACGCCCGGACCGCTGCCTCCACCGAATCGGCCAACATCACCAAGGCCGCTTCTTTACTACGCGGCTTTGGCCCTTCATAACGGAAATCTTCCTCAATCAAAACTTCCCTCTCGCCCTGGACCGTTTCAGTGGCCCGTTTATAGAAATAACGCACCAAGTCGGTGCCATGATGCTGTTCGATGATGGCAATGAGTTTTTCGGGCAAACCGTGTTCCCGGGCGATCTCCGCCCCTTCTTTGACATGATACGTAATGATCAACGTACTCAGGGTCGGGTTAAGTTTTTCGTGGGGATTATCCTGTCCGAATTGGTTCTCCACAAAGAAATACGGCCGTTTGATCTTACCGATATCATGATAATAGGAGCCGACCCGGACCCACAGGGTGTCGGCGCCGATTCCCTCCGCCGCTGCTTCCGCTAGGTTACCCACCATAATACTATGATGATACGTCCCGGGCGCTTCGATCTGTAGCCGGCGTAACAAAGGATGGCCCGGATTAGACAGTTCCAGCAAGCGGATTGCCGAGGTCAATCCAAATAAATGCTCAATAAAGGGCAATGAACCAATCGCCAGCACCGCCGAGAGAAAGCCGTTGGCCACCGCAAAAAGCAACATATCCAGCCGGAAGGCGCTGGTGAAAAGGAGATTTAGCCCGATAGCCGTGACCGCGTTCACCCCCATCAGAATTAAACCGGTCCGGACCAAATCGCGTTGGCGATGAAAATTATAGACCGAAAATACCGAAACCACCCCGCTGACAAAGTAAAAAACCGTCAACGAGAGATCCAGTTGGACAATAATTCCGCCCAGCAATCCGAAGATCGCGGCCATCGCTAAGGCCAACTGCGGGCTGATCAAAATACTGATTAAAATTGTGGCAAAGCTGACCGGAGCCATATAGGGCAACATCGGGCTTTGAGTGAACGTCAGGGCTTTAATCAGCCCGATCACCAACACCAGCAGCATTAATAAGAGATAGAGCAAACGCTCTTGCTTGAATAAGCTCGAATGAAATTGGAAGATATAAATCAGGCCGCCCACGACCATCAATAACACGAAAAACGACAAGCTGAGAAAGACCCGTACCCGGTTGGATTCATCGGTGATCAGATGCAACTCTTTCAGCATCTTCATGTCATTTTCGGTAATCACCTGATTTTTAGCGATCAAAATCTCATTGGCCCGGATCATCACTTTCGGGACTTGTTGGGTCACTTGGTCCTTAAACCGGATCAACTTGGCCTGATCCATGATTAGATTGGGCTGGACAGACGCGGTTAACAACTTCAGCAAAACCGATTGTAATTCCGGTTGAAGCGCTTCCTTTTCCACCAGCGATGGCAGCAGTTTATAGATTCTTGCCAAACCGTTGGCATCAATCATCTCTTTGGCAAGTAGGTCTTTTAAGTTGCGATGGGTTCTTTCTTTAATAATTTGATAATCAAAGTCCGGCAAGCGAATTAATTGTTGGACCAATTCCCGATTGGGCGCTTTATATAAAAACTTGGCTAAACGGGTCAGCAAGTCTGCAATATTTTCCTTTGATTGACCATCCGGTTTATTACTGGTTTTGACCCGTTCCTGGTCGATAATTTCAAAGAAACGGTTTAATTTATACGCGGTGTCGCTCTCAATCGAGCTGTCAATCTTATAGAAACTCGGATCTTGTTGCGCGACTTCTTGTTCGCGGTTCCAGGCGTCCTCCTGCGCCATTTTGGTGGCTTCGGAGTCTTCCACGTCTTTCGGGGCGCGAATCTCTTCGGTGCATACTTGCCCCACCTTCACATTGCGGGTCGGTGTCGCAATATTGATCTGCAACAGCGTAATCAATAACACAAAGCAAACCAAGACCAGGAGTCCTTCCCGAACGGAAGGCGTTCGGATCACTCCGGCCATTTTGGTCATTACCTCAAGCGAGGTGGTATTGATATTCCGTGTTTTCTTGGGGTTTAACCCCGGACTTTCATGGTGTTCCAACCGGGTTGTCTCCTTTGGCTTGGAGTATTTGATAGCGTTCGTAAGCTCGAATAATCCGTTGAACCAGTTCATGCCGGACCACATCGCGGTCAGTCAGCATCACGACATTGATTCCAGGAACTCCGTCAAAGATCTGGGCGACATTGGCCAATCCCGAGCTAGTTCCTTTCGGCAAGTCCACTTGGGTGATATCCCCGGTAACCACTGCTCTGGAGCCAAAACCCAAGCGAGTTAAGAACATTTTCATCTGTTCCGGCGTCGTATTTTGCGCCTCGTCCAAAATAATGAATGAATCATCCAAGGTCCGGCCGCGCATATACGCCAACGGGGCAATTTCGATGATCCCCCGTTCCATGTTTTTATGAAACAGGTCGACCCCCATGATATCGAACAGGGCATCATACAACGGGCGCAAATACGGGTCGACTTTCTCCTGGAGATCCCCAGGTAAAAAACCCAGTTTTTCTCCGGCTTCCACCGCCGGCCGGGTCAGAATCAGCCGGTTGACTTCCTTTGCCTGCAGCGCCGCGACCGCCAACGCCACCGCCAAGTATGTTTTGCCGGTGCCGGCCGGACCGATGCCAAAGGTCAACCCGCCTTGCTTGATCGATTCCACATATTGTTTCTGCCCGATCGTCCGCGGAAAGAGTTTTTTACCGCGGGCGGTGACCGCCACCACTTCCTGGGTGAGCGAGGTTACCTTATATAATTGATCTTCTTTTGCCAGATTCACCATATAGGCGACTTCAGGCAATCCCGGATGGTACCCTTTCTGCAGTTGGTCGCCTAAAATATTAAAGATCTCCGCCGCCCGGCCCACTTGAATTTCGTCACCGGATAACAAAAGTTCGTTACCGCGCGAGAACACTTCAATTCCCAGACCGTTACTGATTTGACGCAGGTTTTCTTCCATTTTCCCAATGATCTGGGGTGCCAGGCGAGGTTCAATTGCCAGTTTCAGTTCTGTTGTATTCAAAAAGTTATGGTTACTCCTTTCGTATCGGGGCGACAAGCGCGATGTTTTGGTTCATTTCGTATGTCACAATCAGCCGGAGAAAGTTGCCCTCATCGATCCAGGCTTCAGTCCGTCGCTCATTGGAACCGGCTACGGTTCCGATCAGCAATTTCCGGCGTTCCGCCGCTTCACGAACCGCGCTCGTCTTCAACTCCGTCTGAGTCCGCCGCACTTTTTGCCAGCGGACGGCTTGTTGAATATCTTTAATTAGTTCTACAGTGTCGTGCGGATTCCTTCCTTGATATAACCGTTTTCGCCACCGGCTTCCGGAGTAGTCCGTCAGCGGTCCTTTGCCCGAACGCCAAAGGGTCCACTGCTGCTCCCCCCAACGCAGACTATAGATTGTCAAACGTTCCCGCCCAGGTGACGCCCGCCAGCATACCTTGGGCTCAATTACCTCGATGTCCTGCCAGACCCGCGCTTCAATGATTCCATTGGCCGGTACCGTTATTCTATGCAACTCACCGGTATTTTTATCGGCCTGCCACTCCGTTCCGCTAATCAGTAAATCCCCGGGAGCGACCGTATCCCCTTCTTTCACCGCCGACGTCCCCCGGACCACCACCACTTTCGTGACGACTCCATCCCGCGCTGCAATCAGATCAACGCTAGGCGGCGCCGCAGGCGCGGTTTTCCGTTTGACGACCGTCATGTCCGCGACCACCCCGCGTAAATTAATGGCGAACCAAACCGCCTGCGGCGTTTCCAGCATCACTTCCCGCTCGATCAAGGTCTTTTTCGCCAGCAACTCTTTCCGGGAGATTCCCGGTTTGATCCCCAATCGCCCTAAGGTCGTTAATAATCGTACCCGGTCGGTTCCTTCAAAGCCATCAATTTTCAAAACCAGAACCAAACTTGATAAATAAATCAGCCCCGCGATAAACAAGACGGATCCTACCAAAAAACTGCGGCGTTGTTTGAGTTTGCGCCAGCAAAACGGCCAACCCCGCTTCCGGTGCAAGCGGATTGTCGCATGCGAACGCTTGGCGTATTCACGAACCCGCCAAAAACCATGCGCCCGCAACTTCGCATGCAAAACATCGGGACCGACGCGGCGAATATCCCAAAGGAACAGACCGGAGTTGGTCGCCAGATTGATAAACTTCTCCAGTTGCGGACCACGCACCAATAGCTCCAGATAGCCGGTCAGCCAAGAAACGATCCGATTGAAAAACAACCTTTTCTACCTCCAATCCACCAACTCAACCCGTTCAATCTTTCCTTCGATCACAATCTCATCTTTGACTGCCGAAACCAATGTCAAGTTTTCGCCGGCAATTCGCAGTTCGCCCGGTTTGGTGTTAATCCGCACAACTTTCGTATCATATTCGATCACACCCCGGTGGTTTTCGACCAAAACGCCACGATTGGCATTTAGGACAATCCGCGGCCATTCCGCCACCGTATCGAGCGGTATATCCAGGAAATCAAGCAGCCGGTGGCTAATTGGACTTTTTTTGCCATCTTTCATTGTATAATCCCTCCGCTAAGTTGTATGCGGCAAGTGCATGATTTACGAAAGTAAATATTCGGTTAATCCAAAAAACCGTTCCTGCCGAAATGCCCACACCCTCTCAATATCTTTAATTCCACTCGGAATAATTGTGTTAATGATTTGTAATATTGACAAAACTTTGTCCCAAATTATTGACAAGCTCTCCAATGCGTGTTAATTTTAAACGTAGGACTAAGTAAAAGAGGAAACAATAGCAACTCTTTCCTTAGTTACTAACAAGGTATTCAAAGTAATACCAAAAATAATAAGGAGGAAATGAAATGAAAAAACTGCTCGTGTCTTTACTTACCCTGTCGCTCGTTTTTGCAGTTGTGGCCAGCGTTTCCGCTGCTGCGCCAGTTGTTACCGGTAAACTTGCATTTGAAACTTACGAAAATGCGGACCCCACTGGTCTGCAACAATGGGGTGACGTCCGTTTTTTCTTTAACGGCGATATTGATGAGACAACTAATTACTCTGTTGCTCTTCAATACACTTCTAATGGTACCTTTAAAGTCCGTGAAGCCTTTGCCACCTACAAAACCGGTGTGGGTAATGTTTCTTTCGGTAAAATTCGTGTTATCCCGACTATTGCCGATTTAACCGATGGTATTGCTCCAAACTTTGGTGATGGGATCACTAGCGCTCCGTTTGTTCTGAAATATGGTTATGATGTTAATGAAACTACAAATTTAGGATTAACTGTTGTTGCTGGTCAAAATGGTGATTCTAGTTCTACTGGAACATATAAAAATGGTACTGTAGTAAACGATTCCTTTACCGAGGCTGGCGCATTTGTCGCCGAAGCTCATACCAAAGTTTCCATCTTCAACCTTGGTGCTAACTATCAATACGAAGGTAAAGGCGACGCTGGTTATGCCGTTCAAGTAAGTACTTCTTTATTTGATTCCTTAAATCTTTGGGCTGAAGCTGGTAAGTTAGCTGATAAATCCAAAGCTTTATCTGATGATCAAACTGAAGCTTATTTGTTTGGTTTCTCTTACACCATTGGTAAAGTTACTTTCGAAGCGGAAAAACAGTTTAATGATGATGCGATCTTATACGGTGGAAATCAATGGGGTGCTAAAATCGGTTATGCTTTGACCGATAATGTATCTATCGAGTACTTACGGAGCTCTAACTATTATCTTGGTGGCGCAGATGCTATCCAATTCTTCAAGGATGCAAATGATAACGTCACTGGTTCAAAAGATCGTGGTGTAAGTTTCTTAAAAGTGTCTGTAACATTTTAAGTTATTTAACTCAAAAAGAGCCGCCCGAATGGGCGGCTCTTTTTCTTTATTGCTGTAATTCTTTAATGGATATATTCCCTCTCTATTCCGCATACAGTTACTACCGAGGAGGAAACACGCCCACTCCTCAATCTAACGTTGCGCGACAAGCTCAACAATTCGGAATAGGAGGAAAGAGTATGAAACGGTTGATCTTACTGACCCTGCTGTTAACCCTGACGCTGCTGTTCCCGGGCAATACCCTGGCGGCAGTCCACAACTTCACCGGCGACTTTACCAACTACTATCTGAACAACGGTTTCGTGGCGCCCCAATTCAACGGTTTATCATTTGACGGATGGTATACCATTGACAAGGACAGCCCGGGCGCTACGGTCCGGGCCCTATTTCCCAAGAACGACAGTTACTGGGGGATTGAGTATTATCAAAACGACCAGCATTTCGCCAATCTAAATTATTTTGACGATGATACCGTAACTTCGTTCCAAGGCAGCTATTTATTTGATATCGGTTTGTTTGTCGGGGTTGACTATGCCGACCACGACGGGGACACCCAAGGAATTATCTCCCCGGGTTATCGTTATGCGTTTGGGGGAGACAAAGGCTATATCGCCGCCAGTGTCGATTACGCGCTCTCCGGCGATCTGACCAAACGTTTTGCGAAAGATGACAGCGGGATTGTTGATTACGACCTCGATTTCAAATACTTCACCGACAACTTGAAGGTTTATGGCCAATTGTTAATCCCCAATGACGATATGATCGGGCCATTGAACCAATTCATCTCCGACGACCCCATTCTGGATTTGGCCGCCAATTATCGGCTCAATGAGAACTATGTCGTTGGCGGCGCGCTGACCGCTTACGATAAAGAATTCGACTATAACTTGGGCGTCACCGGAACTTTTGACAAACTTGGCGCCGAAGTCCGCTACCGTTCCGCCAATTATGACGGCGACAATCAAGATTATGGGATCGACGCCAATATCCTCTATTCGTTCACCGAACAAGTCCGGGCCGGCTTCCAGGTTACCAAGGCCAAAGGTATTGACGACCCTTACCTTTATGCCAAAGCCAAAATCACCATTAACGACGATCATGCCTTAAAATTGATCTATCAATTTAAAAACAACGATGCCGACGAAGATGGAATCGCATACATCCGTTGGGATATGAGTATTAAATAATTAATAAATATACAAAAAATCCTCACAACAAACTCTGTTGTGGGGATTTTTGGCAAAAAAACAATAATTAATGGCTAAAAACATTATTTAAGAACCGTAAAATAATAAAACAGGATTCAAAATCTAAATTCAGGAACCATAATATAAAATCCGGGAACCCCAATGCAAAATTGACCCACCGGAATTCGAGATCCAGGGAGCAAAAAACCACATCCAAGCAGTAGAATTAGCAAAACAAGCGCCGGAATTTATAAATTAACCATCAATATTCAAAATGGACGAACTTTTAAACCCCCAAAAGCAACAAAAATCTTTGCCATTACATCTGATGCTGCCGGTCCAAACCCACGAAGCGGCTGTACTCCTTCTGGAATAGCAACTCGACGTTGCCGACCGGTCCGTTACGGTGTTTGGCAATGATCAGATCGGTAACGCCTTTCTTTTCGGTTTCTTTATTATAATAATCTTCACGATAGAGGAAGGCGACGATGTCGGCGTCTTGCTCCAATGAACCCGATTCACGCAAGTCGGCGAGGGACGGCGTTTTGTCAGTCCGTTGTTCAACCGCCCGCGAGAGCTGGGATAAGGAGATCACCGGCACTTCCAATTCGCGGGCCAGCGCCTTCAGTGATCGGGAGATCTCCGAGACCTCTTGCTGGCGGTTCTCGGATTTGCCCCGGGATTGCATCAATTGCAAATAGTCGATGACAATCAACCCCAAGCCTCCTTCGGCTTTGATCCGGCGGGCTTTGGCCCGGATATCAAAAACCGTCACGCCGGGAGTATCGTCAATATAAAGCGTGGAATCGGATAACTTGCCCAAAGCGTGGGAAAGCCGCGGCCAGTCCTCGTCGCGTAACGCGCCGGTCCGGATCCGCTGGTTGTCGACGCCCGCTTCGGAGCAGAGCAGTTTCAACGCCAATTGCTCCTTGGACATTTCCAAACTAAACACAATGACCGGAATTTTCTCTTCAACCGCGACATGCCGGGCGATGTTCAAGGCGAAAGTCGTTTTCCCCATACTAGGCCGGGCGGCTAAGATAATCAGGTCCGAAGGCTGTAAACCGGCGGTCATCCGGTTCAGATCTTCAAAACCGGTCCCGATCCCGGTCACACTGCCCCGGTTTTCATAGAGGTGTTCAATCCGTTCAAACGTCTGAATCAGGATGCTTTTCAAGCTGACATAACCCTTAATATGCCGTTTCTGAGCAATCTGAAAGATCTGTTTCTCGGCGTCGTCTAAGATCGCATCCACTTCTTCGGCGCCTTCAAACCCCTGGCGCACGATTTCGGTGGCGGTGTTGATAATCGACCGCAACAACGATTTTTCAGCCACAATTTTGGCATAGTATTCAATATTGGCGGCGGTAGGCACCGCATTGGCCAGCTGGGTCAAGTAAGGGATCCCGCCGACTTTTTCAAGCATATTCCGGCTTTTTAATTCTTCGGAAACAGTGATGATATCGACCGGTTCACCATGGCCGTGCAGGTGTTGCACGACCTCGAAAAGCATCCGGTGGGCTTCGCGGTAGAAATCTCCCGCTCGTAAAAGTTCCAGTCCTTTTTCAATGGCTTCTTTCTCCAAAAACATCGAACCAAGCGTGGACCGCTCGGCGTCAATATTTTGCGGGGGGATTCTTTCACTGATCGAGCCAATACTCATTGCTGTCCTCCATTTATCGATCGATGTCGCACCAAATATTTGCGCTGTGATCGCGACATATTTCCTATTACGTAATTATCATCACCGACGCGAACGATGACTTCATATAATTCGGTATTTTCTCACTATAACCTGCTAGCGACTGAAGTCAACGGAGTGAAAATTCTAACCGTAACCCCAAAAGAAAAACTGGCCCTTTTGGAAGCCAGTCCGTATTGCAGTTTGCGCTTAATGTTCATGATGATGGGAACCGTCGCAATTACATTGATGACATTCACATTCATGACCGTGATGGTGGTGGCGGCGGCGTTGCGGCGTTACTTCATTGCCCTGTTCGTCAACGATCTTGATCTGTCCCAGCGAATTTTGAACCTGATTCCGAATCGAGCCCAGGTATTCCCGGCGCAACGCATCCCGTTCCGTCAATTCGGCCGGGCTTAAACCGCCGGATTTTGATTTACGATATAGTTCGTTTAACCGTACGATCAATGCTTGAAATTCCACTATCGTCACCGACTTTCAACCTGTTTGGTGATTTTCGCCAAATACTCTACGATCTCGCGGGCCGCTTCCGGCCGCCCCAACCTGCTCATATTATCCCGGATTTGCAGCAACTCATGCGGATGCTCAAACAAATGCTCCAACGCTTCGCGGGCTTGACGGGGATTCGCGACTTCCAAACCGGCGCCGTGGCGTGAAAGAAACTCGCAATTGCCGGACTCCTGACCCGGAATGGGGTATAAAACGATTAACGGTAGTCCTTTGGCCATCGCTTCGGTCGAGGTCAGCCCGCCCGATTTAGAGATCATCACATCGCTGACGCTCATTAGCTCGTGCATGTTATTGACAAATCCAAAAATCGCAAACCGGTGGCGCGAAGCGATCGTCGCCGCCGTCAACTTTTCTTTCAGGTCATCGTTTTTACCGCAAATCACCAAGACTTGCAATGACCGTTCAACCTGCTCAATCTCGGTCACCAACTCTTCGACCGGTCCTACCCCGAACCCTCCGCTTGCCACTAAAACCGTGGGCATATCAGTCAAGTTTAACTTTTGCCGGATCGCGTTCCGGTCCAGCGCCGCCCGGAACACCGGGTCAATCGGAATTCCCGACGGGTAGATCGCTCCAGCCGGGATCCCCATCTCCAACAACGTCGGGGTTAGGTCCTCATGCGGCGTAAAATAAATATCAACCCCGTCATCCCGCCAGAATTCATGGGGGTAATAATCGGTAATGCAAGTTGCCAAAAACGTTTTAAACCCATGTTTCCGTTTTAAATGGGTAATCACTTCATTGGGTAGAAAATGGGTCGTTAAAACCAGATCCGGCTGTTCGGCCAAGATATATTGTTCAAAGGCCTGGCAATGCTTGGCGTTGGTCACCCGCCGGAAACGGCGGGCCACCCGGTCCGAAACCCGGTAATCGAGCGAATGATAAAACAATCCCCATAGCCAGGGACAATGATTAACCATCAAAAGATACGTCCGGGGATACGTTTTACGAAAAACCGCGGTCGTGTATTCTAAGATGTCAAACAACCGGATTTCGGCATCGGGAAAGGTCTTTCCGGCAACTTGATACAATGCTTCGGCAGCCCGGCGGTGACCGGCGCCGCTGTCGGCATAAATGATCATGATTTTTTTCAGGAGATTTCATTCCTCTCATGACGATTGTTCGGCGGGACATCCCGGGAAATCCTAACGACTCATTCGGAAACTATGTATTATACCGCACAAAATGTTGTTAACCGTCTTGCGTAGCGATATATTACCTTCATTCTTACGTTGCAATAATACCGCCCTCGCTTTACGGATGGGAAAATTCGTTGAAATTTTTTTTGCAACTTAGCGCGATTCGCCCGGAGAAAAGCGGGCATTGTAAATTGCAGAATGCAATTCCCCAACGAAACGTTCTGCAAAAATTCACACGAACACTTTAATTATAATTGCTATCCACCATAATTGCAAACTTCTTACCGCAAACTTTGCCTACCATCCACCGTAGCCAAGCCCGGTCAATTTGATCTCACAGCCCCGTCCAATTAATCGGATTTATATTATCAATCATTCATTTGGAATAATTTTATAAGTTTGTTGGTTTTCGTATATTTTTGATTCATTCGGCATTCTCAGAAAAAATTGCAATTTCCAATCAATTTCTGCAGGTATCATTCAAAAATGTGACGAATTCTCTCAAAAAATCTTACAATGAGGGTGGATTCGTTGGCAAACAAATATTGGCTTCTTTTGTTGATTCCGGTGGTACTGCTGATTTCCTGGCTAACCTTAACCCCGGCCGCTTCTTCCCTGGTGATTCCAAATTCATCACCTTCCAATCATCTGAAACGTACAAAAGCAACACCAGTTCCAGCCCCCGCAGTCGCCACTCCGCAACCAAAGCCGGTAGCTTGGCCAAAACCCGAATCTATCAAAGGAATCTATGCGACCGGTTGGATGGCCGGCTCCAGCAAATGGTTGGACGAGACTGTCGCCTTTATTAACCAAACCTCAGTTAATTCCCTGGTTATCGACGTGAAAGATGATACCGGAACCCTAAGTTACAATTCCAAAGTGCCCTTAGTACAGACCCTTGGCGCCGCGGAACGAAAAATCGGCAATCCCCAAAAATTATTGGACACCTTGCGGCAACATCAGATCTTCCCCATCGCCCGGATTGTCGTTTTTAAAGATCCGTTTTTGGCCCAACACAAATCGGAGTGGGCGGTCCGCGACAGCGCCGGCGGATTATGGTCAGACCGGAAGGGCCTGCATTGGGTCGATCCAAATAATAAGGCCTATTGGGATTATATTATCGAAATTGCTAAAGAAGCGATTGACTTGGGCTTCCAAGAGATTCAATTCGATTATGTCCGTTTTACCAGCGATGGCGATATCAAACGTTGTGTCTATCCGTTCAGCGCCGGACAGCTTAAACAAGACGTAATCCGCGACTTCTTACAGTATGCCCGCGCTCAACTGAAACCCTACAATATCCCAATCTCAGCCGATATTTTCGGTCTTACCACCAGCGTGGAAGATGATCAAGGCATCGGCCAGCAGTATGAGAAGATTATCAGCAGTGTTGACGTGGTCTGTCCGATGGTCTATCCATCGCATTACGGTCCCGGCAACTTTGGGTTGAAAAACCCCAATCTCAATCCCTACGACACCGTTTTTCATGCCGTCAGCGACGCCCAGAAGCGTTTAGAGAAAGCCGGAAACACCACCACCCTGCTCCGCCCCTGGTTGCAAGATTTCAGTTTAGGCGCTCATTATGGTCGGACCGAAATTCAGAAACAAATCCAAGCGGTTGAAGCCGCCGGCGCTAAAGAGTGGATCTTTTGGAATCCCAGCTGCCGCTATCAATTGCAGAAATATCAATAACCTGACATCGACGCAATAAAGCGCTGTCTCTGCAGAAACAGCGCTTTTTATTTTCATTGAATCAATTCTTCCTTTACCCTGTAATGACCGCTAGGGTTTTTTAAAACAATTATAGAAACTGCCGCGAACTCTCAAACGATTTAATGATATGTTCTTTAGCGCGGAGCAAATCGCGATCGACCATTGCCTGATGTAAGGCGCGATGATTAATCAATACTTGTTCCGGGCCAATTTGGTGAATGGTCTTTTCGATCGGTGATGCGAACAGTTGCATGACCACTTTGCTGATCCGGATGAAGGAATCGTTTTTGGACATCTCCAAGACCTTCAAGTGAAATTGCAGGTCAAGATCGGCCAGTAGCTTAACGTCGCCACCCGGGAGATTTTCCTCGAACTTTTTCAAAGCCTTCTCCAGATCGGCCAGATCTTGGACGGACGCTTTGTTCATGGCAAGCTCAACCGCATCAACTTCCAATAATACCCGGAGTTCAAAGAGTTCGTCCCGCGAGCCTTTTTCAATAATCAGATTAAAGATTAACGGATCGAGCATGGACTGCGAACCGGAGGTGGCAATAAAGGTACCGCCGCGTTTTTTCGCTACCAAAACACCCAATCCACCCAAGGTTTTTAAAGCTTCCCGAAGCGAGGTCCGGCTGACGCCAAGCTGCGCCGCGAGTTCAGGTTCCGGCGGCAAGCGGTCGCCCGGTTTTAGTTCGCCCCTGATCAATGACTGCGTTATTTTTTCGATAATCTGTTGCACGACGGTGCTGGCATGGATCGGTTGAAACAATTAATCACCCCGTGAGATCGCGGAAACGATCTCTTTCATTATAATGTTTGTCATAATACTTCGCTAAATGATAGTATTTTCCTCCTTTTCAGCGCTTAATCCTCAATTTGGTAATTTTTTGATCAATTATTCGAACTCCCGTAAAAAATTGAAAAAATAAAAACCCCTCCCCGGTTTGATGAGCGTCCGAAGAAGGGTAATGGACTGTTACCCAAGCGATTTATTTCGCTGGCAACGCGGTTGGCAAGGTAATAACCCAGACCGCCGGGCGAATGCTGCGGTAGGTGAAAAAACCGATCTTCCGGCCATCCGGCGTCCAACTGATCGATCCGCCGACTAAACCGACTTTATTGGTGACATAGTAGACAGTGCCCGTATTCAAATTTTTCAGAAAAAGGCTGCCCCGATCGAACTTGCCATTCCCCTCTTTCGTGGTTGACCGGCTCGAAACAAAAGCCAACCAACGACCATCCGGGGATATCGCCGGAATCCGGTTGTCATATTCGTCAACCTGTACCGGTTGGGCCAATTTATCATTGGGATTGATCGACCAGATGCTTCCTTTGCCGAAATCCATCACTTGATAACTTTGATTATTAAAGGTCACCGTCTTGGGCGCCGGCGTCATTTTGGTATAATAGATCTGTCCGTTTTTGCCCCAAACCGGCGTATTTAACAACTCGTTCTCCGCTCCGGCCAATACCCGGCAACTGCCGTCGGCTACATTGACAATCCACAGTTGCGCGCGGTAAGGACCTTGCGAACGGCTAAAAACAATCTGCGTGCCATCGGGCGACCAGGAAGGATCACGGTCTTCCGGGCCATTGGTCAACTGACGGCCGCCGCCTTCCGGAACATCCTTGAGCCAAAGCGACGAATTTACCGGACTATTGGCCGGCTTTCCCAAACTCCGCCGCACCAACACCAATTTCGATCCGTCCGGCGACCAACGCGGCGAATAATCAATTAATTGATCGGTATTGGTCAACGGCACCGGGTTGGCAATCGGATCCAAGGCCCAATACCAAATCCGCATCTTCGTGCTTTCTTCGCCTTGCATCTTTCCCGAATAGACCATTGATTTTCCATTAGGCGCCCAATCACCCGCCCAGATATCGACATTATTTGGTAAAAGACGGGTCTCGGTCCCGGCTAAACCCGACGCCAAGGGTTGAATCACCAGCAAATCCGGCGCCGGCGAAGTCAAATCCTCCGGAGCTTCTGCCAATACCCCTCCGGTTGCGACGAGCCATAATAATCCAAGCAAAAAGTAAATGCGTAATTTCATTCCGAAACCTTCCTTTTTCCATCTTCGCGAATGGTTGTTGCAACAATTGTTTTAAAAAATATATCTGAACCTTCATAAACATTCTGCTTTGGGATGCGCTTTTGCTGTTGATTTCGACATCAACCCGATAGTTCCTTTTTGCAGCAATTAAATTTCAGCTGGAAAAAGCACCACAAACTTAGCCGGTTAACAATCCAGCCGCTATTCTTCACCAATTACCCGAATCTCGGGGACAAGCTCAACTCCATATTGTACCCGGATCACCTTGCGGATATGGTCAATCAGCGCCAAAACATCCGCTGCCGTTGCCCCGCCCGCATTAACGATGAACCCGGCGTGCTTGGGGGATACTTGGGCTCCACCGATCCGGAAACCTTTTAAGCCGGCTTGCTCAATCAGCGGGCCGACATAATGTCCTTCCGGCCGCCGAAAAACACTTCCGGCACTCGGCCATTCCAACGGCTGCTTGCTCTCGCGTTGACAAGTTAACTCGGTGATTCGGGAATTGGCGTCGTCTTGATTAACCGGGCGTAAATCGAAGGCAGCGCGGGTAATCACTGCGGTTTCGTGCTGGAAACGACTATGGCGATACCCGAAATCCAAATCCGCCGCAGCCAACCATGCCAGTCCCCGGCCCGGGTAATAGGCCTCCGCCTTGGTTAAAACCTTCGCAATATCCCCATCATAGGCGCCCGCATTCATAAAGACCGCTCCACCGACCGTGCCGGGAATCCCACAAGCAAACTCCAGTCCCGTTAAACCCCGGCAAGCAGTGCCCCGGGAGAGATCGCTCAAAGCCACTCCGGCGCCGCTGATGGCGGTCTCGCCTTCCACATTCCATTCTAAGAATTTCCCGATCAAACGGATACCGATACCCCGAATTCCCTTATCGCGAACCAGCAGATTGGAGCCCAAGCCAACCACCAACCACGGCAGCTCCTCTTCCGCCGCAAATTGCAGCACCTCAGCCAATTCCGCTTCATCGGCCGGCTCTAGCAACCGGTCAATCGGCCCTCCGATCTTGAATGTCGTCAATTCAGCCATCGGAAAATTTGCTGTCTGTTTAATTCCCGGAAGAACCCGCGCCGCTCTCTCCTGCCAATCGATCATTCCTGATACCCTCCAGTTTCCGGCCTAGCGCCGGATTAGAATCATTTTACTTGGAAAAGCTACTTGCGCAATGAAAACTCAACATACGGATAGTATATAAAACATCCGCCGAATTTAGTTTACCATACGTCGTCCACGCTAGCTACCCGTCGCCGCTCGGGCAAGCAAGCCCCTCCGGGGCTCGGCAAAGCTTCGAAGCACAACCCGGCCCGGCTTCAGCCGGGGTTGAGATCGGTTTTAATCTTAGCCCTGACCTTCAGGTCTGGGCGGACAGAAGCGCATTCAGCGTATTTTCTACGCAGTTAGGTGAAACCAATATAAGTTGAAGCGATTTCCTAAAATAGGAGCTTAAACCCGATGAAACTTTTTCAGCCCAAAAGAGCCTTTTTTGAAGAAGATGCGCTAAAATACCCGTTGGGTCAGGAGATATGGGATAAGATGACCGCCGCCGGGGTTCCGGTTCAATTGACCGGCTCGCACAACCGCGTCACCGGCATTCCCGGCGGGACTCCCCAACAAAGCTACCGCGAGAGTAAATTGACTTTAGTGGTCGGAGTGAAACGCGACTTGCGGTTGGATACTTGTAAACCGTCGGCAGATTTCGAGTTCTCGTTGGGGACCAGTTGTCCCGGAGGTTGCCAATATTGCTATCTCCAGACCCATTTAGGCAAGAAACCCTACATCCGGGTTTATGTTAATACTGATGAGATTTTGTTGAAGATTAAGGAAATCACCGCCCAAAACGCTCCGGCAATCACTACCTTTGAAGCGGCCAGCACCTCCGACCCGTTGGCAGTCGAGCATATCACCGGATCCCTGGCTAAAACCATCGAATTTTTCGGGAGCCTATCATTCGCCCGCTTACGGGTTGTGACGAAATTTGCCGCCGTTGACAGTCTGTTACACCTCGCGCACAACGATCAAACCCGCTTTCGTTTCAGCCTGAATTCAGCCGAAATTATTACTAAATTCGAACACAATACCGCTTCCGCTGCCGAGCGCATCGAAGCCGCCGGAAAGATCGCCCGAGCCGGTTATCCGTTGGGTTTCATCATCGCCCCGCTCTTCATCTATCCCGGTTATGTAGAAGGTTATGAGCAACTCTTTCGGGATTTAGCCCAAACGTTAACTCCAATTCCCGCTGATTTAACGTTTGAATTGATCACCCACCGTTTTACCGCCAGCGCCAAAAAAGTGATCCTGGAACGTTTCCCCAATACCCAGCTGGATCTGGACGAATCCAACCGCCGCAAAAAATTCGGCAAATACGGTTTGACCAAATACCTCTATCCCGAAGCCGCCTACGCCGAACTGAAAGAAAATATTCAATCAATGGTCACCAAATACTTCCCAACCTCTAAAATTGAATATTTTACCTGATATTGCAAACCCTATGATATCAACAGCCGTGCTGAAACAATATGCTTCATTGCCCGACGCAGCAGTTCGCCGCTTTCCACAATGTTAAATGGATAGAAAAACAGCCCGTCCAAAGACGGGCCGAATCTCACTATTGAATTTGCATCCCAATGCGGTTTTCCCCCACTGTCAACTCAACCGCTTGAGTTAACAGATCCGCATAGCTGTAAGAAACTCTTCGTTCAATCTGACGTTCTTTGAACCGAACCACAAAAACTTTCGGGTATGTCTGTTCAAGAACTCCTTCTACCTCGAAGATTTTTTTACGACCCCGGTTAGCACGGATCCGAATCGCTTCACCGACAAAACCGCCTAAATCTTCCCGAATCCGATCAAGAACACCGGTCTCCTCCAAATGGTTCACCTTCCTTCATTCATCCAATAACAGCATATCATGCCTGTCCGAAAATGTCAAGCTAAATATTATACTTGAAGGTAAGGTGTTTGTCAACGGGTTTGATGCAATTATCCAATTATTTCGTGTATTTATCGGCCACTTTTGAGGCACCATATGAATCTGGCTTAATTACCGCCTCAAAACCACTGCCGGTAACCATCCCAATTACCTCGCGAATCACATCCTTGGTTTTTCCTTGTTCCCCGACATCCAGATGGATCTGGACATTAAAATCCTGCAACCCTTCGGCGCTAAGTTTCTCCGCAAGCTTGGCGGCAACGGTAAGACTTTTTGAAGTCTCATAAAATATCCGCTGTTTCAAGCTTAATTTGGCCGGTTCCCATTCCCGGGAATAAAAAAAACGGCCTCCTTTGCCTTCTTTCAGGATAACAATGGCCGTAACATAACAGACGTCCTCCCGCAGTTGAGAGTCAGTACCGACAATCAATTTATAATGAGCATCAGCATCCGTTTGGATAAAGGCAACCAGCTCCGCGAAAACTTGGTCAAAATTTAGCCTACCCTTGGTCGGGCTGATAAAGAACATCTGTTACACCCTCTATTCTAATTGGCGAACCGCCACGGCAAGGGCTTCAAATTCAGCAACACTCAGGGTCTCCCCTCTTCGTGTCGGCGCTATTTTTAGCGACGCCAAAAGTTGCTGAATCTGATCTTTTGCCGCGACCACGCTCTGCAATGCATTTTGAATCGTTTTGCGCCGTTGTCCAAACGCCGCTTGCACCACCCGATGCAAGTGGGGATACAACTTCCGGCGTTCCGGATCGTCAAACGGCCGGATCCGCACTACCGCCGAATCAACTTGGGGCGCCGGATAAAAAACCGTTTTGGGAACAGTCATGATTTTATCCACTTGACCGTAGAAATTAAGCATCACCGTTAAAGCGCCGTAATCCTTACCTCCCGGTTCAGCCGTGATCCGTTGCGCCACTTCCTTTTGGATCAAAAACACCAACGACTGCCACTGAACATCCGCCTCTACCAGCTTAAAAATTGCCGGGGTCGTTATATAATACGGTAAATTGGCGACAACCTTGCCATGAAACATACCGGATTGGCTGAATTCTGCGATGCGGGACAGGTCAAATTGCATAAAATCTTCGTTATATAAGGTCAGTCGCTCTTCCTGGGCAAATTGCTCGCCGAGGATACCGAACAACCCGCGATCATATTCCACCGCAGCAACACGGCAGCCTCGTTCCAACAATTCCAGGGTTAACGCGCCCAGACCCGGCCCGATCTCCAAAACGACATCGGAAGGTTCCAATTGAGCGGCATCTGTTATCTTTACCAAAATATTCCTATCAATTAAAAAATTCTGGCCCAGGCTTTTGCGAGGAGCAAAATTCCGTTGGGCCAGTATATCACGGATATCCCGTGGCGAGGTCGGTTTATAATCCATGGTATCCTTTCAGCACGATCATCGGCAGCAATTGTACTTACTCCCATTATTTGAAAGTAAGCTCAAGTATCCCAACTATAGAATGTAACAATTAGCCTGATATTATGAGCGGTTCGGCTGCGCCAAGTTTACCCAGCGGCATTATCTTTTCAAACGTTATGAACAACGGCGATCACGAACATAGCGGCTCCCAGGCATCGATTTGGCGTAGGCGAGCAACTCGGTGCCGATTAACTCCGCCTCCAACCAATCTTGGATCAGACGGTGTTGATTACTGACAATCCCCAACGCAATCGTCATGATCGGCCATTGCTCCACCAAGCCGCGCCGGTTGGGAACGGCCAATCCGCCGCGATTCCGGTCTTCTTCAAGATAATAACGTCCGATTCCGGCATCGAATCCTTCCAAAATCCGCTTACTGATGGTTTCGGCCGCACCGGCCCGAACCATTAAGCAAAAGTCATCGCCACCCAGATGGTAGAGTTCGGGAAGTTGTTCCCGAAAATGAGGGATCAGTTCCAAGATTAGATTGGCCAAAAAAGCAATCACTTGATTCCCTTGTTCAAAGCCGTAAAACTTATTATAGGCGGTAAAATCTTTGAGATCGATAAAGATCAGTTCAAACTGCTCGCCGTTTTTAACGGTGTTGCGAATTTTCTGTTGCAGATGGATTTTACCGGGTAACATGGTCAACGGATTAAGCTGACGGATCAGACGGGATTGTACTATTAGAGCGTTTACGCGGTTTAATAAGGTTTTGGGGGTAAACGGTTTGATTAATATATCGTCCACCCGATACCCGGAAATGCCGAATTTGGTTTCGTCAAAGTTACGGTCCGCCAGCAAAATAACGCCGATGCTTCGGTAATTAGGCTGGTTTTCAAGCTCATGAATGACCCGATAGCCATCAACTTCGGGGTTGATAATCAGCAGGTCAGGTGTTGACTGTTGGAGTTTCGCGAAGCCTTCTTCGCCATTGGTACTGGTGATGACCCAATAACCGGCGCTGGAGAGTTTGATTACCGCCATCTCAACTGCACGCGGGTCGGAATCGATAATCAGGATTTTTTCCCCTACCATACCTGCTCCTCCATCATCGACTTCACAAGATTTAG
The DNA here is from genome assembly GCA_023410535.1 of Bacillota bacterium. Taxonomy (GTDB): domain Bacteria; phylum Bacillota; class UBA4882; order UBA8346; family UBA8346; genus JAEYPR01. Next base: position 73,869 of record JAEYPR010000021.1, on the reverse strand, counting down.
GTATTAATTCGACAGGGAGCGAAGGGAATCCTTCAACAATATGTAAATTAGGATGTCGTCTCTTCTCAGACGGCCGGCGTAAAACTAAGATAAGGCAGGTTTGGAACCTGCCTTATCTTAGTTTCATATTTTCGAGATCGGAAAGTTGCTTTTTCCCAGCCAAATATTCATCGAGCAGTCGCAAAGCCGGCGTTTCCGCCAAGGGCCGGTTCCGGTTGACCAAAGCGATCGGCTTCAACAACGCTCCGACTGCTATCCCCGTCCTGTTTTCCCAGACCCGACCCGAATCAATTGCGGCAGGGTATACCATCATTTCTTGCCAAGGTTCGATTCCCGGGTAGGTGCTTAAAAAATAACCCAAACGAACTGCCGCCGCAATATGGGCATCACCTCGGGTTTTCCAATTACGATAAATCGCGATGACGCCGTTCTCGGCCCGCAGGTAACTACGCCCGCCGTTTTTGGCCGGTCCGGGCAGAATTACCGGATCCACCGTTGCGTTTTGATTGGTACTCGTTTTGTCCTTGATTACCCGGTATAAACTCAACCGCCCATCGGCAATAACTAAAGTTCTTCCGGCTAAAAACCGGCCGATCGCGTTATTGGAATAATCGCCGGTAGTCGCTCTGGCGCTGACCAAACGTTTTAGGACAGCCACTCCAAACTCCCGGTTGTTCTCAGAAATTTTTCCCGAGCCATCCATCAGCAATTGACCAAAAAAACCTCCGTCACCCGGGAACGCCGCAAACTTTAGACTCCCTTTGCTCCGTTCCAACGTTTGGAGCAAGTCTTCCCATTGCCAACCATTGGTTGTAAGTTTCGCAACCTCCAAGCCGTTTGCAGCCAAAAGTTGCCGATTGCCGATCCAAACGACCGGGGCGACCCAACGCGGGAAGGCGCACTGAACTCCGGCCACCTTACCCATTTCCGCCACTTCCGGCCGGAAAGAAGTTAACTCCCCGTTTTGACAAAAAGGCCCAACCGGAATCTGCCAACGACAATCAAACTGCGGGATATGGTAAGCCGAACAGTAGACATCCGGCAAGTTCCCATCTTTTAAAGCCTTGGCGATTTGGCGCGGACCCTCCAGCAAGTCGAGCAGTTTAACCTGAACTTTAATATTGGGATATTGCTGTTGAAAGCGAGCGATTGCTTGGTTTAAGTATTTTGAGTAATTGATTGTTTGCAAAGGATAATTATAATCCCACACCGTCAAATGGTAGGTCTGTTTCGGATTAATTTTGGCATTGGGGTTAAGCGGGATTTCCCATTCTCCAAGTCGATAATGGGGTTGATACATTGTGACCCCGATGGCGAAGCCGATGAGAAACAGCAGTCCAAGACCAATTATCCATAGATATTTACGGCGGATTACTACCATCCGATCCACCTCCGCTTCATTAACGCAAACCAAGCAAATATTGTTCGACCATGGTCAAGCGGCCGCTGGGGGTCAGCCCATAAAAAAATTGCATCCGTTTTACCGCCTGTTCCATTGTCTCTCCATAACGCCCATCCAAATTGCCCGGGTTAAACCCATGCCGCCGCATGGCAAATTGGACCATGGAAACATCTTTTCCCGAACTTTTGGGTCGAAATTCAGCCCGCGGCGTCACAACCGGAGGGTCCCCTAAGATAATTACCGGCGTCCCGACTTTTACGTAATTATACAACTCAATTACATGCTGGTTGAACATACGGATGCAACCATGACTGGAACGGTAGCCAATCGTCCCCGGTTTGTTGGTGCCGTGAATCCCATAAATACCCCAGGGAACGTTAATCCCGATCCAACGCGCGCCAAAACCGTCGCCCCAGTTCCCCCCCTTGTGAATGATCCGCCACTCGCCAATCGGGGTCGGAGTTTCGCTGGTTCCGATCGCAATCGCATAGGTTTTAAAGAGAACTTGATCACGGTAAAAATACAAACGCAATTGTTTTGTATCTACAACGATCTTGTCGTTCGAAGCGAAGGGAATATTGTTGGAATCGGTGGCTACCTGCTCCTCCAATTGAAAATCTTCCCCGTCTTCGCAAGTCACATGGTTCACCGCCCAGGTTTGAATCGTCATGAAGATCATCACGATTCCCGCCAATAAAATAATATGCAAGGGCAGAATACACTTCCCCGTCAAACAGATTCCCCCTTAGTAAATTCCAAATCGTTACGAGCTGTTTTTTTGGCAAATGGACAATAAACCAATATCATATCTATGTGATCAGCGCCCGAAGTAGTACGTAAAAAAATCCCGGACCGAGTCGGTCCGGGATGGTATTTCCAAGGTCCGTTATTAATATTTCACACGTTTACCGGTGAGGATATAAATCGTCTGCTCGCCAATGTTGGTGGCATGATCAGCCGCCCGCTCCAGCCATTCGGAGACTAATAAAAAACGAGAAGCTTGATACGCTTTAACCGGATCCGCTTCCGCCCCAGTCATCTTGACCAACTCGGCACAGATCTCGTCATAAAGGTTATCCGCTTCTTCATCTTTGCGACAAACCGCTTCCGCCAAATCAATATCTTTTTCTACAAACGCTTTCAATACGGTCGAAACCATCTGCATCGCAACCGTGGCTAATTGGGGAATATGGACCAACGGTTTGAGATACGCTTGATTTTTCAATTCCAAGACCACTTCGGCAATATTGGTTGCGTAATCTCCGATCCGCTCCAGGTCATTTACAATTTTTATCATTGCAAAGTCTCGTTTCAAATCAAAGCCAAGCGGTGGTGTATTGGATACGGTCCGTTCGATCTCTTCCTCAATCACGATTTGCAAGTTGTCAATGGTGTCATCGCGTTCGATTACCACCAACGCCAGCTGAGGGTTCTGTTCCCGTAGCGCTTGAATGGCCATCTTCATCGTTTCCTCAACGAGGTTTCCCATCTTCAAAAGATCCCGCTGCGCCTGTTCCAAATTGTTTCCGGCTGTGATCATCGTGTCACCTCATCGCAATATATTTTTCACGAAAACTTAATATAAATAATTGCACGCGAATGCCTTTCATTCCTTCGTTGCGACAAAATATTTTTTACTTTCACCCAAAAATCTCATGTAAAACCTTAATACTCGCTACGCGCCATCAGAGCACCCACCGGACCCAATGCCGGTTCACGATTGACAGCGGATCTGTCAAATCGGCCCTTTCCACATGATAAAAGCATCTTCATTATTGTCCAGATAATAACGGCGCCTGACTCCCATATGGACAAACCCGGTTTTCTGATATAGCTCTTGGGCCGACACGTTCGAACGCCGCACCTCCAAGGTTAAGTATTTGACCCCGTGCGTCTGAGAAACCTCAGTTAGTTTATCAAGCAAAGCCCGGCCGATCCCCTGGCGGCGAAAGACCGGGTGAGTCGCCAAATTGGTGATATGACCCTCGTCAAAGACCACCCACATTCCGATGTAACCGACGACGCGTTTCATTTCATTTCGCGCCACGAGGTACACTGCGCGTTGGTTTTCGAGTAACTCATAAACGAACGAATCCCGCGACCACGGCGTAGCGAACGATACGTGCTCAATTTCGAGCACCGCCTCCAAATCCTCCATGCACATCGGCTCAATTGTCATTGCCATGAGACTTTTCCTCCAAACGAACCTCCGCTTCAACCCGCCGCAAATAACTGGGGAGTAAAAACTCGGGGTTTTGCGCCAAACCGTTCCGCCAGTCGCTTTGTCCCAGCAAACCGGCTAACCCCGCCATCGGACGGTCCCAAGACTTTGGCCCGATCCGCAGCTGCGATGCGCCGTTCCAAACCTCGGGGTAGTTTTTACTGCCGTCGCCGCAAAGTAAACCATCGGGCAAAGTTGCCAACTTTTCCCGGAATGCCGCCGCCGCGATCGCTTCCGGCTGGATCACCGGCAACAGTCCCTCGGAGGTGCTTTGATATAAGGCCGTATAAATCTCGCCCCGCCTGGCGTCAATCATCGGCGCGACCCAATCGGCGGCGTAACGCCCGTTTTCAGCGATAATCCGCAAAGTACTGAGAGGCACCACTTGAATTCCCAACGCTACCGCCAAACCCTTCGCCGCCGCCAAACCGACCCGGATCCCGGTATAGGAACCCGGTCCGGTTCCGACAGCGATTAACTGAAGTTCGTCCAGTTTGTGACCGGTTTTTGCGGTCATCATTTCTAAAACCGATAAGAGATACTCACCGCCACCTTTGATTGCTTTTAAGGAGACTTCCAAGATGATCTCTTCATCTTCCAAGAGCGCCATACTCCCCCAAGCAGTGGCGGTATCCATCCCTAAGCTAAGCATTGCATAACCCCTTTAACCGTTCATCAAACCGGGCGCCGTGCGGTTCAATCACCAATTGCCGCGAACCCTCCACTGTCCCGTATCCGATAGCGATCTCCAAATAATCAGGAAAATAAGATTTTAAAAGGTCGCCCCACTCGACCACCGTGACCCCTTCTTCCACCATAACCTCGGGTTCAAAAATCGCCAGTTCCGCCGGGCGCTCCAGCCGGTATAGGTCAAGATGGTTAAGGATAAAACGTCCTTCATAAGTCTTGCGCAATTGAAAGGTGGGACTGGTGATCTCCGTCTCAATCTCCAGTCCTTTCGCGATCCCTTTGGTCAAGGTAGTTTTGCCGGCGCCAAGTTCGCCCGATAAAAAAAGAAGATCGCCAGGCCGCAACAGTTTCCCTAGATCTTCGCCAAAATCCAACATTGCTTGTTCCGATGCAATCAGCCACATTGTATTGTCCTTCATAGTATATAGCGCTATTTTGTCCAAAACGCCCCAATTTTGCCGTTGTTTTTTTGAGTACGAATCCCGTTCGAATCATTTCGGCAATATGAAATCCTCTCAATAGCTTAACATGATTGCCGAAGCAGGTCAAGATTTGGTAATCGCGTTACCATCGCCCATTCGGCTTGCCGGACCGGGAATCAAAACCGGGTAAAAATAACAATAAACCAGCCTGCAGCTGGTTTATGTGAAAACAATAAGCATCAAAATTAATGAATCATTCGTAAACCGAGACTGATCTCCAATGCTGTGTTTACCTTGGTCATGACTTCCTCATCCAAATGGGTGACCCGTTCCTTCAAACGTTGCTTATCGATGGTGCGCAACTGTTCCAAGAGGATGACCGAGTCTTTCTCCAAATGATATCTTTCAGCACTGATTTCGATATGAGTTGGTAATTTGGCGCGTTTAATCTTGGAGGTAATCGCTGCGATGATCGTAGTCGGGCTGTAAGTGTTGCCAACATCATTCTGGATGATCAACACCGGTCTAAGACCGCCTTGTTCCGAGCCAAGTACCGGATTTAGATTGGCATAATAAATTTCACCGCGACGAATCATCAATGTTAATCCCTTTTGACAAGATAATTTTCATATTCGTCAAGTTCCTGGGATGCTGTCTCCATTCCGTCTTCGGCGAATGAGCGATTGATCCTGCCCATCTGTTGATATCCGACTCGCATTACCTCCAACCGTTCCCGGCGACGGCGTTCCTCGACGAGGAGCAATACCGCCTCCCGGACGAAGGCGCTGCGATTCCCTGTTTCCCGGCGGACGATCCCATCAACCTCTTGGAGGAGATTTTCGGGCATGCTTACCGCGATTCGTTTCGCTTGAGCCATCAATGCACCTCCAAGATTCTTTAATGCCTGATACTTCAATTTACGCCAATTGCGCCCGAGGTTATGTCCCGCAAAATATTCGGGGCCTTTTTCGCCCGGCCCATTTTGCTTGGGTCGTAATCGAACGCGCTGATCGGCAGGCGTTGTTAGATATATTATATACAGTTTGGGTAATTTCAGTCAAATGGGATCCCCTGTCCCAACTTAACGGGAATCGGTTAGCGAAATGCTGCCAAGAAATATATTATAAGCAGGATTCCCTCATCCAATTCAACCGTCGCCGTCGCCGTTGCCGCGGCGAATTCGTTATGAATCCCGCGCGGTTTGGTGATTGACAGTTCCTCGCCGCGGAGCGGGTAAACCAAACCCGTGGTACGTACTCCGCGCACCCGCAAACCAAGCGGCACTAACGATACCGCCCAGCCCGGACGGGCCGTTAAATCGGCGCGATCGGTCGTTAACCAGATTTCATGACAGGGATCGAGCAGCCGCGCCTGCGTCCCCCGTTCCGCCGCATTGAGCAAAAGCCCGATATTCCCTAAGGAGTGATCGATTCGTCCCCCCAAAGCGCCCAAGATGCGTATCTCACTTGCGCCCTCGGCGATCGCCAGGTCCAACGCCAATTCCAGATCGGTTTCGTCTTTTTGGGCCGGAAACCGCCGCAGCGCCACTCCCAAGTCGATTAGACGCCGCCGTTCGGCGGGTTCCAACGAGTCAAAGTCACCCAGTAAAAAGTCCGGCATTCGCAACGGCAACGGTTGCTCCGTTAAAAAATAATGGCCGCCGGCGTCCGCCGCGATGACCAACGCCGGACCCGCCGCCAACTCGGTCGCCAACTGCGCCTGGTCCACCGGCCCTCCGCCGACAATCAACGCCTGTTTCATGGTACCTCCCCGATTCCAATTCGCAGCAAATTTTGCTTTGATCGACCGTAGCCCGGGAATTTCCGGACAAAAACATTCTATTCCTTGATCGGACATAGCAAAAACACGACCGTAACGGTCGTGTTCGAAAGATTAACGTTTTGAGAATTGCGGAGCTTTACGGGCTTTCTTCAAGCCGTATTTACGACGTTCCTTCATCCGCGGATCGCGGGTTAAGAAACCGGCTTTCTTTAACGGGGAACGGAATTCGTCTTCCACTTTCAAAAGCGCCCGGGAAATTCCGTGACGAACCGCACCGGCCTGGCCGCTGACTCCACCGCCGTGGACGGTTACGAGCACATCGTATTTGGCGTCATTGCCGGTGATCTCCAACGGTTGTTTCACAACCAGTTCGAGCATTTTCCGGCCGAAATACTCGCTGACCGGCTTACCGTTCACAATAATATTTCCTTGCCCGGCTACCAAACGAACTCTGGCAACCGAACATTTTCTCCGACCTGTACCGTAATAAACGTTTTTGTTTGATTTTTTAGCACGTGGCATCGATGTTCATCCTCCTTTCTTAGGCCTTAATTTCGAGTGTTTCCGGTTGTTGCGCTTGATGCGGATGTTCGGATCCCCGGTATACTCGTAATTTTTTTAGCATTTGCCGGCCTAAGCGATTGTGAGGAAGCATTCCCCAGATGGTTTTGGTCAACGCGTATTCCGGTTTTTTCTTTAATAAGTCACCGTATTTGGTTGCTTTTAAACCACCGGGATACTGTGAATGGGTATAATGGATCTTGTCCTCCGCCTTATTACCGGTTAAAACAACCTTTTCGGCGTTGATGATAATTACGTGGTCGCCACAGTCCACACTCGGCGTGTAGATCGGTTTGTGTTTACCCCGCAAGATAGTGGCTACTTGGGTAGCCAGGCGGCCTAGGGTTTTGCCTTCAGCATCCACGACATACCATTTCTGCTGAAGCTCCTCGGCCTTTGCCAAGTAAGTCTTCATGATTAATCTCTCCCCCGCACATTGCTGCTAATTCCCCAATCAGACCGGGTCTGTTCAGAGAAAAAGGGCCGTACTTTTACGGACTTTAATATTATAACAAAAGAAGTTAAGTAAAGCAAATATTTTTCGGATTTATTTACACAAAATCCCGGGATGGCAAATGACCGGTTGCCGACGGTTCAGACCTTTTTCATTTCGAACTTTTCCGGCCCGACCTGTGCAATATAGTCATGGCCGATCTGCTGGAAGATCTCCAGCCCCTGGACAATTCGTACTCCCATCTCGGTCAGATAATATTCCACCTTGAGCGGATACCCGTCGTAAACTTTTTTAGCGACGATGCCATAATCCTGCAGCTCTTTGATATGCTGGATCAGCATTTTTTGATTGATTCCGACGATATCCCGTTGCAATTTGGATAATTGTTTCGGGCCAAAACGTAGTCGCCAGATGATAATCGGTTTCCATTTCCCCCGGATCATGTCTAAAATGATCTCGACCGGGCAAGTAAATTTGTTCCGTAAGTACATTCGGCTCACCTCTGCTCTATCGAACCCTCGTTTTCCCTTAAGGTAAAGTTTAACGTTTCGCCGTTTTGAAAACAAGCACTTACAAAAAAGTGGGTAATTTACTTTGGTTACGCCGCAAAATATAATGACCTTACGATCGCTGAGGCCTCACCGTCTATTCGAACAAATCAACTGGAGGTTAAAGAAATGAATTTTTTTTGGCGTTCCCTACTTCTCCCCATACTCGTTCTCACCATTGTTTTCTTACAACTTTCCTCCCTTGGAACCGTGGCGGCAAAATCGGTGCAGACGATGGTTGTTACCAGCAGTGGCATTCAAAATGGCGTTATTGACAAAAAATACGGAAAACACGGCACCGAGTTTTACAACGGCATGCCCAGTTATTCCTTACCGTTCAAAATAACCGGCGCGCCCAAAGGCACCCGGTCATACAGCATTGTACTGCTTGATCACGACTCCGTTCCGGTCTGTGGTTTCTCCTGGATTCATTGGACGGTGGCGAATTTGACCGTCGCGGAGTTGGCCGAAAATGCCAGCGTCAACCCGGCCGGATTTATCCAAGGCGCCACCAGCTGGTCGAGCGGTTTGATGAAGAAGAAAATGGATCGGCTCGATTCGGCGCGTTACGGCGGAATGACTCCCCCCGACAAACCGCATCAGTATGAACTGAAAGTCTACGCTTTGGATTGCCTGCTCGATCTCCAACCGGGTTTTTACTTAAACGAACTCTACAACGCAATGGAAAACCATACGCTGGCTACGGCGACGCTCACCGGAATTTATCAAAATTAACCCGTTGGAATAAAAAAGCTGCTCCAAAGTCATTGGCAGCAGCTTTTTCGTTTTTCACATCCGAAGTTCCGGGCTGCGTTGCGCTCCGCAGTTTTACCAAACCCCGGAGGCGTTAGAATCCGTTTCCTTCCATCGACTTGGGCATCAACGGCTGCGCATCCTTGCCCAACGACTGCGCGTCCTCGCCCAACGACTGCGCGTCCTCGCCCAACGACTGCGCATCCTTGCCCAACGACTGTGCATCCTTGCCCAACGACTGTGCATCCTTGCCCAACGACTGTGCATCCTTGCCCAACGACTGCGCATCCTTGCCCAACGACTGCGCATTCTTGCCCAACGACTGCGCATCCTCGCCCAACGACTGCGCATCCTCGCTCAACGACTGCGCATCCTCGCCGGGGGCACGGCCCAAACGTTTTGCTCACGAAACTTCGGGGGCGACTGCAACCGCCCTCGCGCTTAAAATTACGGTTTGGCTTCCGGAATCGGCTCCAAACTCGGCGCCGGGGTTGCCGGGATTACCGGAATGATTGGGGTGGGAGCAGGGCTGGGTTGCGCTTGAGGTTTCCTAACCGGCCCGCTCCGGTATTTCCCAACATCATACTTATTGGCGGGATTCCAAAAAATGTACTCTTCATATCCGGCGTCTTCAACCGCTTTGATCTGCGCCAGCAACTCCTCGCGCCCATAATGGCTCCGTAACGAAAAGTCCTGCAACCACGGTCGCATGATCACCTTGCGTTCCGGATTGAGTTTGCTTAGTTTCCGTCTGGCGTCGATCATGCTCTGATAGACAGTCCGGTAAGGCGCCCGGTCCGGATCGGGCAGATTATATTCGCCCCGGCGGTAATGCGAGGGATAGACCATCGGGCAAACGATATCCACGCCCAACGCCACCTTCTCCAACACCTGCCCGATGCCCAAGTCGTCTTGGGCCGAGCAGGCCAACCCAAAGACATCGGCCGAAACTTTCACGCCCAACGGATTTAATTGCTGATAAGCATATTTTAAAAAGTCCCGGATCACATCCGACTTGATCCGTCCGTCATTCCCCGGATAACGGCAATCGCGCAATATTCCGTCACTGGTAAATCGCACATAATCGAATTGAATCTCTTTAAACCCGTAGGCTGCCGCTTCTTTCGCAATTGCGATCGTGTAATCCCAGACAGTTTTGTTATAGGGATCGACCCAACATAACCCTTTAAAATCATGCCACAAACCCCCTTGAGCGCTTTTCACCGCCAAATCGGTCCGGCGTTTCGCCAAGAACGGATCTTTGAAAACAACGATCCGGGCAATGGGATAAATATCCCGGTCCTTCAAGAACTTCAACACTTTATGGGGGTCAAACTTTTTTTCGCTGGAGCCGACCGCTTTCGCCAATGGCACCTGACTGGGATAACTGATCGTCCCGGTATCGTCTTTGACATCAATGACCACTGAATTGATTTCCGTCTGTTCAATGAAACGGGCGGTTCGTTCCATAAACCGGCTGTCTCCGGTCATCCAAGCCGTCAGATAGATCCCTTTGACCTTGGGCGGTTCCAATGCCGCTAGCGGCGTGGGGTCCGGCTGGACGACAGGCGCCGGCGTCGCTGCCGGGTTTAGTTCCGCGGCGGCAGCGATGACCCTCCCAGGCGATATCCCAATGGCGAATACGTTTCGCAGCGCTTTAAACCAGCCGGAATGCTCTTGTACTAATTTCCCCGCTTTGACATCGGGGGGTTTGGTGCCTGTCCCGATCATCAATAACAGAAAGATGGTGATTGCGGCAATCATCATTCGACAACTTTTCGACATGTTCTCCTCCCACGCGACTCCGGTCTCCCGTTTTTTAACTTTACCATTATACATCCAATCGATGGCAAAACCCTTCTTTATTCTCAAATGTCTTAATCGTTCGGGCAGCGCCTTAGCCTTAGGGAAGGTTCCCGAACCGTTGCAATAAAAAAAAAACCCGCTAAGCGCGGGTTTTGTCATTCATCACAGAAAGCTGGAATCATTATTCGTTTAACCGCCTTGCGAAGCTACACTGTGATTCTTTTGTCCTCTTCAAAGGACAACCAGAGTCGAAGACTTAGCCCAATTTGGTCCTTAATTCCACTTGGCAACGTGCAGCACTTTATATCCTTTGGCTTTCAAATCCGTCACCAAGGTGTCGGTTTTGGTCGAATCCAAGCGTAAAACCAATTCGCCGCTCTGATTGGTGCGGTGGAAAATCGCCATCGAAATGATGCTGATCCCTTGTTGTTTCAAAAACTCAGTCAAGTCGGCCACGGCGCCGATCCGGTTCTCCAGGTCGATCGCCAGGCGGGTCCCGGTCTCTTTTAAACCCATCAGATCTAAAAACGCCTCAAAAATATCGGACTCGGTGATGATCCCGATCAAGGCATCGTCCTCCACCACCGGCAACGCTCCGATCTCTTTCTCGCGCATCAACAACGCCGCTTCTTCCAACGTCACATCGGGACGAATGGTAATCGGGCTTTTAGTCATGGCGTCTTTCACTTGTAATTTCGACAAAACGTAATTGAGCTCCCAAACACTTAGGGTGGTTGCCGCCGAAGGAGTCACTTTCAACAAGTCCTCCCGGGTGATGATGCCAATGAGCTTCCCGTCGCGCACCACCGGGAGCCGGGCGAAGTTGTTTTTCCGGAAGATCTCTCCGGCTTCAACAATCGGCGTCGTTTCGGTTACCGTTACCGGATTGGCGGTCATGCGGTCTTTGACAAACATGTTCCATCCTCCTTTAACCATCGGTTCTATTAATTATTTCGGTAAAAAATTACCATTAGTTTAGAACGTATTCAAAACCAACTCGGTCTGGCTTTTGGTTGTCGCTTCTCATATATAGTCAAACGGTATTTTTTCCAATTCGTTGCAATTATCAAGCAATTGAAGCGAAAATCTTCCCCGTGAGAAGCGATGCCCATCCCTGCCGGCCGTTTTTGACTTTTTCAATCCCTATCTAATATAATGGCGAAAACACTAAAACCATACCGTTTTTCCGGTTGCCTTCAACAAAAATAAAAGGCTGTAACTGGTTAAACGAAATCACCAATACAGCCCTGATTTTAACGATCGCTCTCCATAGCCACTTCCGACCGGTTCACCCACCCAGATACGCTTTGCGCACCTGTTCATTTTGGGCTAACTCTTTGGCTTGGCCTTCCAAGACAATTTTCCCCGTTTCCAGCACATAGGCGCGATGAGCGATTGACAGCGCCATATGCGCGTTTTGCTCCACCAGTAAAATGGTGGTTCCTTCACGATTGATCTCTTTGATAATTTCAAAGATCTCTTTAACTAATAACGGTGCCAATCCCATCGACGGCTCATCCAGCAACAGCAGTTTGGGCCGGGACATTAAGGCGCGACCAATCGCCAGCATTTGCTGTTCGCCACCGGAAAGTGTGCCCGCGATTTGCTTTAAGCGTTCTTTCAAGCGGGGCAAACGGGTAAAGATCCGCTCAAAATCTTCTTTAATTTTTGCTTTATCCTTCCGGATATAGGCACCCATTTCCAGATTCTCATAGACCGAAAGATTGGCGAAAATTCGGCGTCCTTCAGGCACTTGACCTAAACCCTGTTCGACAATACGGTTCGGCGTGATTGCTTTTAACGAGTTGCCGAAAAAGTGGATTTCACCGGATTTAAAGGGAGTCAAACCCGAAATACTGTGTAGGGTGGTGGTCTTTCCAGCACCATTCGCACCGATTAAGGTGACGATCTCGCCTTCATTCACCCGGAAGCTAATATTGTGCAAAGCATGGATCGTGCCATAAAATACGTTGAGATCTTTAACTTCAAGCACCGGTCTCGACCTCCTCTCCAAGATAAGCCTTGATAACAGTGGGATTCTTGCTGATCTCATCCGGAGTGCCCTCAGCAATCACCTGACCATAGTCCAATACAGCCAGACGTTCACAGATTCCCATGACCAGATTCATATCATGTTCAATCAGTAAAATCGTCAAATGGAACTCTTTCCGGATAAACTCAATCAGTTTCATTAGGTCCTGGGTTTCCTGAGGGTTCATTCCTGCCGCCGGTTCGTCTAAGAGTAATAACTTCGGATTCGTCGCTAAGGCCCGGGCGATCTCTAGCTTACGTTGTTCGCCGTAAGGCAGGTTCTTCGCCAACTCATTGCTTTTATCTTGAATATTGAAGATCTCCAATAAATCCAAAGCCTTCCGGACATTGACCGCTTCTTCTTTATAAAAGGCATTAGTCCGTAAAATCGCCTGTAACGATTTGTAGCGGACGTTAAAATGAAAAGCAATCCGAACGTTATCCAAAACCGATAAGTCTTTAAACAGACGAATGTTCTGAAATGTTCTGGCCATTCCCAACTGCGTTACCTGAAAAGGCTTTAGCCCGACAATATTTTTCCCGGGACTTCCGCTTTGGGGGTCCGGAAAAAAGAAAATTTCACCCTCGGTCGGTTGATAAACTCCGGTAAGCATATTAAAAACGGTGGTCTTTCCCGCACCATTCGGACCGATTAATCCAACGAGCTCCCCTTGGTTTATCTCTAGATTAAAGTTGGAAACTGCCCGTAACCCACCAAAACTGATCGAGATGTTATTGGCTTTTAATACAGTCATTGTCCAACACCGCCTTTAACCCGGTTCTTCCTTTGAAAAAGCCGAACAAAAGATATCTCGCGTGTTCCCATAATTCCAGTCGGCCGGAAAAGCATCATGAAGATTAAAATTAAGGGATAGATAACCAACCGATAATCCTGTAACACCCGTAAAAATTCTTGTAAATAGGTGAGAATAAAACCGGTAATGACTGTTCCGGTGATACTTCCCATGCCGCCGAGTACCACGATGACCAGAAAATCAACGGACTTTAAGAAGTTAAACATTGTCGGATTCAAATATCCGAAAAATAAAGCATATAATCCCCCGCCAACCCCGGCAAAAAACGCCGATACGGTGAAAGCGTACATCTTATAGTAAAACACATCGATTCCCATGGAGTTGGAGGCGATCTCGTCTTCACGAATCGAAATAATCGCCCGGCCATGCGAAGACTTGATTAAATTGCTGATTACGGCAATCGTAATAATCATAAAGAAGCAGACCCATAAAAACGAAATCACCGGGCTTAATAACATATCTTCGGAAAACGGCGGAATTCCTTTTAACCCAGCGGCCCCACCGGTTAACTTTTCCAAGTTGATCATGATTACCCGAATAATTTCACCAAAACCCAACGTCACAATGGCGAGATAATCGCCTCGCAACCGCAAGGTAGGGAACCCGATCAGAAAACCGAAACAGGCGGTAACAATGCCACCCGCTACGATTGCAATGGCCATCGGCACATGAAACTGCATCACTAAAACTGCGGTAGTATAAGCGCCAATTGCCATAAATCCGGCTTGCCCTAACGCCAACTGCCCGGTAAAACCGGAGATCAAATTTAAACTAAGCGCAATAATGACGTTGATACCGGCATTTGTCAAAATTTGGGCTGTGTACTCATCAATGATTCCAAAATAAATTAAGCTCCCAACCCCCACAAGGGCAAGGAGGGAAACCCCCAACAAGATGAGGCTGTTTTTTACTCTGTTTTCCATCGTTATCACCTACACCTTCTCGCTGACATTTTTACCGAGAATACCCGATGGTTTAACCACCAAAATGACAATTAAAATACCGAAAGCGATTGCATCCGCCAATTGCGACGAGATAAACCCTTTGGTAAGGGTTTCAGCGACACCCATAATATAACCGCCGATCATCGCCCCCGGAATACTGCCAATGCCACCGAGAACCGCAGCCACAAATGCCTTAAGGCCGGGCATAATTCCCATGTACGGTTCAACTTGAGGATAAGCGGTGGCAAAAAGGATACCTGCCGCCGCGGCCAACGCTGATCCAATTGCGAACGTATATGAAATAATCCGATTGACGTTGATACCCATGAGATAAGCCGCGCCTTGATCATACGAGACCGCCCGCATGGCTTTGCCAACCTTGGTATAAGTAACGATGTAATTAAGTAGGATCATCAATCCAACTGCAACGAAAAATACCAGCCACTTCACACCACTAATCCCGAGAAACTCCGCGTTCAACCCGGGTAAAATCGGGAATTGTTTCGGATTTGGGCCGATTGGCGGGAAAACCCGGGCGCCATTCTCTAAAAAGATCGAGACGCCGATCGCCGTAATCAATGCGTTAATCCGCGGGGCATTCCGCAACGGTTTGTAACAAGTCTTCTCCATGACAACGCCAATCGCGGCGCACGCCAACATCGCCACGAGAAAGGATAAGACATAAAACACCGGGACAGTTGAAGATGCGACAAGTACGAAAAAACTGGCAAAGGCTCCAAGCATCAAAATATCACCATGGGCAAAATTGATTAACTTGACGATTCCATAAACCATGGTATAACCCAAGGCGATCAGAGCATAAATACTACCCAATGCCAGACCGTTGATCAGCTGTTGATACACCTCTTGAAAGAGTCCCATATTCCCACCTCTTTTTAAAAACTACATTTTACGTTAATGTGTGTCGATTCATCTCACTCTATTTTGCTTGTATACGAGCTTGAATGGTGTTGTGAATGACTTTAATTCTCTTATCGGGAGCCAGTCCGCTTGTGGTAAAGAATAATTTTTGGTCTCCCGTTAAACTTCGAAACCGCACTATTCTTAATCCTCGCCACTTAAAATCGAACGGGGGTGTTAACACTTTAAGGAGCAAAGAACCATTTTCGTAGCAATCCGACCTGTCATAAATAATGGGAGAATGATGCATTCCCCCATTATTTCCTAACTATTATATTATATATTAGGTTACATACATTTTAATAGAACTAATTTAGTTAGCTTACGGGTTAACAGTTTCAGCGTATTGGGTTGCCAATTTTCCGTCTTTCCCTTTAACGATCTTCAACATAACAGCGGATTTAACTGGGTTCCGTTTCGCGTTGAATTTAATTTTACCCGTTACAAACTTTTTGTTAGTTTGCATCATTGCGGCTTTGATTTTCGCAGGATCGGTTGATTTCGCTTTTTGGATCGCATCCACTAAAATGTAAGTTGCGTCGTAACCAAGCGCGGCTAATGCATTCGGGGTAATTTTATACTTCGCTTCATACTTCTTAACAAAGGTCTTTACGTCCGGGTCGTTTGCATCCGGTGAATAGTGGTTGCTGTAATAGCAATCCAAAACTTCGTCGCCGGCGTTATTGGTGATCTCATCCCAGCCATCGGCGCCTACCATCGGAATGTTCAAACCTTGACTCCGGACTTGTTTGGCAATAAGTGAAACAGTGCTGTAATAATCCGGAATAAAGATTACATCGGGTTTCGCAGCTTTGATCTTGGTTAATTGAGCATTGAAATCTTTGTCGCCAGTGCTGTAGGATTCGGAAGCAACGACCTGACCACCAAGGGCTTTGAATTTGTTGGTGAAATTGGTGGTTAACCCTTTGGAATAATCGTTGGTCACGTCATAAAGGATAGCCGCTCTCTTCGCTTTCAAGGTTTGATTGGAGAACTGGGCGACGACTTCACCCTGGAAAGAGTCGTTGTAACAAGCTCTGAAGATATAATCTCCAGCATCGGTAACCGTATCATTGGTTGATGACGGGGAGATCATGATCACTTTCTTCGCTTGTAAATACTTGGTGATTGCTAGAGAGCATTTGCTGGTCAATGCGCCGACGATACCGATAACCTTATCTTTGGCGATCAGTTTCATTGCGGCATTCTTGGCTTTATCAGGGCTAGCTTCATCATCTTCGACAACCATTTCAATCTTCTTACCTAAAACGCCGCCCTTGGCATTGATCTCTTCGACAGCCAGCATAATGGCATCCCGGGTCTGAGTCCCGTAAGCGGAAACCTGTCCACTGATCGGTTGAATCGCTCCAAGCTTAATGGTGTTTCCAGCGCCTTGAGCCACTGTAAACATCATGGTGACGATTAGTAAGCAAACCGCCGCTAATAGCAAGATCTTACTTTTCATCAACGAAAACCCCCTTTTAATTGTCCGATGATAGGACTTATTAATAGTAATATACCAAAATCAGCTATCCATGTCAATAAATCGCATAAAATGCCAAAAAGTTAACATCAAAATTACATATAACCAACTACTTATGTTCGCGAACCATTTGTTGCAAATGCGCCGCAAAACTTTCCAACTTGATATTGCCCAAATCCCCCTCTTTGCGGGAACTGACTGCAACCGTCCGTTCCTTGGCCTCTCGTTCCCCAACGACCAGCCAATATGGAATCTTTTGCATTCGGGTTTCCCGGATCCGATATCCGATTTTTTCGTTCCGGGAATCGAGGTCGGCACGAATTGCCAGTTGACGCAATCCTTCCATCACCGTTCGCGCATACTCCTGGTGTTCGGGGGTAACCGGCAGCACCATTACTTGAAGCGGGGCCAGCCAAGTTGGGAACGCGCCTTCATAATGTTCTAGCAGGACCCCGAAGAACCGTTCCAACGAACCCAATAACGCCCGGTGAATCATGTACGGTTGATGGTCAGCGCTGTCGCTGCCTTTATACGTGAGATCAAACCGTTCCGGCAGATTGAAGTCAAATTGAATGGTCGAACACTGCCATTCCCGGCCCAAAGCGTCTTTAATCTTCAAGTCGATTTTCGGGCCGTAGAAAGCGCCGCCGCCTTCGTCCACTTCACTGGGGAGTCCGACCTTCTCAATCGCCGCTTTTAGGGCAGCGGTGGCCGCTTCCCAACGGGCGGGGTCGCCCACCGACTTTTGGGGTTGGGTCGCCAAATATAACTTAAAGTCATTAAACCCGAACGAGCGAATGATATAGAGACAGAAATTTAATACCCGATCAATCTCCTCCGGCATCTGGTCCGGCCGGCAGATAATATGGGCGTCATCTTGGGTGAAGCCCCGGACGCGCAACAACCCGTGTAAAACACCACTGCGTTCATAACGGTAAACCGTACCCAACTCCGCCCAGCGAAAGGGCAGATCGCGATAGGAACGCCCCCGGCTTTTATAGATGGCGATATGGAACGGACAGTTCATCGGTTTTACATAATACGGCTGTCCTTCGATGTCCATCGGGGCGTACATGTTTTCATTATAAAAACCCAGATGACCGCTGGTCTCCCAGAGATTAGCCCGCCCGACGTGAGGCGTGTAAACAATTTCATAGCCGTTTTTATAATGTTCTTCTTTCCAAAACTGTTCAATCTCATGACGGACCCGCGCCCCTTTGGGATGCCACAATACCAAACCGCCCCCGATCTGGTCGTCGATGGAGAAGAGATCCAGATCCTTACCGATTTTGCGATGATCGCGACGGGCCGCTTCCTCCAAAAATTTAAGATGATCGTCAAGTGCCGCTTTGCTCGGGAAAGCGGTGCCATAGATTCGTTGCAACATCTCCCGGGATGAATCGCCCCGCCAGTAGGCGCCGGCGACCGACATTAACTTAAAGGCTTTTAACCGGTTCGTGCTGGGTAAATGAGGCCCGCGGCAAAGATCCGTAAAATCGCCCTGCTGATAAAAGGAGATGGTTCCGTCCTCCAATCCCTCCACCAACTCGTACTTGTACTTTTCACCTTGGGATTGGTAAAAATCCAACGCTGCCGCTTTACTCATTTCGAATCGTTCAAACTTGAAGTTTTCAGCGACAATTTTCGCCATTTCAGCCGCAATCCGTTCCAAATCCTCCGGTTTTAACGATTCGGGCAGATCAAAATCATAATAGAACCCATTCTCAATAGCCGGCCCGATGGCTAATTTAACGTTGGGGAACAGCCGCCGTACGGCTTGAGCCATGATGTGCGCCGCGGAATGACGAATGATCGCTAAAGCTTCCGGATCCTCCGGCTTGATCAATGTTAGCCGAACATCGCCCGATAATGGTAGCGCTAGATCGACCAATTCATCATTAACCCGGGCGGCAATCACTTCCTTCGCCAACCGGGCGCCGATTGATTCGGCGATTTCCAGCGCAGTTGTTCCGTCCTGATACTCCCGGACTGTTTGATCAGGAAATATTACTTTCACTCTCGCCCACCTCCCCAAAAACTTGAAACGCCAGCAGCGCAATCCTGCGGTCATTGGTATAAGTCAACCGGTTAATTTCAGGTTCGCTAATCCAAGCACTGTCGTTAAAGAGCTCCGTTTCTAAAACAACTTGATCCGATAAGGCTTCCATCAAAAACCACTGGACTGTCTTGTGATGGGTTAAGCCATTCTCAATGAACCGATAGGAGGTTTCCGACAACTTCCGCGTGATCCGGGCTTGAATCCCCGATTCTTCCCTGACCTCTCGTAGCGCAGCTTCTTCCGGAGTTTCTCCCGGATCAATATGTCCTTTTGGGAAGATCCAAGTGCCCCGGATGCGGTGGATCATCAACAAACGCCGGTTATAAAAGACCAAACCACCAGCACAGTACTCCTCGACACTCATTGATACACTCCAAAAAATAAAATTCCCGTCCCTAAAAAAATAGGGACGGGATTAACCGCGGTTCCACCCTGATTGGCTACAAAGCCCACTTGGGAAAACCATAACGTGGTTTTCGACGCCAACTTATGCCTACGCCTTCGTTGGAGCGTCCCAGGTGGTCAAACCGTCTTCGTACTGGAAAGTCGCAGCACCCTTCCCTCTCTGAAAGCCGTAAAACAGTTTATCCTGTTCATCCGCAAGACAATATTAGAATAATCTTTATTATAACCTTTTCAAAATTGCAAGTCAATCCCGTACCCTTGGTGCCGAAATCATGTTCCCTGCCGAATTGACTTTTCATAGAATTACAAGGAAAAATGCGCTAAGAAAGGCAAGGTGCAATCATGGGTTGTTTCGGTGACCAACACCTTTTTTGGCTAGTCGCCATTATCGTGCTTGTCTGGATTAGTTGCGGTTGCTCCGAACCGGTAACAAACGGCTGTTCAATTCCTCATCATCATCGTTAGCCAGATAATAATGTCCCTAATTTCCGATGGAAACTTTCTGCACGACTGTTATCCAGTAGTTGACGGCGGA
Source organism: Bacillota bacterium (assembly GCA_023410535.1). GTDB lineage: Bacteria > Bacillota > UBA4882 > UBA8346 > UBA8346 > JAEYPR01. The sequence goes on along the minus strand of JAEYPR010000021.1, from coordinate 54,037 downwards.
ACAAATCCCAATGCTCCGGATCGGACCCTTGAAGTAACCGTCGTTTAACGATCAAAAGCAACCGGGTGACAGTCGACCAATCAAGCGCCCTGTCATTAACCGTAAGCAATGTTACAATTGTTTTAGGGTAAAATTCCAATAAATTTTCATGGAATGAATCAGCCAGCCAAACAGCAACCTGCCGTGCCAGTTCAGGACGGGCGGTTATTTTTGGCCAAGCCACATCGAGTTTCGAACCTTCGCCCTCCCAAACGGCAATTCGGAGCAACAACGGCAACTCTTCATCGTTATCCAACATTTGATAAATCCGTTTTAAGTATTGATTATACTCATCCGGGAAGTCATGCAGCAATTTTTTTAACCGAAGGTATTCGTGAAAATCCTTGCTGGTTTCAAACATATGAAAACTGAACAACGCCGCCTGTTTCATTTCAGCTCGCGTTTCGTGGAGCCGGAGCAAGCGTTCCTGAAAGCCCTGACGCGACCAAGAGTCAGTCGCTTGACGCAGTCCATTTCGGGCGAGTTGGAATGCTTGCGCGACATCGGTTTCGCTTAACCGGTCAATTAACCAAAATCGTCCCGTCTCCGACTGGGCGAGCTCCCGCGTCAATTCGACAAGCCGATTTTGGAAACGCCCTTGCCTTTCGAGTGTAGACAGCAGTTCGTACTCGGCGATCAAAGCCGTTATATTCGCGGGGCCCAACTCCGCCGCGACCTTTTCGAGTTCAGTTGCAAAACGTTCCGGCGCCAATTGCGCGAACTGTTCCAAGCCCGTTTTAAATTCCGATTGGTACTCCCATAAAGCGGGCTCAAAATAGCAGGTTAGCAACGGTTTAATTACCGGCTGCCATTGCTCACCCGGCAATACCTTCGGTAGGTCTACGGCTAAGCCCAGGATTCCGGCGAGCAGTCCGCCCAAAGCGGGGGAGGGAGCGGTCTTTAGGGTTTGTGCCACTCCCGCTAGGAGTTCCAAATAGGCCTCAAACGCCAATATATCGCCGTTCGCTAATTGCGCGGCAATAGAACTCTTGACATTTTCAATTTTAGCGACTGTGGCCCGAATTTGCGCCATAGCGAACTGTGGATAACTGAAGATGTTCCGGACCAAATTGAGCAGACTCCGGTTTGCCACAAATACCCGGTGGTTAGTGCTGGTTGTGAATAATTTGGCAAAAAACAACGGCTCATCATGGGCCAAACGACCGATCAATACCCCCAACTGCTCCGGATCGGCCAATAGACAATCCAGTTCCGGACGCAGATCGGTGAATTGCGTGCGATCCTCGATCCAAGCCAAGGCTAAAGCCACCATGTGTTTGCAGAATCGACCCTGTGGACAACTGCAGGACCCTCGCAGTTCGCCATCCCAACGCAATTGGACCTGATAATTGGCGGCGGTTCCCGCGACCAAACCGGCCAAAACGTTGTCAATCCGGTATTTACAAAGCAAATGGCCGGCTGCCAAATAGTTGCTGCCGCGTTCCCAAATTTCCGGTGGCACTTGAACTTCAACATCAGCTTTGACAAAATCCAATGTTTCCTTCATGCGGTACCGCCTCGTAAAAACTCCAGTTTAGCTGGTTTTTTATAGCTTACGCCCGATGAATTCTGAGTTTTCCACAATATCCACAAGTTATCCACAATTCAACCCTTGATTTTACTCATTTTAGGGACATATCCACAATATCCACAAGTTATCCACAACCTATCCTGTGTAAAACCCTTTCCCTACATCACGCCATTTGACCGATTTCCTGCTAAACTTATCCACAATTTTATAAACAAAGGCCCGGTTGAGCCGTTATTTCCAGTCCCGATGGGCCTTTGGCCCGATACGAAAAAAATCCGGCCGCTGCAATCATCGCCGCATTGTCAGTGCATAACTTGAGCGGTGGAAAATAACAAGCAATCCCTCGGCGTTCCGCCTCGGCCTGGCAGCGCTCCCGTAGTTTACTATTGGCGGCAACCCCGCCGGAGAGCAACACCGTCCCGACCGCCAGCGCATCGACCGCCTTAAACAAGCGTGCAGTCAACTGTTCCACCGCTTGCCGCTGAAAGCTTGCGACGACATGTGCCGCATCAACCGTAAGTTCCAACTGTTGTTGACGGTGCAGATAGTTAATGACCGCCGTCTTCAAACCGCTAAACGAAAAATCATAATTTTGCCCAAACCCTTTCGGTTGAACAAACTCCAAGTCATCGGGAGCATCCTTGGCCAACCTGTCAATGACCGGCCCACCCGGATAACCTAATCCCAAAACCCGGGCTACTTTGTCAAATGCTTCGCCCGCAGCATCATCGCGAGTCCGTCCCAAAATCCGATAGCTACCCCAATCCTCCATATATAAAAGGTCGGTATGACCACCGGAGACAGTTAAACAGATGAATGGCGGTTTAACCTCCGGCCGCTCCAACACATTGGCATAAATATGCCCTTCAATATGGTTGACCCCGATGAACGGAAGCCCCTTTCCCAAGGCCAACCCTTTGGCGAACGATAAACCTACCAACAGACTGCCGATCAACCCCGGCCCGTAGGTTGCAGCCACCAGATTCACTTGCTCGAGACCGATTCCGGCCTCGGCCAACGCCATCTGGTAAATGGGTAAAACCGCTTCCAAATGGCAACGCGCCGCCAACTCCGGTACGACCCCGCCGAATGCGGCATGCTTCGCTTGCGAAGAGATGACATTGCTCAAAATCCGCTTTCCATCGGCCACCACCGCCACCGAAGTATCGTCACACGACGATTCGATTCCCAACGTAATAAACTCTGCCATAATTGTTGATCCTTATTTTAAAATAAATTGCTACATAAAAGTTTCGTTTAAAATTCAAAAAAACTATTCCTCGTTGATTCGATTTCGATTCGGTTTCATCTTTATACCCTATATTATAGGCTACGCGTCGTCAAAAAGCGCGGATTACCGCGTCTACCAGAGTTCTTGCTTGCGTTGACGATACTCTTGATAGGTTAAAACCGGCACCTGCTCCTTTAGGATTGCCTTGACCACTTCACCCAAGAAAACCAGATGGGTTCCGGCATCGATTGTCTTGTCGGCACGGATCCGGCATTCCAGGTAACCCTCAGCCGTTGCCAGCAACGGCGCTCCCGTCTCGCCCGGGCGCCAATCCAATCCGATGAACTTGTCAAGCTCCCGTCCGGACTGGAATCCAAACCGTTTAACCAGTTCCAGCTGGTCTGGATTTAAAAAGTGCACAGCAAACGACTGGCTTTTTTGGATCAGCTCGGTTGTTAAATGTTGCTTGTCCATCCCAAGTAGCAATTGCACCGGAGCGTCAGTGATCTGAAAAACAGTATTATTAATCATCCCATTGGGTTTCCCATCGAACTCCGCACTGACCATAAACAAACCGCAAGGTATGCGAAAAAGCACCTGTTGCAACTGATGATGTTGTTCGGGGCCCGCTTGGTCCGCGCCTGCCACTTCCTCAAACGCTGCGGCGCCGGCGCCGCAGACCGGACAGACATCAGGCGGAGTCTCTCCCACTCCAATATAACCGCACACTTTACAGCGCCATTGTTTCATTGCCTCGCTTCATCTTCTTTCGCCAATTCTTCCTTCATTTTCCGTTCTGTTAATATATGTAGAAATTGACCGACATACTCCACCAATTCCCCGTCGACCACAAAGAAAGGTATTTGTTCCGCCCCATACTCAACGGCTATTTTTTTCCCTTCCGCCGTCTCAAAATCAAGATAATGCACCATCTGCCACAAGCCTTTTTCAAACAGTAATTCCTTGGTTTGCTGGCATTTTTCACACCAAGCGGCGCCAACCATAATCCACACACCGGCCCCTCCTCTGCGACTTTATGCCCATTAGTTCGCGGCCGGTCCCGGTTTTTCCTTTGATTTCCGGATACTTTATCCAATACTTGACACTCAACGATGGGGCTGACGAGTAGGTTGGGGAATTCGGAAGCCGAAGCGTAGCGAAAGTGAAGTTTCAGAAATTGAGATCCACACAATAAAACCGTCGAACTAGTTCAATCCTTTAAATTCCGAAGGATTCAGTCCGACATAACGTTTGAAAATCGCGCTAAAATAACGGTAGTCGTTATAACCGACCAAATTGGCGATCTCATATATCTTCACGGTTTTATCCTTCAATAATTCAATCGCTTTTTTAACTCGGTAATATGTGAGATATTCGATAAACGTATAATTGGTCTCGGCCTTAAAGATCCGGAACAGATAACTCTTACAGATATGCAGGTGGCCGACGACCTCGGCGATACTGATGTTCCGCTGATAATTGACACGAATATAGTCAATGGCCGACCGGACATAATGCTCCTTACAGTCGATTTCGTCCCGGAGTAGATACTCCTTGAACAACATCACTTTACTTTCTTGGACATTCTCCAAACCGTTCTGAAGTTTACGGAGATTCTTCTGTTCGCGGATGGACTGGACCACCCCGCGGATCACTTGATGCAACTTTTCAGGACGGACCGGTTTCAAAAGATATTCCTTCACTCCCAGACTTACCGCTTGTTGCGCGTATTCAAACTCACTGTAACCCGAAATGATGATAAACTCGGCCTGGCAGCTTTGGCGGAGACGTCTGATCATTTTCAGGCCGTTTAGTCCCGACATCCGGATGTCGGTCAGTACAATATCGGGTTGGCATCGTTTCACCAATCGCAGTCCCTCAAGACCGTTGATCGCTTCTCCCACCACTTCGCAACCAAGCTTCTCCCATGGGGTGGTGAGGATCAACCCTTTACGGGCCAGATTTTCATCTTCAATTACCGCTACTTTCAGCATCCCGGTTCGCCCTTTCGGTAATCGCCGGCAATCGCAACCGGACTTTGGTACCTTGGTTACGCCGGCTTTCAATCACGCGACCATATTCGTTTCCATAATAGAGTTTGATCCGGCGGTTGACATTTTGAATTCCAATATTTCCGGAGTTCAAAGCTGTCTCATCCTCGATCGCCGTTGCACTTGAGGGGCTTGGCTGAGCTGGTTGATCAGACCACCCAGTTCTTGCGCCATACCGTCCAGCCGCATACTGATCCGTCCAACCCCGTCATTGGCTAGACGGCTCACATTCCCCGTGACGATCTCGGTAAGCAAGCCGTAAGTGATGACGCCCGCAACCAGCAACGGTACGATGATAATCGCAATAAATGACATAATAGCTTATAAAAATAGTTAAGTTTCAAGCAATACCTTCACCATCGATCAGATTTTTAACGTATCCGGTTGGTAGAGACGCTTTTGAATCATGGGGAACTGTTTTAACATCTTTAAAGGGTATTCCAGGTCACAGAGTTCGTTCAGCCGGTGGCAGTCGCTTCCCAGGCCGAATTGAACCTCCGCCGCCAACGCTTTCGCGATAAACGCCGGACCGGGTTCTTTCCATAAACCGCTGATTTCGATCGCCACCCGGTATTTCCGGCACAATTCAATCACGGCGTCTTCCCAATCGGCCAAAAACTTGCTGCCGACCAGATCCTCATAAAAAGGCAATACTGTACAATGACCTAAAATATCAACCCGGGTCGCTTGAAAGGTCCGCTCAATCATACTTAACGCCGTCTCCAACAACAACTGACTGTCAGTTTTCTCATACGGCAAGCGATAATCGCGAGGCCGGCGCGGGCTCCGAAGTATTGGCTGAGAATCAGGGGATTACCGCGGTACATTAAGGAATGGACACTGGCAATCACGTAATCCAGCTTGGCTTCCATTCGGGCGGGCCATTGGGTAAAATCCCCGATATTGGCCTCAACTCCGACCAATACCGGATAGTGGCGAAGGGTATCAAAGTATATATCGATCGTGTCAAAATCCGTCATCTCGGAACAAAAGACATGATCGGAGATGCCAAGCCGGTAACCTTTCCGTTCCGCCGCTGCCATGACCTGTTCCACGCGGCCGTCGCCATCGGAAAAAGTTGTATGGGTATGAAGATCAGTAATTTGCATCGTGATGCTCCTTTGAAAACTTGTGCTTTTACATTGAAACCTCTTTGCCACCCGAAATCTTATAAAAGATCAACAAGGAAATGATGGTCGCAAAGGTTAAAATCGCGGCCAAGGCCGCAGCTGTTCCAAAGCTAGCCCGGACGACCTCAGTGTAGATTGCCACCGAAATGGTGGCGGTTTTGCCGGTGTACAACATTACACTGGAGCTCAGCTCATTGATGGTCGTGATCCAACTTAAAATCGCTCCCGAAAAGACGCCGGGCATCATTAAGACCGCGGTAGTCTTAAAGAACGTTTTCATTGGAGCAACCCCTAAGTTGATCGAGGCTTCTTCAATACTGGGATCAATCTGATAAAGAATCGCCGTGCTGGAACGAATGGTGTACGGAAGTTTCCGAATGATATAAGCCAGCACCAAGATGAACCAGGTTCCGCTGAGCAAAAGCGGACGTTGGTTAAAAGCCACCAACAACGTAATGCCCAACACCGCTCCCGGAACCACATACGGAAACATAATCAAGACATCGAGCAACGCGGTGCGTTTGGAACGGCGTCGAACAATCACATACGACAGCATCAAGCCGCTCAAAACCATGATTACGATGGCGATCGTGGCATAAAGAAAGGTATTGGTGATGTTATGCGATAACTTATACATGATCGTCGCGTAACTCTCCAGGCTGAACCCGGCGACAAAGATCGGCCCGTTGGTCTTAAGAAACGAAGTAACCACTACGACTACCTGCGGCAATACCGCCACCAAAGCAATGGCGTAACAAGCGGCGGTCAATAACACCCGCATTCCGGGAGGTAATGTTTTGATTGCCGGGGGTCGTAGCGCGCTCATAGTATAGTTTTTGCGGGTGATGACCCATTTCTGGAAGAGCAATACCGCAGTGGCGCAAAGAATGATCAGGACACTCAAAGTGCTGGCCACTGAGGCGTTTCCGCCAATCTCACTCATATATTCCTCGTAGACCAAAACCGGGAGCACCTTAAAGCCTTCGCCAATCAGCATCGGAGTGCCGAAGTCCGCCAACGAACTCATAAACACCATCAGCGCCCCGGAAAGAATCGTCGGCAAGATCAAAGGAAACGTAATCGAAAGTATCCGCTTCCAGCCATGGACGCCGAGATTTTCAGCCGCTTCCTCCAGCGAACGGTCAACGCTGCCTAACGCGCCGGAGACATATAAATAAACAAAGGGGAAAAATTTGAGCGTAAAGACCAGGATAATCCCCAACCAGCCGTAAATTGGGGGCATCGTGATTCCGATGGACTGAAACCACTTCGTCAGAAAGCCGCTCCGCCCCAAAAGCAAAATCCAGGAATAAGCCCCGATAAACGGCGGCGATAACAACGACATGATGATCAGCAGATTCAACAACTTTTTGCCCCAAATGTTATATCGGGTAGTGATGTAGGCTAAGGGCAGTCCGATGGCAGTGGCCAAAAGGGTCGTGGTAACACAAACCGATAAACTGTTGGTTAACGTCCGGTAATAATACGGAAGCCGGAAAAAGTCCAGATAATTTTGGAACGTAAACTGGCCCGATTCCGTGAGAAAACTACGCCAGATCAATGATGAAAACGGATAAAGTAAAAAGAGGGCTAAGACAATAAAGGCGCCGCCAGTAATCAACGACCAAAAATCCCAACGTCGCAGAGCAAAACCTTTTGAAACCGTCATTCTCTCAGCGGGATTCGCAGCATGTTTCATGCAGTTTCCTCCTTCGCCGTTCCGGCGAAGACTTGGACCAATTCCGGCCTAAGAATTACCGACACCTTGGTCCCGATCGCTTTGATCGCCTGGGTATCCTTGGTATATTCATTTACCTCGACGGTTTGACCGTTGGTCAAAACGACTTCATAATTGATGTAATCACCCAAAAAAGTGGCTAACCCGATTTCTCCGGCCAACTCGCCCTCTTGCAACGGACCAAGTTCCAACGTCTCGGGGCGGGCGGAAACGGTCACAATCTTGGCCTTGGACTTCATCACCGTCAACGGGACGCGCAACTGCTTCTGCCCGTTGATAACTACTATGGCGGTTCCATCGGAATTATCGCCGACCCGTTCCGCCTCGAGAAAGTTCGATGTTCCAATAAACCCGGCCACAAACGGACTTGCCGGGTTGAGATAGATCGCTTGCGGAGTGCCGATCTGTTCAATCCGGCCTTGATTCATCACCGCGATCCGGTCGGAGATCGCCAAAGCCTCTTCCTGGTCGTGGGTCACATAAATCGTGGTAATATTCAAATTGCGTTGCAACTTTTTAATGACCGTCCGCATTTGCACCCGTAGTTTCGCATCAAGATTGCTGAGTGGCTCATCCATCAATAAGACCCCGGGGTGGATCACCACCGCCCGGGCCAACGCGACCCGTTGTTGCTGTCCGCCGGAGAGTTGTGACGGCTGCCGGTCACAGTATTGGCGAATTTGCACCAGATCCAACGCTTCTTCAACCCGTTGTGTCAGTTCTACCCGGCTTAGCTTTCGTGCTTTCAGACCATAAGCCACATTCTCAAAGACCGACATGTGAGGGAAGATGGCATAATTCTGAAAGACCATTCCGGTATTGCGTTGATGAGCCGGGACCGGATTCATCACTTGATCATCAAATAAAATCCGCCCTCCGTCGATCGGGTTAAATCCGGCAATCATCCGTAACAACGTCGTTTTACCGCAACCGGACGGGCCAAGCAAGGTAAAGAATTCCCCTTTATTCACTGTAAAAGAAACGCCGGCAACGGCCTGAAAATCGCCATACCGTTTCACCGCCTGATCGATGACCACATCATAACTCAAAGTTCAACACTCCTTATCGGCTAATGGCAAAATTGCAATTTATCGTAATCGTCGCAAATAACGGTGCAACTTATTTCGTCGATAAAATGCAAGGTGTTTTAAATGAATACTATATTAGGACACTTCTACGGGAAGAAATGTCCTAATATGATCCAATGATATAACGAGAATCAATCGCTGTGCTGCCAAAATCCACTACTTTTTTTAACGGCCGATCACTAAATCCTTCCACTTCGCCAAAATATCATTTTTCTTCTCTGAAGCAAAGGTAAAGTCGTATTTGACCAATTTAATCTTTTTCATGTCGATCAAACCTTCCGGAGCCGGAATATCGGACCGGACCGAGCGCCGCATCAGCGATTTCGAGACAATGGTCTGAACATCCTTGCTCACCACAAAATCCATGAACTTTTTGGCATTTTCCAGGTTTTTCGTCCCTTTGATAATTGCCATACCATCAGGAACCGCCGAAGTCCCTTCTTTCGGATAAACAATCCCGACATCGGCGCCGGCTTTAATGTATTTGGCGGCCGCTTCCTCATAGGTCAATCCAAGGCTGTATTCACCGTCGGCAACCCCTTTATAAACTGCGGTCGAACTGGATAAGATCTTACCGTCGAGGTTTTTGATGAGTTTCCCGACAAAATCCCATCCCTTCCCGTTGTCTTTGCCAAAGGCAGTCAGGATGGTCACGATGGTTGTATACGAAGAACCGGATTTAGCCGGATCGGCACAGGCAATCTTCCCTTTGAACTTCGGATTGATCAGGTCGGCCCAACCTTTTGGAGTGTCTTCCGCTTTGACCAGCTTTTTGTTATACATGATCACCATTGGCAGTCCGGTGAAACCCGTCCATAGGTACTCTTTGTCTTTGTTGTTTTTGGTAATAAACTTATCAGAGGCGGTTTGGTATTTTTGGAAATACGGTTTGTAAGCATCCAGCGACTCGGCGCCACCGCCCCAAACTACATCACCTAACGGATTTTGACTTTCAGCTTGGACCCGTTTTAATAATTCGCCGGTTCCGGCGGCCACAATATCCACCGTAATACCCGTCCGTTCTTGAAACTCTTTCACAATTGAATTAATCAGATCCGCCGGGTGCGACGAATAAACCGTTAATGTTTTCGAAGCTCCCATTCCATAACTGCTGAAAACCGTTACGAATAGCATACAAGCAATGAATAAAATTCCCCACTTCCTCACGACCATACCTCCTTAAAATTTCCGCTTCCCTCTAATATTAAACCTCTGTTACAAAATGATTACAATGCGACATTCCACTACTTTAGTAGAGAATAATACACTTTTCAACATCGCAAATTCCTCGGAGCGTATCAACTTGGAATTGTTGTTGTTGCCACTGAATTTTTTAATATAGTTGTCGGTTTTAAACTGTTCCTTTCGGTGATAAAATTTTACTAAAAGCCGTTTACAAAGTTAAGGATGGTTCACTATGGAGCATCAATCCAACTTCCGCCGTTTTCTAGCCTATGTCAAACCGTATTGGCATTACGTTTTGGCTGCGGTGATCGGCGGGATTATCAAATTTACGATTCCTTTACTCATCCCCCAAGTAACCAAATATCTCCTGGATACTGTCTATCTCAATCCTCATTTGTCCGTGACCATGAAAATGCACCAGCTTTATTGGTCGGTGGGCGGATTAATGCTGACTTTTGTAGTAATTTGGGCGCCGGGAACCTACATCCGCCATTTTTATGCCGGCAAAGCCGGTAACCGTTCGGTGTTTGATCTTCGTTACGAGTTGTATCATCGCATTTTGCGGATGTCGGCCTCCTTTTTTCAACGTCACAAATCCGGCGGAATCGTCTCCCGGATGATCAGCGACATCTCGCTCGCCCAAAACCTGGTTGGGAACGCACTGACCAATGTCTGGATGGACAGCATCTCCCTAACGGTTGTACTCTATTTTCTTTTCCAAATCGACCTTTCGCTTACCTTGATTGCTTTAGCAACCTTCCCGCTGTATATCTTTTTCTACCGGCGGCTCGGCGATCAAATGAAACAATCCAGCCACCAGATTCAGCGTGAAATCGAATTCATCTCCGGCTCAATTCAGGAGAAGATCTCCGGTAATGTAGTGGTACGCGCTTTTAATCAAGAAAAAAGCGAACAGGAACATTTCCAGCGCGACTCGGAAAAACTTTTCAGCACAACCATGCGCAGTGTTTATTTTCAAAGCATGAACCAGACCATCACCGGGGTGTTGACCAACCTCGCGCCCTTAATTGTTACATTATATGGCGGTTATCAAGTCATTTACGGTCGGCTGACCGTCGGCGAGCTGGTCGCGGTGAGCATGTATCTTAACCCACTCTATCTTCCGTTACAACGTTTCTCCGAGCTGAACGTGGTCTACTCCAGCTCGATGGCAGCCTTAGACCGAATCTTCGAAATCATTGACGAGCACCCGGATATTAACGACCACCCCAATGCCATCCAATTGTCATCGGTCTCCGGCAAAATCCAATTTGACAATGTTTATTTTTCCTACGCCAAACCTGAACCGATACTGAAAAACATTCAATTCATCGTTGAACCCGGTCAAAAAATTGCGCTGGTCGGACACAGCGGTTCGGGTAAGTCAACGCTGGTCAGCCTCATTCCGCGTTTCTTTGATGTGGACTCCGGAACCATTGCCATCGACGGTCATGATCTCCGGATGATCAAACAAAAATCCCTACGCGACCATATCGGGATGGTATTGCAAGATCCGATCCTCTTCAGCGGGACCATTCGCGATAATATTCTTTACGGCAATCCTCGTGCTACCAAGGAACAAGTAATTGCGGCTTGTAAAGCCGCTAATGCTTATGATTTTGTCCAGCGGCTGCCACAAGGACTGGAAACCGAAGTCGGCGAACGGGGGATGTTCCTCTCCGGTGGTCAGAAACAACGTTTAACCATTGCCAGAGCCTTTTTGAAGGACCCTAAAATTCTAATTCTGGACGAAGCTACTTCCAGTCTGGACGCCGACTCCGAGCGGCTGATTCAGGAAGCGCTGGACCGCTTAATGATCAACCGGTCAACCATTATCATCGCCCATCGCCTTTCAACGGTGGTCAATGCCGACCGGATTCTTGTCTTACACCAAGGAACCATTGCCGAATCCGGCACTCATACCCAATTAATGGAGTCCAGCAATATCTACCGCAATCTTTACGCCCGCCAGTACGCAATGAATAAACAGCTTCCGTCCTAATATCATTTATTTTCAATCCAACGATCCTCTCAAAAAGAAAACCCCTCTTTGGTCTTTGCCAAAGAGGGGTTTTGATTGGTATTGTTCTAAACCGTTCAGCCGGCTTTAAAGACCGAAACCGCTTTTTTCAGCTCAGCAGCGATCCCCGCCATATTTTCGGCCATCGCTTTTACCTGTTCCGCCTCGGCGCTCTGTTCTTCAGCGGTCGCCGATACTTCCTCGGTGCTCGCCATACTCTCTTCACTGATGGAGGCGACGGCTTCCACCGATGCAATCACCAACTCGTTCTTCTGCGCCATCTCCCGGGCGGCAATCGCCACGTTGTGAATCTGACCCAACATTTCGTTGAGGACTTTAAAGATGTCGCCAAACTTGGTGGTCGCTTCGGAAGCAAGGTTTTTACCGGCTTCAACCCGGACCGCGCCGGTCTGAATGACCGTAACCGCATGTTCGGTCCGGACTTTCATCTGCGCCAACAGGTCGGCGATCATTTGGGCAGCCCGTTTTGATTGCTCGGCCAGTTTTCCGGTTTCCTTCGCAACGACGCTAAACCCTTTACCATGCTCTCCGGCACGCGCTGCTTCGATCGAAGCGTTCAGCGCCAACAAAGTGGTTTGCTCGGCTACCCCTTCGATAACCGAAGTAATATCGCTGATCTCTCCGGAAGTCTGATTGAGGTCTTCAATCACATCGGAGATGATTTTGGTCGTATTGTAAACTTCATGAATCTCATTGGCAACGGCATTACTGATCTCTTGACCGGCTTTGGCCGAGTCGGCGACCCGTACCGAGGTGGCGGCAATCCGTTCCGTATCGGCGGAAACCTTCCGGACGAGCTCGCCAAGGTCATTAACGGTCTCGGCCATCCGGCTGATCTGGTCTGCTTGTTCAGTTGATGCTTTAGCTAAATCTTCCATCGCCCGGGCCATCTCCGCAGCGGACTTCCCGGAGATGTTCGACGCTTCACGCAACTCGTTGCTGGCGTCTAGCAAGCTCTTGGACTGCTCATTGATCCCTCCGACCAAATTACGCAGACTAAAAACAGCGTTATTGAGACCTTTTACCACTTCATTGACTTCACGACACCCTTGCGCCACTAAATTTTTGGAGAAATCACCCACCGCCAAAGCGTTCGCGTCGTTCACGATCTGCCGCATCGGTCGAGAGACCGAAGCCGCAATACCCAAACCGAGCAAAATGGAGATAATCCCACCGACCAACGTTAGGATAAAGGTTATTTTTTGGGAATCGGCCGAGAAACGATTGCCGAAACTCATGACTCCGGTCGTTGAAAGCATGGCTTTCCGTTCCAAGGTCTGCAACTCCACGGTCATTTCATTCAAGACTTGACTGAGATATTCATAATTTTCCGGCGATTCCGGCCTGGCTAGAATTTCATTGAGTTTCTCGATGTTACTGGTCATGGCATCGGCACTCTCCGAATCCAGCGTGCTTAAACTGGATATGGTTGACTCCAACGCCATGGTATCCGCATCAAGGACTATATTGACCTTGGCCAATTTCATAAGGTAAAAATTACGAAAATTTTCAATTTCCATCCGAACATCATTAATTTTCCGCTGTCCCTGGACACTCTCGCTAAAGACTTGCCTGGTTACTTTTTGCATTTCACCGATGATCTGATGCCCATTCAGTCCTTCAATAATAAGGAAGGCGACCAAGATTAGGATAATGGCCAAAATCTGAATGAATACCTTAATGTTGGCTAAAACAGCAACTACCCATTGTACCGGTTTTGCAAATGCATTTTGAAAAAACCTTGCCATCTTTCCAGCCTCCTTGTAATTCAGAAAATTGCAAATTACCAAACGCTTATTTGGAAAATCCGCATTTCTCTCAATTGACTTGTTCGGAAAACCGCTTAGCGAACTCGAACGGTTTCGACCGTGTCAATCCCCACCCATTTTAGAATATTGCATTATCAAACCAAGTTACTTGGTAATAATGCAATTTCCTTTCGTAGTCGGTTGTTTTCGAACCCGAAATACCGACTTTTTAGAAAAATGCTGGGGTATGGTGGAAAACCATTCAAAAGATGTATCAACGCTTGGGATCTGCCCAGCTTTTTTTGATATCTTTCGTTCCGTGATAACTGGCGTAAGTTGTTGCGCCTCAAGTTTATTTTTGCAGTTCAATCTCAGTACAAGCCAGGATAAAAGGTCCAACTCCCTTGTAGTCGTTGACTACGATCGGCTCATTAATATAATATTCAAAAGAACCGTCACGGTAAGGTCGATCCTGATGATACTGTCCCAATCCGGCAACTTTGCAAATACCGGTCAAACTGATGGTCCCGTCGGTTTCTTGAACGATAAAACGTTCAATTAAGCCCTGATACCCTTTTTGTGCAAGATTCGCGTAGCTTGAATTGATGTACCCTTTACGAACTGCCTTGGCCAAAGCATAGACAAACATGCTTGATCCCGATGCTTCAAGATAATTGCCCAACCGGATCCCTTGATCCATCACTTGATACCAAAGCCCGGTAGCTTGATCCTGATATTTGGCCAATCCTGCCGCAACATCGCGAAGGATCGTTACAATCGCTGATCGGGCGTCATGATTGTCCGGCAAATAATCCAAAACATCAACCAATGCCATTGCGTACCAGCCCATCGCCCGGCCCCAAAAGTTTGCGGAACATCCGGTTGCCTTATCAGCCCAGGCTTGGGTTTTACTCTCGTCCCATCCATGATATAACAATCCGGTATTGGGATCTTTGGTATGCCGATATGCCAAAACGAGTTGATTGGCCACATCGTCGAAGGCGGCCGGCTCATCGAACATTTTGGCGTATTCCGCATAAAAAGGCCCTTCCATATAGAGACCGTCCAACCACATCTGCCAAGGATAACTATTTTTATGCCAAAAACCACCTTCTTTGGTCCGGGGATGATTCGCTAATTGTCGCCGAAGTAAAACCGCGGCTTTTTGATAACGCTCATCATTGGTTGTCCGAAAAAGTAATAATAAAACTTTACCCGCATTCACCTGATCCAGATTATACTCGTCAATTCGATATGTATGAATCGCTCCGTCAGGTTGGACGAACCGGTCCAGGTTTTCTTTGATGTAACTGAAATACTTACCGTCGTTATTAATTTGCCAAACATCACCAATCGCTTTTAACATCAACCCAAATTCGTAATTCCAGTGTTCAGCCAAAACCGGATGTCGTTGCAACACGGAATCGATCATTTTTACCGCATAGGATGCCACCATGAAATAGGTTCCACTCCTGTCGTAAGGTTGTTATAGTCTTTTCCTTGGGTCTACGTCTGTTTTCTGAGTAATAAACGTTTTACAATTCGGTCTATCGAAAGTCAATAATGGAACATCAGGATCGTGAAAATAGACCCAAATTTTCCTTTTAGACAAGATCCCACCATAAAGTATATTATCTTTCTGTTAAAATTACAATCGAAATTACAAATTGATTCCAGGTGTGCTATATCAACTTAACAAAGTCCAACATTTGCTATTTTTGTGAAAATAAAAAACCACCGCGATTTGAACGTCTCTTTGCAAAGACACATTCAATTGACGATGGCCGGTAAGAGGTAAATCGTTTTCAATCATCTCAATTCCTTGGCAAAAAATTTCAAAAACCGATTAACCTCTATCAATCAAATTTCTTTAAACAAATTGGCGGGCGAATGTACCAATCTCGTTAATTTCAGATAAGACTGTAACATACACCCGCCAATAATAATTATTCTTTAACCGATCCGATCATAACACCTTTAACAAAAAATCTTTGTAAGAACGGATACAGCGCTAAAATCGGCAATGTTGCAACAACGATAACCGCATATTTAACGGTTTCACCAATCATGAAGTCATCGCCGGTGCTGGCGCCGCTAACCATCAGCGAGGTATCGTTCTGAATCAAGATTTCACGCAGGATTAATTGCAAGGGGAAAAGCTCCCGTCTTTGCAAGAAAATCATCGCGTTAAACCAAGCATTCCAGTGCGCGACACCATAATACAGGACCATAACCGCCATGGTCGGAGCCGCTAACGGAATGATAATCCGGAAAAGAATCGTAAAGTGTCCAGCACCGTCGATACGGGCCGACTCCTCAATACTGTCGGGGATTGCGGCAAATGCCGTCCGCATGATGATCAAGTTGAAGGTGTTGATCGCCCCCGGTAAAATCAGCGCCCACAATGAATTATCAATGTGCAGGCCTTTTACTGTGAAGAAGAACGGGATCAAACCGCCGCTAAAGAACATGGTAAAAACAACCATGAACATCACCGGGTTCCGCCACATCACGTTCTTCCGGGATAAGAAGTAAGCACCGATCGCAGTTAAGATCAGGTTGATGATCAAACCGCCGATCACGATAATGATGGTGTTCACGTAACCGGAGAGAATATTGGGGTTAGCAAAAACCGCTTTATACGAAGCAAGCGTCATCGGACCCAACGGTGCTAACAGCAAACCGGAATGGGCGATAAATTCAGTCGGTTGACTTAACGATGCAAACAACACATATAATAACGGGTAAATCGTGATGACCATGATTATGCTCATCGCGACAACGTTAAAGAGATTAAATACGCGTTCACCGACGCTTTCACGAATAGCCATTAATTAACCCTCCCCTTACCATAAACTTGAGCCTTGAACCCGTCGACTGATCCAGTTAGCGCTCAGCAATAATGCAAAGTTAATCACTGAGTTAAACAGACCAACCGCCGCGCTGAAGCTCCAGTCAAATTCTAATAAACCTTTGCGGTAAACGAACGAGGAGATAACATCGGAAGTTTGATAAATGGCCGGATTGTATAACAAAATAATTTTTTCAAAACCGACGTTCAACAAACGACCCATTCTTAAGATCAATAAAACGATGATTGTCGGTAAAATTCCCGGTAAGGTAACATAGAGCGTCTGTTTGAAGCGGCCGGCGCCGTCAATTTTCGCGGCTTCGTAAAGTTGTTGGTCGATGCCTGATAATGCCGCTAAATAAATGATGGAGCCCCAACCCACTTGTTGCCAGATATCCGAGATGACATAGAGAGGCACAAACAATTCCGGTTTGTTCAACATGGTGATTGGTTGCCAACCGAAGTAACTTAAGAACACATTGACAACACCGCTATCCATAGTGAAGTCTTTGATCATACCACAGATAACAACCAATGAAATAAAGTGCGGCATATAGGTAATTGTTTGAACGGTACGAGTAAAAATCTTATTCTTCAACTCGTTAATCAATAAAGCCAAAATAATCGGAGCCGGGAACGAAAAGACCAATTCGGTCAAACTGATGACAAGAGTGTTTTTTAGAATACGCCAGAAGTAATAACCATTAAAAAACTCAGTGAAATTTTCGAAACCCACCCAGGGACTTCCAAAGATGCCTTTCATCGGCGAAAAGTTCTTAAAGGCAATAATCGCTCCGTACATCGGCAAGTAATGGAAGATGATGTAGTAAGCGACAACCGGCAGAACCATTAAATACAAAGCGCGATTCCGTTGAAAATCGACTTTGGCCTTCTGCCACAAGCTGGGCCCGGATGCAGCCGGAACTTGGTTCTTGGTAATTTCCACGCTCATCGTATTTCCCTTTCTATCTTTTTTCTGAAATACAAATTTTTTTATAGAAATTATCTTAAGTGGACCCGCGAAAGTGGCGGGTCCACATACCAATGAATAAAACAGAAATTACCGTTTGTTGTAACGTGCATAAGCAGCTTGGTAAATTTGAATCGCGCGGTCGATACCCAACTTTTTGATTTGAGCTACATATTTATCGAAATTGGCAACCGGTTCGACGCCCATAATGAATTTTAAGGTCATTTCATCGTTATAGGTGTTGACTTCGTTGATAATCTTCGACAATTCCTCGCTCTCTTTCGGGGTCGGGGTTACCGGAGGCATTTTGTACTTGCCGAAATCGTTGTTTTTCCAGAGTTTCATTGCCTCTTTTTGCTGCGGGCGTTCATAGTATTGCTCAAGGTAACGTTTGTCTTGGACAAACGGTCCATTGTTACAACCGCGCATAAATTTGGACATAACTTGCGTCGGAGACATTTTTTCCGGATTCTTCATGATCAACTCGGTATAAGTCGGATAACCGTTGACCATTTTATAAGTTGTTCCTTCAATACCAAAGTTGTAGAATAAATTTCCTTCCGGACTATAAGCATAATCTAACAAACGAGCGGCGGCTTCAATGTTCTTGCATTTGGTAGAGATCGCGACATTCCCATCGTTATTAGGGCCAAATGGCGCGGAACGATTAGCGAATTTCGCCAGTTGTCCTTTTTTCGATGACGGATATTGGGTAGCAACCAAGTTGAACTTGGCATCTTTCCCGTCCATAGCGTCCATATAACGGCCCAGTCCACTACCACCCGAACCGTAAGTGGCGCCGGTCTTCCCACCTAGGATGTTAGCGTCAATAATCTTCCGGTTGACGGTTGCAAAGTTCTTGTCAAGCAAACCTTCCGCATACCATTTGCGCATCACTTCAAAGTATTTCTTCCGGCTCGGCTCGATGCTGCCGTAATGAACTTTTCCTTTGTCAATATAAAATTCGGCAATACTATCGGCGCCACCGGCAAAACCGCCACTTAACTCGGTTGAAAGCACTGAAAGCGGAGTGGAGGCATTTTTCTTGTCTTTAAACGCTTTTAATACCGTATACCATTCATCCAGCGTTTCCGGAGCTTTTAAACCGAGTTCATCCAGCCAATCCTTCCGAACAATCGGACCGGCGGTACTGATGAGAGACTCATCGCCGCGGATAAACGGAAATACGTAGTAATTTCCTTCATCGGTTTTGACCATCTTGTTGTATTGGGGATTTTTCTTCAAATACGCTTTTAAGTTCGGAGCGTATTTGTCCATGATTGGATTGAGTTTATGAATATAACCGCTTTCGATGGCGCTATTGGGGCCACCCGGAATATCAAACCAGCGATATTCAATTAAGTCTGGCAGATCGCCGGAAGCCATCATTAAGTTGAAAGACTCCAATGCTTGGGTATTTCCCGATGCAGGATGCAGAAATTGCAATTTCACACCGGTCCGTTTTTGCAATTCTTTTGCAAATTCGGTATCGCCAAAATTTTTGGCAACCAGTTGCACATTGGCATGCAACGGCATCCAATACCGTAAAGTCACATTGGATGTTAAAGGATAAACACTTTTCGCTGCGAAAACAGACCCCGTTAGAAAAATCAGTAGAAATGCAAGTACGACACCACGGAAAATCTTGCTGTTGCTCACTTAAGACACCCTCCCTAAGATGTAGTATGAGACCTGAACGCCCTCACTGTCCTCATTGTAAATGAAATATTAAGGCGAAGTAAACGGACAATTTTTGATGGCTTAGCGACAGAATTTTTGCTAAAAATGACAAACCGCTGGTTTTGCGGTACTTTCTGACATCACAGAAAAATTGTCGCAATCCCTCCTACCAGCAGGTACCAAGCGTTTATATTAAATTTGGTAACATTTGATACCAATCAACCGGTTATCGGGGCTCCGGTTTCTTCCAGTTCTTTTGGGGGTTCCTTAAGCCAACTACACATGGATTTCGTAATGACCGATGTTTCATGTAGTTTAATATTATATTGCAGATGTCATATTTTTCAACAGAATGGACCTGCACCGGTCTTGCAATGCAGGTCCATCCTTGTTTAAAGCAATCGAAACTACTTTCTGTTCTGATAACGGTTATAAGCAGCTTGGTTGATTGCGATCGCGCGATCAATACCTAACTTTTTGATTTGCGCGACGTATTTGTCGAAGTTCGCAATCGGTTCTACGCCCATGATGAACTTCAAGGTCATTTCGTCGTTGTAAGTATTGATTTCGTTGATGAGCTTCGCCAACTCTTCACTTTCTTTCGGAGTCGGGGTGATCGGCGGAATCTTATACTTACCGAAGTCGTTACTCTTCCAGAGGGTCATCGCCGCTTTTTGGGCAGGCAACGCGTAGTATTGTTCAAGGTAACGTTTGTCTTGGACAAACGGTCCATTGTTACAACCACGCATATATTTGGACATGATTTGAGTCGGGGACATTTTGTCCGGATTGTTCAGGATCAACTCGGTATATTTCGGGTATTTATCAACCATTTTATAGGTGATACCTTCGATACCGAAGTTATAGAACAAGTTACCTTCTTGGCTGTATGCATAGTCTAACATGCGAGCAGCGGCTTCAACGTTTTTGCACTTGGTGGAGATGGCGACGTTACCGTCGTTCGCCGGACCAAATGGCGCTGAACGGTTGGCGAATTTAGCCAATTGGCCTTTTTTCGGTGACGGATATTTGGTGGCGACCAAGCTAAACTTATCGTCTTTGCCTTGCATCGCTTCCATGTAACGGCCGAGACCGCTACCACCGGAACCATAGGTAGCGCCGGATTTACCGCCTAAGATATTGGCATCGATCACTTTGCGGGTAACGGTTGCAAAGTTCTTATCAAGCAAGCCTTCTTTATACCATTTGTTCATGATCTCGAAGTATTGCTTACGGGCCGGTTCAATGCTACCATAGCGGACTTTACCTTTGTCAACATAGAAACCATCGAAGCTGTCGGCACCGCCTTGGAAAGCGCCATTCAACTCAGTTTGAAGAACGCTTAACGGAGTGGGGGCGCCTTTCTTGTCTCTGAAAGTTTTTAAGACGTTATACCATTCATCAAGAGTCTCCGGGGATTTTAAGCCCAATTCATCCAACCAGTCTTGACGGACGATCGGACCAGCGGTCGAAATAAGAGATTCGTCGCCACGGATGAACGGGAAAACATAATAACTGCCTTCATCGGTTTTGACCATTTTGTTGTATTGGGGATTTTTCTTTAAGTACGCTTTTAAGTTCGGAGCATATTTGTCCATGATCGGATTGAGTTTAAAGATATAGCCGTTCTCAATCGCGGAGTTTGGACCACCCGGGATATCAAACCAACGATACTCAATCAAGTCTGGCAGATCTCCTGAAGCCATCATCAAGTTGAATGATTCCAATGCTGCAGAATTGCCGGTCGCGGGATGTAAAAATTGGGCTTTTACACCGGTCCGTTTTGCTAATTCTTTAGCAAATTCCGTATCGCCAAAGTTCTTGGCAACCAATTGCACATTGGCATGCAACGGCATCCAATACTTAAGCGTTACGTTGGATGTGAGCGGGTAAACACTCTTGGCCGCAAACACCGATCCAGTCAATAAAACCAGTAAACCAACGAGCAACAAGCTTTTCAAGGTCTTACTCAACGAAACACCCTCCCTTATGTTTTTGATGCCAAATAATATGGCGATCATGTATTAATTGTAACAGATAACTAAAGAAAAAGTAAATGCCTGATTTAACAAGATAAGACATTTTTTCTACCAATAATGACTTTCTTATGCATTTTAGGACCCGATTCCAAAATTATTCTCGGTGTCTTTATACTTACCGGGGGTGGTTCCTTCATACTTTTTAAACGCCCGCGTAAAAGTACGCGTATTGGAATATCCGACCGCTTTGGCCACTTCATCCAAGTTACTGAGTTCGCGAAACAATTGTTTCGCTTTTTTTAGACGGACCCGGTTGATGAAATCCAACAAACCCTCGCCGTTCTGTTCCAAAAAGGTCCGTGACAAATGTACCGGATGCACGTTAAACTGCTGCGCAATGGTAGTGATTCCCAAGTTGGGATCAGTGTAGTTCTCTTTGACAAACTCCATCACTTGATCTTTCAGTTGGATCTCATTCTCTTTTTGACGACCTTTGGATCGCTCCTTATTTTTCAGCTGAATGTATTCGCAGAAGCGGGCCAGGATGGTCATCATTTCCAATTTCATTTCATTGATTGATTCGCAGTTCAACAGTTTTTCAATCGGATTCAATTCATCAAGAAAACCTTGACGGTTCGCATCGTTAATTTCATTGACCGTTTTAATCATGGTGCTGACCAAGTTGAACATCAGACAACGGGCGATCTTCACCGGCAAAATCGATTTTTCAAAATTATTGCAAAAAATCTCGTCCAAAATTAGCTTCGACCGTTCCAAATCCCCGGTTTTAATACAATTGATCAACTGTTGCTCTTTTTCCAACGGGTAATAATAATCCCCCTTGGGCAAGTCGTTCAAATCCTCGTGAAGCACCAGGTCTTCAATGCCAAGCAACTTTTTATATTCCATTGCTTGCAATGTCTCAGTAAACGCTTCGGCGATGCCGGCCGCGTTATGAATGCCGCTGGCCGAGACCATCACCTGGATTTGATAGTTGTCGCGCAAAATTCTTTGGGATTCGGTGGCAATCCGGATCATCGCCTGCTTTCCTTCCGCTCCGCCCGTTTCCAAGTTGATTAGACAGACCAATAAATCATCGACATCGGTTGTAAAACCGAGATTATTCTCCAACCGATCATTGATCGTGCTGACAATGACAGCTTGCGCTTTTTTAAAATTTTCCAAAGCCGCTTGGTCCGAAGCATTTAAGGTATCGAGATCCATGCCGTAAAAGTCATCGATATAAAATGCCATGACTCCGAAATGGTCGGTTTTAAAATGAATGTCATGAAATTGCAACCGGTCCTGGATCAACCGGGTATCGGTATCTTTACCCTGCAGCAAACGGGTTAGAAAATGCGTGCGTAACAACTTGTTCTGCTGTTGCACAGTAGAGTCGACCGCTTCCAAATCGGAGTAAGCCTTGGCGATGGCTTGTTGAATGAAGGAATATTCATTATTTTTCTTATCGAAGCTTGAACCTTGATAATCCTCTAATAATTTGATCAGTTGCTCAATCGGGTTATAATTTTTTCGCAACGCGCGGTAACAAATAAAGCCCCCAATGACCAGACAGAGCAATAAACTGAAAATAGTTAAGTTACGGACATAATCGGCTTTGGCCCGAAAAACGCTCACCGGCGTGATTACCAAATAACGCCACTCCGATTTTTTGGACGTAATATAAGAGACGACTGAATTTTTCCCGTTGAGCCGCTGATGGAACAGACCCCCATCATCATCGCTGATCTTTTTAAAGTCAATCCCGGCGAACCGGGTCATATGATTGGAGGAAGCAAGCACATTGTTATTTTTATCGACGATCAGGGCTAACCCTTGGTTTAAGGCCCCAATGTCCCAGACATCGTTCATAAAGCGCGATTCATTCAAAATAATTACCACGTTGGCCGAAGATTCGTTCGTGTAATACAAAGGAAGCGAACGGGTAAAAGCAATCGTTTTATAGATTTCCCCGGTGCTGTCTTCATACCGCACCGGAAACGCGGCGTCCCGGTAATAATTCGATACCATTCTATGCCATTGCTGATAGCTCAATCCGGTATTGTTCAAATACAACATAAAATAAGACTTGCTGTCATAACTGCCATCGGACGAAATAACCAGATCCAAATTTTTAAAATAGACATAAAAATCATCGATTGAACTGTTGATGATCTTATACGCCCTTAGATTCCTGACCAATTGATAAATATCATAAGCGCCCAATTCCGTTGCTTTTTTCCGTTTCAGAAAATCATTGACCCGCGCGTCAATGGCAATTTCATTCCCGAGCCGTCCCGCCTCTTCCAAGAGGCTGTCCATTTGTTGCTGGACTTTTTTCAACAAAACCGTATTGGATTTGCTGATCTCCTTCTCCAGGACATTGGCGGTAATGAAATAGCTGATCGTGGTGATCACCACCGGAACCAGCAGAATCAAGGCATATGATAAGATCCACGTAAACATGACACTATCACGTTTCGGCAGCGCCCGTGAGAGCTTCAGCGAAGAACGTCCCAGTTGTAATGCTTTCGCAGCTTTCGTTTTCATTTGGTTTAAATTGAATAAGCCCAATGACATTACTTCCTACATGTTAGATTTTTTGAAATTGCGCCTAACTCCAGAAGTACCCTTTGACACTCAAACCAGGATGAATAACTGAACAATTGGTGTTTTGAGTATCAAAGGGTCAAATTTTCAAATAATCTTATGGCATTATTAATATATTATCTTAATTTTTGAAAAAAGAATATATAAATTGCAATAGATTTTTAAACCAATTAACGGCAGTATTTATTGCAATTTATAAATTACGGAAAATATGTCGCCCCTCAAAGAAGTTGGTAATATTTGGCGCGACATGTTTAGATTCGATAAACGCTGTTATACATGTAATTTTATATGATCTGTGTCTGTTGTTTGCGGTATTGTAATGGTGTTTTACCGGTGATGTTCTTAAAAACCCTGCCAAAATGGGCGATGTTGCCAAAGCCGACCTTCTCCGCCACCTGGATTACTTTCCAGCGCGAATCCCGCAACAGTTTTTGGGCCTCTTTGATCCGCACGTTACTCAAATATTCCACAAAGGTGAAACCGGTGGTCTCTTTAAAGATCCGGCTTAGGTAGTAGGGACTGATGTAAAAACGTTCCGAAAGGATTGACAGGGTTAGTGTGTCATAAAAATTTTGATTGATATATTGGACAATTTCCGAGATCTTCTGATGAATTTGGCTTGGATGTTCAAACGCGTCCATCAGATCGTTTTGATGATATTGCTGATATCGCGTGAGATTTACCAACAATTGCAGGAGAAACCCTTGCAACGCCAGTTCAAATCCGACTGATCGTTCTCGAACTTCAGTCAACATCTTTTGCAATAAATCTTCCAACTGATTTTGGGCAGGCAAAGTCAGCGGGATGACACTTGGCCCGTTGACAAACAACGCGTTTAAAACATCTCGCAATGAATTACCGGCCGGCATCATATAGTCTTCGGTAAAATACAGCAGCACCCGTTCATGTCCCGGGACTCCAGTGTCGGTCGTTTTGTGGAGCTCATGCGGCGGAATAAGAACCAGATCGCCGGTTTTAATATAAAAAGTGCGATCTTTGACAAAATAATAACGCTCACCGGAGACTAAATAATATAATTCGTAGTAATCATGGAGATGGTTTCCGGACATGTTATAGTGTCCCAAAGCCTTCTTGCCGGACAACGCAAACGTATTGGCGGAGTTTCGAAATTCACAATTATTAACTTCCATCATATCACCCGAACCTAATTTTAACATTTCGTAAAATTTATTGGTAGCCTATTTTTGCGATTTTCGATAAATATTGCGGTTCAAAAACGAAATTACTTAGCAAAATCAGAAAATTTTTTGGTATTGATGGCAAAAAAGACGCAGATTTTATCGACGAGATGCAGTATGATTGTATACTGAGGGCGCTAATATCGCAAAAAACTATCTTCGTCTCCCGGCCCATGAGGCTTCAAGCGGCGCAGAATGAAAATTAAATGGGTTCAGCCCCGGGACGGACAAATGTGCGTCAACAAGACAGCAAACAATGTTATAGCGAATCTTTTGGAGGTTAAATCAATGGCAAACAATATCACCATCACTGATTTCGGTGCGGTTCCCGACGGAAAAACCTTATGCACCGAAGCCTTCGCGGCGGCAATTCAAGCTTGTATCGGGATGGGTGGCGGTACGGTTCACGTTCCCGCCGGAACCTATCTCACCGGACCGATTCACTTGGAAAGCAATATTACTCTCAATGTCGAAGCCGGCGCCATTCTCTTGTTTAGCCAGGATATTAAGGACTATCCGGTTGTCTTCTCCCGTTGGGAAGGCGTGGACCGTGAAGTTTATTCCCCGCTGATCTATGGCAAAGAGCTACGAAATGTAGCAGTCACCGGCCGCGGCATCCTTGACGGTCAAGGCAAGCCTTGGTGGGAACGGTTCCGCAATCACGAATTGGCTTATCCCCGGCCGCGCTTCATCAGTTTTGACAATTGCCAAAACGTCTTGATCGAAGGAATTACCCTGACCAACTCGCCGGCGTGGACTATCAACCCGATCGAAACCGAAAACATCACCGTCACTAAAGTGACAATTAAAAATCCGGCTCAATCTCCCAATACCGACGGGATTAACCCCGAATCCTGTAAAAACGTCCACATCTCCAACTGCCATATCGATGTCGGCGATGACTGCATTACCTTGAAAGCCGGCACTGAAGAATGCAGCAAACGGGTTCCCTGTGAGAATATTACCATCACTAACTGCACCATGGTTCACGGCCACGGCGGCGTGGTTATCGGGAGTGAAATGAGCGGCGGGGTTCGGAACGTCGTCATCTCCAACTGCGTTTTCGAAGGGACCGACCGCGGTATCCGGATGAAATCCCGGCGCGGCCGGGGCGGGCTGATCGAGGATATCCGGGTTAATAATATCGTAATGAAAGACGTGATCACTCCGTTGGTGATGCACCTCTACTACCGTTGCGGGCCTGGCGGGGAAGATCCCCATGTGGTCGACCGCAACCCCAAACCGGTCGACCAAACGACTCCGATCTTCCGGCGGATCCATATCAGTAATATTACCGCCCGGGAGATTCGCGCCGCGGCCGCCTTTTTGTACGGTTTGCCGGAGATGCCCATCGAAGATATCTCGTTTGACAACATCTCCCTGCGCATGGCCGATCACGCGGCACCGGCGGCGCCGGCAATGATGGTCGGACTCGATCCCATGGTCAAAAAAGGCGTTTGCTGCACCAATGTCCGCGATGTCTCTTTTAACAATGTCACGGTCGAAAACGCCGATGGCCCCGCGTTCACCATTGAGAATTCGGAGAACATCGATCTGATCCGTTGCGCGGCCAAAGCCGCCGATTCCAGCCAACCGGTGATCCGGTTGGAAAACACCAAACAAGTTTTGGTGCAAGGCTGCAAATTACGCAAAGGCCAAACCAACTTCTTGGCCTTAAAAGGCGACGCCAACTCCCAAATCGAATTGGTCGGCAACAGCAAAGCCATCAACTGAACTCAAGCTCCGCATTGAGCAAAGTACTTAAGCGAAAGCCCTGGCTAACCAACCGGTAACCAGGGCTTTCGCTTTTATATTTTCATTATTCGGTCTGTTTCGCGCAGATCGCCAATTCTTGGATCGCTCCCGGTTGGTCCGCCGACTGGCGGAAAGCCGGCAACCACCGGATCACGATTAGAAAACCGCAGACACCAATGAAACAAAGTACCGCACTGGCGATAAAGGTTCCCCGAATCCCAATGGCGGCGGCGATGGCGCCCCCCAACGAACTCCCGACAATCGAACTTAACCCGGACAGCACCATGGTGTTCATCACCTGTCCACGCGTACGCAATTCGGGTGGAGCGTTCCGGCCAATATATTCGGCGAGACTGAGATAAAGAACGATATAGTTAAAACCGTGCAGCGTCCAGAGCGGAACGATCGTTGCCGGTCCAAAACCGACCACCAGCAACGTCCAGCGGAGCGTGTAGACCAACCCCGAGATGAGCAAAATCTTAATAATCCCCAGTTTTTGATAGAGTTTGTCAAAGAAGATCATGAACGGAAATTGACTGAGCGAACCGGCCATGATCCCCAAACCCACCAATTCCGTGCCGATCCCTATTTGCTTGCTATAGATCGCGTGGAACGCATTGAAAAACCCAAACGTACTGGAAAGCAAAAAAATGTAACAATAAAAGACGACCAATTTGGTGTCTTGAAAAAGGGTCATAAACCGCGCCGCACTTTTGGCGCGGGCATGACCGGCCACCGGCGGAACAAAATAGACATTGATAAAAGCGCCCAAACGAAACAGAAAGAAGAGCAGAAAGATATAACTGATATCGACGGCAAAGATCTTCCCGGCGAGAGCCGCCATCAGCGCAAAACCCAACGAGCCGACGGTCCGCACGGTTGAAAACTTGAACTTTTCCCGCTGCGCCAACTCCAATGCGATCGAGTCGCCCAAAGGATGGATGGCGCTGGCGAAGACGCCCATTATCGCCGTGGCCGCGATGACCAGCCAAAAATTTTCTCCCGCCAGCGGCAACAGCCAGGTGGTAACGGCCGAAAGCAACAGCGCGACCTGCAGTATGACATTCTTATTGGAAGACCGGTCGGCCAAAGAACCCCAGTGCGGTTGAATGAGCAATCCGATTAACCCTCCGACCGAGGCGATAATTCCGATCTGGGCGTTATTCAAATGAATCTGGGCGTAATAAAGGCCGATATATGAGTAAAAACCCGCTCCTCCCATAAAAATGAGCGAATAGTATATCGCCAGCACCCATATATTCGACTTCTTCGGCATCAAAGAACTCCATCCGGCAATCAGCATGAATCGCAATCGTAATTTCCATTATAACACAGCCCAAGCTTATTTCGGGTTTCGGTTGCGAAAGTTAACGCTGAGTTCATCTGTTGAATTTATTACAACTTAGCTGGTTTGCCAAGATCGCCGGGAATGGGCCGTGTCATCCGCTCGGTGATGTGCGGCGGCGGATTCGAGTCGCTTCACTCGCCCCGGGCTCCCGGCGTCATGCCGGACAACTTATTCACGACAAGCTCCCCGGCCACCATAGTCAACTGAACTTCGACATCCTGATCGAATACAATCAGATCCGCCCGTTTTCCTTTAGCAATCGAACCGGTCTCATGATCAATCCCTTCCAACCGCGCCGGATTGAAGGTTGCCAAGCGAACCGCGTCCAAAATATCCAAACCAACCCACTGCACTAGATTACGGACCAATTGATCCATTGTCGCCACGCTGCCGGCGAACGCGCTCCGGTCGGCCAGCTTCGCCACGCGATTCCGCGCTTGGGTCGGGATCTCAAAAACCTCGGGGATCGCTGCTTCAACCACCACCGCCAGTCCACCCAATTGGTAGTTGCCCGCCCCCAAACCGGCAGCCTCCATGGCGTCACTGACCAGACAGATTCGGTCCAACCCTTTATTTTTCAACGCTAACCGCATCAAACTCGGGGGCAAATGATGCCCGTCGGCGATGATCTCGGTCGTCAACTCATCCAATAACAAAGCGGCTTCCAGGACGCCGGACACCCGGTAGGCATCGATCCGTTTCACAGTGGACATGCCTGAAAACAGGTGGGTAACATGGCTATAGCCATGCTCAACCGCAGTTACGACCTGTTGATACGTCGCATCGGAATGGGCGATCGCCGCCACGATGCCGCGCCGCCGTAATTCCTGCCCCAACTCCAGCGCGCCCGGCAGTTCGGGGGCGGCGGAGACCCGGCGAATGATCGAATAACGGTCTAACAACGGCAGGTAATCTTCGGGCCGCGGCGTGGCGAGATGGGCTAAATTTTGGGCGCCGCGTTGCGCCGGATGAAAATACGGTCCTTCCAGGTGAACTCCGAGGATTCGCGCGCCGCGACCCGGCTGGCGCATCGCCGCCGCGACCGCGTCCACCGCCCGGGTGATCTGGTCCCACGGGCCGGCTAGGGTGGTCGGGACAAATGCGGTTACCCCTTTTTCCGCTAAACCGCCGGCCATCCGGAGCAGTTCCGCCGGGTCGCCGTTCATTACGTCACCGCCCCAGCCGCCGTGAAGATGCGTGTCAATAAATCCCGGACTGATCCGGTAGCCGGAGACGTCAATAATTGGGCCGTTTGCGGGAGCGCGACCGCCGCAGCCGGCCCATAATCAACGATCCGCCCGTCGGCGATCAGCACCGTCCCATCGAATATTTTGCGGTGGGGCGTCAAAACCTCGCCATGACATAAGGCGATGACCTGATTCATATCAAAAACCTCTTTCCATTTATCGATCCGATCCTGCTATTTTCAGCTTACGGTATGCCCGGTTAATTTGCAACAGCCCCGCAGCCCCGTTAAACCCTTCGCGACCTCCCCTTTTCTGCCCGGTTTAACATCATTTACCGAGAGGGAAACCGCAACCGTTCCAGAAAACAATTACGTCTCTCTTTTGATCTGCTTTTCCTGCTTTTAATAATCATACACTATTTCAAGGAAAGGACAGGACACCAAATGCAACAACACCGTCGACATGTTTCGCAATTCAATTTACCGCTGATCGCCGCCTGTGCCGTAATAGGATTGCTGGCCGGGATCGGCCGACCGGCCCAGGCCGCCATCCCTAAACCACCCACCGCCTACACGGTGGTGAGCGGCGATACGTTGGCCCGGATCGCCAAGAATTTCGGGGTTTCAAATAACGATCTGAAACAATACAACTCGTTACAGACCGATCTGTTGATCCCGGGTCACGTGTTACTGATCCCGGGGACAGAAGGAAGCTATGAAAAGTATACGGTCCAAAAAGGCGATACGTTATATCTCATTGCCGTGAAAAACGGCATTTCCGTCGCCGCGCTGAATCAAGCCAACCAACTGAGCGGCTCCACGATCTACCCCGGACAGGTATTAACCCTGCCCGGCACCGATCTGTTGGCGTTGAGCAAACGCCCTTTAAAAACCGTACTGGCGGAGCAAGGGCTCACCAATCCCACCATGCAGCTTGTGATCGATAAATCCGACCATCTGTTGTCGTTATTCGCCGGAAACATCTGGCTCAAATCCTACCATACCTCCTTTGGCGACGGCGGTTCCGGCGACAAGGAGATTCAAGGGGATCACAAAACCCCCGAAGGGTACTTCTATATCGTTGAACGGAGCATTTTGCAACCGGCCGACGAGTTTCTGGGAACCCGGTGGTTCCGGCTGGGCTACCCCAATATTGAAGACGCGGCGCGCGGCGTTCAAAAACAATTGATTGGCAACTCCGAATATCAAGCCATTACTACCGCTTTCAAACAGAAAAGCACGCCGCCCCAGCAGACCCGTCTGGGTGGCGGCGTTGGAATCCACGGCGGCACCCAAGCCAGCTTCGCCCTTGACTGGACCTGGGGTTGCATTGGGTTGACCAATCAAGATATCGAAGAGTTCTTCCCGTATCTCCCGGTTGGGACGGCCGTGATCATTAAAAAATAGAGGGTGTTGATGGCTTGTCAGAAGCGATTTGGAAGACCCTGCGGAAGTCCAGCTGCGATCCTTTTGTCCTTTAAAAGGATCGCCACCATGCTTCGTAGTGAATAGAGTTCAAAGTCTTATAGTTACCCAATTTAAGGGGCAAGGGGTCGCACCTAGGCCCATTTTATAAAAAGCGGGTTGTCGCCAACTACGACAACCCGCTTTGTTTGTTTGACGTTTCCGGAAACTCGCTTAAAAAAGCAACTTGATCGCCGCCAAGACCGTCAGCACCATTACCGCCATGCGGAACGGCTTTTCCGGAATCCGTTTGACCGCCCAGATGCCGAGCAAAGCGCCGACGACGATCGCCGGAATCATCACCGCATCGAAAGCCAACGTCTGCCAGTTGATGGCTTCCCAAAAAAAGATCTGCAACGGCAGTTTGGTTAGATTAATCAGGGCGAAGAACCAAGCTCCGGTGCCGATAAAATCGTATTTGGACAAGCGCATCGACAGGAAATAGACGGTCATCACCGGTCCGGCGGCGTTACCGATCATGGTCGTAAATCCGCCCGCCAAACCCATGATGGCGGCAAACCACCATTGATGGGGAATTTGAACCGGTTCTCCTTTTTTCCGGTTGAGCCAGAGCATGATGCCTAGACAGATCAGGATCGAGATGGCGATTATCGTTTTAAACTGCCGGTCGTTAATGGCTTTCCCAACCAGTAACCCCAAAATCAATCCGGCGCCGGTCCACGGCGCCAGTTTCCAAATATGCGACCAGTTGGCATGTTTGCTATAATGCTTCACCGCCATCAGATCGCCGGTGATTAACATCGGCAGCACGATCGCCGCGGAAGTTTTTCCGCCGAAGATGCCGGCCATAATCGGAATCGCCAAGGTGTTGAGGCCATTGATGCCGGTCTTTGAAAACCCGAACATCATCGCGCACAGCGCCGCCAGCCCCCATTGCGCCGGGGACAAGTGTAGTGATTGTAAGATCGCAATCATGTTGTAACTTACCTTTCTTGCGCGTCATTGCAACGCGGTTGTTTCGATAATAAAGCTCATCTTACAATTCGCAATCGGCGTAACGATTCCTGTCGAATCTTTCCGGTTTTGATTGGACGGAATCCGACTTATATAGTCTCTAAGTTAGGATTGGTCCGCTCGTTGACCACATTGCCCGTGTTAACGGTAGATTTCTGTTCAAACAGCAGCACCCATACCTCGGAGGCCGCGAAGGGCATATGTTCCACTCCCCGCGGAATTACCAGGAATTCTCCCTCGTTCAACGCCACATCGCCGTCCCGAAGTTTAATTATTAGCTGTCCCCGAACCACCATAAACAGTTCGTCTTCAATTTCGTGGTGGTGCCAAACGAACTCGCCTTGAAGTTTTACCAGTTTTACATAGGAGTCGTTTAACTCTCCGACAATGCTCTGTTGCCATTGCTCCCGGATAAGGGCGAACTTTTGCGCCAAATTAACTTTTTCCAGCATGATCAGCACTCTCCTTATTTATTGCCGGCGATTGGAAGCTCGTGGGTCTCCTTCAACGTCGTAAAGGCAATGGTTGTCTTGGTGGAACGAATCGTTTCAATCCGTCCTAATTTTTCCCGTAACAACTCCCCGAGCTTTTCGGTGTCGGCGGCCCGGATCTTCACCAAAAAACAGTCCTCGCCCGCGATATGATGTACCTCCTGCACCTCCGGCAACGCGGCGATCCGTTCCCCGGTCGCCAGCGCCGTCGCCGGACCATCAATCCGCACAAACACGAACGCCAGCAACCCAAAGCCCAGCGTTTGCGGTTTCAACCGCGTTTCATATCGTTGGATCACCCCGCTCTCCTCCAATTTCCGCAGGCGTTCCAAGGTTGCCGAAGGCGCCATCCCGACCTGGCGGGCAATTTCAACATTGGGGATTCGCGCATCGCTCTGAATTATATTCAGTATTTTTAAATCTATGTCGTCTAAAATTCTTAATCACCTCTCATATTAAGATTATAATTCGTTAACCAAAATCCGTCAACCAATAATTGGAACGATCTCTTACATAATAATCTAGTATTTTTTTATTTTTCTTCGCAATAATAATATTTTTCACGCCAATAAAACATTTATTATCATTGCAAATATATTTATCATGATGGAAAAAATATTTATTGACTATGAAAAAATATTTATCATGATTGCAAAAACATTTATCACTCCCGAAAAAATATTTATCATGATTGCATTTATATTTATTGACCTGACAAAAATATTTCTCGCCCTTGCAATAATATTTATTGAGGTTTTTTTGTTTTTTTAAAGAATATTCAAGTTTTAGACGCAAACAAAAACCCAGGCGTAAACCTGGGTTGTCTTGGTTTGCATTTTTCATCACCCGGACGATGCCGTGGTTTATTCATTCTGCGGCACTTCAATATAGGCGATGATCTGATTCAGATTCAAGGTTACGACGTCGTCGGTAAAGAAATAATCCGATTCAGTCGTCAGTTGCAGGGTTACTTCGTCCCCGGTGGTCTGATTAACCATCCCGCTATAAAGCGAGTCATCGGTTGTCAAAATTTGATAAATTTTCGTGATTTCAAAGGGATTCATCAACTTCGCCTCGCTTTGGATTCCTCTCAGCGGCCAGCGGCCGATTCAGCTTTGGTGATAGGTTGTGATCTTATTTCGGAAGATCGTAACAGTATCACCGGTGTTGAAGAAGTCCGAATCCCCGGTTAACTTTACTGTAATGAAATCGGCATCAACACTGACGACATCTCCGGTATAAAGCGAGTCGTCAACCGTGATAATCTTATAACGCTGGCCTGTAACAATCGCCATGTTCGGGATCCCCCTTGCTCCAAATTGATTCCGCGCGGGAAACCACGCGCGGATCGCTCCGGTCACATGGTTCCGTCTCCGTATATGATATGAACTTCCCTTAGCAACGGCGATATTCCGGAGTAATTGCGGGACAGCGGGTCGCTCCGGGCCATGAGTCGGCACCGCCCCGACGCAAAAGACCGGCCCGCCGGGCCGGTCTTCACATCTTGTCATTTTTCCATTATAAGGCGAGCGAACTCCTACAAACCGGCGACGACGACATCGTCGTATTTGGCCGTCACCTTGTACGTGATCAAGCCGATTCCACCGGTGGTTAACGCCGAATCGGTGGCGGTCAACACTTTGGTCCCGTTAACATACATATTGATCGTTGATCCGTTCACCTCCAGCTTCACCGTGTACCAAGTCCCGGCCGTCAGTCCGAAATTGGTTTTACTGGCAAGGTTGCTGGTGCTGCCGGAGACCTTCTTCCGGATCTCGACCGTACCGCCGCTTGAGTTGTACAGACTGGCGCAATAAAAGTTATTCCCGTCTTGATAGCGGGCGCACAAATAAACGCGATTGGCGCCGTTAAAATTATCTACCTTCACCCGAGCGGTCACCGCATAGTTGTTCCAGGTGGAGAGACCCGCGCCAGTCCGGCCTTCACTGGTACTGGTCTGCGCGTAAGTGTAACTACCGCTGTCTTGAACGACCGACCAAGTCCCGGTGGTTGCCGTCCAGCCCACGGCATTCCCATCCTCAAAATCATCACTAAAGGCGACGCTGACCGGGCCGGTTGCGGTCGGAGTGGGCGCGGTCGTCGGCGATGCCGTCGGACTGCCACTCGGTTTGACTGTGGCAGTGGGGGTTGGGGAAACCTTGACCGTCGGGGTTGGAGTTACCGTGACCCGGGGCGTGACGGTCGGGGTCGGAGTGTTTCCGCCGTAACCCGAAGGCATCGGACTGCAATTGACAAAACTCAAGCCGGAAGAGTTAGCAATGCTCCAAATCGAAGCGCTGGCCCCGACAAAGGTTATCGCGTTAAACGCACTGTTGGTGCAGTAGGTCAGTTTAGCCCCTTTCGTACCGGAGAGGGTGATATTGGTGAGATTGATATTGTCATGGGTGGCATTGGCTAATCCGTTGACATAGATTCCCTCGTTTTTGCTGCCGGTGACCGTGACATTACTGATGTAAATGTTTTTGAACCGGCCCGGACTGGCGGACGGGTAATCGCAACTATAAGTGCTGTCAAAAAAGATCGCCTGTTTTTGAATGTTCTTCATGATAATATCGCGCGCCTGGACCGTGTCGGCTCCGCCACCCTGCTCTTTGCCGGTCTTGAAACGCAAGCCGATCTCCGTTCCGTCAAAAGTGCACTCTTCCACTGCGACATTTTTGATCCAGGCCGCGGTGAAACTACCAAAAACCACGCCGCCATGGCCGCGTTTGGTCAGACAGTTAAAGACCCGGATATTTTGGTCGGGGTAATTTTCGGCAACGCCCGGCGCGCCAACTCCGGCGTTAAAGTTGATGCAGTCGTCGCCGGTATCAAAGGTACAATTGAAAATATCCGCGCCATTGCTGGTGGCCAAGTCGATTCCGTCGGCGTTATGGATATCGTAAGTGCTGGCGGTAATGCCGGTGACCGTAACCGCGTTGCAATAACTGATAAAGATGGTGTGCATCGCCGGATTAACCAGGCTCAACCCGCCTAAGTAGAGGTTATTCACGCCTTTGACATTGATCATGTCGCCGCGGCAGTTTTCATTGCCGCCTTTGCTCTGTTCGGCGCTGCCCAATGTGGTCAGAGTTCCGCCGCCCCAGGTGCCGCCATTGACCGTGCCGGAACCGCAAACGCGGATGTTGCGCAGGCTGCCGTAACTGGTCGTATAGGCGTTGATCAAACCCATGTAGTTGGTTGTGGAGTAGTACGGAAAACGCATGCTGGTATACGGATAATCCGCCGGATTATCGCTTCCCAACAACGTCCCGTCGATCTGTAGTGTCATATCGCTCTTCAAAAACAACGCTCCGCTGAGGAAAGTTCCGGACGGGATCAATACTTTCCCCCCAACCGGACAAGCGTTGATCGCGTTTTGAATCGCTGTGGTGTTTAAGGTTTTGCCGTCGCCGACCGCGCCATAACTTGTTATGTTGTAGACCGTTGGCGCGGCGGTCGTAGTTTGGGTTAACGGCGCGCTGTCGGCCGATTCGTTACCGCCGCTGTCTTTGGAACGCACGGTAAAGGTATAACTGGTATTGGGCGTCAATCCGGTCACGGTGTAAAATAGTTGGCGTTGGGTTTGGTTCCAGGTGGTCACCGAGGCCACGGACTGACCGTTCCGGTAAATGGTGTAACCGGTGATTGCCGTATAATCGGCCGGCTTCTCCCAGGTTAAGGTGATCTTGGTGTCGTCATACGCTAAAGCGGGCACTTTCAGATTTTGCGGCGGCAATAGATTGGCGGCATGGACCCAACCTAAACTCGTCACCGCCACAACCATCATCACACCGGCCAAAATTCCGATTAGCCAGGACAACTTGATACTCTTCATCTTCTCGCCTCTTTTCATTTTATTTACTCTGCCATCACGCCTTGCTTCCCGTCCGCCACGGGCATTCGGTGAATATCCGCCAACTCTCCGCCTTACTGTAACAACTTATCACAATCACCGCTAGCAAACAATTCCAGTTCTTGCCTAGATTTAACATTTTATTGCAATTCTTGCGCTACGTCGAAAATATCCAGATTATTGAATATTTATCCCAAATCCCTTACAATAAAAATATAAACCCGGAAACGTTAAATCAGGGAGGGATTCCGATCAAAGTATGTAGCGATTGCAACACCGCCAATTTAAACACCAATATTCACTGTGATAAATGTGGCAATATTTTAACCCCGGTCATCTCCAATCAAACCGGCTCGTACGTCATGCCACCGCCGTTGCCACCTCCAACTCCAAATACATTCCCGTTTCCCAGCGCCGGGTCCAGCGGGTCAACCCCGGAGCTCTCAATCATCCGCAATCAAATTGACGACTATGCCATCGGCCTGGCAACCGTCCTGTCCATTGTCGCCCCGGGAATGGGACAGATCTTCCGGGGTTTTCTCGGCAAAGGGCTTACTATCCTGATCCTGTCCACTATCGGTATCGTGATTTTAACGTGTTTTCCCAATTTTATTGTGGGATTGCTCGTATTGGTCGGCTGGATTATGAATGTCGTCGACGCCCGCGCCCGTTAACCAGATCGTTAGAACAAAACTCCTGTCAATCCGGGAACGGGAGTTTTGTATCAGGTTCGTCAATTGCACTAAAACCCAGTTCCCTTGTATTTTTTCCAGACTTGAGCCAACCGGTTATTTTTTATAAGCACCTTTTGGTATAATGGTAAAATATAGCCGAATAATCAAATCAGGATAATATAATGATGGAGGTCGTGCCATGCCCGTAAACTACCAAGAGATCATCCACCGGACCGTTGAACAAACGCTCAAACGTTCATTTCAACACTATGTCGAAGATCCGTCGAACCCCGCCGGCCTGCGTTGGGCCCGTTGGGATTGGTCGATCGGCGTCGCGTTTTACGGCGTCTGGAAAGCTTACGAGCTGCTGAAGGACGAAAGTTATCGCAACCGGATGAAGGCATGGATCGATACCCGGAGCGACAGCCGCATCGACAGCATCAACATCAACACCACCGCGCCGATGTTAACGGTCCTCAACCTCAAACAACATTTCGGCGAATCAAAATATGATCAGTTAATCCGCTTCTTCGATTGGTATTTGGTCTACTTCGGGTTACGCACCCCATGCGGCGCTCTCTCCCATACCGTCGTCGGCAAACACCGCCCCGACCAAATCTGGGCCGACACCTTGTTTATGGCGGTGCTTTATATGCTGAAACGGGGCAAACAATTACAAAACGACGCCTATATTCAAGAAGCCGTTAAACAAGCGCTTTTTCACAAGGAATACTTGGTCGAAAAGGAATCCGGCTTGCTTTATCACGGTTGGCACGATGTTGAGAAACGGTTTATGGGGGTTAAGTGGGGTCGTGGCAACTGCTGGGCCACTGTTAGTCTGGTGGAATTTTTAGAGCTGATGGGGGGAGACTTTCCGGAAAAAACCGCGCTGCTGGAAATGCTCAACAATCAAATCGCCGCTCTCGCCAAACTGCAACGAGAAGACGGCCTCTGGCACACCGTCCTCGACCACCCTGAAACGTATCCCGAAGTTTCAGTCACTGCCGGGGTCGCCTACGGCGTCCTCAAAGGCATCCGCCTCGGCTATGTTGACGCCAAATATCGCCCGATGGCCGAAAAGGCGCTGGCAGCTTTGGTGGCTAAAATCGACAACGAAGGCAATGTCACCTTCGCCTCGGGCGGAACGCCGATCTTTGCAACCGTGGCCGACTATAACAATGTCCCGTATGAAATTACTCCGTTCAACCAAGGGTTGGCATTGATGGCGTTATGCGAAGCCACGCTTCATTAATAACGGAGAATCGCTTCATCCATTAAAAAGCTGGAAGGCTCATTGCCGTCCAGCTTTTTCTTTTGCCTGACGATGGTTACCGCGGAATACAGACGGATTGGCCGATCTGCAACGCATTGGGATTGGTAATCTCGGGATTGGCGTCCAGCAACTGTTGGGGGGTTAACCCGTAACGCCGCGCGATCGCGTAAAGCGTGTCTCCCGCTTGAACCCGGTAGATGGTTCCCCCGTAACAAGGAAATGGTCCGCCACCCGGAGCCGGCGGCAAACAGATATTCTGACCGACTTGCAGCCGGTCCGGGTCGACCCCCGGATTGACCGCCAACAGCGCGTCAAGAGTATAACCGAAGCGGCGCGCAATACTGATCATCGTATCGCCGCTTTGGACCGTGTAAAGACGGCCGGGACACGGTTCCGGTCGCGGCCCCACCGGAACGCAAATCCGCTGTCCGACTTGGACAAACGCCGGATCAACCCCGGGATTAGCCGCCAACAGGGCGTCGATGACAATACCGTACCGCCGGGCAATCCCGTACAGGGTCTCACCGGCTAAAACAGTATAAAAGAAACCGCCGGGACAATTAGTGGGCGCCGTTGCCACCGGAATACAGATCGTCTGCCCGATCACCAGATTGGTCGGGCTTACGCCGGGGTTTGCCGCTTGAATGGCATTGATTGTGGTACCGAAACGACTGGCCAGACTATAATAGGAATCCCCCGGACGAATGGTATATAACGTCCCCCCGGGACACGCGTTGGGCATCGGATTAATCGCCATTTGCTTCTCCTCCAAACAATTCTCATTCGACGAACGAACGCTTCATTATATGAGACTTGGTCAGCGAAGGCGATTGGCATTTCGGGGACATCAAAAAAGCTGCTGTAAAATGAACGGGAGCGTTCAGGTCACAACAGCCATGGTTTATCGCTTATATACATTCTCCACCCAACTTCGGGCGTCCACCGTCGGTTTGGCGGCATCGTTCTTGAGATATTGATATTTACTGCCGCGTGAGATTAACGCTTCATTCATCACCGGGCTGTTTAAGATCTGTTTCAACTTGCCGATAACCGGATCATAATCGAAGAACCGGCATGAGAAAAGATCGAAATAGGCCCGTTTTGACTTTTCAAAATAATGCAAACTGATGTGACTCTCGGCGATCATCGTCAGGATCGAGGTAACCTTCTCGTCCCCTTGCGTATTTTTAACCATATAGGGACGGATGATCGGCGTCATCCCAATCTGGAACGGCATGGCATCAAACAGTTCAAACAGTTGGTCCATGGATTTCGGACCGTGATAATCATGAATATCGAGGAAAACGTGCGGTCCGAAGTCGAGCTCCTGATTGATCGCGATTTTGGTGGGATACAATTCCCGGTTCTCCCGATCCAGCGTATACGTCGTTACTTGCTCTGCCGGAAAGGCGTTGAGCAACAACCGTTCCAATTCAACCGCATCAAATGGTTCCGGCGCCAAAAAGTCCACGAAATAAGTTTCCCGAAACGAGAACGTATGAATGGTGAAATGGCCTCCGGCCAAAAACACAAACCCACTGATACCACAATCCTCAGGGATGACTCCATTGTAATACGGCAAGATCATCGGCGGCATCACCGGCTTCATTCCCAATTTAGCCGGAATCTCTTCCAACGCCTCATATACCAACATCATATCGTCCAAACGCGAACGATACCCGTGAAAAGCATCCATGACAAAGTGTTCCATCGACCACACCTCCTAAGCGTTTTGCAACTTATCGATCTGTTCCATCTGTTTTTTACAAAACAAATTACATTATATACTATCCGGGGGGTGCGTCAATACTTTTTCTGCAGGAATTTTCAGGATGCAAGCATTTTTATACGGTGGCATCACATTTCCCTTCTCCCTCGCAGCCATTGGTATCTTGCTGAGAATTATCTTGTATATTCTATTTTTTCGGTTTCATATTGATACCATTTATGTCCGGAGCATCCCGAATGGAGTTGCAACCGTTTGACTCAAAAATTGAATGCCCTGAACGTTAGGATTAGCGCCAAGGTTGTTATTTTCACGGATTTACTGTAACGTCCGGCGCCAGTATTCGGTTAAGTCGTTGATGGCGTCAACCCGCCAAAACCAACCTTTCCGATGCATCACAATTTCGACAACTCCCATATCATCCCGGGTTTGCAATCCAATATAAGCCGTATCGTCCTTGACCCGAAGATAATCCACTCCCTGAAAGCGGTTACGGAGCGTTCCGATATCCGGCACAATTTCAGCCGTCAACGGTTCGGTCCGTAAAAGACCGGTCTCGACAAACCGGATCAGCTGATTGCGCAAACTCCGCGTCAGACGCCGTTGTGCCAACTCCGAATCCCGCAATGAAGCCGGCGTGAGATTTGGTGTGATCGCCGCATATTGCCGGACCACCGTTTCAACCAAACCGTCGATATCAACGTATTTTTCGAAGGTAGACAAATCATGGGCTTCAAATGCGTCGCCGATCTGAATCAAGGTAAACTGGGGGGTGCGCGTAAAATATAAAAAGCCCACCGCCAAAGCAATGCCGATTACCCAGCGAATAATCAATTTTGTTCGTCTGGTCACAAATCTTACCTCATGGATAAAGTTTCAAAATCATTCTTTTGATATATTTTACTTGGCGCGTCATTTTCCTGCCGTTCCGGCCGTTTATCCGGTCGCAAACGATCAATTTACCCCTTATCTCTTTCCTCTTAAAACACAACCTGTTGTAAAAGTGAAATAATAAAAAAGGATCGCGCCAATCAACAGGAGGACACCGATCGACCAGAACAGACCGGCGTCAAACATTTGGGTGACCTGCTCCCAGCTACGTCCGATATAACGACTTACATAACTTAAAATTCCAAAATAGACCAGATTGGAGAGAAAAATTGCCGTCAAGGCCGGACGTTGCGGCACTTTGAAAAGTCCACAGCAAAAAATCACGGCAAAACTGATGCCCGGAAGCAACTTGCCGATCAGGATCGTCCATATCCCAAAACGTCCAAACCAGATCCGGCATTTTGCAATATACTTACGGTGTAACTGCGATCGGACAAATTTATATTTTAACAGTCGCCGCCCGCGGTTTTTCGCCAAATAATACATTAAAATACTTCCAACCGACATTCCGATGGTTGCGGCGCTAAAAACAACAAACGTGCTGCCATTTTCTTTACCCGCCCAATAACTGCACAACACTGTGACGCTTTCGAGTGGAACCGGCGGAAGAAAAACATTGGCGACACCCAACCCAAAGATGATCAAAAACATCAAGACCGCATTGTCTTGAAATGTTTCAATCCACCCCACCAACTGTTCCATCAGGCCACTCTCCTCAAATACTTCCGCTATTGGTCGGACTTTCGATTATTCTTCAACAAGGCAAGGCGCACTCCTTTAGCATTTGGTTTAAAAAAAGAAATTTAGACTCCGGTTAACCCTCGCTTAACCCGCAATAAGCAACTCCTTAATCCGGCCCCGGTTATCAAGGAATAAAAATGAACCGTTCTGTACGAAGAACGGTTCTAACGGTTTGCGCCGGCAACCCGGAGATCACCCCGAGTTGCGCCGAACACGGGAGCGCAAACGGGCAGATTAATAAACGATCGCCCATTCCCGTTGGGTTTTGGCTTTTAAGACATTCACCACCGCCAGGTCAATCATTTCTTGCAACGAAGCTCCCTCTTTAAACTGGACCACGCCGGCGCAAAAAGTCCAACGGTTGCTTTCTACCAACGCTTGGTTGACTTCTTTGATCAATCCAAAAATATTGCCGGCTGCCTTGACCGCTCCAAAAAGTCGCGTCTCCGGCAGAATCACCATGATCCGGTTGGTGTTCCAATGGCCGTATATGTCCGAAGCCCTGACCCGTTCGCCAAGCTGTCTGATTAATACCGAAAAATACTCCCCATTCGCGGCGGTGGGCTGCTCCGGCCCTTGATAAACCTCAAAAAGAATCATGGCGAAGGAACGTTTATACCGGACCGCCCGGGCGATTTCCTTAGTCAATTCCCCAATCAAAACCTTCCGGTCCAGCTCCGGCTCGGCCGGCTCGACCGTTCCCATCTCTTCCTTGAGTTTGGCGATGATAGCGGTGATATCTTTATAACCGAGCAATACTTTTAGATGATCTTGATCCTGAACCACCCGTCGCGAAAACTCGGTGCTGACGGTTTGCACATTGCGTTTGTCTTTCTCCTGGATGGTCACGGCAAACTCAAAAACCAGCGGATAGACCGTCTTTTCCTCTTTGACATCCTGGGTCGTCCGGAGATATTTGATCTCATAATCCATGATCTCATAACAACTTCCGACCAAGGTTTGCCACTCCACATACTCGCTATGGCTGATCTTTTTTTGATCGCGGGCCGAGATCAATTGATATGCCGAGTCCAACTGACCACATGCCAGGCAGGCAAAATACTGGG
Source organism: Bacillota bacterium (assembly GCA_023410535.1). Taxonomy (GTDB): domain Bacteria; phylum Bacillota; class UBA4882; order UBA8346; family UBA8346; genus JAEYPR01. Next base: position 11,516 of record JAEYPR010000021.1, on the reverse strand, counting down.
CCAAGACTTTTTTGGCCTCAAAGGCCTCCGTTTCCAGGTTGACTTCTTTTTTGGGTTCCGCCGTTTGCGGCCGGTTCAGCTGTAGATTATATTTGGCCCGCTGCTCCGGATCGCTTAAGACGGCGTAGGCATGATTCAATGCCTTCATTTTCGCCTCGGCGCCGGATTCTTGATTGTCCGGATGATATTTACGGGATAATCGTTTATAGGCGGCTTGGATTACTTCCGACTCCGCTTCTGGATGTACTTGCAGGATTTGATAGAGGTCGAGATCTTTTTTCACGGATGCACCACCATGTTCCTATGGTTAACTTTGGCTTCCAAAGCTTCAGTTTGTTTTAGACTGCTATTTATATCGGTATCCTTGAGCAGAAAGTAAATAAATATTGTAATTTTTCATAAAATTATCGTATCCGTTGGATCATTGGAGCGAGCGGGGAGCGCGCCGGCCACGTTCCGGTCGGATAAGCTTTCTGACTCATCGCCGCTTTGATCCTTGACTAAATCCGGAGAAAACTTTATAATAGAGAACAACATTTTCATTTTTGACGCGATGACGGAACGAGTAACGTTAATACCGGTTTCAGAGAGCCTCGGTCGGTGCGATGAGGCAACCACGGGTTGACGCGAAGATCCTTCCCGAGCTGTTGGGCTGAAATTTGCAGTAAGTCCAGCCGGTTCGCCGCCGTTAACGGCTTGACAAAGTGGGCGAAAAGGACTCTTTTCGTCAATTTGGGTGGTACCACGGTATTAACCGTCCCTTTTGCGGGGCGGTTTTCTTATTTTTGAAAATAATATGGAAGTAAAGGAGTTTCGGTGATGGGTAAATTTCGGGACGTCAACTTAAAAGTTCCGGCCAATCAACGGGAAGAAGCAGTTCTCAAACACTGGGCCGACCAGTCAATTCCGGAGCGGAGCGTGTCCGAACGGGACGGCGCGGAACGGTTCGTTTTTTACGAAGGACCGCCGACCGCCAACGGCAAACCGGGAATTCATCATGTTTTAGCCCGGACGTTAAAAGACTCGGTCTGTCGTTACCAGACCATGCAAGGCTTCCAGGTCGACCGCAAGGCCGGTTGGGATACCCACGGCCTGCCGGTGGAGATCGAGGTCGAAAAGATGCTGGGTCTCTCCTCGAAGCAAGGCATCGAAAGTTACGGCATTGAACCGTTCAACAAAAAATGCCGTGAATCGGTCTTCACCTACGAGCGGGAATGGCGCCGGATGACCGAACGGATCGGTTACTGGTTGGATATGGATCACCCCTATATCACCTTGGACAACAACTACATCGAAAGCGTCTGGTGGATCCTGAAACGCTTCTTTGACGAAGGCCTGATCTACGAAGGTCATAAAATCATGCCGTACTGTTCGCGTTGCGGAACTCCACTGGCCTCGCACGAGGTTTCGTTGGGCTATAAAGACGAGACCGTCGAATCCGTCTACGTTCGTTTCGCGGTGAATGAAAAACCGGGCGAATTCTTCCTGGTCTGGACCACGACTCCTTGGACCCTGCCGTCCAACGTCGCCTTAGCTGTTAACCCCAAATACACCTATGTCCGGGCGCGTCGGGCTGATGACGAAAACCTCTATATCCTGGTCCGGGAACGGGTCGAGGCGGTCTTAGGCCCAGGGGCCGAGATCGTTGAAGAATTGACCGGCGCCGATCTGGTCGGCCAGGGTTACGCTCAACTGCTGCCATTTATCGCGGTTGACTCGACCACCGCTTTTCATGTTTACGGCGCCGATTTCGTCTCGACTGAAGACGGTACCGGTATCGTTCATATCGCGCCGGCATTTGGCGAAGACGACTATCAACTGGGGCGTAAAAACCAACTCCCGATCCTGCAACCGGTCGATAAGGAAGGCAAATTTACCCCGGAGATCACGCCGTGGGCCGGCCGTTTCGTGAAAGAAGCCGACTTGGACATCATCCGCCACTTGAAAGCGGAGGGCAAACTGTTCAACCGCGAACGGTTGACCCACTCCTATCCGTATTGCTGGCGTTGCGACACGCCGCTGTTGTACTACGCCCGGAAGTCCTGGTATATCGCGACCACGCAATACAAAGACCGGATGATCGCCAACAATCAGCAGATCCACTGGTTCCCGGAGCATGTCGGGAAAGGCCGCTTCGGCAACTGGCTTGACAACATGATCGACTGGTCGCTCTCTCGCGACCGTTATTGGGGGACGCCCTTAAACATTTGGCGTTGCGCCGACTGCGACAAGCTGACCTCGGTCGGTTCCCGTCAGGAATTGGCCGAACGGGCCGTCGAGTCGGTCGACCCGGCCACTATCGAACTGCACCGTCCCTATATCGACGACATTCATCTGCGTTGCGAATGCGGCGGCGCCATGACCCGGACCAGCGAAGTAATCGACTGTTGGTTTGACTCCGGTTCCATGCCCTACGCGCAACTGCATTATCCGTTTGAGCACAAAGAGGACTTTGAGCAGTACTTCCCGGCCGATTTCATCTGCGAAGGGATCGACCAGACCCGGGGTTGGTTCTATTCGCTCCTGGCTATCGGAACCTTCCTGTTTGACAAACCGACCTTTAAAAACGTTTTGGTCAACGACTTGCTGCTTGATAAGAATGGCCAAAAGATGTCCAAATCCCGCGGCAATGCGGTCGATCCTTGGAAATTGCTTGAGAAATACGGCGCCGACGCTACCCGGTGGTACCTGTTGGCCGTTTCCCCGCCGTGGACGCCAACCCGTTTTGACGAGGACGGCTTAAAAGAGATCGCCGCCAAGTTCTTCGGGACGCTTCAAAATGTCTATTCATTCTTTACCTTATACGCCAACATTGACGAGGCCGATCCCGCCAGCTACGATATTCCCGTCGCCGAACGGCCGGAGATCGACCGTTGGGTGTTGTCGAAGCTGAACTCCCTGATCCAGCAGGTCCGTTCCGACATGAAAGAGTATGAATTGACCAAAGTGGTCCGGGCGATTCAAAGTTTCGTCATCGACGATGTCTCCAACTGGTACGTCCGGCGCTGCCGCGAACGGTTCTGGGCGCCGGAGATGGACGCCAATAAACAAGCCGTCTACCGGACCTTATGGGAAGTAATGCAGGCGGTGGTCAAACTAATGGCGCCCTTCGCGCCATTCCTGGCCGACGAGATTTACCTGAACTTAAAACCGGTCTCCGGCCGCGACTCTGTCCATCTGGAGCTCTACCCGGAAGCTGACCCCAGCTTGATCAATGAAGATCTGGAGACTCACATGGGTTTGGTGATCAATCTGGTTTCGATGGGCCGCGCCGCCCGGAATAAAGTCCAGATCAAGGTGCGGCAACCGTTGTCCGCGATCCTGGTCGCTCAAAAACACCAAGCGGTGCTGACGCCGATGGAAGGATTGGTCAAAGAGGAACTTAATATAAAGCAACTGGAATATATCGCCGATCCCGACGCTTACGTAAGCTACACGGTCAAACCGAACTTCCCCGCTTTGGGGCCGAAGTACGGCAAACTGATGAAGTCAATCGCCGGCGCCCTTGCCCAAAGCAATGCCGCCGCAGCGGTTCGGGTATTGCGGGAGAAAGGTTCCCTCCCATTGGAAGTCGAGGGTCAAAACATTGTCTTGACACCGGAAGACGTCGAAGTCCGGGTCGAGGAGCGCGAAGGCTTCGTGGTCGAGATGGACCATGGCGACTATGTGATCTTAAATACCGCGTTGACCACCGAATTAATCCAGGAGGGCTTAGCCCGCGAAGTGGTCTCCAAAATCCAGAACATGCGCAAGACCACCGGTCTGGAACTGACCGACCGGATTAGCGTCGCTTGGAGCGGCGATGATGAAGTCGCGGCGGCAATCGCGGCGTTCAACAACTATATCGCTGAAGAGACCCTGGCGGTTTCCATCGACCGCCTACCGGAAGCCGCCGCCGGATTTGAGCAATGGGAGATCAACGGTCACCAGGCCGCCATCCGGATTGCGAAAGCTTGATGGTGTGACCTGAATCAGTCATTAAAAAACCCCGGACGAGACGATCGTTCGGGGTTTGCTTATTTTTTTCCATATCTACCCTGCCGCTGAAATTCCCCGTTCACCCATAATCTGTTCCGCCAAAGCCCGGTAGATTCCGCTCATTGCACAATCGGGCTCAGCCTCGATAACGGTACAACCCTGGTTTTCGGCCCGTTGCACCGCGCTATCCCGGGGAATGTAGTGTACAATCTGCGTGTTAATCTCCGTCGCCACTTTCGTTACCAATTCAACCTCATCGGCAATCCCTTTCGCATTCAGGATCAACCCTTGAAGACAGGCATAACCGCGGCTTCGAAACTGATTAATCGCGCAAGAGATATTACTGGCCGCGTAAAGCGACATCATTTCGCCGGAGGTGACAATATAAACCGCTTCAGCATAACCATCCCGGATCGGCATGGCAAATCCGCCACAGACCACATCGCCTAGGACGTCGTAGAGGACGATATCCGGCCGGTAATGTTCAAACGCCTGCAACTCCTGGAGTTTCTCAAACGCGGTGATGATGCCCCGCCCGGCGCAGCCGATCCCGGGCGTCGGTCCGCCCGCTTCGACACAGAGCACGCCGTTAAATCCTTCAAAAACGATATCCTCCAAGGCCAACTCGTTTTTCTTTCGTTTGATACTATCCAGTACGGTCGGGATATTTTGGCCTTTCATCAGGTTTTTGGTAGAATCGGCTTTGGGATCGCAACCAATCTGCATTACTTTTAACCCTTTAAGCGATAAGGCGGCGGACAGATTGGAAACCGTCGTGGATTTGCCAATGCCGCCTTTACCGTAAACCGCGATCTTTTTCATGCTTCCTCCTTCATCGGATGGCAACAAGCCGGATCAGCCAGTTCCACCGGACAGATGGTGTGGTAGTGACGCTCCCCGTCTTGGATAGGCACAATCCGCACCCGAACGCCAAAATAGTCCCGGAGATTGCTCTCATTGATAACCTCTCGTGTCACTCCATAGACAAACCCCTTCCCCCGCCCCAATAACAATGTCATATCGGAGATTCGCAGCGCGTTATCGGGATAATGGGTGTTGAGCACACAACCGATCCCTTTTTGGGTGGCGATCCATTTCAACTTCTCCAAGACCAACAGTTGATTCCGGAAATCCAAGTGCGACTCGGGTTCGTCGAGGATTACCAAACGCGGTCCGGCGACCAACGCTCGGGCAATCAAGGCCAATTGCAATTCCCCGCCGCTGATCCGGGAACAAGGCTGGTTGCATAGGTGGTCGATTCCCAAGCTCGCTAAGGTTTCCCGGGCCAGTTGATAATCCTTCCGGCTTGGCGCCGCGAATAGCCCGATGTAAGGCGCCCGGCCCATCACCACCATCTCCAGGACGGTATACGGTACTGCAAAGCTTTTCGCCTGCGGAACATAACTGACTTGTTTCCAAAATTCCGTGGCCGGAATTGCCGAAACCGGCCGTTCTCCCAACAAACTCCGGCCGCTTTGCCATTTTAACAGCCCAACCATACATTTTAACAACGTTGTTTTACCGGCGCCATTGGGCCCGAGGACGGTCAAGATCCGTCCCTCGGCCAATGAGAGATGAATCCCGTTTAATATTGGCCGGGCCCGGTCGTAGCCAAATACGCCGTTCTGCACTGTCAGCATTTGCCGAAACCCCCTCCCGTTTTACGCAACAGATAGACAAAGAAGGGCGCGCCGGCGACAGCCGTCAGAATCGACAGTGGAATTTCCGATGCCGTCGCAGTCCGGGCGATCAAATCAATCAACACCATATACACTGCTCCCAGTGACATCGACGCCGGCAGGATCGCTTGGTAATTGCTTCCGACCAACATCCGGACGGCATGGGGGATGACCAATCCGACCCAACCGACAAACCCGCAAGTGGCGACGGTAGCTGCCGTAACCAGGGTGGAAGCGCCAATGACCGACCAGCGTAACGCGGTAACATTGACACCCATGCTTTTGGCCTCGTCTTCGTGGAGCGAAAGCAGGTTGATCCGCCACCGCAATAACAACAGCACCAGCGAACCGATACTAATTGTGATTGCGGCGATTCCCAGGTCACGGTAGGAAGCGGCCGAGAGACTGCCCATCAGCCAATAAGTGATGGTTGGCAGTTTGGACTCGGGATCGGCGACGTATTTCACCAAGGAGATCAAGGCTTGAAAAAAAGCCGAGACAACCACGCCGGAAAGGATCAGCATTAAAAGTTGTTCGCCTTTCCGGATCCGACTGATCAGGAAGGTAACGGCAATGGCGGCAAGGCCGAAAATCAACGCCATTGCTTGCACCGCCACCATGTTCTGGTTGAACAGCAACAACGCCAAGGCCGCTCCAAACCCGGTGCCGGAAGAGACTCCCAAGGCATCGGGGCTGGCCAGCGGATTCCCAAATATGCCTTGAAATGCGGCGCCGGCGATCGACAACGCCGCCCCCACCAACATCGCCAGCAGCACCCGGGGCAACCGGACTTGGGTGATTACCGAGTAATCCATTTCGCTCCAGGTGGCGTCTACGGGCAGCAGATACGATTCTAAAATCCGGATCACCGTTCCGACCGGCACATAATAACGGCCCACCGCCAAGGCGAACAGCAAACAAATGATCGGTAACAACACGACGCAGGTCCATTTCCAAGCGGTGCGCTTCCGTTTAACGCCGGTTAGGTCCACCTTGGTTTGTCTTGACAGATTACGCATCCTTGGCAGCCTCGCGCGGCGGGTTCAGGATCTTTTGAATCTCGCGTTCGTTCAATTGGTAACGATAGAATTGCTTGTAATAGTCGCGTAGCGCTTTTTCGATCGAAAAGTCCTTAAATAGTTCCGGATGGTTTTTTTGGGCTAACCATTTTAACATCAATGGCGCATCGGTGCTCGGCGGGTACCAACGGTAAATTCCCAACGGAACTTTATAGACGCGCCGGTTTTTTACCGCTTTGACCCGGCTCCAGTCTTGCCCGTTGACCTTATTTTCCAATAAGTCCTGCGGCAAGGTTTCGGTAAAGTTGGTAATGTAAATGATATCCGGATCCCAACGGTAGATTTGTTCCATGTTCACGACCGGGGTCCCTTTTAATTCGGCAGCGCAATTAATCGCGCCGGTGGCCGTCAGCCAAAATTGACCAAAATGCCCCGTTCCCGGTACGATGATCTCCTTTTCATTATGACGGAACAAAAACAAGGCGCGCGGCTTTTTCTCCGTCGGAAGATTGCGGGTGCGTGCCTGTACTTGTTCCAACGCATCCTGCGCATACTTCTTAAACAGCTCGGCTTTGGATTCTTTTCCCACAATCTGACCCAACAGTTTCATCCAGGTGTATACATTTTCAATGGCGTTGGCGTCGGCAATGGACGCGGTTTTGAATGCCACCGCCGGTATGCCGGTCTTCTCCAGTTTTATTTGTTCCGGAGTGTTTTCGGCTCGATACAATACGACATCCGGACGGAGTTTCATCAATTCTTCCAGGTTCACATCGGTATTGTTGACAAAACCGGTCTCCGCCTTTAAAATTTCCGGAGTCATGGTCGCCAGCATCGAAACTTCCGCTGCGCTCCGCGACGCCGGTGGAATTCCCACCAACTTTTTGGCCGAACCGTCGACCATCATAAAGACTGACGGCAACGGCCAAATTGTCGTTACCACGACCCGTTTGACTTGGGCCGGAATCTTTACGGTACGCCCATTTTGATCAGTTACAGTCCGGGTTTTAGCGGTTTGCGCCAGCGTTTGATTGGCTGGCATGCCGCTGATAACCGTGGCAATTAGGGCTGTTACGAATAAAAACATTACAATGCGTTGTTTGATCTTTCCCTTCATCATCTGTCACATCCTTTGAATTGTTTTTTATTCATCCTTTATCGAAGCCAAACGATTCAGGGCTGAGGCCAATAGCTCCAGTCCCGGCTCTCCCAGGAATACCCGGTGATCGGTCCGGTAAATCTTACTGGAGACCGCATAATGCGGCAGTCCAAGATAGACGCCGGAGTCCGGTTGCACCGTCAGCGGTTTGAAAAGCGGGTCGCCAATGATCAAGTCATATTCCTTGGCTTTGGTCAGTACGGTCAAATCCGCCTCCTCTTCCAACTGACGGTCGCCGGCTGTCAGATGCACCGGATCCAGCTGAAAATACGATGCCACATCAACCTGTCCAAAACCCAAATCGGCTTGTAAACAATGGCGAATTGAATTCGCGGAAAGCTGCTCTCCGATGACCAGCGCCTGCGTCGAATGGGTTGGAAAAACCAGTTCCGCGCCGAAGTTTAGCAATCCAGCGTCCAACCCGTTCTGGATTTGTTTCAACCAACGGAGGCCGGTCCGACCCACCGGAAGACCCGCCTGATACGGAATTCCCCAGCAATTTTCCAGATAACGGGCTGTTGCCAAGCCGGTGCTTGATACTACCAGATTTACACTGGCTTCCGCCGCATAACTAAGCGTCTCAAGATAGGATCCCATTGACCAACAGGAAACGACCTCAATATCCTCCCTTTCTAACAACTGGCGAAGCATCGCTACATTCGCGGCACTTAGATCGAGTGGTGTAGCCCCCAGGATATTTATCCCGCGTGCCCGTTTTTGCGACGGCGGTTTGACAAAACGTTTGGCGATCTCCAAAAACCCCTGGGACGCTCCTCGTTCATAGGTGTACATTCCGCTGGTGTCAAAGGAGAACGTCGGCAATCCAAAGTATTGTCCCACTTCATTCGCGACGGCCTGATAATCCATTCCGATCACCATCGGGGCGGGACTACCCAGCAGCGCAATGAATTGCGGGGATTGTTCCCCAAGATACGCCTGGATCTTTTGGATCAGTTTCGTTTCATCGCCCAGCACCGCATCCAACTCCCGCAAACTGGAGCACAATACGTTACCCGTCCCGTCATACCAGCGCGGTTCGTCGTATCCGGTATAATTACCGGTGCAACCGGAAGCGTCCAAAATTACAGCCAACCCGCCCAACTCAAAAAGCGCAGAGCAAACACCGGAATAATCAGGCGCAAACGGCGGTAACTTTTTGAACAGTCGTTTCATTTCTTCTCCTTATATCACGATCGTTGCGTCCAAAATCATTTGTCGGAGATCCTGTGGGTTCTCCCAGGCTTCGATCATTGCATTAAGCAAATACCTGACGGCGCGATAGCCAAACGGTTGAACATCTAAAGTCAACGGCACGGTCCTGGAACAATTGCAGTAATATCCGGCCGTGAAGCCAATTGTGATATCCACCGGATGTTCTCCCGCCGCAAAAACAGGCATCGTAGGATGGGTGTTGGTTAAAACGCGGGTTTGCGGTGAGTTTTGGATCAGCCACTCTAAATGGACCGTATCCATGGGAAGAACCTCGTCACTGAAGATATAGGACACCTCAAAGCCATATTCGGTAAGCGCGCGGCTTAACTCAAACGGCAAGGCGTTCGCAGTGGAACTGACCGCCAGTCGTAACCGGCCCAAACGGGCCTGTGCCGTCGCCACCGCCTGTAAGGCTTCCAAACGGTAACGTTCGGTTTCCAACTGGCTGCCGAGCAACGCCTCAATTGATTGGTATTGCTTAGCAATGGCTTCCATACCATATACCACTGGGGTAGCGCAAAATGGAATTCCCAGTTTTTCACGCATCATCGCGGCGGCCAACCGTCCTTCCGGCCGCAGCAACAAGTTATGCCCGGACCGGGCCATCGTTTGCAAGTCGACAAGGGTCTTACAATCGCCGATATGGCGTAACGGGCCGTATCCCGCCTGTGCTAGCACCGCTCCCAACTCACTGTGCTGTTCCAACGGAACAAAATTGCCAATCAGATTGATCCCGTGGTCTTTGACGGTTGAAGGAGTGATAAAACGATAAATCGTCTTCTGCATATTGGGTTGGGGCGGAGTCGTGCCGTCCATCGCAATCGGGTTCATATAACTTAACCGGACCGGAATTCCATGGGTTAACTCCAGCTCCTGCGCAATGGATTCAAAATCTGAGCCCAACAGATAATCCACGCAACTGACGCAGATGATCAACGCTTCCGGGCGCGGCGTTGCGGTGTCAAAAATCTCAGCCACCGCTTCCGAGACCAGCTCCAGATGTTCACCGGTGACCAGATCCACTTCGGAGGTGTATAAGTAAAATAGCCGGTCCTTGAATCCTTGCTGAATCCCGGCGATCGCTCCATGTCGGCCACAAGCCGGCGGAGCGATGAACAGCATCACGGATTGCGGCACCAACATCCCGACCCGGACAATTCCCCACCCGCCATGACTCGGCGGCGAAAAGTGCAGGCAATGTTCCGTGAGGCGTTTACCCCATAGCAACGAATCACGTTGCTGCGCCTCGGCCAGACTCATACTCAAAAAGTTACTGCTCATCCGATCTCCTCTTACGATACGTTAGCGTGTCCCCGGTTCATCCTGAATTTGGTATTTTGTTAGTTTTAACTAACATTTTTACGATAACAAAGTTCCCAATTATCATACTCAGTGCATTTTTTTAGATGGCTTTGGTTTATTTGTTAGTTTTACCTAACAAATATTAAATTAACGCTCTTTTCGGTTTTTGTCAAGTGAAATTTAGACATTGAATTATGTCTATCAGTTAAAATAGCAAGAAATGATTAAAATCCAACCTTGAAACAATTAACCTTCCGGGCTAGCCCGCCACTTGACTGACCTAAACTTTCCCGTTCCGTTATAACCCAAATCGAAGATCCGCTTTTGCATTCATGTCAAAATCGGATCCTCGGGATCGCCAACAATCCATACCGCTTCCGCATCAACTGCCGATGCGCTCGATCAAAATTGCCGCGTTAGTATTGATTTGAGTTCCTCCCACCGGTGATAGTAAGCCCATCTCCGAGAAACTCGTGTGATTTACCAAAGTCAGCACGTCACCGGCCGCCGCCGTAATAATCACCCGGCCTGGATTAGCGGATGTACCGGTTTCTGTCGCATAGATTCCACCATCGACCGGAACACCGTTTTGGTATAAAGCGAATTGATTGGAGCCGCCTGCCGCGACATAAAACCAGATTGAATAATCACCGGCGCTACCCAGCGTGATGGGAGCGGTACCCGGTGTATGGGTGATGTCGCCAACGATCACCCCATTGTTGCTGAAAGTAGCCGCCGCTTCCAATTCGACGGCTTGAACCGGTAGATTGTAAATATAGGCATAAGCCGTCAATCGTTCCGGCCCGGTGGCTCCCGCCGGTCCGGTCGGTCCGGTCGATCCTTGAGTTCCCGCCGGACCCGCTACCCCTTGCGGACCTTGCGGGCCTGGGTCTCCTGCCGGTCCCTGCGCGCCTGCCGGTCCAGCCGCCCCTTGTGCTCCCGCCGGTCCTGCTACTCCTTGCGCACCTTGTGGGCCTGGGTCTCCTGCCGGTCCCTGCACGCCTGCAGCTCCGGCTGCGCCTTGCTCTCCCGCCGGTCCCGCTTCTCCTTGTGGGCCTGGGTCTCCTGCCGGTCCCTGCGCACCTGCAGCTCCGGCTGCGCCTTGCTCTCCCGCCGGTCCCGCTACTCCTTGTGGGCCTGGGTCTCCTGCCGGTCCCTGCGCACCTG
>JAEYPR010000036.1 GCA_023410535.1 Bacillota bacterium | reverse complement strand
TCGGTATTGAAATATCTATCCTTCCTATTCAGTTTTCAGGGTATCTTTAAAACCCTACACCTTTCCTGGTGAATATGGCGAGGGGGAACCACCTGTTCCCATCCCGAACACAGCAGTTAAGCCCCTCTGCGCCGATGGTACTTGTCGGGAAACCGGCTGGGAGACTAGGTCTTCGCCAGGAGCTATCTTTTTTCAAAACCCCGCCCTTTGCATAAGCAAAGGGCGGGGTTTTGTGTTTTATGTTCATCCAGTTCTAAAGCGATCCGAAAGAATATATAATATCTTGTCCAAGTTTGAAAAGGGGGAGGACCAATGGTTCAATCGCAAATAAAAAGGGCCTTTTGGGTCGTGTTTATCGTGGCAAAATTAATCATGAGTAATCTTATCGGAATTAACAAATATTTATTTGTTTTATGATAATTGATGTGATATAATTCTATCATTCTAGCAACCAAATCATGCATCATATATTTTTTTAAAGCTAATTCTGAGTATTTTTATCGGATTAACAGAGAAAAGAATGATTGATACATAAAAAATGGTCGCAAGATTCCCGTTAAGTGTCTTTACAGTGAAACAACTGTAGAAATAAACAACAAACAAAAAGGAGAGAACGGAATGAAACGGATCTTGTTTTTTGCTCTTATCGGTGTACTTATCTTCGCCTTTGCTGGAGTTATTTGGGCTGCTCCCGATTCGATAAAAATCGGTGTGTCGGCGCCAATCACCGGAAATTACGCTGAATACGGCGAAAATTTTAAGTACGCCACACAAATGGCGGCTGATAAGATTAACGCGGGCGGCGGCATTAGAGGCAAAAAGGTTGAATTAGTAATAATGGATAGCAAAGGTGATCCGAAAGAGGCTGCCTTAATCGCTCAAAACTTTGTTCAAAACAAAGACATATTAGCTGAAGTGGGTGAATTCAGCAGTACCGCATGTTTGGCGGCGGCGCCGATTTATGAGCGAAATGGATTGGTTCAGCTTTCACCCACCGCTTCTCATCCCGACTTTGCTAAATCCGGCGAGTATATGTTTGGAATTGTTGGAACCCAAGACGCTGAAGGACCTTTCAACGCCAAGTATATCGCGCAGGATTACTTAAAGTTAAAATCGGCGGCAGTGATCTATATCAACAATGACTGGGGTCTGGTAACTAAAGACCGCTTTGTGCAAGCCGCTAAACAATTCAATCTCAAAATCACCATGGAACAACCGTTTTTTGAGGCCGAAAAAGATTACAACGCTACCTTGACCAAACTGCGGCAGTCCAATCCCGAAGGGATCTTTATCGCCGCAATGTATAACGAAGCTTCGTTGATCTGCCGGCAAATTAAGAAAATGGGTTGGAATGTCAAGCTGTTGGCTCCGAGTTCGGTATTCTCCGATAAATTATTGGAATTAGGCGGGGATGCGGTGGAAGGATTGGCTACCAATACCTTCTTTGCCTTAAACGACCCGGATCCGGCGGTTCAAGAGTTTATCACCGAGTTCCGCAAGCGCGCCAATCGTGACCCCAATCTCCATGCCGCCTGCGCCTATGATTCATTGATGCTCATCGGCAATGCGATCAAAAAAGCGGGATTCGACCGGAAAGCCATTCGTGACACGTTGGCGAAGACCAAAGGGTATAAAGGAATTACCGGTCAACTAACCTTCACCGCGGTCGGCGATATCAACCGGAAATATAAAGTTATGGTCGTTGAAAAGGGTAAATGGGTGATTAAGAAAGACTATACCAAGTAATCATGGTATCGACACTGTAAACTCGCCCAAATCTTTGTATTTCGTAAGAGGGCTGCCGGGTTTAGCCCGGCAGCCTTTTTTGTTAATCGGGTAGTTTCCGACATTGATACCGGTTGAAGGGGGATATCATGTTCTTTTTACAGCAATTAATCAACGGAATCGCCCAAGGCTCAATTTACGCGCTGATGGCAATCGGGTTTTCAATGGTCTTCGGCATTGTTGGGCTGGTCACATTTGTTCATGGTGAAGTTATTATGATCGGAGCGTTTGCCGGATTTTACGCTCATACTGTTTTTCATTTTGACATTGTTACTTCGCTATTGGCGGGTTTCGCCGCTGCCTGGATACTAGGGATTATCATTGAAAAATTGTGTTACAAGCCGTTTCGCAATTCGCCGGAAGAGATTGCGCTCATCTGTACGATTGGACTCTCTATTTTATTAAAGAGCTTGGGTCAAGTCGTATTTGGGACTGAACAACAGTTAATGCCCGATTTCTTTGCCGACAAATTCCTAGCGATCGGCAATATCCGGATTTCATTCATTCAAATCTTCATTATCGCAGTAGTTCTCCTGATGTGCGGGGTTTTGCAGTTTCTGTTGTACCGCACCAAGACGGGTGTTGCGCTTCGAGCAGTTTCGATGAATAAGAATGCTGCGGCTCTGCTTGGAGTCAATGTCAACCGGACGATTTTATTGGGAAATTCAATTGGGTGTGCATTGGGTGGCGCAGCCGGCGTACTGCTGGCGATCTATTATAACTCGGTCCATGCGTTAATGGGTGGTAGCGCATCTATGAAAGCTTTTACTGCGGCAGTTTTCGGCGGCTTAACGAGTATTCCGGGAGCGGCGCTTGGCGGCTTGATTCTCGGTGTCATCGAGAATTTGGGCGTGGCGATCTTTTCGGCTGGATACCGGGACATTATCGCTTTTGTAATACTCATTTCAATTTTGCTGTTTCGGCCCTCCGGTATCTTGGGCCGGAAGGGAAACGAGGTGTAACCGCATGAACCAATGGATTGCCAAAAACAAGTTCGTGACCTATGCCGTTTTGCTAATTGCGCTGATCGTAGCGCCTTTGATAATCAAGAACGATTACATTACGCGCCTTGGAGTATCAGTCTTGTTGTATGTGGTCTTGGCAAGCAGTTTGAATATGATCAACGGTTACTCCGGTCAATTCAATATCGGACACGCCGGTTTCTATTGCGTGGGCGCCTATACGGCCGCTATTTTGGCAACCCGATACAATCTCAGTTTTTGGTTGTTGTTGCCGATCGGGGGCGCCATAGCGGCGCTTTTCAGCTGTTTTCTAGGCATTCCCACCTTGCGCTTAAAAGGGGTATTTTTAGCAATTACAACTTTGGGTTTTTCGGAAATTATCCGGTTAACCATTCTCAACTGGACTTCACTGACTCGGGGCCCCATGGGGATTCCCGGAATTCCGGTTCCGGTTCTTTTTGGATTACAACTTCGGAGTAATTTACACTTTTATTATGTGATTTTAACGCTGGCTGCCATCATGATCTTTGTTAGCTACCGGGTGTTGCATTCCCGGATCGGCAGGGCGTGGATCGCCATTCGTGAAGATGAAGCGGCGGCCCGGGCCATGGGAGTCGAAACATTTAAGTACAAACTGTTGAATCTGGCGTATGGCACGTTCTGGGCCGGAGTCGCCGGCTGTTTTTACGCCTTTTTTGCCAGCTATATTAGCGCCGACAGTTTTACATTGGATGAAGGCTTTGCGATCCTGGCGATGGTACTGGTGGGCGGTCAAGGAAACCTGTTAGGGCCGATTGTCGGGGCTTCCACATTAACAATTTTGCCGGAGGTCTTCCGGTTTACCGCCCAGTACCGGCTGGTCATTTTCGGTTTGGCAATTTTAGTGATTATGCACTTGCGTCCCCAAGGTTTAGCGGGCAGCGGCACATTATCGCGCCGTTTCAACCGGAAAAAGCAACAGTCGCAAACGAGTTCCGACACTATTGGCGGGGAGGTGGCTTGAATGGCGCCATTACTTGAGACAAAAGGAATCTGTAAGTATTTTGGCGGTCTGAAAGCCGTGGAAACCGTCAGCATCAATGTGGAACGCGGTCAGATTTACGGGATTATCGGACCGAACGGAGCCGGGAAAACCACGTTCTTCAACTTACTTACCGGTACTTATCAGGCAACGAAGGGAGACGTGATCTTTAAAGGCGATCCGATTACCAATTTACCACCGGAAAAGGTGTCCCGTTTAGGGATCGCCCGGACGTTTCAGAATATCAAGCTTTTTAAATATATGACCGTCTTGGACAATGTCAAGATTGGTTTTCATAACCAAACCAAAAGCAGGATATGGGATACTATTTTACACACATCGACCTATCAAAAGGACGAGGCTTTTGCCAATGAACATGGGATGGCGGTTTTGGAAAGGGTTGGTTTAGCTGATCTAGCGGGTGAACTGGCTTGTAATCTGGCCTATGGAACCCAACGCCGCCTGGAAGTTGCCAGAGCTTTGGCTACCCATCCTGATCTTTTACTGTTAGACGAGCCGGCCGCGGGGATGAATCCAGTGGAGACCGTCGCCTTGATTCAGTTTATTCGGAAACTGAATCAAGACGGTCTGACCCTTGTCGTCATTGAGCACGATATGAAACTGATTATGAATCTTTGCGACCGGATCGCCGTGCTGAATCACGGTGAAAAGATTTGTGAAGGCGCGCCTCATGAAGTTCAATGCAATCAACAAGTGATTGAAGCTTATCTTGGCAAAGGTTCGCTTGCCCATCAAAACGCGTAGATAAGGAGGGAATCCGATGCTGAAAGTTGAAAACCTTCACGTTCATTATGGCAATATCGAAGCGATTAAGGGCATCGACTTTGAAGTCCAAACAAAAGAGATCGTGACGCTGATCGGATCCAACGGGGCGGGTAAAAGCAGTACGCTGCGGAGTATCTCCAATCTGGTAAGAAAAAGCGCCGGCCGGGTGATCTTTGATAATCAGGATATGACCGATTGGGAACCGAGCCGGATTGTAAAATCGGGCATATGCCATGTTCCCGAAGGACGGTTGATCTTCCCGTATTTAACGGTCGAAGAAAATCTAATCATGGGTGACTTCGGCAACACCAGCACCAAACCGAACCGGCTGAAAGAGAATATCGAAAATATCTACACGATCTTTCCCCGGTTAAAAGAACGCCGGAAGCAGAATGGCGGAACGTTGAGCGGCGGTGAACAACAGATGCTGGCGATCGGCCGTGGATTGATGCTGGACCCGAAACTGGTGATGCTCGATGAACCATCGTTGGGACTGGCTCCAATCGTAGTGGAGCAGATCTTTGAACTGATTTTAAAGATTCGGGAGTGGGGTAAGACAGTGTTACTCATCGAGCAAAATGCCAATATGGCGTTGCAGGTGGCTAACCGCGCTTATGTTATGGAGACAGGGCGGATTACACTTACGGGAACGGATCTTCTAAACGACCCGAAGGTGGCTTCCGCCTACTTGGGAATTCAAATCTAGGCAGTAATATTGCTATAAAAATACAATGGAGGAATCATCGAATGACCATTAAAAATCAGAGCACCGTCAACGAAGAACAAGTCAACAACATGCGTTCGGCGATTGAACACCGCGCGACCTGGTTTTATCTCTTATTGGATGAAGCTCGCAAGAAAGGCCTTGATTGGGATGATTTTGCCCGGAAAGCCATCTTCCGGTGTGGTTGTTTCCATGGAGATATCAAATATACCAAGACCGATGATATGAAAGTGTTTGCCTTCGAATTCGCCAATGATTTATATAAAAAGATCTTTGAGATGGATATTAAGGAGGTTACCGCAGACGGCTTTGTGGTCGAATTTCATTACTGTCCATTGGTGAATGCCTGGTCCAAATTGACCCAGGATGAGAAAGAGATTGATCATCTCTGTGATATTGCGATGGACGGTGACCGGGGAATTGTTAGTGTGAAGGGGTTAAATATGGACCTTCAAGACACCATTGCCAAAGGTGGAAGCGGTTGCAAGATCGTGATTTCGAAAAAGTAATTTGGTTGAGTGTAAAAAGAAGTGATACGGCGACCCTGAAAAAGGGCCGCCGTTTATTGTGGCGCGTCCGGCTTGGTGTTGTCAGTATAAGCAAATTATTTCCTAAATTGACTTAGTTCTTGATGAACCGCCGTATGCCGAACGGCACGTACGGTAGTGTGAGAGCTCGGTAGGCGTATTTATCGTTTACCTCCTACTCGATTTTCTCGCGCGATTAACCGCAACTTCCCATCCCTCAAACCGAACCGGACACTCATCCCTGCCGTTAGTTCGCTTTGTTCCTTACTCACTAAAGCCCGGATAGTTGTTTGACCGACCCGCAGTTCGAGCCGGACCGCAAACCCCAGATAATTCAGGGCGGTAATCGCTGCTTCACACCCGGCTGCCGGTTCCGGGCGGAAGACGAATTCCTCGGGACGAACTACCAGGAAATAGCGGCCCGGTTTCAGCTCGGGAGAGAGTTGGCTCGCCGTAATCCGGAGATTGGCAAATAAGGGCTCGTCAAAATGGAGCGTCAAGTCCGGGCCGGCTGCCAATTCCAAACGGACCGGCAGCAGGTTTGCCTCGCCGAAAAAGTTGGCCACAAAATCATTGGCGGGATGTTCATAGATGACCCGGGGCGTGCCGGTCTGGAGCACCCGGCCGTCTTTCATCACCGCCAACCGGTCCGAGAGGGATAAGGCTTCATCTTGTTGATGGGTGACAAAAATAAAGGTCGCGCCAAGTTGTTGCTGCCAATCCCGCAACTCTTGCTGCAATTGTTGGCGGAGCAGATAATCCAGGGAAGAAAAGGGCTCATCCAATAACAACAACGAGGGCCGGGGCGCCAAGGAACGTGCCAAAGCCACCCGCTGTTTTTCACCGCCGGAGAGTTGGTCGATCTTGCGTTGGCGCAGTTCGTTGAGGCGAAAGAGCTCCAACAGCGCGCCGATGATCTGTTTCCGCTGTTGTTGCGGCAGGCGTTGCACTTTCAGTCCGTATTCAATGTTTTGATAGACAGAAAGATGGGGAAAGAGAGCGTAGTCTTGAAAGACCATGCCGATCCGGCGTTGAGCCGGCGGCAGCTTGGTAATGTCCGTGCCGTTTAAGCGGATGAATCCTGCGTCCGGTTGTTCCAACCCGGTGATCAGCCGCATCAAGGTGGTCTTGCCGCAACCACTCGGACCGACCAACGCCAAAAATTCATTCCGGTAGATGGTTAGTTCCGCCTGAAGGTTAAACTCCGGATAAGATTTGGCGATTTGAAGCTGCAGTAATGGTTCGGGCATTACGTTGACTCCTCCCGTTGCGTGGATTCGAAACTGGCGAACCGGCCTTGAAATCCGAAATAAAGGGCTAGCGAGAGCAGGATGAACAAGGTTCCCAAGGCGGTCGCTTCAGGGAAATGGTAATGGCCGATCAACCGATAAATCGCTACCGGCAAGGTGACCAGGTCGCCTCTTCCCAAAACCAGGACGGCGGAGAAGTCACCCAAAGCAATAGCGAACGCATAGGTGAAACCGGTCTGAAGGGCTTTGCGCATCAAGGGCAGTTCGATCCGGACGAAGGTCCGCCAGGGGCCCGCTCCGAGCAACGCGGACGCGTCAAGCACCGATTGGCCTAACTCGCGGCGTGCCGTCCGCAACACCGAATAAACAAGGGGAAACGCCAGAAAAACTTGGGCCCAGACGATCAGCGCGGCACTGGGGAGGACTGTTCCGGCCAACCGGTAAAGCCCGGTGGCAAAAGTTAAAAAAGAAACTCCCAGCGGTAACTGGCAGGCCAAATCGGCCAATCCCCAAGATTCTTTCCGCCGTAACCAGGCAAACCCGTAGGCGCCGCCAGTGGTCACCAACGCGGTAGTCAAAGCCAACCCCAGGCTGGTGGCCAATACTTCATTAAAACTTTTGCCGATAGCGAAAGTAAATCCATCGCCCCACAAGGAAAGATAATTGGCTAAGGTCAGTCCGGGACTATTGGCGCGTTGCAATGAGCGCGAGATGATCGCCAGCAATGGACTCATAAAAAAGAAGGTAACCACCGACAGGTAAGCGAGGAAGGCGAGCGCCGTACCGGAATGAGTCCGCCAGCGCAGTCGCGGCAAAACGGCTTGAAAACGAGCGGCGGGCGGCGCGTTCCGGCTGACCAGACTCTGCAAGAACAACAAAGCGGCTAACAGGATCATTTGCAAACCGGCGATGGTGGTGGCGCCGCTAAAGTTTAGCTTGCTATTGGTTTCGATGTAGATAAGGACTTCAAAGGTTTTATAGAGATAACCGCCAAGAATTAACACGACCGTAAAACTTAAGAAGGAGTAGAGAAAGACCATGGCCAAAAGATAGACGGCGGTTGGCCGGAGCAACGGCCAGACGATCCGGCGCCAGGTCTCCCAGGAAGAGGCGCCGTGAAGCGCCGAAGCTTCACTGAGACGGGGGTCGACCTTTTCCCAGCGTTCACCGAGCAGTCGTAGGCAAAAAGCAAAGTTGTAAAGGACATTAGCAAGAACAATCCCCCAAAAACTGTACAGGTAATTGATCTCCGCCACGCCAGGGAAAATCCCGGTCAACCAGAGTGTAAAAGCGCCGTTTTTCCCGTAAAAGATGACCAATCCTAAGACAACTAAAATTCCCGGGAGCATGAAGGGGATCGCCAACCAACTGCGCAGCAGCCGTTTGCCGGGAAAATCGTACCTGCCGAAAAAATACGCGCCCGGCAACGCGATCAGCAAGCTAAAGACCGCGCTGAGCAATGCTTCGCTGCATGAAAAGATCAGGGTGTTTCGAAAAACCCCTGATCCGATCAGTTGGGATAGGTTGGTCCAGGCTGTTTTGCCTACGAAAGCCCGGACCAGGATCAACATGACCGGCAGATAGAAAAAGACCCCGATCAAGCTGAAGATCAATAAACTAGCGAAACGACGTTTACTCATTGCGGATTGGTTCCCGATTCTTTCCTTCGAAACTATTTAGGATGACAAATAGCTAAGTTGAGTATCGATATCTTTTGGTCCACAAATTAATATTTTTGTGGTTGGATTAGATATTTCGGTCCCGGGATTTTTAATTCCGGTCCCTAGATCTTAAATTCCGGTGGGAAGATCTAATTTTTTGGTGGTTAGAAATTGCATTCCGGTGGGTAAATTTGATATTTTGATGCTTTGAAATATAATTTTGGTGGTAAAATTCTATTTCAAAGGACCACTTATCATTTTTGGCATTTTTTATTATCGCGCCAACTGTTTTACGAATATGTAGCCCCTCATTTCCGCTTTCTCCCGGGAAGAAGGAGAAAGCGGAAGTAAGGGTGGCTTCAAAATCGCCGCGCGACTTATTGATTGATCGCTTTTTCCCAATCGGCCAACCATTTGTCGAGATTGGCTTCGACTTTGGCTTGGGGCAGGTTCAAGATTTTATCGACTTTGGCGGCAATCTTGAAACTGGCGGGAAGTTTCACGTCGGACCGGACCGGATACATGAATTGTTGTTCCGGCAGGACGCTTTGAAACTCAGGATCCAGTATGTAATCGACCAATTGTTGCGCTGATTTTAGGTTTTTGGTGCCCTTGACAATTCCCATGCCCTCGATCTGGGCATAGGCGGCGCCGTCCAACACCAGCGCCTGATACTTCTCAACTTTGTCATATAACAGATGATAAACCGGGCTGGTACCGTAGGAGAGCACAATCGGCGCCTCGCCGTTGGTGTACATGCCATAGGCTTCATCCCAACCGGGCGCGATGGTTAAAATGTTTTTACGAAGCGCTTTCCAATAATCAAGATAACCTCTCTCGCCGTACAAGGCGATGGTGGTCAGCAGGAAAACCTGGCCGGGCGAAGAGGTCATCGGGTTTTCGATGATAATCTTTCCTTTATAAGCGGGATCTAACAGATCCTTATGGGTCTTCGGCAGTTGTTTCAGACTGTCGCGGTTGTAGTTAAAGAGCACAAATCCGTAATCATAGGGAAGCAACTTGTATTTGGGATCGAAGATCAGTTCTTTTTTAACATTCGCCAACGCTTTCGGACGGTAGGCGGTAAACAGGTCGGCTTTGGCCGCTTTGGCGGCGTAATTATTGTCCAGTCCGATCACCAAATCGGCCTGCGGGGAATTTTTCTCCTGAATTAATTGGTTAAAGAGCGGTCCGGTATCGGAGAACGCTTTAAAGTTGACGGGAATATGTAAGTCTTTCGCAAAGTGGTTTTTGATCTTTTCGATCAACGGCACCGGAAAACTGGAGTAGGTGTAAACTGTCAACCCTTGGGGAGCACTGCTGCAGACCCCGGCCAGCATCACCAGTAATGTGGCGGGAACCAAACGGCGTAACCATTTTTGAAACAAGCTGAAAACCTCCTCATACGATTCTTCGCGTTAGGGGGTGCCACCAAAAACAAAACCCCCTTTGGAAAAGGGGGTAGACTGCGATTGAAATGCCTTATTCTCCCTCCGCCGGCATTATCCGGGTCAGGTTCATAGGGTGTAATCTCAGCCCCACAGCGGTGGAGCACCCCTTTAAGTTAAAAATTATTGTAACACGATCTGCTCCGAAAGTCAAATCAGCGGAAATTAAGCGAATCGCAAACACCACGTATCTGATCGCCATGATATAATCAGGTGGAAGCTTCTTCAGTAGCACTGGCTAAGTAGTCGTCTAGTTAGCTACTGTCGTTGCTCGCGCAAGCGAATTATGAAAATGAGGCTAGGCGGAGCCGGAAGATTCCGTGAAACGATGTCTCTGAGCTTGTTATTAATATAATTTGCAATTTTCCGGGGGTGACTATTATCAAAAGTAATTCAAATCCGGACGGCTTGAAATTGTTGGCCATCCATGACAAACAAATCATCAGGCAATATCTTGCCAAAGTTAACGCGGCGGACTTTGTTTATCATTGCAATAACCTGGCGTCGCCGTATTGGGAAGAAACCCAATGGTTCGGTTGGTGCGACGGGACAACGGTTTTGGCGCTGGCGATGTTGATTACGAGATATGAGATGCCGGTGTTGCTGGCCTGTTCCTATCGGGATGACGACGCGGCGCAGCAACAATTGCTCCAGGCGTTACAACCCTATCTGCCGCAATCGTTGTATTGCCATCTCAATCGCGGCGCTTGTCACGAATTACGGGACGAGTTTTCCGTCCAAGTGGTCTGCGGTTACCACAATATGCAATTAATCGGCGGATCATCCGTATTACCACTGGACGTCGACCGGGTGCAACGGCTGGGTCTGGCTGATTCCGAGCGGATCGTGGCATTGTTGGAGCAGAGCCATCCCGATCATCTGCTGGACGAGGAGTTTTTGAGGGCAGGCTATTTTTGGGGAATTGAATCGAGTCAACGATTGGTTTGTCTGGCCGGCGTGGTGGCAAAGTCGGCCGAATACGGGCTGGTCTCATTGGGTAATGTCACGACCCACCCCGATTACCGGCGGCAGGGATTGGCTCGCCTGACATTGACAAAAGCTCTTGCCGATCTGCAAACGGAGTTTCCGACGATCGTTTTAAATGTCAAAACCCAAAACGAAACGGCAATCGCTTGTTATCGCCAGTTGGGTTTTGAGACCACCGGAAGCTTCGAGGAAGTTATTTTGGGACAGTAATCGCCCGGCGCCCGCGGACAGCTAAGCGCGCCGGATTCGCGTCCTCGGTCCGAACGTGCGGCAAATAAATTATACATTGAAAAACCCTCTACCATTTTGGTAAAGGGTTTCGTTTGAACGAGCGAATTGCTGAATCAAACATCAGCTTTTGAGCAATTCGAATTTGTTCATTTCGCCGGGGAGCCCCATATGGATCCGGATGTGTCCTTCCCGTTGCAGGTTATTAATGGCATGCGAGATTGAAAAGATAGTGGAACCAGTCTTTTCCTCTAGTAACTTCAGGTCAAAGTCGGTCGGCCGATGATAGGCATTCTCACAGAGTTCCTTCAAAGTATACAGAAGTTTGTTATCAAATTCCTTACTCATCTACGTCGCCCCTTTTTATAAAGTTTTGTTGCATCTAGCGTACCCAAAGTTTCTAAAACCAACTCCCTTGCTATAATCATCGGGAAGTTTAAGATAATGTTTAGAGAAATTTATCATTTGTTAATAAAAAACATTCGCCCTCCATTCGGATTGCAACAAATTATTATGTAAGCACGAATACGATTTTGGTCAAAAGTTCACTTTCAGGAACTGCGGCCGGGGAGTTAAGGTAAAACTCGTAGACAACCCCGGTCGGCGTATGACCGTTTTGAGCGATCCACTGCGCCATCGCCTCATAAACCGGAGCGGTGGCTTGATAGGATCCTTTGTGAAGATAGGACAACTGTTTGCCGCCGGGAATGACAGACGCTTGAATCGTATCATTGCCGGGCAATGGTACAGCGACCGGAAAGCCAATCTCCACATCGAGCCGTTGCATGTCCATGTTGTAATAGGCGCCGAAGGGAATGCCTTGGGGTGTGGCATTCAGTTCCCGCAGGTATTGACCGAGCGCCGCAAAAGCTTTGCCGAATTGTGCGGGCAGTTGCTCCGCCGTGGTGACGGTCCGGATCGACAGGACCGGTTGTTCGGGTTGTTCAGACAGTTCGAAATGGTAACTCATTAGAAACGCCTCCTGGTTTTCTTTGAGTATATCATCCCAAACCGGACAGCATTATGTCATGTTTCCGGAGTATATTTTTGATAAATTGCCTGGGCGGTTTTAGCCAGGATCGCCCGGAGGTGGGTTGGCCGGACCACTTCGAGGCCCGGACCGAAACTGAGTAAAAATCCGTATAACCAGTTATTCTCGGGCATGGTCGCCTTGACCATCAACCGGCCGTCTTCAGCCCGGACGATCTCGGCGCCAAACCAATCCCAGGCGGTGGATTCCAGTTCCCGGTCGAAAAGCAACTCAAGTTCGATCAGATTGTCCGGTTTTTGCCATTCCGTCTCCCATGGCAGTTGATCAACTGCGATTTCACGGGCGGTAAAGACGGTCTCGGTTACGGTTAACTCCTGCATCCGGGTCAACCGGAAAAAGCGGAAGTCCCGCCGGAGCAGGCACCAGCCATATAAATACCAATGCATCCCTTTCAGTACCAGCGAATAGGGCTCCAGCTGGCGTTCGGTCTGCTTTCCGCCGGAATCGGCATAAACAAACCGGATCAGTTGGCGCGCGCTGATCGCTTTCCGGAGTTCCGCTAACAACGCTTTGATTGATCCCGAGCCGCCCCAGGGGGAGAGGTCGATCACCAGTTGATTGGCGCGCGCCTGTAAAGAATGGAGTTGCGACGGGGCGACGGTATTTTGGAGCTTTTCCAGCAAGACCGTATGGCGACTGTCGGGAACGCTTGACGCAACGCCTTTTAGCGAGGCGAGCAGCGCCGCCAGGTCATCGGCAGTCAACAGGCTGCGATCGATCCGGTACCCTTCGGCGATTCCGATGCCGCCGCCCATTCCCTGATAGGTGACAATCGGGATCCCAGCCAGATTGATCGCTTCAACATCCCGCAGGATCGTCCGGACCGATACGCCGAATAGCTCCGCCATCTCCCGGGCGGGGATGCGGTCGCGACGCAGCAAAAGGACGAGGATGGATACCAGGCGGTCGAGTTTCATCGGAACTCCTGAATTGAGGCTAGATTCATAACGTTAATTTATTATAGCATTTTCGGCATAGAGCCGTAAATGTCACACGCGAACTGATAGGGGCGTTGGATAAGCGCGATTATTATTGATCACCATCAAAATCGTACGGTCACCGGCTTGAAAAGAAACGAAAGAGTTATTGAAGGTACTTTAACAGCCTTACGGTGGATAAAATTTGCGGAGCGACGATCCGGGCCGGGGGTTGGGGGTTGGGGTTGCAGGATTGAGGTGAGTTGATTTCTTGAAGATCGGCAATCTTTTCAAAAAAGAAAAAACCGTGAAAGTTATTTTCTTCTTTCACGGCGTCTGGGGTTAGCTTGACGTTGCGCCAGGAAAAACCCGAATAAATCGATCTCATGCATTTTGATTCACCTCACTTTGAGTTGCTAAGCTCATTATAGTTGAAGTTTAATAACAACCCATGTCGGCCGGGTAACGATTTGTTTAAGAACGTGGATACAAAAGGCAGGATGCAGTATAGATTTTTGTAACGTTCCTTTTTCTTTTTGAAGTGGAGTATTCCTGAAACAGGGCTGAAAATGATACAATGGATTCAAACAATTCGCTGGATTTTGCGGAAGGATCAGACAACATGAGATTTGCTAATGCCAATCCGAAATTATTATATGAACTATTTTGGGCCGGTTTACAAGACGGGGTTAAAGCCAGTTGGAGTATTATTAAGATCATGGTTCCGGTTTCTTTGGCAATCACGCTCTTGAAGTATTTTGGCGTTGTTCAAATATTGAGTCAGTGGGTAGCTCCGGTCTGCGGTTGGTTTGGGTTGCGAGGCGGAGCGATTTTGGCGTTGATCTCGGGGTACCTGATCAATACGTTTTCGGCGATCGCCGTAATGGCGACGTTGTCATTAACGGCGAAGGAAATTGCGATCTTAGCCAGTATGGTGGTGATCTGCCACGCTTTACCGTTAGAGGCGACGGTGCAGCAAAAAGCCGGGGGTTCGTTTTTCGAAATTCTGATGCTGCGCATTGCGGCCAGTCTGGCTACGGGTCTGATCCTCAATCAACTGTTGCCCGCCCAGACGGCGATCCTGCCGGCGAAAATCCAGGACTTGAACGCCGCGGGGACGGGATATTCTTTGCCGCAAATGTTGGGAAATTGGTTCTGGGATAACAAAATCGTACTCAACATCATTGCCATCAACATTGTGCTCACGGTTTTTTATAAGTTTCTGTTGCATTTCGGAGTCGTCGCCAAAGTCAGCAACTTTTGCAAATATTTGATGTTCATTTTCGGACTCTCCAAAGAGAGCGCCTTGTTATGGATGATCACCAACAGTGTCGGGTTGATCTTTGGCGCCAGTTTGATGGTGGAGGCTAAAAACAACCGGGCGTTGCCCGCGAGCGACTTGCGCAAGCTGAATCTCTCGTTAGCCACCTGTCACTCATTGATCCAAGAGTCCGCCAATTTTCTGGCGATCGGCGCGCCGCTCTTTTTGTTGATTCTTCCCCGGCTGGTTTGGGCGATCCTTTCCGTCTGGACGGTTAATTTGGTGGGATTTTTAAAACCAAAACTTAACCTGGAGCGCAGCGGTTGATTCCGGAAGCTTTCAGACCAATTCAAAGGGTTTGTTGATGAATTGATTGAGGAGTTCGTTTTTAGTAGCGATGAAGATGCCTGGATGAGCGGTCAGTTAAGAGAAATTGCGGAGCTTAAACAGCTGCTAAAAAAGAAACACCGTGAAAGTTAATTTTTTCTTTCACGGCGTCTGGGATTGGCTTGGCGTTGCGCCAGGAAAAACCCGAATAAATCAATCTCATGCATCTTGATTCACCTCACTTTCAGTTATTAAGCTCATTATAGTTGAAGTTTAATAACAACTCGTGTCGGCCGGGTAACGATTTGATGAAAACGTGCATCCGAAGGACTGGATGCGGCGCTGGTATCTCCTCTTGACGAACAAATGTTCGTATGAGATGATAGGAGTGGCGGATGCAGACTGTTGCTTGAACGGAGTGGTGGGAAGTTGGACCGCAAAATCCTGCATATTGATATGGACGCCTTTTTTGCCGCTGTGGAGCAGTTGGACAACCCGGAGCTACGCGGGAAACCGGTGATTGTCGGAGGCAATCCGCAAGCGCGGGGCGTGGTTTCAACCTGTTCCTACGAGGCCCGGCGTTTTGGAGTGCACTCGGCGATGCCGTTGCGGGAGGCGTATCGCCGTTGTCCGCAGGGGGTCTTCGTCCCGGTGCGGGGGGCGCGTTATGCCGAAGCGTCGCGACAGATTATGAAGATTTTGGCCGATTATACGCCGTTGGTGGAACCGCTTTCGTTGGATGAGGCTTTTTTGGATCTGACCGGCTCCGAGACAATTTTTGGCCCGGCCGAAGGGATCGGGCGGCAAATCGTCCAACGGATTGCGACTGAGGTAGGACTGACCGCTTCCGTCGGCATCGCGCCCAATAAGTTTTTGGCGAAGTTAGCCTCCGATTTACGGAAACCCCAGGGATTTGTGGTGGTTACACCGGAAAATATGCACGCTTTGCTCGCCGATCTACCGGTCAGCAAGATCTGGGGGGTTGGGCCGAAGACCGAAGAGCATCTGACGGCGTTAGGAATCCGGACCATCGGTATGTTGCAAAAAGTCGATCCCGACATGCTGGCGAAACGGTTCGGCGAGTCGGGGTTGCACCTGTTCCAATTAGCGCATGGGATTGACCATCGCCCAGTAGTGGTTGAGGAAGAAACCAAAAGTGTCGGCCATGAGATCACTTTCCAGGAAGACACCGCTGATCGGGAGTTTTTGACCGGAATCATGCTTTGGCTCAGCGACCAAGTGGCGCGCAGGCTGCGGCGGCACCAATTGAAAGGCCGGACGGTCACGGTGAAGATCAGGGATCAGGATTTTAAGACCTATACTAAACGAACGACGCTGGAGGAACCGACCGATTTTGAAGAGACGATTTACGGCATTGCGGTTGGGCTGGCTCAAGAATTGGCTTGGGGAACGAAGCAAGTCCGGTTGCTTGGCGTGAGTGTCAGCAGCTTTGGTTCGGTCCAAACCCGCCAACTCAATCTGTTTGAAAACGCTGAATCCGCGACGGTTGCTCCGGAGTTGGACAAACTGCATCAAGCAATGGATGCTTTGCGGGACCGGTTTGGCGAAGGAATCATCACCAAAGGAACAATCTTGAAACTGCGGAACGGGGTGCGCAAACGGTAGCAGCTTAGCGAGTAGCTGGATTTCCCTCGCAATTTTCATAAAAAACATAGTATAATGAGCCTCCATCTAGGGAACCTACTATACAGATTGGCGACTGGGAAATTATCTCCGGTCGCCCTAAGTTGGGGAATGATGGGGGCTTTTTGGTGTTAAGGAAAAGACAGAAGATTGGTTGGATTTTTTGTTTGATTGTCCTTTGTGGTTTTTTGGCATCGGCCGGCGTTGGTTATGCCGACAACTTATGGAAGATCCGGATTAACATCCCCGAGTATCAGTTATATTTGTATCGGGGCTCGGAATTGTTGCGAACTTTCTATGTCGCGGTGGGCAAGCAAGATTCACCCTCGCCGATCGGGAACTTCCGGATCGTCACGAAGGTAACCGATCCGACTTGGTATCCGCCGGACCGCCGACCGCCGGTTCCGCCGGGGCCGAGCAATCCGTTGGGGAAATATTGGTTGGGTCTTAACCGTCAGGGATATGGCATCCACGGCAACAATGCGGAGTGGTCGATTGGCAATGCCATTTCGAAGGGTTGCTTCCGGATGCACAATGAGGATATTAAGTATCTTTTTAGTCTTGTTCCAACGGGGACGCCGGTTGAGATTACCTACGTTACGATGGTCGGCGGGCTGGATGGCCCGGACCGGGCTTGGCTGAAATTATTTCCGGACATCTACCACCTGGAAAAAACCGCTGATAAAATTCGCCAAACTATCCTCGATCTTCACTGGAACGGTGCTCCTCACTGGATAGCCTTGGATGAACTGGCGCGGCGGAAACGGCCGTTTTCGTCGGATATTCCCAGAGCGATCCGGATTGAAGGCGATTTACGGGGATACGATGGGTTTTACTGGAACCAACAGGTCTATCTGGCGGGGGCACTTCCCGGTGTGACGGTTGTCTCCAGTCCCAATTCGAATGAGTTTTCCAACTACCAATCAGTCAAGTCGTTAGCGGAAAGCGAGCCCGGACAATGGCGGGTCGATTGGCATCCCGAGACGGCCACGGCGGAAGTTTGCCGGATGAAGGTCTTCTTGAACGGAACGTCCCTTCCGGGAGCGGCCCGCTATACTTCGGAGCATCGGTTGGAATTGCGGCGGTCGATGATTGAAGCGTCATTGGGGATAAGTGCTTCTCCGACCCCGGGGGTTACCGCCCCGGCGACGGCGCCGCCGGAATGGGTTGACCTTGAGGCATTGACCCGGGAACATTGGGAGCTGCATTATGCCTGGGATGAGGCGAGCTGGACATTACGTTTGAACACGGTGACGGGATCGAATTGAGGAGATAGAGGAATCAAGCAGGTAAATTAGATTCAAAAGCAAGGCTTTACGTTAAGACGTGAGGCCTTTTTGTTTTAGGTTATTGATCTTCGTCAGCTTGCTGAGGAACCGAATCGGCTGGTGGAAAAAATTAAACTTGCAGCAGCGTTTGGATGGCTTTATGGGGCCGTCTTTTGTCCACTCAAATCCCAAAGAAGACCGGTTTGGACGTATTCAATTGGTCGTAAGCGCGGCTGAAGAAACCCACGCCGAGGTTGACTTCGTGGTTGGCGCCCCAAAGGCGCAGCCGGATGAGCGTGGCTGGGGTTTGCCAGGCGGACTGACGGGAGAGGTGGCCGAGGCTGACGGCGGTCCCGTAGGATTCGGGATGACCGCGGAAGGTGTTGTCGAGCCATATTACCCGGTTTTCCACCGGTTTGCCGTATTCGGCCGCCAGGAGATCATAGAGTTTTTGATAATCGCTGAAATAGCGATTGAGGTTGGTACGATGCGGGTCGATGATGTAACCGGCTTGGTACAGTTTGCGATCTTTATCGAAGACATAGACCAAATAACAACTGAGTCCGGCCACTTGGGTCCGGTAATAAAGGGCGGAGGCGTCTTTCAACTCGAGGGTAGCGCGTTCGCTCCGGGCGACTTCGCCCATGGTCTGACCCCAACGCTGTCCCCGGAAATCGGCTGCTCCTTCGACGGCGATCGGAATCAACCCCAATAACAGAATTAGGATCCAGTGACTTTTTTTAAGCATGGGTTAACTCCTTTGAACCGATTCGCTGTTATGATCATTGTATGAGCGAGCTGGTAACGGTATGACCTGACTCCTTGTGGTAATGAGCTCGGTCTGGCAATCCCGCATCGTCCGGTGAAGGGAAGCGGCATTCGTGTTACACAATTGTGGTTGATGTAAAATCTAGGAAAGTATGAAGGATAACCAACCGCCGGCGCGAAATATATGCACGAACAGATCAATCAATACGCGGAGGTTGGGTATGATCAGTGATTTAATTCGTGAAGGATACGGTAAGGCTGAAGATTTCAATTGTGCGGAGAAAATTTTAAATGCCGCCAATGAAGCCTATAATCTCCGGTTAGGCCCGGAGGCGCTGAAGATGGCGGCCGGGTTCGGCGGAGGAGTAGCCGTTGAAGGATTGTGCGGCGCTCTGGCCGGCGGGGTTATGGTATTGGGGCGGTTGTTTGTCACGAAGAATGCCCACGAGAGCGACCGGATCAAACGGCTGACCCAAGAATTGCTCAACCGGTACCGGGAGACGATGGGAGCGATTGACTGCGCGCCGCTCAAAGCAGCCCACCGCAATGATACCGTAAAATGCGATCCGGTCATCTTAAAGGCGGCCGAAATTCTTGATGAGATTGTGCAACGGGAACTTCATCTGGAACGGGTTTGTTAGTGTTAAAACGGTCGCGGCGATCATATCTTTGGGTATAGCGGTATGGGAGGGAAAACGTTGCGAGCGAGCGAATTGGAAGGGAAGGAAGTCATCAATATTCAGACCGGCGCCCGTTATGGAGTGATCAAACGGAGCGAATTGCTGTTGAATCTGGGCACCGGTATGGTCGAGAGCCTGGTGGTGATCAAAAAGGGTTGGAACGGACGGGAGATTGAAGTGAAAACGATCGCCTGGAAGGATATTCGCACCATCAGTGATGAATTGATCCTCTTCGCCGAACCGCAGGATAACGCCGTGCCGCCGGGATGAACGCGTGTTGGCGGCGATTTGCTGATGGACTAGACCACCGTCACCCGCAATTTGGAGATCTTATGAAATAACGGTTATATTGCCGCTGTCAGAACAACCGAAGACGCGCGCCTAAAGCGATCGTCATCACGGAGCTGGGGCGGGAAAAGCTGGTTGAAGCGCTGCCGTTTTGGGAACAAGCCCAGGCGCAAATTGAACAAGGGTTGGGAGCAGAACGGTTTCAAATACAAATTATCGCAAGCGCTTCCTCGACAACTGACGGCTTGAAATACCGGAAATCTCTCTTGAATGATGATGGCTCCCAATGTTGTGGGCATTAGATTGAGATAGGAGCGATTGACTTGGAAAAAGGCAAGTTGGAAGCGGCGTTAGCGGATTTGGTTTGCAACAGCCCGGAGAATGTTATAACGGAGTTGAGGATGTTGCGATTATATGATCCCCCTTTAGTCGGCATCGCGGCGGCCGATGATCCGTGCTGGGAACAACTGCGGGAACCGGCGGTGGTCGGACCGCGCCACCGCTTACCTTCGGATTGGCTACCCGGAGCGCAGTCGGTTATTTCGTATTTTTTACCGTTCACCGAAGCAGTTCGTCGCTCCAATGACGGAGAAGGCAAGCCCTCGTTGGAGTGGTTGTACGGACGGTATGAGGGAGAACGGTTCAACAACATAGTGCGCACGGTGATGATAGACTGGTTTCAACAACGCGGTGGTCAAGCCCTGGCCCCGGCATTGGATCCGCATTTTACCGTAAGCGACCTCCGGAGTAACTGGTCGGAACGGCATGTTGCTTTCATGGCCGGCCTCGGGACGTTTTGCCTGAACCGTTCGCTCATCACTCAAGCCGGAAGCGCCGGCCGTTTCGGAAGTGTGATTGTGGATCGCCGGTTGGAGGTTACTCCGCGTCCCTATCAAGCATTTGATGAGTATTGCTCCCGCTGCGGCGCTTGCATTGCCCGCTGTCCGGCGCAAGCCATTACCGAAGCCGGAAAGGATCAGGGGCGTTGCGCGCGGTTTGTCAATGGAACGCTGGAACTGTTCCGGCCCCGTTATGGCTGTGGCAAGTGTCAGACCGCCGTCCCGTGCGAGGCGGGCATTCCAGGGTGAACCGGACATGATGCGACTCGTTAAGTGTTTTCGGCGCAGCGGGACCCGTTGCATCTTTAATCGGCAGGTCAAGCTAGAGAGTTAATATGACCGGCAGGGATATAACGTAGAAAACCACCGTAGGGTGGTTTTTATTTTTGGTGAAGCACAACATAAGTTGCCTAACGAAGTGAATTGCGTGATGTTAATGTTATTTAAATTGACATTGTAGTATTGAAAGTTTTGAAATAATAGCATATAATAACAAATAAGTTTAGTTATATTAGGTTTTGTTGGTTTTTATTTGGTTATCTTTGAATATTAATCACATATACATTACACTAAATCATAATCTCCGGTATTGCTCTTGACAAAAGGAAGGAGTGTCGCTTATGCCATTTCGTAACATTAAGATGGAACAGATGAATCGACAGTATTTTTACGCCAGTCATTTAAGTACTGCCGAACTGATTCGGCATAAAGCTGGAATTGGGAAAGGAAACTGTTTGGAGTTGTTTGCGGGTTGCGGTTATTTGGGACTGGCGTTAGCGCAGATCACAAATTTGCGAGTGTATTTGATGGATTCCTCCACTGAATTAAATCGGATGGCTGAAAAAAACATCTACGATTGCGCCCTGGAGGACAGGGTGAAAGCGTTGCACGGAGGTCATTACGGCCGGATTAATTTACCGGATGCCAGCATGAATTTGGTGATCAGCGAGCGATCGGTTTTCTTTTGGAAAGATAAACAAAAGATCTTCCGGGAGATCTACCGGGTTTTGGCCCCTGGCGGAGTGGCTTGCGTCGGAAGTGGTTTTGAAAACAACGATATCCAACGGCAGGTAGAAACCAAACTTGCGGAATATAGTCCGAGTTTGGGGGTTCAACTGAACCGTCGGGTGTGGCAGCAACGGATTGAGAAAATTGAAAACAAAATCATTGAAGCCGGAATTTCCTTTTATGAGCTTGATTATAGCGACCATGGACTGTGGATTGTATTTCGCAAAAACGAACTGCAGCGAAATGTGGTTTAGAAAGACGAACGGATAGGGTAAATTAAAAAAAACGGGGAGCAACCGCTGAGGTTCTCCCCGTTTTTTGTTGTGCCGGTTTTGGCAATCTCCGGTCATTTCATCAGCATGACCGAGGTGGATTTGATCAACGCCGTGACGTCGTCGCCTTCTTTAAGCCCGAGATCGGCGATGGAGTCGGCGGTGACGACTGAGACTAGCCGTTCTCCTTTATAATCGAGCACGACTTTGGCCATAATGCCATCCTGGGCGATCTCTTTCACTGTGGCTTTCAATTGATTCCGTCCGCTTAGCTTCATAATAGGTTCCCTCCTTTGCACTTTGGTTATTGGTGTTATTGATATAACAAATAAAAAATTAAACAAAATACAATTCGGATTATAGTAAGTTTGATCCTATTATACCAGAAATGCTCAGGAAGTTTATTATATTTCAGTAAAAGAAGAACTGCGCGAGAACTGGGATGTGCTAAAATGACTTTGGCATGTTCCAAAACGATTCCGGCACTTTCCGCCGGGAGCGCGGTCGCCGTCTTGGCGATTGGACTGTTGCCGGGACGACCGGGGGCCGATTCCGCTCCTGGTGACCGGGTTAGCTATCATCGTAGATTACGGACTTCCGCGCTATTGGCGGAGGTTTTTTTATGGGTTGCGCGCTTCCAAAATGCGGGTGTCGGTGATGAGGGGCGAAACAGTCTTGCGCATGTGAAGTTAATGTAACATGAATGTCATTAAATTTAACATCGAAGATCGTTGACATTGCCGAAAACATCCACTATAATTTGGATCAAGTTAGTTGTAGTTAGTTTATGTTAGTCATAGTTAGAGATGATTAGTTCTATTTTAAAGAAAAGCATTAAAAACATGACACATATATTACATAGATATTCAAGCGATGCTTGAACGGTAAGTCGGAAAGGTGGTGACGTTGCTCCCCGTTGTTAACGCCAAAATCATTAAATCATGGAGAGGAGAAACACAATGCCTAGAAAAATTGCGATTTACGGAAAAGGTGGCATCGGTAAATCCACCACCCAACAAAATACTGCGGCGGCCATGGCTCATTTTTACGGGAAAAAGGTCTTTATTCACGGCTGCGACCCAAAAGCGGATTCGACCCGGTTGATCCTGGGCGGAATGAATCAGAAAACCCTGATGGATATGCTCCGGGAAGAGGGCGAAGAGAAGATTACCGTCGCCAAGGTGGTCAAAGAGGGTTACGGTTCGATCCGTTGCGTCGAGTCGGGTGGTCCGGAACCAGGCGTCGGTTGCGCCGGCCGGGGTGTAATCACCGCCATCGATCTGATGGAGAAAAACGGCGCCTATACCGACGATTTGGATTTTGTCTTCTTTGATGTTTTGGGCGACGTCGTTTGCGGCGGTTTTGCCATGCCGATCCGCGACGGAAAAGCCCAAGAGGTTTACATCGTCGCTTCCGGCGAAATGATGGCGATTTACGCGGCCAACAACATCTGCAAGGGTCTGCTCAAATACGCCAAACAAAGCGGCGTCCGGCTCGGCGGCGTCATCTGCAACAGCCGTAAAGTGGACCGGGAGGCGGAGTTCCTGGAAGAGTTCACCGCCGCCATCGGCACCAAAATGATTCACTTCGTACCGCGCGACAATATCGTTCAAAAAGCCGAGTTCAACAAAAAAACCGTGGTCGATTACGACGCCGGATGCAATCAAGCCAAGGAATACGGCGAATTGGCCCGCAAGATTATTGAAAATAAAGACTTCGTCATTCCTCAGCCGTTGAAAATGGATGACCTCGAAGCCATGGTGGTCAAGTACGGTATTGCCGATTAACCGCAACCAAGGCGTTGCGACGCGGCGAAATAAAGGAGGCGCGAATCCATGCCGTATCATTTGTTTAAATGCAGCGAATGTATTCCGGAGCGGAAAAAACACGCGGTGATCAAAGGGCCCGGCGAGACGTTGGCCGACGCCTTGCCGGCCGGATATCTCAATACGATTCCGGGGTCCATCTCCGAACGGGGTTGCGCTTACTGCGGCGCGAAACACGTTATCGGCACCCCGATGAAGGATGTCATTCATCTCAGTCACGGGCCGGTCGGGTGTACCTACGACACCTGGCAGACCAAACGTTACATCAGCGATAACGATAATTTTCAATTGAAATATACCTACGCCACGGATATGAAGGAGAAACACATTGTCTTCGGCGCTGAAAAACTGCTGAAGCAAAATATGCTCGAAGCCTTTAAGGCGTTTCCCAAAATCAAACGGATGACCGTCTATCAGACCTGCGCCTCGGCGTTGATTGGCGACGACATCAACGCGGTGGCCGACGAAGTGATGGAGGAACTGCCCGATGTCGACATCTTTGTCTGCAACTCCCCCGGTTTTGGCGGACCGAGCCAGTCCGGCGGGCATCATAAGATTAACATCGCCTGGATTGAAAAGAAGGTCGGAACGTTTGAACCGAAGATCACCGGGGATTATGTGATCAACTATGTCGGTGAATATAACATCCAGGGCGACCAGGAAGTGATGCTGGATTACTTCAAACGTATGGGCATCCAGGTTTTGTCGACCTTCACCGGCAACGGTTCCTACGACGACTTGCGGGGAATGCATCTGGCCCACTTAAACGTCTTGGAATGCGCCCGTTCGGCGGAGTATATCTGCAATGAACTACGGAAACGGTACGGCATTCCCCGGCTGGACATTGACGGATTCGGGTTTGAGCCGCTGGCGGCTTCGTTGCGCAAGGTGGGAATGTTCTTCGGTATCGAGGACCGGGCTAAGGCAATCATTGAGGAGGATACCGCCCGTTGGCGTCCGGAGCTTAACTGGTACAAAGAACGGTTGCGCGGCAAGAAAGTTTGCCTCTGGCCGGGCGGTTCCAAACTGTGGCACTGGGCCAATGCCATTCACGAAGAGATGGGCGTCGACGTAGTTTCGGTCTACACCAAGTTTGGTCATCAGGGCGACATGGAGAAGGGTATCTCCCGTTGTGAGGCAGGCGCTTTGGCCATCGACGACCCCAACGAGTTGGAAGGGTTGGAAGCGATGGAAATGTTGCAGCCCGATATCATCTTCACCGGCAAACGCCCCGGCGAGGTCGCCAAAAAAATCCGGGTGCCCTATCTCAACGCCCATGCCTATCACAACGGTCCCTGGAAAGGGTTCGAAGGTTGGGTCCGTTTTGCCCGGGATATCTACAACGGGATCTATTCGCCCATTCACCAGCTGTCGTTGTTGGATATCAGCAAAGACGAGATCCCGACTGACCGGGGATTTGTGACCCAACGGATGCTTTCCGACGCCAACTTAAGTCCGGATATCATTGCTTCGACCGAGTTGCGCGAGTATACGGGCGAATACGATCTGGTCGCCGGATTGCGGTGCAAGACCTATCCCGAATTTCCCCCGGCCCGGCCGTCGACGGCGCCGGCCGCGGTGTGACGGAGGTGACGACGACAATGGATGATGTAATGAAAGACCGGATCGAACAGTTGGTTGACTATATCATGAAGAAATGCCTGTGGCAGTTTCATTCCCGCGTTTGGGACCGCGAGAAGCAAAACGAGGGAATTCTAACCAAAACCATGCAGCTTTTATGCGACGAGCCGGTGGAAACCGGCACCCCCGCCGACCGCTGTTATTGGGTGGACGCGGTTTGTCTGGCCGAAGCCTTTAAAAGCCATTATCCCTGGTTGAATTCCATGGATAAGGCGGAGCTCAAACTGCTGATGCAAGGACTCAAGGACCGGATGGATTATTTAACAATTACCGGGTCGCTGAATCTGGAGCTAACCGACCCGCTCTATTAGAAAGGAATGATAACGATGTCTTGCGAACTGAAACCCAAAGAGCGAGCCGGCGTAATTAACCCCATCTTTACCTGTCAGCCTTGCGGCGCCCAATATGCCAGCATCGGCATTACGGACTGCATCGGGATCGTCCACGGCGGCCAAGGTTGCGTAATGTTTGTGCGTTTGCTCTTCTCTCAGCATTTCAAGGAGAGTTTCGAATTGGCCTCATCCTCGTTGCATGAGGACGGCGCGGTCTTCGGCGCGCTCAACCGGGTCGAGGAAGCGGTGGACGTACTGTTGATGCGCTATCCCGATGTTAAAGTAGTGCCGATCATCACCACCTGTTCGACCGAGGTCATCGGGGACGACGTCGACGGCGTAGTCAAAAAGCTCAATGAAGGATTGTTGCAAGAAAAATACGCCGGCCGCGAAGTTCATTTGATTCCGATTCATGCGCCGAGCTTCAAAGGCAGTATGATTAGCGGCTACGATGTGGCGGTTAATGACTTTGTCAGTTATTTCGCCAAAAAAGATCAGCCCAACGGCAAACTCAATCTGATCACCGGCTGGGTTAATCCCGCTGACGTCACCGCGTTAAAACATTTGCTCCACGAAATGCAAGTAGACGCGACCGTGCTGTTTGAGATCGAGAGTTTCGACGCGCCGTTGATGCCGTATGGCAACTTTGTCGCCCACGGCAACACCACCATCGCCGACTTGACCGCCACGGCCAACGCCGTCGGCACCATCGCCCTGAACCGATACGAAGGAGGCGCCGCCGCCCGTTACCTGGAGAGCGAATTCGACATTCCGGCCGTCATCGGGCCGACACCGATCGGCATCCGCAATACTGACACGTTTTTGCAGAACGTGAAGAATCTGACCGGCAGACCGATTCCCCAATCGCTGGTTTGGGAACGGGGCGTCGCCATCGATGCGTTGACCGACCTGACCCACATGTTTCTGGCGGATAAACGGGTCGCCATCTATGGCAATCCCGACCTGGTGCTCGGCTTAGCCCAATTTTGCCTCGACCTGGAGATGCGACCGGTCCTGCTGCTGCTGGGCGACGACAACTCAAGTTATCCCCAAGACCCGCGCATCAAAGAGCTTCAGGCTAACGTCGACTTTGATATGGAGATTATCATGAACGCCGATTTGTGGGATTTGGAAAACCGGATTCAAAACGAAGGATTGAAACTCGATTTGATCCTCGGTCATTCCAAAGGGCGGTTTATCTCCATCGATCACAATGTGCCGATGCTGCGGGTCGGATTCCCGGTGTACGACCGCTCGGGGCCCTACCGGCACCCGGTCCTCGGATACGCCGGCGCGATCTGGCTGGCTGAATCGATGGCCAACACTCTGTTCACCGATATGGAATACAAAAAGACGCGCGAATGGATTTTGAACGTTTGGTAAAACGGGTCATTGGCGTGAGCGAGGATTACCGCTTATGACGCGGCGCGTGAGGAGGTTGAGAGCATGTTGGGTTTTTTAAACGTGAAGGACGAGAGTGTCATCGTAGAATTTGAAGACGATTACCGGGACGCCAAGGCGTATCACCGGCGGGCGGAACAGTTTCTTCAGGAAGGGCAACATTCGAGCGTGGTGTTTAATGTGGCGGCGGTCGCACTGGAACGGTATTTGGTCGCCTTGTGCGAGTTGCACGGCATTGCGCCCGGCAATCACAATTATACCTGCCTGATGGATGCGGTGGAAGAATTGGTGAACGTCCCGCCCGAACTGAATCAGGCGATTCGTTCGTTGGACCGGATTTTCGGTATTTGTTCACTGGACGACTATTACCACGGGACTCCCGAACCGGACGATACCACCCGGGTGCTGGCGATGTGCGCTCAGGTGCAGAACTTGTTTGAACCGCGGAAAATTGCGGAGGTTCGCACCGCGTTGACCCAATATGCAATTTGAGTGTTCTTGAGTCGCGCCGCTTTTGCTCGGACCCCAAGGATTTACGATGAATGAGGAGGAGTCAAAATGATTATGATTCGGGCGATCATTCGGCCGGAAAAAGCCCCCGAAGTACTGGCGGATTTATCCGCGGCGGGATTTCCCGCGGTAACCAAGATCGACGTGGTTGGCCGCGGGAAGCAAAAAGGGGTGCGGGTCGGCGACGTTTACTATGACGAACTGCCCAAAGAGATGTTGCTGTTGATTGTCAACGACGACGTGAAGCAACAAGTGATCGATCTGATTATGAAAATCGCCAAAACCGGACCGAACGGCGCGTTCGGCGATGGCAAGATCTTTGTCAGCCCGGTGGAGGAAGCCTATACCATCAGTACGCAAAGCAAAGGATTGTAGAAAGGGGGAAGTCAGATGAAAGAGGTCATGGCATTTGTCCGGATGAACATGGTCAATCAAACCAAGAAAGCGCTTCTGGCGGCCGGATTCCCTTCGATGACCTGCCGTAAGGTATTGGGCAGAGGCCGCAAAAAGGTGGACTTCGTTCTGACCCAAACTTCGCCGCAACAAGCGGCGAAGGAGGCGCCGGGATTGGCGGAAACCCTTTCGGAAGAACACCGCTTGGTTCCCAAACGGTTTATCACTTTAATTGTCCAGGACGATGAGGTCGACAAGGCGGTGGCCGCCATTATGGAAGCCAATTCGACCGGTAATCCCGGCGATGGCAAGATCTTTATCCTGCCGATCCTGGACGTTTACCGGGTGCGCACCGCCGAGACCGGCGTTGCCGCGGTGTAATAATGTAAAGGATGATTCACATGGAATCGGAAAATTGGAGAGGGCGACAGTCGGCCGTTCCGAAAGAATTGCGGCGGCAAACGGAGCGCCATCCCTGTTACGCCCCGGCGGCGCAACACCGGTACGCGCGTTTGCATTTGGCGGTGGCGCCGCAATGCAACATCCGCTGCAATTATTGTAACCGTAGATTTGATTGCGTCAATGAAAGCCGGCCCGGCGTCGCCAGCGCCGTCTTAAGTCCGGAGCAGGCGTTGGAGCATTTTATGCGGGTCCGGCGGGAGATCGCCGATTTGAGCGTGGTCGGCATCGCCGGTCCCGGCGACGCGCTGGCCAATTGGGATGCGGTGCGACGGACGCTGTCGCTCGTTCGAGCACAGGCTCCCGAAGTGATCTTTTGCCTTTCAACCAACGGGTTGATGCTGCCGCGATACGGCCCTGAACTGGTGGAATTGGGCATCCGTCATGTCACTGTCACCGTCAACTGTCTCGATCCGGCCTTGGGAGCGCAAATTTATCACCATGTGATTTGGGACGGAACTTACTATACCGGCGCTGATGGCGCCCAAATCTTGATCGATAATCAATTGGCCGGAATCGGTTTCCTGGCGGAGCGGGGTGTTTTGGTCAAAGTCAATATCGTCATGATCAACGGCCTGAATGACCGGCATATTCCGGTTGTGGTGCGACAGGTAAAACAATTGGGGGCGTCGCTCGCCAACATCATGCCGTTGTTGCCGGTGGCAGGCAGCGCTTTCGCAGCCCGGCCAGCGCCCGCCCCGGACGAAGTGCAGGCGTTGCGGGCGCTCTGTCAAGCGGAGTTGCCGCAAATGACCCATTGCCGTCAGTGTCGCGCCGACGCCGTCGGGTTATTGGGAAACGACCAGTCCGCCCGCTTTTGTCCCGGTCATGCCGGACGGAGGCGTGACGGGGCTTGACAACCCGTACCGGCCTCCGGGATGTCAGATGAAGAATCTAGGATGAAGGGGCGAAAAGGGATGCGGCCGAAGCTTACATTTGTCGATCAAACCCTCGGCGTTGCCGCAGCCAGTGGCTGCGGCACGTTAGACGCCGCGGCGCGGCGTTTGGGGAAAATCAGTGAAACGGTTCCGTTGTTGCTCGATCTGCCGTTGGCGATATTGTCCGATGGGGCGGTCCGCAGCGAACTAAGCCGCAATGAATTGCGGGCGGAACTTCCGATCGCTCCGGAGGCTTTGACGCAGGCGACCGCCTGGGGGTGTGGGCGGGTTTTGATCAAACCCGAGCTGCGCGATGGCACCGCTATGCCGCTCCTTCAGGATTTTTTGACGACTGCCGCCACCG
The DNA here is from genome assembly GCA_023410535.1 of Bacillota bacterium. GTDB lineage: Bacteria > Bacillota > UBA4882 > UBA8346 > UBA8346 > JAEYPR01. The sequence goes on along the minus strand of JAEYPR010000036.1, from coordinate 119,752 downwards.
CTGGATTGCGGGTGACGGTTTATGGAGGGGAGTTGGGTTCCCAGCCTCAGGAATGTCTCGACCGGCTCAAATCGTTGGGGTGTTTTCCCGCCGTAACCGGTTTCATCGTTGACGATCCCGACAGCCGACTGGAACCGTTCGCCGTGCGGCGGATCATCACCGAAATGCGCGTTTTTTTCCAGGGCGAGCTCGAATTTTGGGGACGGAACCAGTTGGGCTTGGCCACCGCCAATGCCATGGCCGCCGCCAGCGCCGGAGCGCCTATGCTTGCGACGGCGGTCGGGGGTGTGGGGCAGTTTCCGGCTTTGGAAGAAGTGCTGTTAGGATTGGGTCAACTACTGCGCTGGGCATTGCCGGTTCCGCCCGATTTAGCGCGCGACTGTCACGCGGTGCTGGAAAGCATCGGTCGGACCGTCGCCCCGACCAAAGCGATCATTGGCCCGGATATTTTTGCGCACGAGTCGGGCATTCATGTCGACGGCGTTATCAAAAAAAGTGAACTGTATGAACCTTTTCCCCCGGAAATAGTGGGATTGGAACGGAAAATCGTCATTGGCAAACATTCGGGCAAGGCGGCGTTGGAGCTGAAACTGCGGGCGTTACGGATTCCGGTGGAACCGGAGCAGTTGCCGCGCATTCTGGAAGGCGTGCGGCGGTTGGCGGTCGCGCAGAAAGCGCCGGTCATCGATGAACAACTGCGGGAACTGGCGAGAGGAGTTTAAGCGATGAGGGTTGGAATCATTGATACGACGTTACGCGATGGGGAACAAACCGCGGGACTGGCCTTTACACCTGACGAAAAGCTGATGATCGCCCAAACGTTGGACGCCGCCGGGGTGCTGGGTTTTGAGGCCGGGATTCCGGCGATGGGTCCGGAAGAACAAGAGGTTTTACGGACGATTGTCAATCTAAAACTGAATTGCCAGGTCATTGCCTGGAACCGTGCCAATGTCAACGATATTCGCGCCGCGGTTCGGTGCGGTTTTTCTTATATCCACGTGTCGGTGCCGGTCTCGGATTTGCATATCTGCTATAAATTGCGGAAAACGCGCGAATGGGTTCTGCAGGAGTTGCGGAGCGCCTTGACGTACGCCCGGAGTTGCGGTTGCCGGGTGTCGGCGGGTATGGAGGATGCTTCGCGCGCCACGGAGGAATTTTTGCTGCGAGTTGCGGCCGTGGCAGCGGAGGCGGGCGCAGAACGGATCCGTTATGCCGATACCGTCGGTTGTCTGGAACCGTTCGCAACCTATGAGCGGTTGCGCCGTTTGACCGGCCGTTGCGCTTTGCCGATCGAAGTTCATTTGCATAATGATTTCGGGTTGGCGATCGCCAATACCCTCGCAGCGTTGCGAGCCGGCGTGGAACTGGCCAGCGTTACGGTGGGAGGAATCGGCGAACGGGCCGGTAACGCTGCGCTGGAACAGCTGGTAGCCGTATTAACCGAATTGCACGGTTGCACTGCCGGAATCGATCCGGTGCAACTGAAACGGTTAACGGCTATGGTAGCGGAAGCGTGTCGCGGCAAAAAAGATCCCGGCCGACCCGTTACCGGGATCGCTCCTACCGTAACCGGTGTCTAGCGCTCGGAACGGTGCGGCCGCATGCTCAGGGGTTGTCCCATCTGCGAGACATCGTAACCACCGAGCGCTTGAATCTCCGCTTGAAACGACCGGGATTGCAGTAAGTGCAGGAGCGCCTGAAAATGGGGCAGGCCCGCATCTTCCTCCCTGATCACGAGATCGTAACGTTCCTGCTGCAGAGGGACGAAGTCAATCTCCGGGACCTGGGAAGCCACTTTCTGGATGCCAATGCCCGCATCGGCATCGCCCCGCGCGACGGTGCTGGCCACCGCCAGGTGACTGGTGACTATGGTATTGTAGCCGGGGATATTCCGTTGATTTAAATTAAGCCGGGATACCTTCTCGTCCAACAGCACCCGCGCGCCTGAACCGCATTCGCGGTTAACGAAACGGAGCTCCGGCCGGAACAGATCTTCCCAGGTCCGAATGCGTTTGGGGTTGCCTTTCGCAACGTAAAAACCGGCGGTCCGGAACACCAAATTGTAGACCAGCGTTTTATGGCCCGGCAACATGTGCCGGATGTACGGCAGATTGTATTCGTCGGTGTCGCCGTCCCACAGATGGGCGGTGGCGAGGTTGGCCGCTCCCTGGTACAGGGCCAGCAGTCCGGCGATGCTCCCGACATGCCGGCGTAAAAACGAAAGATGGGGAAATTGCTGTTCAAGATGGCGGGTGATGATATCCAAGATTGGATCCTGACCGCAAAGGATGATCCCTTCCTGAGCCGATGCGACCAACGGGGCCGGATTGGCGATCAGTTGCCCCGCATTGTTGTTAATGCCTTTCGCCTGTTGTTTATATTGATCGAGATCACTTTGATCGACGCGGACCTGGCGTCCCACCCGGTAGGCGGGCAGCTCGCCGCGTTTGATCATCTCATAAATGGTAAACCGGGAGACTTTTAAAATTTGCGCCACTTCGTCCGGGGTGTAAGAGCTGCTTCCGGGCATCAAAAAACCTCCTCGTTTGAACTGAGGAATATCGATAGGCGAGGCGAATAAGAAAATTCTAACGCCACCGGTTAATTATATCATATCTGTAATGAAAACAATGACCATTTTGCTTTATGAAAGCCGCCTTCATTCCATCTTTCTCTCTCGGGAGAAACGGGCTTCGTCCCTTTGTAAGCTTTGAACACTCATTAATCGAGGTTGGAACCCGCAATGAATAAAATTCCGTAAATAATTCCCTTTCTTAACTTGACAGTCAGCCGAATTTATAGGACAATAACAATAAATTCTTTGAAGTCATATTTTAAATTGAATATTATTGTTTGGGGTAGAGTAGAGGCGCGAAACACAAGAGTACTTTCGTGGAGGCTGGCGGAGCCGAAGAAGCGGAAGAAAAGGGTGTTTCGCCGAAGTTAAAGGAGAGCCGCTCCTTGGCTGGTATTATGGGCGAATAGCTCAGGTACTGTCACCAGTCGTTTGGTGAAGAGCTATCTTGCCGCCAATGATTCGTTGTGATCAAAGGTTGGTAGGGTGCTGCCAACCTTTTTTTGTTTGCTTTGGTCAGCCGCTATGGAAGGAATTGACCGGGGCAACAATACTAATGGATTTTGCAATGTTTAAATACGGAGGAGTGGATTGTTTGAGTAAGATTCGCGTTCTGGTGAGCGGCGCTTCGGGAAGAATGGGCCGGGAAGTTGTCAAAGCGGTTTTGGCCGATGCCGAAGTTGAGTTGGTTGGAGCCGTGGACCGTTCCGGCGTTGGCAAAGATGTCGGGACGCTCATCGGTCAAGAGTCGACCGGAGTGATCATTCAAGAAGACCTGGCCGTTGCGATCGAATTAGTTAAACCCCAAGTCGTGGTGGACTTTACCAATCCGGCTTCGGTCATGAATAATACCCGCCAGATCATTCAGGCGAAAGTGCACGCGGTGGTCGGTACCACCGGTTTAGCGCCGGAAAACTTGGCGGAACTCAAAAAATTAAGCGAGCAGTCCGGCGCCAATGTCCTGATCGCACCGAATTTCGCGGTTGGGGCGCTCTTGATGATGCGGTTTGCGGCGCAAGCGGCGCAGTTTTTTCCGGGCGTGGAGATCATCGAGTTGCACCACGATCAGAAGTTGGATGCGCCCTCCGGGACGGCCATCAAAACGGCGGAGCTGATCATGGCCGGCCGCAGCGATAACAATGCCAATGTGATTGGCGAGGAAAAGATCAAGGGAGTCCGCGGCGGCGAAATGGGCGGGATTCACTTGCACAGCGTCCGGCTACCCGGTTTAATCGCCCATCAGGAAGTGATCTTCGGCGGCGAAGGTCAGACGCTCACCATCCGGCATGACTCGATCAGCCGGGAATCTTTTATGCCGGGAGTGTTGTTGGCAGTCAAAAAAATTAGCGAACGGCCCGGGTTGACTTACGGCCTGGACCAAATGCTTTTTGAATAAAATAAAAATACCGTACCCGGAGCGCCGCATCGATCAAAATTTATGCCTCCTGGGATTGTGTACTTTGAAAGACTTTTCAGCTTCACCTCCCGCTTTCACCAGGAATATACTAAAATAGCCTGGGTTGTAGGAAAGGGAGGGTATTTCGTTGAAAGAACGTTGGCAACTTGAAGCAGCTGTGATCGGCGGCGATTCAAGGCAGATTGCTGTCGCCCGTAGTTTGGCGGATTGGTTCGATCAAGTCAATGTGATTGGGCATCCGGAGTCGCAAATTCAGACGCCGTTACAATGGCGGGCCGGGGTTCCGGAAGCATTGGCGAACGCGCAAGTTGTCGTCCTGCCCATTTCGGGGATGAACGACAGTGGAATGATCCGGGGCTATAAAGACCAGTCGCCGCTAGACTTTAAGCCGTATCTTGATCAATTAACCCCGAATACGTTGCTGGTCACCGGCTCACTCACCAAACAGTGGCAGAAAGTTGCGGCGGAACATCGAATTCACGTGATTGAGTATGCTGAAGACGATGAGATTGCCATCTTAAACTCAATCCCTACTGCCGAAGGCGCAATTCAGATTGCGATGGAGGAAATGCCGATTACCATTCACGGGAGTACCGTTTTGGTGGTCGGTTTTGGTCGGGTAGGTATTACGGTAGCCCGAAGTTTCAAAGCTTTGGGAGCGCGAGTCATCGTCGCTGCCAGACGCGCGTCATTGTTGGCGCGAGCAGTGGAGATGGGTTGCGAGGTTGTCGGGGAAGAATTTTTGAGTCAAGCGATTGGCGCCGCAGATTTAATCATCAATTCCGTTCCTGCCTTAGTGATTGATGCAGCATCGCTGGAGCAGGCGCGGCCGGACGTGTTCATCATCGACTTAGCCTCTCCGCCCGGCGGAATCGATTTTGAAGCGGCCGCCGGTTTGAACATAAAAGCCAAATTATACCCGGGCTTGCCGGGAATTGTTGCTCCAAAAACCGCTGGAGCGATTCTCGCGTCCTCCATCCCCAAACTCATTCAGAAATTCTTTCTGGAAAACGGGGGTGTTATCAACAATGCGGTTTAGTGGAATCCAGATTGGTTTTGCATTAACCGGATCGCACTGTACGATCAGTGAGGCCTTACAGTATATGAAGTTATTAAAGGATGAGGGGGCGGAAATTACCCCAATCATCTCAGCCGCGGTCCAAAATACCGATTCCCGTTTTGGAACGGCGAAAGAAGTGCTGGAAAAGATCGTGACAATTACCGGCAAGGAGCCGTTGACGACCATCGTCGAGGCGGAGCCGATCGGCCCGCAGAATAAGATTGATGTGATTCTTGTGGCGCCATGCACTGGCAATACGCTCGCCCGTTTGGCGTTGGGAATCACCGATTCCAGCGTGACGATGGCCTGTAAAGCGCAATTGCGCAATAAAAAGCCAGTGGTATTAGCCATCGCGACCAATGACGGGTTGAGCGGCAATGCCCGGAACTTAGGAACGTTACTTAACCGCCGCAATGTGTTCTTCGTACCCTTCGGTCAGGACGCGCCCGACTCCAAACAGACCTCGTTGGTGGCCAAGATGAGTTTGATTCCGGAGACAATCCTGGAAGCGTTACAATTCCGGCAATATCAACCGTTGCTGGTGGCGGGGGGGACCGCAAAATAGGACCGCATCGGGTCAAATTACTGCAACAGGTGGCCGTTCAACCATTGAGCAAATTGTGGTACTGTTAAACTGAGCCATTGAATAGCCATTCAACTATGGAAAATACGCCAAAGCTGATTTCGAACGCTACGTTTGAAAACAGATTGGCTTTATCAATGTCATTATAACAATGAGCTTATATTTGCTCAAAAGAGAGGGAACAAGATGCGGGTAATCGTTCAGAAATTTGGCGGGACTTCCGTTGCGACCGCCGAAGGCCGGGAACATGTGGTGAAAAAAGTCCAAGAGGCACTGACCCAAGGTTACGGCGTAGTGGTGGTCGTTTCGGCAATGGGACGGTCGGGTGATCCGTATGCCACCGATACCTTGATCGGATTGGCAAAAGGGGTATTAAAAAACGTTAAGTCACGCGAACTGGATCTCTTAATGACCTGTGGCGAGAATATTTCGACCGTAGTCATGGTTCAAACCTTGAAAAAACACGGGATTGAAGCTTCGGCTTTTACCGGAGGGCAAGCCGGGATTTACACCGACCATCATTTCGGCAGCGCGCGCATTACCGAGATCAAACCGGAGAACCTTTGGCGGTGTCTTGAGCAAAACCGGGTGGCGGTAGTCGCCGGATTTCAAGGAATGACGCCGGAAGGGGAGATCACCACCTTGGGCCGGGGCGGCAGCGATACCACCGGCGCGGCGTTGGGTGTGGCGCTCAATGCCGAAGTGGTCGAGATTTATACCGATGTCGACGGCGTGATGACCGCAGATCCGCGCCTGGTTCCGCAGGCCAAGCCGCTTTCGGTGATGACCTACAATGAAGTTTGTGAAATGGCGCATTTAGGAGCGAAAGTAGTCCATCCGCGGGCGGTCGAGATCGCGATGGAAGGCCGGGTGCCGTTACGGATCCGTTCCACCTTCTCCGATAATCTGGGAACACTGATAACCGACGGAACCTCGATTGGGAATATTGAGATCCGGGGCGATAAAGTGGTGACGGGATTGGCGCATATTTCCGAAATGGCATTGGTTAAATTTGAATCGGATCAAGATATGAACGCCAGCGGCAGGGTGATGGAGGTTTTCCAGACCATGGCCGGCGCCGGAATCAGCGTGGATATGATCCAAGTGGCCCCTTTTAATATTGGTTTCATCATCAAGGAAGATTTGGCAGAACGGGCGAACGAAGCTTTGGGCAAATTAGGGATTAGGTATGTGATTGAGAAAGGCTTTGCCAAAGTGGCGATTGTCGGTTCGGGAATGCGCGGCGTCCCCGGGGTGATGGCCCGGATGGTCCGGGGGCTGCAGCAAGCCAAGATCGCGATTTATCATTCGACCGATTCGCATATCAACATCGCCTGCCTGGTCCGGCGGGAAGACATGTGCAACGCTTTGCAAGCGCTTCATGAAGAGTTCCAACTAGGAGAGTAAGAGGAGGAACCGCAATGGTAAAATTGGGTAGAGTACTGACGGCGATGGTGACGCCGTTTGATCAAAATCTGCAAGTCAACTATCAAGCAGCCCAGGAATTAGCCGCCCGCTTGATCGATTCCGGTTCGGACGGTTTAGTGGTCGCCGGTACCACCGGTGAATCCCCGACTCTCTCCAAACAGGAAAAATTGCAATTGTTCCGCGCCGTTGTCGAAGTGGTCGGCAGCAAGGGAACGGTCATCGCCGGCACGGGCTCCTACAATACCGACGAGAGTATTGAGTTGACCAAGGAAGCCGAGAAAACCGGAGTGGATGGCTTCCTGCTGGTCGCCCCGTATTACAGCAAACCGCCGCAGGAAGGTTTGTACCGGCACTTCAAAGCAATCGCCGCCGCAACCGCTTTGCCGGTGATTGTTTATAATATTCCCGGTCGCACCGGTGTGAATATTGCCGTCGATACCATGACGCGCTTGGCGGAGGTCGAAAACATCGTCGGCGTGAAAGAATCAGCCGGCAGTTTGGCTCAGGCCAGTGAGATCTTTGAAAAGACGCCCGATGATTTTCTCCTCTACAGCGGGGATGATGCGTTGACCTTGCCGATGCTGGGCGTCGGCGGCACCGGCATCATCAGTGTGGCGGCCCATCTGGTCGGCCGTAAGATTCAATCGATGGTTAATGCGTATTTACACGGCGACATTACAACCGCCGCCCGGATCAATTCCGAGCTTGGACCGCTAAACCGGGCTTTGTTCATCAACACCAATCCCATTATGGTCAAGGCGGCCTGCAATATATTAGGGTTTAAAGTTGGCGGCCTCCGCCTGCCGTTGGTCGAAGCCGACGCCAAAGAGCTGGAAACGATGCGGAATGTCTTAATTGATCTGGGATTGTTATAACGATTCCTCAAATCCCGCAGGGCTTGAACCGCTGAAATAGAGATAACTTTAGGAGTGTCGTAAAACTACTGCGCAGTAGTTGACGACACTTCTTTTGTTTAAATTGGAGGAATACAATGAAGCCGGTTCGATCGTGCTTCGTAGCGCCACGGAGACTTGGAGCTTTGGATAATGTCCAGGTCGTTTACGGCTTTGCGGGGATAAGCAAAGACGCACAGTCGTTGAGCGAGGACGCACAGTCGTTGAGCAAGGATACGCAGTCATTGAGCAAGGACGCACAGTCGTTGAGCAAGGACGCACAGTCGTTGAGCAAGGACGCACAGTCGTTGAGCGAGGATGCGCAGTCGTTGAGCAAGGATGCGCAGTCGTTGAGCGAGGATGCGCAGTCGTTGAGCGAGGATGCGCAGTCGTTGAGCGAGGATGCAATAAAAGGAGTGACACAAAAATAGCGAGTTATCCACAAAACGGACTTGTTGAGTGACTGAATGGACTGCGCCGAAGCCGGCGTAGAATCGTCCCAATATTTAGCGTATATCGGTGAATCTTGTCGAAAATTAAAAGGAAGGAGATTGCAAAATTATTGATATGAGATATAATTGATAGGTGGTGGGGGCCGAACCCCCATCTTTTACGATTGTAGGGAGGACCCTCAACAATGATCGAAAATGTTGAAATTCGGCAACCCGGCGCGGGTATCAGTTTGTTGGAAAAAATATCACAAAAAACAGCGGTCCTGGGTGTTGTCGGTTTAGGTTACGTCGGACTCCCGTTGGCGGTCGAAAAAGCCAAGGCCGGTTACCAAGTGATCGGTTTTGATGTCCAAGCCAAACGGGTGGATATGGTCAATCAAGGTCAAAATTATATTGGCGATGTGGTCGATCAGGATTTAAAAGATTTGGTCGCAGACCAAAAGTTAATTGCAACCACGGATTACTCGCAGATTGCCAAGGTTGACGCAGTCGCGATCTGTGTTCCCACTCCCTTGGATAAATACCAACAACCGGACATTTCTTATGTTGTAAACTCCAGCAAACAAATTGCCGAATACCTCCATCCCGATATGTTAGTCGTGTTAGAGAGCACCACCTATCCCGGGACCACCGAAGAAGTGGTCATGCCGATTCTGGAAGCAACCGGGCTGCAATGTGGTGTTGATTTCTTTTTAGCGTTTTCCCCGGAACGGGTTGACCCCGGAAATGCGCATTACCATACGAAAAATACCCCGAAAGTTGTCGGGGGGGTTACCCAACGTTGCACTGAAATTGCCGCCGCACTCTACACCGCGGTGTTAGAAGGGGAAATTCACCAAGTTTCCAGCCCGAAAGTGGCGGAAATGGAGAAGATCCTGGAAAATACTTTCCGGAATATCAATATTGCCTTAGCCAACGAGATGGCGATCCTTTGCAATAAAATGGGAATCGATGTCTGGGAAGTGGTTGAAGCCGCCAAAACCAAACCATACGGCTTCATGCCGTTTTATCCCGGTCCGGGGTTAGGCGGGCATTGCATTCCGATCGATCCGTTCTACCTGACTTGGAAAGCGCGTGAATATGATTATCATACCCGGCTGATCGAAATTGCCGGCGAGATCAATAACAGCATGCCTGAGTACGTGGTTGAAAAAGCCGCGACCTTCCTCAATCAGTACGGCAAGCCGTTAAACGGCTCCAAGATATTGATGCTTGGCTTGGCTTATAAAAAGGACATCGACGATGCCCGGGAATCGCCGGCGCTTAAAATTTACGATCTGTTAAAAGCCCGTCAGGCCGAGGTGATCGTCAACGATCCCTATATCCCGATTTTCAAATCGGGCGGCCGCGAAATGATTTCGGCGCCGTTGACCAAGGAACTGTTGCAAGCGGCGGATCTGGTTTTGATCACCACCGACCATTCGGACTATGATTACCCATGGATCTGCGCTCATACCAAACTGGTTTTTGACACGCGCAACGCCACCCGGAAAGTGCATCAACCGCAAGCCGTCATTATTCATATCTAACTTATCAATCTGTCCAAACGTGGGACTTTGATTCCGACCATAAGGAGATGCGACAGTGAGAACATTTCGCTTTGGTTTGATTGGCTGCGGCAGAATCGCCCCCAATCATGCCCGAAACATTGTTGAACTGGAGAATGCCGAGTTAAAAGCGGTCTGCGATATCGTTCCGGAAAAAGCGGAACAGTACCGTCAGACCTATGGCGGCGACGTTTACACTGATTACCGGAAAGTGCTGGAACGGCCTGACGTTGATATTGTCGCCATCGCCACCTCCAGCGGGCAACATGCCGAGATTGGAATTGCCGCGGCGGAAGCGGGGAAACATGTCATTGTGGAAAAACCAATGGCCTTGTCGCTCCGGGACGCGGACAAGCTGATCGAGGTCTGCCAACGGAATCACGTTTACTTAGGCGTCTGTCATCAAAACCGCTATAACCAAGTCGTCCGGAAATTGCGGGATGCTTTGGAAGCGGGACGGTTCGGCCGGATTAATCACGGCGTCGCTTCGATCCGTTGGTACCGTAACGCCAATTACTTTCAGCAAGACTCCTGGCACGGCACCTGGGAACAGGACGGCGGGGTTTTGATGAACCAGTCCATCCACAATATCGATCTGCTCCTCTGGATGCTCGGCGACGCCGTCACCGTTTATGGCAAGATCGCCACCCAAGTGCAGCCGATTGAGGTTGAGGATTTGGGAATGGGGATGATCCAATTCAAAAACGGCGCCCTGGGAATGATCGAGGCCTCTTCAACCGTTTATCCGAAGAATCTCGAAGAGACGCTCAATATCTTCGGTGAACACGGCACGGTCGTTTTGGGCGGCACCTCCATCAATAAGATCGAGACGTGGCGTTTTGCCGACGGAAACGACGATGAAGCGGAGACCATCCGGACTAGCGGCGAGAACCCTCCGAATATTTACGGGTTTGGTCACCGTACATTATATCAACGGTTTATGAACGCGATTGAAACCGGCGCCCCCTTTGATATTCCCGGCGAAGAAGGCCGGAAGGGGCTTGAGATGATTCTGGCGATTTATCATTCGGCGCTTATCAATCAACCGGTCAGCCTGCCGCTGGTTGAGAAAGCGTCTTCTTTACCGGAGCTGATGAAGGATTATACCGCTAAAATCAGCCATAAAGGAACGAATTTGGAGGTTGCGGGATGAACGCCATCAATACGGTGATCGATATTAGCGCGAAGGTTGCTGATGATGTTCAAGTCGGCCATTTTACCGTCATCGCCGAGTCGGTGGTGCTGGAAGCGGGAGTGGTGATCGGACACCATGTGGTGATTCATCCGGGAACCGTGATCGGAGCCAATACGGTGGTCGGCGACCATGCGGTGTTGGGTAAGCGACCGCAATTGGCCCGGACCAGTACCACCGCGGCGGGTGAACTACAACCGTTAACGATCGGGGTCAACTGCCAGATTGGGACGGCAGCCGTGGTGTATGCCGGGACCCGGATCGGCGAAGGTTGCTTGGTGGCTGATTTGGCGTCGGTCCGTGAAAACTGCCGGATTGGCAATTCGGTCTTAATTGGCCGGGGGGTCGCGGTTGAAAACAACACCAAGATCGGCGATTTTACCAAAATTCAAACCAATGCCTATATTACCGCCGCCATGGAATTGGAAGATCATGTGTTTATCGCGCCCATGGTGACCACTACCAACGATAACTTTATGGGCCGGACCGAAAAACGGTTTGCCCTGAAAAAAGGGGCCCATATTAAACGGGGCGCCCGAATCGGCGGGAATGCCATCCTGCTGCCAGGAGTGGTGATCGGCGAAGAAAGTTTTGTGGCGGCCGGTTCGATCGTGACCAAAGACGCGCCCGCGCGTCAAGTGGTGTTGGGTGTCCCGGCGAAACCGTTGCGCCCGGTTCCCGATGAGGAGTTATTGCCGTAATGGGGGTGGCGCGGATCATGCGGCGGTTTTTAAACTTTTGGGACCGCTTGATGTTGCACGGGTGGACCTATCGCTTGGCGATGGGTTACCGTTGTTGGGGAGCGGAGGAACGGATCCGGATCCTGCATTTGACGCCGGCCCGTTATTACCCCCATGTTTTGCGCCGTTTAGGAGCGCAAATCGCTCATGACGCCGTTTTCAAGTCCGCGTTGTTTTTTGATAATGTTCCCAACAGTCTAAAAGCGTTAACCATCGGCGAACGGGCTTATATCGGCCCGGGCGTTTTTTTTGATTTGGCGGCGGCAATTGAGATCGGTCCCGAAGTTGTGCTGGCGCCGCAAGCGCGGTTACTTACCCATGGCGATGTCGGGGACCGGTTATTACAATCCTTCATCCCCCGGCGCGAAGGCGCGATTGTTTTACATCGGGGCTGCTGGATCGGCGCCGGCGCCACTGTTTTACCCGGTGTGACGGTGGGAACCGGCGCAGTGGTCGCCGCAGGGGCCGTGGTCACCGCCGACGTGCCGGATTTTATGGTCGTGGCCGGTGTCCCGGCGCGCGAATTGCGAAGATTGCAAAAAAGTGAGGATGTTCATGGGAATTGCTGCGGATAGCGTCCGTACGTATCTCTTCCGGATCGCCACGTTGGTGACCGGTTTTATCATGGGGGTCATGACGGCGCGGTTCTTGGGACCGGCCGGTAAAGGCGATTTTTCGCTGGTCTTGTTGGTCAGCAGCTTATATACTAATGTGTTCGGCAATTTAAACGGCGCCATCACCTATCAGATTACGCGGCTCAAACGTCCGCCGCAAGAGGCCTTCAATACCGCCAACACCTATGCGTGGCTGGTGGCCGCCGTTTCGCTCGTGGCTTTCTGGCTCTTTACGCTGATCATGCCGGAATATCGTGGCAGTATCTATTGGTACGTCGCGTTGTGCGCCCCGTTTACCTTGACTTTGACCAATCTCAGCGGCATGTTGCTCGGGTTGAACCGGGTGATCACCGTCAACTGGCTGGGTCTGATTTCCGGGTTGATCTTGTTAAGCTCAATGGTGATCGGCTATTTCCTGTTAAAGATGGGCGTCCAGGGGACGCTGGCCTGCTGGGTCGTGGCCCAGGCGCTGACCGTCTTGGGTGGAATGTGGATTGCGCGCCGGATCTGGTGGCCGCCGTTCCGGGAGCGTTTTAATCTGAAATTGCTTCGGGCAATGCTTGGCTTTGGATGGCAGTTAGGCTTAATCAACTTGGTGACCTTTCTGAATTACCGGGTTGACATGTTTTTAGTGGCCAAGTTTCTGGGCTCGCGGCGGTTGGGGTTTTACTCGATTGCGGTCTCCGGCGCCGAGATGCTCTGGTTCACTTCGAGCGCGATCGGTACGGCGATTTACGCGCGGGTCGGAATGGTCGAACATGAAGCGGCCAGCCGCTTGACGGCCCGGGCGGCGCGGCATACTTTGCTCATCAATGTCATGCTCGGTTTGTTCATGTGGGCCGCCTTCGAACTGTTGTTGCCGGTAATTTACGGCGAAGTGTACCGTCCGTCGATCGTACCGTTCCGAATTTTATTGCCCGGTGTATTGGCGTACGGATTAGCCGGAATCTTTTCAACTTTTTTCGCCAATCAATTGGGGAAACCCAAGTTTTCCCTGCTGATTTCGTTTATCTCGATGTCGATTAATATTCTTGTCAGTATTTTGCTCATTCCCCGGGTGGGGATGATTGGTGGAGCATGGGCCACCACCACTTCATATATTATCTCGATTATTGTTCTGATTACGATCTTTTGCCGGAAAACCGGTCTCTCCGTCCGTGAAGTATTGTTAATCAATCAAGCGGATATTGAAGATTACAAACTGTTGTGGCAAACGATCAAAAACTATCTGATGCGAAAGTTTAGGTGGAACGGACATGCGTAAAAAAAATCCGACGCGGGTTCTGATTATGGGTTATCCTTACTTTGTCAATCGCTTGCGTGAATTGGGCCGGAATTCCGAATTCGTGCTGGTCGGTTTACCCCGCAATCCGTTCCGCCGTTACTTTGAGTTGCTCCGGTCCGAGGCGATTTACCTCATCGGCGGGGACCTGCGCCCGAACCGTTTCTTTGATTTAGCCTTAATGCTCGGTAAAAAAGTCATTGTTCATTGGGTTGGTTCCGATATTTTGGAGATGCGGGAACTAGCGAATTTGAACCGCCGTTTCTCACCATTTATGGTGCGACAGGCCGAGCACTGGTCGGAAGTGGAATGGACCGCCGCGGAACTTGCCCCTTTGGGAATTACCGCGAAAGTTGTTCCGTTGACCCCGGCTTCGTTTCCGGAAAAAGTATTTGAAATGCCTTCGAAATTTGTGGCGTTAACCTACCTTCCGCAAGGGAAAGAAGTTTTTTACGGCGAACGCGAACTGATTAAAATCGCCCAAAGTTTTCCGGAGATCGTCTTTTTGGCGGCGGCCGCTTCTTCCGCGGAACCCAAACCGCATTGGCCGGCCAATATCATCCCGATCGGCTGGGTTAATAATATGGCCGAACTTTATCGCGAGGTTGTAACCTTAATTCGTTTAACCGAACATGACGGGCTGTCCTTTATGGTGTTGGAAGCATTGTCGCAAGCCCGGTATGTTGTTTGGAGTTATCCGTTGACCGGCGTGTTTCAAGCGCGAACCGCCGCGACGGCTATCCCGTTTCTAACCGAATTGTATCAAGCATTTTTGGAAAATAAGTTAGCGCTGAACCGGGAAGGCCGTGAAGGCGTGGAACGGTTATACCGGCCCGAAATCGTCTGGGAACAGATCAGCCAGGGAATTCGCGCCGTCTTGAACCGGTAGGACAACCGCGCCGCCGGTAGTAGTTGGGGTCAAGTGAAGGGAAAAAATCAAGTCCAAGTGCGATCCCTCGCCCTTTAAAAGGGTAACCAGAAGGCTTTGAACTCTATAAAAGATTGAATAGGCAACGAAGCAGTGTGGTTGTCCTTTTAAAGGACAAAAGGATCGTAGTTGGGCATTGAAGCTATTTTCTGGACAGGTGTGCGCGATGAAACAACTATTGCTGATTGCATATTACTTTCCGCCGCTCGGGGGAGCGGGAGTTCAACGTTCGGCCAAGCTCGCAAAGTATCTGGCGCGAATGGGTTGGCGGCTTTATGTGGTTGCGGCGGAGCCGGCGCCTTTCGAACCGCTTGATCCATCGTTGGAGGAGGATATCAATCATCCGGCGATTCAGGTAGTGCGGGTGACCAACCGGGAACCGTTTCGCGGTTGGGACCGGTTCCCCGGCGGTTGGCGCGTGCGGGCGTTTTTGCAGGACTGGCTGTTATTTCCCGACCGGATGAGCGGTTGGCTAAAACCGGCGTTGGCGACGGCCGGCGCCATTTGTAAGGAACATCCCGGGATACCGGTCTTGACAACCTCGGCGCCGTATACGGCGCATCTGATTGGATTGCGGCTGAAAGAGTTGTATCATTCGCTCTGGTTTGCCGATTTCCGCGATGAATGGACCCAAAATCCGTATCTAAAATATCCGACTGGATTTCATGCGACACTCCAGCGTCGCGCCGAAGCAAAGGTGTTGACCGCGGCTGATGGAGTTATCTCTGTCACGGAAACGATCACAACCGGGCTGAAACAATTGCTGCCCCGGACGCCGGCGGCGTTTGCGACGATTCCGAACGGGTTTGATCCCGAGGATTTAAATGATCTTACGTATCATCCCAAATCAAGTTTTGTCATCACCCACGTCGGAACCTTAAACGGCTCCCGGTTGGAATTGGTCAAGCCCCTGATTGAACTGCTTAAACAGCTGGCGGATCAAGGAAGGTTTCGCCCCGGTACGCTGAAACTGCGTTTGATCGGCCCCGGAGCTTACCAGAGTTTGAATCTGGCCGGTTATGATTTTGTGGAAATCTGCGCTTATTTACCGCACCATGACGCTTTGGCTGCCATGGCCGACAGCGATCTGTTAATTTTGGCCGAAGGCAATCCCGCCGCGTTTACCGGAAAGATCTTTGAGTATCTTGGGTTGCGCCGGCCGGTTTTGGGACTGGTCCACCCGCAAAGTCCGGCGGCGGCGCTGATTCGGGCGGCGAATGCGGGATGGGTAGTTGACGCCGGGGATCGGGAGTCGTTAGCGAAGTTAATGATGGATGCTTATCAGTTTTGGCAAGCGGGACAAGCGCCCCTCACTTTCAATTTGGAAGTGATTGACCGTTATAACCGGCAGCGTCAGGCGGAACGGTTTGCGGAATTTATAACGAGGGGCGGTTGACGGATGGATCGGCCGAAGCGACGCGTTTTAATCATTGCCTATCATTATCCGCCGTTAGCCGGCGCCGGAATGCTGAAGATCTTGCGGACCACCCGCTATTTGGCGCAGTACGGCTGGGAACCGTATGTCCTGACGGTCAAAAACCCCGAGTCGTACCATCGGGCCGATAATCCCATTCCCGAAACGGTCCGCGTTTTTCGTTCCTGGCGGATCCCCGGCGCCAATTTGTTGGCTCGGGTGTTGCGCCGTCTGAAACTGGATGAGCGTTGGCTGCTGTTGCCCGATCAATACCTGTTTTGGCTCCCGGGGACGTTAATTTACGGGTATTACTTGTTGCAAAAACATCAAATCGATCTGATCTATGTCACGGCGCCGCCGTACTCGGCGCTGGTCTGCGGCGCGCTGTTGAAACGGTTGACGGGTAAGCCGTTGGTCGCCGACATTCGCGACCCCTGGAGTTTCAATGCGGCACGGCGCGGTTATCCGACGACCGTCCACCGTTGGTGGGATCGGTTGCTGGAGCGCTGGGTGTTGAAAACCGCCGCTTTTGTAACTTGCATCTATCAAATTACCGAGCGAGGGTATTTACAGCGGTATCCCTGGTTACACAATAAGATCAAGGTATTTTATGATACGGTGGATTGCCAGGACCTGCCAACGAAGGTCGAGTCATATGCCAAATTTACGCTGACTTACCTAGGTACGTTTTACCCGCCGTTTCATACCTTGCGCGCCACGTTGCGCGGGATCCGGCTGTTGTTGGATGAAGGGGCGATTACCCCGGAACGGTTTTGCTTTAACTATGTCGGCCCCCGCGATAAGCAGTTCGAACAGTTTGTAGCCGACCATAACTTAACTGCGGTCGTGCGGTATGCCGGTTATAAACCGCTGCATGAAGTCCAAGCGGAAACGTTTAAAAGTCAGATGTTGTTGTTACTTTTGGAGTTTGCAACGATCAATACCAAACTCTTTGACTATTTAGCGGCGGGGAAGGCGATTTTGGCTGTTGTTCCCGAATTCCCGGAACTTCAGGAGTTGCTTGACACTTACGCAGATAACTACCGTAAGATCACCGATAGCGATGAACGAAAAATAGCCGAATATATCAAACAATGCTATAATAAGTACTATCAGGACGGCGCGGCAGCGCCATCCGCAAAACAACGGTTGTTTATTGAAACGTTGAATATTGAAAAAGCGACTGAAGGATTGAGTTCCGTTTTTGATGAAGTAATCGCGAGAAGGTAAATCATGTTGAACTTTTATGGTTTCGCCGGACAGTTTCCGGCAATCGGTTGGTGGCGTCAAAAACGTTTCGGCTTAATCTTGGATGAAGTCCCTTTTATCACCTTATTATTGATTACTTCGTTAATATACATCGAAGGGGTTCCCGGTTTTCGCTGGTTGGTCTGGGGAGCCCGGGCACTATTAGGTTGTGGACTGCTGATCTGGTTCTTTAAAACTCGCCGTCAACTCAATGTTACGGTGAATATTCCCTTGCTGTTTTGGGCTTTTGTCGCGTACAGCGTCTCCTCGGCTTTTTGGGCGGTTTCGCATGAGCCGATCTTGGCGATTAGTTCGGACTTGCTCACCTTATGTCTTTTCTTTTTTATGGCGATGAATGTCGTCAACACCCAACTCCGTTTGCAACAATTATTGGCGTTGGTCAATACGATTACGTTCATTTTTGCAGTGATCGCCATTGTCAAAGCGGGTTTGGGCGTCCAACGGCCGGGAGTTTTCCCGACACAGGACCCCAATGTGCTCGGGTTTTATTTTTTGTTTGCAATCGGGCTGCAACTGTCGTTGATTATGGCCGGTTGGCGTTGCCGTTATTTTTGGCCCAATCTGCTGATGATGCTCACCAACTTGCTCGGCTTAATGATGACCCAGTCGCGCGGAGACTTTATCGGTTTTGTCGTCATGTTCGGAGTGCTGTTTCTCTTCGGGTCGGTTTCCAAACGATGGCTGATCTTTACGGTGCTGGCTTTCGGAATGTTTTTTCTTTTCCCGCCGGGAGCGGCGCTTTGGGAGCGTTTCACTTCGCTCGCTTTTGACCATGGCAGTAAACGGTTGGACATCTGGTTGTTAGCCTGGCAGATGATCAAAGACCACCTTTGGTTCGGAGTCGGGTTAAGCAATTTCCCGGTACTGATCGGTTCCTATCGTTCCGCTGCCAATTCGACGGTGATTGTCAATCCCGGCACCGGCGTTCACAATTCGATCTTCGGCGTCTGGTCCGAGTTGGGGCTGGTGGGGTTGGGTTTTTTCCTGTTTTTACTGGGCACGGCGATCAATCATGGTCGAAAGCTATTGCAGCGGTTTACCGTCAATTCCGATGAGTATCTAACCGCCAAAGGGTTAATGGTTGCTACGATCGGGATGTTTACGGCGAGTTTGTTTTTAGGAGCGTATTTTCGGAAATATTTCTGGTTACCGTTTGTATTGATGGAAACGTTGTATTATTTCCGTTATAATAGCCAGGACCAATCAGTGGAGATGGAAACGGAGCGATGAAAAAGATCTGTTTTATTGCCGACGCCCGCAGTCCGCATACGCAGAAATGGATTCGCGGCTGTCAAAAACTGAATTGGGAGATTACGGTGGTTTCCCACAATCCAGCAACCATTCCTGGGGTACGGGTGATTGTTCATCCCTTACCCCTGCAGGGGTTTCTGAAGTATTGCTGGTCGGTCCGGAAGCTGATCCGGCAGATCAAACCGGATATTGTTCACGCCCATCAATTCGGCGCCCACGGTTTATACGGTTGGTTCGCCGGTTGCGGCGTTTTGATCAATTCAGCCTGGGGTTCGGATATTTTGCTTAATCCGAATCGGTCCCGGGTTTTGCGGTCGCTGGTTAAGTTTTTAATCCGGCATTCCCAAGTGATCACCTCGGACAGCCTTCAAGTGACGGCGGCATTGGTCGAGCTGGGAGCCAAACCGGAACAGGTTTTGACGTTTTTATTCGGAATGGAACGGGCGGTCGTCGAAAAACTCAACTGGATCGAACGGCCCGCTTCACCGTTTATCATTTGTTCGCCGCGGCTGCATGAGCCGTTGTATAATTTGCCCGTCATTTTAGAGGCGTTCCGACGATTACAACAAGAGGAACGGGATCTGCAACTTTGGATGCTGGGCGATGGGAGTTTAACTCCGAGCTTACAAACATTTGTTGCGGAACATCAGCTTCAAGGGGTTGCATTTTTCGGCCGGGTTTCGGCAGACGAAGCGCTGAACCGGATTGCCCGGAGTCACGTGCTGGTGAGCATTCCCTCCAGCGACGGCACCCCGGTCAGCATGTTGGAGGCAATGGCGGCCGGTTGTCTGCCGGTAGTCTCCAACCTGCCGGTCTATCACGATTGGATTCGCAACGGTGTCAACGGCATCATCGTTCCCATTGATGCAACCGGGTTGGCGGAGGCGTTGCGCAAAAGCTTCACTGAGCCGGGATTCCGGCAGCAAGCCGCCGAGGTGAATCGGCGACTGATTCGGGACAAAGCAATCTGGGAGGACCAATTCCAGGTGATGCTTGATTACTATCAAAAGGCGGCTGACGTTTCGTGAAGATTATCATGTTATTATCCAACGGGTTTGCCCCTGATCCGCGCGTAGCCAATGAAGCGTTGACTTTGCAGGCGGCGGGCCATCAGGTGACGATTTTCGCTTGGGACCGTACCGGTCAATTACCGAAGGTGGAGGATTACCAAGGGAAAGGGATCACCGTGGTGCGTTCGCAAGTTCTTACTACATACAGCCGGGGGCCGTTGCAGATCTTTCGGTTTGCGGCATTTTGGAAAGAATGCCGCAAGTTTCTCAGCACCAATAAGGCCGATCTAATCCACTGCCACGATCTGGACACGTTATTGCCCGGGGTGCAAGTGGGCCGCAGCCGGAAGCTTCCGGTGATCTTCGACGCGCATGAATCCTATCCCGATATGGTGGCGCATGTTTTCCCGGCGCCGGTTGTTTCGTTCGTGCGCCTGCTGGAAAAGTATTTAGTCCCGCAAACCGCTGCGGTGATCACCGTCGGGGACGTGTTGGGCCGGCGTTTTCAGGCGTTCAGAGCCCGGCGGGTGGTGATCGTGGGCAATTACAAAAAACATTTACTGGCCGAGCCGGTGGCCGTAGCGCCGCCCCTGCCCTTGAAAGTGATTTATGTCGGAGGGTTGAACCGGGACCGGTTGTTGGGGCCGTTGATTGAGGCGGTAGCCGGTGATTCGCGCTTTGAGTTTTTGGTGGTGGGGGATGGCCCGGAACGTCAGAACCTGACGGCGCTGGCCGCCGGTTTTGCCAACATCCGTTTTACCGGATTTCTGCCCCAAGAGCAAGCGCGGGAGTTGATTAACCAAAACCATCTGGTTTATTACGGCGTTGATCCGGCGTTTCCCAACAATCAGTATAGCGCGCCGAACTCGTTGTTTATGGCGCTGGCCGCCGGTCGGCCGCTCGTTACCACGGCGGTGGGCGAAATCGCCCAAATTGTCGCACAGGTTGATTGCGGAACGGTCTTGCCCGATCTGGAGAAAGCGCGGATCGTGCAGGGGTTGGAACGCTATTTTTCGGCCGAATTGTGGCAAAGACAGTCTGAAAACGCCTTTCAGGCTTCAAAGAACATTTATAACTGGGATCGGGCCGGCCAAAATCTGATCGGTCTGTATCGGGACTTGGAGTAACCCATGAAAACCAAATTGACCCTAATTAACCATTACGCCTCCATTCCCCGTTGGCCGGGACCGACCCGGAACTTTGATTTTGCTTCGGAACTGGTCGCTTTGGGATGGGACGTCAACTTATTGAGTTGCCGGTTCAATCATTATTTGCGTAATTATCTGCCGGATCCTCCGACCGCCGAAAACGGCGTGGGGTTGCATTGGATCTGGAGTACCAAGTATCAAGGAAATTCCATTCAACGCGAGATCAATATCGTGGTTTTCTCCCTCCTCAGTTTTTGGAAGGGGCTTTTTTTGCCGACCCAGGCGGTTCTGACCGTCACGCCGCCACTCGAGTCGGCTTTCATGGGCTGGGTGCTGGCCCGGTTAAAGCGAGTTCCCTTTATACTGGATGTCGAGGATCTCTGGCCGGACTCGTTGATTTCGATGGGGTTCCAGAACAAGCTGGTCATCGGCTGGTTGCGTTTTTTGGAACAGTTTTTATACCGTCACGCCGATCACATCCTGGTGGTGGCGGAAAAAATGGGTCAATACTTATTGGAACAAGGGGTTCCGGAGTCAAAGATCAGTTTGATTCCGCTCGGCGCGAACCTGCCGGTTCCTTCGCTGGACCGGGCGACGGTCCGGGCCAAATACGGCTGGCGGGACGGACAGTTAATCGCCGCCTACGTGGGAGCGCACGGCCCGGCGAACGCTTTGGAGACCCTAATCTACGCCGCGGAATGTCTGCTGCAAACGACGCCGGTTAAAATCGTTTTGTTTGGTGACGGGTCGGACAAACCTCGCCTCGTCAAGCTGTTAGCGGAGAAAGGTCTGACCAATATCATTCTGGAGGATCCCGTGCCGCCGGGAGAGGTTCCCACGATTTTAAACGCGGTGGATATCGGGATCGCCTCCCTCAAAGACACGCCGACCTTCAAAACGGTGCGACCCAATAAGATTTATGAATATATGGCCGCCGGATTACCGATTGTTTGTTGCATTGACGGGGAAGCCCGCCAAGTGGTGGAGTCGGTCGACTCAGGTGTTTTTGTGAAGCCCGAGGATTATCGGGGATTAGCCGCCCAATTGGAACGGATGGCGGGCGATGTGGAGCTGCGGAGCCGTTTGGCTGAAAACGGCCACCGTTTTTGCGTGGCTGAGGGCGACCGGCGGAAGTTGGCCGCCAAAATGGGCACAGTGTTAAACCAAGTGATCGGGGAATACCGGAAATGATGCGACAGCTGCAATTGTTCCTGAAATATCTGTTGGATCTGGTGCTGGCGCTGGTGTTGGTGCTACCGCTCAGCACGTTGATTGCGGTCCTTGGCGTGGTTTTATATCTGGACTCGCCCGGACCGGTCTTCTTTCGGCAACTTCGGCCAGGCCGGCATGGAAAGTTATTTGGACTATATAAACTGCGGACGATGACTCCGGGGGATCATACCGCCACGACCCCCCGCAATTCTGATGGATCATTGGCGTTAACGACTCAACTCGACGGGTATACGCGATTCGGCCGGGTGTTGCGCCGGCTTAGCCTTGACGAACTGCCCCAGATCTATAACATTATTAAAGGGGAGATGAGTTTTATCGGTCCCCGTCCTGATCTGCCCGAACATTTGGCAATGTACACGCCGGAAGAACGTCTCAAGTTGGCGGTCCGGCCCGGTTTGACCGGACTGGCGCAAGTGATGGGCCGCAATGAGTTGCCCTGGAAAGAACGGTTGCAATTGGATATCCAATATGTGAAGCAATATTCGTTAGCGGTGGATCTGAAAATTTTTCTGTTGACCCTCGTTCGCTTGATCTCGGGGCGAGGGGTTTATCAGCGCTAAAACTGGCTGACCGGAGCGGTTATAGCTTTAGGCAACCTTAGAATTGCCAGCAATTTCTCGGTTGGAGGATGGGAATGATCAAGCAGGACCAGCAACTTCAAGTATTGCAGTGGGACTCGGAATTTTTCGGGCGAAAAATGGGACGGATCCTGATCGATCCCCAAGCGGAGACAATGGATTCGGTACCGGCTTGGGAGCGCTTAATTGCGCAAGCCCGGTCCGAACAATACGAGTTCCTCTTTTACGAGTTTGACGCAGCCGATAAGCGGTTAGCCCACCTTTTGACGCCGCTGGGCGGCGCGTTGGCTGATGTGTTGGTTAAATTGGCCAAACCGGTCGTCCCCGTCGCCGCGCCGCAACGGAAAACCGACTCGCCGGTGCAAGCGGCGGATGAAAGCGATTTGGCGGCCGTTATCGAACTGGCTTCCCATAGTTTCACACACTCCCGGTTCTTTCATGATCCGGGTTTTGATCAGGAATTAGTCAGGCAATTATATCCCAATTGGGTTCGGAATAATTTTGCGGGCAATGAATCCTATTTTGTGATCAAAGACCGCCAATCATTGCAGGCGTTTATTTCGGTCCAGCCCAAACCGTTGCCCGCCGCCTTGGATATCCGGTTGCTGGCGGTGCATCCCGATGTTCAAGGGAAAGGGCTTGGTTCGGAGTTGCTCCGTTGGGCCGAGGAGTACAGCCGGAGTCAAGGGCTGAAACGAATTACGGTCGGGACGCAGATCAATAACTATGCCGCCTTGCGTTTATATGAAAAAAGCGGATTCCGGGTGGAGCAGGCGTTGTATCGCTATCATTTTTGGTTGGATTCAAAATAAGTTAGCTATGGGAGCGAATAACATTGAAAATTCCAGCGTTTGAATTGACCCGTCAGAATGAGCGGTTGGCCGAACCGTTGGCCGAGGCGTACCGCCGGGTGGTCGCCAGCGGTATTTTTATCTTGGGCGAAGAGGTCAAACAGTTTGAAGCGGAGATCGCCCGGTATCTTCAGGTCAAACACGCGATCGGCGTCGCCAACGGCAGCGACGCGTTGGTGCTGGCGCTGTCGGCCCTGGGAATCGCTGCGGGCGACGAAGTGATCGTACCGAGTTTCACCTTTTTTGCGACGGCCGGAGCGGTCTGCCGGGTCGGCGCCACTCCAGTCTTCGCCGATGTCGATCCGGCGACCTATAACCTGGATCCGGCGAGTGTCCGGGCAAAGCTGACCGCGCAGACCAAAGCGATCATTCCGGTTCATTTATTTGGTTGGGCAGCACCGATGCCCGGACTAATGCAACTGGCGGCCGAATATAATATAGCAGTGATTGAGGATGGGGCTCAGGCATTGGGGACCAAGGTGGATGGAGTCTATGCGGGGACCGTCGGGGATATCGGCACTTTTAGTTTTTTCCCCACCAAAAACTTGGGATGTTTTGGCGACGGCGGCATGGTGACCACTCAATCCGACGTTTTGGCCGAGAAATTACGGATGCTCCGGGTTCATGGCGCCAAGAAGAAATACCACCACGAACTGTTGGGTTTCAACAGCCGCTTGGATACGCTGCAGGCGGCGATCTTACGGGTAAAACTGCCATATCTCGATGAATGGCTGGAACGGCGGCGCACGATCGCCGACCGCTATCGCCAGGGATTGACTGATGTTCGCGGCATTATCCTGCCGAAGGCCGGGGCGGGGCATACCTATAACCAGTTTACCATTGTCACCGCGAAGCGGGATGAATTACAAGCTTACTTAAACAGTGAGGGAATTGGTTCCACGGTATATTACCCATTGGGTTTGCATTTACAACCCGTCTTTGAACAACTCGGCTACCAACCGGGAGATCTACCGGTGACCGAACGGCTTTGCCGGCAAGTGTTATCCTTGCCGATCTTCCCGGAATTGACCGTTCCGGAACAGGATTGGGTGATTGCCAAAATTCGTGAGTTTAGTGAGGGAAATCTGTGAAAAAAATTGTGACCATTGTCGGGGCGCGGCCCCAATTTGTCAAGGCGGGGATCGTATCGCAGGCGCTACAAGGCAGTTTTGCCGAAGTTTTGATTCACACCGGCCAGCACTACGATGTCAATATGTCGGATATTTTCTTTCGGGATTTGGGTATTCCCGAACCCCAATATTATTTGGGCGTCGGTTCGGGCGGTCATGGCGCCCAAACCGGGAAGATGCTTGAAGCCATCGAGGAAGTGCTGTTAAAAGAGAACCCTGATGTGGTTTTAGTCTACGGGGATACCAACTCCACTTTGGCCGGGGCACTGGCGGCTGCCAAATTACATATTCCCATCGCTCACGTGGAAGCGGGGTTGCGCAGTTTCAACCGGCGGATGCCGGAAGAGATCAACCGGATCATGGCCGACCATATTTCGACTTGGTTATTTGCGCCGACCGCCGCAGCGGTCGGGCATTTAAAGCGTGAAGGCATCACCGAGGGCGTCTCGTTGGTGGGCGACGTGATGTACGATACCTTTTTATTCGGTTCCAAACTGGTGCCCGACCGTTCCCGGATCGTAGGGGAGCTCGGGTTAACCCCACAAAGCTATGCTTTGTTGACGCTGCATCGGGCGGAGAACACCGATGATCCGGAACGTTTGGGCGCGATTATCAATACCTTGAACGACGCCGGCCAACCGATCATCTTTCCGGTCCATCCCCGCACCCGTAAAAAGTTGCAGGAGTTGGGCGACGCGGTGCGGACCGACACACTCCGGCTGGTGGAACCGGTGGGGTACTTTGATATGTTAAACCTGGAGTTACATGCCGCGGTGATCTTTACCGACTCCGGCGGAGTGCAAAAAGAGGCGTATATGGCGAAAGTCCCCTGTATCACCTTGCGTGACGAGACCGAGTGGGTGGAGACGGTAGAAGTAGGTTGGAACCGGTTAGTCGGCGCCGACCCCGCGGCGATTCGCGCCGCGCTGAGTCTGGATTGGGTTGGCCAAAAATATCCCTTGTTGTTCGGTGACGGCCGGGCTGCCAATAAAATAGCTGAGCAGCTGTTGGGGTAGGATATTAAAATTACATCAGGAATGGAGTGACGGAGATGAAAGTTCTAGTGATTGGCGGGACAGGCTCAATCAGTCGGGAAGTGGTACAACAGTTGGTGACAGCCGGATACGAGACGACGGTTTATAACCGAGGGCAACGGGTTGCCCAGATTGACGCCACGGTCCGCCGCCTGAGCGGAGACCGGTTCGATTATGCCGCGTTTGAGGCGCAGATGGCGCAGGAACGGTTTGATGTGGTGATCGACATGATCGCTTATACCGATCAGGACGCCGCTTCGACGGTCCGGGCGTTTCGGGGCCGGGCCGAGCAGTTAATCATTACGTCGTCGATTGCCTGTTATAAACGACCGTTCCATAAGTTGCCGCCGATTTCGGAAGCGGGCAACGAATACTTTGACAGCCAGGATAACCTGTATGGCTTGAACAAGGCCAAGCTGGAGCAGTATCTGTTCGCGGTAATGCCGGAATTGGATGATCTGAAGATCACCATCGTCCGGCCGTCGCTCACCTTTGGGCGGGGCGGGAACAACTTAGGGATCTTCCGGCAGAACTATGGTTTGGTGAAACGGATCCGTGAAGGCAAACCGGTGGTGATGTTCGGCGACGGTCAGACCCCGATGAACTTCACCTTCACCCCGGACGCGGCCGCCGGGTATGTGGCGCTGGTGGGGAAACCCCAGAGTTACGGACAGGCTTATCATGTGAACAGCATGGAGTATGCGACGTGGGAGAGTCTGTATCAGACGTTAGGCAAGGTGGTCGGGAGAGCGCCGCAGATCGTGCATATTCCGACGGAGTTGCTGTATGCGGCAGCGCCCAATTTGAACAGCCATCTCTATCATGACAAGCAATGGGTGAATTTGTTTGACAGCACCAAGGCCCAACGCGAGGTGGGATTTGCGCCGAAGTTGACGGTAGAGGCCGGGTTGCGCTGGTTGGTGGAGTGGTATGACGTCGGGAATGAGCAGGTGGTCAAGGCAGAGATTGAGGAGTTTGAGGATAAGCTGGTGGCCCTGCATGGACAATGGAAGCAGGAGATCAGCGGGTTGTTGCCGTGAATTTGATTAAGAGAGATGCTGAGATTGATAAAGACCGCCGGGATTTGGGGCGGTTTTCTTTTTTGGATGAAGGTTGGCGGACTTTGACGTAGAGGACGGTCATGTTTTGCAGAAGCCAAAAACGTTTTGGCGAAAATTTGTTTACTACGAAAGTACTTGTTCCTCCAGGCGTTGCGACGATTTAATGGCGCAATAGTTACATAGAAACATTGATAAATATTATGTCGTAACCGACAACTTCTACGAGATCAGCTAAAAACACATCTGGCTGATGCTATCAAACGGTAATCGGATGCTTCGCGGAGGAGGAAGAAATGAACTTAGCAGAGATTCACACCAATTTTGATCAATTATTGACACGCTCTTTAGATCCGGTGGTTGTTTTAGACTTGGAATACCAAATCGTTGCGGTCAACCAGGCTTTTCAAGTACTGGTAGGGCTTAAAAAAGAGGACATGATCGCGAAAAATTTTCAACAAATTTTTATTAGTACAGACTTGCAAAATGAAGTGGAAGAGATTCGCAGCAAAGTTTTGTCAGGTCAAATCATCCAATTGAAAACCAAACGATTGCATGCGGACGGACATCTAATTCCAGTCCGCCTAACGGCGTATCCAATTATTTATGAAACAGTTCCTATTGGAATTTGCGGTGTTTATATTGACTTATCAGAACTCGTAAACTTTGAAAAAAAGATCTTGGAGAGCGAAAATTTACTGCGTAATTTTGCAAACGCAGTTCCCGATATGAGTCTGATTGTCAATGAAGACGGAACGTATGTCGAGGTTTTTGGCGACACCCAGAAAGTGCTCGCAAAAGCAAAAAACGAAATGGTGGGCAAAAACATTCAGGATGTATTTCCCCCGGAAATTGCCGAAAAATTTGTTCAAGTGACGCAGGAGACCATTGCTAGCGGGATGTCTCAATTTGTCGTCCGCGAAATGGAAATCGATGGAGCACTGCGAATCGCTGAAGAACGGTTGGTTCCATTATGTTATATTGTCAACGGCCGCAAGACAATGGGAGTGATCGTAACCGATATCACGGATCGTCAGCAACTGGAGCGAAGGTTGTTTTTTGCATACGAACTGCACCGTCGGAGCGATCTGCTCAATAGTATCATCTTTGAGAACCCAACTATGGCCGAAACACTTGAAACCTATAGCAGAAAGTTGGGGATTGATTTTTCAATCCCGATGTTTTGTTGCTTATTGCGGAGTGAAAGTTATGCCAACACCTGGATTGGCAAACCTCAATATCATCAACGGCGTGATCTAAAGTATGCGTTGATGGATTGGTTGGGGAACGACTCCGAACATCTGGTCTGGGATATCCGCTCCGATATCGGTATATTATGCAAAGCTCAAAATGCCAATCATGAAGCTTTAAATTTTGAAGCGATTGTTGAAAGGTTAATCGGAAAGTTACAAGCGTTCGATCAAGATTTGCAGGTGACAATCGGGGTTAGTAATGTCTTCAGCGGCTCGGAAGGAATAAAGAAGAGTTACCGTCAGGCATTAAGCGCCATTGCTGCGACATATTGCCACGAAAGCAACGAAGCGCGCATTCAAAGTAGTTACTACAACGAATTGGGGTTGTTAAAATTTCTGCTTAACTATAGCGAGGAAAAATATGTGGATGAATTTATCGCAGAAACCATTGGAAAATTAATCGAAAATGATCTGCGGAAAGGGACAAACCTGCTCGGCACCCTTGAGGCGATTGTAAAGAATTTCACGTTACAGGCAACCGCCGTTGAAATGTATCTTCACCCCAAAACCGTTCTTTACCGGAAAAAACAGATCGAGAAAATCTTAGAATATTCGCTGGATAATATCGATCGGCGTTATGCAGCTGCTTTAGCAATTTGCTTGTACAAAATAAGGAATAATGTTTCCGAAAAAGACCGAGGAACCTCAAATGAAAGTTTATAGCGTGAAAAATCGTAAATTGATACGATTTTTGGCAATATAAATCATTTTGAGAAATGTAATTGCCAATTGAATAATAAATAATGTTTAATAAGCGATTTTGATTGAAACTTAGAATATCATAATAAAAATCAATTGGATACTCATAAATTATTAATGTTTATTATATTGCGGGAAATGCTGATATTATCTCTAAAATCGGGTAATATTCCAATAATAGTAAAACTTTATCTGTAACGGCTAAAAATTTTTAAAAAAATCACTAAAAATTTTCTGTTTAGCGCAATAGAAAGGGAAATGTAATTTTGATATGCTTATTTAAAACCAAAACCGATTGTCGGAAAATGAACGAATGAGTTAGTTGGAACGAATATTTTGTGCTTTTCTCAATCCATCATTCGGTACTTGGCGCGGGGAGGGAGGAAAATGAGATGGATAATGAGCCGGAGAGCGAGCAAATTATCCTGGGCTATTTGACACATGATATTATCGACGCCCGTGGTATTTTGCTGTTGGCGGAAGGGACGCCGTTAACGCCCAAAATTGTCCAACAAATTCAGCAACACGGTCTCATATTTAATATTGCAACTGAACCGCTTGGAAGAATCGTAGCTGAACATGCAGTATTTAAAATTCCAGATAAATTGGAGAAAAAATTTACTCGAATTGACGGCGCCCGGATTGATGCTGCGGCGGGGTATATGAAATGGGTTTTGAACCGGGCCAAAGAGAACATTTTTCTAAATAATAATCTAAAAATTTTAGCCCAAGGTCATCGGGCAACTTACTCTCATTCGATTAATGTGTCATTAATTGCGGTTGCAATCGCCCAGAAGTTAAATTTCTCCCAAGCCGCGCTGCATGAGATTGCTTTGGGTGCGTTATATCATGATATCGGAAAAATCCTGTTACCGAAGACGGTTTTGGACGATATGAACGGCGTTGCCGAGGGACAGACGCTGATTTACCAGCAACATACCATACTGGGCGGTGATTTGTTGGCCGCAGAAAAACTGCCGCTGGGGATTTCTTTGATCGCGCAACAACATCATGAGAAAATTTCAGGAAATGGCTATCCGAAGGGTTTGCAAGGTTATGAGATTCATTTTAACGCGGCAGTTGTGGCGGTTGCCGATGTGTTCGATCGATTAACATCGGGTGTTTTCCAATCGCCAGTGTTTACAGCGGATGAAGCGCTTGAACAAATTCGACAGGCGAAAGGCATTGACTATCATCCGCAAGTTGTCGAGGCGTTTTTAGAATTGCTGCCGTTATAACCGGAGCGTAATGTGCGAGGTTGAGGAGTGTGCCGCAACCGTTGCGAGAGTTGACGGAAGCGGTGGAGACAGATTCTCAACTCGAAATCTTCTCCCCTCGCTCCGCTTTGCCCAACAAATACTTTACCAACTCGCTATAAGGCACCGCTTGACAGAAAAGATACCCTTGGTACAGATCGCATCCTAAGTCGTGAAGCAGTCCCACTTGTTGTTCATCCTCGACATATTCGGCAATGACCGAATAATGCAATGATTTCCCCAATGTAATAATGGAGGAAATGATGTTGGAACAGTTGGGATTGGACAACAGCTCCCGGATCAGCGAGCCGTCGAGTTTGACGGTGTCGAAGGCGTATTCTTTCAGATACATCAACGAACTATGTCCCATTCCGAAATCATCCATTGCCAACTTGACGCCCAAAAGTTTTAAGGTTTTGATTTGGGCGATGATATTTTTACCGCTGGCCAAAGCCATCTGTTCGGTGATTTCAACCTTCAGATGGGACGGTTGGACTTGATGCTTCTTGATCAATCGTTTCAGCGAAACGTTAAAAAAATCGCTTTCCAACTGGACCGCGGTGACATTCAGCGACAGGGTGAGATCCCGAAATCCCAGTTGATTTAGTTTCGCTAGATCGCTACAGGCTTTATCGGCGATATAAAGACCCAACGAATCGGTGAGCCTCGCCTCGTTCGCCAGTGCAATAATCAGCGGCGGGTAGATGGAACCGTAATTTTCATGGTTCCAACGTAGCAAGGCTTCCACGCCGACAACTTTGCCTGCGTAATCCACCTGGGGCTGATAAAAAAGGATCAGTCGATCATGTTGGAGATCGTTTTCCAAGTCAGCGACGAGAAAACGGGAGATCCGGCCGATATCGTCATAGCGGTTTAACAACGTCGCGGTGATGCCCTGTTTTTCAGTCTGTTTGAAAAAGGCGTAAACCTTCTCCAAGTTTGCTTGGGTCTCCGCAGCGGCGGCTTTTTCCGCCAAGCGAATAAACGGAATGTAGCATAAAATGCCGAGGCCAATGTTGAACAACTGGAGGAGTGAGCCGGCAAGCGAATGCGTTGAAATATACCCGCTCAGAAACCACGGAGTCGTCCATTCGACCAGATTCCGAGTATAGGGGACCAACCCGGACACCGTCGCCAAATAGGAAACGACGGCCAGAACCAGCGGAGTACCTAAAAACGGAATGATGTACAATGGATTTAAAACGATCGGGGCTCCAAAAATAATCAATTCGTTAATATTGAAAATTACCGGGATAAACGACAATTTAGCCAGTTGTCGCAGGTTTTTTTGTTTCCTGATGATCCAAACCGCACAAATAAAACAGAGGGTGGTACCGCACCCTCCCATTAACACAAAGGTATCAAAGAACGTTTTCGTAAAGACCGCCGTCGGCGCTTGACCCAAACTGAGCGCAGCCTGATTTTGAGCCAGCGCCGGAGTAAAGAGACTCCGGGCAACCGGCTCGAGAATATTGCCACCGTGCATCCCGACAAACCAGAAAATATGGACTAGCAAGAGATACAATAGTCCACTCCAAAAGGGCGATTTTATCTCTAAAAATAATTTACTTAACAGTCCGGCTAAATAGCTATGCAGATCGGAAATTCCGCAAAGGGAGGTTAACGTCTGATTTAAAACGGCAAAACCGGCGATGGTGAGCGCCGCCGGATAAATGGCGTTCACCGTGTAGTTAATGGTTAAATCACTGGTCATCCCAAATGTTTTGATCTGCAGCAACCGGATGGATTGGAGTTTCAAAAAAATTTTCGTCGCCACAATCGCGATAACGATCGCACTAAATACACCGGTGACTCCGAAATTATCCATTGAGAAATCGGGCCGGTCGATTCCGGAGATCGCGATATACGAGCATAAAGCGACCATGGCGGTGATCAGCCGGCTAATATTGTAGTTGTAACGTTTGCCGCATTCATCGGCGTAAGTATAACTGATGCTCAACACTAAAACCAAGGAGAAGATATCCGAAGTCCCGTCCTGAATAAAGCGAAAGACATTTTGCCATTGTTCCCCAAAAAGGCGTCGCATTCCCTCCTGATAACCGGGCAACGGCAGGGTTAGAAAGATTAAGGCGAACGAACCCACCAACAACAGGGGAATCATATTGATTAGCCCCCGCCGTACCGCAATGAGCGCCGGGATGCCGCTGATTTTTTGGTTGATATGATAAACACGGTTGATCGCTCTCATTAAGCCACTTCTCATCGAATTGCCTCCCTGCGATCCAGCGAATTATGTCCCGTAACTATTATCGGTTATTGTAACATAATTCATGATTGGAAAACGCGAGCCGCTTCATTCATTCTTTTTTCGCCGCCTCCGGCAGGAACTTTCTCCCCAATAGCCAAAGAAAGAATAGCATCAAATTTTGAAACGATCCAATTGAGGTGTTCCTAAAATGACAGCGCAAAAAGTCGGTTTAGTCCTCGAAGGCGGCGGCATGCGCGGCGCATACACCGCCGGCGTGTTGGACGCGATGATGGATGCGGAGATCCGTTTTCCCTATGTTATCGGAGTCTCGGCGGGAGCGAACGCCGGGGGCAATTATGTCAGCGGGCACCGGGAGCGGAGCCGCCCGATCTTTGTCGATTGGGTCGCCGATAAACGTTATTCCGGTTGGGGCAACTTTTTCAGAGAAGGTAGTTACTTTGGGATGAATTTTCTCTTCCGGACCCTCCCGGATGAGTTGGTGCCGCTGGATTATGAGCGTTTGCACCGGAGTGAGACCGTTTTTAAGGTGGGGATCACCGATTGCCTGACGGGCGAACCGGTCTATTTTTGCCAGCATGACCACGAGCCCCATTTTTTCGTTGACAACATCATGCGGGCTTCCAGCAGTTTGCCGTTGCTGGCGCCGCCGGTACGGATCGGCGAACGCGATTATTACGACGGCGGCGTGTCCGACGCGATTCCGATTGCCCAGTCGTTGCGGGACGGCAATGAAGCCAATGTGATCATTTTAACCCACAACCCCGGTTACCGCAGAGAACCGGCGGGGAAAAACCTGCTGCTGGACTGGGTGCTGCGGCGTTATCCGAAGATCAGTGAAGCCTTGCGGACCCGGCCGGAACGTTATAACCAATGGATGGACCGGATAGAGCAGTTGGAACGGGAAGGCCGGGTCTATCTGATCCAACCTCGGCAAAAGTTGGCGGTGGACCGGATGGAGAAGGACCTTGGCAAAATCGAAGCGCTCTACCGCCAAGGGTATGATGAAGGGTTGGCCCAAACGGCGCAGTTGCGGGAGTGGCTGCAGCGGGTAGAGTAACCAGGGATTTAAGAAATTAATCGTCAGATAAGTTATCGTAAGAATAACCGCGGATTCACCGCGGTTTTTTGTTATGCATTTAAAAAAGACCATTGTTCCGACGCAATTTAATTCAAATACGCGCTGTCATTAATCCCGCCATAAAATTCCCTTAAAGAGATTGTCCTACCATTTTTAAAGTGGCAAAACGTAAAAACAGGAGGATTGCAATGAGCAAACAGTGGTTGAATAGGATTGTAATGGCGGTTTTATTGATGGTCTGCGGTCTCGCCGATGTCTCCGCCAAGGAAGTGACGATTCAATTTTGGCATGCCATGGGCGGTCATAACATGGAAGTCGTCAACGATATGGTTGATCAGTTTAACAAAACCCACCCCGGCATTAAGGTGGAAGCGCAGTTTGCCGGTACTTACGACGATGTGTTAAGTAAAACCCAAGCGGCGGTCCGGACCAAAACCGCGCCGCATGTGCTTCAGATCTATGAGATCGGAACCCGGGTGATGATCGACAGCGGCATCACCGTTCCCGTTGAGGATCTTGGCAAAAAAGTGGCTAAAGACAAAAGTTTTGACTGGAACAAGTGGATCAAACCGGTCGCCAACTACTACCGGATGGAAGGCAAATTGCACTCCATGCCGTTCAACTCCTCGACGCCGTTGTTTTATTACAATAAAACCTACTTTAAGCAAGTCGGTTTAGACCCGAATAAACCGCCGCAAACCTATGAAGAGCTGAAGAAAGCGGCTGAGAAACTGACCGTCCGCGACAACAACGGCGCGGTCACCCGCTACGGAATGACCTTAGCCGTGTACGGCTGGTTTGCGGAACAGATGTGTTATAACCAGGACACGCTGTTTGTCAACAACAATAACGGCCGGACCGGCCGTCCCACCAAAGCGTTGTTTAACGGCCCGGCCTTGGTCCGGTTTGTCGAAGCGTGGCGCGAGATGGCTAACCAGGGAACCCTGTTGAATGTCGGCGCCAGCACCACCCCGGCGCAACAAGCGTTCTTAACCGGTCGCGCCGCGATGATGTTCGAATCCACCGGCCAGTTGAACAACTTTGAAAGCGGCTTGAAAAAACTCGGCTGCGAACTGGGTACGGCGTACCTTCCCTTGCCGCAGGGCGTCAAACGCGGCGGCGTGTCGATCGGCGGCGCCAGCCTTTGGGCGACCAAAGATCATGCGCCGGACGAGTTGAAAGCCACCTGGGAGTTTCTGAAATGGTTAACGCTCACCGAACAACAGGTCTATTGGTTTGAGAACACCGGGTATCTTCCCACCACGGTGAAGTCGTTGGAAGCGGCCCAAAAAACCCAATACTTCGCGGAGCGCTCCAATTATGCGACCGCCTTTAAACAACTAATGATCGCCAAAAACGATTACGCGACCCAAGGCGCGGTGATGGGTACGTTCGCCGCCACCCGGAAAACCGTTGAAGAAGCGATTGAAGAATCGTTAGCCGGCAAAAAGTCGACTCAAAAAGCGTTGGACGACGCGGCGGCCAAGGTAGACAAACAGTTGGCGGAGTATAATTCGCTTTATAAATAATCCGGTAAGCCGGATCAATCGTTCATTCTGCTGCCCGTTGCTCAGGTTGTGTAAGACAAGTGTGACGGGCAGCCTTACATCGTAACGAAGCGGGGCATAATTGATGCAAGGTTCTCGATATCAAAAATTTTTTCCATACTTGATGCTGTTGCCGTCCTTTCTGATTCTGCTGCCCTTTTTGTATTGGCCGACGTTGCAATCGGTGGTAATGAGTTTGTTTCGGGAGGCGCCCTTCGGGACGCATAAGTTCTTTTGCGGACTGGACAATTACCGCGGCATTCTGAGCGACCCGGGCTATCTCAACAGCCTGGTCCGGACGTTGATCTATGCGGTGACCGTCATCGGAGCCGGCTTGGGGGTATCGTTGCTCAGCGCGGTGTTGCTGAACCGGAAAGTAAAAGGGGTCAAGTTTTACCGGATCTGCTTTTTCATGCCGTACGCGGTTTCCCCGGCGGTGGCCGCTTCCTTATGGGTCTTTTTGTTGAATCCGGTGGCGGGTTTGGTGAATTATTGCTTCTTGACCGTCTTTCATATTCAACCCCATTGGCTGACCGACGAGTATCTGGCGTTTTTAGCGGTCTGTATCGCGAGTATCTGGAAGGATATCGGGTTTAACATATTGTTTTATTTGGCCGGGTTGCAATCGATCCCGGAGAGCGTGATCGAAGCGGCGCAGATCGACGGGGCTTCCGCTTGGCACCGGTTGTGCCGGATTACCATCCCGTTGCTATCGCCGACCACCTTTTATTTGGTAGTGATGAACCTGATCTTCGCCGTCTTCGAAAACTTCGGTATTGTCGACATTATGACCGGAGGCGGGCCGGCTAACGCGACCAATTTCGTCATTTACAACCTCTACCGCGATGTCTTTGTGAATTTCCGTCCCGGTTCCGCAGCGGCGCAATCGGTGATCTTATTTGTTTTAATTATCGGCACTACCATTGTCCATTTCCGGTATAACGGCGCCAAGGTTCATTATCAATAATGGCTGACCGCGGCGGTTCGTTATCCATGACAATCTGTTGTAACAAAGGGATTCGAGAGGAACTTCATCATGGCGATATCAATCAAACGCCGGTTTGGGTTGTTAAAACAGCAAACGTGGCAAACACTTTTGTGGCATATGTTATTAAGCGGGGCTAGCCTGTTGGTGATGCTGCCGATTTTGGTGGGTCTGAGCATCAGTTTTCAACCGCATGACCAAATCTTTACCTATCCGCCGTCGTTTTGGCCCAACCGTTTTTATCTGCAAAATTATCACGAAGCATGGCGGCTGGTTCGGATGGAACGGCTTTTACTGAACAGTTTCTACGCCTCGGTCATTGTAATGATTGGGAAACTGGCTTTGGGGATAACCAGTGGCTACGCTTTTTCCCATTTTGAGTTTAAGGGTAAAAAGGTGCTGTTTTACAGTATCTTATTCACCTTGATGTTGCCGTTGGAGGTGCGGGTGGTCCCGCTGTTCGAGTTGATCAGTCAATTGGGGTGGGCCAATTCGTATGCGGGATTGGTGATGCCGTTTCTGGCCAGCGCCACCACTACCTTATTGATTATGCAACATTTTAAGACGGTCCCGAAGGAACTGAAGGAATCGGCGGATATCGACGGTTGCGGTCCGTTCGGGTTTTTGTGCCGGATTTTACTCCCGTTGTCCGGTCCGGCCTTGGCCGGCTTGGCCACCATCAACTTTTTGGCGATGTGGAATACCTATCTGTGGCCGTTGCTGATCATCAACGCCGACCCTCTGAAAACCACCCAACAGGGGATCAAGATGTTATTTAGTCCCGCCGCCGAACAGGAGTGGGGCATGATTATGGCGGGGACGATTACGGTCGTGATTCCAACCTTGATTTTATTCTTGTTGTCGCAGCAGTTTTTTGTGAAAGGAATCGCTACCCAAGGAATCAAGGAGTAACCGACCCAAGTTGGCAATGGCATTGCAATCGGTGGTTGACGCCCGCTGTCTCCGGAACAGCGGGCGTTTTCGCTTTGTCAACAAAGGAATTGTTAAAAAATGAGATGATCGTTGCACGAAAACGAATACACGTTTTGCCAACCCTCGGACTGTAATTGGCGGCAGACTTGATCGGTTGCTTTTTGCGGCGCATGGACCAACACCGTCCGTTCCGGATGGAGTTTGGTCAGCATTTGCCGTATGTCGGCGCTATTTTGATGAATTTTATAAGTGGAGTGGATTACTGGCATTTTCAAATTTTCCCTTAGTGTTTCGGCGAGTACTTGTTGCAAGTAAGCCGTTTCGATATGTCCGGTGATGATCAAGGCGTTTTGGGGGGAGGCGCCCAAGCGACGGAGGTAAAAACGGGACGCAGCCGCTTCCAAACGTGAGCCGATCATCAAAATGGTTCGCGGTTTTTGAATGGCGGCCAACCGTTCCTGAGGGGTGGTGGCGACAATGACCCCCGAAGCGAGTGTTTTGGCGATTCGAGCGGAATTGGCGGCATTCAATAGGTTGCGGGTGACGCGATAGGTTTGCAGACTCCGGTATAGTTCGGAATCAACAACCAGATCAACCAGGGGAGTCCGCCATAATGATCGGGATGGAGATGGGAGATGAAGACCGCGTCCAACCGTTTAGCGATCGCGGCAGTGATGGCAGGGTAGCGTTGAACTTCATCCCCTTCTTTGACTCCACAGTCCAGTAAAATTTTGAACGCGTTCGCTTCAATCAGAAAGCAAGCCCGGCCATGCTCGCCGGCGCCGCCCAGAACAGTCAGTTTCACAGATTAACCCTCATTTGCGGTTTGATGTAAAGTTAGGGAGCAATATTAAAACAAGGGTGCTGGAGAGCATGGTGATAACGGCCATCGCCATTCCGACCGAGTTATTGCCCTGTTCGAATTGGGCGTAGATGAAACGGGCGACATTTTCGAAACCGGGGGGCAGGATCATCACCGAGGCTACTAACTCCCGGATGGAAATAATAAAGGTCATCACCCAACCGGATAAGACGCCGGGTACGATGAGCGGAAAAAGGATCCTCCGAAAGATGTAGGCGGAGTCACCGCCGCAAACGCTTCCGGCGTGGAACAGGGCGGGATTGATTCGTCGGTAGGCCACGGTGACGTATTGAACGGTAAACGGCAAAAATAGAACCACATAGGTCAATAACACCATCCAGTAGGTGTTGTAAATTTTCAACGGCATCCAGGACGCATTCCAAAATAACACCAATCCGACGATGATCACGATTCCTGGAACGGTGTTGGGCAACAGGCTTAAAAAATTAATACCGCGATGAATAACACTTTGGCCGTTGGCAGCGGTAAGCGCTAGGAAAACGCCAAGCGCCGCCGCGACGCAACCCGTCGCCAAAGCCAGACCTAAACTGGAACCTAACGTTTTTAGTCCCGGCGAGCCCCAGGCGAAAATGGCGGCGTAATGTTCGAAGGTAAAGTTGCCGGCGGTTAAGCCGTAGCCTTTCAGTTTCATTAGCGAGGTCGCGATGATCGCAAAATAGGGGAGGCCGATCGCTACGGTGAAAATCACGGCCAGATAAAGGTAGCTGGCAAGTTTGCCCCGGCTCGTGATGGCATAAATTTTGATTTGCGAACCTTTGGTTCCCACTAATTGAAACGAAAACCGCTGATCCAAACATTGATGAAGATACCAAAGCAACAGGCAAACTCCGAGTAGCGTGGAGGAGAGAATCGCCGCTTTTCCGAAATTGATCGGCCATAAGGAAGTATAACGGTGAATCTCGGTCGTGAGGACCGTAAAGCCGATCCGCCGGCCGAAAGTTGCCGGGGTCCCGAATTCGGAGATGGTTTTAACAAAGACGAGTAAGGCTCCGGCGCCATACCCGGAGATTAGTAAGGGGAGGATGATGCGGCGCAAGCGATACCCAAAACTGCCGCCGCCGACCGCTCCGGCGTCTTCCAAATTCGCGCCGATCTGCAATAAAGTATTTTTCAGCACTAAGTAAAGAAATGGGAACAGATGGAAACTCATCACCGTCACCAACCCGGCGAAGGAGAAAAAATAAGGTGAAAGACCGGACAAATGCGGGAAAAGTTGGCTGAGATAACCACGCGGTTGCATAAACAGGATCCAACCCATTGAATTAATGTATGGCGGAGTCATGAATGGAATCAGCAAGACGATATCGAGCCAGCGCGCTTTGTGCAAAGAGGTTTTGACGGTCAGGAAAGCGACTGGGAGAGCGATGAACGTGGCGACAACAACCACCCATAGACCTAACATCACCGAATTGCCGACCGTACGCAACAGGTTGGGCTGGGTCAGAGCCGTCAGGGGCTTCACCCAGTCGAAGGTTTGGTCTTGGACGAAGCTTAATTGAAAAACCAAGCCAAGCGGCGCCAAGATCAAGAGGGTCAGTATCAGCAAGGCGAAGCTTAACATGATTGGATTCCAGGTAAAACGAATGGGTTTGAGCAGCTTTTCCATGGCGGAGCACCTTCTGTCGGAGTTCGTTAATATCGCGCTCCTCCCATACCGCAGCGCTCGGAGCGTGGCTGCGGTATGGGAGGAGCGCGAATGGTTGATCACGGTAAGACTACGGTTATTTGAAGATTTGGTTGAACTGATCCAGACTGTCGTCAGTATGTTGCGTCATCCAAGTCCAATTGTATTTCATGGTCCGAATCTCGTTGAGGTTCGGCCGTTTATCGGAACTGATGTCCTTGCGACCCGGTAAGAGATAGGCTTTGATGACCAGTTTCTGAACCTCGTCGGAGAAGAGATAATCCATGAATCGCTTGGCATCACTGAGATTTCTCGCGGTTTTCATGATCATGGCCGGCCGGGGATTGACCACCGTGCCGCTGGCGGGATAAAGAATGTCAACCGGTTCGCCTTTGGCTTTGGCTTCATAGGTCATATAATCGACGCCCGATAAGACCAGACTTTTGGAACCGGTGATGACCATATCCAAGGCGGCGTTATTGGCACCGGAGATTAGCAAGTCATTCTTTTTGAGCTGTTGGAAGTATTTCCAGGCGGTGTTTTTCTTGGCGCTCGCTAAACCGGAGACAAAGTCGAGACAGGAACCGGATAAAGCGGGATCGGGCATATTGGCTTTGCCCCGCCATTCCGGTTTGGCAAGATCGTTCCAGTCTTTTGGCGGATTTTTGACTAACAAGGTGTTGTAAGTGATTCCCACCGCCGAGGCGCTATAACCGAAGTAATGGTTGTCCCGGTCATGCCAGGCGGGGTTGATGGATTTCAAATTTTGAATACCGGGATAAGCTTGGGTTAAGCCGGCCAATTTCATCCCTTCGGCAGACGGCAAGGAGGCGAGCACTACGATGTCGACAACGGGATTATTCTTTTCGGCTTCGATCCGGCCTAAGATATCGCCGGTGGTTCCTTGAAACATCTCGACTTTAATTCCGGTCTTCGTTTCAAAACCTTTGTTGATCTCCTTCGCCAAGGGCGCCGGACCGGCCGAGTATAGCACCAGTTTCTTGGCGTTTTCAGCTGCTCCGACCAAGCCGCCGAAACCGGCCGTGGCAAGCAGGGAGACCATGGAGAGGGTGACGAGAAATTGGCGTAATGTTTTCATAATGACACTCCTTTTTCATTCGATTTGGGAATTGGTTAGCGCTTGGAATTACGAGACGGGGGCTTGGAAAAAAAGATCGGCCTCGGAATAAAAGACGGTTACTTGCGACCCCAGCGCCAGGCGTTGCTGATGGTAAACCAACCATTGCCGCTCGTCGTCAAGTTGCAGACGAATTTCATAACGGTCGCCCAAATAGGAGACATGGGACACGACGCCTTGGCAAGGCGTTGAATTGGGATATGGTTCCCACGATATTTGCTCGGGGCGGGTCAGCCGGGTTCCCGCTGGACCGAGCGAATTGGATTTGCCGATAAACTTCGCCACAAATTCGTCGGCCGGATGGTGGTAAATCGCTTCCGGCGTATCCGCTTGCAACACCTGACCTTGGTTCATGACAATAATCCGGTCGGAGATGGCCATGGCTTCGGCTTGGTCGTGGGTGACATAAACGGCGGTAAAGGCGGTGTCCTGCAGGAGACTTTTCAGTTCGAGGCGCATTTCTTCGCGTAACAACGCGTCCAACGCACTGAGCGGCTCATCGAAAAGGATAATATCGGGCCGGTTGACGATGGCGCGAGCAAAGGAGACTCGTTGCTGTTGACCGCCGGAAAGTTGATGGGGATAACGGTCGGCCATGCCATGCAATTTTACCCGTTCCAACGCTTCATGCACTTTCGAACGGAGATTGGTCCGGCAGCCGGAAGCGCGGAGGCTGAAGGCGACATTTTCAAAGACGTTAAGATGGGGCCACAAAGCGAAATCCTGAAAAACCATGCCTAATTGGCGTTGATGCGTCGGTAGCTCGAACCGGTCCTGTTTGGAGAAGAAAAGACGTTCGCCCGCCATGATCGTTCCCGCGTCCGGGGTTTCGAGGCCGGCGATACAACGTAACAGCGTCGTTTTGCCACAACCCGACGGTCCGAGCAAGGTGGTGAATTCACCATGGCGGATTCGTAGGTTGATGGTTTTTAGCGCCTGCGTTGCGCCGAATGACTTGCGGATCTGTTGTAGGTTGATCTCCATCGCTGAACTCCTCGCTTAGTGGCAACGACGATGTTGCATAACGCCAAGGCTGTGATTTACCGTACTTTTGCTACCAGTAGCGTAACAAGGGGAGTTTATTCCAAGATTATGAAACCCTTAATCCGCCGTTAAATAAATTATTATAAATTCTTGATAGCGATAGAATTTATCGATAGTTGTTTCCTGTGATTAATGATATTGGAATGATCTATACTGGGACAAAACCGGAAAGGATGGATGGAAGCGGTGAATTTGATCAAATTACGGGTGTTGTTGCTGATCCGGAAGTATCAGAAAGTAAGCGAAGTGGGGCGGGTGCTGGGACTGCGGCAGCCGACCATCTCTTTTCATATGAAAAGCCTCGAACAGGAGTATCAGCTGCCGCTTTTTCGTTACCGTTCGGGGAACGTCATTTTGACCAAGGCGGGAGAAGCGTTAAGCCATTATGCGCAACGGATTATCGATCTCTGGGATGAGGCGGAACGCATTAATGAAGAATTCGTCACCATGGACCGGGGTTCGCTGGCGCTGGGGGCTAGTTACGTGCCGGCGGCTTATGTCATTCCGGAAGCGCTGCGGCAGTTTAAGCTGAGTTATCCCAAATTGAGTCTGTCGCTGACGGTGCGGTCGGCGCCATTCATCCTGGAGCTGCTGACCAAGCAACAGCTGGATCTGGGGATTATTTCGGCGGTCCCGGAATTGCCGGACGGTTTTATGCAAA
This sequence comes from Bacillota bacterium, assembly GCA_023410535.1. Classification (GTDB taxonomy): domain Bacteria; phylum Bacillota; class UBA4882; order UBA8346; family UBA8346; genus JAEYPR01. The sequence goes on along the minus strand of JAEYPR010000036.1, from coordinate 77,734 downwards.
AGGAATTGGCCCGGGAAGAGTTGGTGTTGGTGTTTCCGTCCTGCAGCCCGTTGGCGGCGCTGGGTTCCATCGAAGCCGGCGATCTGGAACAGGCCGATTTGATTGTCCATGGCCGGGAGTCGACCACCCGCAAGTTGGTGGACGGGTGGATTACGGAGCATCAATTGAATTTTTCCAGGATGGTTGAGGTAGATTCGTTGGAGGTCATCAAAAAACTGCTGATTTCGGGTTGGGGTTATTCGATCTTATCCCGGTTGGCGGTGGCGGAAGAAATCCAGCGCGGCAGACTCCAATGGGCGCCCCTGCCGGGCGGTCCGATTCACCGTGGCATCTACTTAATTCACCATGAGGAACACTGGGTATCGCCGGCGATGACGCAATTCATGCAATTGTGCCGGAGTTTTTGGAAGGCTACCGACTAAAGTGAATAACGATCCAGCCATTGCTTCAACTGAAGCTGCTAATATCCGGTCGGATCAAGGTAGACGCTGACAAACCCGGGATTTCCTTCCCGTTTTTTCCCGGAGAACGGGATAATCATATAAGTTGCAAACGAAGCTGCATAGGGGCTAATACGTTCGGCAAGTTCCGGACTTGAATCAGTGAATTCAGTCGCAGTGGTGGTTCCTACAAGCACTTCGTCTTCAATATTGATCGTGCGGTAAATCGTAAAGGTTGTTGTGGCGTTGTTGAATTCGGTTGCCCGTTCCCATGCTAAAGAGACTGAACCGTCATTGAGCTTCGCAGTCAGATTGGTAATCGGAGCCGGGGGCCAATCACTCGGGTCGGTCGTTTTGGTAAGTTTGGCAGTGAAGTCGCCGGATAAGCCGCTCCCCGTTCCAACATGGTTCGCCATGGCGACACTACTGGTTTGCCCTGAGCCCTCAACCCGGTCGCGTAATATTTTTATGGTCCACTCATGAAAGGCGGAACCGTTTGAACGTTGCGCATGAAGGATTACCTGATCAGCCTCGTTTGTAATCTCAACCGGAGTTAGTTCGCTGTCATCCAAAATCACCTGTCCGTTTTTGACCCAGAGCACCAGATTCGTTGTCATTTGGCGAAATAATCCGGCATTGCCGCTGTTGTTCGACCCCGATAACTGCGGGACGCTTTGGGAAAAGTCCCCCATGGTATTGCTGGTGATAACATTCGCCGTTTTTACTGCGGAAAGCCGGAAAACCGTCACTCCGTTCGCAGCTATGGCTTCCTTGAAGGCTTCAAGGCCACCGTCGCTTTGGCTGGTATTTGATTCGTTGGTCGGAGCCGCCACTTGCGTTGCAAGTGGTTTCCCATTTGAACTGCTTGGTTGATTTAAACTGCCAAGAAGATAGAAGGCGCCCAACAATATTAAAAACGCTGAACCTAAGGTAATGATGATCTTGGGAATTATCTCGGCTTTCGTGTTCCGCCAATTCGGTTTTTGGTTAACGGTAGGCGGTTGTCCTTGGGCAGCTCCGCAAAATGAACAGAAAGCACTGGCGCTCGACAGACGCTTACCACACTTTTCACAAATCATCAAAATCTCCCCCTATGTTACTGCGTTGGAAGGATGTTTTTCTTGTCATAAAATGACAATACCATGATATTCTATTCGGTTCAATAGCAACTTGATGTGAAGCATCGTTTCCAAAACGTCTCAATGGAATAATTGTCATGAAATGTGATTCACGAGGATGTTTTGTCCGCCAATACGAGAGGAGTTTTGCTCATGTCTACTATGCGTTCACTTAACGAACACTAAACCTTCATCATTCGGACACAATCAAAGGATAAAATCATGGTAACTTGAAAAAAGGAGAGTTGCCAAATGATAAGAACAAGGGTTTGTTTATATTTAGTGACTTGGGTCATGCTAATTGCTATCGGCGGGATGAGTGTATCTCAAGCAAAATCGGGACCATCGGACCCCAAAACGATGGAAGCTGAGTTGCAACAGGGACTGGACAAGCTGGTGGCGGAGCAGGTCATCACCGAACAGCAAGCGGCAAAGGTTTTGCAATATTTCCAAACAAATAAGCCTAGCGGCCCACCACCCCCAAACACCAGCCATCCGACGCAACCTCCGCAAGATCCATTGAGTCAGATGGTTAAAGACGGAGTGATTACAAGGGAACAGGCGAAAGCCATCGCGGCGGTATTGCCGAAACCTCCACAACCACAGGACGGCAATAACCCACCTCCGCTGCCCCGGTCGTAGAAGCGGGTTTTTTCGTAAGTAGAAGTTTCTCGATAGCGGGAGAAACTTCTCTTATTTATCCCCTTAAACTGTAACAATTGAAAAGAAGGAATCAGCTTTATATTCCAGAATTATTTCCCAAATGGGACGGGACTGGAATAAACGGGCAGGCACCAAAACTACATCTCCCCGATATTTTTCCAATCATTTTGAAGCAAACGGATTGTCGTTAAAGAATCGGACCGCTGACTGGTGGCAATATAGCTTTGAAGCCGGATGAAATTGGCTTCAATCGTATTGATATAGTCATGGTCGATATCCACTTGCAACCATGGCCTGACCCGAAACCACGCTCGATTCGCCTTTTGAAGACTCGTAGCCGCTTTGCTCCATTGAGCCGTCATAACATAATGCTCGGTCTCTTTTAAATACTTTGAAAAGCCGCTCCAGCGGTCCAGTGGTTGGCGAAGTAAAGCGCAGGAGCTGAGCATCGTGGAACAGCTAAAAAGGATAGCGAATATTAAAACAGACTTCCTCACAAGATGGAGTCCCTCCTCGTCAATGGGAAAGATGCAAATCGTCATGCTGACAATGTTGATCCGAGTTTATTGATCAATATCGTGTGCCACCAAGCGTATTTTTTCGAGAATGCAAGTTCCTAATTCGTCGGAATAATGTAATATAATTGATCACCCATCAGATCAACATACAAATTGCCGTTGGTTCCCAATTGCGCCAGCGATACCTCCGCGGGATGGGTAATATTCTTTTTTGCCAATTGATCCAGCAGCCAAGCGTGGGATAGGTTTAACGACTTAAGGGCGTCTTTAAGTACTTTTCCGTCTTTAATCAATACTGTGGGTAAACCGACATATCCGGTTGGTAGATGAAGATGCGCCGGGGTCAGGGGCAATTTTTGCGATTTCAGTTGCACGCTTAGCTTGCCGTTGGTCTCAAAAAGGGCGAATTCGACATCGCTAACATCAAAAATATCTTTGCTTCGGAGTTGGACTAGGAGATCGTCAATTGAAAGATGTAATTTTGACAGATTTTTCTCGATGATCTTTCCGTTCTCAATCACTACGGTAGCTTCTCCCTCCACAACCTTGCGAATCCAGACGTTTTTTACACTTAAATAGGCCAACAGAATGGGGAGAACGGTCCAAATGATCAGACCAACCAGAGTCGCGGAGGTATTCTGGTTTAGTTGAACCGATAAGGTCGACGCAATCGAACCGATGGTAATGCCAACCACGTAGTCCGAGAAGGTTAATTCGGCCATCTGTTGTTTTCCGATCAAACGCATGAGAATCAACATTGCCAAATAGGCGATGAATGAACGAATGATGACGACCCAGGTTACCGACAAGCCGGATTCCTCCTTGATTCCAACATCACAGGTCAAACTAGAGGTTTTCAGGAATGGTACACCTATTCCAATTGTCTCCTTAATTTTGGCGAATATGCAGTTTTTAACTCCGCTTCCACGAGTGCCATGGGAAGCTGAAGAAAGGGTACGACCGATTTTTATACCGACCGAGTCCGACAGATTACGATGGAACGCCGCTAGATTAGTATTGGTTTTTTAGGAAAGCGTGGATAGAGAGGTCAGGGAAACTCAACAACCAGGATAAGACTGTTGCAAGAGAATTTAAAGCGCGACCGATTTATGTATCAGTTTTGCGCTCCGTCCAACCGCCAGGCGGCAACGTCAGTCACCATATTCCAAACTAGCAGCGATAGAATGAAATCGTCTTCGGCTCGAAAGACCCTTGTCGCATTACGACAGATTCTGGAAATAGTCCCGGTTTTATGGGCGATGATAGCCTACGTCAAACGAAACAAAGTACGATTATGTTTTGGAGGTGGATAGCATGGATTTTTTAGAAGCTATTAAGGCAAAAGCCAGATCGGCGCCGCGCCACATATTGTTGCCGGAAAGCGACGATCTGCGGGTGCTGCAAGCTGCGGACCAAGTGCTAAAAGAAGGCATCGCCCGCGTTACCCTGATCGGGGATGGCGAGCAAGTCCGGGAACGGGCGGCGGCGCACGGCATCGATGCCGCAAAATTTGATTTTATTGCCCCAACCGACTTTCCGAAGACCGGTTATTACCGCGAGACCTTGTATGCCCTACGCAAACACAAATTGGTGACGCTGGAGCAAGCCGCGGAACTTGTTAAAAATCCTTTGTATTTTGGGACGATGATGGTCTACTGCGGCGACGCCGACGGAATGGTCGCCGGTTCGCTCAGTGCGACCGGGGACGTCCTCCGGCCGGCATTGCAGATCCTCAAGACCAAGCCGGGCTACAATTCAGTCTCCGGCGCCTTTTTGATCGCGGTTCCCAATAGCGTTTTGGGAAATAACGGGCTGTTTGTCTTTGCCGATTGTGCGGTCAATGTCAGTCCCGATTCCCCAACCTTGGCTGAGATTGGCATCCAGTCGGCCGAGACGGCCAAACAGTTGGCCGGATTTATCCCAGTGGTGAGTTTCCTGTCGTTTTCCACCAAAGGCAGCGCGAAACACGAATTGGTCGATAAGGTCAGTGCCGCGGTGCAGATCGCCCAAACCAGCGCCCCCGATCTGGCGTTGGACGGCGAATTTCAAGCGGATGCGGCGTTAATCGAAGCGGTGGGACGTTTTAAAGCGCCGGGAAGTCCGGTGGCTGGCAAAGCCAATGTCTTGGTATTTCCGGATCTACAATCGGGCAATATCGGCTATAAACTGGTTGAACGGTTGGCTAATGCCACGGCGATCGGTCCCATCTTGCAAGGATTGGCCAAACCGGTGAATGATCTGTCGCGCGGTTGCAGCGTTGCCGATATTGTCAATATGGTCGCCATTACGGCGGTTCAGGCCGGAGCGGTACCAAACGCTTGAAAAACGATCATTCCGAAGCTGATGAGGTGAAAATATGATCAACCACACCACGCCGTCGCGCAAGGCAGTGCGCTTGGGGATGATGGTCCTGCTTTGGGCAAGCCCGATTTGGGTCGCCGCCAATCCTCCGTCGCCCCAAGTTGATCACCCCCAACGCCAAGAAGCGCTTCTTCGGGAAGACCGGGAACGTCTCGCGGTGGTAAAAGAGTTTGCCGACCATGTATTGGAACATGGTCGCGACCGGTATCGCGCTAATCCCACCCCGTTATTCGCCGATGGGATCAATGTGGAAACCGGGGCTCATGTTCAATGGATCTTGCCCGGGAACAAAGGGGTGGTCATCTCGGATCTGGCGTGTCAGCAAAATCTTTTCCGGACGTTGACGGCGCTCTCCAATCTAACCGGCGATCCTCAATATAAAGACGCCGCCAAAGCAGCGATTCGTTATCATTTTGACAAATTGGCCGATCCCGGAGGACTATTGCAATGGGGCGGACACCGGTTTATCGACCTGGAAACCTTAAAGCCCAGCGGCCCGGCAGCCAAAGGCATGGTCCATGAACTGAAAAACGCCCTGCCGTATTATGATTTGATGTATGAAGTCAATCCGGCGGCCACTGTCAAATATATCAAAGCCTTTTGGAATGCCCATGTTTTGGACTGGAACGACCTTTATGTCGGCCGCCACGGGAAATACGGATTACCGTTGGGCGACGTTTGGGCCCATCCGTTGGTCAATTTGCCACCGCTGCGTGAATCGATCGGTCTCTCATTTATTAATGCCGGCGACGATCTGATTTACGCTGCCGGAACCTTATACCGTTTGACTGGTGATGAAGGAGCGTTACGCTGGTCCAAACACCTGGCGTATCAATATGTTGCCGCTCGGCATCCCAAGACCGGATTGGGAGCCTATCAGTTCACGCAGCGAAAGAAGGAAAAAGAACTTACCGATGATAACGACACCGGCGAGAAAGGCGGCGACCGGGCCAGACGTCAATTCGGACCGGAGTTTGGGGCGGTGGCGCTGGAGGGAAACATCCTGTTTGCCGGTGCCGCCGGAGCGATCTATGGCGAAAATGCCTTGATGCAGATGCAGTTAGCAGCGGAAAACGACAAAGCCGCCAGTGACCTCCTGGAATGGACGCAGCGGGGTTTGCTGAGTTTTGCGCGTTACGCGTATATTCCGGAGCAAAACCTTCTTAAACCGATGTTCACCGATGGCGCGGATTTAACTGGGTACGTCTTCAAACGAAATGGATATTACGGTCCTGCCGGTACGGAGCTCAAACGTTACCGCGCCAACTGCAAATATTTGCTTTCGTATGCCCGGGGATTTTTATATACGCATGATCTGATACTATGGCAAACCGCCCGCAGCATCGCCAAGGGAAACGATCTCGGCGAATTGGGATCCGCACCGGGCAAAAATGTTCAGGTCAACCTCGCTACCCAATCGGCCAACGCCGACGCGCTTTTTGCCATCCTCGACCTGTACCGGGCCACCGGCACGGAGGAGTATCTCAATCTGGCCCGGAAGATCGGCAATAACATCGTACGGACGTATTATCACCATGGTTATTTCACTAAAGGACGAAATTATCTCAATGCCCAGTTTGACATGGTCGAACCCCTGGCGCTGTTGGCTTTGGCGGCGACTATTCAGGGAAAAGCGGACCAAGTCCCCCCGTATATGGCCGGCAACGGCTTTATCAACGGCGACTATCAATATCCTGATGGGAAGGTGAAAGATACTTACGATGATTATATTTATAGCATACGGCGATAGGGTTTAAGGCTGTTTTCCACTGGTTTCGAAAAAATTGCTTTTTTCAAAGAACACTCTAATAATGCCGGTTTATACTGAAAATAGCAAATTGAAACCAGGGGGTAAGCTTGTCATGGCAATCTCAGCTGTCAGTTCCTTCTTTTCCAACGTTAATACGAATGCAAACCTGAAGTCCGGCGGTTCCCAAGCGGTTGAGAGTGGCAACACCTCAAGCGTTGGCGACAGTTCGAGCAATAGCTGTCCCAAAGGGTATAATTCTTGTATGAGTTGCGGCGTTTGCAAGTCGGCAGCTGCAAGCAGCACCACGAGCGACGGCGGCACTCTCCAGCAAACGCGTAACAGTACGCTGGAGAGTGAATTAAATGCCATGTTTGTCAAATCAAACATTCAAGGCCTTTAGGAAGGAACGATGAATGATGGCAGTTTCAGGCGCCGGTGTTAATCAGCAATACGCACTTGGAAGCAACGGAAGTATCGAGAAAGATTACCAAAGCCAAATCGCAACCTTGGAGCGACAGAAACAGACCATCCAGGAAAAGATTAATCAGCTCAATCAGGATCAGGACGCCGATACGGAAACGAAGCAACAGGAATTGCAATTATACCAGACACAGTTGCAAACGATTGAAAGCCGGATTCAACAATTTCAGCAGCAACACTTCCAAAGTCAAAACCAAACCGGAAACAGTCATCCAAACCAAACGCAAGCGAGTCAAAACGTCGCCAATCGCGACGGAACGATTGATCTATCGTTTTAATTTTCCTCATGTTAACCGTTCAAGCCGGCGCACCTGCGTCGGCTTTTGCGTGGGGCGTATACTGGTTTAATTTTAACCGGCGTTCAGCTACGCGTTAACTGTTTTGTAACCCCAAAAATCCAACATTCGTTAACTGCTGTCTAAAGGGGATAGCGACGAGAAAGTGAATTAATCAATACAGGCTTAATCTGCTCTTAACATTACTTCCCCTTTTACCGCTGTTGTTTTGAAAGAGGTTGGAATCACCGAGGAGTCCCCTTGAATCTATCCTCCGCCGGGATGGCGTTTAACGCCGAAATATAAACAAAAGAAGGCCAACCATGACGTACTACCGTAGAAATCTCCTAATCCTATCGTTTACCATTTTTTTAGCCGCTTTCAGTTGGGAACAGATCGCGCCGTTTTTACCGCTCTTTCTGAAAGATTTGGGAATTACCAAAAATTTGCCTTTCTGGTCCGGCTTGCTCTTTACCATGCAGTTTATTGCCTCCGCGGTCATGGGACCGATCTGGGGCAAATTATCGGATAAATACGGCCGCAAACCGATGGTGATGCGGGCCGGAATCTGTCTTAGTGTGATCTATCTTGGAATGAGTCTTTGTCAAAACTATGGCCAACTATTGGTGCTGCGGGTGTTGAACGGTATCTTGACTGGATTTATTCCCGGTTCGATCGCTCTGATCGCCACTAATACGCCGAAGTCCCAATCCGGCCGGTTTGTTTCGATTGCGTATACCGCCCAATCGGCCGGGGTTATTTTAGGGCCGGCATTGGGCGGTTTGCTGGCCGCGATCGCCGGTTACCGTGGTTCGATGTTATTATCCTCGGCCCTGGTGGGGGTCGGGTTTTTACTGGTCGTTTTGTTGGTTGAGGAACGGGAAAAACCGCAAGTTACTGCCAAAACCTCGATTGTGCAAGATTTCAAACGGGCCTTTAAGACTCCCGCCATGGTCACGGTGATGAGCGCCGAATTTAGCAGTGCGATGGTTGTGGCGGCAATCTTGCCAATGTTGGCATTGTATATCCATAAGATTGCACCCGACGCCAATAAAATATTTAGCGGGTTTGTCTATTCGTTACCGGGACTGGCGCTGTTTTTGACCGCTTATACCTGGGGGCGGATTGGCGAGAAAATCACCTATCCCCGGACAATGTTGTTCGGGTTGACCGGTTTAGGTTTGACCACGGTGCTGTTGGGAATGGTAACCCATCTGTGGCTTTTTGCCATTGCCTATTTCGCCTATGGAACCTTTGTTGCGGCCATCTCGCCATCTTCAGCGGCGTTAATCGCTACCAAAGTCGATAGCGACTTCCGCGGCAGAGCGTATGGAATGCAACAATCTTCCCGGACCATTGGGATGTTTGCCGCTCCGGTCATTTCAGGAATGATCGGCAGTTGGATCGGATTGAACTGGATCTTTATTATCTTTGGCAGTATCAGCTTTCTGTTGTCGCTCCTGATCAAGGTCCAGGTTCGCAGCTGGAATAAACCGCAACAACCCGCGACCTTGCTGCAAACGGTCGATGACAAAATGTAGAACACAGACATAGTTGAAATGATGATAAACCACCGGATAACAGGTGGTTTTTTTATTTTGATAAAATCTCACATTAAACCATATCCAGCCAACATCGCTCCATTTTACTTATCTATTCCATCAACTACAATAGAATTATCATTCCGGAGTTGAGCAACTGAGAGAAAAAAGCGGAATTTATGATGGGAGGTTTGTTGAATGGTTAATAAAGCATGGGGTTTTATGGTGGTCTTGATAATTTTGGTCGGCTTTACCGGTTTGGCTAACACCGTTTCCAACGCCGAAAATCCAATCGCGACAAATAGCAAACCGCTGGCTGGCGACAAGTTTATGACCATCGCCGGAGCGGGCAAAAAGGACGGATCAGACTGGGCTAATGCCTTTGCAGGAAACAAAGTTGGCGGACTACAGGCGGCTTGGGAAGCGACCGGTCCATCCGGAACGCTTTATATCGGCAGTGGCGTGTATGGTGTTGCGCAAACTTTAAACATTACCACCGCTAACGACGGTGTTGATCAAAACGGCCGCAAAACGATTCAGGGCGTCGATATCGGAAACGGGTTGCCGATTTTTAAAGGGCTTTACTCCTTGGGAAATTCCGATAAAACCTATTTTATCACCGTAGAATCCGGAGCAAGCTATTGGCAGCTCAAAGATTTTAAAGTCACCAACTATTTTATTGTTCTTTTTACCAATGGTAAAAATGTGAGTTATCGGATCTACAATCTTGATGCTTCCTATATTGGTGATGGCTTGTTTCTGAAAGGCGGCGGGTCGCTGATCACTCGCGAACAGGCGCTAAAGAAGCAATATAGTATTGATGGTTCTCATGATATTGTGATTGAGGACTGTGATTTCGACCATTATGCCAAACGGGGCATCCGGTTCCGGGATGGCAATTATAATGCGGTGGTCCGGCGTTGTACCGGCGACGGTGGCGGACCTGCTTACTGGCATCCGGATAATTTTCAGATGACAATCCAGGTGGCGGATTCGACCCAGATTAACGGTTGGAAAAAGGATGCCGTCACCTATGATTACAATATTGAAATTTACGATTGTGTCGCCAAAAACAACTACACCGAAGTGAATACCGGGTCCCAATATTGGAACGGCGACGGTTTTTGCACTGAATTTGCTTCCGACAATATTAAATTTTACCGTTGCGTCGCGCTGGAAAGTACCGACGGGGGTTGGGATTGCAAATCGAAGAACATCTACCTATATGATTGCGTAGCGGTCGGCAACAAAAGAGGTTTCCGGTTCTGGTCGGAAGAACGCGCTGAACTCAATAATTGTATTGCCATTAATTCTTACAGCCATGGCGGCAATATAACCCATACCGGCGTATGGGCTTCCAGTCCCTATGGCGATTTTGGAGCCTGCAAGCTTACGCTGAACCGTTGCACGATCTTCAATAATCAAGGGCCGCAGGTCCAAAATGAAGGGAGTGCGACCATTACGTTGAATGATTGCATTATCGGTGTGGATAAGTTCGTTGAAGAACTGTATAGCGGAAACATTATCAAAAATAACTGCGCGGAATATAGCGGGGTCCAAGGTACGAATCCTAGATTTGTCAATCCGGTATCGAACTGGGATGGGGTTGGCACGAACTGGAACAGCCAAACCTACGGCAAGAACAAAGGGTATTATCAGTCGATGTAGCCGGAAAAAAGGCTATCAATGTCGGATTGAAAAGCAATGAGGAGATGCTGATGGAAGGAACAAACGTATTTAAGAAGATCATTGTTTCCAACCCGTACCGGGATTTGGAAAAATACGAGGCAGCGGCCGTCCGGGCCAAACAAGCCGGTGTGACCCATGTCAGTGTTAGTTGTCCCGGCGAAAAAAGTCGTTGGGAGCTGGATGACCCGGACGATCCGTATCTGAATTGGTCGATTATCCACAACTCGCTTTTCAAAGTGATTGTGCCGGAGATTTTAGCCGCTTGGGTGCCGCAAGATTATGCCGCTCGAAATCTCCAATTGATCAAGGAACGCTGCCGGATTATTAAAAAGCATGGCTTAAAGGCATCTTTTCTTGCTTATGAACCGATGTGGTGGCCGGAGTCCGTCTTCGCGCAACACCCGCATTTACGAGGGCCGCGGGTTGACCACCCGCGGCGTTCCCGCCATCCGCGCTTCAGCCCGGATCTGTTCCATGACGAAGTCCTGGCGCTGTATGCGACGGCGCTTTGTCGCTTGGTCAAGGAAGTGCCGGAGTTGGACCTGTTTATTTTCAGCACCAATGATAGTTCCACCGGGTTGTCATGGGCGGATCTGCTGTATAATTCGGCCAATGGACCGGACCGCAGCTTTGTCCCGCTCGGAGCAAATGTTGCCAAGTTTTTGGCCCAATGTGAACAAGCGGCTCCCGGCCGACAGTTTTTCATTCGCGGCAAGGTCAGCGATTACGAACTGGAAAGCCTGCGTCAGCATTTACAAGGAGCCGACGGCGTCGTCAAAATGGCCTTTTTTGGGCTGAAACCCTTTAAAGAAGAGGCGGTTCAAGGGTTGCTCACGATTCCAATCTATCCGGTCCGTGATATCGGTCAACCGTTCTCGCTGATGCGGAATTTAATTGAAGCGCGCAACAAAGGTAATTACGGTGTAATCCTCAATCCTTGGGCCGAGGCGTATGTGACCGAATGGGATTTGGATAGTCTGGACTTTGAGACGTTACGGTATTTTCAAGCGGAACAACCCCAAAACGATTTTGAGATCTATCAAGCTTTAGCCGGCATGATGAATGAAATCTACGGTTCCGCATGGGGGGACCGGATGCTCCAGGCCCATTCGTACCTTGATCGGGCCCGCACCATTTATTCGCCGATGGAAGGCGGCGGCACGTTATTACTACTATGGGTGGTGGCGCAGCGGTGGCTCACCCGTCCCTTGGTAGCCTTTCCGGAACGGCTGACGGCTGCCGAGAAAGCTCATTTCCGACCGTTCCAGTTTCAGGCGTTAACTGAGGCAGAAGCAGACAATCCCTTGGAAGCGCAAGGATATCAAATGGTCAAAGGGCTACCTCAGGGAGTTTTCTTTGGAAAACTCTTAACCGCCTGCCGCGGATTGATCGGCCAAGCCATTGCTGGAGTAGCCGATCCGGCGGCGCCGGCCCCGGTGGTTGATTTTGCCAATAAGCTCAGGTGCTGGGATATATTGCTCAAGACCTGCGTTCACTTTATCCGGTTTTACACGTTGCTGGAGACAGTGAAAGGGAATCTACCCCAGGATGCCGACGGAAATCCCCAGCCGCCATACGAAATGAATTTGACCGGTGTGGCGGGCGATCCGGAACGGGCCACTTTATATCATCTGCTCCGTGCGGAACTGGATAATGTCGACGCGTTGGTCGGATTGTTGCGCCGCGCCGATCCGCTTCCGTTGATCTTGGTTGATCGGGCTGACGCCGAGGATGTGTTTAGTTTATCACCGGATCTGATCAGCCAATTGGAGCGCAAGAAACGACTGATGCTGGACCATTGGTTGGATCTGAATCAATTGTTGCGTCGTCCCAATCTGTAACTTTCCGTCATTGTAGTTCAGTTTTTTCGACAAAAAAGCAGATCCACCGAATTGCTGTATTCGTGATTTGGATTTAATATTATCTTAACACCATATTAATGAAACGGCTTATTAGAGTCCAGGTCTTTGCGGTTCTTGTTTCTTTAATATGGTTGATTTTTGTCCAATTGGGAATTTGCCCAATCCACCCCAACCGGAAATTGAAAACGGAGGTGTCGCTATTGAAACGATTGCAGGTTGTGTTCGCTTTATTACTGGTCTTAATCTTCGCATTATCGGTAAACATCTCGGCCGCCGAAAAAGTTACGGCTTACGTCTCCTGTGACGAAGCAATCGCTCGCGAATTGCTTACTGCTTTTACGAAATCCTCAGGAATTCAGGTTGATTGGATCCGTCTGTCAACCGGAGAGGCCCAAGCCCGGATTAATGCGGAAAAGAATAACCCCCAAGCCAGTATTTGGGTCGGCGGTGTCGGTTTGGACCATATCGCTGCCAAAAAGGATGGTTTGACCACACCGTATTTTTCCAAAAAAGCCACGCGGATCCCGGTTCAATTCAAAGATAAACAAGGTTTTTGGTGCGGTATGTACGCCGGCCCCTTATGTTATGTGTACAACACCGAGAAACTGGCCGAAAAGAAACTACCGGTCCCCAAATCCTGGCAGGATCTGTTGAAACCGGTTTACAAAGGCCAGATTCAAATGGCTAATCCCCAAACCTCGGGCACCGCTTACAACGTGATCACCACCTTAATCACGATTTACGATGGTGATGAGACCAAAGCTTTCAATTATTTAAAAGAACTGAATAAAAATGTTTCGCAATATACCCGCTCGGGAGCCGCGCCGGGGAAAAACGCCGCGCTGGGCGAGACGGCCATTGCGTTGGGTTACGCCCATGACCAAGTGAAATTAATTTCCCAGGGTTATCCCCTGAAATTGGTTTTCCCGAAAGAGGGCACCGGGTTTGAAGTTGCTTCAATGTCGTTGATCAAAGGCGGCCCGCAACTCGAAACTGCCAAGAAACTGTACGACTGGATGTTGGCTGAGGAAGCGGCGAAAATTATGGCCAACAATTACTTGTCCGTCTTTGTGAAGGTACCGTTGAAAGATGGCGCGATCCCGCTGTCCAAAGTGAAAGTGATCAATCAAGACGATGAATGGGCCGGCAAAAACAAAGACCGCCTGGTTGAGAAATGGCTCAATGAAGTTTATAAAAAGTAAACGCTTTACCATTGAAAGTGGGGCGCTCATGCCCCACTTTCTTTATATCAACCGGCGTCCAACGTCCAACGTCCAACGTTCGCACTAGCTATCCGTTGCCGCTCGCGCAAGGACAAAGGATCGCCTTTAGGCATCGAAGCTATTTTCTAAGTATGAATTAGGAGGTGACCCGGTTTTGAATTCGAACACAGTAGCTGCTGTAACCGGGCCGTTAGCGAATAAACGCCGGATCAACGATCCCGTTGTCACCCTCGCGATTGTCCTGATCTGGTTGTCGCTCGTCGTGTTTATTGTCTATCCGTTGGCGCGGTCGCTTTGGACCAGCTTACTGGTGGACGGGAAGGTTTCGTTGGCCAATTACGCGTATGTTTTTACCCACGAGTGGTTGCTTACGCCATTATATAACTCATTGAAACTGGGCATCTTGGTGGCGACGATTGCCACGGTCATCGGTTTCGGATACGCCTACGGGTTAAACCGTACCAATATGCCGGGAAAAGGAATCTTTCGCCAATTGGCGCTGCTGCCGGTGGTCTCGCCGCCGTTTATGTTTGCGCTTTCCGTAATTTTGCTGTTAGGGAAGAACGGACTCATCACCAAAAAGCTCCTGGGGCTCACTGACGTCAATATCTACGGTTTGCCGGGTTTGGTGTTGGTCCAGGTGTTGACGATGTTTCCCATTGCCTATTTGGTATTGGACGGGGTTTTAAAAGCAATCAATCCCGATTTGGAGGATTCCGCCTTTAACCTTGGCGCCAGCCGGCTGCAAGTCTTCATGACCGTGACGTTACCATTGGCTTTACCGGGGTTGGCTTCGGCTTGGTTGTTGGTATTTGTTACTTCGCTGGCCGACTTCGGCAACCCGATGGTGCTCGGCGGCAACTTTGATGTATTATCGGTCCAAGCTTATCTGCAAGTGACGGGAATGTTTAATGTCGCGCGCGGCGCCACCTTAGCCGTGATCTTGCTGGTTCCGGCGTTGGTAGCGTTTTATCTGCAACGGTATTGGATCGCCAAAAAGTCCTATGTCACTGTCACCGGCAAACCGTCATCCGCCGGACTGTCCGGGGTGAAACCGCTCACCAAGTGGTTGTTGACCGGCTTTGCCTCGTTATTATCCGTCATTATCGTGGCGTTTTACGGCGTAATCGTTTATGGGTGTTTTGTAAAACTTTGGGGTTATAACTGGACATTTACCTTGGACAATTTCAGCTATGCCTGGGATGTCGGGCGAGACAGCATCTTTTCAACGGTGATTATGGCGGCGATCGCTACGGTGATTGCCGGGTTTTTAGCGATGATCATCGCCTTTTTAATGGTCCGGAAGGATTTTTTCGCCAAGAAAGCTATGGGTTTTGTGACGTTGATGGGTTATGCGGTTCCCGGGACGATGGTTGGCATCGGTTATATCTTAGCCTTTAACTCGCCGCCGTTATTATTAACCGGAACGATGTGGATCATTGTTTGTTGTTTTATTTTCCGGGAAATCCCGGTCGGGATTGAGTCCGGCGTCGCCACTCTCAATCAGATCGATCCGGCAATTGAGGAAGCGTCCTTGAATTTGGGAGCGGATAGCCGGTATACCTTTTCCCATATTACCTTGCCGTTGATCAAACCGGCCTTTTTTGCCAGCCTCTCCTATAGTTTTGTCCGGAGTATGACCGCGGTTTCAGCGGTAATCTTTCTGGTAACGGCCCGCTGGAACCATTTAACCGCGCTGGTCTTGTCCCAAACGGAAATTATGCGGTTGGGTGCGGCGAGTGTGCTTTCATTAATCACGATCATCATTGTGATGTTGGCATTTCTTATTATCCGTTGGTGCCTGGGTTCGTCGGCTCATGCGGCGCCGAAAATTGGAGGTTGATAACCATGGGCGTAAATGTTACACTCGAACGGATTACAAAACAGTTTAAAACCCCGGGCGGCGGCTGGACCAATGCTGTCAATGACCTCAGTCTGAGTATTGAAGCAGGGAAATTTCTGACTTTACTTGGGCCGTCGGGTTGCGGTAAAACCACCACGCTCCGGATGATCGCCGGATTTGAAGTGCCCAACACCGGCCGGATCTTGATCGATGGTAAAGATATGACGGTTGTCCCCCCCAACCGGCGGGACCTGGCGATGGTCTTCCAGAGTTATGCGTTGTTCCCGCATCTCACCGTGGCCGGGAATATCGCTTACGGTTTGAAGATCCGCAAATGTCCGGCAGCCGAGGTTACGGAGCGGGTGAAGACGGTTCTAAAAGTGGTCGGTTTAGAGGGCTTGGGAGAACGTTATACCAACCAACTCTCCGGCGGTCAGCAGCAACGGGTCGCTTTGGCCCGGGCGATTGTCCTCAATCCCAAAGTATTGTTGTTTGATGAACCGCTGTCCAACTTAGACGCCAAACTGCGTGAGGAGATGCGGGGGCGTATTCGCGAACTGCAGCAAAATATTCAGACCACGGCCGTTTATGTGACCCACGATCAGGTCGAGGCGATGACGATGTCCGATATAATCGTGGTCATGAATCAAGGCCAGATTGAACAGGTTGGTACTCCGGAGGAGGTCTATGAACGGCCGGCCTCCCATTTCGTGGCGGACTTCATCGGCCGGGTCAACTTAATCCCGGCTGAACGGGCGGCCGGCGACGCGCAGGGAGTTTGGGTGAATTTGCTGGGTACGCCAGTGAAACTGCACAGTGTGTCAAGGACCGCCGCGGAAATGCTGATTGCCGTCCGTCCTGAAACGATTCAGCTCCAACCGGATGGAGATTGGCGTGGTCCGGTCCTGGGCGGACGCATGATTAAATCGGTCTATGTTGGTCAGCATATTGAATATACCGTCCGGTTGGAAACGGGACCGGAACTCACGGTCATCTCATTCGTGCGGTATTCGGGGGTTCAGCCCGGCGATCCGGTTCAACTGGGTTTTCGTCCCGAAGCATTACACGGAGTACCAGCGTAACCCGTCCAATAATTTAAGCCGTAGTCTGGAGCAAACGCTCCAGACTATTTTTAAACATTAGACCAAGGCTGTAAGAATATAATATCAGTCACTGACTGATGAAAAGAATTGCAGAATTCCAAGGTACTTTTGAGCGAAACAACAGGCACTGTTGTGATATATTTAGAATGGATTAGGCGATGAATGTTAGTTCATCGGAAGCTGGAGTCCCAATCAAATTGGATATGACGTAAGAGCTCTGCTACAGGTAAGGAGTTGAAGATAATGTTTCGGCGTTTAAATGCTTACGATCGCGCCATGTTGGGAATGAAAGACCGGTTGCTGGTCCTGAGCGAACTGGTCGTTAAACAATTGCATCAGGCGATGGACTCGTTTTTGAACCAAGATGGGATCCTAGCCAAGGCGGTAATCCATGGCGACGATGCGATTGATGAATTGGAAGCAGCCCTTGAAATGGAAGCGATGGAGCTGATCTCGATTCAGCAACCGGTTGACCAGGACCTGCGGTTCCTGGCAGCTATCATGCGGATCAGCCGCGAACTTGAAAGAATCAGCGATTACGCTTGCGATATTGCCGAAGCAACGTTGGGCTTGAATGATAAGGGCAAATGGATCCAACCGTTAAGTGACTTGCCGCACATGGCGGAACTGGTCTATACGATGTTAGCCAAGAGTTTGAAGGCGTATCGCGAGAAGGATCTGACCCTTGCCGGACAACTCGATACCGACGATGATCAGGTGGACCGGTTGTATGCGGCGATTTATCAAGAATTGGCCCAATTGATGAAGACTAACCCCGACAATGTCGACCAAGGTTTGAATATTTTGTTGATCGTCCGCTATCTGGAACGGGTTGGCGATCATGTCGTCAACATCGCCGAGATGGCCATTTTCGTGGAGACCGGCGCGCGACACCCGTTCCGTGTAAAGGCGGAGTCCAATCAATGAAAGCACTGACAGCGTTAGTCGGATTGGTTGGGGGAATCGGGCTGTTCATCTACGGCATGCAACTTTGTTCCGAAGGGTTGCAGAAGTTGGCCGCCCGGCGTCTGAGAGCATTAATCAAATCGTTGACCAATGTACCGATTATTGGGTTATTGGTCGGCGCGCTGGTAACTTTGGGTTTGCAGGGCAGCACGGCCACGACCGCCTTAGTCGTCGGTTTTGTCAGCGCCAAGATGATGACCTTGGCGCAAGCCTTGAATGTGCTGCTTGGTTCAGCCATCGGGACCTCGATGACCGTGCAATTGATCGTTTTCCGCACAACGGAGTTGGCGTTGGCGATGATTTTCATCGGGGTATGGCTGTTTCTATTTGCGAAACGGACCAAATGGCGGAATATCGGTCAGATTATTCTCGGCTGCGGTTTAATTTTTTATGGGATGTCGACGATGTCCGGGTCGATGGAGCCGATCCGGAGTTATCCCATTGTCGCGCAGACTTTAATCAATTTAGAGAAATATCCGGTTTGGGAGTTTATCGTCGGAGTGTTCTTTTCAGCGTTGATTCAATCCAGTCCGGCGTTTTTGGCGTTATTGATGGGTTTGGCCGGACACGGCTTGATCGGGAACTATTCGATCATTCCGTATGTATTGGGAGCGCACCTGGGCGGGACGGTCACCGGCGTGCTCTCCAGTTGCGGCGTGCCGGGCAATGACGCGAAACGGGCCGCATTAGCCAACTTTGGCATCAAATTGGTCAACGGTTTGATCTTTTTGCCGTTTTACCGGCCCCTAACCCAATGGGTGCTCGGAACTTCCGGGGATTCCAGCCGGCTCATCGCCAATTCGCACACGTTATTTTCGTTATTGATGGCGATTGGTTTTCTGCCGTTCACTGCGCAATTGGCCCGGTTTAGCGAGCGTTTCTTCACCGAAAAGCAAATCGATCTGGGCGAGGGGAAGTTGTTGCAGGAAGAATTGCTGGAGGTGCCGCAATTGGCAGTTGATCAAGCCCACCGCCAGACATTGGAGATGGGAGTGATTGTCCGGGATCTGATGCTCAACCGGATCCTCCCGACCTTCCAATATGGGCAGGAGAATCTGATCGATCAGATCGTTGAGGTGGAACAGGCTGTTGACAGTTTATATAATAAAATCAGCAAATATTTGGCGGCGATTGGCAATAAAACCTTGCCGGACGCCGTGATGCAGCGGGCGATTCAAGTGCTCTACGCGGCCAATGACTTTGAACATGTTGGGGATGTCTTGATGAGTATTGGCCAAATTGCCCGGAAGATCGACCGGGAGGAGATGGAGTTTTCCGAGGCGGGTATGGCCGATCTGACCGCGTTATATCATCAGATCCATAATAACTTCAGCTTGGCGATCAAAGCGTTTGACACCGGCGATGCCGCCATTGCCACTCAAGTGATCAAGGAACATCCACGGTTGTTGCGGATGGAGAAAGAACTGCGCTACAATCATTTTGAGCGGATCCAGTCCGGAAATCAAAAGACGATCACGACGAGCTCGACCCATCTCGATCTGATTGAGGCATTGCTACGCATCGACGTCCACGCCGTTAATATTGCGCAAGGTGTTCTGGGGATCGTTTAGGCGATCCGCCCATGCCAGATAGCTGTATAGCAAGGAGAACGATTCTAGATTTAGAAAGGTTGACTCGAAACGGTCAGCCTTTTTTGATCGAATCGAACGAAGGGGTCTCAGGGAATGCTCAATGCCGGGGCGCTGTGAAATATTTACGAAAGGAAGTTACGAACGGGAAGCGAAGATCTTATTGTTCGGTGTCGCACCGATCAATTCCGGAGTTAAACCAACGGAGCCAACCAGATGCGGAGATTGCGTTTTTTTCATAAGTTATTTATAGCATTTGTCACGATTAGTATTATTCCGTTATTGATCGTTGGCTTAATTGCCTATAGCCTGATCGTGAATACGACCAAAGATACATTGAGCACGCAAGCGTATAATAGCGTCGTCAAGATCAGTGAGAACATCGACATTGTCACTTCCGAATACGGCGAGATCATTGGGAGCCTCCTGGCGGAGGACGAACGGATCCGCCAAGCGTTGCTCGGTGCCGGGAAGCAGGATGATCCGGCGATTCAACAAAAGATTGCGATTTTGGCGGGGAAACGGAGCACGGCCATTTATATTGTCAATGCTCAGGGGACCGTGGCTTTTGCGACCCATGCCTTGCCGAAATTTTTCAACCCGCGACTCCATCGCAACCAAGGGATTTTTAAAGAAGCGAACCTGCTGAAGAACGGTTATGTAATTTACCCCCATAACTATATTAACAGCACCGGTGATAGCGTGGTTTTTTGTATCGCGCGCGCGATCCGTGATCCCCGGGATCGAATTCTTGGCTATGTCATGATGGAGGTTTTTAAAAGCCGGATTGAAGAGATTTGCGGCAATATTAATGCCAATTTAAACCTGGACCTGATGTTGGTTGGGTCGAATCATTTGATCATCGCCAACTTACGCAACCCCAAACAGGACGGGAAGCAGTTTCGCTTAAACCTCCATGACGATCTGGCGGTGCAGGCGCGGTTTTTCATCACGAAAGTTGCGGGTAAGGAATGTCTGGTCGCGCACCATACGTCAGGTTATACGGGATTCACGACCATCGGCATCCTCCCGATCAAATTTATCCTTGAAAGCAGCAACTACATTAAAATTGTCACCTTGTGGGCTTGTCTGGCGAGTTTGCTGCTCTGTTTGTTGCTGGCGCTTTGGATTGCCCGGAGTATTTCTCATCCCCTCAACGTTTTGGTCGAATCGATGAAACAGGTTGAAAATGGCAACCTGAGCGTCCAAGTCAATATCGAACAGTATGATGAGGTGGGGTTGTTAGGACGTAGTTTTAATACCATGGTCAGGCGCTTGCGGAATCTTTTGGACAGCGTCATTGCCAAACAACAACAATTACGCCAACTCGAACTGAGAACTTTACAAGCCCAAATCAATCCCCATTTTTTATATAACACGCTGGATTCGGTCAAATGGTTGGCGAAATTAAACCAGGTCCCCCAGATCGCCGTGATGGTGACCCAGCTGGGGAAATTATTGCGTAGCAGTATCAATAATGAGCATGAGTTGGTGACGGTGGCTGAGAGTATCGTGATTCTCGAGAGTTATTTGGCGATTCAAACGATCCGTTACAACGATCAATTCACAGCGGAGTTTCAGATTGAACCGGAGATTAACCAATACCAGATTCCCAAACTTATCTTGCAACCGATTGTCGAAAATGCGATCGTCCATGGCTTTGAAAACAAACCGGGCCCTCGTCGCTTACTGATTCGCGGCTGGAAAGAACAAGATCGGTTAAACTTTGCGGTCTGTGACGACGGCATCGGCATGGCTCCTGAAAAGGTGGATGAACTCAACCGTGAAATCGGGATATCTAATTCCCAGCAGAGCATTGGAATTCAAAATGTCAAACGGCGGATCCAATTGTATTACGGTAAGGAGTATAGGCTCACGATCCAAAGCGAATTGGGCCAAGGGACGCAAGTGCTCTTGCGAATGGCAACGGTGTTGCGGGAACCGGGCTGGGATCTCGACGAACGGCAGCGGTTTTTAGGGGAGGATTACCAGTGAAAAAGGTAATTGTGGTTGAGGATGAAAGCCTGGTGCGTAAAGGCCTGGTGATGACCACGCCGTGGGAGGATTACGGTTTTGAGGTCGTTGGTGAGGCGGCCACTGCCAATGATGCATTGAATTTGATGACGCAAGTCCATCCCGATTTGGTGATAACGGATATCCGGCTCCCCGGCATGAGCGGCTTGGAGCTGATCGAGCGACTCCGTAATTTGATTACCGCTGAATACCTGATCATTTCGGGATATAGTGAGTTTGACTACGCTAAACAAGCGTTACGGCTCGGGGTTAATGATTATTTACTCAAACCCATCGATGATGATGAGCTTCACCAAGTGCTGGCAAAATTGGCTGCGGCAATTGACCACAAACGGCAATTGGCCAAGGTTCAAGCGGGGTTAAACCAGATTCACGATAGCAAGGTGATGTTATTTAAGGAATATTTGCTTCATGATGATTTGATGGTCAAAGAGAACTATGTGCGCGAGGCCATTCAGTATCTAAAAGAACATTACCGGGACGACCTAAACATTAAAAAGCTGGCGGAGTTATTAAAGATCTCCGAAAGTTATCTAAGCCGCTTGTTTAAAATGGAAACCGGCTATACTTTTATCGAATACCTGACGCATTACCGGATTAAAAAAGCCATTGAACTTTTAAAGGATAAAATGGTGAAAGTCTATGAAATTGCGGATTTGGTTGGATACTCGGATTCCCGCTATTTTAGCGCTTTGTTCCGGAAATATGTCGGTGTAACTCCCAGCGAGTTTAAAGACGGGCTAAACCGGAAGTAGTCGGCTACGTTATACTGCGCCAAGGGGTTTGATACAAACGGATTGGACATCGGGTTTTATCCCCCAAAAACAGCGGATTTTGAAGCGTTGAACGCCGTTTTTGGACTGAGACGGCTTGCCGAACGATTCGGCAATCTCATTTTTGGGAAAAACGAGAACGCTGGATATGTGGATAAGTGAGCTTGCTGAGTCATTCCGCAAGCTGGATATGTGAATAAGTAAGCTTGCTGAGTCGTTCGGCAAGCTGGATTTGTGAATAAGCCATCTATTTCTGTGGATAAACGGCAGAATTAAATGAGGTAAATGGGTCGGGTTGTGGATAAGTGAGCTTGTCGAGGAATTTGACAGGCTGATTGATTGGGGCTAAGTGCGATCCCTATCCCTTTAAAAGGGTAACCACAAGGCGTTGAACTCTATAAAAGTTTACTTGCCGGGCAAACGAAAGGGCAAAATTGACTGGTGGTGCCAATTTCAACAAAAAAAGCTGCTCCCTCAGGACTTGCCTGTCCATGGGGAACAGCTTTCGCTTTTTTATGTGAGTAAACTTAGTTGTTCAACGCTTGCAACGGCGCCGGAATATGCCCGCCGCGCTGCACGAACTTGGCCGCGCTGAATTTGGAGACCGGCATAATCGGAGCCGAACCCCAGAGACCGCCGAAGTCGATCTGATCGCCGACGGTTTTGCCGGGGACGGGGATGATCCGGACTGCGGTGGTTTTTTTATTGATCATGCCGATCGCCATTTCGTCGGCGATAATTCCGGAGATGGTGGCGGCGCTGGTGTCGCCGGGAACGGCGATCATATCCAAGCCCACCGAGCAGACGCAGGTCATCGCTTCCAATTTCTCCAGGGAAAGCGCGCCGACTTTGACGGCTTCGATCATCCCGGCGTCTTCGCTGACCGGAATAAAAGCGCCGCTTAATCCGCCGATCGCTGAAGAGGCCATTGAACCGCCTTTTTTGACGGCGTCATTCAACAAAGCCAGCGCGGCGGTAGTGCCGGGACCGCCGCAACGTTCCAGACCCATCGCTTCCAAAATATTGGCGACACTGTCGCCCACCGCCGGAGTCGGAGCCAAGGACAAGTCGACGATGCCGAAGGGAATTTCCAGCGCTTCCGAGACTTTGCGGCCGATCAACTCCCCGACCCGGGTAATCTTAAAGGCCACCCGTTTGATCTCTTCGGCCAAGGCGCGGAAGTCGCAGTCGGGAATGCGTTCGACGGCGGCTTTGACCACACCCGGACCGCTGACGCCGATGTTGATGGTGGCTTCCGGTTCGCCCACGCCGTGAAAGGCGCCGGCCATAAAAGGATTATCCTCCGGCGCATTGGCGAAGACCACCAGTTTGGCGCAGCCAAACGCGTCTTGATCTTTGCTGGCTTCCGCCGCCGCTTTAATGATCTGACCCATTGTAAAGACAGCATCCATATTGATCCCGGCTTTGGTGGTCGCCACGTTGATCGAGGCGCAAACGCGCCGGGTGGTGGCCAAGGCTTCCGGTAGCGAATCGATCAACCGCCGATCGCCGGGGGTTGCCCCTTTATGTACCAAAGCCGAATAGCCGCCGATAAAATCCACGCCCAACTCGGCGGCGAGCCCGTCCAAGGTGTGGGCGATCTGTTTGATATCCCCGGTCGCGCTTTGTGCCACCAGGGCGATGGGGGTCACCGAGATCCGTTTGTTGATGATCGGCACGCCGTAGGTCCGTTCCATCAATTGGACCGTCGGCACCAAGTTGGCGGCCAAACGGCGCACTTTGGCCTCGATCCGGCGGCAAGTGGTCTCCATGTCGGGGCTGGCGCAGTCGAGTAAATTAATCCCCATGGTCACGGTGCGGATATCGAAGTGGTAGTTCTCGATCATGGAGATGGTTTCTAAAATTTCCTGGGGGGTAAAGGGCATCGTTCCATCACTCCAAATTAGATTCGGTGCATATAACGAAAGATATCTTCGTGTTGAACCACGATCCGCACGCCCAAAGCATCACCGGCTTCTTTTAGCGTCTCTTGCAATGCGATCAAGTCCTGCTTGGCCTCGGCGATCTCGACCACCAAAATCATGGCAAAGATTCCTTGCAGGATTGTCTGGCTGATATCGATAATATTAACCCCATTCTCCGCGAGAATCTTGGAGACGCCGGCGACGATACCGACCCGGTCCTGACCCATGACGGTGATTACGGCTTGCCCCTTTTCACTCATTTTCCATCACCTCATTGTTGTTACAAAATATATTGGCGCTCGTTACAAACGAGTCGATGGTCTTTCCGTTGCAATTCGATAAATATTTGTAATTATATCACTGATTCCCACCGGTGGAAAGAGCGTTCATCAACTGGCCTTCCGCCCCGGAAATCCTTTTGGCGACTGCCCGCCGGGAATTTTTTAGCCCTTTTTACGTTCAATGTAGTATAATTTGTTTACAAAGTAGTTGCCTACCTTTTACTTCCGCTTGTCGGCGATTGATTGCGACAATGTCCGGAGACTGTTACCAATACTGCTGCTAAGGAAGTGATCCTGTTTGGCTTATCAATTCCGGGCCCAATTAGGGCCTGATTGTCTGTTGATGCAGGCGGAGAACGGGGCCGCTGCGGTCTGGGACCGGATTCCGTTTGTGTTGCCGCCGAAGGAGAATTACCGTTACGAACTCCAAAAAGAACTGGTCGAAAAGTTGAAAAACCTGCCATCGCCCGAGTTGCCGTTTCTCATCACTTATACCGGAGTGGAAGTCTACCAGGGCGAACTTTATTTGGTGCGCGCCAATTCATTGGCGGATCCCTTGGTCCGTTTCAGCTCGAACAATCTGGAAACAACCTGTACCGCGTTGCAAAATGTGTTGCAATGGCTTGCCGAATACCAACAGAGTGGACAAGTGTTGTCCGGGATTAGTCCAGGTTTGCTGCGGGTTTCCGCTGCCGGCGACGTGTATCTGTTGGACCCGCAAGTTTGGAACGATCTGAGCAAAGCCTTGCCGGAGGAGTATCAAGTCACTCCCGTGCCCGAAAAAATTTTGGGCCGTAGTCTCAATGGCAAAGCCGACGGTTTCGCCTGGGGCGTGTTGGCCTATTATTTACTTTCCGGCGGGAACGATCCGTTTGCCGCCAATAATCCTGAAGAACGGATCGACAAGATCGTCCGGACCGGCGTGTTGCCTTTGCGCGATCTGCGGCCCGAGGTCAGCGAAGCATTAAACCAACTGGTGTTGGCGGCGTTGACGGCCGATCCGGCGCGCCGCCTGAGTATTCCCGCGCTCCGGGAACGTTTCGCGGAGTTGCTGACCAACGGTCGGTTCCAAGCCAACGAGTTGGAAGTCCGTGAATACCGCCAGCGTTCGGTCGTCAATCAACAACGGTTTCAACGCAAAGAACGGATGCATTTCTGGTTGCGTAAATACGGACTGGTCGCGTGCATCTCGCTGGTCTGTTTGATTATGGTCTTGATGATCTTCCGGCCGCGCGCTCCGGAGTATCTGACTAAAAAGACGACCCCGATCGGCACGGTTAATTTATACTTTCGCGGACTCCGGGAGATCAACGTGGTGATGGTGGACGAGACGCTGCGCAAGGCGCCCAACAGTTTCACCGATCTGGTCACCAATCTCCATGTGATGAACAAAACCCAGCAAGGGTATGTTTCCAATACCGATAGCAACGCTAAGGTAACGGTGGATTTGGAAACGGTACGACCAATCACTCAATCGCATGAAGAGGCCAAGTTTCAACTAAAATACCGCTTGAAAGTGAGTTTGCCGACGTTTATTCAGACGGTCGACCGCACCGACCGGTTTACGTTGCGCAAGATCAAAGATTATTGGCGGATCACCGATATTAAGGTGTTAAAGCAAACCGAACGGAAAGAAAAGGTCAAGGCGAAACCGGTCGACGCGCCCGCCGTCCCGCCGCAATTGAATCCGATTCCGTAATAACAAAGGAAGTATGGGAATAAATAATAGCGTATTATGATGTTATGATGAAAAAACCACCCGTTGCCTAAGGCAACGGGTGGTTTTGAATTTACACAAAACTTGCGCCTTAACGACGGACGCGTCTCCCATAATCGGTTGTACCGCGATAACGGTGTTTATGGTCATCCGCCGTCTTCGTTTTGCCCTCAAAGTTATGAACATGCCCGCTGCACGTGTACTGCGGTTTATCGGTGCAACCGCAATACATATGGCTGTGGTTTTCATTACATGAGCTTTGGCCTTCATAGTCGTGAGTATGGCCGGGGGTGTTCGGCGCCGGGCAGGTTACGCCGGATATTTTATGACGGTGGCATTCATCCACCTGTGTATAGGTGCAATAACTATGGACATGGTACTCGGGATCTTCGCAACAGCACTTATTTCCCATAGAACTCTCCTCCTATATGACTATACTACAGTGTATGAAAAGGGAAAAAAGTTGCTATATTCCAAGGGAATATGTTCAAAATCTGAGGATTAAAGCATATTTGCCGGAGATAACGATGATGAAAGCAATTTACTGATTTTATTATTTTTGAGGAAGGAGCGGGGGCTTGAGGGCTTGAGTAACCATCGTGGATGAAAGAGGGAAAAACAAAAACCGTTGCCGGCGAGGTCGGCAACGGTTTTACGATCAGTTTATTATCGGGATATTGGAATGATCCCGGTATCGCCAACCGTCTTAATCCGAGTCGTAAACTCAGCCGAAAAGGTGCGTAAATCAGCTAACACCCGCTGCGCGTCGGCGCCGTGTCGTAACTTGGTTTGGAATGAAACTTCGCGATTGTTGACATTGACCGGGTAAACTTGGGCTTGGATCAACCCGTTCCGGTCGAAATCCACCGCCAGGATCGCGCTGTCGGTACTTTTAGCGGAGTAGGATCCGAATAAAAAGTTGCCCAAACTGTAGGCGATCAGACCGCCGCGATAGACCTCCATCCCTTGTAAAACATGGGGATGATGACCGATGACTATGGAAGCTCCGGCGTCAATGCACTCATGGGCAAACTTTTTCTGATAGGGTTTGGGATAATTGAGCAACTCTTCGCCCCAATGGAAAGAGACCACCACCATGTCGGCCTGGGTCTTGGCATTGCGGATATCGGCGGCCAAAATCTGCGAATCGGCATTGGCGGTCCCGGGCCGGTTCACCTGCGCCCAAAACTCGGCCGGGAAGGTTTGCGAGTAGGCTAAAAAGGCAATCCGT
Organism: Bacillota bacterium; assembly: GCA_023410535.1. Taxonomy (GTDB): domain Bacteria; phylum Bacillota; class UBA4882; order UBA8346; family UBA8346; genus JAEYPR01. Next base: position 50,352 of record JAEYPR010000036.1, on the reverse strand, counting down.
TGTCCATCGGGTGTTTTCAGAACGGCCGGCTTGCGCGCGGCAGCTAGATTCAATCCAGCCCCGGCATGGGCAATGCTGTTTTGATTCAATATAAAAAGAGTGTCTTCCAGAGCGGAGACTCCATAATCCATGATATGATTGTTGGCCAAGGTGACCAGATCGAAACCGGCTGTGGTTAAACTGGCAGCGGTCCTGGGATCGGCCCGCAGTGACCATCTTTTTTTAACGTAGACCTGGCCGCGGTTGGAGAAAGGAACCTCCTGGTTTCCTATTAAAATGGTCGCGGTGCTCAGCACCTTTTTCGTACCGATCCATGGATAATGAGGATCGTTTAATAAGAAACTTTCAATCCCGGCAAAATTGAGATCGCCAACCGCCATTAAACGGTAGGCGGGATTAGCGATTAGCTGCAGCGTCCCTAAAGGTTGATTCCGGACGCCCAGGCCGCTTCCGGTCGTAAAAATCCGCCAGGGGACAATCAGTGCTAGGCTTAAAAAGGTCAACAAGATAAATAAAGCGAACCGCTGTTTCAAGATACTCCCTCAATCCGTTTGAAGATCATGTCGCCACGCCGGTGAGTGCGCGCCTGTTTTTCTACGTAGTCACCCACACTAGCTATCCGTCGTCGCTCGCGCAAGCAAATTAAGAAAATAAGCTGGGTGGAGCGACATAAACACTCGAAGCTATTCTCTAGGTAGTTTATCCAATTTTCAAAGATTGTTTGGCAATAAAAAAACAAAAAGTTGGTTAACATAAAGAATCAGCTGAAATCAATACCACTATGTCATATGAAAAAGCGACTGTCAACGGGAAACGCTGGCAAATAAAATAATCGTTTCGCCGTTTGATGAAGGAGAATGATTATTCGGGATTGTGGTAAAAATAGCCCCGAGGTGAAAAATGATGGCAAAACAGTTGCAAGTTATGGGAATTATGGTTGACCATCGTGGGACAACCGCGCCGGAAGTCCAAGAGATCATCACCAAACACGGGACCGATATTATTTGCCGGATGGGTGTTCCCAGCCCTTCCAAGGAAAAAGGGTTGATTACTTTGGTCTTTGAAGGAGATGGCGCGCAAAGTAAAGGGTTTCGTCAAGAATTGGAAACGATCGCTGGGGTTAATGTGCAGATAATGAGTTTTGAACCGTAACTTATCGATAAGGTGAAACAATCATTGGATAAATTTTTATCCTTGAAGCATTGCTAGGTTGAGGCGAAGTGAGAAGGTGGGTTATGAAGACAATCAGATTATGGTGTCAGGCCATGCGGGCGCGCTTTTTTGTGACGGCTTTCATCGCGGTGATGGTCGGCGCGGCGGTAAGTCATGGCGAACAGCAGATACACTGGGGCTATTTTCTCCTGGCATTATTGGTCGTCGTCGCCAGTCAAGCAGGGGCGAATATGATCAACGACTTTTTTGACGCCTTGGGCAGCGACCGGATCAATCAAAACCATACTCCGTTCAATGGCGGGAGCCGCTTAATCCAATTAGGGCTGCTTAACAGGTCGCAGTTTTTAGCGGGAGCAATTTGGGCTTATACAACCAGTCTGCTGGTGGCGTTAGGCTTAGCTTTTCAACGGCATAACTGGCTGATATTTTGGGTGGCTTTGGTCGGAGCGCTGTTGGGGATCGCGTATAGCGCCAGACCCACCTTTGGTATGGGGCGGGTTTGGGGCGAGTTGGCAACCGGGATTGGGTTTGGACCGTTGGCGGTTTTAGGAAGCTACATGGTTCAAACCGGACATTTCGCCTGGAAGGCGATGATGGCCGGGGTTCCGGTCGGATTCATGATCATGGGGGTGCTGCTGTTAAACCAAATCCCCGACTATGAGGCTGACCGCAAGAGTAATAAACGGACTTGGGTTGTCCGTTCCTATGGGTGTTCGCGGGGACTTGGGGTTTATATGGTCGTGATTACCCTGGCCTACTTGGCAATTTTTATCGGGGTCATTACCGAAATGCTGCCGCCGGGGATTCTCATTTCCTACGCCTCCGTCCCGTTGGCGGTGTGGGTTGTCTTAAAGACCTGGTGCAGTGAGTCCCGGGTGCCGGAAATGATTCCGGCGCTGGCCGGCAATATCGGTTTGAGCATCCTCACCGGTTTACTGCTGAGTATCGGGCTCTGGTGGCGTTGAACCGGTCAAGAAAGCTGTTTCCGAAGAAGCGGGACAGCTTTTTTCTTTGGGTTAAAGGACTTTGGTCAAAGGAGTCGAATATCCTTTTTTGAAGAGGGCGTTTGTCCATCTGGACATCTGGATAAAAAAGTGACACTAAACAACCTACAGTGTAGGTTGTTCGTTTGAATAACGGAGGAAATCCATGGAGTATCAAACCCTGTACCGACGCTGGCGGCCCCGTGGCTTCCAGGATTTTGTGGGACAGAGCCATGTCGTGACCACCCTATATCATGCCATTGAAAATGAACGGGTAGCCCATGCCTATCTGTTCACCGGCCCGCGCGGCACCGGTAAGACCAGCATCGCCAAAATCTTTGCCAAGGCGCTGAACTGTCTGGAGTTGCAGGGGGCCGACCCTTGCGAGCAATGTTCCAATTGCCAGCGGATTGCCGAAGGCACCTTTATGGATGTCATCGAGATCGACGCCGCTTCCAACCGCGGCATCGACGAGATTCGCGATCTCCGGGAAAAAGTCCGGTTCGCGCCGGCTGAAGGCAAATATAAAATATATATTATTGATGAAGTTCATATGTTAACTACGGAAGCGTTCAACGCTTTGCTGAAAACGTTGGAAGAGCCGCCCAAATTTGTGGTCTTTATCTTAGCGACCACGGAGATCCACAAGATTCCCGCGACGATTCTCTCGCGTTGCCAGCGGTTTGACTTTAAGCGTTTTTCCGTCGCCGAGATCACCGGCCGGTTGCGGCAAGTTCTGACTGCCGAAGGGATCACGGGCTGGACCGAAGCTTCCTTGACGATGATCGCCGAGTATGCCGAAGGCGGTATGCGCGATGCGTTGGGTCTGTTAGAGCAAGCGTTGGCGCACAGCCAAGGACAATTGGATGAGGCCAATGTCCGGGCGATCCTTGGCTTGACCAGCGAGGCGGCAGTTAACGCTATTGCCGCGACGCTTGATCGCCGCGATACCGGTAAAGCGTTGGAGATTTTGGCCCAAGTCAATCAGGAAGGAAAAGACCTATACCAATTTAGCCGCAGTTTAGTTGGGCATTACCGGAATGTGTTGCTGGCGGTGGCGGGCGGAACCACCACGGTTAATCAGTCGTCGGCCGAGTTGGTCCGGGTGATTGAAGTGTTGGCCAACGCCACCAACGAGATCAAACGGAGCCAGCAAAGTTCCCTCCCGTTGGAACTAGCCTTGATTAAACTGACTTCACCGAACTTTGACTATCAGGCATTGGAAGAACGCGTGGCCCGGTTGGAGAAGCTGCTGAACGATCCGGCTGCTAGGGTTGCAACTCCGGCGACGGTCTCAGGCTCGACCCAGCGGATGGAAATGGCGGTTCCGCAGTCGGCTGCGCCAAAATCGGCGACTGCCGCGTCTCCGGTGCCACAGGTTGCCGCCGGACCGGCTGCCGAAACTGCGATAACCCCTCCGGCGTCGACCGGAACTTCCCAATTTACCTGGGATGATTTTTTGGAGGCCATCAAAAAACGCAAACGGACTTTGGCGGCTTTGGTCCAAGAGGGGACGCCGTTGCAATATGACGAGGCCCAGTTGGTGGTGGGTCTGCCGCCCAATCTCAAGTTTCATTTGGAAAACTTGGCAATGCCGCAAAACCGGGAACTGTTAGAGAATGTTCTATTCGAATTGACAGGCAAAAAAACCAGAATCAGTTGTGTTCCGATTAATGATAACGCAACCCCTGCCCCGGAACCAGTCGCTACTACGGTACCCGATCCGGTGGCCCAAGCGGTCGCGTTGTTCGGCGGCGAAATACAACCCATTTTGAAGGAGGAAAAATAGATGATGCCCAATATGCAACAAGCGATGAAACAGATTCAAAAGATGCAAGCGGAGATGGCCCGCGTTCAACAGGAATTGGAACAGAAGACCGTCACTGCGACTGCCGGCGGCGGTGTGATTACCGTTGAGATCACCGGTAAGTTGGAGTTGAAAAAGATTGAGATCGACCCGGAAGTAGTCTCCAGCGATGACTTGGAGATGCTGCAAGACTTGATCACCGCCGCGGTTAACGAAGGAATTAAGAAAGCGCAAGAGCTGGCAGCTAATGATATGGCCAAAGTCACCGGCAATCTGAACATCCCTGGAATGCCGCCGGGATTATTCTAACAATGTTGTATCCACAAGCAATGACCCGGCTCATCCACGAGTTGTCCAAACTTCCGGGAGTCGGGCCGCGTACCGCCCAACGGCTGGCTTTTCATATCTTGACGTTAAGCGACGCGGAAGTGGGGAAACTGGCCGAGACCCTTTTAGAGGCGAAAGCCCGGATCGGTTTCTGTACCACTTGCGGGCAGTTGACCGAAGTTTCTCCTTGCGCTACCTGTCAAGATCCAGGCCGCGACCGAACGTTGCTTTGTGTCGTTGAAGAGGCCAAAGATGTGATCGCTATGGAGAAAACGCGAATTTTTAAAGGTCTTTACCATGTCCTGGGCGGCGCGATCTCCCCCTTGGAGGGGATCGGTCCCGAGGAACTGCGAATTAAAGAACTGCTTGAGCGGGTGAAAACCGGAACTTTTAAAGAAATGATCATTGCCACCGATCCCAACATCGAAGGGGAAGCAACCGCGCTCTACCTGAGCAAGATCTTTCAACCGCTGGGAATCCGCATCACCCGGCTGGCTCGGGGTCTTCCGGTCGGCGGCGATCTGGAATACATTGACGAGATCACCTTGAGCAAAGCCTTTGAAGGGCGAACCGATCTTTAATCGTTCGGATCCAATCCAATTCAATGCTGTTTACATCAAAAAGACCGTTTCGTCCAGAGACGGTCTTTTTCTGATGTTGGCAACGGAATGACCGCCGCCCGGAAGAATCTTTTCTAAAGAAATCAGCTATTCAATGTATAATATTCCCTCTGCCGGATCATACTGGTCAATAGCATGAAAAGGTGGAGGGATATTGATGAATTCCAAGAAACGGGATCTCGCCGGCTTGTGCCGCCATTGGATCCGCAACCTTAAAGAGTTTTTCCGCTGGGACAACCGCCAAGAAAAAACCGGGCCGCAATCGGAGTTGCCCGATTTATTGGAAGACGCCCGCCGCGAATGGCGTTACGCTAAGCTGTACTTTAATTGTGTCACCGATCCCGACCTGATCGACCATGCGGTCTTATATATGGGCGCGGCGGAGAAAAAGTACATTTATCTTCTAAAGCAGGCTCGGGAGACGGGGTTGAATATTGAGCCGGTTATCTTAACGTAAATCAACGGTTTAGCGGTTTTGCGATCACCCCGGTCTAAATTCAGCGCTCCTTCAATAGAATGAAGTAGCCCCGTAAGGCCTTACGTCAAAAGCCGTCGGGGTTGGCTTGTTTGATCCGAAAAGGAGGCGCTGGGATGTCAACGGGAATGATCGTAACCTATTTGGTCGTATTGGGTATTATGTATATGCTCGGCAAAAGCTGTTGGAAGCCGCTGTTTTTTTTGTTTCAGATCTTATTTCAAGGGGCTTTGGGCGGAGTCGGGATCTATCTCGTCAATCTGTTACTAAACCTTTGGCAACTGGAAGTGCCTTTGAATCCATATAACTCGTTGGTGGTGGGTTTTTTGGGCCTGCCCGGAATGGGTATGGTTTTGGCGTTAAAGTATTGGATCAAGATCTAAAGGGAAGGACAGACACGGTTCGCCGCTTCCGGGCATAAAGTATCTATCAGCAGCGAAGTTGGGTATTGAGGCGCTGCTGGCAGGCGAGTTCGGTCATTTACTCCGATATTGCCTAATACACAAGTGGAGGTATCCGTATGACTTCCCCTGCGTGTTTTGGATGTGGCCAGTTGGCACCGGAAGGATTGGCAATTTGCGGCCAATATCTCTGTAACGATTGTGAAAGCAAACTCACGGCGTCAAAGACGGCTGATTTGGAATATCAGCGTTGGATTGACTGTTGCCGGATGTTTTGGGAACGGATGAAAATTGATCTGGCGGATGTGGAATGACGGAGTGGGCGTAAGCCTATTTTTTTTGTCCCTAAAAAGGAAGTCCCAAAAGCCTTGTCGAATTGTAGGTGATAATGAAAGACCGATCAAAAAATGATTACGAAGCTCCGTTTTTCGACGGGTTACTGACCTATCGCCGGAACCCCGGGCGTTCGTTCCATACCCCCGGACATAAGTCGGGCCGCGGCTTGGAAGCGGTTTGGTCGACCTTGGGCAACTGGGCGGAGCTGGACCTGACCGAGATCAGCGGGTTTGATTGGGAAGGAAATTTACGGGCCGCCGAGGCCAAGGCGGCGCAATTGTTTGCAGCCGACACCAGCTTTTTTTTGACCCAAGGCGCCACCCAAGGAATCCTTGGTGGCATGTTGGGCGCATTTGCCCCGGGTAGCCGGGTGCTGGTCGCGCGGAACTGTCATGTTGCGGTGTCCAAAGGGTTGATCCTGGCCGATCTGGAACCGGTCTATCTGGAAGTGGATTGGCTGTCCGATTGGGATTTGCCGGTCGGAATCAATTTGGAATCTTTGGCCCAAGCCCTGATCCGTTACCCCGACGCTTGCGGTTTAATCTTGACGAATCCCACCTATCAAGGGATTGCAACCGCGTTACATCCAATCCGGGAAGTTTTGGGCGAACGGATCTTGTTTGTGGATGAAGCCCACGGCGGGCACCTCGGCTGGTCAGGCCGGCCCGGTTACGAGGCTTCCGCAGTCGCTGACCTGTGGGTGCAAGGAACCCATAAGATCCATGGTTCATTAACCCAGACCGGGTTGTTGCATTTATCCGGCAAACGGCTGACGGTGGACCGGATCCGCCAAGGGATGGAACTGATCAGTTCGACCAGTCCCTCCTTTCTCTTCATGGCGTCATTGGACTCGACCCGCCGCTATTTGGCCAGTGAAGGCCGGGAATTGTTTCAAGAACGTTTGCCGCGGGTGGCGGAGTTGAAACAACGGATCAGCCGTTTGCCGGGGTTCGTTTTATTGGATGAAACCGTCTTGACAACAGGGGTATTGGATCCGTGGAAGATCGTATTGGCGACTGACCGCTGCAGTGGTTTGCAGTTGGAACGGATTTTAGTGAAACAATTTCAGATTCAGCCCGAGTACGCCGACCAGCGGCAAGTGACCCTGTTTTTAACGCCCTGGCAGGAACCGGCGAGTTGGGAAAGCTTATATCAGGCTTTGCAATGGATCGGCAATCACGCTGTCCCGGAAACGGCCGGCAGCGACCCGCAGCAGCTGCGTTTGGGAATTCCGCCGTTGCGTATGAAACCCCGTGCGGCCGTGAACGCCGACGCCGAATTGGTAGGACTGAATACGGCGGCAGGCCGGATTGCGGCGGCGGCTTTGATCCCCTATCCACCGGGAATCCCGGTCATTGCTCCGGGCGAGTTGGTTCGATCCGAAGAGGTGGACGGGTTGCTGCAACTGGCGCGTTGCGGCGGAGCCATTCGCGGCGTAACCGCCGACGGAATGATTAAGGTAGTAAAGGATTAGAAGATGACATTACAGGGACTTTTTATAACTTTGGAGGGGCTTGACGGTTGCGGTAAATCAACCCAAGCCAAAATGTTGGCCGAATACCTCGTAAGCCAAGGCCATCAGGTAGTGCTCACCCGGGAACCGGGCGGAACGGCGTTGGCCGAAGCGATTCGTAACTTGATTCTCACGCCCACCGCCGAAGAATTGGATCCAATGGCGGAGATTTTATTATACGCGGCAGCCCGGGCTCAGCACGTCAAGACGTTGATCAAGCCGGCATTGGCTGCGGGACAAGTTGTCATCTGCGAACGGTTTGTCGATTCCAGTTTAGCCTATCAAGGGTATGGTTTAGGTTATGACCCGGAACTGATCCGGCAGGTCAACCAAACCGCGATCGGGCAGTTTGAGCCGGATCTCACGTTTTTACTGGATATTGATTGCGATCAAGGGACCCGGCGGGTGTTGGATCGTTCCCGCGACGGCAACCAGCAAATCGACCGGATTGAAGCGCGGGGAACTCCGTTCCATGCCCGGGTTCGTCAGGGCTATCTGGCGCTCGCCCAAACCAATCCGCGCATCCAGGTGATTCAGTGTCTGCATAAAGACATCCCCCAAATTCACGCCGAGATCCGGGCGGCGGTGGCGGCCAAGTTAACCGCCTGACGGTCTGTTGCGGACAACGCGTTTTTGCAACTCATAATCCTTCCGAGGCCGAGCTGCGCCTTTGGTTGCTACGGTTTTGGTATATATATAAATAAGGCATTATGTGATGGAATTGACATATCGATATTGTGAAGGGGGAGTTTGGGATGAAACTCGTAATCACGATGATTCAGGACCAGGACGCGCACAAATTATTAGGAATTCTATCTGAAAACGGTTATACCGCCACCAAACTTGCAAGCACCGGAGGGTTTCTCCGGCAAGGCAATACGACATTGTTTGTCGGGGTGGAAGATGACAAAGTCCAGGATTTGATGGATTTAATCAAGGAATCGGCCAAATCACGGAAACAATTGGTGACGCCGTTGGCGTCGGTGGGGCGTTCGCTTAACAATTACATGACTGAGCCGGTGGAAGTCACTGTCGGCGGCGCCACCATCTTTGTGGTCGATGTGACGGATTTCGCCAAAGTGTAATCGGTTCCGGTTGCCCGGAATGAAAATTCCCAGTAGTGGTTTGGGAATTTTGCGCCGATACTGTTATTAGAGAATCCACAACAAATCGCCTGACTTCGGGCGTCCGGACTCCGCGAGATACCGTCGTATTAAAAGGGGTAAACTACGTGCAGATTAAAGTGGATGGCAACAAGCATTTCCCTACCCATAAAGAAGAGGTTCGCAATTCGTGGTTGCGGCCGTCCGGCTTCGCCCAAACGATGAAAGAGACGGAAGCAGACCGTAAAAAGCAAGTCTGCGAACGTCTGCTTGGCAAGATTGACGCCTTAAGCGCCGAATTAAAAAAGAAAGCGACCCCGGACGGGATCAAGCGTTATCGCGATTTGATCGTTAATTTCATGAAAGAAGCGCTCAATCAATCCTACAGCGTGGATGAGGAATATCATTGGGACCGCGAAGGCAATCGCAAGGCCATGGTCAAGGTGAATCAGATCAATCAAGCATTGGAAGAATTGATGAACGATGTGATGGAGAAGGAAAAAAGCCATATTGATCTGGTGGCAAAGTTTGACCAAATCCGCGGTTTGCTAGTCGATCTTTATCTGTAGACGGGTTTTCCCATTACATCGTGAACGTTATAGAAGCGGAGTTTTAAGCAGGAATGGACCTTTTTTCAGATATCATCGGGCATCAGGATGTTACGAAAGCTTTGACGGCGGTGTTGGCAAATCGGCGGGTCGGACACGCTTATCTTTTTTTGGGACCGGCCGGGATCGGCAAAAAAACTTTGGCGCGGGAGTTCGCCCGGGCTTTGCTTTGCCAAGGAACCAAACGGTTGGACTGTGACTGTCCGTCTTGCAGCCGGCTGGAATCGGGGAATCATCCCGATTATGTGACGATTGAGGCGAGCGGCAATTCAATCAAGATCGAGCAACTGCGGGAACTGCAGCATGGCGCCTATTATCGTCCGTTATTGGGGGATTGGAAGATCTATTTCTTTCCTGAGGCCGAACAGTTGACGGAAGCCGCCGCCAACAGTTTCCTGAAGTTGCTGGAGGAGCCGCCGGCCGGAATCGTCTTTTTATTTACGGCGGTTCGGGTAGACTATATTCTGCCGACCATTCGTTCCCGTTGTCAAGTTTATCATCTTTTTCCGGTTGCGGCTGCGGCTATCTGCGAATGGCTGGTGGCCAAAGGTTATGCCAATGCCGAAGCGCGAAGCCGGAGCCAAGCCTGCGAAGGAATCCCCGGACGAGCTTTGCAAGCCGGTCCGGAGGCGCAGGACCAGAAGACTCATCGCGCCATGAGTTTGCTGGAACAAAACCTGTTGGAACTACTAAAGACCGCCAATGAGTTTGAGAAATGGGACCGCAAGGAGGTCGTCGCGGTGTTGCGCAATTGGCAGGTCGAATTGCGGGCGGAACTATTAAAGGCCCAAGCCGCCGGACACCCGCCCGGAGACGGCAAAACTCAGCTGTTGGTGGTGTTGATTGAACGTTTGGTGGAAACCATACGGATGGTCGAAGCCAATGTCAATCAACGATTGGCTTTGGAAAATTTTTTGATTGGAATGCGTCAAATGGTTATGCAAAACAAGCTTTGACAACTCCTTAGGGGTTGTTGAAAGATTTCGATAGATTGTCCACTTAGAGAACAGATCCATGATTTGTTCCCTTGAATTGGAGGAAGGAAAGGGTTCGTTCAATGATCAATATTGTTGGAGTCCGCTTTAAACAAGCGGGGAAGATTTATTATTTCGACCCGGCGGAATTTGAATTAAAAACCGGGGATAATGTGATTGTAGAGACCGTCCGGGGGATCGAATTCGGGCAAATTATCGTCGGTTCGCGATTGGTGCCTGATGAAAAAGTGACCCAACCGCTGAAAAAAGTGCTGCGGCTGGCGACGCCCGAAGATGAGGTACAGATCAAGGAGAACCACGAAAAAGAGAAGAAAGCCTTTGAGATCTGCCTTGAAAAGATCAACAAACACAACTTGGAGATGAAACTGGTCGACGTGGAGTTCACCTTCGACCGGAGCAAGATCATCTTTTATTTCACCGCCGACGGTCGGGTCGACTTTCGGGAATTGGTCAAAGATCTGGCGACGGTTTTTAAGACCCGGATCGAGTTACGCCAGATCGGGGTACGCGACGAGGCGAAAATGCTCGGGGGACTCGGGCCTTGCGGACGGCCGCTTTGCTGCGCGACCTTCCTGGGCGAGTTTGAACCGGTCTCGATTAAAATGGCCAAAGAACAAAACCTCTCGCTCAACCCGGTCAAAATCTCGGGTATCTGCTCCCGCCTGATGTGTTGTTTGCGCTATGAATCCTCCTGCTACCGCGACGGCGGCAAGTCGGATCTGCCGTTAACCGGCAGCCGGGTGCGGGTCGACGGCAAAGAAGGCAAAATCATCGAGTCCAATCAGATCAAAGAGACGATCGTGGTTAAATTTAACGACGGTTCGCGCAGAGAGGTTTTATTATCGGAGGTTGAAGAGATTTTGCTCGACCAGGAACCGAAGGTTTTGCCGGATCCGGAGAATGATAAACCGCGCAATCCGGAAAATGTCTGACAAATTGTCTTGACAATTGGGTTGTCCATTGTTTATAATCTAAAATAACAAGTTTAACCCATATTGAAAAGCAATGAAGAGGATTAGTACGATGGTACGGTTGGTAGAGAGCCGGTGGTTGGTGAAAACCGGTAACCCGAACATCCGAACTCCCCTCCGAGCCGCCAGCCCAAAGCGCGTCAAGTAGGCTGAGCCGGGGGACGTAACGTCCGGCCCGTTATCGCGAAGACATTCGTCCGTAATCTGCGGGATGCGGCGAAGGTCATTGAGGTGCTTTGGCGTATTTTGACGCACGGCACGAATTTGGGTGGTATCACGAGTTTAACCCTCGTCCCTTACACAGGGGCGAGGGTTTTTTATATGCTTTTCGCGCGAAAAGCGCGTTTACGTCAAAAAAATAAAATATAGGAGGAATAAAGGATGCGTTCGATTCAGATCTTTGACACAACCTTACGGGATGGGGAGCAGTCGGCCGGGATCAATCTTAATGTGGAAGAAAAACTGCGAGTTGCCAAGCAACTGGCGCGTTTAAACGTCGATATCATCGAAGCCGGTTTCGCCACCGCCTCGCCCGGCGATTTCGAAGGGATCCGCGCCATCGCCAAAGCGGTGAAAGGCGTGACCATCTGTTCGCTGGCGCGGACGGTCAAATCCGATATTGACCGAGCTTGGGAAGCGGTCCGCGAGGCGGAGTCGCCGTTGATCCACACCTTTATTGCGACTTCCGACATTCATATGCAGTATAAATTGAAGAAAAGCCCCGAACAAGTGCTGGCGATGGCGGTAGAAGCGGTCCGCCACGCCAAAAGTCTCTGCCCCAACGTCGAATTTTCGGCTGAGGACGCCACGCGGAGCGATTGGAATTTTCTCTGCAAGATCTTTGGCGAAGTGATTCAAGCCGGAGCGACCGTGATCAACGTCCCCGACACGGTGGGTTATATTATCCCGGCGGAGTTTGGCCGGATGATCCGGTACATCAAGGAGAATACCCCCGGGATAGAGCGGGTCCGGCTTTCGGTACACTGTCATAACGACCTGGGGATGGCGGTCGCCAACTCCTTAACCGCGGTCGAGAACGGCGCCGATCAGGTGGAATGCACCATCAACGGCATTGGAGAACGGGCCGGTAACGCCGCCTTGGAGGAAGTGGTTATGGCGCTGAAAACCCGTTCGGAAAATTTCCAGGCGCAGACCCGTATTCAAAGTGAAGAGATTCATCGCAGCAGCGTCCTGGTTTCAACCCTTACAGGTAAACCGGTCCAGCATAATAAAGCAATTGTCGGCGCCAACGCCTTCTCCCACGAAGCCGGGATTCACCAGGACGGAATCTTAAAGAACCGGTTGACCTATGAGATTATGACCCCGGAATCGGTGGGTCTAAGCCAGAGCCAATTGGTGCTGGGGAAACATTCGGGCCGGCACGCGGTGAATAATCGGCTTGAGGAACTGGGTTATACTTTGAATGAAGTTGAATTGGATCGGACCTACCAACGCTTCATTGAGCTTGCCGATAAAAAGAAAGAAGTCACCGACACCGATATCGAAGCCTTGGTCCGAAACGAGTTTGAACGGGTTGAAGTCTATAAACTGGATTATCTCCACGTCAGTACCGGAAATTCGACCATCCCCACCGCCACGTTGCGGTTGCGTAAAGACGATGCCTTGATTCAGGAAGCGGCTTGCGGCGATGGGCCGATTGACGCGATTTATAAGGCGATCGACCGGATTAGCGGGATCACCGTGAAATTGGACGAATACAGCATCCGGGCGGTAACCTCCGGTCAGGACGCTTTGGGCGAAGTGACGGTCAAGGTTCGCGAGAACGGCACCGCTTATGTCGGTCGCGGTCTCTCGACCGACATTATCGAAGCGAGTGCCCTTGCCTATATCCACGCGGTCAACAAAATCGCCCGCAGCAAACCGGTGTGAGGGAATTAAAAGTTCAATTGAGCAGGAGTTGCCGTCATGGCGCTCCTGTTTTGTTTTGTCCTGCTTGACCGGGTTGGTAATCGGTGGTATAACTATATAAATTGCAATAATGACAGGAAAAAGGTTGCATTTTGGCAACAAAGCATAGTAGCGATAGGCCGGATTGTTTTGGGAAAGACAAAGTTATCCGGGAGCGCTGACGGCGGGATGGGTCAATTACCTGTTGGGACAGTTTGGAATCCCGCTTGATCCGGAGTCGGGATCTATTATTATATTGTCAACCGGAGAATGTTACGGCGCAAACTGATCATTGTGAAATGATTGATGGCGAACAACAGTGCTTTGCGACGTCTGGAGGTGGACTGATGGAAAAGCCGTTTCCTTATAAAATTGAAGAACAGACGGATGAGATCGCTGTTTTTGGCGTGACCGGCCAAGGGCGGGGTCGCTCCTTAAATGAGGATTATTACGGTTATTTTCTTCCGGTTGATCCGGTTGGTAAGGCCAATCGCGGATCGCTGTTTGCGGTTTCCGACGGGACCGGGGGGAGCGCGGCCGGGGAAGTGGTCAGCGCCGAAGCGGTTAACGTCTTGTTGCAAGAGTACTATTTCGGCGATCATTCAGAGCGGCTACCCGAGCGTTTAAAAAGTTCGTTTCAGAGGACGGCGATTCATATCTATGATCTGGCGGCGAGCAACCGCTCGGTCTATAATGTGCAATGCACCTTGACCGCGCTTTTGGTGCGTCAAGATAAATTTCATATCGTCCATATAGGGGATTCCAAAGCGTATTTGTTGCGAAACGGGAAGCTGAGCCAGATCACCAAAGACCATAGTTTGGTCGGGAAACTGGTCCGGTTGGGTATGATCTCCAAAGAGGAGGCGCGCGCTCATCCGAACCGTAACGTGTTGCTGCGGGCGATGGGTGAAGGACCGATCCTGCCGCCCGATGTTTATTCGGGTAACCTTTGCCCGGGAGACCGTTTCTGTTTGATCACTGACGGAATGATTGAACAGGGGACCGAAGATGAGTTGCGGGATGTCGCCCTCCGTTCCGACGTCGGCGCCGCCCTCGCCGAGCTGGTCCGGGAGAACAACCGGCGTGGCGGTTCCGATAATATGACGGCGTTGATTGTGCAGATCAATCAGATAAAAGAAAGCGTTTGAAATGACCCCTGGAGTTTAGCGCGGAATTGGTAAAGGCGGTGGCGGAACAATGACGAAGATTGAGTGTATTATCCGACCGGGGAAGATGGTTGAGGTAAAAGAAGCCCTCGGCAAAGTCGGGATTCATGGCATGACAGTGACGGAAGCGATCGGTTGCGGACTGCAGAAAGGCCATACCGAAACGGGTTGGAACACGGAGTTGGGCAACATCACCTTGCTCCCCAAGACCAAGTTGGAGCTGATTGTGAGAGACGAAATGGTCGATGCCGTGGTCCAGGCCATCATCGGCGCAGCCCGGACCGGCGAGATCGGCGACGGCAAGATTTTTACCTATCCGGTGGGCAACGCTATCCGGATTCGGACCGGTGAAGCGGGAGACGCGGTGCTTTAAAGAAGACAAAAATGACGAGACATTATCTGGAGACGCGGACGCGGTATTGCTGAAACTACCTGATTTGACCCAGTTGGGAGACCCGGCGGTCTGGGCCGTGATGGGCCCGGGCATTGCGACGCCGCAACGCCGAACGGTATCCCTCGGCCGCAGCCATGGCGGAAGAACTGCGCCATCCGGAGCGGGTGGATCGCAAATGAACGCGCGAACCCGATCCGCCGCTAATTTCGATGGTGGCCGATGCGAAAAGCCAAACCTATCTTATTTGGGGGCAGTGGCGGCGGGAATGCATTGGCTTTGTTTTTGCTCTGGTTGAATTGGAATTAGCGCGGGTCGTTCGACGGAGATGGCAAAGGCAAGCATGGATAATGTAATCTTTATGTAATGAAATAAAGAAAAAATTTATAAAAATATTTTAAATGTGGCAGGAATATGATAGTTATTATTGAATACTTTCTTAATATACTTAACTAAGTAATATAATTAAAAGATAATATATCGCATATAGCTGGAGGGAAGTCTTTGGAACGAACAGCCGGCAATCAAATAACGATCAAAGAAAATAACCAAAATCTAATCATTGATACGTTGATCCGGCGTGGGGCTACCTCCCGCGCTGATTTGGCGAAGCTGCTGAAACTTAGCGCTCCCAGTATTTCCAATAACATCAATCAATTGTTGAAGAAACGGCTTTTGTTGGAGATTGGTTCCGGCGATTCCATCGGCGGGCGGCGTCCAATTTTATTGGACTTTAATTTTCAATACGGCTACATTGTCGGGGTTGACCTAAGCGGCCAGGATTTGAAGATCGCCCTCAGCAATCTGAAGCCGGAAGTGATTGAGTCGCGGACCGTAGGGGTTGCCAATGAACGGGACGGCCACAAGATCTTGGGAATCATCATTGAGCAAATCGTCGATTTGTTCGCCGTCAATAATTTGCCCCTCAAGCAATTGCAGGCAATTACCGTCGGATTCCCGGGTGTGTTTAACGAGGAGATCGGCCGGTTGGTCCTCCTTCCGCTCTGGCTGTATGTCTGGGATAAGATTGATTTGCGCGAGGAGCTTCAGAAGAAATTTAAAGTCCGCGTGATTATCAAAAATGATATTAATCTGGCCGCGTTGGGGGAATCCCGTTTCGGCGTGGGCCGCGACTACCGTAATCTGGCGTATGTCAGTGTCGACATGGGCGTCGGCGCCGGCGTCATCATCAATAATCAATTATATGAGGGGACGCGTTTAGCCGCCGGCGAAATCGGTTATTTTGCCTCGCGGGCGTCAGATCTGGCCCTTGATCACGCCGATTGCGGCCCGTTGGAATCCCGGATCTCCATTCCCTCGATCGTGCGCCGGATTAAAAAAGATCTGGAAAAGGGCGCCCCGTCGCGGATCAATGAATTGGTTCGCGGCGATCTGGAACAGATCGATCCGACCATTATCGAAACGGCGCTTTTGCTCAAGGATCCTTATATTCTGGAGTTGATGGTGGAGATCCAAACTGAATTGGGGATTATCCTGGCTAATATCGGAATTTTGCTGGACCTGGAACTGATCGTGCTTGGAGGGAAGTTATTTGAGATCAATCCCGGCATGGTGGAAGCTTTTCAAACCATGGTCGGGAAATTGGCCCCGATCCAAGCCAAAGTGACACGTTCTTCCTTAGACCATCCGGTTGTCTACGGAGCGTTTGCCGCGGCGTTAGACGCGGTGTACGCCAATCTACTCAATCTTAAATGAGTTGTCCCGGTTAGCTATTCGGGGCAAGCGAGAGAAAAAGATCAAGTCCAAGTGCGATCCTTTTGTCCTTTAAAAGGACAAAAGGATCGCACTTGGGCCTCGAAGCTATTTTTTTAAGTAGAGAGTTATCCTGTCAAAAATAACGATTTTGTCAACCTACTTAGTTAACTTAATTAACAAACTGGCAACATCAATTGGAGTATGAACCAATGCAACATGCAACAACGCCATCCTATGCGGTCGGAGTGGACATCGGTGGGACCAAAGTCTTTATTGTCATCACCGATGCGGGCGGGAAAGTGTTTTATAAAGAAAAATTTCGGACGCCGGCGGCAGTGGGCGCACTCATCCAACGGATTGCCGATTGTATCTCGGAGTCGGGCGTCAATCGCACCATGGTCGGCGGGTTGGGAGTGGGCGTGCCGGGACGGGTCGACAGCCGCCGGGGGATTGTGATTGACGTTCCCTCGCTCAAATGGCATAACCTTCCGCTGCAATCATTATTTGAACAACAATTTAACGTTCCGGTCTTCTTTAACAATGATGTCAACCTGTCCCTGCTGGGCGAACGCTGGCTGGGCAGCGGTCAAAATGTTCAGGACCTGTATTATTTGGCGATTGGCACCGGTGTCGGCAGTGCTATCTTTGCCAACGGTCAATTGATTGAAGGGGCAAGCTTTTCCGCCGGCGAGATCGGTTATTTTTTGGAGAAAGCCGATCTTGCGTATAGTTTTAAAAACCGCAATACCGAATTTGGTATTTTTGAGAATAAGACCTCCGGAACCGCCCTGACCCATCAGGGGCTGAAATTGGGATATGACCCCAGGCAATTGTTTGAACGTTATGTTCAGGGCGACTCCGGTACGGTGGCGATTATTGAGGAATTCATCACCGACCTCTCCCTAGCTATTGCCAATGTGGTCAGTTTACTCAATCCGCAGCTGGTGATCGTCGGGGGCGGTGTCTCGGAATCCATGGCGTGTGTGATTGGAGCGATCCGACGGAATGTTAAGGAATTTTCGCCGATTCCTACTCAGATTGAGTTGGCGAAGCTGGGGGGTGAAGCGGGAGCGTTTGGCGGCGCTGCGTATGTTTTTCAGAAGTTAAATGATTAAAGGAGGATCATGATGAAAAAGGTTGGTAAGATCGTTCTACTCTTGTTAACAGTCAGTATCATCTTGGGCGGCACTGTTTGGGGAGCGCCAAAGAAAGTAACGTTAAATGCCCTGTTCATGAAGCAAGCCGGTTACAGTGAAGATGACATTACGGCGATGTCCAAAGAGTTTGAAAAGGCCAATCCCAATATTGCGGTGGTTCCCAATTTTGTCGCGTATGAATCGTTGGAGCAAAAGATTTTAACTTCCGCCACCACCGGTGGGTATGATGTGGTTTTGATTGATGCGCCGTGGACGGCCAAATTTGCCAAAGCCGGCATCGTCAAAGACGTCACCAGCAAGTTGGCGGCCGCCGACCGCAAGGAGATCTTCGCCGGCGCGTTGGATGCCGTGGTTTATCAAGGAAAACTATACGGGATGCCCTGGTTGAACGATGTCCGCTATTTATTCTACAACAAAAAAATGTTGCAAGCAGCCGGGTTCAACGCCCCGCCCAAAACCTACGACGAACTGTTGGTGCAAGCCAAAGCCATAAAAAGCAAAGGAATTGTCAAATATCCGATCGTTGCCAGCTGGGCGCAGGCCGAAGCGTTGATCTGCGACTATACTTCGTTTTCCTATGCTTTTGGCGGTGGCATGATTAGCAAAGACGGCAAACCGCAGTTAACCGTCGCCGGGAATGTGAAGGCCCTTGATTTCATGGCCAATTCATTAAAGGAAGGTTTGGCCAACCCCAAATCAACGGAGTTTTTAGAGGAAGACGTCCGGGGCACTTTCTCCAGCGGTAACGCGGCTTTCGCCCTGAACTGGACCTATATGTATAATATGGCTAAAGATCCGAAAGAGTCGAAAGTCACCGAAGCTGTCGGCATCGCTATCAGCCCGGGCACCGGCAAAATTGTCAGCGCTACCGTCAATGGCGGCATGGGCTTGTCGATCACTGCCGGCAGTAAAAATGTTAACGAGGCCTGGAACTATATCAATTATTTAGCTTCAAAAGGCGTGCAAAAGAAGTATGCCAAAAACGCGCTGCCAATCTGGAAGTCGTTGTATAACGATAAAGAAGTTATTGCAACCAACCCCGAAGTGGTCAATGTCTCCAAAGTCCAATACGATTATATTGTCAACCGGCCGCAAGTGCCTTGGTACGGTGAGCTCTCCACCGAATTGCAAGTGCGGATTCAGGAAGTTTTGTTGGGCAAGAAAACCAGCGCGCAAGCGTTGAAAGAAGTACAAACCAAAGCTGCGGCGTTGGCCGCCAAGAAATAACGGGAACAAAGGGGGGGGGCTCTCCCCCTTTGTCTAAACCAACCGTAGTTGACACTGAGCGTTGTCCCATTACACGACCCACTGTTTTGTCATACTGAGTAAGGCATTTTTGGGAATTGGGTGAGGAGCATGAAAAAATCGCTTTCAGAACAACAATTTGCTTATGTAATCATTATACCGGCGATTATCATTGTCTTTGCGTTAATTGTCTGGCCGCTGACAACCACCTTTCTGTATAGTTTAAAAAATATGGAGTTGATCTCCGCGAACCGGGGTCAATTTGTCGGCCTCGCCAATTACCTCGGCGCCGTAAGCGACCCGGGGTTTTGGGATTCGCTGGGGAAGACGATTTACTTCACCGCGGTCTCTTTGACGGTGGAAACGATTTTGGGTTTATTGATCGCGTTGCTGTTGAACGGGGAATTTTTCGGGGTCGGCTTTTTACGGGCCGTTATCATCCTGCCCTGGGCGGTGCCGACGATTGTCAACGGCAGCATGTGGAAATGGATTTACCACCCGGAATATGGGTTGTTAAACGCGATCTTAACCAAGTTGCATCTGATCGCCGAGTATCAAGCGTGGTTGAGCGATCCCTGGCAGGCCATGAATATGGTGATTCTGGCCGACGCCTGGAAGATGACGCCGTTGGCGGTGATCTTCTTTTTAGCCGCGCTGCAACTGACCAACAAAGCCAGTTATGAAGCGGCGATGGTTGACGGCGCCGGTGCGTTGCGCCGCTTTTTCGTGCTGACCCTCCCCTTTTTGAAACCGACCTTTTTAGTGATTATTGTCATGCGCACGATGGAGAAGTTTAAAGCGTTCGATATCTTCTACGCCATCACCCGGGGCGGTCCCGCCAACGGCACCATGGTCCTGACCTACGACGCTTATTTAAAGGCCTTCACCAATTTACAGTATTCCGCCGCGGCCACCATTGCTTATCTGATCGCAATCATTGTGGCGGTGTTGACCTTCTCCTATGCGAAAGTATTGAAAAGCGACGGTGAGATGGTATGATCAAAAGCAAACGATTTATCATCATGCAGTATTGTTGCGGGATACTGGTGGCGATCGGCACATTGGCCCCGTTTATCTGGTTGATCATCTCCAGTATCGCTTTTCAAAAGGATTTGACCGCCACCCCGCTGCAGTTGATCCCGCCGGTGGTGACATTCCAACGTTATGTCGAGATCTTTACCAATCCCAATAACGATATCGCCTACTCGTTCAAGCTGGCCATGGGAAACAGCCTAATCATTGCGGTGGTGGTGACGCTGGTCGCTTTATTTGCGGGATCATTAGCCTCATACGCTTTTTCCCGGTTGCGGTTCGCCTTGAAAAACCAATTGCTATATCTGATCCTGTTTACCTATATGATACCGCCGATTGTGATCGTGATTCCGTTATACCTGGTTTTAAATACGTTGCATCTGCTTGACACCAAGTTCTCGCTGATCATGCTCTACCTCTCGGCGGCGATTCCCTTTGTGATTTGGGTGATGCAAAGCTATTTCGGATCGATCTCCGGGTCATACGAAGATTCGGCGGCCATCGACGGCTGCAACCGCTTTCAGACCCTGTGGTATATTTTTATGCCGATTGCCCGGGCGGGCCTGGTCGCCACCGGCATTATGGCGTTTTTGATCGCCTGGGATGAGTTCTTTTTCGCGCTGATCTTCACCTCTTCGTTGCAGGCGAAGACCATCACCGTGGCCATCGCCGAATTCAGCGGCAAAAACGCGGTCGATTACGGCATGGTGGCCACCGGCGGCGTCATCGCTTCATTACCCCCGGTACTGATTACGATGATCTTCCAAAAACAGATCGTGATGGGAATGACCGGAGGAGTGAAGGAATGAAACATACCGTGTTTTCCGATTATAATACCCTCTCGCAAGGCGCGGCCGAACGGGTGATCAAGGTTTTGCGGGACGACCCGGACGGCCTTTACTGTTTCGCCGGGGGCGATACGCCGCGTGAAACCTATCGGCGGCTGGTCTTCGCCGCCCGGCAGGGTGAAATCGATCTGCGACGGGCCAAGTTTGTCGGCTTGGACGAATGGGTTGGTTTAAGCGCCGCCGATCCCGGCAGTTGCCGCTATTTTCTGGATCAGGAACTTTTTAAACCCTTGGAAATTGAGCCTGATCAAATCGGTTTTTTCGACGGGACCAACCCTGATCTGGAGTTCGAGTGTCAAAAGGTGACCCGGTTTATTGACCGGCATGGGCCGATCCAACTGGCGGTTTTGGGAATCGGCGTCAACGGGCATCTTGGATTTAACGAACCGGGCAGTCCTTTCACGAGTACGGTCCGTTGCGTTGATTTGAGCGCGACCACCCAACAAGTTGGGCAGAAATATTTTACCGCGCCACGGCAATTGAGCCGGGGCATCACCCTCGGATTGGCGCAAATCAGGGCGGGCCAGGAAGTGTTGCTACTTGCCAACGGCCCGACCAAAACGGCGATTTGCGCCGAATTAATGAATGACGGCGTCAGCGAACGGTTGCCGGCGAGCGTGTTGCACTGGCATCCCCACGCGCAACTGCTGGTTGACTCCATTGCGGCTGAGCGGATCTCGGCGTGACAAGCTACTGATGGGTGAACTGGATTGCGGATGTTGACTCTCATGATGAGGAGTGCTGATGATGATAAATACGGAAGAACTGGATGATATGTTGCTGGAGATCAGGGAACAACCGGTGGTGTTGCGCAACACGATCGAGCTGAATCAGGCGGTCTTGGCAATGATCCGGCAGACATTACTGCCGAAAATTGCCGTGAGAGAGGTCGACAATATCCTGATCGTGGCCCGGGGGAGCTCGGACCACGCGGCGGCGTTGGGCAAATATATTATTGAAAGCAAAGTCGGGTTGCCGGTGGCATTGGCGGCTCCTTCGGTGATCAACCTTTATCAGACTGTTTTGAAACTGACGCGGACCGTCGTGATCGCCATCTCCCAGTCCGGTCAGACCAATGAAGTAATCGAGTTTATGACCCGGGTCAAGCAATATTCCGGTTACACCATCGGGATCACCAATGTTCCGGATTCCCAATTGTCGGCTTTGGGCTTGGATGCCTATCTCTATTGTCATGCCGGAGTTGAGAAAGCGGTCGCCGCCACCAAGTCCTTCACGACCACTTTGATGAACCTATATTTATTGGCAGGCGCCTTGGCGGAACATGATGCGATCAACCGGGATTTAGGATCAATCCCGGATTTGGTGGCCGCCGTATTGGCTGACGAGTCAGTCGTCGTCCCAATCGGGGAGTGGTTGGCAACCAAAGACGAATGCATTATTTTGGCCCGGGGGTATAACTATCCGATTGCGATGGAGATCAGTCTGAAGTTGCAAGAAACCTCCTATATCCGGGCGAAAGCCTATTCGGGAGCGGATTTTCAACACGGGCCGCTGGCAATTACCCAAGCCGGAGTGCCGTTTGTGATCCTGAAGGCGGACGGACCCTCCTACGACGGAATGGATTGGTTGACCCAAGCGATCGTCAAAAAGGATGCCGAGGTTTATGTTATCTCCACCCAAGCGCTGGAAAAAGCGACCGCGCGCATCCCGGTAATCCAGGTTCCCGCCTGTCCCGAATGGTTGTCCCCGTTCCAATTGATCGTCGTTGGACAAATGTTGGCTCATCATACCGCCAGAGCCCGGGGAATTGATCCGGCGCACCCGCGTTGGCTGAATAAGGTTACGATCACGCGTTGATAATAACGCAACCCGGATCATCACAATTGAAACCGCTCGCATGATCACCCCCTTTTCTGGAGAAAGTATAGGAAAGGGGTGTTTTTATTGATGGAAAAGTTGAAATTAGGGGTTATCGGGTTGGGTTACGCCTGGGAACGGTTGCATTATCCGGCCTTTCAGGAGCTGGGTGATAAATATGAGATTACCGCCATCTGTGACACCAATCGCGCCCGGGCCGAGTATTGGGGACAACGGTTGGGATTGGATATCAACCGGGACGTTTACACCAATTACCTGACCATGATCGAACGCCGCGATTTGCAGGTCATTGATATTTTAGTGCCGATCGCCCAAAACCATCCGGTGGCCGAAGTGGTGGCCGGTACCGGGAAAGCGGTGATTTTGGAGAAACCGATGGGAGCAACGATGGAGCAGGCGGAGGCGACGCAAAACTTACCTGACCGCTACGGCATTAAGATGATGATCGCGGAAAACTTCCGTTACAGTGAGGAGTTTAATTTGCTGCGCGACCTGATCCGGCAGCGCCAAGTCGGAACGCCGGTCCATTTTACCTATCATGACACCAGTTGTTTTCCGTGCTCGATGAAACAGGATACCTTCTCGGCCACGGAATGGCGGCAACATCCCGATTATCCCGGCGGCGATATTTTAGATGCGGCCATTCATAACCTGGCGGGCCTGCGACATGTCTTCGGCGCCGTCGAATATTTACAGGCGCTCGGAGTGCCGCAAAAAGACGACTTCAGTCCCTATGCCGCCATCACCGTCAATCTGCAATTTATGAACAAGGTAATCGGTAACTTCACCTATTATCCGGCCGGGCGCGAACCGCAAAAGCCGCTGATCGGGTTGCGGATCTTCTGTACCCAAGGCATGATTTACCTTGAAGACGTGACCTGCGGCGTGATCAACATCTTTTATAACGACGGCCGGCACGAACTGGTGCCGTTCCGGCCGATGCGCGGTTATTACAATGAATTCTTGAATTTCTATAACTCCTTGAACGGAACGGAAGCAATCGGGGTCACCCCGGAGATGGAGATCGGCGATTTGCGGACAGTCTTTGCCATCTTGCAATCCATTACGGAACAGGATGTGGTCCGGGTGGACCGGGTGCCTTATTTCGCACCGTTTTGAACACCGGTAGCGAAGATGTAGGGTGGGGCCATCAATGGATGGCCCGTTTTTTATGTTTGCCGCCCATTAGATCCGAGACATCGTGGATGGTCACAAAGGCGTCAGGATCGATCTCGCTGATGATAGATTTCAGTTTGGCCACTTCCAAACGGGTGATTACCGAGAAAAGCACATTTTTGGAGCGGCCCGAGTAAGCGCCTTTGGCATCGAGAAAGGTAACGCCCCGCCCCAAACGGGCCATCACGACTTCGGCCAATTCGCTGCCCCGGTCGGTGACGATCATGGCCGTTTTGGCCTCGTCCAAACCTTCGATCGTGATATCGATTACTTTAAAAGCGACGAAGTAAGCGATTAATGAATACATCGCCTTATCCCAGGAGAAAACAAAACCGGCGCTGCACAGGATGAACAGGTTAAAAAACATGACGATTTCGCCGACGGAAAAACTAAAGCGTTTGTTGACGATAATCGCCACAATTTCCGTGCCGTCCAGCGATCCGCCGTAACGGATGATCAAACCGACCCCGATTCCTAAGACCACCCCGCCAAAGACGGCGGCTAATAACATATCGTGGGTCAGTCCGGGAATCGGATGGAGCACCGAAACCCAAATTGAAAGCGAGGCAACGGCAAAGAGCGTATTAATGACAAACGTTTTGCCAATCTGACGGTAGCCGATAATTAAAAACGGCAAATTAAGCAAAAAGATAAACAAGCCTAACGGTAATTTGGATAAATGACTTGCGATAATCGAGACGCCGACAACTCCTCCGTCAATGATCTGGTTGGGAATTAAAAAGATTTCCAAACCGACTGCCGCCAGAAACGCTCCGATCTCCAGCAGCACAAACCGGCTTATCTGGCGCAATATTTGGTTGGTTTTGGTCATTAATGCATGCTCCTTTCCTTTTCATACGATTATATTCTTATTGTATCATAACATAATTGCAATGTTAAATAAATTTCTATGAAAAAAATTCATAGGTATCCGACCTGCTACGTTTGGGAATAGCGAACGGCAGAAAGTGGAAAGCTGTGGCTAAAGCGGCAGGAATATACCCCCGAATGCAGAATGAAACAGAATAAATTGGGATTGCTTCACGCGACATATGACATTTATATAAAAGTGAAACCAGTAAAGAGGAGGACATCATGTCTCACGCAATCGCCCTTGATCTTTCCAAAACGCAACCCTTGGTCCAAGCGCACGAATTGACCAATCTCTCCGGACAGATCCGCTTAGCCCACCAGATGCTGCATGAGGGGACCGGCGCCGGGAATGACTTTTTAGGCTGGGTTAACTTACCGAAAGAATACGATCGCGCGGAATTTACCGCGATTTTGCAAGCGGCCAAAAAGATCCGCGACACGACGGAAGTGTTGGTGGTGATCGGAATCGGCGGTTCCTATTTGGGGGCGCGAGCCGCTATTGAGATGCTGAATCATTCATTTTTCAACCAATTATGTCCGGAACACCGCAAAGCGCCGCAAATCTTTTATTTGGGCCATACCATTAGCCCGACCTATACGGCAGAGTTGCTAGAGCTCCTGGCCGAACGGGATTTTGCCGTCAATGTGATCTCCAAATCGGGGACCACCACCGAACCGGCCGTGGCGTTTCGCCTGATCAAAGAATTGTTGGTGAAGAAGTATGGACCGGCCGGAGCCCGCGAACGGATTTACGCCACCACCGACCGGGCGAAAGGGGCGTTGAAAAAATTGGCCGATACCGAAGGGTATCCGCAATTTGTGATTCCCGACGATGTTGGCGGCCGTTATTCGGTTTTGACTCCGGTGGGATTGTTGCCGATCGCCGCCAGCGGCGTGGATATTCAAGAAATGATGGAGGGAGCCGCCGACGGTTGCCGTGAGTATGGCGTGGCCAGTCTGGATGAAAACCCGGCCTATCGCTACGCTGCCGCCCGGAACGTGCTCTATCGGAAAGGGAAACTGATTGAGATCTTGGTCAATTATGAGCCGGGACTTCATTATTTTGCCGAATGGTGGAAGCAGTTGTACGGCGAGAGCGAAGGCAAGGACCAACGGGGAATTTTTCCGGCGGCGGTCGATTTCTCAACCGACTTGCACTCGATGGGCCAGTATGTTCAGGAAGGCCGGCGCGATCTGTTCGAGACAGTGCTGTGGGTGGAGAAACCCCGTCATTCCTTAGCGATTCCCAACGACCCCGACAATATCGACGGGTTGAACTTTCTCTCCGGCCAGACCATGGAGTATGTCAATGAAAAAGCCTTTGAAGGAACGCTGCTGGCTCATAATGACGGTGGCGTGCCGAATCTGGTGATCCGGGTTCCGGAGATCAAACCGTATTGGTTCGGGAATTTGGTATATTTCTTTGAGAAGGCCTGCGGGATCAGCGGGTATCTCAACGCGGTCAATCCCTTCGATCAGCCCGGGGTGGAGGCCTACAAGAAGAATATGTTTGCCTTGCTTGGGAAACCCGGATATGAGGATGAAAAAGCGAAGCTTGAGGCCAGGCTGTAATTTGAGAATTAAGGTTTGAGGATGGATGAGAAAATAAGGAGAGCCGTGAGGCTCTTTCTTTTTGGAGAGGGTAGGGTAGAATGAAATGAGGATGAAAAGGTTTTGCCGGATTGGCTGAGGCGTCGTGAAAATGGGTAAATTGCTGCGTCACTCGGTCGCTCCGGTCCTCAATATACAGCGAGTATTATCTGCGGTCCTCGCTTGGTCGTTCCTTGCACTTTTCCCATTTTGACGACGCGAATGTATTTCTGGAAGTTCATCCAATCCGTCAAGCACCTCTCGGCCTCAATTAAGTGAAAGTGAGGCTGAAGCGTAAAACCTCGGCTAAAGTTGTATCTAGGGTATTTGGTTTAGTGAATAACTTAGCTACGTTATTCACAGAACAAGCTCATTTTGTTAATAACCGATCTATTTTTGTGAATAACT
Organism: Bacillota bacterium; assembly: GCA_023410535.1. Lineage (GTDB taxonomy): Bacteria > Bacillota > UBA4882 > UBA8346 > UBA8346 > JAEYPR01. The sequence continues at coordinate 23,691 of JAEYPR010000036.1, read as the reverse complement.
ATTCTATTTCTGTGGATAAACGACGCCGGGTTGTGGATAACTTTTTGCATTCCGCTTCCCGCGCCGTCTCGCCACAGATCAGGGGATTAGGCGGCTTGAAACAAGCGGTTAACAATCTCGAACAATCAACTATATTTTTTAGGGGGAATGAGTTAAACTAAGAAAGAAGTCGTAAGAGAATCGTAAAGAGGTGTCAGGATGTCCAGATTTTTTAATGGCCTTGAGCCGGAACGGGTTTGGTATCATTTTGAGGAGATAACCAAGTTGCCGCATGGTTCGCGGAATGAGGACGCGGTGCGGAAGTATATCGGGGAGTTCGCCAAAATACAGGGGCTGGACTGTTATTACCGCCCCGACGCCCCGGGCGACCGGCCGGGTGAGCGGAATATCGTTTTATATAAAAAAGCCGCGCCGGGTTTGGAAGATAAACCGACGCTGGTTTTACAGGCCCACATGGACATGGTCTGCGTGCCCGATGACCGGATCTTCCCTTTAAAGTTGCTTTATTGCGGCGCGGACGGATTGCCGGGCGACGGTTGGGTCAAAGCCGGTGATTACGGCGACGCCGGGACCACGTTGGGAGCAGATAACGGCATTGGAATCGCGGTGGCTTTGGCGATTCTGGAGGATAACCAAACCGCTTTGGGTCCTATCGAAGTTTTATTGACGGTTCAAGAGGAGGTCGGCTTGGAAGGGGCCCGGGACTTTGATCCGGGGCTGCTGAAGGGCAGGACCATGATTAATGTGGATGAGATTGAAGTCGATGCGATTATCTATGGTTGCGCTGGCGGATTAACCACCGAGTTCATCGCTCCGGTCCGGCAAGTCCCGGTCGCGGCAGGAACCAAATGTGTTGCGCTGAAGGTCGGCGGGTTAAAAGGCGGACATTCCGGAGTGGCGATTGCCGATGGCGGCGCCAACGCGATTCAACTGATCGCCCAAATCCTGCAACGGGGCAAAGCGGATGGATTGCGCTTGAACCTGGCGACGTTCGCGGGGGGGCGGTTGGTTCAGAACAACGTCATCCCGGCCAATGCCAACGCCACGGTGATCGTTCGTCGCGACGAAGCGGCGGAATGGGAGCGTTTGGTCGCGGCGCTGAGCGCCGACTTTAAAAAGGCTTACCAAAAAGCCGATCCGGATCTTCAAATTGAATGGGACGAAACCGAACTGCCGGCGCAAATGATCGATGATCAGGGAACCGGCCGGATCCTGGCAATCCTGACGCAAGTACCGCACGGCGTACTGAAGATGGTGCCGAGTCAACCCGAGTTGATTGAAACTTCCAGCAATTTGGCTTCGATCGGGATTCAAGACGGGCAGGCTTTCATCCATTGCATGCACCGGAGTTCGGCCGCGGACGGTTTGGATTGGATGAAACGGATTCACGAACCCCTCGCCGAACAGGTTGGAGCGGTCATCAAATATATCGAGTTTTATCCGAGTTGGAGCCCGAACCCCGGTTCCCCATTGCTGCAACGGGCCAAAACGGTTTACGACCGTTATAATCAGGGCAAGGCCCGCACCATCGTGATTCATGCGGGACTCGAGTGCGGTTGGTTGGTGGAGAAGTATCGCAATGACCAAACCCCGATGGAATGTGTCGCCATCGGACCCAACCTGGTTGATCTCCACAGCAGTCGCGAACGGGTGGAGATCCGGTCGGTCCAGCAATTTTACCGGTGCGTAATGGATATCCTGAAAAGTTACGCGGTCTAGCGAGTGAAGTAGGTTCGCTGGGATACCGTTTTGATACGAACTTTAGGCGTTTTAAAAAATCCGGCTGCGGCTGGATTTTTATTTGGGTTGGTTGAGGGTTCCGGAACAGAACGGAATCGGCAATCCGGGCCGTAGATTGAATTGTTATGTGGTCTGGAACTGGATTGTTTCAATATTGTATTTTGTATTCATGCATTTTTCATGAAAAAATAAACAGCATTCAGAAGGAAAAATAAAACTTTCCACGTAACTTATATGTGATATAATAATCGAATAAACAAAATTTAAACGGATTTTACAGACGAAACCCCAGTCTTAGTTTACATAGATCTTACGGGTTCGGACGGAGGTAAAAAAAGCATTGATTAGGTTAGAAGGGGTTCACAAACACTTTGGTCATCTTCATGTATTGAAAGATGTCGATCTCCATGTAGCCAGCGGTGAAAAGGTTGTCGTAATCGGGCCGAGCGGTTCCGGTAAAAGCACTTTGATTCGTTGCATTAATCTTTTGGAACGGCCCAATCACGGCCGGGTAGTGGTTGACGGCGTTGAGGTGACCGCCCATAAAGCGGCGGTGAACACCGTGCGCCAATCCATTGGGATGGTCTTTCAACAATTCAATCTTTATCCGCACAAGACAGTGATCGAAAATATAACGCTGGCGCCGGTGCTGATTCAAAAGATCTCCAAAGAGCAAGCGGAAGAGTCCGGAATGGCATACCTGGAACGGGTCGGTATGAAAGCCAAAGCCCACGCCTATCCTTCACAGCTTTCCGGCGGCCAGCAACAACGGGTGGCCATCGCCCGGGCGTTGAATATGCATCCAAAGATTATGTTATTTGACGAACCGACTTCGGCATTGGATCCGGAGATGATCCAAGAGGTGCTGGATGTAATGGTTGATTTGGCGCATGAAGGGATCACCATGATTGTGGTCACTCATGAGATGGGATTTGCCAAAGAAGTGGCTGACCGGGTCATCTTCATGGACGAAGGAGTCATTTTGGAGGAGGGAACTCCGGAGCATTTCTTTATGAATCCTCAGCATGATCGGGCGAAGCAGTTCTTAAGCCGGATCCTGCGTTAACCAAAGGGTTTCATTAAATTCATATAAAAATGAGTCAAGGGGGTATTTACATGTTGAAAAAATGGATCATTGGATTGGGAACGCTTGTTTTGTTTGGCAGCCTGTTGCTGCCGGTTGGCGCTGCGACTCAGGATACTCCTGATATCAAAGCGATCAAAGACCGCGGCGTCTTCAAAGTTGGCGTCAAGGTAGACGTGCCGAATTTCGGATACAGAGACCCGAAAACCGGCAAAGTTACCGGTTTTGAAGTCGATCTGGCCGACATCATCGCCAAAAAAATCCTGGGCAAAAAAGCCAAACTTGAATTAACCGGTGTTACCGCGAAAACCCGCGGCCCGTTGCTTGACAATGGCGAAATCGATATCGTTGCCGCCACTTTCACCATCACCGACGAACGGAAAAAGAGCTATAACTTCTCCGATCCGTATTTTGTCGACGGCGTTGGTTTATTGGTTAAGAAAGCCGCCAAGTTTAAATCGTTAAAAGACCTGAACGGCAAACGAATCGGCGTTGCTCAAAGCGCGACTTCCAAAGCGGCGATTCAAGTCGAAGCTGACAAGCTCGGTATTAAAGTTGAATTTTTAGAGTTCGCCACCTATCCCGAGATCAAAGCGGCGTTGGATTCCGGCCGGGTTGACTGCTTCTCGGTTGACGCTTCGATCCTTGGTGGATACGTCGACAAAACCGCTGTTATTTTACCGGATCGTTTCAGCCCGCAAAATTATGGTATTGCTTCTCGGAAAGACAACGTAGGTTTGGCAACTTTGATCAATGACACTATCAATGAACTGAAAAAATCCGGCCAACTTGATAAACTGATTAAGAAATGGGGCCTTAAGTAATAATGGTTAGTCCTTTCGCCTGGTTTAAGTGGGAAGCTTTATTTAAAGACTGGTACGTCTTTATCGAAGGGTTAGGGGTAACAGCGCTAGTATCCGTACTAGCGCTGACCCTTGCTTTAATCTTGGGCATTCTCTTCGGTGTATTGGCGTCATCCCACTGGAAATGGGCCAGGATTGTCTCCCGGTGTTATGTGGAGTTTATTCAAAATACTCCGTTGGTTATCCAAGTTTTCTTTCTCTATCACGCTTTGCCGCATATCGGCATCACTTTACCGGTTTTGACGGTTGGCGTATTGGGAGTTGGCGGTTATCACGGCGCTTATATTGCCGAGGTGATCCGGGCCGGCATCCAGGCGGTCCCCAAAGGGCAGCGGGAAGCGGCGTATTCCCAAGGGTTCACGTATTGGGACGCAATGCGCTACATTGTATTGCCCCAAGCCAAGAAAGTTGTTTTTCCGCCATTGACCAATCAAGCCGTTTATTTGATCAAAAATACTTCGGTGATGGCGATGGTCGCCGGCGGCGAGTTAATGTATCATGCCGACTCCTGGTCAAGCAATAACCTCTATTACGGCCCGACTTACGTGGTGACCGGTCTGCTTTATCTGGCGCTCTGTTTACCGTTAGCCCGGTTGGCTCAGCAGTTGGAACGTAAGGCGGAGGTGACAGCATGAAAGAATTTGCAGCACTTGCCAAAGAATTGTGGAAGATTGAAAACTTTACTTTTCTGGGGCAAGGTTTATGGGTTACCCTAATCATTGCCTTTTGTTCCATCCTCTTTAGTTTTTTTATCGGAATTACCCTAGGGGTGGGCCGCTATTCCAAACATAAGGTTTTTGGACCCATCGCCGGGATTTATGTTGAAATCGTCCGGAATATTCCCAACCTTTTGTTTATCTATGCGATCCGTTTTTTAACCCCGTTGCATCCGATTGAGGCCGGGATCACCGCAATGACCATTGTTACCTCGGCGGCCATTGCCGAGATTATCCGCGGCGGCTTAAACTCCATCGGCAAAGGCCAATGGGAAGCTGCGCGTTCGCAAGGGTTTAGTTATCCCATGACCTTGATGCATATCATTTTGCCTCAAGCGATGCGCAACATGATTCCGCCGTTGGTCTCCCAGTTTATCACCGTGGTCAAAGACACTTCGTTCGTTTGGGCAGTGGGAATCGAAGAGTTGACCGGTAGAGGAATGATCCTGATGGGACGCTACGGGACCAGTACCCAGGTGTTCCTGCTCTTTAGTATGATTGCCCTTACCTATTTCGTGTTAAATTACACGTTGTCGGTGCTCGCCCGCGGCCAACAACGCCGGATGGTACATCAGGGACATTAACAGGAACGGGAACGAAAATGAAACGCGTCCTTCGGGACGCGTTTTTTACATTAAACAGCGTAATGAGCCAACAGTGATTGAATGGCCTAGTTGGCATAGCCGGTTCGGACATTCCAACCCGTTACGTTGCGGATAATCGTGAGGTAAATCCACAGAGAAACATTTCCGAAAAAGTTATCGGCTAAAGCTGTAGGAACTCCAATGGTCAATGTGGAATTAGTACTTACAAACACATAATTTTACCTGCTTTCAAAGACTACGGGGGTTAGCGAATGGTGGAAATACATACAAACAATGATGGCCGCTTTGCCTCGCTGCATGGGATTGCCGGATATATCGATGTTGAAACAACCGGCCTGAATCCGGCGGAAGATGAGATTATCGAACTCGCCCTTTATTTATTTGCGTTTCACCGGGAGACGGGCGAGATCAAATGTATTGTCGACGAGTATGTGGGGTTGCGGGAACCGAAACATCCGATCACCCGGAGCGCTTTTTTGGTCCACGGCATTCGCACCAAAGATGTTGCCGGACAAGCGTTGGATGGACCCCGGGTCCGCGAAATGCTCCGTCAAGCGGAGTTTCTTGTGGCGCATAACGCCAGTTTTGATCGGGGATTTGTGACGCAGTTGTTCCCGGAAAGCCTTGAGAAACCTTGGCTCTGCTCGATGCGGGGCATCAATTGGCGCGCCAAAGGAATCCCGCGGGTGTCATTGCAATTTTTATTGCAAGCGCATCATATCGCGGTGGAAAAAGCCCACCGGGCCGGCGACGATGTCCGTGGCGCCATTAAATTATTGGCCAAAACTTATCAAGGGAAGACCTATTTTGCCGAATTGCTGGAGCGGGCTCCGAACAACTTGGAGCAACAGGCAAGCGGGTGAAATTTTTAAAATACCTAACGAAAAACCGCGATCTTTTTCGAGAGCGCCCCGGCGGGGCGCTCTCTTATTTTTTGGAAGCGGCTCGGAGTTCCGGCAAGTCGGTTTGGTGAATCAGTAAACTTGCTGGGGCAAGCGAAAGGGTGAAAAAGAGGCGTGACTCACCCCCCTGAGGCGATACGGTGCCAGAAGGCAATGGTTACTTCCCCCGCTCTCCGACCGCGTAGAGAGGGGGCGCCATGATCTGTTATTTGTAAAAACTAAAAAACTAAGATCCAGGCTCCGGAGTTCCAACGAAACATCAACGGCTATTTTCTGGATAGTTCGAAGCACGACCCAGCCCGGCTTCAAGCCGGGGTTGAGACTCGTTTTCAACTTAGCCCTGACCTTCAGGTCGGGGCGTCCGAAGTGCTTTCAGCAATCCGGACGGAACGGCTATCGCGCAGGAATTGGTTGGCATTTGTGGAACTATATTATAGAAATAACTATTTGGAATTGTCAAAGTTGTAATAAAAATCAGGCATCCTTAAATCGAGCGAAAAAGCCGGAGGTTGCAAATTGGACGACATCCAAAAATTGAATTTACTTAAAACCGAACAATTGCAGGAGATTGAGGCGTTGGAAAAAGCCTGCGTTCATGTTGAGCCGTTACAGCCTAAATTGAACTGGGATATGCTGGCTCAGCCGCAAGCGTCGCAAAGCCTGTATTTATTGACGTATCGCGCAGGAAAGTTAGTTGGGTTTCTGGGACTATACGCCATCGACCCAACCGGTCGCGAGATCGAATTGACCGGCATGGTTCATCCTGACTACCGGCGGCGGGGAATTTTCGGAAAACTATATACGGCGGCGCTGGCGGAGTGTAAAGCGTGGAAGATCCCCCGCGTTTTACTCATTGCCGAGCAAGCTGCGGCGGCTGGAACCCATTTTGCGCAAGCGGTTGGGGGTCGATATACAGTCTCGGAATACCGGATGTGTTTTCCCGGCGTCACGGCTCCCGACTTTCCCCAACACGGATTGCGGTTGCGCAAGGCTGACCGGCAAGATTTTGACGTATTGCAACAACTGGATGCGGTATCTTTTGGATCGGCCATGGCAGAGTTGCCGTCGGCGGTGGCCGAGCGGTATTACGGCTCCACCTATGTCGGAGAACTTGATGGTAAAATCATTGGGAAAATCGGGATTGATCAGGAGCGGGCAGCGGGTTATATTTTCGGATTTGGGATTCGCCCCGAATACCGGGGCCGCGGCTTCGGGCGTGAGCTGCTGGGTCTGATGATGTTGCGTTGTGTGGAAGAGCAGATTCATCCGGTGCTGCTCGAAGTGGCGGTCCAAAACGCGAAAGCCTTATCGCTTTATCGATCATGCGGGTTTGAGGTTGTGACGGTTTATCAATATTATCAAATCGATTTGGACTGAGCCGGGCGATTAAATGTTTTAAAGCCCGGAGAGGGCCTTTGGTTTTAAAATAGCGTTGCTTATGATAAGATGATAGCAATGAATAACTGCCAAAACGGCGCGAGGGTAAGCTGGGTGAAACCTTTTCTAAAATGGGCTGGCGGAAAATATCGACTGGTTTGGCGCATCCGGGAGCAACTCCCCGCCGGGAAACGTTTGTTGGAACCGTTCGCGGGCAGTTGCTCGCTGGCGTTAAATACCGACTATTCCGATTATTGGTTGAATGATATCAATCGGGATTTGGTCGCGCTATATCAGGCGGTGCAACAAGAAGGCCCGAATTTCGTGACGTTTTGCAAGACGTATTTCACCCCGGATCACAATACGAAAGAACGTTACTATGAGCTGCGTCAACAGTTCAACCGCGAACGGGACCCGTATGTCCGGGCGGCGTTGTTTGTCTATTTGAACCGCCACGGTTATAATGGGTTATGCCGTTACAATTCGAAAGGCGTCTTTAATGTGCCGTTCGGACGGTATCGCAAACCCCGTTTTCCCGAACGGGAATTGCTCTTTTTTCATCAGAAATTTAAAAACGCCCGGTTTACGGCGGTCGATTTTGAAACAGTCATGCTGGGAGCGGAAAAAGGCGATGTGATTTATTGCGATCCGCCGTATTTGCCGCTGAATAAGACGGCCAACTTTACGACCTACAGCACCGGAGGGTTCAATACCGAAAAACAATTGCGGTTGGCGGAGATTGCCTTACAACTGGCGGAACAGGGAATCAAAACCGTCATCTCCAATCATCAACACCAAATGATCTCCGATGTTTACCAAGGCGCGCGGATCGAGACGTTCACGGTGCAACGGTTGATCAGTTGCGACGGCGAGAACCGCAACCGGGTCGAAGAAGTTTTGGCGGTATTCGGATGAAGCGGGAAAATTACGACATTGTTTCTGACGAGGATCAAATAAAAAATAACGATATCAATGAAGAGGCAATGAAGGAAAAGCTCAAAAGCCTCTTCATTTTCGAATCGGTCGCGAGGCACGACAAACAGGGGATTTATAGAAATTTTTCATAGTTAAAAGGAACTGGGCTGAATCCGTGGAATAGTTTGCAAAGAGAATATTCGGTTGGTTTTATCAGTTGGAGGGGCAAATATTGCGGCGGTTTCATCTACGGCATGTACAATTCACGATCCAACAAAAGCTGGTTCTGGCCTGCTTAAGCATGGCTATGATCATCTCGGTGCTGCTTTTTGTTTACTACGGTAAAGTCCATCGGGACGCCCTCGAACAGCAGGTTCAGTATTATGAGAAGAACCATGAACAAACAGCGGTATTATTAAATTCACTCGAGCAAAAGATCAATTCGTATTATCACCAATTGGTCAATGATAACAATAACTTAGCGGGAATCCTGGTCAAATCGGAGTATGGCAAAGACGACTATTTTACGCTTTACCAAATCCAGCGGGGCCTGATCAACATTATCAACTCGGAACCGGTGATTGATTCGATCTATTTGTATAGCTATAGTAGCGACAAGGCCTTGTCCACCAAATATATGTTTGCCAATCTGGATTATTTCCCCGATCATGTGGTGATTAATCAATTTTATGCGCAAAAAAAAGCCAAACGGTGGTTTCCCGCCCGTTATGAACGGGCCGGTGATCCGCGCTCGCCGCTGATCTTGTCTTGGGTTGCCGGGATTCCCTTTAACGCGCGGCGCGGCGCGATCGTTTTTAATGTGGATCAACGGAAACTGCTGGCGGGCTTGGGGAATAGAAAATCGGGACTGGTGGTTTTGGATGACCAGGATCAAACCATCCTCCATCAGAATAACGATCTTTACCGCGTCTTCAAAAAGAATCAAGCCAAAATTCTAGCGACCGGTCAAAAAACGCCGCTGGTCCGGATCACCGATTGGGGCCATCGTTATTATGTCTTTGTGACGCAAAACGCCCACACCAATTGGCAAGTGATTTCAATCATTCCCGACGCCGTGATTCGCGAGGGCACCAAAAACAACTCGCTGGACTTTTATCTGATCGTCTGTTTCCTGTTGGCCTCCGCTTTTGGTTTGGCCAAGCTGATCCAGACCATTTATACGCAATCGATCCGGGCGTACCAAGATAAGCTTCAAACCAACATCAATAGCTTGATCGACAGTTTCGTGATCGGCGTCTTAACCGGGGAATACACGCGGGAAGAGATCGCCGAGAAGTCGGTTGACTTGGGGGTGCAGTGGCGCGGCGAACGGTTTTTGACGGTTGTGTATCAGATCGACAATTATTATAGTTTTTTATTGGAGAATCGGGAGTACTTGCCGCGGATGCTGCTGAATAAAAAGATTCAAAACGATATCAAGGCGGCCTTTGGCGAGGAGCAAACCGCGGTTGTCACCGTAGAGCTGGGTAAGATCGTCGTCTTGTTGGCGCTGGAAGCGCAGCAATCCGAAACGGCGGTTTTGGCAGAAGTGGAGCAGCGGATTCGGGCCAGCCAAACGCAGATTGAACGATCGTATCATCTGAGCGTCCGGGTGGCGGTAAGCGAGGTCTTGGCGGGAATGGAACAAATTCAGATCTGCTACGCCCAAGCCTTAAAAGCATTAAGCTTTAAGAATTTTTCCCACCGGAACTCGTTAATCCGGTACCAGGAGGTCGCAGCCCATACTACGCTGGCCCCGAATTATCCGGTCACCGAGATTGCCTATCTTAAGGAATACATCAAGAGCGGCAATCAAACGAAGATTGAGTGCGCCATTGAGCAGATTTGCCGGAATCTCTTTACGCAGTCTTACTTATCAGTGGACCTGGTCAATGCCATCTTCTCCAATATCTTTTATGAGATCATCAAAGTGGTGCTGGAATTTGGTTATTCGCTGAAGGATGTCTATGGCGAGGAAGACCTCTTTATCACATTGTACAGCTACGAACTGATTGAGGAGAAAAAGGAGTTCTTTCTGAAAGTGGCGGGGCGGTTGGTCGAATACCGCAACAGTAAAGAGAAAAACTCCCATAAGCTCGTTGTTCAGCGGATCATCGATTATATTGAAGAAAATTACGATAAAACCATTTCACTGGAGATTGTCGCGGCGGAAGTGGGAATGAACCCTTCGTACCTGAGTTCGTTCATTAAAAAAGAGTTAGGGGTTTATTTCGTCGACTATGTGATTGAGTTACGGTTGAAAAAGGCGCTGTGTTTATTAAAAGACGAACAGCTGAATATCAAACAGATCGCGGAACGTTGCGGGTTTGATACGGTGCATTCGTTTATTCGCAACTTTAAAAAACGTTACCAGCTGACGCCTTCCGAATTTCGCAATCAAGCCAATTAATTCCGTTTACTGTCAAAGGGAGCTTTCCGTCGCGGAAGGCTCTTTTTTTTATTCAAATTTTGATTTATGAAATTAACAAAAGTGATCATTTCTTTGGAATCGAACCTCATTTCCGAAATTTCACTGTCTAATTGGCAATTGGTTAAATACGCGTCATTTCAACAAAAAGGGCCCTAAACAAAATAATGTACATCAATCTAAAAATATAGCAATTTGAAAATTGTTACGAAGCTGTTATCATCAAGTTAACAACTTTCCAAAGGAGGAATTTGTAGTGAATCGTAGAGAGAAAAAAGCGCATGTTTGGCTCCTGACTCTGTTAGCGTTATCCTTAATTGCCGCTTCCGGAATCAGTTTCGCCAAAGAACCGGGGAAGGTAGTTTCCTTTAGAGTATTGTATGATTTCAACATGGACCCGAAGGGTATGTCACTGACTGACAATAAGTACACCCAATTCATTCGGGAAAAAACCGGTGTGCAAATCAACATCGAATCGCCCGGTTCTGCTGCTTACACGAACAAACTCAATATCATGATGGCTTCCGGTGATTATCCCGATGCCTTCTTGAGCAACCCCAAAGAGCCGATCCTACAATATGCCCAGGATGGCATGCTGACCGACTTAGCCCCGTACATCAAGAATACCCGGAAATATCCGAACTTCAAGAATATGCCGGCCGAAGCCTGGCTGCCGGTGACCGAGAAAGGGAAGATCTGGGCGTTTCCTTTTAATCGTCAAGACGCCTTCCATCAAGTGATTTATGTGAAAAAGGCCTGGATGGCCAAGCTTGGTTTAAAAACTCCGAAAACCATTGAAGAGTTCTATCAAGTCCTCAAAGCCTTCCGGGAAAAAGATCCCGACGGCAACGGCAAGAAAGATACCTACGGTTTGTTGGTCAACAGTGACCTAAGCTACGGCGGCCGGATCTTCTTATCGGCGTTCGATGCGGCTTCCTATAAAGTAATCAACGGGAAAGTGACGCCGCCGGAAATTACTCCGCAATACAAAGAATACCTCAAATTTATGAACCGCTTGGTGAAAGAGGGTTTGGTCGACCAGGAGTTCCCGCTGGTCAGCAACCCGATTTACCGTGAAAAGTTGAAAACCGGCCAATACGGGATGACCTCCAACTTCTGGCATGGCAATCAATTGCCGGAGTACACCTCCAATCAGGTTGATAAGGTTTGGGATGCGATCGCGTTGCCGACCCTCAAGAACGGTAAACCGTCCAAGTTCATTTACAACTCGGTCAACCGCCATTATATCGGCGTCCCGAAAGGCACCAAAAACGTCGATGCCTTGATGAAGATGTTCGATTGGGTGCTCTCGCCGGAAGGAACCCGCTTTGTTTACCTTGGAATTGAAGGCAAAGAGTACAAAATGAATAACGGCAAAATCGAGATTATCGAAGCGCCGCACCCGATTCAATGGTCTTTCTCCCTGGTTAAACATGGCCGTTTAACCGAAGATGTCAAGGAATATATGTCCTATAGCAACACCAAGGACGCCATTACTCGATTGGATTTTGCCACCAAGATGGGACAATTGGATAAGATCCAAGCCGCGTTGCCGTACTATCCGGAACTGGGCAACTTCAACTTGACGAACATCGTCAGCGAGTATACCACCAAAGCGATTTTGGGCGTGGTTGATATCGACGCCAGCTGGAACGATTATGTGTCAAAATGGCGTTCTTCCGGCGGTGACAAAGCGATTGACTTCTGGAGCAATTGGTATAATACCACCGGTAAGAAACTGGTCAAATAAAATCTAAATGAATAACTCAAACGGTTTCGCTCCGTTTGAAATCGTTTGAAGCAACAAATGTTTCCCGATATGCACACCGGAACCAAGTCGACAACCAGATTTAGCAGCAAACGGTTTCGGTGTGCTCTTTAAAGAAGGAGCGGTTAATATGGCTTGTCAAAGCGACACGGTGAACAAAGGTTGGTTGAGTCGGTTTCAAGAGCTTGGCAGTATCTTAAACCGGCACAAATATCTTTATCTACTCATGGCGCCCGGTATCATCTGGTACATCATTTATAAATATCTACCCATGTACGGATTGATTATCGCCTTTAAGAATTTCAACTTTGCCCGGGGCATCATGGACAGCCCGTGGGTCGGCTTTAAACACTTCGAATTTTTGCTCTCGTTTCCGGATTTTTATAACATCCTGCGCAATACACTTTTAATCAATTTTTACAATTTGGTTTTCGCATTTCCAATCCCGATCATCCTGGCCTTGCTTTTGAATGAATTGACCAGTATGCGCTTGAAACGAAGTTTGCAAACGGTCTTTTATTTTCCGCATTTTCTATCGTGGGTCGTTTTTGGCGGAATTATCATCCAGTTGCTTGGACCGAACGAAGGTCTGGTCAACTCGATCATTAAACTGTTTGGCGGCGACCCGATTTACTTCATGGCTAACCCCAAATACTTCCGGACGATTGTGGTCGTATCCGGGATTCTTAAAGACGCAGGTTGGGGAGCTATTGTCTATCTTGCGGCCTTAACCAGTATTGATGTTGAACAATATGAAGCCGCCACGGTCGACGGCGCCAACCGGTTACAGAAACTGCTCTACATTACACTCCCCGGAATCATGAACACGGTGATCATCATGTTCATCCTAAAAATCGGCTATCTGTTGGATGTGGCTTTCGAACAGATCTACATTCTCTACAACCCCATGGTTTATGAGGTTGGCGACGTTTTAAGCACCTATATTTACCGGGTCGGTTTGCAGGGAATGAAGTTCAGTTTAACCACTGCCATCGGCTTATTCCAATCGTTGATCGGACTTGGGTTGGTGTTGTTCACCAATAAGATGGCGAAAAAGTATAGTGAAGTTTCCTTGTGGTAAAAGAGCCAATACCGGGAGTTCCATAATGGTTATGGTGTTTGGTTGATGCCGGATTATGGAATGCTTGAATAGATATACGAGGTGAATTTGATGAATGGGCTGAAAATAAAGTTCAATTCCAATTGGGTGATTGGCGGATTTCTGTCACTCCTGGCTGTGTTGACTTTTGTGCCGTTTTATTACGTGATTGTGACGTCGCTCAGCGATCCCGACAAGATCCGGGAAGGGGTAATCATGTTGTTGCCCCAAGGGTTCACAACCGATTCCTATAAAATGATCATGAGCAATACCCGTTTCCTGGGCTGTTTCAAAATTACCGTGATTCGGACGGTTTTTGGAACGTTGCTGGATTTGATCTTCCAGTGTGCGCTGGCGTACGGGTTATCCCGCCGTTATTTGCCGGGCCGGAAGTTTTTTATGAAGTTTGTTATCGTCGCGATGCTGTTTAACGGCGGTATCATCCCCACCTACCTGGTGGTCAAAGCCACCGGATTGTTGGATTCGATCTGGGCTTTGCTCATCCCGGGCTTGATCAGCACCTGGAATGTGATTTTGCTCCGGACCTTCTTTGAGAATATTCCCGATAGTCTGGAGGAGTCGGCGAAGATTGACGGCGCCAACGACCTGTATATTTTCACCCGGATTATCCTGCCGTTGTCGAAACCGGCGATCGCGACCATCGGTTTGTTCTGCGCCGTCAAGCACTGGAACTCGTTTACCGATGCCGTGATTTACTTAACCTCATACAAATTCCAAGTGTTGCAAGTCTTCCTCCGCGATATGGTCGTTCAGATGGAGACGATGAACTTATTGGGCGATCAGATCTCACTGGCCCAATTTAATGCGAACAGCTTGTCATTGCGCGCCGCGGCGATTTTCATCGCGACCGTGCCGATTTTAGCGGTTTATCCGTTCATTCAGAAACACTTTACCAAAGGTTTAATGGTGGGAGCGATTAAAGGTTAAAAAAAGGAGTGATTGAATTGGGTACGAAGGTTTTGTTTCATGAAGACTTTCAGAGTTTTACGTTAGGCGATTTTCCCTATGAACCGTTTTTAGGAGCGATGGGCGAATACCATTACCGGCCGAAATACTGGTATGGCGGTCAATGGTACGATCCGACGCCGATCGCCGGTTCGGGCGGAGTGAAAACCTGGATGATCGTCGAGGAAGACGGCGCCAAATATATTGAATACTCAACTGCGGTCAAAACCGGTTTCGACAACGTAATTATTTTGGCCACCGGCGATCAGGACTGGTCCGATTACACCGTCTCCTGCCGGATCCGTTTATGGCTCTCGACCAGCATGGCGGGATTACTTTTCCGCTACCGGAACAGCCTTTGTTTTTACGCCCTTTGCTTCAACAACGGCCACTTGCAATTAATTCGCCGCGACCAACAGAGCGTAACCGTCTTGGCGGACAAGGAGTATCCATACATCTCCGACGAGTTTTACGAGTTCAGCGTCGACTGCCAAGGCAGCCATATTCAATGTTTCGTCAACGGCGTTAAAGAGTTTGAGACGGAGGACGCCACCTATCCGGCAGGCCGGATTGGCATCGGGACGCTGGCGCCGGTGCAGTTCGGCGACATTGAGGTGACAACCGAAGCCGCAACCTTTGCGAAGGTCACCAAAGAACGGCGTCGGCGCGCCGAAGCGCTGGCAGTGGAACAGTCTAAGTACCCCCAACCGTTGCTCTGGAAAGCCATCAATCTACAGAACTTTGGCGCCGGCCGGAATATTCGTTTTGGCCATTTGACCGGAACCTCGGAGTATTATGTGGTGATCGCCCAATGCCAGCGCCGGATTCACCGCGACGCCTACGCCCGGATCAGCTGCCTAACCGCCATCGATCTTAACGGCAAGGTTTTATGGCAGATTGGCGAACCCAACCCCGAACACGCCTTTTTAACGGCCGACCTGCCGTTCCAAGTCTGCGATATCGACGGCGACGGCAAGGACGAAGTGATCATGTCCCGGGATTTCAAATTGATGATCCTCGACGGCGCTACCGGCAAGGTGAAGAAGTGGATTCCCACCCCGCTGCTGGACCGGAAAGATTATCCGTTTGACCGGGTTAACGTCGACTCGGTCCGGATGTGCGACTTCTCCGGCAAAGGACGGCCGACCGACATTTTGATCAAAGACCGTTACCGGAAGCTTTGGGCGTATAACAGTAATCTTGAACTGCTTTGGACCTACGACGCTCCGGTCAGCACCGGTCATTTTGCTTATACTAAAGATGTCAACGGCGACGGCCGCGAGGAGATGTTCGTCGGTTACGATCTGGTCAGCGCCGATGGTGAGCGACTGTGGTCCCTGCCGGTCCATACCGACCATACCGATGAGATCGTGATCGGCAAGATCGATCCCGAACAAGGCGAATTGATCGGCATCGTCTCCGGTTGGGAAGGATTTATGCTGGCCGACCTCCAGGGGAATATCCTCAAGAAAGAGATCACCGGCCACGCGCAACGGATCAGCGTCGGAAACTACCGGCCCGAACTGCCGGGGATGGAGATTTGCGTTTCCACCTATTGGGGGAATCAAGGCATCCTTTATCTCTACGATTGCCACGGCAACCAACTGTGGAACGACGAACCCTCCCCTAACGGCAATGTGATCACTCCGGTCAACTGGACCGGCGATGGCCAAGATTTAATCTTGCGAAACGGCAATATCGCCTTGGGCGGTTTGATTGACGGCCATAACCGTCAAGTGGTCCGCTTCCCCGATGACGGTCATCCCGAACTTTGCGCCGAAGTCATTGATCTCACCGGCGACTGCCGTGACGAGATCGTACTTTGGGATGAAAAACGGATGTTCATTTACACCCAGGACAACGAGCTTGACGGACCGGTCGATTGCCCGGCTAAGTATCCGCACTACAACGCCTCCAACTACCGGGGCGAATATTCCTACCGGAAACGGTAGGAACGGTTTAGCAGAAAGTAAGAAAAGAGCCAACTTTGCCTTTTGGCAGGGTTGGCTCTTTTTATTGCCGATTCCGACTTCGCCCCCAGCCCCTCTCCTGCGTTGCTTTTCAAGAAACGAGGGGTGTCGGAGATAAAATATAAAGCTTTTTATTGGGGAATTGACCTACGATTTAAACTGGTCACCCATCGCCCATCGCCAAATTGAAGGGGTCAGGGTTGAGAGCCGATTTATTCCTCAATTTCAACCCAACTCCCCGACCGTTCCACCGCCTTGGACCAACCCTGGATCAGCTTTTCCCGTAGGACGGGGTCAAACCTGGGGGTGAAAACCGCTTCCAAGGAGACCAGTCCGGCCAATTCGGCCGGATCTTGCCAAAAGTTCGCGCCGAGCCCCGCCATAAAGGCGGCCCCGGTGCCGGTCAATTCCAGCGAACGATTGCGTTGCAGCGTGACATCGCAAATGTCGGCTTGGAATTGCAATAAAAAGTTGTTGGCGGCCGCGCCGCCGTCGACGCGTAGGCCAGCCGGCCGGTGGCCGATCGTTTGGCTCATACAGTCGATGACCTCCATCACTTGATAGGCGATTCCCTCCAGGGCGGCCCGGGCCAGATGGGCCCGGGTGGTGCCCCGGGTTAATCCGAGAATGGCGCCGCGCGCGAACGGATCCCAATGGGGCGCTCCGCTGCCGGTGAAAGCCGGTACGAAGTAGACTCCTTGGGTATCCGGGACGGTCTGCGCCAAAACTTCCGAGTCGGCCGCCTGGGGTAAGATGCCCAGTTCGTCGCGGAGCCATTGGATGACGGTCCCGCCGTTGAAGACGCTGCCTTCCAAAGCGTAGGTCACTTGATTGCGCAAGCCCCAGGCGACAGTGGCGAGCATGCCGTTGCGCGGCTGGCAGGCTTGGGTCCCAGTGTTCATTAACAAAAAGCAGCCCGTTCCGTAAGTATTTTTAACCATGCCCGGTTCGAGGCAGCCTTGGCCGAACAAAGCGGCTTGCTGGTCACCGAGCACTCCGGTGATCGGCAGGGCGACGCCGCCGGTGCAGGCCGGCATGGTTGCGCCGAAGCAACCATCGGAAGGTTGGACGGCGGGGAGGATGGCGGCGGGGATGTCGAAGAGCCGGAGCAGTTCCTCATCCCACTGCAGCGTATGAATATTAAAGAGCATGGTCCGGGAAGCGTTGGTAACGTCGGTGGCATGGACTTGGCCGCCGGTCAACTTCCAAATCAGCCAGGAATCGATGGTCCCACAAGCGAGTTCGCCCCGGGCGGCGCGTTGTTTGAGTTCGGGAAAGGTCGTTAGCAGCCATTGCAGTTTGGTGGCGGAGAAATAGGGATCGAGCCGCAAGCCGGTTTTAGCGCCGACCATGGCGGCATACCCTTCCCGCTCCAAATGCCGGCATAACGCGGCGGTGCGCCGGCATTGCCAAACGATGGCCGGATAAACCGGTTGGCCGGTGGCGCGGTCCCAAACGACGATGGTCTCGCGTTGATTAGTTAAGCCAATGGCGGCCACCGCCGCCGGGGCCAAACCGGCTTTGTCGAACAGTTCCCGGAGTCCGGTCCGGACCGTCGCCCAAATTAACTCCGGATCGTGCTCGACCCAACCCGGCTCGGGATAATGTTGGGGAAAGGCTTGATAATAATGGTGTTTGATCTGCCCTTCCTTGTCTACGAGCAGGATGGTGGTCCCGGTGGTTCCTTGATCAATGGCAATGACATAATTTGCGGTCATGATGATTCCTCCGCTTTCCGGTTCGTCAGTAAACTGCACTCAGTTGCGTTTCGATTCGATCAGCGCCGTCAGCTTTGAACGGTCCAGTTCCCGCTGGAAGAGCGGTTCCGGGTTATCGCCATAGGCGACTAAATTTTGTTCAAACGGAGTCCGGTTAGGGTTGATATAAAATACCCCCAAGGCCATCCGGTCCGTCTCGAGCGCCCGGGCAAACGCCGCGGCCCGGTTGGACGGGTCGTAATCTTCCTCCAGATAGTAGGTATGTTCTTTAAACCATTGGTGGGTGTTGACCTTGTTAAAGGAGACGCAGGGTTGCAAGATATCCAGTAAAGCGTAACCGGGATGTTGAATCGCTTGTTTGATCAACTCTTTGGTCTGGGTCACATCGCCGGAGAAAGCGCGGCCGACAAAAGAGGCGTCCAACGCGATAGCCGTAGCCAGCGGGTTAAACGGTTCATTGATCACCCCATGGACTTGCACCGGGGTGACAAACCCTTCGCGGCTGGTGGGCGAGGCCTGACCTTTCGTTAGTCCGTAAACCATATTGTCGTGGACGATATTGGTGATGTTCGGGTTGCGCCGGATCGTATGGAGAAAATGGTTGCCGCCCTCACCGTACATATCGCCGTCGCCGCCTTCGGCAATCACCACCAGACCGGGATTGGACGCTTTGATGGCGGTCGCGGCGGGCAGCGCCCGGCCGTGCAAACCGTTGAAAAAATTGCATTGCAGATAGTGAGGAATCTTGGCGGCCTGCCCGATGCCGGAGACCATCACCAACTGCTGCGGGGCGATGGAGAGCTCCGCCAAAGCTTGTTTTAAGGCGTTTAAAATGCCAAAATCCCCGCAGCCGGGGCACCAAGCGATATCAACCGAATCGAGGTTAAAATCTTTTGCTTCCACATTGATCACTCCGTTTCTGTTCGCTTATTGCAAGGCCTCTCCCAGTTGGAGCAGGAGCTCTTCAAGGGAGAACGGCATGCCGTTGTACTTCAAAATGCTGCGGGTGGCCCCAACGCCGGTTTCTAATTTGAGCAGTTTGGCAAATTGACCGGTGGCATTGTTCTCGACCACGATAATCCGCCGGGCTTGCGTTAAATAATCGGCCGTGGCGGGCGGCAAGGGATAGACCTGTTGGAAATGGAGCTGGGCGACGCCGGGCCGGTTGAGTTTGGCCAATGCTTCGGTGATGGCGTGATAGGTTGAGCCCCAACCGATCACCAAAGTTTCATAGTCCCGTTCGCCACTGAAAACCGGTGGCAGGGTGTGGGTCCGTAACAGCTCCAACTTGCGCAGCCGTTTGTCGGTCATCTTGATCCGGAGCTCGAGGTCTTCGGTGATATGACCGGCTTCATCGTGCTCGTCGCTGTCGATTCCGACCAACCCTTCGCCAAAGCCGGGAATGCCGCGCGGCGAGATGCCGTTGGGCGTCAGTTCGTACCGTTGGTAATTGCGGTCGGTCTTAATCCATTGCGGTTGCAACCGGTTTTCGGGTAGTTGCAATTCGGGCAGGTTCATGAAGGAGTCAACCAGGAACTGATCGGTCAGGACAAAGACCGGCACTTGATAACGGTCGGCAATTTCAAAGGCTTTTTGGGTCAGGGTAAAGGCTTCGGCAATCGACTGCGGAGCCAGGATGACCCGGGGAAATTCGCCGTGTCCGGCATAAAGCGCCAATTCCAGATCGCCTTGTTCGGTCCGGGTCGGCAAACCGGTCGCCGGGCCGGGCCGTTGCGCGATGTGAATGACCATCGGGGATTCGATGATTCCGGCCAAACTAACGCCTTCGGTCATTAACGCAAAGCCGCCGCCGGAGGTGGTGACCATCGCCCGGGCGCCGGCGTACCAAGCGCCTAACCCCATATTGATGGCGGCGATCTCATCCTCGCATTGTTCCACGACGATTCCAAAATCTTGCGCATATTGGGCAAGATAGATCAACGGGCCGGTGCCGGGCGACATCGGATAAGAAGCGATAAAGTTGCAACCGCCGGCAATCGCGCCTAAGGTCACCGCCTCGCTGCCGTTAATGATCAGATCGTTCCGGACAGCGTCGGCGCCTTTGCTCAATTGGAAACGGACTTTGCAGGAAGCGACAATCGCCAGTCCGGCTTGATAACCGCGTTGGGCGGCTTCGATGTTTTGCTCGATCACCGTTTGCGGTTTCGAGTGAAAATAGGTTCCCAGTTCGGTCGCGACGGTCTCAAACGCCAAGCCGAGCAAACCGGCGACCGCGCCGCAAGCGACACTGTTGGCGAAAAGTTTGTTGCCGACCGCCGTGGCGATGGTGTTCAAGGGAATGTCGTAGATGGGCGGTTCATGTTCATTACCTAAGGTCGCCGCTTCGCCGATGATGATCGTTTCGGGTTGGATGCGCGCTTTGAGGTGGGTCAAGACATCCCGGTCCAACGCCACCAGCAGGTTGATTGATTCTACAAAAGCTGCCACAGGTTGGTTGCCAATGCGAATTGCGGTCGAGTTTGAACCGCCGCGGATTCGCGACATATATTCTTTGGAGGCAAAGATATGATACCCTTCGGATTTGAGGACTTTGGTCAATAAATACTCAATGGTTTGAATGCCTTGCCCGGCTTCGCCGGCGATCACCACTGAAAACTGCGTTGAAACACTTTCGCTTGCCATTGGATCACCTTCCTATCCAGTTATCATTGTTAGTTTTTTAAAATGATTAAATTATTCGTTGCTCCCGCTAAATTCCCTTTTTAACGTCAGAAGTATTTCCCAGCTCCGGACGGGGATAATTCCCCGACTGACCAAGCGTTTAAAGGAGTTTTGCGGGTGTTCAATAATATTATATAAGCGGAAATAAATTATTATATACGGTCAATCATTAGATAATTCTTTCGTGATTGATTCGTGTAACGCATGAATCAAGTTGAAAGGGGATGCGACTATGATGAAGTTGCGACAAATGGCGGCGGCATTTTTACATAACGGCGCCGATATTTTGCTGATGAAGCGGGCCGAAACGCGGGAACTGGCTCCGGGATTGTGGGCGCCGGTCGGCGGGCATCTGGAGCCGGCGGAACTGAACGATCCGGCGGCGGCTTGCTTGCGGGAGATCGAGGAGGAAACCGGAATCGGGCCCGCGGCGGTGCGGAATTTTCAACTCCGCTATATTATCTCCCGGTTGCGTAAGGACGAGATCCGGCTGCAGTTTATCTTTTTTGGCGAAACGACTACCCGCGCGCTCCAACCGACCATTGAAGGGGAGTTGCATTGGATTGGCCGCGAGCAGGTCGCCGCGTTGGCAATGGCGACGACCTCCCGCTGCTTATGGGAGCATTATTGCAGCACCGGCCGGCATACCGCGGTGGTTTACAACGCTACGATGGGCGA
Source organism: Bacillota bacterium (assembly GCA_023410535.1). Lineage (GTDB taxonomy): Bacteria > Bacillota > UBA4882 > UBA8346 > UBA8346 > JAEYPR01. The sequence continues at coordinate 2,180 of JAEYPR010000036.1, read as the reverse complement.
GGCCGACGGAAATCCGGTGGCGCGCTGGGCTGAACTGCAGGATTGGGAGCGGTGAGGCGGCGACTCCCCCCTGGGATAACGTAGCCAAAGGTAATGCATGCTTGCACGACGATTGAGCATGCTTGCACGACGATTGTGCGTGCTTGCACGACGATTGTGCGTGCTTGCACGACGACTGTGCGTCCTTGCACAACGACTGTGCGTCCTTGCACAACGATTGTGCGTCCTTGCACGACGATTGTGCATCCTTGCACAACGATTGTGCATGCTTGCGGAACGTCCGTCAGGCGACTCACCCCCCTGAGGCGAGCTGTTGCCGGTTGAAAAATTGTACCGGCCCCCTCTCTTGCGACGTGCCTTGCAATAGAGGGGGCGCCATGGGAGCCGGTGCCGGTCAAATGTTCCCGGTTTCGTGTTACTTACTTGATAAGGTTTAGGTTCCACGGAGGGAACCGTGCGCCGCTTCAATTCCCGGATGAATTACAGCGGTCGCCGTCGTAGTGGACATCGGAAGCCACAACCCGGTAGCCAGACGGAGCGGCCAGGGAGGGCGAAAGCGCACACGGATGCATCGAGGGAGGTTTGGAACCGTAGGTCTCCGGGTCAAAAAGTACCGCGCCGCCGCAACCGTGGAGAGCGTAGTCGATATTACAGAAGTTTCAAAAGTATTTTTGGCGTAGTCTAAAACGACTATCCACCTTATTTCCTGTGCGACCTGTCCAAGGGGAATATCGGCATTCCCCTTAGGACCTATCCCCGCCGCCAGGAGGGTTAGCACCCCCTGGACCCCCAATCCCGCTCCTCCAAGTCGCGGGTCCCTTCCTTCTGGAATTGCCGTCCGTGGCGGCGTTGCTTGTGAATGCTTCGACGGCGACGTCAATGATATGTCCTATATCAATTCCGCGCGCCGGCCTCCGTGCCGGCTTTTTGAATGGGAAAGAAATTTGCTTGATGTGCGCTGATGCGAAGTTTCAGCAGTGGGGATTGTGAAATGTTGAAGGTGATGTGAGTGAATTATTGGGATGGAACTGGATCAAGCAACGAACGAGTAATTGACAAAATTTGTATATAGCTATATGATGAATATATCGAATCACAATTAGTTCTTGTTATATGAAAGGGAAAATTATATAAAAAGGAGGTGTGTTTATGAACTCACATGAAACTAAATGGAAGAAAGAGATAAAAGTATCTTTGAGGAACGAAAGCCTTGGAATTGATTGTCGAAGTACCGGACAAAACTTTAAGACAATGACAGTTCAACAATTGAAAAAAGAAATCAACACTGTGTTAATCGAAAAAAATTACTAAAATATTACCATCGTTGTGCTGAGCAACGATGGTGAAACTCATTTTATAAGACGCTGAATGTCGCATAAATTGCGTGGATTGAAACTTGTTTTATGGTTAATGAAATGAAACTAATTTCTAACTCAAAGGCTTGCCCTGTTACTTTCGTTGGCGGGATAAGCCTTTTTCGTAATACTGCCGCTCCTTGTGGAGCGTTTATTTTTATGTTTGTATTAGTCATTGTCAATCAGTATAAAATTGTAATTTATGCAAGAAATAAGATTTTCCCAAAGGAGATTCCAACAATTTGGCAAATAATTATTTTAGTTAAAATATAATTATAAGAGAAGGTGATTTTAGGAGATTCTACTTTATTAAACCCAAACCATCATTTGCAACATTCATTCCGCGAACTGGAAGCTCCCATGAATTCCCTAGGCGGTTCGCGGCCCAGTAGCCACGCGGAGAAATAGGATTTTGCGCTGAAAATCGCTTTCAAAATGACTTAAAATTTTCCGGTTCGCGGAAACCGGCTTGGCGAGTCAAGCGTGGCAAGGGTTTGAATGGGGTACTGTCGCTCCTTGCACAGGAGCGTGGATTGAAACATATAGTCCACCTTGATATCAAACTCTTTGAGAAAGTCGCTCCTTGCACAGGAGCGTGGATTGAAACCAACGGCGGTCTGTATCGTGCCTACCGCACGCAGTCGCTCCTTGCACAGGAGCGTGGATTGAAACTTTACAATTAAGGAAGCTACAGGACATGGATCGTCTATACTGAACTGGACAGTTTTCTTAAGGGGTAGTAAACTAAAACCACTAAAGAATGGAGCAAAATACTATGACCAAAAGAAGACGCAGAGAATATACAGATGAGTTCAAGAATCAAAT
>JAEYPR010000007.1 GCA_023410535.1 Bacillota bacterium | reverse complement strand
GGCCGCGGTGGTGCGGCACTGGCCATCTCAGCCTTAGGTTCCTTCGTGGCTGGTTCTTTCGCGACCCTGATGCTGGCCGTCCTGGCTGTTCCCTTATCCGAACTGGCCTTTAAATTCGGACCGGCCGAATACTTCTCTCTCATGGTCTTCGGCCTGATCGGTTCCATAGTGCTCGCGTCGGGATCGCTGCTCAAGGCAGTCGCCATGATCGTTCTGGGTTTGCTGCTGGGAATGATCGGCACCGACATCACCTCCGGCGTACAGCGTTTTTGCTTCGGCGTGCCGGAGCTGGCCGATGGGATCGGTTTCGTATCGCTTGCCATGGGCCTATTTGGGATCTGCGACATTATCAACAGCCTAGAAAAAAGGGAAAAACGTGACATCCTCAAGAGCAAGCTGACGGGTCTTTGGCTCAAAGGCGAGGACATCAAGGCCGCCGCTCCGGCCGTTGCGCGCGGCACCCTGCTGGGTTCCCTGCTCGGGATCCTGCCGGGCGGCGGTTCTATTCTGGCCTCGTTCACCGCCTACATGCTCGAGAAAAAGTGTTCGCGCGATCCGCAGACCTTCGGTCAGGGGAACATCTGCGGTGTGGCCGCTCCAGAATCGGCCAACAACGCCGCCGCCCAGACATCTTTCATTCCTCTGCTGACGCTGGGTATTCCACCCAACACGGTTCTTGCGATCATGGCCGGCGCCATGATGATCCACGGCATTCAGCCGGGGCCGCGGGTCATCAGCAGCAACCCGGAGCTATTCTGGGGCGTCATCGCCTCCATGTGGATCGGCAACCTCATCCTGGTGCTGCTGAATCTTCCGCTCGTGGGGGTCTGGGTGCGCCTGCTCTCCATTCCCTATCGGTGGCTTTATCCGGCCATTCTGCTGTTCTGCTGTATCGGCCTATACAGCGTCAACAACAACACCTTCGACATCCTCTTGACCGCCATGTGCGGCCTTTTGGGTTATATCTTTGTCAAACTCGAGTGCGAGCCCGCCCCGCTGATACTGGGTTTTATTCTCGGGCCGCTGATGGAGGAAAACCTGCGGCGCGGGATGCTGCTTTCCCGGGGAGATCCTTCTATCTTCTTCACCCGGCCGCTCTCGTTGATGTTTTTGATCATGGCCGCTCTCATGCTCCTGATCGTCGCACTGCCGACCATGCGGCGCGGACGAGAGAAAGCGTTCCATGAATGACCGCTTCCGCGAGCAGCGAGTATAGTAAAGGAGTGTTTGTATGACTTATCCAAGCGTTTATCCCACCGGCACCACCCTGTACGACCCAGAGCGCTGCTGGAACGGATTCACTGTTTTTCAGGCCAAGGAAGCAGGGGCACTGGTCGTCGACATGAACGGCGCCGAAATCCAGCTCTGGCGAAAGCTGCACGGCATGCCCAACCGCATTCTGCCGGGCGGCTTCATGATGGGCAGCACAGGCGACCGCAATACTGCCTATGGCATGCAGGACAGCATCGATCTTGTCCAGGTGGATTGGGAAGGGCGGATCGTGTGGCGCTTCGATCAATATGAATTTATCGAGGATCCGGGTGAGGAACCCCAATGGATGGCGTTGCAGCACCATGACTATCAACGCCAAGGCAACCCGGTGGGCTATTACGCCCCGGGTATGGAACCACTGGTCGATCGGGGAAATACGACCATCCTTGCTCACAAAACCGTGCGCAATACCAAGATCAGCGATAAGCCCCTGCTTGACGATACGATAATTGAAGTCGACTGGGAGGGTCAGATCGTCTGGGAGTGGCGCTGCAGCGACCATTTCGATGACTTTGGGTTTCGTGAAGATGCCAGGAACATTCTATCGCGCAACCCCAATTGGCGGCCTTCAGGAGGGGGACTGGGGGACTGGATGCATCTCAACTCCATGTCCTTGCTAGGTCCTAACCGCTGGTATGAATCCGGGGACGAGCGCTTCCACCCCGACAACATCATTGTGTGTGGAAGGGAGACGAACATCACGGCCATCATCTCCCGGCAAACCGGCCGAATCGTCTGGCGTCTGGGACCCAATTACGACGAGACGCCGCAACTGAGAGAGTTGGGCTGGATCATCGGCCAGCACCACGCCCATCTGATCCCGCACGGTCTGCCCGGCGAAGGCAATCTGCTGGTCTTCGACAACGGCGGTTGGGCCGGCTATGGAAGCCCCAACCCGGGCTCTCCAACAGGGTTCCGCAATGCGTTGCGCGACTACTCCAGGGTGTTGGAAATCGACCCTCTTTCGCTTAAAATCGTCTGGCAATACACCCCTTCAGAGGCTGGCCTGGTGTGCCCCGTGGATGCTAATCGCTTTTACAGCCCCTTCATCAGTTCAGCCCAACGCCTGCCCAACGGCAATACCCTGATCACCGAGGGCTCTGGAGGGCGCCTGATCGAGGTGACTTCCAACCATGAAATTGTCTGGGAGTACATCAGCCCTTATGAAGGCAAGCTGATGAAGATCAACATGATATATCGCGCTTATCGGCTCCCTTACGCGTGGATACCCCAAGTGCCCAAACCGGCGGAAACACCCATCGCGCGCATCGATCCAAAAAGGTTCCGCGTTCCCGGCGCAGCCTCGGGCGGACCAAAGCGGGAGATCCATGTGGAGGGTGTGCTGGACTACCGACCGGATGCCGCTTTGTGTGTGATGACCCAAACTTCGGCACCTGATCGAAAGGAGAGCAGGCCATGAGCGGTGTGCTTTTCTCGGTTCCCGGCTGTATGCGTTGCGCCGTAGTTAAAAAGTATTTGCGGCAGATCAGGATTATGTATGAAGAACAGGATGCCATCGGCGAAGGGAAGGATGCTTTCGGTGCCTTTTACCGTGCCCACCGCAGCGTTGTATCGCGAGGTCCGCAAGGTGTAGAGTTCCCGATTTGGGCCGACGGGACCATCGTCCGGCAAGGTCTTGGAGAAGTCATCGCCCATCTACATTCAGGAGAGGCTCTCAAAGGATTTATCTGCCCCGGGACCTTGGGCAATGGGTGGCTCGATGGCATCGATCTTTCAGGTGGAGAACCTACGGCGCTGCCGCAACTTATTGAGGTGCTGCGCTTTTTTAAGCAGAATGGGATAAAATTGCAGCTTTCCACATGGGGGCGGAATGCCGCGATATTAGAGGCGCTGCAGGCTGAGGGACTCGGCGAGCGCGTGGTGATGACCTTGTTGGGCCCCCCGGCCGTGTATCACAATATTTTCGCGGTCGATCCCCAAGAGGTGGCTCGCGCGATGACAGCGGTCACGCGGTTTCCTGAATATCGCTTTGACACCAATGTGCGACTTCAGCTTCCAACGAACAACGCTGTGGGCTCGCGCGATCTGACCATCGCCGAGGTCGAGGAAACGGCGCGCTGGCTAAAAGAATGCACCCGAAATCACCGGCAGCCTTACCATTTATTTTGGGATCTGCCATCCAAAGCAGGTCAACCCCAAGGACCAGGCACCCAAATCAACCTCTTCGCATATCGTTCCACGGCCCGCCGCCACCAGGTAGGGGCGGAGATACGGAATGTTTGAAAAATCTCGCCCTTAGAATGCCACTTTGGACAGCATCCCTTGAAAAGCGTTCACTCGTGGCATCTGGTACCAGCTGTAGTTGAGCTCAGTGACGAAACGTGTTCAGCGTAAAGTTCCAGCATCTTCCGCGGGAGGGTAAAAGGCCCCGACCCAATCCCTGAAAGCATAGCCGCTGGTACCGAGGCGCAGGTGAAATGATGTTTCGGTCCTCCAGAAAGTACACACCGCTATTACAGCTATTCAAGGGATTAAACGACTGGGCAAGCATCAGAGACTTAGCGGACACTCGGGGATGGTACTATCACCAGAAAAAAGTCTCACACAGACTCTCACACAGAATAAATCAGGGAGCACGGCTTGCGCCGTAACTCCCTGATATTATGGTGCCGAGGGACAGAATCGAACTGCCGACACGGGGATTTTCAGTCCCCTGCTCTACCGACTGAGCTACCTCGGCACAAACGCGGCTGAAATGAAGCACCCTACCTATAAAACCGCCCCCGGGTTGTCAAGCGAATTCTACATCGCGGGCGGCCGGCGAAGTTCTTCTTCAGCGCGGCCAGCGTCCTGCTGCGGACCCATATCCCCCCAGAGGTATTGGACCAGCGCGGCCGCGCTGAGGGTGGCGGTTTCGGCGCGCAGGATGCGCGGGCCGAGTCCGGCCGGTTTGAATCCGGCGGCGCGGGCCTGCACGGCCTCGCCCGCTTCGAAGCCCCCGACACGGCCG
>JAEYPR010000013.1 GCA_023410535.1 Bacillota bacterium | reverse complement strand
TATTCGAGCAAGGAAGCGCAGTCGTTGAGCGAGGATGCACAGTTGTTGAGCAAGGACGCACAGTCGTTAAGCGAGGATGCACAGTTGTTGAGCAAGGACGCACGGCCGTTAAGCGAGGATGCACAGTAGTTGAGCAAGGATGCACGGTCGTTGAGCAAGGATGCACGGTCGTTGAGCAAGGACGCACAGTCGTTGAGCAAGGATGCACAGTCGTTGAGCAAGGATGCACAGTCGTTGAGCAAGGATGCACAGTCGTTGGGCAAGGATGCACGGTCGTTGGGCAAGGATGCACAATCGATCCACTCAAGCCAAAATGATCGAAAAAAGCTGCTCCCGCTTGGGGCAACAGCTCTGTGAATTTTGATTATAAATGATTGGCGTTAGATCCCACGTTGCATATTGATAATCTCCGCTTCCGGCACGGCCAGGAACCGTTGGGCCCAAAGTTTGGCATTGTCCAGGTCGTGTTCAAGGTAGTTGCCGCATTCTTTGCGGGCGGCGCCGGGGATCGCCCCTTCGAATTCCACCACATCCTGTAAGGCCTTCCGGACCAGACCCGCCACCCAAGCGGGGTCCTTGTCGTTGCTAAAGATAAAATAAAAACCGGTCCGGCAACCCATCGGCGAAACGTCGATCAGTTCGTCGGTATAACGCCGCATGAATGTGGCGAATAAATGCTCCAAGGTATGCATGGCATCATTGGGCAGGTACCTTTGATTGGGTTGGGCGAACCGGACATCAAACTTAGAGACGACACACTCCGGAAACTTCGGGTTGACCGTCAGAACTTTCGCTTTGCGAATATACGGCGCCACCACGAGGTCGTGATCAAGCTCGAAAGATTCCACTTTGACTTCATTCATCTTTTTTCCCTCCAGATCCTAATCAGCGTATTGTTACGCGGATTGATTTTCCAATACTTTTACCAGATTCACCAAGAAACTGACGCAACGCTGCGATGCTAAGTGTTTAAATTGATTGTAGGATTCAATCGTTTGATTGCTTGGTTTATCGGAGATGGAACGGATGACCACAAAGGGAACGCGGCAAGCGGCGCAGACTTGGGCGACGGCGGCTCCCTCCATCTCAATGCAGTAGGCGCCGAAATCATGAAACACTTGTTGGGTCCGTTCCAACGAATCGTTAAATTGATCACCGGTCGCGATGGGGCCGCTCCAGATCCGATACTGCTCACTAATGCTTTGTTCCATTGCGGTTTGGCAAAAACGCGAAAAATCGACGTCAGCCAGGATAAAACCATCGCCGTCATCGTCGAATGAGCCTTTTTTCACCCCAAAGGCGGTCAGATCGACATCGTGTTGGATACAGGAAGTGGAGATCACCACATCCCCGATGTTCAACTCCGGATGAAGCGCTCCCGCGGAGCCGATGTTGACAATCCGGCTCGGCTGAAAACGTTCGATCATCAGTTGGGTGCTACGGGCGGCGTTCACCTTTCCGACCCCGGACATGGTGGTGATGCATTGGGTATTGCCGATGAGGCCTTGATAAAAATCGATATCATAAATTTTTAACGGTTTGACCTCGCGCAGTTGCGCTAAAATCGCATCACGTTCGGCGGTTACGGCGGTTATAATTCCTAACATTTTTACTTCTCCCGGATTAATTTTTTGGCTTGACTCTCCAATTTTACAATTAATTTTACGGGAAGGCAAATAAATTTGTAAATTGTCGGATGCTTCGCTGTTTCATGGTATGGTTTTTGATGATAATATGTTATTGGGTCGAACGGCCTGGCTGTCCTGGCCGAACTGGAACGGATTCTTGGATTTTGCAATTTTCATTCTTATGAATCAAGGAAAATATGGCGTAAATCTTTGGGCGTTTAAAGAATTTTTTTGCGACACATATATGTTATAATGAGAAGAAGTATCATTAGATTTGGCTGTCAAATACAGGAGGATTGCATCACGTGAAAACGATATTGGTACAGATCTGTTTCGGGACGCATTGCACGATGATGGGTGCGATGGATATTTTGGAATCCGTCAACAGCATGAAGGAAGAGATTCAGGATTATAACATCCAAATCGAAATAGTGAAATGCTTTGGCGATTGCAAAGCCGATCACGCGCCGGTGGTCATCGTCGACCAGCAGCGTTTGAACTCGGCCACCACGGATCAAGTGATGGCGCGCATCATGGAAGTGGCCGCCCGATGAAAGGGATCTATACTTCATTAACCAAAATCCGGCGTCAGGTCTTTGCGGAAGTGGCCCGTCTGGCATTTGAGGGGGATCTCCAGAACCAATTGGAAGAGGCCCCGTATAAGATTCTCCCGGGTGAAGTGGCCCATTACCGGGACAGTATTTTTAAGGAGCGGGCGATCATCGGCGAACGGTTGCGGTTGGCTTTGGGCCTGCCCATCCGGAAAGTGGATCTGCATTCCCGGTTAGCCCAAGGGGCGGAGGCGATCGACGTGCCGCACCGGGTGCTGGAACTGCCGCTGGTCAATGTGATTCCCTTTGCGTGCGAAGCGTGCCCGACCGACGCTTTTGAAGTTACCGACAATTGCCGGAGATGTCTGGCGCATCCCTGCACCCACGTTTGTCCGGTCAAAGCGGTGACCATTCAGAAAGACCGCGCCCATATCGATAAGAAAAAGTGTATCAAATGCGGGAAGTGCAAAGAAGCCTGTCCCTATAGCGCGATCGTAAGGTACAACCGGCCTTGCGCCGCCGCCTGCGGCGTGGATGCCATCGACAGCGATTATCTGGGCCGGGCGATGATCAATGAAGAACGTTGCGTCGGTTGTGGTTTGTGTATCATCAATTGCCCGTTTGGCGCTATCGCCGATAAATCGGAGATCTTTCAATTAATTAACGCCCTGAAAAGGGGCGACCGGATTGTGGCGGAATTGGCGCCGGCCTTTGTGGGACAGTTCGGTCCGCTGGCGACCCCGGCAAAGATTGTTCAGGGTCTAAAAATGCTGGGTTTCAGCGATGTGATCGAAGTCAGTTTGGGCGCCGATGTGGCGTCGCTCCATGAAGCGCACGTTTTTATCGATCAGGTTCCGGCAAAACAGGATTATTTAGGTACGTCTTGCTGCCCGGCTTGGGCGATGATGGCGGAGAAGTTCTTCCCGGATCAGTTTGGCAATATCTCTTCATCCCACACCCCAATGGTCGCGGCGGCGCAAGCGGTTAAAGCCAATGATCCCAACACCCGGATAGTTTTTATCGGTCCTTGCACCGCGAAGAAGATCGAAGCCCTGGATCCCGCGGTGCAACCCTATATCGATTTTGTCATCACTTTTGAAGAATTGATCGCCATGTTCGTCGCCAAAGACATTGACCTCGCCGCGTTGGAAGATGGTCCCGAATTGACCGACAGTTCGACCAACGGCCGCAATTACGCCAATTGTGGCGGTGTCGCCGCGGCCATCGCCGCGAATATTCAAAAATTCACTCCCGAGCGAACCGTCAACATCGACCGCGCCGATGGTCTGACGGCCTGCCGTAAGATGTTGACTTTGGCGAAAGCCGGTCAGCGCCACGGCTATTTGCTTGAAGGCATGGCTTGCCCCGGCGGATGTGTCGGCGGGCCGGGAACATTGTTGGCCAACCGTCCGGCGGCGCAAAAGGTGCAGGAGTTTGCCAAGGTTTCGCCGTATCCCACGGCGTTGGATAATCCCAAGACTAAAGCGGAATGAACGCAAGAACCCAAAGGAAACTTTGGGTTCTGTTTTGTGAGCGCCACCGACCACATCACGCTGAAACAGAAAAAGGCGGGCCAATCGGCCCGCCTTTGGTAATGTCTTCGTTACTGCCATTTGTGGGATCAATTCGCTGCCGGTTCGGCTCCGGCCAACGCTTGCTCCAACTGGGAGACCAAGCGGTTCATGATCTCCTGCACCGGCAGGATCTCTTTGATCCGTCCGACAAATTCACCGGAAAAGACGAGACCGTTATGAATATCTCCGGCCACGGATTTGCGGAGCGCGTCTAAGATACAGAACTTGGCGCTGCAGTGTTTCAGGCAGCCGTCGCAGTGTTGGATCTTGGAGCGCAGGGCGCCGGCAATGGTCTGGGTGAACTGATTGCGAATCGCCCGGCCCGGCAAACCGACCGGGCTATCGATTAAGGTAACATCCTCGGCGTTGGCCGCCAGATATTGATCTTTAAAATTTTGATGGGCTTCGCATTCGGTGCTGGCGACAAAACGGGTGGCCATTTGAACGCCGGTGGCGCCGAGTTTTAACATTTTGGCAATATCAAAGCCGTCGGTAATTCCGCCGGCGGCGATCACCGGGATATTAACACTGGCAGCGACTTCGGGGACGATATCCGTGATGGAACGATCGGTGCCCAAGTGCCCGCCTGCTTCTTTCCCTTCAACCACCACCGCGGCCGCGCCTAGCTTCTCAGCCAGTTTGGCGAGACGGGCCGATGAAACAATTGTCAATACCGGAATGTTATGTTCCTGACCCCATTGGAATATATCACGCGAAAAACCGGCTCCGGAGACGACGAAATCGACTTTTTCCCGGAAAGCCGTTAACATTAATTCGGAAAACTGTTTGGCTGCAAACAGAACATTGACGCCAATATACCCTTGCGTCAATTGGCGGGCCGATTGGATCTCGGCGCTCAATTCGTTACTGGTTAGCCCGGTTCCGGCGATGGTCCCGATTCCGCCGGCGTTCGCGACGGCAGCGGCCAATTTGCCGGTGGATACTTTAACCGCCATTCCGCCTTGGATGACGGGGATTTTTGGAATCATATGCGCAATTTTAAGTTTTGGAAGCAAAGGTCCTCCTTTATGCATGAAAAGCAACTTGTCCATGCAAAAGTTTGTATTTTGGTGATTTGGCTAAGTATACCACGGATTGGTAGGGACTACAACATGAATAAATTAGGGAAACCTTTTTGTAGTAAGGGCCTTTCTTAATTTTGGACTGATCGGGAAAGTGATCGGGGCAATCCGAACAGCTGAGGAACCATCAAGGTTATTCCGGCCGTTGGAACAACCAGTAAATATATTTATCGTCACGCCGGGTTTCGGTCAGGCCCAGTTTGAGCAAGACGCGGATCGAAGCGTTGTTGCTGATGAGACATAAGGCGGAGACCGCTTTGACCGCCGGTTGGCAAAAGGCCCACTGGACCAGAGCCGCGGCGGCTTCGGTCGCATAACCGTTTCCCCGTTCGCCGGCGATCAGCGAATAACCAAGATCGACGACGCCATCCTGACGGGGCGGCGCCTTAAATCCGGCGTCGCCAATAATGGTGCGATCCGATTCCTTGATGATCAACCATGTTTCAAAGCCGGTGGGTCCGTTGTGGGCTTTTAAGCTTTGCAACACCTTCGGGATGATTCCTAAGGTATCGGTATCCGGCCAGTCGTTGCCGGGATAAAAGCCCCATTGAGCAAAGGCGTTTAGATCACGATGAAACGCCGCGTTTAGCATCGCTTTGGTGGCGGGAATCAGGATCAGCCGTTCAGTGGTTAAATTGGCGATACTCAAAGGTCACCTCGGAAAGGGAATGGTTGAAGTTCATGTTATGCATCCCATTCGTTATTTATTACATTTTCGGTAAGCTGAGTTAAAAAATAAATAATGGAATGATGAAACGGCGAAAAATTCAAGTCAATTCTCCGAAAATGATGAGGCGACACCGCCGGACCTAGAACGCAAATTGATGGAGTTGCCTTGGATTTCCTTTTTAATAAATTATTAAGAATACTGGTCATCAAATTGCTAGATATGGTATAATATTTCAATGTTGAAATATTCATCCGTGAAAGGTGATGGCATTGTGGAAGATATCCGGGTTCGGTTGCATCGCACACTGATACGCGTCAATAGTAAGCTGGGGAAACGCTTGAAGACCAACTTGGAACAGTATAATCTATCGGGGGCTGAATATGGGATCTTACGTAGCCTCGGCCCGGAAAGTTTGACGTTGAGCGAGATCAGTCAACGGTTGCTGCGTGTGAATAGTAACACCACGGTGATGATTGATAACCTTGAAAAAAAGGGGTGGGTCGAACGGGTCCGGGACCAGGAAGATCGGCGGGTAATCCGCGTCCGGCTGACTCCGGAAGGAATCCGGATGCGTGATAGGGTATTGCCGCAACATAGCGAGTTTATCCGCGAAGTACTTTCGCCAATGACTGATCAGGAGGTTGCTCAGATATTGGTGTTGCTTGCAAAAATCGAAGCAGTTTGCGAGGGAGAGGCGAATCCGGATACAGCAGAGTTAAGGATGTAAAATGAACCTAAAACCGTTTCACTTCGTCAAACTGCTATTATATATCGGTAAATGGTAAGGTGTAATTGATATTGCATATGGTGGCACAGCTTTTGAATCTTCAATTGGTATGAGGGGGTTTTTACATGAAGAAATGGATCTTAATTATTGTGGCAGTTGTTTTCGTGGCAGTAATCGGATTGAAAATCCGCGCTAAAATCGTCCAGGATCAAGCGTTAAAAGCGCAAGCAACCCAGCAAAAAGGCCAATCCCGTTCATCAATCCCGATGGTCCGGGTCAAAGAGTTAAAACCACAGCCGATTCACCAAACGATGAAAGTTATCGGCAATATCGCCGCGGCGGATGAGTTATCCGTCCAACCGCGCACCAGCGGCCGTTTGATCTCCCTGTTGGTTGATGAAGGCACGGCCGTCAAAAAAGGACAACTGGTAGCGATCATAGATGACGAGTCGATCCGGATTCAAATGCAACAAACCGAGGCGTCGCTATCGGGAACCCGCGCCAATGTGCAGCAAGCAGAACTCAATGCCGCCAAGGCCAAAACCGACCGCGACCGCTATCAGGAATTATTAAAGCAACGTTACATTTCGCAGCGGGATTTTGAGAATATGGAAAATGCCTATCAAACCGCCCAGGCTTCGTTGGATGCTCTGAAAGCGCAGTTGCACGCGGCGGAACGCAATTATGATCTATTAAAATTACAGTTGAATCAGACCAAAATTTACAGCCCCATCAACGGGGTTGTTACGCATAAATTGGTTACCGAAGGAATGAATTTGACCACGGGTTCAACCATCTTTAATGTCGCCGATTTGAACCCGGTGAAGTTAACCTTCAATGTCGATCAGAAAGACGCTCCGGCGTTACGCAAAGGCGCGAGCGTCTCGTTTACGACCGACGCGTATGGCGCTGAACGGTTTGAGGGCAAAATCAACGAGGTGGCTCCGACCTATGATACGAAAACCCGCACGTTGAATTTGAGCGTCCCCATTGTCAACCCCGCGCGGAAGCTTTTACCGGGCATGTTTGGCACCGCTGAAGTAACGCTGGGCGCCAAGCAAGACGCGATGGTGGTTCCGGTGGAAGCGGTCGTTACCCAACAGGAACAAAGCGGGGTCTATGTCGTTGTCAAAAATATCGCGAGTTTCCGTCCGGTCCAGATTGGACTGCGCAATGAAGGTGAGGTTGAGATTGTCTCCGGAGTTGGCGTTGGCGATCAGGTGGTGGTACTCGGACAGAACCGTTTGCGCGACGGACAGCAAGTTCAGTTAATGGCCCGGGGTGAGCAGGGCGAACGGGGCCGGAACGGTAATAAAGGTCAAATCAGTGCGAACAACCAAGGTCAGCGGGGACCGGACGGAGCCGCGGCTCCGGAGCGGAGAAGCCGGAAAGCAGGTGGCGGGCAGTGAGAATTACCGGATTTTGCATCAAGCGTCCCATCACGACAGCAATGTTTTTTCTGGCATTGGGAGTGCTCGGCGTCTTAAGCTGCTCCAAAATGCCGATCGACCTGGTTCCGCAGGTTACCTATCCGTCGATCAATATCAGTACGTCGTATACCGGAGCCGGCCCGGAAGAAGTTGAGCAGATGATCACCATTCCGGTGGAACAAGCGGTTTCCGGCGTTAACCAAGTAAAATCAATTACCTCGACTTCGCAAGAGGGTTCCTCCCGGGTCACCGTCAACTTCAACTGGGGTTTGAATCTTGACGAGGCGACCAATGACATCCGGTCCGCTTTGGACCGGATCAAAAGCCGCTTGCCCGATGATGCCGATACTCCAACCATCTTTAAATACGACCCGTCCCAATCGCCGGTGATGACCATTGGTCTGACCGGGCGGATGGACGGCGGCGCGTTGCGCAAGTTAGCTGACGACGAGTTAAGCTATCAACTGCAGAAAGTGAACGGAGTCTCCCGGGTGGATGTCCGGGGCGGACAGGACGAGGAAATTCAGGTTCATCTTAAACAAGACCGGTTGCAAGCGTTAGGAATCGCCGGTGATCAGATTGCGACGGTATTAAAGAATGAAAACTCAATGCAAGCTGCGGGCCATCTTGATGTGGGCGTCGGCGATTTTTTGCTCCGGACCCAAGGACAATTTAAAACCTTGGATGAGATCCGCAATACGGTGATCAGCAACCGGAACGGCGTCCCGGTCTATTTGAAGGATTTGGCGACAGTCGAGCCGGGTTACGCTTCGACAACGGCTTATGTACGGATCGACGGCCAACCGGGCATCCAGATTTCAATCCAAAAACGTTCCGGGTTTAATACGGTCGCAGTGGCCGACGGTCTCTACAAAGCAGTCGAAACGCTGCAAAAGACTTATCCTCAAATTACAATGCGAGTCTTAAATGACGACTCAATCTATATCCGCCGGGCGGTCAATAGCGTGGCGCATGAGGCGCTCATCGGCGGCGTGCTTGCCGGATTGATCTTATTATTTTTCTTCCATAATATCCGCGCCACCTTGATTACAGCGGTGGCGATGCCGGTATCGATCCTGATCACCTTGATGCTGGCCTATTTCTCCAAAATGTCGCTGAACACGTTTTCCCTGGGCGGACTGGCGCTTGGCGTCGGAATGCTGGTGGACAACGCGGTCGTCGTGCTCGATAATATCTTCCGGCATTATCATGAGGATAAGACCGATATCGCCACCGCCGCTTTGACGGGAACCAGCGAGATGGGTTCGGCGCTGTCGGCTTCGACCTTGACTCATATTTGCGTTTTTTTCCCTTTGTTGTATATTGCCGGACGCTCCGGAATCATCTTTAAAGAACTCTCCTTGATGGTTATTTTCTCGATTCTCTGCTCGTTGGTGGTAGCGATCTCCTTAATTCCGATGCTTTGCGCCAAGTTTTTGAAGGTGCGGGATCTGGATGAAGAAGCCGCCCACGGTGTCGCCGGTTACTTGAGCCGGATGCAGAATGGCTGGGAAACTTCGTATACCAAGAGTTTGGAATGGTGTTTTGACCATAAAGGATTGGTTTTGGGCGTCAGTTTGTTGATCTTCATCGCGACCTTGATGTTATATCCCTTTATCGGGACCGAGCTGGTTCAGTCCACCGATGAGGGCGTCATCTCCATCAATATGCAATTGCCCACCGGGACGCGACTCGAAGATACCGATATGAACACCAAGATCATGGAAGCCCAAGTGAAAAAATTGGTTCCCGAATTAATTCATTTAGAGACTTCCGTCGGCGGACGTTCCGGTAGCGCCAATCAACCGAACCAGTCTTATCTGACGCTTCGGTTGGAACGGCGCGACGAGCGCAAACGGACCACGCAGGAGATTGTCGATAATTTAACCACGCAACTCCGCGTGGCCGGAGCGCGATTGCGGGTTACCGCGCAGAGCAGCATGCGGATGTTTTACGGTGGTTCGCAATACCCCGTGGCAGTGGATATCCGGGGGAAAGATACCAACTTGACCCGTCAAACGGCTCTTGCGATTATGGATAAGCTAAGCGGGATTCCGGGTATTGCCAACGTCAATATGTCCCGGGAGGAAGCCCGGCCCGAACTGACCTTGCAGATCGACCGGCGCCGCGCGGCTGATTTAGGACTTACCGCCGCAACCATCGCCACCGCGATTCAAACGAATATTGACGGCAAGGTCGCCACCATTTACCGGGTTAATGGGGATGAGACCAATGTCCGGGTCATACTCCAAGAATCGGACCGGCAAACCTGGGAGGATCTGCAACGGATCATGGTGACCGGAACGCAAACCGTTCCCCTCTCCAACGTAGTGCGGATCGTTCAGGCCGATGGGCCGGTCAGTATCGAACGGAAAGACCGGGAGCGGAACATTACCGTCCAGGCCAGTTTGGCTGAGGGACGGGATTTGGCGAGCGCCATGAAGGATGTCCAGGGCGAAATTGACGCGATGGCGTTGCCGCCGGGGGTCAATATCTACTATTCCGGCGATTATCAGGAACAGTTGGATTCAGCCCGCGATATGACCATCGCCTTTCTGTTGTCGCTGTTGTTAGTGTATATGGTTATGGCCGCCCAATTTGAATCATTTTTTGATCCTTTCGTCATTATGTTGGCGATCCCGTTTGCTTTGGGCGGCGTGTTGATCGCATTGCTGATTACGAACACCAATATCAATACCCAAGTTTACCTTGGCCTGATTATGCTTGGTGGGATCGTGGTTAATAATACCATCGTTTTAATCAGTTACATCCGGATCTTGATCGACCGGGGCATGGAGTTGAAAGCGGCGGTATTGGCCGGAGCCCGCTCGCGGTTGCGGCCGATCCTGATTACGACCGCTACGACTGCTTTGGGGTTGGTTCCGATGGCAATGGGAATCGGCGAAGGCTCTGAAACCCAGACGCCGTTGGCCCGGACGGTTATCGGCGGGTTGCTCTTCTCCACCGTCTTGACGTTGGTTTTGATTCCGGTTATTTTTATCGTGTTGGAGTCGTTGCTGTCACGGTTTAAATTCCGGAAAGCTAAAGTTGCGGCGAGCACGCTGGCGTTGCTGATGATGCTGGCAATCGGAGTTTCCCTGCCCAGTCCGGCGCAGGCGGCCGCGCAAGAGCTGTCAGTGAAAGACGCCATTCAAATGGCGCTGCAAAACAGCGAAGACGGGAAAACCATTCGGCAATCGCGCGAGCTGGCCCAGGCAGTCTACAACGAGGTAACCGGGGGAAAAGAGTTTCAAGTCTATTCCGAGTTGAGCGACACCACGCCGCCTAGTAATAGTAGTTCCAATAAATCCAGTTCGGGATTGAAGATCACCGCCTCCAAAAGCATTCCGTTATCCAATTTGACAGGGGTACAATCCCTGTCCGACCGGATTGCGTACTCGAATTTACAAACATCATTGTTGAATGCGGACTCGTCAGAACAACAGTTAATCTATCAAGTTGTCACGGCATTTCAAAGAGAGGTTTCGACAGCCCAGGATGTAAAGATTGCCGCTGAAAACCTGGAACGAACCAAAGCTTTCTACAACGAGGTGCAAGCCCGCTCCAAGCTCGGTTTCACCACGGTTAGCGATGAGACCGGCGCCGCCGCCCAATTGGCGACTGCCGAAACCAATCTGAACCGGGCGAAACAACTGTATGAGTTGGCCCAAATCAAGCTGAGGCAGTTGTTGGGATTGGACGCTAAAGCGGAATTGGCATTGATCCCGGCTGAACGGACCGCAGTTAAGATTGAGTTGACCGATCTGAGCGAACGGGCGAAAAACAACCGGCCCGACCTCAAGATCGGCAAAGAAGCGTTGATTCGTTCCGAAAGCAATTTGGAATTGGCGGGGTTAGCGAAGAAACTGGGCTTCAACTTTAATTGGAAACTTGAGCGGGACCATTGGGAGAGCAATCTGTCGCTTGCCAATTACAGCACCTCGGATAAAACCGGTCGTCCCGGCGAATGGTCACTGAACGGCGACGCCAGCGTGATCCCGGTCAAATTCTTTGATCGCGGCAAAGACACCGAGCCGGAGTTTGGGACCTTAACCTTCACCATCCGCTGGAACATTATTGACGGCAATGTCCGGGCGGAACGGGAGAAACAAGCGCGGCTGCTGCGCGATCAGACCCGGGAGACTGTGGCGAAAACGGAGAAAAACGCCGCATATGACCTGCAAGATGCATATTACAGCTACCTCAGCCAACAGGATAAGTTGCGCAGTACGGAGTTGCAGCTCAAATACAACCGCGCCTATTACGAGACAGTCCAGGCCAAGCTGCGGCTAGGACTGGCGACAGTCAAGGACGTGCTCGACGCGCAAGTGGTCTTGAATCAATCGGAGGTTGATTATGAGCGGGCGGCCAGTGATCTTTATCTGTACCAAGTCAACCTGCTCCGCGCCACCGGGGAATTGCGAGTTGATCAGTTTTAAGTTGCGGGTTTCAATGTTTGAATGAGTCGAGATTCAAAGTCCGTTGTCGGAAGATGACGGGCTTTTTGTTTGGGGATTGGGGGAATGGAGGAAAGGCCGATCGTTCGACGCTATCTACCAAATGGGAATAAGTGACCCTTAATAAATCGATTGATGAAGTTTTAATAGTAGAAAAAAAATAACCGGACTTGCGCCGGTTTATTTTTCTTGGGTGGTGATGTGCACCGGGATGATCTGTTCCGCCACATTGGCTAGTTTGGGAAGGGAAACGGTTAACTTATCCTTTTGGTAGGAGGCTTCGGTGCCTACTCCGGTGACTTTGGCGGGAAGCCGGATTTTGCGATGAAATGATTGCTCAGCGCCGGTTTCGTTCTGCCGTTCGATCAGTAATGTATCGTCATTTTGCAATTTAATGGCTAGCTCGGTAGGGCTGGTGATGCCGGGAATCGCCAGCGTAACTTTGACCATGTCTTTGGTCTCGGCGATATCGACGTTTGAATCTTGACTCGTAAATGATGCCGGATTGTTATTTTGCCATAAAGCAAGCACCGATTCCAAATTTTCAGTCCAATTTGAATTATTACCGCCCCATTGGTTTAAAACTTCACGAATAAAACCTTCCATGCCGTTGGTCGGGAACTTCTCGTGGGTTAGTTCAGCGGCTTTTTTTTGAAGTTCTAACAGTTGGTTCATCCAGGATTGATCAAAAATCATTTCTTATTCACCTGCGTTAAAAGGTTTGCCGGTCCCTTGAACATATTAATATGATTCGGATCATAGACCATATTGAAACAAGCGCCGCTACAGTTGCCATTGCCTCCGAGAATTTGACCGCTATTGGACTTGCTCATTGCGGACCATTGGGTGTGGGAGGTTTCGCCGCTGAAGATGCCTGATGACGAGGAAACTTCGGCCACTTTTAATTCGGAAATCGTAATTTGAATATCCATTTCTTTTTCATCCTCTCTTGAACCATTCTTTTAGCAAGGCGGAACCGGGAAGCGGGATGAGGTTCGGTCGCGCGCCGGGCCTTGCGTATCCCAACACATGTCGACTCCATCGGGATCTTGCACGTAATTGGTGCTTGACGGGAAGGAGTTGTTGTTTCCCGAAACATTACCAATGCCGGCATTGCTTTTGCTCATGCTTTTAAACTCGCGTAAAAAATTCCGACCGATGTTGAGTGACGAGGCGTTTTCGATACTGCCGATATTGATGGAATGGATGGTCAATTGAAAATTTATTTTATGCATTTTATCCTCAGCAACTAGAATCGTCGGTCTGCCGAAATCCGGTTGATTGATTTGCTCACCGAAAAAATACCGGCTACGTATTATAGTGCTATACTTTATGAATCTGGCCGTAGGGGTGTTCCAATGGCTGTTATTATTAATTTTGGGGTGTTGGTTGTTAACAATTTAACCAACAATGCCGGACTTTTTTTTGGTGAAAATGCGTCACAACAAGGCTGGGACTCGCCTACCAAAACCAATGAGGCGCAAGGTATATACGGAGTAGGGTGCGTTGCGGTGAATAGTGTCAATATCAATATCGATCCCGATTTGGTGGATACGTTAACGAACCACAATAACTTAAATGCGCCAATGGCGCCCTTGATTATCAAAGCGATTTAAAGGATGGTCCGATTCGCAGTTCCGGTGGGGGTGATTGCCAATTATTGAAAACTCCAGTAGTCCCAAAAACGCCAATCATAAAATTTTCGATTTATATGAAAAGATTCTGGAATTGGAATCGGAAATCGCCGAGTTAAAAAAGCAGCAAGCCCCGCAGACCATCATCATTGAGCACTTATATGTAAGAAAGGTTGATATTGATAAGCTTCAGTTTAAAATGGATGAGATTTCAGTCGAAGACTTAAGCGGAATGTTGAATGTCGGCATTAATAGCGATGGGAAGCTGAAGCAGAAAGAGTTGAAATAAACCAGCCGGTTTGATGCTCCGCCGGCCCTCAAGGTATCAATCAACGATTAAATTAACTCAAAAAATCCGGTTGCAGGCTGCACCCGGATTTTTTCACTGTCGATTACCAATCGATTGGTTAATATCGCCGGAGGATGCCCACGGTAAATCCGCCCGCATTATATGACGGGTTGGGGGAGGGATCCCGGTGCGATATTTGACCATTGGAGACATGCATTGCTTTATAAGCGACTTCCCAAGATGTTTCAGTATTGATTGCATAGGTTAGTTTGGGTCCCAACCGCCACATAAAATTATAAAAATCCCCACCGGCCGGGAAATCCTGGCTGTAAAAGATCAAGGCGACACTGGCGTCCCAATAGACGATCGCTTTGCCCTGTTGCCAAAGCGCCTTACGGGTTAAGAAGGTCGGCCCAATTCCAAAGGCGGAACTGTCCGGATCGATTGTGGTGCGATTGATCTCTCCCCAAGCGCGCGTCAGCGTAATCCCGCGATAATTGTTCCAGCCCGACTTGGTCATCCCGCTTTGCCGCAGGGCATTGAATGAGATGGTATCGATTTGCCGGTCTTTATCGTACGGTGTGAGATACTCAATCTCCCATTCCAATCGGGGCCGATTATTTGGCCACGCGGCTTCGGAATCGGCCAATACCGGTGTTGTCACTAAACTGATCAATAGTATCAATACTCCGAATGATGTTATTAATTTTGACACGGAAGGACCTTCTTTCGGAAATGAATTGAAAAACAATTGAATAAAATAATACGTGAACAATTTTGATAATAATTCACGTATTAAATATACTCGAATTTGATAAAAAAAGCCATTACATTTTGGTAAAATATAACTAGGATTTTTGGCAAAAAGTTTTGCGCTGGAGTAGCAATCGCTGGAGCGATAGTGAGCGAATTGCAACATTTGGGGCGGGGTAAAAAGGTTCTTGACTTATAGTCCACTCTAAGGTGTATGATATAATTCGAGTCAGTTTGCTGATGAACCCGGAATGGTTTGCGTTAATTATGGCTGGGGCGCTTGGAGGATGGCCGGATGGTTTACACAATTAAAGCGATCGCCGCGAAACTAGGGTTGACAACCTATACCCTTCGCTATTATGAGAAGGAAGGTTTGTTGCCGACGGTGGAACGGGATCAAAACGGCAATCGCGTCTTCACTGAACACGATATCGAATGGTTGCAGTTAATCTGTTGTTTGCGTGATACCGGCATGCCGGTTCATGAGATCAAACGTTATGTGGCGTTATGTCAGGAAGGCGATCAGAGCATCGCGGTCCGCCGTGAGATTATCTTCCGGCATAAACAAGCGGTTGAACAGCGGATTGAACAGATGAACGGTTGTTTAGTGCGGATCAATAACAAGTTGGAATGTTACGACGAGTTTGTCGAAGCAAAAGGGGTTGACGGCTGCAATCCGTTTAATCGGGTGAAAAAAGCCAATCCCTAACCGTATCGCTAAACGGATTCTACGAAAATTGTCGGTTCTTTTGATGTAAAAATGCCGATTCGGGAGGAAACGATGGAAAAGTCAAAAGTTTATTTTAGCAACATGCGCGCTACTGCCAATCTGAACCTGCTACAGAAACTGGAGCGGCTAATCAAAAAAGCGGGAATTGCCGGAATTGATTTCAAAGGCAAATATACCGCGATCAAAGTTCATTTCGGCGAGCCGGGCAACCTCGCTTATCTTCGGCCCAACTACGCTAAGGTGGTTGTGGATGTGGTCAAAGAATTGGGCGGCAAGGTGTTTCTGACCGATTGCAACACCCTGTATGTTGGGCGGCGCAAAGACGCCCTGGAGCATTTGGACGCCGCTTATGAAAATGGCTACAATCCCTTCACCACCGGTTGCCAGATCATTATCGGCGATGGGTTGAAAGGCACCGACGAAGCTTATGTGCCGGTCCCGGGCGGCGAATGCGTCAAGGAGGCCAAGATCGGCCGGGCGGTGATGGACGCCGATATTGTCATCAGCCTGAATCATTTCAAAGGGCATGAACTGGCCGGGTTCGGCGGAGCATTAAAAAATATTGGCATGGGCTGCGGTTCCCGGGCAGGGAAGATGGAGATGCATAGCGACGGCAAGCCGATGGTCGAGACGGAAGTTTGCGTCGGCTGTGGAGCCTGCGTCAAGATCTGCGCCCATCAAGCCATTACGATCACCGGCAAAAAAGCCAAGATCGATCATAACCGCTGTGTCGGTTGCGGCCGTTGCATCGGGACCTGTCATTTCGATGCAATCGTTGCCGCCTGGGATGAACCCAGCGAGATGATGAATAAAAAGATCGCCGAATACTCTTTGGCGGTTTTAAACGGCCGGCCCCATTTTCATATCAGTTTAGTGATCGATGTCGCGCCGTTTTGTGACTGTCATGCCGAAAATGACGCGCCGATCATTCCCGATATCGGCATGTTCGCTTCATTTGATCCGGTTGCGTTGGACATGGCTTGCGCTGATATGGCCAATCAAGCTCCGGCCGTTGCCAACAGTTACTTAGGGGAACAACTGCAACGCCACACCCCAAAAGATCGTCATGATCACTTCAACGCCACCCATCCGGAGACCAATTGGCGGGTATGTGTGGAACACGCCGAAAAATTGGGGATTGGCACCCGCAGTTATGAACTGATTGAGATGTAAGGTATCTCTTCAATGCGGAATCAAAATGAAAGAGGGTGTAATGATGCAATATCGCAGGTTTGGCAAATCGGAATGGCCAGTCTCGGCGCTAGGGTTCGGGTGTATGCGGCTGCCAACCGTCGACGGCGGTCCAATGAGTCCGAACATTAACGAAGCGGAAGCGACGCGTATGCTCCGTCAAGCGATTGATCAAGGAGTGAATTACGTCGATACGGCGTATCCGTATCATGGCGGTCAAAGCGAAGTTTGTGTCGGCAACGCGTTACAGGACGGCTACCGTTCCAAGGTGAAACTGGCCACCAAGTCGCCGGTCTGGCTTATCAAATCAGCCGCAGATTTTGACAAATACTTAAATGAGCAATTGACAAAACTCCGGACCGACCATATCGATTTTTATCTGCTCCATGCGTTAGGCCATGAACGGTGGAACGATGTGGTTCTCCGCTACGATCTGCTGGAGCGGGCGGAAGCGGCGATTCGCGACGGTCGCATCGGTCAACTCGGTTTTTCCTTCCACGACGGTTATGCGGCGTTCCCGGAAATCGTCGACGGCTACGACAAGTGGGCTTTTTGTCAGATTCAATACAACTATATGGACATTCAAAATCAAGCCGGTTTGAAAGGGTTGCAATACGCGGCCGCCAAAGGTTTGGCCGTGGTGATCATGGAACCGTTGCTCGGCGGCCGGCTGGCGAATCCGCCGCAAGTGGTCAAGGAATTGTTTAAAACGGCTTCGCAGCAGCGTACGGCGGCTGAGTGGGCTTTGCAATGGCTCTGGAATCAACCGGAAGTTTCGGTGATTTTGAGCGGCATGAGCACGCTGGAACAGGTCGATGCCAATCTGGTCGCGGCGGACCGTTCGGGAATTGGAACTTTATCCGACGCCGATTTGGCATTGATTGACCAGGTGCGTCAGCGATATCAAGAGCGGATCAAGGTTCCGTGCACCCAATGCAGTTATTGCATGCCCTGCCCCAACGGGGTCGATATTCCGCGGAACTTCTCGCTGTACAATGACGGTTTTATTTATGATGATTTCCCTTCGGTACAAGGAACTTACAATCGTTTTATGGGCGAGCAGGAACGGGCCGGCAGTTGCGTCGGCTGCCGGATCTGTGAGGAAAAATGTCCGCAACAGATTCCCATCAGTGAATTGCTGCCGCAAGCCCATTCGTTACTGGGGCAATCGTAAAAACAATCACAGCTTGAGACTAAAAAGGAGCAAATCATGATCACCTATCGTTGTGACCACATTCATTTGAAAGCGGAGAATGTCGAGGGGACGGCCCAGTGGTACTGTGAGAAGTTGGGCGGGAAGATTACGTTCGCCGGAAAATTCCGTGGTTCGGAAGTCCGGTATGTTGATATCGAGGGGATGACTTTTATCATCTTCGGCCTGCTGGATACCGATGCCGAACCGATTCCGGCTTCGCTTAATACCCGTTTCGGCGTCGATCATTTTGGCTTTCAAGTGGCGGATCTCGATGCAGCCGTGGCCGAGTTGCGCGCCCAGGAAGTCAACATCGTCGAAGCCCCTGCTACGGTCCGTCCGGGATTGCGGATTGCCTATATTGAAGCTCCCGACAAGGTGCGGATCGAACTGACCCAACGGGACTGACGGGAACATCAGTAGTCGTCCTGGCCATTCATCGCCGCTCGTACCAGCGAAAGGATGAAAATTGGGCTTAAGTGCGATCCCTCGTCCTTTAAAAGGACAAAAGGATCGTAGTTGGGCTTCGAAGCACAATCCAGCCCGGCTTCATCCGGGTTGAGACCGGTTTTAAGTTTCTGACCTTCAGGCCTGGGCGGACAGAAGGTTCATACAGCGTATTTTCTATGCAGCTACCTAGTTGAAAAGAATATCAAAAAACAAAAGGGCGAATGATCATCATTCCCCTTTTGTTTTTAACGGATTGCAGCAATTAACCTTGATAAGTGCTCATAAAAGCGGCGCTTACCACAACCATAATGATTGCGGCCAAAATTCCCAGACCGAAACCGATTACAATCATGATGCCATGGATCGTAAAGAAGGAGTTCAAATTGTCAAAAATCATATCCAGTTGGAGACGGTCGTCATAACTGCGGAGTTCCTTGGAGAGGGAGACGGCTTTGGTCAATTTCACCCCGGCAATGATGAAGGGTACGCCGATGATGGCCCCAATGATGGTAATTGAATACAATGCGCCGATTATGATGATACAAACCCCGAAGAAAGTTGCCCAACCGGTGAGCGGTTTAACAGTACTGGATGGGGCTGACGATACATAGTTTGGATTGGGAATCGGATTTGGAATTGGGTTAGGGATCGGATTGGGGCTTGGACTGTCTTCCATAATTAACCTCCATTGTTTATAATTTCTTATTTGATTGTAACATAAGAGCGACATTGAAGAAAACAGCAAAAAACGCAACAAATTCCAATACTTGATGATTGGAAGCGGTGGTCCGCAGCATTTTTAACCTGAATTCAATGGATTTAAACCCCGCATCTATGGTATAATTGCACGATTTTACAATGAAGGATGGATTAAAAATGATCAGTGCCAATGGCGTAACGTTACGGTTTGGCGGCCGGACGTTATTTGAAAATGTTAATATCAAGTTCTCAGCGGGAAACTGTTATGGTCTGATCGGCGCTAACGGCGCCGGCAAGTCGACCTTTTTGAAGATCCTGGCAGGCGAGATCGAGCCGAATCAAGGCGAAGTCAGCATCACCCCCGGTGAGCGATTGGCTGTTTTGAAGCAGAATCATTTCGAATTTGATGAGTTTCCGGTGTTGCAGACGGTAATCATGGGGCACCGGCGGCTCTTTGAGATCATGGAGGAGAAAGAGCGGCTTTATGCCAAACCGGATTTTTCCGACGCCGACGGCATGCGCCTAGCGGATCTGGAGGGAGAGTTCGTCGAGTTGAACGGTTGGGACGCTGACTCCGATGCGGCCAAGCTGTTGAACGGACTCGGGATCGCTGAGGCGCTTCATGAGAAAAAAATGCAAGAGCTGGACGGCAACGAGAAAGTTCGCGTCTTGTTGGCTCAGGCGTTATTCGGCAACCCCGAAATTTTGCTGTTGGACGAACCGACCAACCATTTGGATCTGGCCTCCATTAATTGGCTGGAGAATTTCCTTTACAACTTTGAAAACACCGTCATTGTTGTCTCCCATGACCGGCATTTCCTGAATCAAGTTTGTACCCATATCGCCGATATCGACTACGGCAAGATCCAGTTATACGTCGGCAACTACGACTTCTGGTACGAATCGAGCCAGTTGGCGTCAAAACAGATCAAAGACGCCAATAAAGCGACCGAAGCCA
Organism: Bacillota bacterium; assembly: GCA_023410535.1. Taxonomy (GTDB): domain Bacteria; phylum Bacillota; class UBA4882; order UBA8346; family UBA8346; genus JAEYPR01. Next base: position 13,263 of record JAEYPR010000013.1, on the reverse strand, counting down.
AGATCAAAGAATTGCAGGAGTTTGTTCAACGTTTCAGCGCCAATGCATCCAAGTCAAAACAAGCGACTTCCCGGAAGAAATTAATCGAGAAATTAACCTTGGAAGATATCAAACCCTCTTCCCGCAAATATCCGTTTGTCGATTTCAAACCGGAGCGGGAAGCCGGCGATCAACTGTTGGATGTGAAAAACCTGTGCAAAACGGTTGACGGCGTAACGGTCCTTGACAACATTAGTTTCCGGGTGGAAAAAGGGGATAAAATCGCATTGGTCGGGACCGAAGGGCTGGCGAAGACGACGCTTTTTCAGATCTTGATGGGCGACCTGAAAGCCGACAGCGGCACCTTTAGTTGGGGCATTACCACGTCACAGGCGTATTTTCCAAAAGATAACGCTAACTTTTTTGACGGGGTCGAATTGAGTTTGGTTGACTGGCTACGGCAATATTCGAAAGATCAGACCGAGACCTTTCTCCGGGGTTGGCTTGGCCGGATGTTATTTTCCGGCGAGGAAGCGTTGAAGTCGGCCCATGTCCTTTCCGGGGGCGAAAAGGTCCGTTGCATGCTGGCGCGGATGATGCTCTCCGGCGCCAATGTGCTGGTGTTGGACGAACCCACCAACCACTTGGACCTGGAATCGATCACGGCGCTTAATGAAGGGTTGATCCGGTACAAAGGTACGCTGTTATTCTCTTCCCATGACCATCAGTTCGTCCAGACGGTCGCCAACCGGATCATGGAGATTACCCCGGACGGATTGGTTGACCGACGGGTGACGTATGATGACTATCTCGCCGAAAAAGGGCTGTAAGAGCGTCGTGAAAAGCGGCGCATTACTGCGTTGCTCGGTCGCTGTGGTCCTCAGCGTACACAACCAGTACGCTTCCGGTCCGCGCTCTGTCGCGCCTTGTGCTGCTTGCTTTTGACGACGCTGCGTTGGCCTATTTTAAGCGAGTGGGGCTTTGGAGTTCAATTCTCAGAGCTTTTTTATTTTGATTTCAAACTGAAATAACGGTAAAATGAAGTGGTTGTGAAACGATTCCGGCGATTTGTATTAATTATTAAGGCATGAGGCGATTTTATGAGTATTTTAACCGTTGAAAATGTGAGCCATGGCTTTGGGGCACGCCAGATTTTGGATAAGGCGTCGTTTCGCTTGCTCAAGGGGGAGCATGTCGGGTTGGTCGGCGCCAATGGCGAGGGCAAATCGACCTTTTTACGGATCATCACCGGCGAGTTGTCACCCGATGAAGGGCGAATCGAGTGGTGTAACCGGATTACTACCGGTTATCTTGATCAACATACGACGTTAACGAAGGGTAAAAGCATCCGCGAAGTATTGCGGGAGGCTTTTCAACCCATGTTCGATCTGGAACAGGAGATGTTGCAGATCTATGAGAAGATGACTGATGCTTCCGAAACGGAAATGGCGGCCCTGCTTGAGGATGTCGGCGAGATCCAGAATATGCTCGAGCATAACGGTTTTTATATCATCGACGCCAAGATTGAAGAGGTCGCCAACGGTTTGGGATTGGGCGAGATCGGTTTGGAGCGCGATGTGAGCGAACTTAGCGGCGGCCAACGTTCCAAGGTACTGTTGACCAAGTTGTTGTTGGAAAATCCGATGATCCTGATCATGGACGAACCGACCAACTTCTTGGATGAGAATCACATTCAGTGGCTCCAGCATTACCTGCAGAACTACGAAAATGCCTTTATCCTGGTCTCCCATGACATCCCTTTCCTCAATGAGGTTGTCAACGTGATCTATCATGTGGAGAATGCGATATTGACCCGGTATAGCGGCAATTATGATAACTTTGAACAAATGCACCAACTGAAAAAGGTTCAGAATCAAAAGGCCTATGAGAAACAGCAGAAAGAGATCGAACGGCTCGAGGACTTCGTGGCCCGCAATAAGGCTAGGGCGGCCACGGCCAATCTAGCCAAAAGCCGGCAGAAGAAACTGGATAAGATGGACATTATCGAGAAGGACCGCGAGCGGCTCAAGCCTTTCTTCAAATTCCGGGAGGCCCGCGCTCCCGGTAAATATGTGGTACAAGCGACCAATTTGGTGATCGGTTACGACGAACCGCTAACCCGTCCGTTGAATCTGGCGTTGGAACGGGGGAAAAAGGTGGCGATCAAAGGTGTGAACGGCCTGGGGAAATCCACCTTGCTTAAAACGTTACTGGGACTTTTAAAACCGGTCGCCGGTGAGGTTAAACATGACCAATTTGTCTATCCGGGTTACTTTGAGCAGGAGTCCAGCCGGGATAATTATCATACCGCCTTGGAAGAAGTCTGGGATGAGTTCCCGGGGATGAGCAACGCTGAAGTCCGGGGCGCGTTGGCCGGTTGCGGTTTGACCCGCGAACACATCGCCACCCAGATGATGGTCTTAAGCGGCGGTGAGAATGCTAAGGTCCGGCTGTGCAAGTTGATGTTGAAAGAGATCAACTGGTTAATCCTTGACGAACCAACCAACCATCTGGATGTGGATGCGAAAGAAGAACTCCAAAAAGCTTTGCGCGAGTTTAAAGGGACGGTTGTCATCGTCAGCCATGAGCCGGAATTTTATCAGGACTGGGTGACCGATGTCTGGAATGTTGAGGACTGGACGACGAAGGTTGTGTAATTTGCGATGAGCGAAGGAACCCCCGGCGATTTGAGTCGGGGGTTTGTCGTTGTGTTTTATTGCTAAAGTTTTACAAATATCTGGAGATAATAAAGGAGATTCAATTCTTACCCCGAATGATTAAAGTTTAATCAATCAATCATTGAAGGAGAACCATACCACCTAATGTCATTTACAAAGCTACAATTAATCGAACCGCTGCTTAAAGCGGTACAAGCGGAAGGATACACCGAGCCTACCCCGATTCAGGAACAGGCGATTCCCATCGTGCTGAAGCGTCAAGACTTGCTGGGTTGCGCCCAGACTGGCACCGGCAAGACGGCGGCTTTCGCGATTCCGATTTTACAATTACTTACGGTTGAACCCCATGTCGACCGGAGCAAGCAAACGATCAAGGTCTTAATCTTAACCCCTACCCGGGAATTGGCGATTCAGATCGGCGAGAGTTTCAACGCGTACGGCAAATTCCTCAAACTCCGGCAAGCCGTGATTTTCGGCGGCGTGTCCCAGTTGGCTCAGACGGAAGCCTTAAAAGCCGGAATCGATATTTTGATTGCGACTCCCGGCCGGTTGCTGGATTTGGTCAATCAGAAGTTTATCAACTTGCACCATATTCAGATCTTCGTTTTGGATGAGGCGGACCGGATGTTGGACATGGGTTTCATCCATGATGTCAAAAAAGTGATCGCTCTGTTGCCGACGCGCCGGCAGAACTTGATGTTCTCGGCGACCATGCCGCCGGAGATCGCCAAACTGGCCGACGCGATCCTGGTTAATCCGGCTAAAGTGGCGGTGACCCCGGTCTCCTCCACGGTAGACACCATAGATCAAGCCGTCTGTTACGTAGAGAAACGGGACAAAAAAGCGCTGTTAATCCACTTGCTGAAAGACAAGACCATCCAATCGGCGTTGGTCTTTACCCGGACCAAACATGGGGCGGACAATGTGACCCGGGCGCTGAATAAGGCGGGAATCACTGCTGAAGCGATCCACGGCAATAAATCGCAAGGCGCCCGGCAGCGCGCTTTGGGTAACTTTAAGACCCGGCAGATCCGGGTGTTGGTCGCTACCGACATCGCCGCCCGCGGAATTGATATTGAAGAGTTATCTCATGTCATCAATTTCGATCTACCCAATGAACCGGAGACTTATGTCCACCGGATCGGACGGACCGGCCGGGCGGGTTTGACCGGAGCGGCGATCTCGTTTTGCGATCATGAGGAAAAAGCGTATTTGAAAGACATTATCAAACTGACCGGCAAACATATTCCCGCTATGGAGCACCCCTATCCGTTGGGCGCCACCCCCGCCCCGGCGATAGCGCCGGCATCGCCGCCACGCAAAAACGCATCGGAAAAAGCGGGACAGGTCGGGTATTTCCGGCGACGCGGCCGGGTGTAAGAAATCGCGACGGAATAACAAAAAATCAAAGGGCAACGCCTTGAATCAGGGGTTGCCCTTGTTAGTTTTGGTTTTTCAGTTACGATAAGCTATTTTCGTTCATCAAAATAGGCGATGTAAATATTGCCATTGCCATCCCGGTTGTTAGTGAAGAACACCCCTTGGTCATCGGGGGTAAAAATCGGGTGCGGGTGATAATATTGTTGTTCATAACTGCCGCCGTGCCGGAAAAGGACCGTCCGTTCCAAACGGCTGTTGTTGATCCGGTAGAGATTAAGATTGGGTTCTTTGGGCTGGCCGTCGCCGACGAACAGGGTCCCGTCGCTGTTTGACTGCATGTGGTTATCATTCATTCCCGGATATTCCTGATAAGCTCCGGTTTGGGCGTTGGCGATCCCGAGACATTTGCCCTTCGCTTTGGTGGTACATTGATAACCGACCCGGAGACCGTCTTTGAGCCAGAATTCATGGCCAATCGCGACGGTGGGGTCTTCCTCCAGACGGAGTGGATGATTCGCGCTGCCGTCGCCGTTGACCAGCCACATCCGTTGGGGAACTTTGTTCCATTCTCCTTCCTGACAGTAAAGGATCAGGTTGGGATTTTCCGGATTGATCAAGGTATGGCTGAACCAACGTTTTTCGCGATGGACTTCCCAACCGCCGCTGCCGTCGGTTTTGACGGCAATCACTGCGCTCCAGGGTTTTTTCTCAAAACGTTCGGCCATATCGGAATAGATTTTATCAGTTTTCGAGATGATCGGGATGTCTTCGGAAACGGAAAAAGCGACGGTTTTGCCATCGTTGGTGACCGAAAGGACGGAAGCGAAGTAACCGCTCGGTAGGTTATACAAGATACGTTCAGCGAAGGTATGGAGGTTGACGGCTCTGATTTGCCGGTTAGCTTGATAATAGGCTTCCATGGTTACCGGGCTGACTGCGGCGCTGGTAGCGCTGATACTGCCGTCGGTCAGTTGCACAAAGCTGCCGTTGCTAAGGTTCAGATAGTAAAGATTCCATTTTCCAGTCCGCTTCGAAGCGAAAACCAAACTGTTTTCCTGGGGGATAAAACCGTCATTAGTGAAATACAGGCCGCTGTCATCAGCGGGGCTAGTGGTAAGTTGCAGAATGCGACAGCCGGACTCCGCCGACTTGAACTCCTGCCATTCGCAAGGGTACTGTTTCCCTTTGTTGCTCGCTGCCAAGGCCGGCAAACCGGCAAGGATGATTAACGCGAAAAGCGTATAACGGAGATACTTGGGCATCATTTCAGCCTCCTTTGGTAACAAACTTGCTATAGATGTCGCAATTATATTTGTGACAATAATCTTCGCGACATATTTATTTCAACTTACGATTGGACGGGGCGGCAACGTTAAAAGTTCAAACTGACTGAATGATATTAATTTCTCAATCAACCTATGGTATGATTGAAGATAGATCTGTAATTGCATCGCTCTAAGGCGAATTAAGGAAAATATGTCGCAATCAAGACATCCTAAATATTAGCGCGACATAGCTACATTGTTTCAGTGAGAGGGTTGATTAGGAATGTTGCAAATTAAAACTACCATATTTATCGCCGGTGATTCGACAGCATGTGATTATGAGGAGTCCAGTCGGCCGATGACTGGCTGGGGCCAAATGTTGTCGGAGTTTTTCACAAAGGAAGTCCGGGTGATCAACGCCGCGCTTTCCGGCCGTAGTTCGAAAAGTTTTATTGATGAAGGACACCTTGAACCGATTCAAAACCAAATTCAGACCGGGGACTTCTTTTTGATCCAATTCGGACATAACGACCAGAAGGAAGATACGGAGCGGCATACGGAACCGGAAAGTGATTATCAGACCTTTTTAACCCGGTATATCGATGTCGCCAGGTCCAAAGGGGCCACTCCCGTTTTGCTGACATCCGTCAACCGTTACCGGTTTGACGATGCCGGTCGGCTGATTCCGACTCACGGACAGTATCCGGCGGCGATGATTGGGTTGGGAGCCGCTCTGAAGGTAGCGGTGATCGATATTACGGAAAAGAGCAGGGTCTTATTTGAAGAACTCGGACCAGAGCAAGCTTTAAAACTCTTTTTAAATTTGGAGCCCAATCAACACCCCAATTATCCGGAGGGCGTGGCGGACCGGACACACTTCGCACCGGAAGGGGCTTTCGCCATCGCGAAGTTGGTTGTTGACGGAATTCGCGAACAGGGTCTGACGTTGACGCAATACGTAAAGTAATGAATCGGGATGAAGCTGTCCATGGGGAATGGGCGGCTTTTTTTATTCGATTATTCAACCGGGATGAAATTCATTGTTCGCAGCCAATGGGCGCAGAGGTTTGTCCAGTTGGCAACCTGGGGCAATTCGGCGGCTAGGCCCAAGCCGTGACGACCGTGGGGAAAAACGTGAAACTCCAAAGGAACATTGGCTTTGCAAAGCGCCGCAGCCAATTCAAGGCTATTTTCCACCGGTACGGACGCGTCGTCGGCGGTATGCCAAAGAAAAGTCGGCGGAGTTGCGGGCGTAACTTGGCGGTGGTTGGACAACGCGGTTAACCAGTACGGATCAGGCGTGGTTCCCAGCAGTTGCTGGACGGAACCTTGGTGGGCGAATTCTTGAAACGAGACCACCGGGTAACCGAGGATCAATCCGTTGGGGCGGGGATTCTCGCGGTCAATCCCATCGCTGGAGTGGCGATTCACTGTTTCGGTTAGCAAGCTTTGATCGGAATAGTTGCCAACTGTCGCCGCCAAATGGCCTCCGGCTGAAAAGCCCAGCATCAGTATTTTTTGAGGATCAATCTGTAATTCGGCGGCGTGGGAGCGAACGTAACGAACCGCCCGCAACCCGTCCAGGATCGGATAGGGAAAACGATAGGGCGCCACGCGGTAATCGAGCAATAGGGCAATCAAACCCAGTTGATTCAGCCATTGGGCGACAGGCTCCCCTTCGTGGCAAGCCCGGTGGTGATAGCCGCCGCCGGGGCAGATAATAACAGCGCCAATCGGGTGATCGGTATTGACCGGATATAACCTCAGTTGAGGCGCAACACCGAGGGTGGGATCGAAACCGGGCGCTTGCTTCCAGAGTGGCAAGGTTATGGTCATCGTTGGACTCCTTGTATTCGGAATATCTTTATTATCCGGTTTTCAAGGAGATTCGTCAATTGGCTATGTGGGTGTTTTAGGATTTGAAATTAGACGAGGGTGCGCAGCGGTTCAAAAGGAGGATTCGAAGACGTTGATTCCGTGAGCGTTAGATTGATTTTAGTGTGAAACAAAAACGCCGCAAGTTTATTTCTGAACTTTGCGGCGTCTTGTCATAACGTCTTTGAGAAATTCGACGGCAGATGCGAATGCGAATGCTTCAAACATCAATGATACCTCTCTTTGAAAATGAATTTTACTTCCGGTTCTCCCGTTGTTTGCGATTTTGTTGTTTTAAGAATTCAAGGACATAGGCTAATTCGTTCACTTCAAACATGGCGATCACCTCCGTTAATTTGACTGACTGCTTCCTTGAGTCTTATTATAGATCCAAAATACTACTAACGGATGAAGGGCAGGTTACAGGTTGATGAAAGAATCGGTTACTGTATACAGAGTTCAGAAAGGTTGTGGCAGGAATTAATTAGGGCAAGTTTCATATTACAATAACTGGCATATTATTAGTGAATAATAAATTAAAGAGTAGGATTTGTGGGAAATATGTGGAATAATAACTTGTCATTCTAAGAAATTTCAAAGTTTACTAAATAAAGTTGTAGTATAAAAGTCGGCAGTGTTCCATTGCTGCTAGTTTGCGGAGGAAAATAATGAGCAGTTTCAATTTTATTAAATATCAACATTTCACCCCCGTTTTCGGCGAAACACAAGCTCTTGAACTGTTTGCGTCGTCCATAAAAATGCTTGAAATTGAAGTGTTTTCGTATTGTAACCGTAAGTGTTGGTTTTGTCCAAATACTGAAATTGACCGGCAATCAAAGAATATTTATATGGATGAAAAATTATATCTGCGAATTCTGCAGCAATTGGCAACGATTAAATATAAAAATGTCATCAGTTACAGTCGGTATAATGAACCGCTGGCCGACCGGGTTATCCTTACCCGTTTACGTCAAGCTCGGGAGTTATTACCTGACGCGAAGTTACACACGAATACCAATGGCGATTACATTAATGCTACGTATATTGAAGAATTGTTCAAGCATGGATTAAACTCGTTAAAAATCCAAGTTTATCTCAACAAAGATGAAAAGTTTGAGGACGATATCGTACTGGAAAAACTAATTAAAAAAGCTTCAATGATCGGGTTGCCCTATAAAATTGTCGAAAGTAAGAAAGGGTTGCGTCATGAAGCGAAGATCGAATATCCCGGAATGAACATCAGCATTTACGCACGTAATTTTGAAAGAGACGGATGCAGTAGAGGCAATCTTGTCGATTTGCGCCGTAGTTATCAGCGGAGTTCCCCATGTTTATCACCGTTTCGAAATCTTTATATTGATTATACCGGTAAAGTGATGCCGTGCTGTAACCTGCGCTCCGATGCGCCAGAGCATGGAGCCTATATTATTGGTGACGCCAATACGCAAAGTCTTTTTCAGATATATACAACTGGTTCGCTTGTAAAATGGCGGAAGCGGTTGTTTGATTTTGGGCCAAAGCCGATTCCCTGTAATAACTGCAGTTTTTCGCTCCAAAAGAAAAACCTGTCGTATTTGATTGCCACTTCAAGGATATATATGGGTAAAATGTCTGATTTGAAACGGAAAAGAGATCCCCAACGCCCAATCGATTCGGAGATGTAATCTGTTGCAAATTTTAAAGGTTCATTTACCTACAATCAGTTGAGATAACAAACATGATAATGACCATATTGTAGGTTTTTTTATTTTAAAGGTCATTTCAGTAGCCTAATGAACTTCAAACCAAGGGAAAGATATTTTTTAAAAGTGATTATTAATATTATTTTAATAGATAATTCGACTTAATAAAATTCGGATATAATATTACTGTGATAATCTTATGAGGGGAAATTCGACAGTATTTTCGTGGGAACGCTTGGCACGGCGAGATGTAAGCTACTGTTGCCTGAACCTACGCAAAATAAGATGTATGGAACGACCAAGGACCTGAAATATGGCGCTCTTCTACGAAAGGAATCCAAGCAATGCATATTGCAATCATTATCGGTAGTTTTTACCCCAATTGGGGTGGGGCGCAGATTCGAATGAAACAGATCGCGGAAGCATTAATACCAAAAGGTTTTCAATTTACGGTATTGACCCGGCGTTTGACTCGTACCGCGCCGGTTTATGAGAACGTTAATGGGATCGAAATTATCCGTTTTCATCCGGCCGAGTGGCTGTTTGACATCGAAATGAGGCAATGGTTGAAGGTCCATTACAGATCGATCAATTTAATCCATACCATCCGTCTTGATAAATATGGTCCGGTCGGAGCGTGGGCGCACCGAAAATACGGTATTGCGCATATTTCCGATCTGATCACAGTCGAAGCATTGAAACTGTTCAAAAAGAATGACTACTTTAGCCGGAGAAAACGGGAAGCGATTCTTAACGGAACTTCGGTGCTGCATTCGATCAACCAGGAGATGATCCGGTTTTTGGCAGACCACGGCGTGGCCCAGGAAAAGTTGTGGTACTGGCCGAATGGGATTGACGTCAACTATTTTACCCCGGAGGGGCGGCGCTCGTTGTTGGATGACGACAAGATTGAGGTAATCTATTCCGGCCGGTTTGAGCGGCTTAAAGGAACGGACGTCCTGGTCGAAGCTTGGAAACGTCTTCCTCCGACGATTTTAAGTAAGTCAAAATTAATCTTGGTTGGTTCGTCTAAGCCCAAATGGGATAAGTTAATCCACGAGGCTGCCGCCGGTCTGCCCAATGTGGAATTCCCCGGTCCGGTTAAGCGGGAGCGGATGCTGGCGTATTACCGCTCGGTCGCCATTTATGTTCAACCCTCCCGTTATGAAGGGTTTGGTAATTCGATTTTGGAGGCGATGGCTTGCGGAGTGCCGATTGTTGCGTGTAACGTGGGAGGGATTCCGGACTTTGTCAGTGACGGTGTCAACGGTTTGCTGGTTCCGCCCGACGATCCGCAGGCATTGGCCGATGCGATCGCCAAGTTAATCGCCGACCCGCAACTACGGGCGATGATGGGACGGGAATCCCGCCGGATCGCGGTGGCGTCTTTTTCGTTGGAACCGATGAATACGGCGTTTGAAGAGATTTATTCCCGGTTTAAACCTGAGAAAACAATGATCAATTTTTAAATTAGCCGATTTCCTCAATAAAAAAGGCTGTGCCAAGCGGCACAGCCTTTTTAGCGAGGTTTATAAATACTTGGCGAGGAATTTTTCCATCGCCTCGTAAAATTCGAACCGGTTTTCTTCATTGCGGAAGCCATGGCCTTCATTTTCTTTAACCATGTACTCAACGGGAATGTTCCGTTTCTTTAAGGCCGCGACGATCTGGTCCGATTCGTTGATGTTGACCCGGGGGTCTTTGGCGCCTTGGACCACCAGCATCGGCACTTTAATCCGGTCGGCATGGAAAACCGGGGAGGCAGACCGTAACAGTTCCGTGTCGGTTTGCGGATTGCCGACCATCTCGTACATTTGATCCAAAACCGGTTTCCAATACGGCGGAATGGTCTCCATGAAGGTAAACAGGTTGGAGACGCCGACATAGTCGATGCCGCAGGCGTAGAGGTCCGGCGTGAAGGTTACTCCGGCTAAGGTTGCATAACCGCCGTAACTTCCGCCGTAAATCGCAATCCGCTTGGGATCGGCGATCCCTTGCTTAATCAGCCATTGAACGCCGTCGGTGATGTCATCTTGCATGGTTCTACCCCATTGTTTGAAGGACAGTTCCCAAAACTGCTTGCCATATCCGGTCGAACCCCGGAAATTCATTTGTAATACCGCGTACCCGCGATTGGCCAGAAATTGAACTTCGGAGTTGTAACCCCACGAATCGCGCGCCCAGGGCCCTCCATGCGGATGGATCACCACCGGCAGATTTTTGGCCGGCACGCCTTTCGGTAAGGTCAAGTAGCCGTGAATAGTCAAACCGTCCCGGGAGGTGTAGCTGATCGGCTGCATTGGGCTTAAGTCGGCTTCGTTCAGCCAGGGGCTCACCTCGGCCAACTTGGTCAGTTGGTCGGTTTTAAGATTGTAGAGATAATAGGCGCCGAGCGAACGGTCGCTGTAAGTGCGGACGATCCAGAGATCTTCGTCGCGGTTGGTGTCATTGAGGTTAATCTCCGTTTGCGGCAGCAGTTTTTGCAGCTTGACATAAGCTTGTTTGAAGACGGGATCGACCAGGTTTAGCTCCCGCTTCCAGGTGGTAAAGGCCGTTCCGATCAGTATTTTACGTTTACGGGAATAAAAGAGGGAGCTGACGTCGACCTCGGGATGGGAGTAGATCACGGCGAGCTCTTTCCCATGCGCGATATCGTATTTGACAATGGCCGCCTTATCCCGTCCGATGTTGGAAGAGGCATAAATGTTTTGATTGTCAAAGTCGAAAAAGAGCGGATTGATCTTTTCCCGGAAGTTGGTGGTGACCACCGCTTTGAACGGTTCGGCCTCGGTTGCCCGGTATAACAAGGTAGTGTTGGCGCCGTCAAAGGCTACCGCGATCCGGATCTTTCCTTGGTGGTCGGTCATCCAGCCGGCGATATTGCCGGGGTTTTCGGCAACCAGTTTTAATTCGCCGGTGACCACGTTCAACCGATAGGCGTCAAAAACTTGCTTGTTCCGTTGGTTCAGGCCGATGATCATTTCGTTTTCATTCTCTTCCAGGCTGTCGATGATCTGCGCCCGGACGCCGTCAAACGGAGTCAGGTCTTTTAAGTTTTTGCCGTCGCGGTCGACGGCGACAATATGATAGTTTTCATCCCCTTTGAAATCTTTGACGTACAGGATCCGTTGATTGCTTTTCCAAAAATACCCCCCGATATCCCGGGCGGTTTCAAAGGAAACTTGGGTGATCTTTTGATCCTTAATATTTTGAACAAAGATGTTCATCCGGTTTTGATACGGTTGTAAAAATGAGAGGTAGTTGCCGTCGGGCGAGATTTGGTAGCCGGATTTTTCCGGGTTGCGAAAAAAATCGCGTAACGGAATCGGCGAAGCCGCGTTGACCGGATTGAAACCGGCGCCGACGACCGGAAGCAATACCAACCCGGTCAGGGCGAAACGGAGCAGTGAAACAAGATCAGCTTTCGACATGAAGATTCCTCCTCCAAAGGGTAACATTGGGTATCAAAAAATGAAACGTAACCGGTGGCTAAAAGTTACATATCCCCAAACATTATATTAGGGGAAACGGGAAAGAGAACGACTCAGTAATATTTTTCAAATTGTCCGATGATTCCTGCTCCAATCGTAAAGATCACAATATGGCAGATTTAGGTCTTGCGGCAAGGGGGATTTTATGGAAAAATAGAGATGATCCAAAGAAAATTCCAAATCAAACGTTTTATAATTTTTTTAGGGCACCAGCGATTCAATCAGGGCCAGTGCATTGGGAAAATGCAATGTGCGGATTGTGTTTTGGGAAGGAGCGGAATGTTATGAGAAAATTAATGTTGATCATGATCGTGATTGGTTTGACGTTGCTATTCCAACTGGGTTGTTTCGCCGGCACTACCACGGCGACCACCGAGATTACCGACGCCAATAAAGATCAGGTAATCAATGTGATTGTCTATGATATGATTAAGCGCGGTTTTTCCGTCGTTGACGACAACGGCAGCCAGATTTCGTTCAAACGCGATCTCTATTATTTCCCCAAGAAAATCTTTGACTATCAGCTCAACGGCACGCCGGAAGGGCGGATTACTCTGAACGTGTTGCAAATCAATCATAATGTCCGGATCATCGCCGAGGGGGAGATCATCGCCAGAGGCCGCGGTTACGAACAGAACTTCCGGATCGACCCCAAGTACATTCAACCCTTCTTGGACGATATCGGCAATAAATACCGGACCAGCCTTAAGTTTCAGATTAAGTGGTCGTCGTTGGAATAGTTGCGTTATGTTATTAAAAAGAAAGAGTCTCGCTGAGGCTCTTTTTGACAGTGTCAATATTTTTGTGTAAACTCCAAAACTTAAAAAAGATATTTGGATAAACGGTCCTCGAAAAGGATGGAAAGGTTAGCGATAATCGACTTCCAATTAGGGACCGAGCGAGTCCAATCTTT
>JAEYPR010000037.1 GCA_023410535.1 Bacillota bacterium | reverse complement strand
CAGATGAGTTCAAGAATCAAATGGTACAGCTGTACTTGGGTGGCAAACCTCGATTTGAAATTATCAAAGAATATGAATTAACAGAAAGTGCTTTTGACCGTTGGGTAAAGCAAAGTCAATCAACCGGGTCATTCCAGGAAGCAGACAATCGAAGTGCTGAAGCAAACGAACTCATTCAGCTCCGCAAAGAGAATCAGCGCCTTAAGATGGAAAATGATATTTTAAAGCAAGCAGCGCTGATCTTCGGACGAAAGTAAATGTGATCCGGCAAAACGCTCACAAATACTCTGTATCAGCAATGTGTAAAGTCCTACAAGTAAATCGCAGTACGTATTACTACGAATCCAGACCCCGGCCCGTTGAACCCTCGGTAGAGGCTGCGGTTGTAAAGATTTTTGTAGACAACCGTCGGGTTTATGGAACACGCAAGATTAAAGTTGAGCTACGAAAGTTGGGAATGATGGTTTCTAGACGTCGAATCGGTAAAGTAATGAAACGGAACGGTCTAGTTTCTTCGTATACAGTAGCCCAGTATAAAGTACATCAATCGACCTGCAACGAAGATAATGTTCCAAATAAACTTAATCGTCAGTTCCAAACCAACATTCCGTTAGAGGCCGTTGTTAGCGATCTGACTTATGTCAGGGTAGCTGGGAAATGGAACTATATCTGCTTACTGATTGACTTATTTAACCGTGAAATCATCGGTCACAGTTGCGGACCGGCAAAGGACGCCAACCTGGTCTACCGGGCATTCGCTAAGGTCAAAGGAAATTTAAACAACATCCAACTTTTTCACACCGATCGCGGACGAGAATTCAAAAACAAATTAATCGATGAGGTAATCCAAACTTTTCAAATTAAGCGTTCGCTGAGTATGAAAGGCTGTCCATACGACAACGCTGTATCCGAAGCAACTTACAAGTTAGTGAAATCTGAGTTTGTAAAGAACCGGCAATTTTATAATCTTGAACAGTTGAAACGGGAACTGGATGACTATGTTCGCTGGTTTAACCAAAAACGTATTCATTCTACTTTAGGCTACCTTACCCCATCCCAATACAAGTCCCTTAACAAAATTGTCTAGTTTGCTGTTGACAGTCCAGGTTCAAGGACGAGAAAGTAGGGTTGATCAAGATCCCCCTCTCTGGGTCGTCGCAGAGCGGGGGAAGCCCCGGTGTCGCAACCGGCGGGGCAGTAACGCAGGGGTGAGTCGCCCGGCCCACTTTTAACGAATTATTTTCCTAGAAACAATAAAGAGTTTACGTTTTTAACCGATACATAAATTATTGAAATCAATCATGCAAGCCTGAAAATTCATCCAAAAAAGAGGCGAAGAAAACTCACCAGACAGGAAGTTCACACCGGCCAAACAGGGGGTGGTGGTGTGTGCCAGGGAGCGGCAGATGAAAAGAGTGTTAATCGTTGATGATTCAGTGTTCATGCTGGCATTGATCCGGACAATCCTGGAGAATAACGGCTATCAAATTGTAGGCCAAGCGGAGACCGGCACCCTGGCGGTCCAGCTGTATAAAGAGTTGCGGCCGGACCTGGTGACCATGGATATTACCATGCCCGGCATGCAGGGGTTGGATGCGCTGAAGGAGATTATCGCTTATGACTCGGCCGCCAACGTGATTATGGTCTCCGCGATTCAGCAGGAACAGATGATCGCTTTGGCTGAGAATAACGGCGCCAAAGGCTTTGTGATCAAACCGTTCCTGGAAGAGCAAGTCTTGCGGGCGATTGAAAATATTATCTAAGTTGAAATAAATATTTGAATAATTTTCCCATCCTTAATTATTTAATGCGACATATATCGTTAATTTTAGCGTTGACGGGGCTTGTTACGCTAGCAAAAGGAGTAGTTGACATGGCGGAAAACTGGATTCAGGAAAATGAGTTGGATACGCAACAAAATAAGTATTTAACATTTATGCTGGGGAATGAGTGTTACGGCATTGCCATTCAGCACGTGACGGAGATCATCGGTTTGCAACCCTTCACCGAAGTGCCGGAACTGCCGGCTTATGTGCGGGGAATCATTAACTTGCGCGGCCGGATCATTCCTGTGCTTGACGTGCGGATGCGTTTCAAAAAGCCGATTCAGGAATACACCGACCGGACCTGTATTATTGTTGTTTCATATAAAGATATCGCGGTCGGGTTGATCGTGGACGGCGTGGCCGAGGTGTTGGACATCCCCGAGACCGATATCGTGCCCCCGCCGGAACTGAATCATTCCGGCAACCGTTTCGTCGAAGGAATCGGCAAGGTCGGCGACGCGGTCAAATTGTTGCTGGACTGCCAGAAATTGTTGGGCGACGACGAAGCGGCGGCTTTGACCCAAGTTAATCAATAAAGGAACGACAAAGGAATCACCGTATGAATATTACTGTAGGCATTGGGGATATGGCGGTCTCCCAAAATCCGTCGGATCAGATTTGGACGTACGCGTTAGGTTCCTGTGTGGCGGTCACGGTTTATGTGCCGTCGCGACAGGTGGCGGGGTTGATTCATATTGCCCTGCCCCGCCCGCTGGACCGATCGGAGGAGCTTTCCCGGGCGGCTTATTTCGCTTCCAGCGGGATTCCCCGGCTGATTCAGCAGGTGCTCAAAACCGGACAGTGTCTCCACCGCGACTTGCAGGTGCAGTTGTTCGGCGGGGCCGATTCGTTGTGGGGCGACGACCTCTTCAATATTGGCCGCAAAAACATTGAGGCCACCCAAGCGGCCCTGGCCGAGCTTGGTCTGGTTTCGATCCATTCCGAACTCGGCGGCGTCTGCAGCCGGACCATCACTTTAGAGGTGGCGACCGGAGCGGTTCAGGTTAAAACCTTGCCATGGGAGATCCAGGAGGGCTACGCCGGCTGAAGCGGAACGCCGGTTTGATTGAGGTCAGCCGGAAATTTAAAGGAAATTTAGTCAAGCGGTGGAGACCGGCGATGGTAAAATGATTTATCGGGCGACGCCCCTGGTATGAAGTTGTGCTTTCGACATAATTGCTTAACTCACTTTGACTACAATCAGGATTCGCTACCAAGATGACGCAACCAAAAAGGAGATTGCCGAAAAAGCTGTCAATTTCCTTTGATTGTATCCAAAAGCCGTTGGGTGGATTATGTTTTTTTATATTCAACTTATATTGCCGGATCGAAGGCCGGTTGGGGGGATGACTCATGAAGACAAAGGAGCAGAAAAAAGCAATGCAGTGGAAAAAATGGCAAGCGGCGTCTTTCAGGACCAAAGCGATCATGGTGGTGTGTCTGGTTTCATTATTGTGCCTGACCATCGCGTCAATCATTAACTATACGGTTTCCTACCGGACGATTGCCGCGGAGTCGCAACAAGCAATGACCGAAGGCGCGGCCAAATACGCTGCGACCATCAACGGCTGGCTCAGCCAACAGGGGAAAGTGGTGGAGGAGATGACCGCCGACCTCGAATATGATGGTCAATTCGATGACAAGTACTTAATGGACTGGTTGAAAACCAAAATGAAAAGCAACCCGTCTTTTGGCGACGTTTATATCGGCTTCAACGACCGGCGGTTCATCGACGGCAGCGGTTGGAATCCGCCCGCCGACTTCAACTGCACCCAACGTCCGTGGTATCTCCAAACGCTCAGCAACAACGCCTTGACGTTCACCCTGCCGTATAAAGATGGCGTAACCGGCAAGATGGCGGTTTCGGTAGCGAAACCGGTCACCCAAAACGGAACGGTAATCGGGGTGGTGGCAGTTGATATTTACGTGGACTTTTTAACCGACTTGGTACAAAACGCCAAGTTGGGGAAGACCGGTTACGCTTTTTTGCTGGACCGGGAGAACAATTACTTAGTCCATCCGTTGGCCGATTTTCAACCCACCGACCAAGGGTTTAAAAAATTTGCCGAGGTGTTGGAGGGCCGCTTTAAACCCATCGCCGAACAGTTGAATCAGGATCATCCTATTTTTATGGCGGCGCGGGACTATGATAATGTTTCAAAATATCTGGTGATGGCGCCGATTCCGGCGATTCATTGGACCTTTGGTTACGCCATGCCCGAAGCGGAATTCGCTCAAAAACTCAACGGTTTGATCATTGGTTTTTTAATCGCGGCGGTAATCTCGCTCATCCTGACTGTCCTCTTGGCTTATTTCTTCGTGGCGGGTTTGCTCAAGCCGATCCGGGAACTGACCAAGGCGGCCAAGCAATTGGCTGTCGGCGACACGGCGGTAACGATTGCGATCCGGACCAAGGATGAAATCGGTGAACTGGGGGCGACTTTCCAAACCTTGGCCCAAAGCATGCGGGAACAGACCGAGCTCGCCAACGGAATCGCCGACGGCGATCTGACAGTGGACGTCAAGCTCAAATCCGAGCACGATTTGCAAGGCAAAAGCATGCAAACAATGGTGGAGACCTTGCGCGAGTTGGCGGCGACCACCAATAATCTGACCCATGCCGCCGCGGCCGGGCAATTGAGCGCCCGGGGCGACGCCGACCGCTTCAACGGAGTTTACGCCGAGATTGTCCAGGGCGTCAATCAAACCTTGGATATAGTGGTTAAACCGCTGCAGACCGCCGCCCAATATGTGGAGCGGATCGGACGCGGCGACATTCCGGAACGAATCAGCGATGATTACCAAGGCGACTTCAACGAATTGAAACAGAGCATCAACGCCTGTATTGACGGTCTGGAGGCGGTGACCGAGAGCAACCGGATCCTGCAATCCTTGGCCGGTTATGACTTTACCGACGTCTTTGCCAAAGAAGGAACGGGCATCTACGGCGAGATGGCGCAAGCTATTAAAAACCTTCAGCAACAACTGATTCAGATGCAGACCATCTTCAACCAGATCGCGGCGGGCGATATGCAATCGCTGGAAGTGTTGCGGGCAGCCGGGAAACGGAGCGAAAACGATCAAGCCACCCCGGCGTTGATTCGGATGATGAACACTATCCAAGCGATGGTCGGCGAGACCCTGCAACTCTCCGAAGCGGCGGTCTCCGGGCAATTGGACACCCGGGGCGCTGTCGCGAAGTTCGAAGGGGAGTACCGCCGGGTGATCGAAGGTTTCAACGCCACGCTCGACGCGGTCGTGGCCCCGTTGAACGAAGCCAACGTGGTGCTGGGCAAGATGGCCTATAACGATTTCAGCCAGGCGATGGACGGAACCTATCACGGAATGCTCAAACGTTTCGCCGACCAGATTAATCTGGTCCGGGAGCGCTTGCTCAGTGTCCAGGAGGCCTTCGTCAATCTCTCCCACGGCGACACCGGCAAACTGGCGGAGTTCAAAGCCAATCCGCGTCTCTCTAAACATGACCACCTGCGGCCGGCGATGATCGCCATGATGCAAGCGCTCCAGGATATGGTGGATGAGTCCAACCGCCTCTCGAGCGCCGCGATCGAAGGCCGTCTCGACGAACGGGGCGATCTCAGCCGTTACGAAGGAAAATACCGTGAAATCATCGAGGGTTTAAACGGCGTAATGGCCGCGATGGAAGCACCGCTGGCCGAGACCTCAACCGTCCTGCAGGCGATGGCCCAAGGTAATTTGATGCAGCAGGTCGCCGGCGAATATCAGGGCGAATACGCTCAGATGAAACAAGCCTTAAATGATACCTTGGCCAGCTTTAGCCAGCTGTTGGGCGAGATCAACATCGCCGCCCGTCAAGTCGCGTTAGGTTCGCGCCAAGTCTCCGACGGCAGTCAAGCGCTCTCCCAAGGCGCGACTGAACAGGCCAGTACCTTGGAGCAGTTGACCGCTTCCATGGCCGAAGTGGCCTTCCAGACCAAACAAAACGCGCTCCGGGCCGGCCAAGCCAATGAGCTTGCCAATACGACCAAAGCCAACGCGCTGCAGGGCAATGAGCAGATGCAGGCGATGGTGGCGGCGATGGCGGCCATTAACGAGTCGGCGGCCGGGATTGCCAAGATCATCAAGGTGATTGACGAGATTGCCTTCCAAACTAATATTCTGGCTTTAAACGCCGCCGTCGAGGCGGCCCGGGCCGGACAGCACGGCAAAGGCTTCGCGGTCGTCGCCGAAGAGGTGCGCAACCTGGCGGCGCGTAGCGCCAAAGCGGCCAAAGAAACAACGGTGATGATTGAAAGCTCCATTCAAAAAGTGGATGACGGCACCAAAGTCGCGAATCAAACCGCTACGGCCCTGAGCACCATTGTCAGTGACATCGCCAAAGCCGCCGAGTTGGTCAATGAGATCGCCATCGCCTCCAATGAGCAGGCGACCGGCATCGCCCAGATTAATCAGGGGATCATGCAGGTATCGCAGGTCACTCAGACCAATACCGCCACCGCCGAAGAGAGCGCCGCTTCCAGTCAGCAGATGAGCGCACAGGCTGAGATGCTCCAGGAGATGGTGGGAACCTTCCATTTGCGCGATCAGAACCAGCTGCCGCAGTTGCCCGGCGGTCCGGCCGCGGTAACGGAACGGAACCCCCAAGCCAAAGAGCGGAGTCAGCCCCAGTTTAACCCGTCCGACTTTGGAAAGTATTAAACCCGAATAAAGTATAAATTATGGGGAAATAAAGGCGAATTGTTAAAAAAACTGAAATCAATTATGCTTTGTCAAAACCGGGAAAATTAAATTGACAGTAAATTTTTAATGTTCTACAATTAATATGCAAGTGAGTGTTTACTAAGCAGTCGTCCACGCTAGCTTCCGCTCGCGTCAGCGAATTATGAAAAGAGGCTAAGTGGAGCGACATCGGCCCGAGTAATTTCCTGGTGGAGATTAAGATGGAAACACTATTACATCGCCGCGAAAGTCTGATTTTGACAGCGATTGAGGTCATTGATGAACTGGGATTCCAAGGGTTGTCCACCCGGGAAATTGCCAAACGGCAACAGATTTCCGAAGGAGCGTTGTTTCGGCATTTCAAAACTAAAAACGAGCTGATCTTGGCGGTCCTGGACCATTATTCTCAATACGACTTGGATATTGCGCAATCGGCCCAGCTGAAAAACTTCGGACCCAAGGAAGCTTTAATCTTTGCCACCACCTCATTTTCGGTGTATTACGAAAACTATCCGGCAATCACTGCCGTCTTGCTCTACCACGACCTGTTGCAGTTTGACCCGGAGTTAAAAACAAAGGTTCAAACGATCTTTCACCAACGCCATCAGTTGGTTTGGCACCTGGTCGATCAAGCGAAGGCAGCCGGGATGATCCGGCCGGATGTTGATAGCGAAAGTTTGACCGAGATCATGTTGGGTACGTTTCGAATGATCTGTCTGAAATGGCGAATGGGCGGCTACCAATTTTCATTACGGGAACGGATTCTGGCGACGCTGGAGATGGTTCTGCAAGCGTTTAGCCCCACATCTTAGGAGGAGAGAAAATGGGTAATAAAGTGTTAGTGGTCGATGACGCCGCTTTTATGCGGGCAACAATCAAAAAAATCCTAACCAATAACGGTTTTGAAGTCGTGGGCGAGGCCGAAAACGGCGCAGTGGCCGTTGAAAAATATAAAGAAGTTCGCCCCGATGTGGTCACCATGGACGTGACCATGCCGGAGATGACCGGAATCGAAGCGTTGCAAGCGATCCGGGCGATTGATCCGAAAGCGGTCGTGGTGATGGTCACCGCCATGGGCCAGAAAACCATGGTTACCGAAGCGGTGATGTACGGCGCGAAGTCGTTTATTGTCAAACCGTTTCAGGAAGACCATATCGTTAAGACCCTCCAGCAAGTATTGGCATAAACCAAACCGGCGGCTTGGAACGAAGTTTGGCGCGGCCGCAACCGGCCCAACCATGAAACGGAGGGAAACCATGCGAATCTTAGTTGCCGAGGATGACTTGGCCAGCCGGCGGTTTTTATCCAAATTTCTGTCGGAATATGGTCAATGCGACCTGGTGGTCGACGGGATGGAAGCCTTGGACGCGCTAATGTTGTCGTTGAAGGAAGAAAGACCCTACGACCTGATCTGCCTGGATATTATGATGCCCAAAGTCGACGGGGTCAGGGTGCTAAAAGCGTTGCGGGACTTCGAGACCCGCCGTGGAATCCGCCCCGAGCAGCGCGCCAAGGTGATCATGACCACCGCGCTGGCCGAATCGCAATACGTTCAAAATGCGTTCGCCATCGGTTGCGAAGCCTACGCCGCCAAACCGATCGATCTGGCTAAATTTCGCGCTTTGTTGGTTAAATTGGAATTGATTCCGGAACAATCATAAATTGCAGTCCGTTATAAAAAGCCCCGGTTTAAGGAAAACCGGGGCTTTTGCTTATTGTTGGGGGTTTTGTCAGATTGTTTTGGTAAATGTAACAAAAGTTTTACAGCGAGACGACATAAAGCACTTCAGGATAAAGGAAGAAAACGCGAAAATATAGTAAGTATATGTTAGTTTACTGTTATTTAGACGTAAGTTAAAGGCGTAATCAACCGAATTTGACGGGGAAATCGGGGTCGATTAGGCCTTTTGCAAGGAAATACTAACATCTAACTTTCAATGTGTTAACAGAGACACCGAAACAATGTGCCTGATTGTCAGACTTAAGGAGGAATGACGAATGCGGAAGGTTTTAGGAGGAATAAAACGGTTCCTGCCGCAGTTGCCGGCATGGGGAAAGCCATTCCAACGGTGGTTCGGGAACCGCAAGATCGGAGTGAAATTGCGTTTGGGTTTTGTCACGGTGGCCTGCCTCGCCGGGTTGATCGGGGTCATCGGAATCTGGAATGTCGGCACGGTCAACCGGAACGCTCAAGCGATCTATAAAGAGAATATGTTGCCATTGGGGCCGATCGATAAAATCGCCGTAGCCTTTCAATCGATCCGGGTGAACATCGCTTACCATATCATGAACACCGCGGGGAAAGATCTATATGAGTATAAGATTCACGATTTGGAAGCCACCATCGATAGCGCCATGATGGAACTGGAGAAGAGCCGAGTCTCCAATTTTGAACAGGGCGCCTTGAAGACGCTGCGAGAGGTTCTAACCAAGTACCGCCAGGCCGAAGTGACGGTTTTGGAGGTTTCGCGGCAGAACAAGACCACCGAAGCGACGGAACTGATGCTTAGCACCTTACGGCCGTTGGCGGAGGATGTCACCCAGACAGTCGCCAATATCTTCCAATACAACGCGGTTCAAGCCCAGATCCGCTCCAAAGCCAGTGCCGAAGCCACCCAATCTACGACCGTCAACCTGATCGCCCTGGTCGTGGTGGGAATGCTTGCCGCAATTGGGTTGGGCATGATCTTGACCCGGGCCATTCGCCGGCCGATGCAACAGTTGACGGCCGCGGCCGACCGCTTGGCCGGCGGCGACCTTGACATCCTATTTGAAACGCCGACCAAGGATGAGATCGGTCAGTTGCAAGCGGCCTTTCTGAAAATGGTCGAATCCAGCCGCGAACAGGCAATCGCCGCCGAACAGATTGCCGCCGGTAATTTGAGTGTGGCGGTGCAGATCCGGTCGGAACAGGATGTTCTGGCCCAAAGTCTCAGCGGCGTCATCGCCACCTTGGGCGAGTTGACCCAGGAGACCCGCAAACTGACCACTGCCGCCGCTGCCGGTCAACTGAGCGTCCGCAGTGACAGCAGCAAGTTCTCCGGCGAATATCGCGAATTAATCGAAGGGGTCAATGCAACACTGGATGCGGTGGTTAAACCGTTGCATGTCGCCGCCGAATACGTGGCGCGGATTGGCCGGGGTGACATCCCCGAACTGATTCGCGACGAGTATCAAGGGGATTTTGGCGACTTGAAAGAGAGTATCAACGCCTGTATCGAAGGTTTGAGCGCTTTGGCCGAAAGCAACCGGATCCTGCAACAGGTCGCCCTCAACAATCTGACCGAAGGCGTTGCTGGCGAGTATGTCGGCGTTTACGGCGAGATCACCGCCGCCATTAATGCGGTGCGGCATAATCTGCTCAATATCCAGCAAGTGATTAACCAGACCGCCGGCGGGGATTTCAGCGGGTTGAAAACCTTGGAGACCGCCGGCCAACGCTGCAGCGAAGACCAGATCACCACCGCCTTGATCTTGATGATGCGCAATGTCCAAGGTCTGGTCCAAGAAACGTTGCGCCTCTCCCAGGCGGCGGTGGAGGGCGATTTGGATACCCGGGGCGAGACCGACCGTTTTGCCGGCGAGTACCGGATGGTGGTTGAAGGGTTCAACGCCACGCTGGACGCGGTAGTGGCGCCGATCACCGAAGCGGAAGCCGTTTTGGGCCGGCTGGCTTATAACGATTATACGCTGGAGATGGCCGGTGAATATCAGGGCGTCCTGAAACGTTTTGCCAACCAGATCAATCTAGTCCGGACCCGGCTACTGAACGTTCAGGATATCTTCGTCCGGATCGCCAAAGGCGATATCAGCCGGTTGGAGGAGTTCAAAGCCATCGGCAAATGGTCGGAGAACGACCGGTTATTGCCGGCTTCGATTGGGATGATGGAAGCGATTCAAAATTTGATTAATGAGGCGGAGCGGCTTTCGACTGCGGCAGCCTGTGGCGAGTTGACCGTCCGCGGCGATGCCGGGCTTTTTGAAGGCAAATATCAGGCGATCATCACCGGTTTGAACAATGTGATGGCCGCGATCGACGCTCCGTTGGCTGAAGCGGCGACGGTCCTGCAAGAGATGGCCCAAGGCAACCTGGAGATTGCGGTGCTCGGAGACTATCAGGGCCAATACGCCCGGATCAAAGCGGCGCTCAATAACACGTTAGACAGCTTTAATCAGGTACTGGGCGATATTCACCAGGCGGCCGAGCAGGTGGCAACCGCCTCCCGCCAAGTTTCCGACGGCAGTCAAAACCTCTCCCAAGGCGCCACCGAACAGGCCGCAACTTTGGAAGAGCTGACCGCGTCCATGGTGGAAGTGGCCGCCCAAACCCGGGAGAACGCCACCCGGGCCAATCAGGCCAACGAACTGTCGGAGATGACCCGGACCAATGCGCTGCTCGGCAACGAACAGATGCAAGAGATGCTTGGCGCCATGACCCAGATCGACCAGTCGGCTTCGGGAATCGCCAAGATCATTAAGGTAATTGACGAGATTGCCTTCCAAACCAATATTTTAGCGCTGAACGCCGCGATTGAGGCGGCCCGGGCCGGTCAATACGGCAAAGGTTTCGCGGTGGTTGCGGAGGAAGTTCGGAATCTGGCCGCCCGGAGCGCCCAGGCCGCCAAAGAGACGACCGACTTGATTGAGAGCTCCTTGAAGAAAGTCGGCGACGGTACCAAGATCGCCAACGAAACCGCTTCAGCGCTGAGCACGATTGTCGATGACATTGAACAAGCGGCCAATCTGATCGGTGAGATTGCGGTGGCCTCCAACGAACAGGCGACCGGAATCGCGCAGATCAATCAAGGCATCACTCAAGTCTCTCAAGTGACCCAGACCACTACCGCCACGGCCGAGGAAAGCGCTGCCTCCAGTCAGGAATTGAGCAGTCAAGCCGAGGTCTTGCGAAGTTTGGTCGGCCGTTTCCGTTTAAAAGGATCAGCCGCCGATCCGTCGATCCCGCAAGCGGTTATTCGGGCCGTGGAAGTTCCGGAAGCCCTCGGACGGCCCCGGGGTTTCCGGGATGACCCTAGTTTTGGCAAATATTAATCAATTCTAAGCGGTCCCGGTTCTGTCACAATGAACCGGGACCGCTTTTTTTGAAAGTACTTTAGGCGGCGGTAGTTGAATAATAATAAAAAAATAAATTTACTGAATATTAATTATAAAACCGGAGAATCGTTATAAAATCTGGGCTTTGCTTAGCTTTCACCAGTAAACCTCGCAAAGTTAATCGTTTTTTCTTTAGTATCATGAATTGACAAAAATTAGTACAATCATTACAATAAGAGTGTGAGTGAGTAGTTACTTACAAAGTTTGATTAAGTGTAAAAACGCATAGGTTCGTTAAATGCTTAGCTCGGATATTACGGGTAAATTAGAAAAGGATTTCTAAAAGCGTTCCGTTAACAACAACGTACACCAGGGAAGGTGATTGTTTTGACGATACCTCAAGGGAACGAGCCCATGCTGGAACTGTTCCTGGTCGAATCGGCGCAACTGATCGAGCAGTTGGAACAGTCCGTGCTCCAGCACGAAGCCGCCGGCTGCTACCGGCCGGAAGCTATTCATGAGATTTTCCGCGTTATGCACACCATCAAAGGTTCAGCAGCGATGATGCTATTCGATCAGATTTCCGCTTTGGCCCACGCCATGGAGGACATCTTTTATTGGCTGCGCGAAGTCTCCAACCCGGTTATCGATCAAGTTTCCCTCTGCGACCTGTTATTGGCCGGCATCGACTTTATCAAAGGCGAACTGATCAAGCTGCAGCACGGAAACAACGCTTCGGGTGACGCCTCGAAACTAATCGAACAAAACCGGGCGTTTTTAGAAACGTTAAAAGCGAACAATCCCCAAGTCGCCGCCAAAACCAGTGCGGCGGTCCCTTCCCGACCGATCCCCCCGTCTCAGTATTATATTCCTCAAGAGAAATCCCAAAAGTCCCAATACCAATATTGCTATCAAGCGGTGCTGCATTTCAGCGATGATTGTGAGCTGGAGGATGTCCGCGCCTTCACCGTCATTCACACCCTGCAAGGTTTGACCAAAGAGGTATATCATCTGCCCGAAGTTTTCCTGGACGATCCGGAAGGGATCAAAGCCATCCGGGAGCATGGTTTGAGACTCTTTTTCCAAGCCGATCAGGACGCGGCCGAATTGAAGCAGATTCTCACCAATGCCGCGGTGTTACTCAAGGGAATGCAGTTGGAGCGTTTGGCAAACGACGCTTCCTTTCCCAAACCCTCCGGGCTTTCCTGTCCGCCCAAGGCGCCAGTCAAAGTACCCTGCCCGCCCGAGCGGCAAGAGTGCGATTCGCAAGCGACGCTGCAGTCGGATATTGTCAATGTCACCATCGGCAAACTCGACAAGTTGATGGATCTGGTGGGCGAATTGGTGGTGGCTGAGTCGATGGTGGCCCAAAGCCCGGACCTGAAAGGCTTGAAGTTGAATGTCTTCCGGAAGTCCGCCCGGCAGTTGCACAAGATCAGCGAGGAATTGCAGGATGCGGTGATGGCTTTGCGGATGATGGCGTTGGACACCACCTTCCAGAAGATGAACCGGGTCATCCGGGATATGTCGCGGAAACTCGGCAAACAAGTCCAGCTGGCGATCAGCGGCGCCGCAACCGAAGTCGACAAGAAAGTGATCGATCATATCTCCGACCCCTTGATGCATCTGGTCCGCAACGCTTTGGACCATGGGATCGAACCGCCGGCGCAGCGCCTGGCGGCCGGGAAACCCGAGGCCGGAACCATTACCTTGGAAGCGAAAACGGTCGGGGGTGACGTTTATATTATTGTCCGGGACGACGGCAAGGGCTTGGATGCCGCCCAAATTCTGGCGAAAGCCCAAGCTAAAGGATTGGTTAGCCCGGAAGCGGTGTTGTCCGAACGGGATATCTTTAATTTAATTTTCCTGCCGGGCTTTTCGACCAAGGAAGCGGTGAGCGAATTTAGCGGCCGGGGCGTCGGTATGGACGTGGTCACCCGGAATATCAACGCGATTGGCGGCGTCGTTTTGGTCGAAAGCGTCACGGGCAAAGGGACGACGATCACGTTAAAGATCCCCCTAACCCTGGCGATTATCGGCGGAATGAATGTCCGGGTGGGCACGGCCCGTTATACCATTCCGACGATGACGATCCGTCAGTCGTTCCGGCCTAAAGCCGATGATGTGCTCATCGACCCCGACGGCAACGAGCTGATCATGGTGCGCGGCCAGTGTTATCCGGTCCTGCGGCTGCACCAACACTACCGGATTGCCGGGGCCCAGACCGCAATCGCTAAAGGAATCGTGATTATTGTGGAGAACGAAGCGGGCACCGTCTGTCTCTTCGCCGACGAGCTTTTAGGCGAACAGCCGGTCGTGGTCAAAGCTTTGCCAAACTATATTAAACTTCAGAAACAGATCGGAGGGTTGGCGGGTTGTACCATTTTGGGTGACGGCAGTATCAGCCTGATCTTGGATATTGCCGGATTGATTCAGGCCCGGCGGGAGGCTGTGGTCCGACGAACGGATTCGTAAGACAAAAGGAGTTGACTATCGATGCGACGTTTTACCAAACCGAACCAGCAAAGCATCCCGGTGAAGACGCCGGGCGTCACCCAAATCGGTATCGATCAAGGAGGAATCTAGAATGAACTGGTTTATTAATTTGAAAATCGGCGTCAAGTTAGTCGTAGCTTTTGTTGTTGTGGCCTTGATCGCCGGCGTGGTGGGACTGACGGGAATCATTAGCATCCGGACAATTGAAAAAGCCGATACCGAAATGTATGAGTTGAACACCAAACCCTTGGTCGATATTGCCGACGCCCGGGTGGCCTATCAACAGGTCCGGGTCAACCTGCGGGATATTATCTTGGACAATCGGACCAATTCCCAAAAGTACCTGGATAATCTGACACAGCTGGATCAGGTGATGGCTGCCGGTATCCACCGCTTCGAACAAACGCTCCGCACTGAACGCGGCCGGAAGGAGATCGCGGTTTACCGGGCGGCGGTGGAACGTTTTCAGCCTACCCGGGACCAGATCATCAGTTTGGCCGCGGCTGATCAGGACGCGCAAGCGTTGACGGTAATCCGGGGTGCCGGAGCGCAGGCTCAGGCTATCGAGGATTCACTGGGAAAACTGAGTCAGATGAAGGTCGAGTTGGCAAACGCCAAAGCCGATTCCAACAGCGCGACGGCCCGGGCCGCCACGGGGACGATGATTGCTTTTGTCATTATTGGCGTGGGTTTGGCGCTGGGGCTCGGCGTATGGATTGCCCGGTTGATCAGCCGACCGGTCCATGGTTTAGTCGAAGGCGCCAAGCAGATTGCCGGCGGTGATCTGGATGTGGCGATCGCTGTGACCACTAAGGATGAGATCGGAGCGTTGGCCGAGGCCTTTCAGGTGATGAGCGCCAATATGAATGAGGTGATTGCCAATATCAGCGCCGCCTCTGATCAGGTGGCGGCCGGCTCCCGCCATGTCTCGGCCTCCAGCATGTCCCTGTCGCAAGGGGCCACCGAACAAGCCAGCGCCATCGAGGAACTGACCGCTTCGTTAGAGGAAATGTCGGCCCAAACCCGGCAAAACGCGGCCAACGCCAACCAAGCCAGCGAGTTGGCGGATACTGTCAGCCGCAACGCCAGCGAAGGTAATCAGCAGATGCGGGAGATGCTCCGGTCGATGGAGCAGATCAATGAGTCGTCGGCCAATATTTCGAAGATTATCAAGGTGATCGATGAGATCGCCTTCCAAACCAATATCCTGGCCTTAAACGCCGCGGTTGAAGCGGCCCGGGCCGGTCAACACGGCAAAGGATTCGCGGTCGTCGCCGAAGAGGTCCGCAACTTAGCCGCCCGTTCCGCCGATGCCGCCAAAGAGACCACGGTCATGATCGAAGACTCGGTGAAAAACGTGACCGACGGTACCCGGATCGCCAAGCAGACCGCGACGGCTTTGGACCGGATTGTCGGCGATATTACCAAAGTGACCGGGTTAGTCGGGGATATCGCCATTGCCTCCAACGAACAGGCGACCGGGATTGCCCAGATTAACCAAGGCGTGATGCAAGTATCGCAAGTGGTGCAGACCAACTCCGCTACTTCGGAGGAGAGCGCCGCCGCCAGCGAGGAACTCTCCAGCCAGGCTCAGTTGCTTAAGGAACAGGTTGGCCGCTTTAAACTCAAACGCCAAAGCGCCGGAGTCCAGTTGGGAGATTTGAATCCCGAGTTACTCCGGGTGCTGCGCCAGATGAGCGTGAAACCGGAGTTTCAAACGGTGTCGGTTCAAGCCTTGGCCGAGGCGGCTCCGGCCAAAAACGAACCGTTGGTCATCGATGCGGAGTTTGGAAAATATTAGAATAAATACCACTGTTAAAATTTTTTTCGAGGAAAACATAAAAAACTATTCAGAAATTGACCATAATTTGCGAAATATTAAGATAGATGTAATTTTCAACTTCAGGGAGGATGACAATGAAACTGCTACGGATTTTAGGAAAGGGTGTCGCGGCGCCCCTAAAAAAACTGGGATGGTTGTTCGGCTGGACCAAACCGTTGGGGAAATGGTTTCGCAATCTGCGCATCGGCGCCAAACTATTATGGGGTTTTATCGCCGTGGCGTTAATTGCCGGGGCGATCGGCGGGATCGGGGTATTTAACGTTCACGCTGTCAGCCAGGCGGCGCAGGATATCTACAAGGAAAACACCGTTCCGTTGGCGCCGGTCAACGCGATCGCGATGGCTTTTCAATCCATCCAAATCAACATGTCCTATCATATCATGAATAACGTGGGCAAAGAGCTGTTTGAGAACCGGATTCATGAGTTGGAAGGCACCATTGATGAAAAGATGGCTTTATATAAAAGCGAAGCGAGATCAGAATTTGAAAAAAAAAGTTTTGAAAGTCTCGAAGGAAACATCGCCAAATACCGCACCGAAGCGGAAAGTGTTTTAGCCATGTCGAAAGAGGGCAAATCGGCCGAAGCGGCGTCAATGGTAATTACTTTGCTGCGGCCGATCGCCGACAATGTCACCCAATCGGTGGGCAACATTTTTGAGTATAACACGATGAGGGCCGACGGCCGTTCGAACGCCAGCCGCGAGGCCGCCCGCAATACAACGATTTTTATGATCATTTTGGCGGTTGCCGGGGTGTTGATCGCAATCGTGTTGGGTTTGTGGTTCGCCCGGATCATTCGCCGGCCAATGCACGAACTAACTTCTGCAGCCGAACAATTGGCCCGTGGGGCAGTTAATGTCGCGCTTAAAGCGGATACCAAGGATGAGATCGGCCAGTTGAAAACCGCTTTTATCGCCATGGTCGATTCCAGCCGGGAGCAAGCTGCCACCGCCCAACAGATCGCCAGCGGCGATCTCAGCGTCGCGGTTCAACTCCGTTCCGACGAGGACGTTTTGGGTCAAAGCTTGATCGGGGTGATCACCACTTTGCAAGAGTTGACCGCCGAGACCAAAAAATTGACCGCCGCCGCTGCGGCCGGCAGTTTAAGCGAGCGGGGCGACGTAGACAAGTTCTCCGGCGAATACCGGGAAGTGATTGCCGGTTTCAACGCCACCTTGGACGCGGTGATCAAACCGTTGCACGTGGCCGCCGAATATGTCGAACGGATCGGGCAGGGTGATATCCCCGAGCCGATCACTGAGGAGTATCTCGGTGAATTTGACAACTTAAAACAGAGTATCAACGCTTGCATCAACGGGTTAACCGCCTTAAACGAAAGTAATCTGGTTTTACAGCAGATGGCGGTCTATGACTTCACCGTTCAGGTGGAGGGGGAATCTTTGGGAATTTACGGCCAGATGGCGACGGCCATTAATAACCTGCGCCAACGGTTGATCGAATCCCAGACCATGGTTGATCGGATTGCCGCCGGCGATTTCCAAGACCTTGAGCAATTGCGGCAGGTTGGGCAGTTAAGCGCCTTCGATAAGATGATTCCGGCGTATATTCAGATGATGGAGACCATCCAAGGATTGGTCAACGAGACCCTGACCCTGGCCCAGTCGGCCGTGGAAGGTGAATTGAACACCCGCGGCGATGCCGAGCGCTTTACCGGAGCGTACCGCCGGGTGATCGAAGGGTTCAACGCCACGCTGGACGCGATGGCGGCTCCGCTGGTCGAAGCCGGTTCAGTCTTGGGACGGATGGCGTATAACGATTATACAGTCGAAATGGCCGGAGAGTATCAAGGGGTAATCAAACAGTTTGCGACCCAGATTAATATGGTTAGGGATCGCATGCTCAGTATGCAGGACGCCTTTATCCGGGTTTCCCACGGCGATATCAGCCGGTTGGAAGAGTTCCGGAAGGTCGGCAAACGCTCCACCAACGACCAGGTCGTACCGGCATTGATCGCGATGATGGAGGCTTTGGAAGGGTTGATTGCCGAGTCGAACCGGATTACGGCGGCGGCGGCTCAAGGCCAGTTGGAAGTGCGCGGCGATGTCGAGCGTTTTGAAGGGAAATATCAGGAGATCATCGGCGGGCTGAACCAAGTGATGGACGCGATCGTCGCCCCGCTGAATGAAGCTTCGACGGTTCTCCAGGAAATGGCCCAAGGCAACCTGGTCCAGAGCGTCACCGGCGAATACCAAGGCGAATACGCCCGGATCAAGGAAGCGTTAAATAACACCTTGGACAGCTTCAACCAAGTGCTCGGAGATATTCATCATGCGGCCCGTCAGGTTGCCTCCGGCTCCCGCCAGGTTTCCGACGGCAGCTCGGCTCTGTCCCAAGGCGCCACCGAACAGGCCAGCACCTTGGAGGAACTGACCGCCTCCATGAGCGAGGTGGCCTCCCAGACCAAGCAGAACGCCGTTCGCGCCAATCAAGCCAACGAGTTGGCCGAGGCAACCAAACAGAACGCGCTGGAAGGCAACGCCCAGATGCGGAAGATGCTCGAAGCGATGACGGTGATCGACCAATCTTCGACCAACATCGCCAAGATCATTAAGGTCATCGACGAGATCGCCTTCCAAACCAACATCCTGGCGCTGAACGCCGCAGTCGAAGCGGCCCGGGCCGGACAACACGGCAAAGGCTTCGCGGTCGTGGCTGAGGAGGTCCGTAACCTGGCGGCCCGCAGCGCCAAAGCGGCCAAAGAGACCACCGAGATGATCGAGGGTTCGGTCAAAAAGGTGGAAGACGGCACGAAGATCGCCAATCAAACGGCCGGCGCGTTGAACGCCATTGTCGAGAGTGTCTCGAAAGCGGCCGGGTTGGTCGGGGAGATCGCCATCGCCTCCAACGACCAGGCGAGCGGGATTTCCCAGATCAATCAAGGGATTCAGCAAGTAGCCCATGTCACGCAGACCAATACCGCCACCGCCGAACAGAGCGCCGCCTCCAGCCAGGAGATGAGCGCCCAGGCGGAGTTGCTCCAAGATATGGTCGCCCGCTTCCGTTTGCGCGAAATGGAAGGCAACGCCGGTCAACTGCCGGGCCCCAGCGAAGCCGCTCAGGTGTTGCCGGACACCCTTGCCAAAGCCGGGAAGACCAAAACCCGGGTTAAACCGGAGTTCGAAGAGTTGAACTTTGGGAAATATTAAGCGCCGTAGTAAGGATTAACTTTCAAAGCAGCCGGGGTACGCAACCGGCTGCTTTTTTAGCTGGGTATGAACTGGACGCGGTTGGTTTACAATACATTTGGATTATGAAGGAAGCTTGTTGGCAAAGGAGTCTTTTTGATGCGAATCGATCCAAAAGACCGCTTCATGACCGGAATCATTGCCGGATTCGGAGCCGGAATGGTCAAAGACCTGTTGGATCTCATGATTTATTCGGTGCATCTTCATACTCATCCCTATTTTAACTATGCGTCGGTAATGATCTTCGGGATCTTGCCGCATACTTTCATCGAGAAGGCCTTTGCGTTTTTTGGGACGGTTGTTTTTGATACGTTTTTAGGGGTGCTCTACAGTTATCTGACTTTGGTGGTGGTCAGCCGCTATTACCGTTTCCGCGGATGGTTTTACTCGCTTAGTTGCTGGTTTATTATTTACAGTCTGACTACACTGTACAAGGTGCCGCAGGTTTTCGAGGTCAAATGGGTGACGCCGATTTCCCACTTTCTCACCGCTTCGGTGTACGGATTGTTATTGGGAATTTTGCTCCAATGGCTTCAGCGGGAAGCGGTTGTTGAAAAAGTGAATCTGTGAGCCATTTTTTGCTGGGCTTCCCGACCGGTCCGGCCGATAACTAAAACAAATCACCAGTGCTGACGCAGCGAAGCATAACTGTAAAGGAGTATTCCCCATGCAGAGCAAAAACGTGACGGAAGTTGCCGGAACCGAGTTTCCGGCCGGACGGTTGACCCGGGTCGTCGTTGGCCCGCAGACCGAGATCAAAGCCCAACACATGGTCAGCGGCCATGTGACCATTTATCCCGGCGGTTCGGTTCCGCCGCACCATCATTCCAATGAAGAGATTTATACCGTCATCGAAGGCCAAGGCCGGATCACGGTTGGCGACGAGACCCGGGAAGTGAGTCCGGTCTCGATGACCTATATTCCCCCCAACCTGCCCCATTCGCTGGAGAATACCGGCAATGCCAATCTGGTCATGCTTTTTGTCTATTCGCCGGCGACCATCGTCGACCATTGGCGCGAAGAGATGGAAGGAAAGTTGAAGTAGGCGTCCGCGCTTGCCGGGATGACCGGGGCGACGGAGTCCGGTTGTTGGGATCCGTTTCCAGGAACCGGAATGGCGTTCCCGGGTCGTTGAATTCGGCTCCGGAAGACCGGAAGGGAGGTTTCCGGTTATTGGATCCGCCCCTCCGGTGCCGGAATTGCCGCTTTGGACATCTTGCTCTAGAATTCGGGTCGGCGAAAACAGTTCCGGGGGAACAAGCCGGTACAAACTCGGTACAAAGTCGGTACGAAAAAGTCGGTTTGCCGAGTTATAATAATAATATCGAAAAGTTGGGAAACCCGCCTGCCGGAAGTTGGCATGCGGGTTTTTTGATCCAAGCGATTGCTTTCCCCAAAATGCCTTTCAAATCGTTGTGAAAGGCATTTTTTTGTGCTCTCAATTCGAAAGGAGGTGAGTGAATGGATGAAGTTCAAAGCATTGCCGGTCTGATGGCGGCGGGCAATCTGATGCTGAGCGGGTTGGGCGCTCATGCGGAAGCGGTCTCCCGGATGAGCCTCGATACGGCGTTTATCAGCGATTACGCCGCGGATTTGCAGCAGTTTATCGATCTCAACAGCGAACAGCAGGCTCTCAAGGCCCGGTTGATGGAGAAGACCAAAGAACGCCAGGCCGCGCAGCAGAAGTTGTACAACGGTTACCGCCGGGCGCGCAAGATCGTCAAGTTGGCGTTGCCGAACGAAACTTGGCGCGAGTTTGGGATTGTCGATCAGTTTTAAGAGTCGTTTACTGACTGTGACATGATTATTTCCTCCAATAATTGATTTTGCGGGAGCGGACCGGACCGCTCCCGCGCCTTTTTTACCACAATTCAAACCGGCCTCTGAAACGGGCTCCCGCAATAATTATTTTGGGCCGGCAGTCAGCGGGCCGGTTTGTGATTTTTTTACTTGAAGCTTGTCGCTCGCCGTAAGGGAGCGACGGAAGGGAAGGAATCCAATGATTCCAGGCATTTTACTCTCCGATATCGTGGCCCGGTGGCGCGACCGGTTGCAGGCCAGCGCGGCGGTGAACGATTTCTGTCAGACCCGGTTTGGCAAATCGCCCCGGATCTACCTCGGGACTGACGCCGCCGCGCCGCCGCAGGACGAGGACTGCCCGTTCATCGTCATCCAGCCGGTCCGCAAGACCGAAGGGACCGAATACCGGCAGTACCGTTACACCGTCTTGGTGCGCTGGGCGGTGGTCAACTCCGCGCAAACCGTCACCGGCGCCGTCACCGAACTGGCCGGCCTGGCCGATTGCGATCGCCTGGGTCAACTGATCCTGGCCGAGTTGGCGTCAGCCAGCGCCGAACACCCGCTTTCCTATGTGAAGTATCAACTTCCGGCTCCGGAGAGCCTCACCCTCCCCCGTTTCGAGGGGAGTTTGGAAGCGAAGATTTATCTTGTACCCGCCATGGGCGGAAATATCGTATATTAGGAGGTCATTTAACAATGGCACAAGCAAAAGGTTTTAAAGCCCAATTGGTCGCGGCGTTCGAGTCCGCCTACGGCCAAACCCCGGCTAGCCCGGCCGGGATCAAACTTCCGGTCAATACCGCGCAGGTCAAATCGAAACAGAATTTCATCGAGGCCAATACCATCACCGGCCGGCGCGACCCTTCGGAACCGTTGCGCGGCAACGTCGACGTCTCGGGCGCGATCGTAGTCCCCGTCGATGAAGTGGCGATCGGTTACTGGTTGAAAGCGATGTTTGGCGCGCCGACCACCACCGGCTCGGCCGACCCGTACACCCACGTCTTCAAACCCGGATTAACCCAACCGTCGTTGGTGCTGGAGCAAGGCTTCACCGATATCGGCGTCTATGAGCTCTTTAACGGCTGTAAAGTCTCGAAGTTCGGCCTGACTCTGGGCGGCGACGCCGAATTGGTCGCCAACATCGACGTTTTGGGCGCTAAAGAGACCGTGGCGACCGCCGCTTTTGCGGCGACCCCGACCAGCCCGGTCTTTAACCGTTTCAGCAACTATCAAGCCACCATCCAGGAAGGCGGCGCCAACATCGCCACCGTCACCAACGCCACCGTCAACATTGAGTTCGGTCTGGAAGGCGACAACTACGCCGTGGGCAACGCCGGCTGCCGCAGCGAACTTCCTGAAGGTCTGATGAAGATCTCCGGCAACATCAAAGCGTTCTTCGACAGCAAAACGCTGCTCGACAAAGCCTTGAACGGCACCGAGTCCTCGCTGTCGTTTAAGTTGACCAACGGCGCCCACAGCCTGGAGTTGCTCCTCCCGGAAGTGGTCTACGAACGGAACTCCCCCGGCATCGAAGGTTCCAAAGGCATCCTGATCGATCTGCCGTACCGGGCTTTCTTCGGCAACAACGCTCAAAACGCGGCGTTGGTGGCGACCTTGAAGAACGGACAGGTGAGTTATTTATAAGCGGGATTGCCAAGGCAGTCTCCGTGAAGAGGCCCAACTCACCCCCCTGCGGCCCGACGGTGCCGGCCGAAACATGGTACAATCCCCCTCTCTCCGACTGCGTAGCGAGGGGGCGCCATGATCGATTGTACGTATAAAAGACGAAAAACCAAGAACGAAAAATTAACAACCAATTATCATTGGATAATGCAACGATCATAAGGAGGATTTTTCAGAATGAACGGGACCTTACCGAAAGCCCGGGCGCTGACCCGGAGCGAGATCAAAGCCTTACGCGCCGCCGGCTTGGATCCGGCGTTTATTGAAGGCGCTATTACAATGAAAAAAAACGCCGAGTTGGTGGATTGGATCATGGATAAAGTTTATAAAGACACTGATTTTAGTAATATTCCATACTCAGCTTGTCTCGAGTTGTCAACGAAAACGTATCAATTAACATATCGGGTCACGGAAGAAGAAGAAAAAAACTCTTAATGGTCTGGTCCTGGTGGGCAGACGGCCACAGCGAATACTGTGCCGTCTGCCGTAAATCCCGTGAACAGGCCAATAACCCATTGCTCGATTGTTTCAATTGTAAAGACCAATGTCCGGCCCTTTTACCTTCAAATCATGTAGTTTGGCGTTTGTGGTCTTTCGTTAATTCACAATGGCGGATGGATATGGGAATAATGACTGGACTGGACTATCCAGCTGTTTTCAAAATTGCCGATATGAACTGGATTGAAATAACACCAGCGCTGTTTTGGAAATTGCGCATATTAGAAACATTTCAGTTAACAAGACAATGGAAGGAGGGAGACAAGTAATGGCTTTTGCGCAATTAATCAAGGGATTACAGGTTGCTTATGAAGTTTATGAGGGTGTAAAAAAAGCCGAAGGAGTTTATAAGGACCTCAAGCCGGTAATTGACCAAGCAACTGAGATGTTTAAAGTAACAACGGATCGACTATATCGTTCTAACGTGCTTTTTAAAGATGCGGAAAAAGAGCGGAAACAAGGCACTGAACTTGGAGCATACATTAGTAAATATGAAACGATGCTCAAACAAAATGTTAAGAAAACAGATCCGGAGTTAACGAAAGTAAGAGATAAAATTATCGAGCTTAGTAAGGGTTGGGGAAATGTAATCGTGGGTTATGATAATACCACGAAACAACCGATCGTTGATATCAAAAGTGCGAAAAAGGTCGAGGCTAACATTTTTAATGAGTGGCAACGGGATTTAAAACAAATCCTTGACGATAACGGTTATAAAAATATCAACGATGCCATGAAAAAAACCGATGCTGAACTAGAATCAAAAAACAAACTACTAGCTTCCTTAGTAGATAAACAAAACCGGCTTCGTGATAAAATGACAGAATATCAAAAATATCAAAAAGCGGGAAATTATTCAAAAGCGCAAGAAGTTCTGAAACAAGCCGAGAAAGACGGACTTGTTAATACAGGCGGTAACTTTACTGCAGCTAATGATAGTTTAGACCAACAAATTAAAGGTTTACAAGGATACCTTGCCCAATTTGTAACCATTGAACAAATACCTCATTTGCTTCAGTTAAATCAGGAACAAGCATTTGGTGAAAAAAAGACTTCGATAGATAAACCCACCCCAACTAAAACAACGATAAATCAACCATCGCAACCATCAACACAAGTAAGCCCACAGAATTCATCTCAAACTCAAGCAGCGGTAACACCAGCGAACCAAGGTGCCACTGCTACAAGTGGGGTAGTAAATTCGATACTTGAATCAACCAATGCTATAAATCAAACAGTTAGTAATGTCTTTCAAAAAATGGACGAATATTTCCCTAAATTTCTACCTGTTGAACCTGCAAAGGGCGATGTCAGTCAGAAAGAAACCATTCCCTCGTCAGATGTATCTCAAAACAATCAGTTGCAAGATATAATCAACGAAGCTTTCAAAGACGTCACAACCAAATTTGAAGCGCTTACCGCTGCAATTACCAGGTATTTCGAAAACGCTTTAAAAGAAGATGCCACTACTAAAACCGGTTCTACTCCACCTACCGGAGATGATAACAATACCCAAACCGGCAACGCAGGTACGGGTGGCGGTAATGGTACAGGCACTGCCGGCAATGCCAAAGACGTCTGGCCCGATCTGAAGGAACGGGCCAAACAGCCGATGGAAAATATGCTGAACAGCGTTTTCAGTGATGCCTTGGCGGGTAAGATGAAGAGCTTTGGCGATTATTTCAAGAGTTTCGCCGATAGCATCTTGCAGTCATTCAACAACCAGATAATGAGTCAGTTTACAAAACTAATGACCAGTTCGATTATGAGTATGTTCGGCTTTTATGCCGAAGGCGGACCGGTCGCCGGCAGCGGTCCCTACATCGTTGGCGAACGCGGTCCGGAAGTCTTCGTACCCAACACGTCGGGGACAATCATTCCCAATCACAAATTGGGCGGTTTGGCCGACTCCGGCGCGGCCGCGCCGTCGGTCACGGTCAACGTGATCAACAACAGCGGCCAACAGGTCTCGGCCAAACAGGAGTCGCACTTTGACGGCCAACGTTACGTGGTCGACGTCTGGTTGGACGCTTTGGCGCGCAACGTCGGCGGCGTGCGCGATGTCATTTATGCGGGGAGGTAGCGAAAATGAGTCAAACTATTCGATTTCCCGATATCGCCAAACCGGTCTATCCGTTGACCGAAGAGTGGGAGGATGTCGGCCTGATCAGTGAATTTGAGGACGGGTCCCAAATCAGCCGGCCCCGTTTCACCCGCTCGCGCGGCAAATGGGTGCTCACCTGGAATGCTTTGCCGGACGCCGATTATCAAAAGCTGATTCAATTTTGGCGGGATACCGCCAAAGGTAAAAGCATGGCGTTCGACTGGACCCATCCGGTAACTGGCGGTGAACCGTACAAGGTGCGGTTTGCGGAGAAGCAGTCGTTTAAGAATGTCGCTCCCGGCCTTTGGTCCGGGGAAGTGACTTTGTGCGAGATTTAAGGGAAGGGCTGAAACGTAGAAAGCGGCATCACCATCGGGGCGGCGAATTTGCCGCCCTTTAGTTTTTCCCAATTTAAACATTGGAAAGGTGGCATTGCCATGATTGAAGCATCCGAGCGGCAACTCACCCCGGCTGAGCGGGAAGCGGTCGCGGAATTGGTCTGCGAGTTTATCCGGTTGAAGGACCGGGAGGCCGGGGCGGAAGAATTGGCCGCCTGGCGGCAGCGGGTCGCCGAACGTTTCCCGCGCCGCCGTGATGTGATGCTGGGGGCGGTAGGCCAAGCGGTTGTCGAAACCAAGCCGACCGGGCCCTGTTGAAGAAGCGATTGTAGGAGTGATACTCATGAAGCAAGCATTTTACTACCAGACGCAAGTACTCCAAGAATTATGGCAGGCGCGGGCCGTCGCAGTCGGAACGCAAGAACCGTCCCAACGTCAAGACCGGCGCGGCGAATCCGCGCGGGACGGGAGGGATAACGATGGATGATAAAGCATTGCTGCTCCACATCTGGCAGCGGATCATCGAGTTCCCAATGGTCAAAGCCTTGACGGGACTCGGACTATGGCTGTTGAAGCTGTTGTTTGGCGTCGCCTTCCGTCCGGTCTACGGCGCGGTAATCTTTTTGTGGCTGGCCGATACCGCCAGTGGTTTTTATAACGCCTGGATCAATCCGGCCGAACGGCCTAACAGCCGGCGGCTCTATCACGGATTGGTCAAACTGGGGACCTACCTTTTCCTGCTGGCGTTGGGCTACCAATGCAGCCAGGCCGAGTTGACCCTGTTTATCCGGGCGGCGATCGAAGGGTTTATCCTATTCACCGAGAGTTACTCGATCCTGGAGAATCTCCAGGCGATCGGCCGGGCCAAAGGGCAGGAACTGCCCATTCTCGACCAAGTGATGCGGGCCATTCAGGGACGGCTGAGCGAGCCGGCCGGAGTTTCCCCGGTTCAAGCAGGACAGGAAAGCGATGGCAACGTATAAAGGATGCATTAAAGAAAGGCACCCGGATTGGGGTGCGATTGTCAAATAAATAGGAACGATTGTAAGGGAGGTCACTATGTTCAAACTTAATCCCGACATTATCCAAGAAAAGAACCGGATCGTCAATGACAGTCCCTTTCTGGTCTTGCTGGAGATTAACATTCCAACCAAGCAAGCAGCCAACCAAACAGAGACCGGGGCAGAAGATGACAAGACCGTGATCCGGGTGGTCCACAACAATAAAGACATTGACTGGCGTGGCAAGACATGGATCGGATTCCCCTTTCAACTGGATGAGATCACCGAAGACGGCAAGGAACTCTCCCGGGTTGACCTGCGGGTCTGCAATATCGACCGGACCATCTCCCGCTATCTGGAGGAGACCGATGGCGCGACCGGCACGGAAGTGATCTTCCGGATCGTTCACGCCGGGCACTTGGAGTCAGAAGAGGCTGAATTGGAAGAGACCTTCACGGTGCAGCAGACCAAAGCCGACGCTACTTGGGTTACCTTTACCCTGGGCGCCGATTTTTCGACCAATCAACGGGTCCCGATGCGCCGCTATATGGCGGACTTCTGTCCCTATCAATGGAAGGATTGGGAATGCGGTTACACCGGAGACGCAAAGTGCAACCATACGCTGGATAGTTGCCGTTCGCTCGAAAATTCGGCGCGGTTTGGCGGCGAGCCAACGCTTAGTGTGGGAGGATTCTATGCATCCGCAACCCCACCTCGATGATCTAATCGGCAAACCGTTTGTCGATGGAGGCAGGGGACCCGATTTCTATGATTGTTGGGGACTGGCCAGCGAAGTATTCCGGCGTTTTGGCATCGTCATCCCCGACTACCGGGTGGGCGCTTTGGATCAAACGGCGATTTTCAACGCCTACCGGCAATATCAAGGCGCTTGGCGGGAGCTTGCCCCCGGAGACTTTCCGGTTCCCTGTTTGATCTTTATGAAATTCAATTCACCGGTCGGGAACCATGTCGGAGTGTATATCGGCGGGGAGCGTTTCATCCATGCCCGCGCTAAGACCTGCTCCTGCATTGAGCGGCTGGACCATCCTTATTGGAAAAATGCCGTGATCGGCTATTATCTTCCGAGGTGATTTAATGAATAAAATAACGTTAATTTTGATCAAGAACCCGTTCGACGTCGAACGGGAGCGGGTTTTCCAAATCGTCGACTGGATGCCTGACCGGTCGGCGGCGGCTTACTTTCAGCCGTTGTTCATCGAGTCCGAAGCGTATCATTTCGTCCGCAACGGCGAGGTGATTCCGGAGGCTGCACCGCTCCAACCAGGGGACTATATCGCCGCCGTCCCGAAAGTAGCGGGAGGCGGAGGTGGCGGTGGCGGGAAGAATATCGCCTCAATGGTTGCGATGGTCGCGCTGATGGTGGTCACAATGGGAGTTGGGAATTTAGTTGCATATGGAACGTGGAGCTCCGTTGATATGATGGGTGTTGCGGCGGGTACATCTGGTTGGGGATTAGGATCCTATGCTGCCGCCATGGCTACCCAAATGGTGGGAAGTCGACTAATCAGCCACTGGTTTCCGCCGCCAAAACCCGATAAGCCGGAGAGCCCGACCTATGGTTGGAGCGGGGTGCAGACTCAATCGGGGCAGGGCAACGCCATCCCGATTGTTTTCGGTTCGGTCCGGACCGGCGGTCAGTTACTGCAGTCGCACATCACTTCCGACGAAAGCAAGCAATATTTGAATCTGCTCCTCTCCGGCGGCGAAGGTTGTTGCGATTATGACCAGGAGGCCGAATTTAATAACAAAAAGGATGAAGTAGACCGGGTCTCCGGAATCGCCGAAATTCTCATTAATAACAATCCGTTGGAGAACTACCGGGACGTCCAAGT
Source organism: Bacillota bacterium (assembly GCA_023410535.1). GTDB lineage: Bacteria > Bacillota > UBA4882 > UBA8346 > UBA8346 > JAEYPR01. Next base: position 7,567 of record JAEYPR010000037.1, on the reverse strand, counting down.
GTTTAAACGGGCCGGAGTGAATAATCAAAACATCATTCCCGGTTTCGACAATTCGTATATTGAGCAGTCGGTAAATCAGACGGTCACCGATCAGGGAGTCAAAGTCACCACCACCGGCGACAATGTTCAGCGATTGGAGCTGATTCTAGACTTCCCGGCGGGCATTTACCGGATCAATGATAACGGCAAACGTAAAACGGCCACGGTGTCGTTGAAAGTTCAATATCGTATACACAATCAAACCGGGAATAATCCTTGGCTCGACTATTATCCGAAAGACTCCGCCGAAGCGGTGGTGACCTTTAGCGAAGCCACCCAGTCCGCTTTGAAACGGACGATTCCCATGGAGGATCTGCCGACGGGTCAATATGATTTACAGGTTACCCTGTTAAGTAAACCTGATGATGTAATGGTCGTTTGGTCCAGCGTCGCGCAGGTGATTCAGGATGATCTGGTCCGTCCCAACAAAGTGCTGCTGGGATTGAAGGCATTGGCTACCGATCAGTTGTCGGGCGGAGTACCCACGGTAACCTGGATTCAAACCCGTTCGAAAGTTTGGGTGTGGATTCCTGATGCGGCGAATCCAGAAGGGGGAGAATACCAGGAACGGGATGCCGATAATCCGGCTTGGGCATGTTATTGGTTGATCAACCGCATGTACAAATTGACTGATTTACAGGATGACAAAATAGTTCACGAGGTGGTCCGCGGGGTGCACCACGATCGCATTGATTATCAGGCTTTCAAAGAATGGGCTGATTTTTGCGACGGGATGCAACCCGATGGTACGGTATTGCCCGAGCGGAAGTTACGGGTCAATATCATCCTGGATACGGCGCAGAACCTTTGGGAAGCCTTGCGACTGATCGCCCCCCTGGGCCGGGGGAATGTCTTCCTGAAAGGGACGCGTTATAGTTGTATTTGCGATCAACCCGGAGCTCCGGTTCAATTGTTCAATATGTCCAATATGATCCTTAACTCCTTCAGCGAACAGTTTTCCGACATCAAAGATCGCGCCAACGCCATCGAAGTGACCTTTTTCAATAAGGACAAAGATTATCAGCGGGATACCGTTACAGTCTACTCCGCCGATTATAATCAGGCGACGACCGTTCAAAATCCAACACAGCTTACCCTTCAAGGTTGCGTCACATTGGATCAGGCATTCCGCCACGGTCAATATTTGCTGAAGGTCAATCAATACAACCGTCGGACCTGTTCGTGGTCGGCCGATGTCGATAGTATTGCCTGCACCATCGGCGACGTGGTATTGGTACAGCATGATATTCCGTCCTGGGGCAACGGCGGCCGGGTCGTCGCAGCCACGGCCAAAACGGTTCGGCTCGACAAACTGGTCAGTATGGAGCCGGATAAACCGTATGCGATTCGAATCCGTTTATCCAATGATAAAATTATTAACGCTGCGGTGATCAATTATTGCCCGCCAAACGAGCTTCAATACGAGACTGATCTCATTGAGGTGGTAACCCCGTTTAATGTCGGGGAGATTCCGGTCGCTTCCGACCTCTACCTGTTTGGGGAAGTCAATAAAGTAGCCAAACCGTTCAAAATACTGTCCATCACCAAGGATCATCTCAATCAGCGCCGCAAAATTACTGCACTGGAGTATAATGAAGCGGTTTATGAACCGGAAGAGGAAGTTCCGGTCATTAATTATAGCGTTCCGGCAGTGACGATTAATGGGGTGATTGTCAGCCATCATATTGACGAAACCGGAGGAATCTGGCTGGATCTGGCTTGGGATACTCCGCGAAATATGTATTTTGGCGCGCAGATTGTTGTGGATAACCAGACTGAACGGGTGGGACCGATGACCAATCGTTACTCCACGTTAGTTGGGGTCGCGAAGGAATATTCGATCGGAATCGCGGCGCTGGATCGTTTCGGAAACCCCGGTCGTATGGCAACCCTATCATACACGGCAACGGATAAGCCCGCTCCTCAAGACGTAACGAATGTCCAATTGCAGGAAAATACTTACGTTTTACGGGATGGTACGGTTCTGTCCGATATTTTGGTTACATTTGAGCCGTCGGGAGAACCGGTCCGCCAATACAATGTTTATTATCAACTGGATGATCGCGGCGATTGGAGTTTGGCTGGAAGTACGCCGACGAAGAGCTTACTCATTAAATCGTTACCCAATACGCAATCAATAAAGGTGAAAGTCTGTACGGTTGACCGTCTGGATAATGCGTCCACCGGCACCTGCTCTGACTTATACCATTTCACCGGCAAATCGGATCCGCCAAGTGATGTTAAGAGCATTACGGTAACTCAGGATGAGTACAATCGGTCCAATCTTATTTTAGCCTGGCCCGAAATTGACGCGGAAAGCAATCCCGATTTACGCGGCTACGAAGTGAGATTTGGCGATACTTGGGAAGACGGTCGGCCGATCGGCGGTGTTATCTACGGCCTATCAACCACCTACTCAATAACTTCCGGTAATGAAAATCCACAGCGGTTCTGGATCAAATCATTGGACAATTCGGGGAACTACTCGGTTAACGCCGCATTAGCCACAGTGAGTGTTAATCTCAAACCGAATTGCCCCGCGACAGGAAAGATGGACCTCGATCCCAATGACCATACTAATTTGATCCTGACCTGGGATGCGGTTGCCGATAAGGATTTGGCCTGTTATGAGGTGTATCAAGGTACAATGATTTCTCCTGAAAACTTTATCGGGCAAACGAAAGAGACAACTTATCGGATTAAATTAGCTGCCAGTGGAAGCTACAATTTCATCATTCGCAGCCGGAATATCGCCGGATTCACTTCCAATACGTTGAATATTGGAGAGAGTGTTACGATTGAGCCCCCGAATGTGACGGGGTTTGTATTAACGCAGCAATCGTTGGATCACTCCAAAATTCGTTTTAGTTGGCAACAACCTAATGATAAAGATGTTGCCTATTATGAAATTCGCACCGGGGGAAGTTGGGAAGAAGGGAGTTTGATCGCCACCGGAATCAGTGGTTTGTTTTATGATGCCATCATTACTGAAGAGAAGGCCAAGACGTATTGGTTAAAGGCGATTAGTAACGGGGGAAATTACAGTCAGGAGCCGGCTGTAGTGACGGAGGGATTCGAATTGAATCCCACTACGCCAACGGGGTTGGTCATTATGCAAGATCCAAATGATAAATCCAATCTTACCATTACCTGGCAGCGGATTCCCGATCAAGATGTTAACGAATACGTTGTCAAAGTGGGCAATGACTGGGGAACGGCGGTGGAGATCGCGCGGACCAAGGAAAGCCAAATGGTTTGGAAACCTGCGGTTTCGGGAGATTATAAGTTCTTACTAAAAGCAATAAACATCGCCGGATATGAATCGGATGAACAATCCGCAAGTTCTTACATCAAGCTTGAGCCAGCTAACGTTGAACAGTTTAAATTGGCCCAAAACGGCGAACAGGTTATCGCCGGGTGGGAAAAGTTAGCCGAGCCGGATGTCATCGGATATGAAATCCGGGAAGGGGCGCAGTTTGAAAACGGCGTGTTGATCGCCACGGGCATTACCGGCACCACTTTTGCCATCCCGGTAAGCATGGAAACCAATTATTCTTATCACATCAAAGCCATCAATCGATCCGGGCATTACAGTCAGGCGGCTGATTCAGAGACAATTACTGTTACGAATCTTCCTCCCAAAAATGTCATCTTTAGTTATGATGAGATCCAATTACAAAATGGAACGCACGCCAATACCGAATTTGGGCAGAACTCGACCAACTTCTCCAACTTTGGAGTGGAGTCGGGCAAAATTCGTTTCAGCGATTATCCGACGATCAAGTTTAACGAGGTCGGTGGGAAAGTGGTCTTGAAATTAAAAGCGGTAAACGGTGTTTATCCGGCATCGGGGACCTATACTTGTCAACGCAAAGATTTAGGTCAGGTGCTTACTGCCAATGTCAGTGCCCAGTTTATCTCGAGTGTCATCTTGAGCTCGGGGATATCGGCTAAGTTACAATATCGGACCAGTACCGATGGGGTGAATTGGGCGGAATGGAAAGACTTCGTACCGGCCAAACTGACGTTTCGGTATTTGGATTTCCGGGTTGAACTAAAAAGCGCTAATCCGCTGAAAACTCCGGAAGTGAATGTCTTCCAGGAAAGTATCGATGTGCCTGATATTGATAAGTACGGTTCAAATGTTACCGTGGCTGTTGGCGGAACAGATATTCTCTATGGGCACACGTACTGGCAGGCTCCTTCCGTGAGCCCAACAGCGATTGGTTCCGGGCTGCGTACTGAGTTAGTCAGTGTGTCCGCCGATCGGTTCCGAGTTAAAGTTTTAAATCTTGCCGGGACGGATGTCGGTGGCAAGATCAATTGGATTGCAAAGGGTTTCTAAAAGAGACCCTTTGTTCATTTTAAAAAAGGAGATGGGATTATGCCTACGTTTTATGAAGATAGACCAGCGGATAACCAGGCGATCGCCGCCGGACCAAAGGATATTCGTGATAATCTAATTGCGCTCCGCGACAACAAAATCGTGAATGCGCAAAAATTAATGGATTTGAGTCCGGGAAATGCTTCGGGTAATATCCCGGTTAATAACGGGAACCTCAATGTTAATTTAAATGCTGAGAAACTCGGGGGTAACTATGCTTCGGCTTTTGCGGCATCGGGGCATACCCACAATACCGCTACCAGCTCTAGCAACGGCATGATGAGCAATACCGACAAAGCTAAGTTAGATACGATTAATGCCAATGCGCAGGTGAATCAAAACGCCTTTAGTAATGTACAGGTTGGCAGTACAACGATTCAAGCCGATGGTGTGACAGATACCTTGGAACTGATCGCTGGAACCGGTGTCACGCTTGCGGCGGACGCGACAAATGATCGGGTAACCATCACTGGCCATTCCAATACCAATGACCCGACGATTGATCAAAAAGCGGCACTAACCGGCACCAACGGTAGTCCGAGTAGTACAAATAAGTATGTTACTAGTTCCGACCCACGTTTAAGTGATGCCCGCACTCCAATAGCACATACTCATGCCGGATCCGACGTCACTAGCACGGTTGCCAATGCAACCGCAGCCACCAAACTGCAGACTGCGCGGACAATTAACGGAGTGGCCTTTGACGGAACCACGAATATTACGGTGACAGCCTATCCCACGCCGCATACACATACGGCGGCGGATCTGCCGGTTGCAAGTACTGCGACCAATGGAACAGTAAAAATTGGAGCGGGGCTTTTGGTAAATGCTAGTGGTTTAATAAGTGTATCCGGGGATTCAATCAATAATAACACAGGAGTATATGCAGCTAATAAACAAGCAGATCGCTGGATTGCCGCTTCGGAGAGTTCAGGAGTTGTTGATTACACAACGAGTACAGGCGATTTTTCCAGATTTCGGCTTCATACACAAGACGGAGTTACAGCGGGTACTTATTCGCTCCAAAACATTATCCAAGAGTTGGTAAACCGATCCCATTACCATAAATTGGAACGGTGCGATTATAACTGCGATTGTTGTAATGATTGCTGTGGTGACAGTGAATAACAGGAGGGATAAAAATGATTTTCACAAAAGTTGAAGCTAATCAATTCGATAAAGAATTTATTAAGTTAGGAATTAAAAACGATAGTATTACATTGGGTTATTATTTATTGAAAGATGGATGCGAAGCTTATGGGGAGTTCTCAGAAGATTGTTATCTAAAGATGGATGAAAAAACCTATCATATCAATGATTTTGCTGTTAAGGGAAAAATATATCACTTTTTACTGTCGAATAAGAATAAAACAATCAGTCCTCCGATTAATTTTTATGAGAAATGGGCTTCACGTGATGGGGTTGAGTCCTATTGCAATCATCATCGATTTGCGCCGATGCCATTGGTGTCAATTTATTTCAACCGTCTTGACGATTTCTTAATTATGGTTTATAAACCACTAGTTACCGATCAAGAATACGAAGTTAGAGCGAGAAATGAATTGTTTAATGATGTTATTCGAGAGTTTTATCCTGATTTTATCAAAGAGCAAGCCATTCAGATTGCACGATATAAAGTAGTTAGTGAACTCGACCCAAATGACTCAATTGCAGCATTAGAAGCCCAAGTAGATTTATTGAGTAAAGTGATGTTTGGTATCCTTCACAAATTGAGTCTGGATGATCAGGGTTCAATATTAAGTCAATATCCATTTCTAGTCCAATTAGAAGAGGTGCTTAATCAATATAATGTGACAAAGGTGAAATCTGAAGAGAACTGCATTGCGGAGATTACAAGTAAAAAGCGCCAAGTACGTCAACTTCAGTCAATATATCACCAGATAAAAGAGGCCAACCAATGAAGATCAAAACGGTATATATCACAATGGGTAATGCCTGCAATTTTCAATGCTTATATTGCATGCAGCGCAGTCTAATCAAGTGCCCTAACCAACCCTTGAGTGACTTGACAAAGGTGAAAAAGTTTATTGAAAAACAGTTGATTTCACTCGAGAAAATTTATCTTTGGGGCGGAGAACCTTTATTATATTGGGATATTTTTACCGAATTGGTTTGTTTTATCCGGGCGAAAAGCTCAGAAGTTAATATTTGCACCATTACCAATGGGTCATTATTGACCCAAGATAAAGTGGACTTCCTAAACCAATTTCAAGTGGCTGTCGGATTAAGCCATGATGGCCCGGATACATTAATCACCCGCAAAGCGGATGTATTAAAAATACCGGAAACTAAGCGGCTTTTTCTGTCATTAAAGCGTAAAGGGATCGCTTGTTGCATTTCTGCGTTAAATCAAAATATATACCAGGTATTTGATTTTTTTGACAATGAAACTCCCGGGGTTACCGTCAATCTTAATTGGCTGATTGATCATGAACATCCTGAGCTATTAACCGGTTTTGATTTTGTAAAGCTCAATGCCACGTTGGACGAGTTTGTGGAGAGGTTTAAGGTAGCGGTGATAACGGGAAATTTAAATGGTCATGAATATAGCCACTTCCTAAAATTATTAAGAACGGCGGCATATGCGATCCAAGATCCTGAGCGGACTTATCATCCATATTGCTCCAATATGTACAGTATGATCAACATCAACTTACAGGGAGATATTCTTGTTTGTCATAATAGCGATATTGTGATTGGCGATATTGATGACATTTCAGCCGCGGTCAAGACTTTTGAGCAAAGTTATAATGAGAACAATAAGGATCCTTTATGCCGGAAATGCCCATATTTCCTAATTTGTCGCGGCGGTTGCCCGGTTCAATCGCAAGAATCCAAGCGTCTGACATGTGCGATCAACAAAATGTTCTATAGCAAGCTCTTTACAGCCCTGTCCGAACTTCAGCAGGAATTGCCAGTCGTTCGAGAATGCGAGGTGCGGTAACATGCTCCCAATCCAAGATTTATTCCTATCCCCTGGCCCCAATCGGCCGGGGGATAAAATTATCCCTAAACTGATTATTGTTCATCGTACCGGCAATCCTAATTCAACCGCGTTGCAAAACCGGAATTACTTTGAAAGTTTGAACCACCCGCCGTATGCCGGGAAGATTTATGCCTCCG
>JAEYPR010000027.1 GCA_023410535.1 Bacillota bacterium | reverse complement strand
CCGGTTGATTGACTTTGCTTTACCCAACGGTCAAAAGCACTTTCTGTTAATTCATATTCTTTGATAATTTCAAATCGAGGTTTGCCACCCAAGTACAGCTGTACCATTTGATTCTTGAACTCATCTGCATATTCTCTGCGTCTTCTTTTGGTCATAGTATTTTGCTCCATTCTTTAGTGGTTTTAGTTTACTACCCCTTAAGAAAACTGTCCAGTTCAGTATAGACGATCCAACCCGAGGAAACCAGCGTAGCGCTGTTTCCTGCCCTCAAACCATCCCCCTCCACAACTCCAGTCCATCTAGCCGAGGTGTTTGCAGTCCGGCGCTATACCCCAACGCGCCGGGGGGCGCCCTGCCAAATTGATTGTCTCCGTAATAGCGCATTCGCGTCGTCAAAAGACGTCCAGTGCAAGGAACGACCGAGCGAGGAGCGCAGCTAATCCTCGCTGTGTATTGAGCGCCGCAGCGACCAAGTGACGCAGCAATGGATGGCTTTTCACGGCGCGAACAACCAATTTGGCAGAACCCGCAGAACCGACCCCACCACCACCATCTCAGCTCAACCGGCGCTCCCCGGCGCGGCGCTCCGATACACCAGCAACCGCTGAATCTCAAGTTTCCGCCGGTCGACCCCGGGACAACGAAACGCCTTAAACAGCACCATCCGGCCTCGCGCCGCCCGGATCCCAACCCGGTCCAGCCCCCAGTACATCGGCACCCCGCCCGGGATATACAGCCGCGACCGGCAACGCCCGTCGCAGCGGATACACCCCACCAAATCCTGAAGCGCATCTTCCAGTCCATAGCGATACTCCCCCACCCGCTCGCTCAGCCCAAACTCCTCCAACCCCCGCAACACCGGAGCGAATCGCAACGCCAGATTGCCATCGTCCTCCACCTTCCCGCCGGCCCGCCGGAAGAAACTCGACGGCAACGCCCTTCCCAGCAACTCCGGTTCAGCCATGGCCGCCCCCTCCTTCCGCCGTCTCCTGTTCCAACAACCGCAACAGCTCCGCCGTCAACGCCGCATCCGCCGCCGGATCGGCCGGCGCCGCGTTCCCCTTGGCTTCCGCCTCGGCCGGTTCAGCGCTCGCCCGTTTCTGCAACGCGCGTTGAATCACCGGCAGGAAGTAAGCGAACGACCCGATCCGGTCGCCGGGGTACTCCGGCCGGAACTGCTGCGCCGCCTGCCGTACCAACGCCTGCAACCCAACTCCGTCCCCGCCGGTCAGCGCCAGCCCTTCCCGGATAGCCGCCCGATCGCGGGCGGTGGTCCGCTTCTTTCCGGAAATCTCCAGCAAAACCGTTTCCAATTGTTTGACCGCGGCGGCGGCGGCTTCAACTTCGGCGACTCCGGTCTGGCCGGTTGCCGTCCCGGACCCGGCCGTTGGATCGGGGGAGTCAGGATTCCGGATTCCAGGATCAGGATTCAGGGAATCCGCCGGGCCGGTTTGGGAATTTGCTTGGCAAGCCACCGCCAAGGTCGGACCCGGGTCGGACCGGGTGTCTGCCAAAGGCGGCGCCGGAATACTGCTGGCCGTTTCCCGGGGGTGCGGGTTCTGATGACGCAAAAAGCCGGGAATCCAAAGGTACCGTTCCCCCGCCGCCTGATAGCGGACGATAAATCCCTGCCGGTCCAAAGCGTCTAACAGCCGCTCCACATCGCAATCATCATAAGGCAGGATCTCCGCTTTGATCTTGCGCGGCCGGTCCGCCAGACGGCCAGCCCGGTCGGCCAGGCACCATAGACCGATGAAAAGCACCCGCGCCAGCGGCTCCACCTCTCCCAACACGTCATTTTTGAAAAACCCCGGTTTAATGTTACGCGCCCGCATCGGCCTCAACTCCTTCGTCCAAACCCAACACCAACGCCACCTTGGCGATGGCGCTGCCGCGCACCCGGTAATAACGGTTGCGGTTCCAACCCAAGTGGATCATCGTCTGCTCATGGTTGTACTCCAAAGGATGAAAATAACGCAGCTCCACCAAAGCCCGTTCATCGGCGCCCAACACCGCCACCCCGGCTTCCAACGCCCGTAGTTTCAGCTCATAGACCCGCAGCTTGTCCTCTAAATCCACCAGCTTCACCGCCTGCCGTCCCACCCGGTCCACCAGTCCCGCCTGCACCTTGGGTCCCTCTCCGGCCTGCACCCCAAAGGACTCCCGCAGCTCCACCAGTTCTTCCCGCAACAATTGCACCGTCTTCCGGTACACTCCCAAATGCCGCAACTCCCATTCCACCGCCCGGACCACCGGCCGCGGCAAACCCGATTGCGTAATCGCCATCCGATTCATTCCAGCCACTCCTTTACATTAATATCTAAAACCTTATCGCGTCGATTCCGGTTCCGAAATTCCCTTGCCCGGTTCCGGAACGGCCTTTTTCGGTACCAAAATCCGCCACCCGGCTAGCAGGATCCGACATCCCGGTACCAGAATCGGGTTTTTTACCGCCATAATTCGACATCACGGTACCCGGCCCGGAGATTCCGGGACCGGAATTTCCCGTTTGGGTGGTTGGATTGAGCGCCCGGGAGTAACCTCCTGGGCTGGAGTCCGCAAGCTATCTCAAACCCTCCCGGGTTGGGTCATCTTCCACCCCCACAAGTCCGGGGAACCGGGCCGAGCGACTCACCCCCTGCGTTACTACCCTGCCAGCAGCAACACCGGGGCTTCCCCCTCGCTGCGACGACGCAGCGAGGGGGACCTTGATCAACCCTACTTTCCGTCCGAGGGAACCAGCGTAGTGCTGTTCCCTACCCCCGCAATCCATCTACCCTCTACAACACAAGTCCCATTCCAGTCGAGGTGTTTGCAGTCCCGCGCCATACCTAAAGCGCCGGGGGCACCCATTCATTTTTTCAATTAGCACCATACCGTGCGCCGTCAAAAGGGAGTGCAGTGCAAGGCGCGAAGGAAGTGAGGACCGCAGGCGTACTATCCGTACGTTGAGGACCGAAACGACTGAGCAACGCAGCAATGTACCCCTTTTCACGGCGCAGCGCCTACGCTTCAAAGCCCCTGGCCCCCAACGCCTCCTTCAGGCACTCCTCGTCATCATGGACCCAGACCCAGCGCCGGCCATTATGAACCCGCATCCATCCCTGCCCGGGCAGGAGATCCAACTCACAGCCATAACAAATCGCCCCCGCCGTCTCCGGCCGGCCCGAACCCCGCTCCGTGACGGCGGCCTCCTTCAAACACTCAAAATCATCGTGCACCTGAAAATGGACCAACCCCACCAACGGCGTATAAATACTGAACTCCAAGCCCCGCTCCCCCGGCTCGATCCCGGCGTCGCAGCCCTTGCAGCTGTATTGAACCGGCGCATCATCATAGGGATTCCGCATTTCGCCATCCTCCCGCCCTGCATAATCAACGTTTTTATTACTCTCATGTAACGATTTGGGCAAAAAAAGACCCTCGCCCAAGTCAGACCCTTCCCGTTCCAGGAGATCCAGCAGGTTTTGCTTCAAACGCTCGCTAATTTTCCGTTCCGGTTCATGCAGTACCCGGCTCAAATGGCTCGGGTCGATTCCCAGCATCAACGCGGCTTTGCTCAGATTGCCCCGGGGTCGGCCCGGCGACCGGGTGATCTCCCGCAGCCAGATTTCCAGCGCCACTTTTTGGGCCGGATCCAATTCCCAACGATTCATTTTTATTACCTCGATTCAATATTGTTCTTAAGTAATAATATACTCCGTTTGTTTTCTTGAGTCAATACAAAAATGTTGTTTTTGATAAATATTTTATTTCATCCAGGAAACATTACTTCCGTTCACCAAAAAACCCGAGTTCAACCCAAATTCACTGACAATATTGTCAATTCCTCCGTCAAATCAAGGTTTTAGTATTTACTATGGTCAATAAACCTGCTATAATGAGATATGAAAAGGAGTGTTGGGAAATGTTTGATAAAGAACGGTTTGCCAAATTGCTCATTAAAGCCCAAGGAGACCGGTCCCTAAACGAATACGCGCGTCAGACCGGAATCTCGTCGGCCCATATCTCGCGGCTCTCCCGCGGGCTGCTTGATACGCCGCCCAATCCCCAGACCATCAAACAACTGGCCGACTACGCTCATGGCGTAACCTATGAAGAGATGATGGTGGTCGCCGGACACCTGGATCCCACCTGGCAACCGGGCCCTTCCGCGTTGGACGGCCGGATCCCCGAGGTCCCGCGCTACGAAATCCGGACCATCAACGACGAAGAAGCCGAATTGATCGCCTTTGTCCGCCGGTCCTGGTCCAAACTCACCCCCGAGCAACGTCAGAAAAAACTAGAACTTGCCAAGATCTCCTTACGGATCCTGGACGAAGTCGATAAACACAGCTAATGATGGTCCGCGAAGCGTACGCTCAAGATGTGGCCCGCCAGGTTTTGACCAAGCTCCCCAAAGTGCTGCCGGTGGACGTGTTGGGCATCTGCGAGGCTTGTGATTACGTCGTCCGCTTCCACGACGAGGCGCTCGACAAAAACGAAGAGGCGGTCACTTTCTGCATCCGCGACCGGTATGTGATCATTCTGAAAAAAGTAACCGCCTCCTGTCGGCTGCGCTGGACCATCGCCCACGAACTCGGCCATATTCTGCTCGGCCATTTCGCGGAATACGATTTGAGTTTTAACGGCGCGGACAAGCTCGGCCGTTCGGTCGCCTGGGGTCTCAACCGCGAAGCCAACCGCTTCGCCGAAGAATTGCTGATGCCGGAGGATTTCATCCGCAACAATCTCTGGCGCGGTCCGGACTACCTCCGTCACTTCTGCGACGTCTCCCGGCAATCGTTGGCGATCCGCCTCAAAACCCTGGGGCTGGAACCGCCTTCCGGCGGCTCGGCTGCCGTTGCGGCCGAAACGGCGGCAATCTATGAAACGTAATATCAACAACCTCTGGGAAAATTTCAGAGGTTGTTTTGTTATCAATGGCGCGCGAACTATTTGGAACCGTCTTGACTGCGACCTATTTCGCTGAAACAGAAAGTTAATTAAAGTTATTAAAGGATTTCGTAACCCATTGTGCAATAATTACCAGAACCTATCTGAAATATTTAATATCCGGAGGCCGACATGGACATCGCGAATCTCAGCGTCCAGCAGGGCAACACCGTAATTACGCCGGAGGACGCCCGGTATCACCGTCCCACGTTGGAACAGATCGACTGTCATTTAGCGAGGCTGATCGCGGCCGACAAATTGCAATGCGCCAGTTACCTCATTTCCCGTCAAGGCAAGATCTTCGCTCACCGGGCCATGGGGCCGCTGCGCGGGTTCGCGCCCGCCGGAACATTACAACCGGATTCGATCCGGCCGATTGCCTCCATCACCAAGATCTTTACCGCCATCGCCGTCTTGCAACTGATCGAACGCGGCGCGCTGTATCTGACCCAGCCGGTAATGCAGATCATCCCCGAGTTTAACACGCCGATGCATCAAGGGATCACCCTGTTTCATCTGCTCACCCATACCTCGGGGTTGATGGCCGATCCCGGTTATTTCCGGGAACCGTACCTCCGGGACTGGCCCGGAAAAAACGACCACTGGATCCTGGAGGGGTTGTCCGGACCGGTCCAAGCCAAGCTGGGCAAAGCCTGGAACTACTCCAGCGTCGGTTATCTTTTCTTAGGCGAGATCGTCAGCCGGGTCAGCGGCATGCCCTATGAACAATATGTCACCGACAACATAATCCGGCCGCTGGGAATGACCCGGACCGGTTTCGACGTTCCCTCCGATTACCGTTCCCAGGTTTGTATGGTGACGGAAGGAGAACAACGCCGCTTGGCCGATAATGCCTCCCGCAATGGCCGGCCGCCCCGGTCGGCGGGCGGTTTGTACTCTTCCCTCTACGATCTATGGCTGCTGGGCCAAACCATGCTGGAGCGCGGCACCTTCAACGGTCAACGGATTTTGGGCCGCAAGACCGTCGAACAAATGACCAGCAACAACCTGCCCGACGGCATCCCGGCCTTTCATTGGGGCGACCGTTATCCTGCGTATCAACAGGGTTTAGGCTGGCGGGTCACCTCCCGGAACCTGTTCGGGTCGCCCGGAACCTTCGGCCATGAAGGCGCGGGACGCTGCTCGCTCTATATCGACCCGGCCGAGCAGCTGGTGGCCGCGATCTTCGTCCCCAGCCGCATCGATTTTGTTCCCGAGTCCATCATTGGCCTGCAAGGCATGATCTGGTCCGGAATTCTATAACCCAGGAGGAGCCTATGCATAACCCGCCCTTCGCCATTCACCCGGGGCCGGTTTCGACCAGCCCCGAAGCGGTTGACTACAATCCTGCCAAAATCGCTCTGCTCGCGGCGAAGTTTGCCGAACTGATCGAGCGGGAAACCATTCAGTGTGCCGGTTTTATCATGGCGCGCCACGGCAAGATCTTCGCCTGGCAGACCATGGGTCCATTGCGCGGGTTTGAAGACCGCGGCGATTTTATGCCGGACTCGCTGCGCCGGGTGGCGTCGGTCACCAAAGTCTATACCGCCGTCGCCATCATGCAACTGGTGGAGTCCGGCCGGATCTACCTCGAACAGCCGGTGGCCGCTATCATCCCGGAGTTCGACACCGACCCGCACCGCCGGATCAATATCTTTCATTTACTGACGCACACCTCGGGGCTGGCCGCCGACCCCGGTTATTGGAAGGAACCTTTCCCGGCCGATTATTGGCGGGAGACCGACGCTGAAAACTGGATTCGCCGCTTGCTCGCCGGCCCGCTTCAATCGGAGACCGGCAAAGTCTGGAGTTACTCCAGCATCGGCTTTCAGATCCTCGGCGAGATCGTCACCCGGGTCGCCGGGCTGCCTTATCAACAATATGTCATGGAGCGGATCGTCCAACCGATGGGGTTGACCCGGACCTGTTTCGATCCGCCGCAACACCTGCACGACCAGGTCTGTATGGTGGCCGAAGGCGAACGACGCCGGCTGGCTGGGCCCGCGCCGGCCGCGACGGTCAGCGCGTGGAAAGCTAGCGGCGGTTTATATTCCACCTTATACGACTTGTGTCAATTGGGCCAGCTGTTTTTGAATCACGGCCGGTTGAACGGCAATGAACTGCTCGGTCGCAAAACCTTGGAGGCGATGGTCCGCAATCACTTGCCCGGCATCCCCGCCTATCATTGGGGCGACGAGCTTAAACATAAGAGCTACACCTTGGGCCTGGAGATCAATAAAGATCCGCTGTTAAGCCCCGGCCATCTCAGTCACGAAGGGGCCGGCCGCTGCGCGCTCTGGATCGACCCGGCCGAAGATTTTATTTACGCTTATATGGGTCCGACCGCGATGGCCTGGTCCCCCGAGGCGGTCATCTGCCCGCGCGGCATCGCCTGGTCGGGAATACGCTAGCCGCGCCTGGAACAGGACCCCCGCGCACCGTAGTCCAACCCGTTCGCGCCGCTATTGAATCGTGAGTCGTTCGCGCCAGCGCCTGAAAAAGCTCGGGGAAACGGCAGCGACTCCAAAGCAATTTTGCCAATCAGGAGGTACCGTTGTGGCCATCGCGACATCGCTCCGTCCCCGCAGCATTTCACGGTCACTGCTCCGACAATGGCAGATCTTGAAAGCGGTCGCTTTTGTCACTTATAAAGAGTGGTCGGCCTTCCGCAGCCATATCACTGTCTCGCTCCTGGTAGGGCCGATCTATTTCTGGGTCCAACTTTTCATCTGGAAAGCGGTCTATGCGGCCAAACCGGCAATCAACGGCTTTTCATTGGAGCAGATTATCAGCTACTACGGGATCACGGCCATGATCAGCTATCTAATCTACGATTCGGCCGACTGGAATCTCCAGATGCTGATTCATAGCGGCAAATTTCTGACCTTCATGTTACGCCCGGTCTCGCACCAGTTTTTCGCTTTGGCCCAAAAGGTCGGCCACCGCTGCCTGGGATTCTGGCTGGAGTTCGTCCCGATCTATCTTATCTTCTGGTTCGGGTTTAGGATCCGCCTGATCCCGGCTGCGCTGGGCTGGACTATGCTCTCGATTGGGTTGAGCTTTATTCTCTTCTTCCAAGTTCATTACTGTTCGGGGATCTCCGCCTTTTGGCTCACCCGGAACGGCGGCGTCCGGCGTATGCTCCAACTGTTGCGCGACATCTGCGCCGGGGTTTTTATCCCCTTACCCTTTTTCCCGCCGGTCGTGCAGAAGGTCTTGTTTTTTTTACCGTTTCAGTTCATCACCTATGTCCCGGTCCGCGTCTTCCTCGGCTCCTACGAGCTGGCCGGGATGCACTATAGCATCCCGCAGATCGTCGGATTACAAGCCTTGGCCGTCCTGGTAATGGCGGTCGTCACCGAGTTGCTTTGGCGCCTTGGGATCAGTCAATTCACGGGGGTGGGGGCGTGATTCAGTCCTTGCGCATTTATGCCTTGGGATTTCGTAATGCCGTTGCAGCTCGCATGGCCTACCGGGGCGATTTTTTCACGAGCATTATCTTAATGTTTTTGGTCGAATTCATCACTCCGCTGGTCACGGCGCTGGTCTACCGAAGCGGCGCTTCCTTCCCGGGCTGGAACCTCTATGAGGTATTGTTGATCCAAGGGGTCTTTCTGCTTTCGAAAGGGGTGATCTCCCCGACCGTTTCGGGAATCATCTTCAATACCCTCTCCAAAGTCCGCGAAGGCACCTTTGACCTGCTGTTGATCAAACCCCGGTCGACCTTGCTGATGTGCATGGTCACCGGTTACGATACCGAGGATCTCGGCAAACTGGCCGGCGGTGCGGTCCTGTTCGGCTATGCCTTGTCCAAACTTCCGGCGCCGGGCGGCTGGCAGTGGTTTCAGTTCGGATTGCTCTTTCTGATCTCGCTGTTAGTTTATTTCGCGTTCATCCTCTGCTTCTCGGGAATCGTTTTTCAGTGGGTCGGCAACTCCCGGGTCTTTGAGATCTTTGATTGCTTGACGGCGTTCGGGCTCTATCCGTCCTCAATCTTTTCCAAGTTGCTCCAGACAGTGATTGTCGGCATCATCCCGGTCGCAATGATCGGTTTTTTCCCGACTGCCGTTTTGCTGGGCAAGCCGGCGCCCGGGGTCTGGATTGCCGTCGCCATGAGCCTGGCGTTTTGGGTGGCCGGCCTGAAGTATTGGCATTTTATGCTCGGCAAATATACAAGCGCAGGGGGCTAAGCATGAGCATCCAGGTTCAAAACCTACAAAAAACCTACCAAACCTTTGAACGCGGCAGTAACTTCGGCGAGGTCTTCGCCAGCCTGTTCGTACGGAGGACCCAATTGCTTCATGCCCTCAAGGGAATTTCGTTTGAGGTCGCCCCGGGCGAACTGATCGGTTTCCTCGGCCCCAACGGCGCCGGGAAGTCGACCACCTTAAAAATTCTCACCGGCATTCTCCATCCCACCGCCGGCGCAGTGAAAATTCTCGGTTACACGCCGTGGCTAGAGCGGAAGCAATACGTCGCCAAGATCGGCGCGGTCTTTGGGCAAAAATCGCAACTACTCTGGGACATTCCGCCCTTGGACGCCTTCGAGATGAACCAGGCGATCTACGATATCCCGGCGCCGGTCTTCCGCAAGACCATGAACCACATGGTCGAACTGCTCAATGTCGGCGCGATCATCCGCAAACCCACCCGCCAGCTCTCATTGGGCGAACGGATGAAGTGCGAGTTCATCATGGCCATGCTGCACCAACCGCGCGTTGTCTTCCTGGACGAGCCCACCATCGGTCTGGACGTGATCGCCAAGGATACCATTCGCGAATTTATTCTGGAGCTGAACCGGGCCGGGGTCACGTTCATCCTAACCACCCATGACCTGGATGATATTCAACATTTGGCCCAACGGGTGATCGTGATCAATTACGGCGAAATCGTCTTTGACGATTCCTTGGAAGCGCTCCGCAATTACTTGGGGACCATCAAGACCGTCAGTCTCTCCACCTTAAAACCGCTCCCGGACTTCAGCGTTTTCCCCGGGGTCCAGATCACCAAAACCGTCTCCGCCTACGAGGCCGAGCTGGAGTTGGACCATTCCCGGACTGAGTTGAACCAGTTCATCAAAGCGGTCAACGAGACCAGCGTCATCAAAGATCTAACCATCGCCGACCTGCCGATCGAAAGCGTGATCAAAACGATGTATACCCAACGGGCGTAAATGACTCCGAACGCTTATGCCCCATGGGTTGACCGCGCCAATCGCAAATTATGAACAATCGCAACAGCCGCCTCCCGGCGCGAAGGCCCATTGTCGACTCCACCATCGCCATTATGCCGTACCGCCTGCCCTGACATCTGGAGTACGCCGGCGTACAAACAAAAGCAGCAAGGACCCTCGGGCGCTTGCTGCTTTTGTTTTTATTACGATTGGCAATGTGCAACCTTGCTTAATACTTCCCAAAATCGTTTTCGAAACGTTGACCAGCGGCAGCGGCGGCCTGACCACGGCCCCGGCTAATCTCGCGCCGGACGCTGTCCCGTTCGTTACTGGCGACCAGAGGTTGACTGTCGCCCAGCAGCGCCGGTCCTTTCAATTTGAACCGTTGCACCATGCCCCGCAGCATCTCGGCTTGGCCCGCCAATTCTTCGCTGGCTGAAGCGCTCTCCTCCGAAGTGGCGGTATTGGTCTGGGTGACTTGGGCTACCTGATTGATTCCCAAGTTGACTTGAGTAATCCCCGAAGCCTGTTCATTGGAGGCCACCGCGATCTCGCCGATCAGATTGGCCGCATCCGCAACGCCAGTGACGATCTGTTGCAAGGCCGCGGCGGTCTGATTGGCAATGGCCGTGCCCGCCTCAACCTTCTGAAGCGAACCTTCAATCAGATCGGTGGTTTCCTTGGCCGCCCTAGCGCTCCGTCCCGCCAGATTCCGGACCTCTTCGGCCACGACCGCGAAGCCTTTGCCGTGTTGACCGGCCCGGGCCGCCTCGACCGCGGCATTTAAGGCCAAAATGTTGGTCTGGAAGGCAATTTCATCGATCACCTTAATAATCTTGGAGATGCTCTCCGAAGCGCGATTGATCTCCGCCATCGCCTCCAGCATCTTTTGCATCTGGGCATTGCCATCCGAAGCGTTCGCTTGAACGTGGATCGCCAGTTGGTTGGCCTGGGTGGCATTTACCGCATTCTGTTTGGTCCGGGCGGCAATCTCTGCCATCGACGAGGTAATCTCTTGAACCGTTGCCGCTTGTTCCGTCGCCGACTGCGATAAGACCTGGCTGGAAGCAGCTACATGTTTGGCGCCTGAAGCCACCTGGTCTGAGGCTTTCAGAAACTCGCTCAATACCTGGTTAAATGAATTCAGCGTCTGCCCCAACGCTTCCGCTAAAAGAGCGTGATCGCCCTGATAATCGTCGCGGACCTCCAACGCCAAATTTCCGGCAGCCATCTCCTGGAGCAGGCCCGAAGCCTCGCTCACCGGCTTGACAATGGCGTCAAGAGTTTGATTGAAACCGGCCAAGACCTGCTGATAACCTCCGGCAAACTGCTTGGTGTTGCCGCGAGCTTGCAGGTCGCCCGCGACCGCCGCGGCAGACAACCGGGTAACCTCGTCAATCAGATCCTGAATACTCTGCATCATGGCGGTAAACGCCGGAATCAGCTGGTCGTTCTCGGAAATCTTGCCGATCTGTTTAAACTTCTCCAGTTCGCCGGTATCGCCGTCAGCTACCTTCAATGCGATGCGTTGGATATTTTTAAACCGGTCTTCAACCGCGTTGAGATTCTCCGCCAAATCACGGAACATGCCTTGGTATTTCTCAGCCTCCATCAAAACGGTAAAGTCGTTGACCGCCATTTGCCGTAAGATTTGACCCGCTTCGGCCAACGGTACGGCGATGGCGTTCAGCGTTTGATTGAGCCCCTCGACCACCTGGCGGTATTCGCCAGTGAACCGCTCTACGTCGCCCCGAGCGTCCAATTGGCCGGCAACCGCCGCATCGGACAACCGCAAGGATTCCCTGACCAGTGCTTGGACATTCTCCATCAGTTTGATATAGGCCGGCATCAGGTAGTCATTTTCACAGCGCCGTCCGATTTGTTTCAGTACCGGAAGATCGCTGAAATCGCCATCGGCGATTCGAAGCGTCACCCGGAGGATATCTGACATCCGCTCCCGGACTTCATTGATCGAAGTCGCAATCTCTCCGTAGACTCCCTGATAATCGCCTTCCACTTGTTCGGTATAATCGTTGAGCGCCAAGTTGGCCAGGATCTTCTTACTCTCAACCAACGCGCCTAACCCTTCGATACAAGCATTAATACTATTTTTTAGTTCATTGAAATCCCCTTGATATTCGTCGTCGATCGGTTTCGGAATCTCGCCTTGGCCGATCTTTTCAATATAATCGGCCGCTACCCGGATCGGTTGGGTCAAGGCTTCCAAGGTTGTATTGACGCCGCTGACGATATTTTGAAATTCTCCGCTGTGCCTTGCCTCATCGGCCCTGACTCCCAACTGCCCGTTGATGGCCGCAGTAACCAAACTGTTGATATCATCGATCAACGCCCGAATATTTTTGATCATCTCATTGAGATTCTGATTGAGCAGATCGTTTTCCGAGCGGACCGTCAACTGCACGTTCAGATCGCCGTTGGCGATTCGCTGAGCGGCAGCGGCTCCTTCCCGGACATTATCAATCAGGCTGTTGAAGGCGCGTCCCAATGCGCCAAGCTCATCGCGACTTTTAACTGCGATCTGGACGTTACAGTCACCCATAACCATCTTTTCCGTGGCGTCAGTCAGGTTTTTAATCGGCTCAATGATCATCCGTTTAGACGCAATATAGGAAACTCCCGCCCCGCCACCGATACAGATAACCAGCACCAACAGAATTCCCAGTGCCAAATTCACGCTCTTCTCCGTAACTTTGGACAACGGCGTATAGGAAATCGTATAAAGATCCCGATTAGGATCTTTGACATACGCCGCTAAATATTGTTGGCCGTTGAGAGTTAAGATTCCGCTGCCTTTTCCTTTGGCTAGCACTTCTTTAAAGAAATCCGCCGTGGCCACGCCGGCTTTCAGCAGATCGAATTTCATAATCTGGTTTTGTTGTTCGGAGGCAATCACCAAACCGGCCGAATCGACCACCAAAGTCCGGAGTTGACTGTTTTGACCGTTATCGATTAACTTGGCCGTGACATTATTCAATTCAATCCCCATGGTTAGAATATAAAGTGTTTCTTCCGAACCCGCTTCCGGAATCGCCACATAATTCACCATCACCGGCCGGCCGGTTGACGGGGATATCCGAATAACACCGTATTTGGTCGCGTTCTGTTGCGTCTCCTTGCCGACCGATTTCCCGCCAATTCCGTCGACATACGCGATCTTGTTGTAATAAAACAATAGATTTTCGTATATTCCGTTACTCTTGGCAACTTCGTTCTCAAGCATCGTCCGGATTCGGGTTAATTTTTGGGGATCGCTTTTTTGGCCGTGCTTCAGTTCGGTAAAATAATCTTTTACGTAGTTATCGTTGGCCAAGGTCTGAGCGACCCGTTCCATGTGGTCTAACTGCCGGGAAAACTTATCCTGCTTTTCGGCGGTCACCATGGTCAAATTATTGAAAATTTCGTCCCTGATCGAGCGGGTTATCATGCCGTCGACGAAGATAAAGATAACAATTGCCGGAATGATGACAAATGCATTCAAGAGCAACATCATCTTCCAAAACAGTGAGCCGATAATTTTTTTCATGAACACCATTCTCAACCTCCTTGTGATATCAGCTATTGAATTTGCATAATGCAATTTCCACAGATGTAAGCTTCGCACATTCGGTAAATTGTTTTTCCGCGATCGCCAGCTTCTCTGTCTTTTTAATATCGGCCTTTTTTTATTTTTGTTTACTTCTAATTCAAATGAACATAATTGATTCCCGTAACGCAATTTCATAAAAAAACCAGCAGCGACACTGTTGTGTCCTGCCGGTCTTACCGGAAAAGTTTAAAATACATTATGGTCCTACCGGGCGAACAATTTGCGACTGGCCCACCAGAACAGAATCAGCCAGCAGAGAAAGGAGAGTCCGAAGAGGACTTTCAGACCGCCCTGAACCGATAATCCCACCCGAATCTGCTCGATTAAGGTAGTTTTCCGCAAGTCCCGCCAAGTTCCAATGGTTTTTTGAATGTAATTGCGCGTCTCCTCAAACTTCGGCGCTTGACCGGGTTCGACGTTGGTCATGCCCGCGTTGTACGCCTCCAACGCCAAATCGACCCGATCGTCGTAGCGGTCGAGCAAAGCCCGGAGGTAACGGGTTCCAGCCCGCAAATTGGCTTCGGGGACATAGATACAGTTTTGAGGATCGCAGAGCTGAGTCGGGGGATGATTGCCGGTGCAAGAGGAGTTGCTGTACTCGCGCCAGACTTCCGGCATCAGTTGCATCAATCCCCGGGCCCCGGCACGGGAGACGGCTTTGGGGTTAAAATTACTTTCGGATTTGACGATTGCATAAACCAGATTGGGGTCGAGCCGGTTTTGCAACGCATAGTCGTTGATGGCTTCAAGCACCGGTTGGGTAGTGCCGGGCAGCACCTCTTCGTTGCCGGCCAAATTGGCCATCAGCTTTAAGGTCTTGTCCACCGGGCCATCCGCCACCAACAATCCCAAACCCGTTAGCAACATCAACACCGAAGTTAATAAAAAGAAGGCGAATGTCCAACTCCGGTCGAGACCCTTTTTGGGTTGGAACGAATCCCAAAGAATCGCCAACGGACTGAAGATCACCTGAATCAATAAGATAAATATTTTAGCAAGCAGACCGCGCGGCTTGGCCTTGCGGCGGCGCGCCGACTGCGATGGCTGAACGGTTGCAGCTGGCATCTTGTCACCTCTCAAAGCGAATTTATTCGCTGTCGGTTTCGGAAACTCCTGCCAGACTTTTTCGTATCACAACGGTTTTTGTCGAAAAGCGCCTTTAATAAACCCTCCGCGCTCCGAAAGGAAAACCTCTCGCTGGCAGCGAATGATCTAACTATGTCGCTAAATATTGAGACCGTCCGATGGGCGACATATTTTCCTTGATTTATTTCAACTTATCACTTATCTGTCCTAAATGATCAGAAGGAGACGTTCCCGATGTCATGCGCAAAATACTTTAGCCGTCAAAAATTAACCGGTTGGGCGCTGTTGGCACTGCTGTCCTGGGCGACCGTCGCCCAAGCCGAAGAGGCCAAACCCGCGATTGCCCTGCTGTTGGAACGGGGGATCGCCTACACCGCCAAAGGACAATACGACGCGGCGCTGGCCGATTTCAACCAAGCCGTCGCGCTGAACCCCAAAAATCCCGCCGCCTACTATCAACGGGGCAACTGTTACTGCACCAGCGGCCGGTTTGACCGAGCAATCCCGGACTTCACCAAAGCGCTTGAGCTTGATCCCAAATTAAGCGACGCTTTCTACAAACGTGGACTTTGTTATGCCAGCCTGGGACAGTTCGCGCAGGCCATCCCCGACTTGGACGCCGTGCTCAAACTCCAGCCGAAACTGGCCGACGCCTACTATAAACGGGGGTTATGTTACGAGGGGCTCGGCAAATTCAATTTAGCCATTGGTGATTTCACCCGGGCGATCGGTCTGATCCCCGAGGACGCCTACTCCTATCAGCACCGGGGCCGTTGTTACGCCCGTTCCAACCAATTTCGACCCGCCTTGGCCGATTACAATCAAGCGCTTAAGCTAAACCCCGGTTATGCCGAGGCTTATCTCAACCGGGCCGAAACGCTGCGAACTCAAGGCCAACTGGAAAAAGCCATCGCCGACTATACCCGAGCTTTACAATTGATACCCGCATATGCCGAAGCGTATTACGCCCGGGGCCAATGCTATGACGATCAAGGCCGCTACCGCCAAGCCATCGCCGACTATAACAAAGTGATCGAACTTAATCCTTATTTTACCGAAGCCTATTATCACCGCGGCAACGACTACGCCAATCTCGGCCAATTCGACCAGGCGCTGGCCAACTACAATAAAGCCATCCAACTGGCGCCGGAGGCGGCTGAAAGTTATCTTAACCGCGGCAATTGTTACGCCAATCAAGACCTGTACGATCAGGCGATCGCCGATTTCAGCCAAGCGCTTCGTTACAACCCCCAGTTGAGTGCCGCCTACCGTAACCGGGGCAAATGTTATTTCAACCAACGCCGCTTTGAATTGGCTTTAGCCGATTTCGGCCAAGTGATCAACTTGGAACCGTTGGATTCCGACGGGTACATCTTCAGCGGCAACTGCTATTTCCGGCTCGGGCAATACGTCCAGGCCGCCGTGGATTTCACCAAGGGCGTCGAACTCAACCCGGAGTACACCGACGCCTATTTCAACCGTGGACTTTGCTACCGCAACACCGGGGAGCCGGATAAAGCGTTCGCCGACTTCGACAAGGCGGTTCAGCTCCAGCCGGAGTACGCGGCGGCCTATTTGAACCGTGGCATCAGCCAACTGCAACTCGGCCAATTCCAGCGAGCCTTGGCCGACTTCACCAAAACCTTGGAGTTGAACCCCAACGAGACAGGGGCTTATTTTAATCGTGCCTTGGCTTACGCGAGCCTGGGCCGGTTCAATGAGGCCATCGCCGATTATGACCGGACCATCAGCGCCAACCCCGAAACGGCCGTTGCCTATAATAACCGGGGCTTGTGTTACGCCGGCCAAAACCGGTACGGTTTGGCCATCATTGATTTTGCCAAAGCGATCGAACTAAACCCCCACTATGCTGCCGCCTATCAGAATCGCGGCGCTATCTACGCCCGGCTCGAACGTTACGCCGAAGCCCTTCCCGATCTGCGTATCGCGATCCGGCTCAACCCCGAATACGGCTTGGCCTATTTCAACCTAGCGCAGGCCCTGGAACTCCTCGGCAAGCGCGACGAAGCCCGGACAAACTACCGGACGGCCCTCCAATTCTTGCCGGGGCTGGCCAACGCCGAACCGAAACTGTTCAAAGCGCAGGCGCGGCTGAATGGGGATTGGGAGAGTAGTCCGGGTTGGTTGTAATTAGAAACTTAACCCAAACAAAAAGACTGCGGAACGCAGTCTTTTCCTCTTTTATCCACAAATTACGACCAATGCACAGCTTTTCACGGCGTGAGCGACTATTTGATGAGACGTCCGAAAAACGACTTCCCCTTTTTCCCAAAGTCCTCACCCAGATAAATCAAGGAATAAACCGTGCCGTCCAAAACCACCCGGCCTTGGTCCAGGTTGAGTTGCTGGACATGGAGATTCTCCCCTTTGATCTCAAGGACGCCTTTGGTGGTCTCTAAAATGATCCGCTCATCTTCGAAACTGCCCATATTCAATACGCCCTCAATGCCTAACGCATTCCGGTTGGTCAAAGTCAACTGATGCGGCAGATCCGGCAGCTTTTTCTTTTCTTCCATTTCCATCCCTCCTAAACCCTACTCCATTATATTCAACCCGGCCGAGAGATAGAATGGTAGACAAGCCAGCCGACGCAGGTTCATTATAGCACGACCTTCGCCGCGAATTCCTGAAATTTTTGGATATTGGCGTTTTTAATATTCAGGATATAAAGTTCAAAGCCATATCCCGCGTAATTGAAGCGTAACACTTGATCGTCGCCCCATTGTTTGCCTAATTGAAACGCCTTGACAATCCGCTCCGTCTTTTCGTTAACTTCCCAAACCAACTTAAGGTCTTTATTCCGGGATGGGTAATTTTGAATCGCCCGTTTATTCACGGTTAAAATTTTTCCTTCATCCATTAGATTGAACGGCAGTTGATCGCTGAAGGCCATGATCCGCTCATCGCCATAGTCGTACAAAAACAAATGCGTAATCGCGTAACCGCGATTTTGACAGATCAACGTATCAAACGACGGCTCGGGCAAACCCGGCAGCTTAGTAAACTCGTTATGCCGGAAACGGGTTGAAGGATTGGGAACACCGGCCACAATATCCCGTAGATACCGTGAAATCGCCACGTCCTGTTGAACAAAGAACGGAATGGAAAACGGATTGAGCGATTTCTGATAGAGATATTGGACACACGGAATCCATCCCGCCAACAGAATCACTCCCGTCGCCGTCCAGACGGTAAACTTCGGGAAGTATTCCCCAATCCGCGGGTGGTCAGCCGCAGTAATCAACCAGTGGATCGCATAGATCATCATGACAATCCAAAACGGGCTCGAATGGAGCACCCGGTAATCGGAAAAACCCGCGATAAACGCTCCGACCGCCGAGAGTAACGCCAGAATCACAAAGGTAAATTGTTTCCGAGCCAATGCAACGACGATTCCCGGAAGCAACAACAAATAATACGGGAGCGGAATCAGCACGAAATCATTTAAAAACCACCGGTAAAAGGTGAAGTTGAACAGACAGTCGATCATCCGTTGGTAAAATGGGTAGACGCCGGCCAACCCCTGGGTCTTGAGATCGTTCAAAAAAGCCTGGGTGTAACCGCCTTCATTCATGAAATAATGACCGGGGTCAAACCAGATGTAGGTCAGGAGCGGAATCGAAGCGATCACCAATCCCACCAGAAAGATCTTGGTCAAACGCAAGTTGGCCGGGGTCACGGTCTCCCGGTAGTTAAAAAGCAACGATAAGATCACTCCGCCGGCCAGCCCCATCAAATACTGTTTGCCCATGATCGCCGAGGCGAAACAGAGCCCGGCCAAGATTGCGCTGATCGCCACGTTGCGGGCGGATTGCCGCTGGTAACCGACGACCAGCAGATAGATGGAGATCATCATTAACGGCGCCATACTGGCATAACGATGGCCAACAAAGGTGTGAATGTAATGTAAGGGCAAAAAGTTAAAGAGCAATCCGGCTAAGGCAGTGAGGTAAATATTGCGGAAGAGCCGGTGCACCAATAAGACCGTAAAGATAAAGGTAATATATCCAAGCAAGAGCAACGCGCCGGTAAAGACCAGCATGTCCGCGCCGAACAGCGCAAAAAACGGCGCCAGGTACAGATGAAAGATGACTTCCCGCGCCGCCGAGCAGCCCGGCACGTATACCGCGGCTTGAAACGGATGACCGCCCCAGATGATGCTCTTCAAAAAATGCAGATCCCAACCGGCGTCGTCGAATAATCCGTTGTGATTCCACGGCGCCGTGGGATAGTTCCAAAGATGAGTCCCGACGAACAATACCGTTAAACCCAGACCAACCGCCCAAAGCCAACGGCGTTCGATA
Source organism: Bacillota bacterium (assembly GCA_023410535.1). GTDB lineage: Bacteria > Bacillota > UBA4882 > UBA8346 > UBA8346 > JAEYPR01. The sequence continues at coordinate 139,916 of JAEYPR010000027.1, read as the reverse complement.
ATCGCGGCGGCGCTCAAAGGCTCCCGCGCTTCCCGCCGGACTAAAAAGGCTAAGATAAACAGGCCCATTCCTAAAGCCCATCCCAGCCAAGTCCATGATGTCAATGTATGTTTCAAATAATAAAGGCACGATGTTACCAAATTGATCCCGGCGCAAATCAACGCTCCGACTAGTAACACCCGATACAGTGGCAACTTCAATACTTGATTGAACCGGCTTTGCAAGCCGGTCGCGCTTTTGAACATACCCCTACCCCCTTAAGGTCTCGATTGGCAAGCGTCGCACTTCAACCGGTCACCAATCTCAGATATCAGCATCGTCATCCTCATCCAGCTTGGCCGCATCCACCCCGGCTTGTTGCGGGTCGCTTCCCTGGGCCGGTTGGACTGACTGTTTGGGACGACGGAACCGCACTTCCATTAGGCCAATTACCGCAACGATAATGCAACCGATAATCCATAGCCAAGCGCTGCCCGGGCTGGTTCCAAGCGGCGGCAAGCTGTTTCCGGCCGGAGCTTCGGAGAAGCATTGCTGCACTCTGACGGCGGCTGGAACGGCGCTCACCGGTTCGATCACCAAATCGTCAAAGGAGACCTGCCCCTTACAAGGAGAACCGAATCCACCCAAGCGGATCCAGAGGTCTAACGTTTTGGGACCGTTAGACCGGGTTTGAACATAAGTCTCCCAATACATCCAACGGCCTTGGGTATTTTTGATCGGGTCCGAATAATAGATGCCGTTCCGGAAGGAAAAATTCGCCCCGCTTGGTTCCGCATCGAGATTCTCGGTCTTTACCCAGAAACCGACCCGATAAATCTTACCGGGATCAATGTTGATCGCTTGCGTGATCCGGGCGTCGTTGGGCTGTTTGTTGACGATCGTAAAACAGTTGGAACCCGAATAACCACCCGGATCGACCCGAAACTCGACCGCTTCCGGCTTATTGACGAAAGCATCCGGTTGCCATCCCTCGGCCCGTCCTGCGGCGACTGTTTCAAAGCCGGGGTTTTGCACCAGATTGGTCGCCACGCCGAACGAGCCGATCGTCGCCAACCCCAGCACGCACGGGAGCAAGCAGGCCAGAACTCTAAATCGTTTGGACAAAGCAAACCCTCCCTCTCTTTTTCATTGATTCCCTTCAGCCTTTCAAGTCACTGGGAAATCAGGCAGATCTATTTCGCCGCAAAACCAATCATTTCCTTTATTTTACGAGATCCAACCAATTTCAAACTTCCAAAAGTCCATCATCTGTCGGAAACACTCTCGGACTCCCGGCTCGGACTCCCGGAGGATGAAATTCGGAACCCCCGGGTGTACGATGACATAAAAAAGCCCAGGATATTCTCGCTGGGCTTCAGAACGATATTGATTTTTCGTCAAACAACTACCAAATCTTCGAAATATGCACCTTCGGATAATAATGATGGACGATATCCTTGGGCGACTTGTTTTGCCGGGCCAAGGCGTAGGCGCCCCACTGACAGAGACCGACGCCGTGGCCGAAACCGCGACCGGAGATGATGGTGCGGCCGTCAGCCACTTTGATATCCTCAAAGGAGATGGAACGCATCTTCACCGGGTCCATGGCAATCCGGAGATCGGCGCCTTGGATGGTGGTGGAACCGGCAGTTCCGGTAATCTTGACCAAGACTGCCCGGCCGTGGCCTTTTTTAAGGATATCAATTTTTTGAACGGTACCGACCGGCTTTTGACCTACCTTCCGCAAGGCTTGGTTTACCTCTTGACTGGTAAAGGCGGCGGTCCAGAAACGTTCGTCTTTCGGGATGATTTGCGCCTCGGGGCATTTGACGGATTGGATATAGGGCGGTTCGGCCTCTTTATACGCCAGACCTTCTTTGGCCAGGGCGGTTTGACCGCCGCAACTGGCCGAATACCAGCCTTTAATGTATTTTTCATTATAACTCATGACCAAACCTTTGGTCATCTGGACCGCCCGGCGGATAACCGGTTTGATGTTTTGCGCGTTATAGGCTTGGGCCTCTTGTTCATCAGTTGAAATATCGGTGCCGTGCAACGCCCGGGTTCCGCCGCGCGACAGGAACTCCATGGTGAAGGTGCGGGCGATGATCGCTTGGGCGGCATAGGCGTTTAAGGGCCAACCCGGTTTCATCTCTCCGGCGACCACCCCGACGAGATATTCATCAATATCCATCTTCTTTTTCTGCCCGGTCTCTTTGATATAAACCGAGATCACCGGGGGCTTGCCAAACTTGGTGACCATATTTTTAATAAAGGTACCTTCTTTGCCAGGACAACCGGCGCTAAAAATCACCACCCCGGCCAGTAACAAAGCCAAAAGTTGAAACTTCTTGCTTAGCATTATCTTTCCTCCCCTACCATTTTCATTGTTAGCTTTTCATCTGGTAGGGTTTTTATACCGGTCTGGCAGCGCGGCGGACTGGTAGAATTCGTCAAAGATTCGAATCGGTTCTACCGTTTTTTCGCCGCTTCCCATAACTCGTCCATCTCCGCCAGGGTCATTTCCTTCAGTCCACGGCCGGCTTGGGCGGCGGCGGCTTCGATATAGCGGAAACGGTCATCAAACTTGTTGATGGTGCGGCGCAACGCCAATTCCGGGTTGATTTTCAGGAAACGCGCCACATTGACCAAGGCGAACAGGATATCGCCGAACTCGTCCTCCAGCTTGTCCCAGGCAGCAGAACCCTGAGGAGGCAGATTGGCCGGGTCCAGCACCGCCTCGAACTCGCCAAACTCCTCTTTGACTTTGGCCAACGGTCCCTCCAGATTACCCCAGTCAAATCCGACCTTGGCCGCCTTGCCTTGAATCTTCTCCGCCTTCATCAAAGCCGGCAAGTCGACCGGAATTCCGTCCAATACCGAAGGACGCTCACCCGACTTCTCCTGTTGCTTGATCTGCTCCCAATTGGTCAAAACCCCCGCAACCCCGTCCACCGTAACGTCGCCAAACACATGGGGGTGGCGCCGGATTAATTTGGCGACATGTTCGTCAATGACATCGTCAATATCGAACGCGCCGGCTTCCTTGGCCACTTGCGCCTGGAAGACCACCTGAAGCAAAAGATCGCCCAACTCTTCGCGAAGCTTGTCCGGTTGGCCCGACTCAATCGCCTCCAACACCTCGTAAGCCTCCTCAATCACATACGGTTTTAAGCTTTCTAGCGTTTGTTCGCGATCCCAGGGGCAGCCGTCCTCGCCCCGCAACCGTTCCATCACCTCAATCAGACTCTTAAAGCTGTCCTTTTGAGTTTTACCCTGGCATTTATCTGTACTCATCCTGTTTGAGCCCCCTTTTTTCCAATTAAACCCGTTACCATTTCGATGTCCTGACGCCGGATTCCTCCCAAGAACCATAAGGAACAAACATAAACCAGTCCACCCAAGACGACGCCCGCCGCAAACTCCGGCAAATGACCCCAATCCCACTGGCGTTGGAGATACCAACAACCCGCTCCCATCAAAGATCCCCCGACCACAATTGCCAAATTGAGCGGCAGCGGGGTCCGGGTCAGCTTACGAATCGCCCAAAAATTCAGTCCGGCAGTGACCGCCGCGCCGGCTACGGTACCCAACGCCGCACCGGCCAAGTTCAGTCCCGGCCACCCGGTGGTAGTGACGGTAACCATCACTTTCACCACGGCGCCGATCAGAAAATGCATCAGCGGCAGGTTCGGTTTGCCCAATCCCTGCAAGGTCCCGGCGGTGACTTGCTCCAATCCCAGGCAGACGATAGCCGGGGCAAACCAGCACAAAATATTCACCCCGGGAGTTCCATAAAGGATCCGGTAAATATTCTGCCCGAAGATGCCGACAATCACCGCTGCCGGCACCAGGTAAGTAATGGCCAGCCGCAACCCTTCGTGGACCCGGTCGCCGACCTCTCCCAACCGCCGTTTGGCCAGCAGCCCCGAAATGGCCGGAACCATATTGGTGGAAAGCGCCGTGGTAACGATCAGCGGCAGATACGCCACAGCCCAGGCGTTCCCCAGAATCCCCAAACGGGCTGTTGCCTGGCTGGTGGTATAACCGATACTTTGTAGGCGCGACGGGACGATCACCGAGTCAATCCCTTGCAACAACGGGGCGAGAATCACCGCCAATGAAATCGGTAGCGTGTAGCGGATCAGTTTCTTCATGATCGACCGGTAGGATTCGGTGCGGCCCGCCCGGCGATGGCTGCGCAACTCGGAGCGTTTTCGCCAAAGAGTCCAAGCCAAAAAGACCAGACCGGCCAGACCGCCCATGGTGGCCCCAAAAGCCGCTCCGGCGGCAGCGTGTTCCACCCCTTTGGGAAGGAGTAAAACCGCCAGGATCAAGGCCACCGACACCCGGACCGCCTGCTCCACAATTTGTGAGAGCGCGCTTGGCGCCATCTGCTGCCAGCCTTGGAAATACCCACGAAAGACCGCCATCAGGCTCATAAAGAAAATTGCCGGAGTCAAAGCCCACATCGCGTAGACCGCCCGACTGTCCACAACGATGTTCCCGGCCAGCCAACGCGCCGAACTCCCCATCGCCAAAGCCGAGCCCAGCCCCAATCCCAACAGCAACACGAACGAAGCCCGCAACACCCGGTGCGTTCCCGCCTGATCGCCGGCGGCCAGTTTTTCCGCCACAATCCGCGAAATGGCGATCGGCACGCCCGCCGTGGACAACGAGACAAAGATCAAATAGATCGGATAGGCCATCTGGTATAAACCGATCCCTTCATTCCCGATCAAACGCGCCAGGAAAATCCGGTAACCTGCCCCCAGCACCTTGGCGACCAAGCCGGCCCCGGCCAAAAGAGCGGTTCCTTTTACAATGGATTGTGTTGACATGCAACCACCTTAATCATAATTAACCCAAGACACCAGCGCCCCTCACCCCGTCCATCCGGCGCACGCCAGAGTCCGCTTTACAAGATACGCTGCCAGGATGGTTTTCATGTCTAAATAACTATAACGTCATAAACAAATAAGCCACCGCGGTGGGCGGTGGGCGGTGGGCGATAGGCGATGGGCGGTGGGTTGTTTTCAATAGAATAAAAAGGTGGGTTATTTAATTCCGGTTAGAACGGTTATTTCTTAAACCGGCCCCGGAGGATGGATTCAAAGGCGGTGATGTCCTGAGTGGATTGGAACGCCTGGAGCGGCAGAAAAATAAAGGATTTTTTGTTCAAATACATTTCATAGTGTCCGCCGGTCTTGACGACCCGGCGAATGTCGGCCAGTTTGATCTGATTCAAGGTTCCGTTTTTAAACTTGCAATTGAGGATATGATTGTCCACTTCAAAATGACGGTCGGCATAAAACAAGGGGTTGGTCTTTTGGTTGGCATGCCGCCAACAGCGGTACATGAGAAAGGCAAAAAAGACAACCGCGGAAAGACCGATCCAGAGCGCGGTCTCCCATTGGGCTTTGGTCACTTGGTAACCGGCAAACGCTCCGATCAAGGCCAACATCCACCAGTTACGCTTCAAGGTGTTTTTCAAAAGGATCTGAAAGTAAATCGGTTTCGTGAATGAGAACATTTCGGTGCGCAGTTTCATTGAACTCCCCTTACTTTCATTAATTATAAATCGGGGCTGTTGAAGAAATCAACAGCCCCGCAAAGAAATGATTTCGGCAAAGACTTAGAAGTTCGCCGAGCTCCCTTGGGGTTTCTTACCAAAGCCACCCCGTTTGGAGTAGAAGATGGCAACAATCACGGCGATGGTGCAAACCACCGCGGCAGTGATGACGCCGGGATCGGAGCTCTTCACGGTCACCAATACCGGAGCGGCGAGCAAGGAAACCATGTTGATAACCTTGATCATCGGGTTCAAAGCCGGACCCGCGGTATCTTTCAAGGGGTCACCGACAGTGTCGCCAACAACGGAAGCCTTGTGAGCTTCGGAGTTTTTACCGCCGTAAATACCGTCTTCAATGGTCTTTTTGGCATTGTCCCACGATCCGCCGGCGGTGGACATGAAGACCGCCAGTACTTGACCGGAGAGGATAACACCGGCCAAGAAGCCGCCGAGAGCCTCAACTTGGAGCAACATACCGACAATTAACGGAGTTAACACGGCGATCAACGCTAAACCGACCAACTCTTTTTGAGCGGCAGCAGTACAAATACCGACCGCTTTTTTGTAATCCGGTTGGACTTTGCCTTCCATCAAACCGGGGATTTTGAATTGTTGACGGACTTCCTCGACGATCAATCCGGCCGCGCGGGCAACGGAGTTGATGCAAAGCGAGGAGAAGAGCCAAGGAATGGCGCCACCGATCAACATCCCGATAAAGACGTTCGGGACGGAGACCCGGATACCGGTCATTTCAATGGTTTCTTTGATACCTAAGGCTACTTGCACTTTGGCAACGTCGGTTAAGAAGGAACCAAACAAGGAAACGGCGGCGATAACCGCGGAACCGATGGCCACACCTTTGGTGATCGCTTTGGTGGTGTTACCGACAGCGTCGAGGTCAGCCATAATTTGACGGGATTCTTTGTCCATACCGGCCATTTCACCGATACCGTTGGCATTGTCGGCGATCGGTCCGAAGGAGTCCATCGCGACGTTGTTGCCGGTGAGGGTGAGCATGCCGATACCGGTCATAGCGACACCGTAAAGGACATAAACCGGATCTTGGCCCCAATAAATGATGACGGAAGCCAAAATGGTTACGGCGATAACAAGCGTTTGCCAAACCGCGGATTCGAAACCGACAGCCAAGCCCCGCAGGATCAAGGTGGCGGAACCGGTTTGGGAAGCGGCGGCGATATCTTTGACCGGTTTGTAGTGGGTATCGGTGAAGAACTTGGTCAGTTCGTCAAGGCCGATGGCCAAAGCGATACCAACGCCAACCGACCAGAACGCGCGCCATTCATTCATGTAGAAGTGCGCCAGGAATGCGAACGCGATCAACGAAATGGTGGCGGAGAAATAAAAACCTTTATTGATGGAACCCATTGCGTCGCCGGTCTTGCTGTTCTCATCATCACCTTTGACAATATAAGTTCCGATGATCGAGGAAAGCACGCCGATACCACGAACGAGCAGCGGGAAGATGATCCATTTTAATTGTCCGGTATGCGCGACCAAGGAGAGACCGAGGATCAAACCGGAAACGATGGTTACTTCGTAGGATTCAAAAATATCTGCGGCCATACCGGCGCAGTCACCGACGTTGTCACCGACCAAGTCGGCGATAACCGCGGCGTTACGGGGATCGTCTTCGGGAATACCGGCTTCGACTTTACCAACCAAGTCGGCGCCGACGTCAGCAGCTTTGGTGTAGATACCGCCGCCCACCCGCATGAAGAGTGCCAGCAGCGTACCGCCGAAACCGAAACCAAGCAAAGCGTCGGGAGCGGCGATTCCGAAGTACATGAAGATAGCGGTACCACCGAGCAAGCCAAGACCGTCGGTGAGCATACCGGTAACAGTTCCGGAACGATAAGCGACTTTTAACGCTTCGGAGAAACTTTTCCGGGCAGCGGCAGCCACGCGGACGTTACCTTGAACGGCGATCCGCATGCCCAACTGACCAACCAACAACGAGAAGAAAGCACCCATGACGAACGCGATGGCGCGACCGACACCGATGATCATTTTCACTTCATCAGCCGATTTACCAGCGAAACGTTCCATCGCTTCGGCGCTCGGCGGAACAACATATACGGATAAGAACAGTACAAATGTTAAAACAACAATCAACGGAAGGATCGTTTTCAGCTGGCGGCCTAGGTAAGCGTCAGCGCCTTCACGAATCGCGTTCCATACTTCTTGCATCTTTTCATTGCCTTTGTCTTTGCCTTTGATCTGGTTCCAGAGAAACCAGGCATAAAAAAGGCCGGCGATGGCGATACCAAGGACTACCCAAACCGAATAAGTTTCAAACGCAGTTGCTTGTAAATTATGCATCTTTGTTTAGTTCCTTTCTGATAGTTTTAATATAATTGTAACAATTCCCGAGCACAAGCGGCAAACCCAAGCACCGCTTGAGATACCCATTGTTCTCCACCAAGCACCTCCTCTTACCGCAGAGACCTTTTAACACGGCGAAACCCATTTCCTGTCAAGTGGAAAAAAATCCCTGTCTGCGTCATTCCTGCTTTTCCGGGCACTTCTATTTCAACTGCATTGCAAAAAAATGAATTTTGAATAAAATTTTTGCCCAGTTTATCTTATCACATCGTTTGGTTAATTGCAAAACTTTTTCTTGTGCTGCCTAATGTTTCATATTTCCTGCCCAGGTACATAACGTTTCATTAATGTTAATTTTTATATGGTTGTAACAAATTGTTCACAAGAAACGTCTGTAGCAGCGGTTATGATAAACCATCTGCCAAATTGTGGGGTCAAAAAACAACAAAAACCTTCAAAAGTTTGTGCTACTAAATGATATAAAAAGATGAACTTGAAACGTTAAAAAAACCGGAAGTAACCCTCGGCGCTTTATTCGGCAACCGGTTGGGTTGGAGGAAACTAAAGTGCCAATTTATTTGAAGAGTGAATTACTAACGAGAAAGCCGGCGGCCACCACAGCGCTTACCGCAACTAATTTCAAGAAGGTGATCAGATACAGAGTATCGCTGATGGTGGTCCGGCGGCGCGGCGGTTCAGCGAAATTTAGCGAAGGATTTTGACTCGCAAACGAATTGAGCTTGGCTTGCCCCAACGGCAGGAGGTAAATGGCTGACCAGGCCGTTGCGGCGCTTCCCACGAGTAGACCCAGCAGGCCCCGCACGCCCAAAACCAAACCGGTTAGCCCCGACCCGCCCCAGAGCAAGCACCAAAACAGCCAAGCGCGTTGCCCCGTTCCCGGCTCGCCCGACCGGTGCGCCCCCAACTGCCGCAGACCGCAAAACAGCAGGATCCCGGCGCCGCAACCGAGCCACCAGAGACCGGTTTGGGCTTGCGCCAACCCTAGCAGCAAACGGGTCGGATCCAACCAAAGCGGTTTCGCGCCCCCGTTTCTGACGATCCGTTCGGCCAAGGCCGCACTCTCCCAGCGGACTTGGATCAGGAAACCGCCGGTCAAAGCCAGCGTAGTCAACCAAGCCGTGGCCGCCCCATAACCCAGTCCGGCGTTTTCAGGGCGGGCCAGTTCCGCCACGGCGTCGGCGTCGGCGGCCCCGGTCGCTTTGGCGTCGCTGCAACGTTGCGCCACCGCCAACGGCAGATTCAGCCCTAGCGCGGTTAAGGCGCCCACCGCCGCCAAGGCCAATCCGAACAGGCCAAATTCCGGCGTGAGTCTGGCGCCGCCCCAATAGCCAACTCCGGCTACGACGATGCTTCCCAGTGTCAGTTTCAACGGATCCGGCCGGAGCGCCACCAACCGGCCCGCGGCCAAACCGGTCAGAAACACTCCGTACAGGGTAAGGCGCCCCCAGCCGAATCCGAATCCGAACAATGGCAATGCCAGCAAGGCCAAGAAACCCATCGTCCCCGAGGTGACTTGCGAACCCGCCAGCCACCGGGCGCTTTCCCGGCCGGGTTGCGCCAGCCGCAATTGCAAGGCCCCGGCGATCAAACCGCCGATCAGCAACAGCGGCGGAATCAGCAAACCCCGGAAACCCAGTCCGGCTCCAACCGCCAGCACTGCCGCGATATTGGTGGTGTTGACCAAGGTGTCATAAAGATCAATCACCGTAAATCCGAAATATTCAGCCAGTCCGGTATCGCTTTCAGTTGCGCCCCGGCGTTTCAACCGGACCAGCCACGCCGTTACGCTGGCTCCGATCCCGAAGCCTGCCATGAGTTGAGCGGTTTGCGCCACCGGCTGCCGCCCAAGCCAATGCAAGATTAAAAACCAACCGCCCCAATGCAGCAGCGCCAAGCCCGACGCGCTTAACCCCAGTGCCAGCCCGGCCCAGGCAATGATCACCCGGTCGCGTTGGGATTTCTCTGCCCCATCGGTCTTTAACCGCCCAAAAACCACCGCTACGGCCAAGCGGCCAAAATAACCCGCGATCAGCGCGCTGCCGCCCCCGGTCACTAAAGCCCAAGGCAGCAACGGCGCTCCAAAGCCCAATTGATTGGCGAGCGCAACCAAACCGGCGGCGGCCAGCAGCCAGCCGAGCAACGGCCCGTTCTGCCGCAGATACGTCCGGAGGCCGATACGTCCCGCCAGCGTCGCGCCGCCGACCTCCCACTCCCAAAAAGTCCGCAACCAATACCAGGCGCAACCCAAAGCCAGCAAGGCGCCGGACATTACAATCACCAATACCGTGACATTCACCGCATCAAACATTATGATCACCCACGACGTCGCGCGCAAGATCGGAAATCGTCCTGCCGGCGACAGCGTTTTCTTTCACGTCGAAGTCTAATGGCACTCCTTTTATCCTTATAAAAGGACAACTACTTGTTTATCTTCGGATAAAAGCCAATTTTTTATTAGAGCAGGCAGGTTCGATTGATCCCAATTTCTATAACACTTCTTCAGTCGCTCCCGGCTGGGTCTCACACCCGTAAATCTCTGTCGCTAAAGGCTTTATTCACTGTGGATTCAGCAAACGATTATCCACCGTTTTTTCGTTTACAAATTTTTAACAATTATCGTTGCATTGCGATTATGATTGAAAAAGCCTGCGCCAACTGGCCCCGGCGCCGGGGTTTGCTTGTTATTTATGGAACAAGCTCGTTATTTATAGAACAAGCTTGATAATTTGGTAACGAAACCGCGGCTTAGCCCAAACCATTGCTTCATTGCAAGGCCATTGTGTGAAAAAGGGAACATTGTTGAAGCCTGACGCGGGTTCGTGCTATGATTTGAAACAGATTTGGCGGATTGGCGACAGTCCCGGTTCCGGCTCCACGCGTGTCCGATTTTCGGTTTCGGTGGTTGGAGCGGTTTTTTAGGGTACCGGAATTGACTTCTCCGGTCGGCGAATGGGCTTCCGAGGTTCCCGGATGTCGAATTTCGCTAGCCAAATCGGCAATTTCGGGGCTTGAATGTCGAATTCTGGTACCGCAATCCGTTTCCGAGCTTCTTTAAGGTGCTTCCGAGGTTCCCGGATCCGTTTCCCGGGCCCGATTAACAATAAAAAACAACAACATGAGGAAATAACCTGCAACGAGATCTGCAAAATCAGCTTGCTTCCACGCATTTGCAAATCTTCCGACAAGGTTAGGAGGATGTTCCCGAATGAAATCATTAGCTGAATTAGCCGCCATGCGCGAATCGGCTCGCAGTCAAACCGCCCGGCGCGACGCCGCCGCCGGCATTCAAATCGTGGTCGGCATGGGCAGTTGCGGTATTGCCGCCGGGGCCGGCGACACCATCAAAACCATTCAGGAAGAAGTGGCCAAACGCAATCTCGACGTCACCGTCACTCAGATCGGCTGCATCGGCAACTGCGAACAAGAACCCTTAGTCGACGTCTACATTCCCGGCAAAGGCAAATACACCTACGCCCGGGTCAACTCCGACCGCGCCCGCCAAATCGTCGCCAACCACATCGTCAACGGCGCTGCGATTGGGGAATGGGTGATTGCGAATCATTGAATCCGACTCACCCCGGCCCCTCTCCTACGATGGGGTTCAAGTTAGCCCTTGCAAAGGCGAGGGTGACGGAGCCGGAATTATGGGTCTTGAAGAGCGTTTGGGACAATCGATATTTGACACCAATTGGGTTCCGACCCAATTTATTTTTACCCTTTTTCATTGAAAACAAATGATCCGTCTTTAGCCGAGGTGTATGCAGTCCGGCGCCACACTTAAGCGCGCCGGGGGGCGCCTTGCCATCGTACCGGCTTTCATCGAACCCCAAATAATCACCGGAGGACTACCATGTCATCACACACCTGTAACCACCACCCCACCCCCGACCCCGAAGTCGCGGCGGTGCTGGGGGCATATCCGGCCCAACCGGACTCATTGATCCCAATCCTCCACGCCGTCCAAAAACGGCTGGGCGGCTACCTCCACGAGGCAGCCCTGCACCAGATCGCGGCCTTCCTGGCGATGCCCGCCAGCCGGGTCTACGGCGTCGCCACCTTCTACAGCCTGCTCAATACCGAACCCAAAGGCAAATACATCATCCGCGTCTGCTCCAGCGCCCCGTGTTACGCGGTGGGCAGCGCCAACATTCTGACCGAGCTCCGCAACCAGCTGGGCATTGTTCCCGGCCAGACCACTCCGAACCGCAAGTTCACCCTGGAGTACACCAGCTGTCTCGGGGTCTGCGGCGTGGCCCCGGCGATCATGATCAACAATCAGGTTTACGGCAACCTGACCCCGGCCAAGTTGCAGGAGATCATCGAACATTACGAAGCCGATCTGGGAGAGGTGTAAACAATGAATCTGTATCGTGCCCATGTGTTAATCTGCGGCGGCGGCTCTTGCGTCACCGAAGGCTGTAAAATCGTCAAAGAAGCGTTCATCCGGGAGTTGGCCGCCCGCGGCCTGGACAACCAGGTCAAAGTGATCGAAACCGGCTGCCTCGGCGCCTGTGATCACGGTCCCTCCCTGATCATTTATCCGGAAGGAACTCATTACGGTCCGGTCCAGGTCGGCGATATCGCCGAAATCATCGATACGCACCTATTGCAGGGCGCCATCGTTGAACGGCTGCTAGTCACCGCCGCATCGACCAAAACCGTGGTGGACCTGGACAAACCGTCTTATCTCAGCCTGCAAAAACGGATCGTCCTCCGCAACTGCGGCGTGATTAACCCCGAATCCATCGAAGAATACATCGGCCGCGACGGTTACCGCGCCTTAGGCACCGCCCTGACCGAGCTGACCCCGGCCCGGATCATTGAAGTGATCACCCAGTCCGGTCTACGCGGCCGGGGCGGCGCCGCCTTCCCCACCGGCGCCAAATGGGCCGCCACCGCGCAAGTCCAGGCCGATCAGAAATATATCATCTGCAACGCCGACGAGGGCGAACCCGGCACCTTCAAAGACCGGCTGATCCTCGAGGGCGATCCCCATACGATCATCGAAGCGATGGCCATCGCCGGCTACGCGGTCGGCGCCAATAAAGGCTACATCTATATCCGCGGCGAATATCAGCTCTCCATCGCCCGGTTGCGGCGGGCGATCGCCGAAGCCAACCGCCTTGGCTTGTTGGGCGAAAACATCTTCGATTCCGGGTTTGACTTCGACATTGAGTTCCGCGAAGGCGCCGGCGCCTATATCTGCGGCGACGAAACCGCCCTGATCGAGTCAATCGAGGGCAAACGCGGCGAGCCGCGGGTCAAACCGCCCTTCCCGGTCCACGCCGGACTCTGGGGCCGCCCGACCTGCGTCAATAATGTCGAAACCCTGGCCAATATCCCCCGGATCCTGCTGGAAGGGGCCGAGTGGTTCCGCGCCTTGGGCACCGCCGACTCCGCCGGCACCAAAGTGTATACCATGACCGGCAACATCCGCAACAAAGGTCTGATCGAAGTGCCGATGGGCATCACCCTCCGCGAAGTCGTCTACGGCATCGGCGGCGGCATTCCCGGCGGGCGCGAGTTTAAGATGGCTCAGACCGGCGGCGGCGGCTGCCTGCCCAAAGACCTGCTCGACCTGCCGATGGATTACGGCACCTTAAACAAGGTCGGCTCGACCCTCGGCACCGGGGCGTTGTTGATCATCGACGACAGCCATTGCGTGGTCGACATGGCCAAATGTTTCGCCCGTTTTTACCTTCACGAGTCCTGCGGCCGCTGTACGCCCTGCCGTGAAGGCACCGCCCGTCTTTACGAACTGCTCGACAAAATCAGCCAAGGCTTGGGCGGCCCCGCCGATCTGCGCCTGATCGAGCTGTTGGGCCGGACCATGCAGCAAACCGCTCGCTGCGGCCTGGGTCAAACCGCCCCGATGCCGATGCTGACCAGTCTAAAATATTTCCAAGCGGAAGTGGAAGCCCATTTCCACGGCGAATGCCCGGCCGGAGTCTGCCAAAATCTCCGTTCCGGACGGACCGGTTTAACCACTGCCAGCTAAAACAAGCGAATTGGGAGAAAGGAATACAAGCCAATGGATACAGTCCAATTAACCATCGACGGCCGGCCGGTCACCGTACCGGCGGGCAGCACCATTTTGGAAGCAGCCCGGGCCGTCGGGATCGCCATACCGACCCTCTGTTACCACCCCGATCTGGCAGTCCGGGCCAACTGCCGGATCTGCACCGTCGAAGTGGCAGGCGCGCGTACCTTGCAAGCCGCCTGTTCCCAACCGGTTCAAGCCGGAATGGTCGTCAAGACCGCCACGCCGCGCGTCCGGGAGACCCGCCAGATCAATCTGGAATTATTGCTGGCCAATCATCCCCAAGACTGTTTGAACTGCGGCAAAAACAGCCACTGCGAGCTGCGTTCGCTCGCCGCCGACTATAATGTCCGGGCGCCCCGCTTCAGCCAGCAGCAACCGCGCGACGGGTTTCAGGATCACTCCAACCCGTCGATTGTTCGCGACCCGGCCAAGTGTATTCTCTGCCGCCGTTGCGTCGCGGTCTGCCACGAGGTTCAGGGAGTCGGCGCGCTATATCCGATGAACCGCGGCGTCGACACGGTGATCACTCCGATCGGCAGCCATTCCCTGGCCGAAGTGCCGTGCGCCTTTTGCGGCCAGTGTATTCAGGCCTGCCCGGTCGGGGCGCTCCAGGCGGTCGATGATACCGAACGGGCCTGGGCGTTATTGGCCGACCCCGCTGCCCACGTGATCGTCCAGACCGCTCCGGCGGTCCGGGTAGCCATCGGCGAAGAGTTCGGCATGGCTCCCGGCACCGTCGCCACCGGTAAACTGGTGGCCGCCCTCCGCCGGCTCGGTTTTGACCGCGTCTTTGACACCGATTTCTCCGCCGATGTCACCATCATGGAGGAAGGCCACGAACTGCTGGAGCGGATTCAACACGGCGGAACGCTGCCGCTGATCACTTCCTGCAGCCCCGGCTGGATCAAATATATGGAACATTTCTACCCCGAGTTCCTGGACAACCTCTCCACTTGCAAATCGCCGCAGCAAATGTTCGGCGCGTTGGCCAAAACCTACTATGCCGAGCAGTCCGGCATCGCGGCGGAACGGATTAAAGTAATCTCGATTATGCCCTGCACCGCCAAGAAGTTTGAATGCACCCGCCCCGAGATGAACGCCAGCGGTTATCAAGACGTCGACCTGGCGCTGACCACCCGCGAGTTGGGCCGGATGCTCCGGGAGGCCGGGATCCGCTTCACTGATTTGCTTGACGAGGAGTATGACGCCCCGCTAGGGATTTCCACCGGCGCGGCGGCCATCTTCGGCGCCACCGGCGGAGTGATGGAGGCGGCAGTAAGAACCGTCTACGAAGTGGTCACTGGGAACGAATTGCCCCGGCTGGAACTGACGGCGGTGCGGGGGTTGGACGGGGTCAAAGAAGCCACCCTCGACTTAAACGGCACCGCCGTCAAAGTGGCGGTGGCCCACGGTCTGGCCAACGCCGCCAAGATCATGGACCGGATGAAGGCCGGCACGGCCGACTACCATTTCATCGAGATCATGGCCTGCCCCGGCGGGTGCATCGGCGGCGGCGGACAACCCTACCCGACCAACACCGCCACCCGCCAGGCGCGAATTCAAGCCATCTATGCGGCCGACCGCAACCTGCCGCTGCGCAAGTCCCATCAGAACCCGGCGGTCCAAGAACTCTACCGCGACTTCCTCTGCGCGCCGCTGAGTGAACGCTCGCACCAATTGCTGCACACCCACTATACCGAACGGGGAAAATACCCGGGAATCAACGACCCGCAATAAATTAGGAAGACGAGCTAACCTCGTCTTTTCTTTTGCAAAATGCGAGTGCCGTAAAATTATCGATTCACATTGTCAAAAATAAAAAGAGCTCCTCACTGTTATCCTTTGAGAAGCTCTTTCTTCATTCCATGTAGAGTACTATGTCGGGTATTGCTCACTTGTCCACAGCATCTTTTAACGCCTTGCCAGCGGTAAATGCCGGAGCGCTTTGAGCCGGGATGTCGATTTCGGCTCCGGTTTGCGGGTTGCGGCCTTTGCGGGCTTCCCGTTTGCGGACCTCGAAACTTCCGAAACCAACGAGTTGAACCTTCTCGCCACCAGCTAACGCTTCGGTCACGGACTCAAACATCGCATCGATTACTTTGCCGGAGTCTTTTTTGGTTAAACCGCTTTGTTCGGCTACATTATCAATTAGTTCGGTTTTGGTCATTGTCAATATCACCTCCATAGCCTATTATTTCCGTATCCAAACCTTAAAATCCTTCCTGTCCCTTATGAAATTTCGAAAGATTCGCCAAATACCAAAAAATTGCCCTTCTTACAGGAAATATGTGGATAATATTTTCAAAACTCTCTGGAAAATAAGGAGACATTTGTCAGAAAAAACAAAATATAAAATGCAGGCCCGTTTGGGCCTGCACTGTTTAGAAACGTTCATTCCGGGCCGGTTATTACGGGAGCGTATACGGCATGGTGGCTTTGGTCGTATCGACGTTGCCGCGGGTCCCGATGGTATAACCGCTGACTCCGGCGTTCACCAGGTCACTGCCGGAAACCAATTGGAAAAAGCTGCCGTAATTGATCGAGCCGTCGGAGTTCCGCGATACCGGGCTGACGCCAAAGGTATAGGACGGCGCGGAGGAAAAGTCAGCCGCGGTGGCGGTGATGGTTCCTGTGGCATTGGTGGCGGTTTGCTTGTCTTTGTTCCACCAGACGTTCGAGTTGGAAAGATCGCTGCCGGTCGTGTAATGGTCATTACCGCCGCCAACGTAAGACAGATTGTTGCTCATGTTGTGGGTGCCGTTGGAGAACGCAAAGTTGTAGTTGCTGGTGCTTTGACTGGTGGTACTGGTCATGGAATTATGCCAGGAGGTGCAGTTTTTAACGGTAATCGGTCCCGGATTGCTGTTGTCGGTGAAGCCGTGTTTCTTGTTGTAGAACGCCATGCACCGCCGCACGATATGTTGAACCGAATTCGAGGACGAACCGAGTTTAAAGCCGTTCCCGTCACCGTCGCCCATGGTGCTGCCGTCCGAGAGCATCCCGTTGCTATAGGCGATGCAATCCTCGATCACGACCGGACCGATTACGCCGGTGTCGCTCTTGGTATAAAGATCCCAACCGTCATCAATGTTATTGTGGGCGATACAACCCCGGAACACGTTGCCGTACCCGGTGGTCAGCTTACAGGCGAAACCGTCGGCGTCTTCGCCGTTGTCCGGATCGCGGTTGTCATAGGACTCGCAATTAAGGATCAGGTTGTAACTCGGCCAATCGTTAATGCTACTCAAGGAACTGTCGCGGCGTCCCAGTTGCAAGCCGCTGTCGCGGTTGGCGTAGGTGGCGCAATCCTGGATCACATTGTAACTGCCACCGATGTAAATCCCGTTGTCGCCGGCGCCGGTCACTTTGATCCCTTTGATCAACCAGTAGTTGCCGTTCAAAGTCAAACCGCGGTTGGCGGAGTCAAAAGTCTGGGCGGAGAAGTTCAAAATCGGGGCGTTTTCGCCCGGAGCCGCCGTCAGTTTCTTGAAGGCGCTACTCGAACCGTTATTGCCATAAGCGATGGTGATTCCGGTTGAGTAAGAATAGGTTCCGCTGTGCACGTAAATCGTGCCGCCGGCTGCGACCCGGGTGATCGCTGCGGTCAAAGACATCGGGCTGCTGGTGGTGCCGGAGCCGCTATCGGTGCCGCTGGTGGTGACATGGATTACTCCCGTTACCGCAGTCGGGGTGGGGGTTGCGGTGTTGGTCGGGCTGGTCGGTGTTGGGGTTGCTGTGGCTCTGGTGCCCGTTGGTGTTGGAGTTGCCGATGCTTTGGTGCCGGTCGGAGTCGCCGTGGCGACCGCGGTCGGGGTCGGGGTGGTCGTACCGAAGTCATTGACGGCGACATCATCGTACTTGGCGACGACTTTGTAGGCGATCAAACCGATGGCGCCGGAACTCAATGCGCTGTCGGTAGCGGTTAACTTCTGCACGCCGTTGAGATAGGCGGTCAAACTGGTGCCGTTCATCGCCAACTTCACCGTGTACCAAGTGCCGGCGCTGAGACCGACATTGGTGAGCGTCGCCAAATTGGTGGTGCTGCCGTTGACTTTCTTGCGGATCTCGATGGTGCCGCCGCTAGAATTGTACAGGCTAACACAGTAAAAATTGTTGGCGTCTTTCCAACGGCCGCAAACATACGCGCGATTGCTGCCGTTAAAATTGTCGACCTTCACGCGCGCTTCCACCGAATAATTGGTCCAACTGGAGCTGCCGGCGGATGTCCGGCCCTCGTTGGTGCTCGATTGGTAGTAAACATAGGAACCGCTGTCCGAAACGACGGACCAGGTTCCGCTGGTTGCCGACCAACCGGTGGCGTTTCCGTCATCGAAGTTGTCGCTGAACAAGGTGGTCGCGGAGACAATGCCCTGTCCCATCATGAACAGCGCCGTGAACAACCCGATCAGGAGAATTAATCCAAACCCGATCTTCCCATTCATTTTCATCAAAATACCTCCCTTTTTTATCTGGAACCGATCAATTTGACTCTTTCACCCCCTTTTAACGTTAGGCGGTGCCGCTAACTATCATCTCACCCGGATTGTCATTCCTAAAAAGGGCTAAACGGAATGAGTTGTACGGCTGATGAAACAATTTGTCCGGCCGGGTAATCTAATTATATAATAATTTTCTGGAAATTGATTAGTAATTTTACACAAAAATACATTAGAACTATTTTAATGAAAAAATTTTTTCCGCCACTCGGTTGCGATTTGTAATTTCGGTCGTCAATTGACTTAATAAAGCTGTAATTGAAAGTTTACACCGATACAATCCAAAGACCATCGGAAACTAATCTTCAAATCTGAAACTATAAATTGTAGCTTTATCTTTATTGAAAAAATCCGGACGGAACCGCTCTAGCGAAGCAAAACCGCAATGATCATACAAGGAGGGCTTCATCAATGAAGAATTTTCGGGGTTTCTTTAAAAAATTCGCTCGGATCACAGCGTGGGTTCGCCCCATCCGCCAGTGGTTCGGCGACTGCAAGATCAGTACCAAACTTTTGTTAGGTTTTGTTACGGTCGCCGCCATCGCCGGGCTGATTGGCGGGGTCGGCGCGTGGAGTATCACGGGAGTCAACCGCAATGTCCAGGAGATTTATCATGAAAACATGGCGCCGGTCGAACCGCTCAATACCATTGCCGTCTCATTTCAGGGAATTCAGATTAACCTCGCCTATCACATCTTAAACCCCATGGGCAAAAATTTATTTGAATACGCCATTCACGAGTTGGAGCAGACCATCGACCAAAAGGTGGTCCAATATGAAAAAGAATTGGTATCGGACTTTGAAAAGAGTAGTCTCGCCCGGCTCAAAAACGACTTTACCCAATACCGGCAACAGCAGACGGCCGTTTTGGAACTGTCCAATCAAAATAATGTTGCCGACGCCAATATGTTGATGACCACAACGCTGAAGCCGTTGGCGGACGACTTCAACGAAACCCTTAAAAATATGCTGAAATATAACGCGATGGAAGCCGAAACGCGTTCGCAGGCTAGTTCCGCCCGAACCGGGCAGGCCATCCTCTTTCTAATCGGATTGGCGCTGTTCGGGGTGGTCTGCGCGATCGGAATGGGAATCGGTCTGGCGCGGTTCATCCGCCGGCCGATGCGGGAGTTGACTGCCGCTGCCGACCGGTTGGCCCTGGGCGATGTCGATGTCGTGATTAAGCAAGCGAGCCAGGATGAAATCGGCCATTTGCAAGCCGCGTTTGCGGCCATGATTACGGCCAGCCAAGCCCAAGCGGCTGCCGCCCGGCAGATCGCCGCCGGCGACCTCACGGTCGAAGTCCAGCTCCGTTCGGAACAGGACAGTTTAGGCCTGAGCCTTCGCAGCGTGATTGGCACGTTACGCGATTTGACCGACGAGACGGAAAAATTGATTGCCGCCGCAGCCGCCGGATGCTTAAGCGAACGGGGCGACAGCAGTAAGTTTTCCGGCAAATATCAAGAGGTCATCGCCGGTTTTAACGCCACCTTGGATGCGGTGATCAAACCGTTGCGGATGACCGCCGCCTATGTGGCCCGGATCGGCCAAGGCGACATTCCCGAACCGATCAGCGACGAATATTACGGTGATTTTGACGAACTGAAAACCAGTATCAATGCCTGCATCAACGGTTTGGCGGCTTTGACCGAAAGCAACCGCGTCTTGCAACGGATCGCCCGCAACGACCTGACCGAAGCAGTCGCCGGCGATTACCCGGGAATCTACGGCGACATCACCAACGCCATCAATGGCGTGCGGGCCAATCTGCTGACCATTCAAAACGTGATCAGCCAAACCGCCGCCGGCGACTTTCACGAACTGGCGCAACTGCAAAGCGTCGGCCAACAGTCCGAGCAGGACCGGATTCTCCCGGCCCTTTGTCAAATGATGGGCAACGTCCAGGGGCTGGTCCACGAAACGCTGCGCTTAACCCAAGCCGCCGCGGCCGGCGAGTTGGACCGGCGGGGCGACACCAGCCGGTTCGCAGGGGAATATCGCCAAGTCATCACCGGCTTTAATGCCACCTTGGACGCGTTAGTGGCCCCGCTGGCCGAAGCCGAAACGGTGCTGGGCCGGATGGCGGACAATGATTACACCGTGGCCATGACCGGGGCGTATCAAGGAGTGCTGCAACGTTTCGCGGACCGGATCAATACAGTCAGGGCGCGTCTACTCAGCGTTCAGGACGCTTTCGTCCGGCTTTCCCATGGCGACATCAGCCGTTTGGAGGAGTTTAGCGCCATCGGCCAACGTTCCGCCAATGACCAGATGATGCCGGCGATGATCGCCATGATGACGGCTTTGCAAGAGGTGGTCGCGGAGGCGCGGCGGCTCTCGTTGGCCACCGTCCAGGGACGGTTGGAGCAACGCGGGGAGATTGAAAAGTTCGAAGGGAAATACCAGGAGATCATCCTCGGCCTGAACCAAGTGATGGAGGCGGTCGACGCGCCGCTGGCCGAAGTGGCGGCAGTCTTGCACCAAATGGCCCAGGGCGATCTGGTCCAACAGGTCGACGGCGCTTACCAAGGCGAGTACGACCAGGTCAAAACGGCACTTAATCATACTATCGACCGCTTCAACCAAATTCTGGCCGAGATTAACCAAGCCGCCCGGCAAGTAACCGCCGCCACCCGGCAAGTCTCCGACGGCAGTCAGGCTTTGTCGGCCGGTGCGACCGCCCAGGCCAGCACCTTGGAAGAACTCTCCGCCGCCATGGCCGAAGTCGCCGCCCAAACCCGCGATAACGCGCAACGCGCCCAGGAAAGCAACCAACTGGCCGGGCAAACCCGTGATAGCGCCCGGGAGGGCAACGCCCAAATGCAAGCGATGCTCGCGGCGATGGCCGGCATCAGTCAAGCGGCGGGGAATATCGCCAAAACCATCAAAGTCATTGACGAGATCGCCTTCCAAACCAATCTGCTCGCCTTAAACGCCGCCGTCGAAGCGGCGCGGGCCGGGGCCCACGGCAAAGGTTTCGCGGTTGTCGCCGATGAGGTCCGGAAGCTGGCCGCCCGGAGCGCGCAAGCCGCCAAAGAGACGGACGCCTTGATCGAAGACTCGCTCAAACAGGTGCAGGCCGGCACCCAGATCGCCAATGCGACCGCCACGGCTTTAGCAACCATTGTCCAGGACATTACCGGCGCCGCCGGCCTGGTCCATGCGATCGCCGAAGCCTCCGCCACCCAAGCCACCAATATCACGCAAATTAACCAGGGAATCATCCAAGTCGCTCAAATTACCCATACCAATACCGCCACCGCCGAGCAGAGCGCCGCCGCCAGTCAAGCCATGAGCGCCCAAGCCATGCTGCTTCAAGAGATGGTCAGTCAGTTCCGGCTGACCGGAGCCGCCGGTCAAGCGCCGATTCCACCCGCCGCGCCAGCCCTGACGCAAGGGGGCTTCGGGAAATATTGACGCTCGCCAAAACGCCCTTTCGTTCGCAAACTGGCAACGAAAGGGCGTCACTTTTCAATCGCAACACTCTACACCGGAAATTTACCCGCCGAACTCCTGCCGCAATCGCGCCGGCGAAACCTCGGCCAGGGAGGCCACCCGCAGGTCATGCCCTTCGAAGACCAAATCCTTGGTCACCCCCTGCGGCACGATCACGCAAAACAGCCCGGCCGCCTTGGCCGCCCGGGTGCCGTTGGGCGAGTCTTCGAAAGCCACCGCCTCGGCGCCGGTTACCCCGAAATCCGCCAACACCCGGAGGTAGAGATCGGGAGCGGGTTTTACCGCGCTTACATCCTCCCGGGTCCGGATCGTATCAAAATACGGCAGCAAATTTAACTGTTCCAAAAATCCGACCACCCACGCCCGCTCCGAACTGGAGGCCAGACCGATCTTGAGCCCCGCTTTTTGAGCCGCTTGCAACAGTTCCAACACGCCGGGGTTGATTGTCCGTTCTTTCATCCGCGCCGCGTGCCGCGCCAGCGTCTGTTCTTGAAACGCCCCGGCATCGACCGGCCCGCCAATGCATTGCTCCAGATACTTCCGGGGATGAAACGCCTTGGAATCAGTACCGACGCATTTCACATACAACGCAAGCGGCAACACCGCCCCATACTCCCCGTACACATCGACAAACGCCTCATACCAAGGCGTCTCCGTATCAATAATCAACCCGTCGAAATCAAATACCAACGCTTTGAGCATAATGCCTCCGTTTTGGTTGTCAGCCCGTCTTTCCCGGTGGTCGGGAACCCAATTCAAGTTCCCGGATGTCGAATTCTGGTGGCTAAATTGCTTTCCCCGGTCACTAAATTGGCTTCCCGGGTTCCCGGATGTCGAATCCTGATGGTTGAATTGGGTTCTCCGGTAGTCTTGACCTCACCCTCGGTCCCTCTCCTACGTCGCGGTTCAGCTCGGCACTGCAGAGGAGCGGGATGACGGAGCTGAAATATCAGGCCTTTTAGAACGTAAATCCTCGAATACAACATTAGAACCAAATTAAAGTAAAGAGTATGCAGTCCGGCGCTCCACCCCAACGAGCCGGGGTAGTCGCCAAGTTACTTCTTAACACAAACCCCCGCGTCGTCAAAAGCGGTGCAGTGCAAGGCGTGAAGGAAGTGAGGACCGCAAGCGTACTTTGCTGTACGTTGAGGACCGGAACGACTGAACAACGCCGCAATGTGCCGCTTTTCACGACGCGGCTACTAGAACCCCAACATCGGCTTAAAGTAGCAGATCAAAATAATCATCAACAACGCCGGCAAAAAATTCCCGACCCGCACCTTCTGCAGACCCAAGATATTGATCCCGATCCCCAATACAATCACGCCGCCGACCGCCGTCAACTCCCGGATCATCTCCGGCGTAAACAGCGCCTGCAACTGCCAGGCCAACAGCGTCAGCCCGCCCTGATACACCAGGATCGACAGCGCCGATCCGAGCACCCCGAAGCCCATCCCCGCCGCGAACGGAATCGAGATGATCCCGTCCATCATTGCCTTGGTCACCAAAATCGAACTGTCGCCTTTGACACCGTCGGTGATGCTGCCGACAATCGCCATCGACCCGACACAAAAGACCAGACTGGCGTAGATGAAACCCTTGGCCGGGCTGCCCTCGGTCACCTTCAGTTTCCCGTCGATCCAAACGCCGACCTGTTCCAAGCGTCCTTCAATATTGATCCCTTCGCCTATCATCGCGCCGACCGCCAGGCTGATCAGGACCAATACCATCTCTTTGCCTTGCAAGGCCATGCTGATCCCGACGATCATCGTGAACAGTCCCATCACTTGCAACGCCGTCTGCGTCACCCGTTCCGGAAACTTCTCCCGGAACAGCAAGCCGATCGCCCCGCCGATTAAAATCATGATCACGTTGATAATCGTACCCATGCCGACTCCTTAGATAGCTATATTATCGAGGTTGCGCACCGTGAAAATAAGTCTTACATTTCAAAATAAAATTATAATGCAGATACCCCGGAGATGCAAATACTCGTTCCGAAAATTGACTAGAATGTAATAAATTAAATCCGGTCATTCCATATTCTTCACCCCAAAATTGAAACAGGACTGAACGAGCAGTCCTGTTTCGAAGGGAGGTAGTGAGGTAGTAAAGAACGGATTGTAATCAAGGAAAAAACATTGGAGTTATTCGATCAGATCCGGATTCCAACAGTTGATCGCCACCGCATACGAACCGTCGCGGCGCGGGTATTTGATCTGTGCCCGCCGGAGTTCCTGGTTGAAATGCCAGCCGCACTCCGCCGCCTGCCAAGCCTCGGCATCAAGCAACAACGGCAACGGTTCACCGGCGACTGTGACGCCCACCGGAGCGGTCCGCTCGCAGCAGACATCCAAGCAGACCCGCGTTAACGGCGAGCGGTAATCCCCCTCCGGCGCGAAAGCCACGGTCACCTGCCTGGAGTCGGCCAGGACCGTAATGGCGGTTGACAGGAACCTCCCGGTCAGGTAGTCGTTGGAGACGCCGTCATCCTCATACAGGACAAACCGGCTCTGCCCCTCGGGGTAAATCAACAGTTTCAGTTCGGTTTCCGTTTGCAGTTGAATACTTGGTCCCGGCTCGCCCAGCGGCAAAATCGCCCCGGAACGCAGGAAGAACGGCAGCCGTTCCAACGGCGTGGCCACGGTGACGGTCTGACCGCCGGCGTAACGCGCGCCGCTGTGCCAATCCTGCCATTGGGCTCCGGCCGGCAGGTAAACCTCCCGTTCGGTCTGGCCCTTTTCGAAAACCCCCGCTACCAACAGCCACGGACCACAGAGAAAGTCAAAACTGGTTTCATAGGTATTGGAATCGTGCTGGAACTCGTAGACTAACGGCCGCATGACCGGCGCTCCGGTCCGGGCGGCCTCATGAAACAGCGAATACAGGTACGGTAACAAACGGTAACGCAACTTGAGCGCGTCCCGGATCAGCCCGGTAACGGACGGATACATCCACGGCTCGGTCACGGTATTGTCATCATTCATTGAGTGGATACAGAAACGCGGGTAAAACACGGCATTTTGCACCCAGCGGACCAACAATTCCGGCTCCGGGGCCGGTCCGGCGAAACCGCCCACGTCGATCCCCTGATTGGCTACGCCCGACAAGCCCATTCCCAACATGACCGGAATATTAAACCGCAGGCTATGCCAGCTGGTGTAGTTATCCCCGGCCCAGGTCTGCGCATACCGTTGAATCCCCGGTCCGCCGGCCCGGTTGAGGATATAGGGGCGTTGCTCCGGCGCCGCCTCGGCAATCGCCTGCCGGGCGACCAGCGCCATCAGGTTGGGCAGGATCGCTTTGACCGCGCTGGCCGCGACCGGTTGGCCGTCATTATGGCAAAGCGCGTCGGGGTCGTCCAGTTCAAACTCGCAATTGTCGTTCCAGATCGCCTTGATGCCGTAATCAACCAAATTCTCGCGGAGCAACCGTTTCCATAAATCGCGCGCCGCCGGTTGGGTGAAGTCCACCAGCGAACCGGGTCCGCCCCAAAAACGGGTGAGATGCGGGCGGTCGCCCGCGGCTTCCTTGATCAGACCGTCGACCGCCTGAAATTGGCGATACCGCGGATGGGTGGTTAGCAAACCCGGTTTGACATTGGGAGAGACTGTGGCTCCTTGGACCTGCATTTGCTTGATAAAACGGGCCGGATCCGGAAAGCGCCGCCGGTTCCAGTTGAAAACATACCGTTTGCCATCGGAGCCGCTGGTATACCCGGACGAGAGATGGAACCCGTCGAGGGGAATTTCGTGTTTCCGGGCTTTCGCCACGAAACCCAGCACCGCCGCGTCGCTATCCTGGTCAAGCTCGGTGTAGTACATGGTCGATCCCATGTAGCCCAACGAATACCGCGGCGGCAAGGCTGTCTTTCCGGTCAGGTCGGTATAGCCGCGGATGACGTCGGCGAGGGCCGGCCCGTAAATGAAGAACAGGTCCAGCTCACCGCCGTCGGCGCAATAATAACTGTAGCGCGGCACGTAAGCGCAACGTTCGCAGCCCAGATCAAAAACGGCCGGGTGAAAATTGTGATAGAACAGACCGGTCGCGACCGGCTGTTTCCGATTCAGCTTTAGGTAAAACGGGATCATCTTGTAAAGCGGATCGGCAGTTTCCGAATCATACCCCAAGGTATCGTTGTTCGCCATCCGCAACCGCCGCTTGGCCTTGTTCAACCGGCCCGACTTCTCGCCAAACCCGTAGTAACAATCGTCCGGATCCAGCAATTGATAATGATACAACCGGCCCAAAGCGTCCTTAACGTAGGAACGTTCCCGCAGATCCGAATAGAGGCGGCAGCCGTCCCGGTCGAAGATGTCGATCCCAAACGGTTCTTGCTGAACCACCACGCGCAGCGCCTTGGTCTGAAAGACCAGCGCCGTTTCTTCCCGGACGATTTCCGGCGTCACCGGCCGGATCCGCCGGCGCTCGCTTTGAAACAGTCCGTCCAGCCGGTCTTCCCAGGCGGTGGTGATCAAGGCGTATGAAGCATCCTCCGCAAACTCCGGCGTAAAGGTGCAGCGAATCCGGATGATATCATCCCGGAGAAAGTACAAACGCAGCTTCCCGGCGTCAGTATCCAATTCCATATAATCGGCGCCGGGCGTAAACCCGGTTAAACGTTTACAAACAATCATCAATGTTCCTCCTTACCCATCGCACGTCGCCCGCCGTCCGTCGGCGGTTGTCCGTTGTCCACCTCAACCTTTAATCCCGGTCATGGCGATTCCCTCGACAAAGAACCGTTGCGCCGACAGGAACGCTACCACAATCGGCAGACTGGTGAGGGTGGTGGCGGCCATCAGCAGATTCCATTGCACATCGGCGTCGCCGCGAAAGATCGCCAACCCTAACGTTAGCGTCCGGTTCTGCTCACTGTTGATAAAAATCATCGGATATAGAAAATCATTCCATTGCGCCATCATCGTGAAGATCGCCAAGGTCGCCAGGGCCGGCTTGGCCAGCGGCAAAATTATCTGGAAAAAACGCCGCAAATAGCCGCAGCCGTCGATCACCGCCGCCTCCTCCAACTCGAACGGGAGGGTTAAAAAGAACTGGCGTAACAGGAATGTTCCGTAGGCGCTGAACAAACCCGGCAAAATCAAGGAGAGATGATTGTCCAGCAGGCCAAACCACTTCATCAGGACAAACGTCGGGACCAGGGTAATTTGACGGGGAATCATTAAGGTGCTCAGATAACCCCAGAACAAAAAGTCGCGGCCGGGAAAGCGCAACCGGGCGAACGCATAAGCCGCCACCGCCGAGGTCGCTAACGTCCCCACGGTGCAGAGGGCCGTAATCTTAAGGGTATTGAGAAAATAAAGATGAAACGGGACAACCTTAAAAACTTCCCAAAAGTTCTGCGTCTGCCACTTTTGCGGCAATAACCCGTACGGATTGGTAAAGACTTCGCTGTAAGACTTGAAGGAGGTGGCCAATGACCAAAACAACGGGAGAATCATCACCAAAGCGCCCAGCCCCAAAATCAGGTAAGCGGCCAGCTCGCCCCAGCACGGACGGGCCGGCGTCTTGGAAGCAATTTTCAATTCTTGTGTCAACTCGGCTGACATGATGTACACCTCAATTTTCAAAGATTGCTAAGTTCTCGGGACGAAACGATCGCAACGGTCCGGCGGATCAGTAATGAACCCAACGTTTCGACAGGGTCGTTTGGACAACCGTCAATACCAAAACGATCCCAAACAACACATAAGCGATGGCCGAGGCATAACCCATCCGGAAAAATTGGAACGCATGTTGATAAATGAGCATCACCAAGGTATTCGTGGCGTTGGCGGGACCGCCGTTGGTCAACACGGTGGTAATATCAAAAACCTGGAAGGAATTGATGATTGAGGTGATGGTCACAAAGAAAGTGCTGGGCGAGATGACCGGCCAGGTCACATGGAGAAACATTTGCCAACGGCTGGCCCCGTCGATCCGGGCCGCTTCGTACAGATCGGCCGGGACGCCCTGCAAACCCGCTAAGAAAATCAGCATATTATAGCCGACGCCCCGCCAAACCGCCACCCCAACCACGCTGAGCATCGCCCATTGCGGCGAAGTCAGCCAGGGAAACGGACCCAAATGCACCCAACTCAACACGTGATTTAAGAGACCGGTCTTGCTCTCGTAAATCCACTGCCAGATTAACGCGACCGCAACCGTGGAATAGATGGTGGGCAGAAAGTAGGCGGCTTTGAAGAAACCGATCCCGCCGCGCTTTCTATTTATTAAAATTGCCAAAAAAAGCGCAAGAATTATATTCAAAGGAACGCTTGCAAAGGAAAAGTAAGCGGTATTGATCAATGATTGCGCGAGCAAGGGGTCGCTCCCGAGTTTCTGGTAATTCTCCAATCCTACCGCAACCGGCGGCGTCAACAAGTTCCAATCGGAGAAACTCAACAATAACGAACCAACTACCGGAAAGACTGTAAAAATGATAAATCCAAGCAAATTGGGCATCAAAAACAGATAACCGGCCACTGCCTCACGAAATTCCGCAGTCCTGACTTTCATCTTCTTCCTCCAAACCCCAAATGATTTTATCGTGAAATTGCCTGATTCTCACTGCTTATCGTAGCGTCCGGCAATTTCATTATTGAGACAATCGCCGCGTCCCGAACACCGTACGAAGGATAACCGGCTTTTTGCGAAACTGGAGGGGACGACACTCCGTCCCCTCCAGTTGACTCGTGCTTATTGGCTATCGGTTCGCCGCATGATCTCTTCGACTTTCGGGGCAATCTCTTTTAAAACGGTCGCCGCGGGCAATTGTCCGGCGAACACTTTTTGCAGTTGCGGAGTGAGTAACCCTTGGATCTCCAACCAACCCGGCCGCAGCGGTAAAACATGCCCGTATTTGCTGGCGCAAGCTTGGGTTACTTCAGCGATCTTCCGCGGTGATTTGGTCGGATCGGCATAAATCTTCCAGAGTTCCGGACTATCAACGGTCGGCGGCATCCGTTTGGCCTCCATGTACAGGACTTCGCCGCGCATTCCCGGAGCCCGTAAAAACTTCAGGAACGTCCAAGCCGCTTCTTGCTTTTTCGAAGCGGAACTGATTCCCACGGTATTGGATTTGAAGAGTGTCGTCCGCGGGTTGGTGGCGCCACCGGGATACGGCAACACTTCAAACTCAAATCCGTTGACATTTTGGAGGGCTAAAACTTCCTGGGCGGAACCGAAGCGCATGGCCACTTTATGATTGACCGTCCAACGATTCAACACCTCGGCGCTGGGAAACTGCGCCGGATCGGGAAAAATATCTTGTTTACAGAGATCGGCCAATTGTTGAATTTTCGCGGTAGCCGCTTTACTGTTCAAGGTAAATTTTTTGCGGGTCTTGTCAAACAGGTCCCCGCCGTCGCCCCATACCCAAGGCAAAATATGTGACATTTGAAAGTCGTCGGCGAACCCGTATTGGCGGTTGGCGCCCTCCCCTTTGGTCAGCGCTTTACTGATCCGGACAAAATCATTCCATTTCCAATCCAGGGACGGCACCGGGATCCCGGCGTCTTTAAACATTTTCAAATTGATGATCATGTAATACGGTGCGGTCGACCAGGGCAAACCGTAATATTTCCCTTTGTTCATGCTGTCGAGCAAACCGGCTTGGTAATAGCTTTCCACTTTCAGATGATCCCGTTTGATCAACTTCGTAATGTCCTGCAGGGCTTTGACCCGTAAAAAGTCGGCGAAATAAAACGAATCGATCCGCATCACGTCGGGCGCTTGCCCACCTGCGATCAGAGTCAACAATTTCGGGTGGTAATCGTTATAACCAACCGCGATCGGTTCAACCTTAATGGTAGGATAAGCTTTTTCAAACTCGTCGATGATGTCTTTTTCCACCCCGATCGCCGCCGGGTTGCCCCAAAAGGCGTACCTAATGGTGGTTACCTCGTTGGCGGCCAACAATGTCGGAGCGGCAATCACCACCAAAAGCAGTATTAAACCGAAGAAAAACATCCGATTCCGCAACATCACTACTTCCTCCCTTTTATTTTTTAACTCGTAAAACTCACCGGATTCGCTCCAGCTTCACCGCCGTCATTTCATCGGTCGGTAATCCGGTTGTAACTAATCCGTTACGTTGATTATACCCGCCGGCCATTGTTCGATCATAGTGACATCCTTTTGCTTAATTAGGATTTTTTTTAGCTTCACTAACAAACAGGTTAAATTAATGTTACAATGTTACCGAGGATTGATAAGACAAACCTTGGGTCCGGGAGGAGGAAGCGGAGCTGAATAACTTATACCAAGTGATGGTAGTCGACGATGAACCTGGCGCCCTGCAACAGCTCACCGATTACATCGCCCGGGCTGATTCCGGTTTTCATGTGGCCGCCAAAGCATTGGGCGGGGAAGAGGCCTTATTCGATCTAAAATTAATCAAACCGGATCTGATCATCACCGATATCAGGATGCCGCAGATCGACGGTTTGCAATTAATCGACCGCTTGCAACAGGCCGGTTGGCGCGGCCAAGCGGCAATCATCAGCGGCCACGACGATTTCGGCTACGCCCAACAGGCAATCCGCCTCGGAGTCTGCGAATACCTTCTCAAGCCGGTGTTTCCGGAAAACATCCGTGATTTATTGGAAAGGGTCCGGGCCCGGTTTGAAAAAGACCAAGCGGAACTGTCCAAACTTCGCCATCAAATCCAATCCGAACTTCAAGCCGGACCGGCCGCCAACGAAGACGAGGTGTTACCCGGCTACCTTCTTCAAGCCAAAAGCTATATTCGCGAACACTATATGGAGGCGCTAACCCTGACCCAAGTCGCTAAAAGCGTCGCCGTGAATCCCACCTACCTAAGCGCCCGGTTTGTTAAGCATTGCGGCGTTAACTTTCTGGAATATCTCACCGGTTACCGGGTTGATAAAGCCAAACACTTATTGGAACATACCAATCTGCAAATTCAAGAAGTGGCGTATCAGGTCGGCTATGCCGATCTGGCCTACTTCAGCCGGATTTTTCGTCGTGAAACGGGTCAGACGCCCGGGGCGTACCGTTCCCAATCCCGTCGCGGCGACCGGATTACATCATGACCGGAGGCAATCATGCCCAAAAAATGCTCCCGTTTGGATCCTGGCGCGATATTAACAATTCAGCCTGGATTGTATTTTGTTGCATCATCCTGCTGACTGCCGTGGTCTCCAGTATCGTGGTTTATCTTCAAGTCTCGCGTGAACTGACCCGTCAAATGGAGCAGCATCTTTATTGGGAGGCGAAATTTTACCGGGAGCAGCTGGACCAGATTTTCGTCCGCGCCGCCTTGCGTTTGGATAATCTAATGTTCTCGACCGGCGCCGCCACCAAAAACTCCGAGTCACTACAGAATGAACTGCTGCTGATGAATAATAACTCGCCCAGCGTGGTTCGGAGTTGGGTTGCTTACCCCGACGGCGCTTTGTTTCCTTCTCCCAACACCCGTCCGCAACATGTTATGAAGTTGCCATGGTGGAGCGATTATTTGAAAGGCAGGACCCCCCACACCTTTATGGGTTATATTTTAGGACGGACCCAGGCGATGGTTGGCCGGCCCTTTACCGACCCAATCGGAATGGCCACTCTGGTCCCGCTGATCAGCATCGATACGCAGCGTTCCAAAATGGCCCATGCCGCCGGTCTTGAATTGGATATCAACCGGGCCTTGGTCGACAACACTGGAGTCGATATCGACTGGGGGAATGAACCGGTCTCAATTTACAGTACCGACGGCCAGTTATTGGCCAGCCCGTATCGTTATTACAACGGCAATTTCCAAGCGATGCTCCATGAAGAACGTTCGCCGTTGTTACAACAGATGCTGAAGCACCCGGAGCAGGAATTCGGGTTTACGCTCTACCAAAAACAAAAGCAAAAGATCGCCGGAGTCTTTCTCCATGATCCGACCTTGGGCATGGTCGTGACCGTCGAACGTCCCGCCGCCGATGTGGTTGATCCCATCCGGCGGATTACCGCCGGACCGTTAGTCGTCGCGCTGCTTTGCGTCATCATCGCGACCCTGTTCGCGGGGACCATTTATGCCAACTTGCGGAAACTGCGCGTTGCGGAGGACCTGTGGCGCACCGCCGAATTTCGCGCCTTACAAGCTCACATTAACCCGCACTTTCTCTTTAATACTCTGGACCGGATGGTGGGGTTCGCCATTTCCTCGGGGAATACCGCCTTGGTTGCGATGCTCCGTTCGTTATCCAATATCTTCCGTTACGCCACTCGTAATCCCAATGCCGTGGTCCCGTTGCGCGAGGAACTGCAATACCTGCAGGAATATATCGCGTTGCAACAGATCCGCTATGATAACCGGTTTAGTTTTCAGTTAAACGTTTCCGACGCCCTACTCGACGTTCCGGTGATCAAGTTTTCAATCCAGCCGTTGGTTGAAAATTGTTTTGTCCACGGCGTCGAGAAAAGTCTTGACCCCGTGGCCATCACCGTCACCGTTATTCCCGATGGCGGGGCGTTGGAAATCCAAGTTACTGATGACGGGCCGGGAATCTCCGCGGAACGGTTGCGCGAGGTCACCGCGGCGCTCCAAGAGGAGCATCCGGAGAAGCAGGGAGGGTACGGCAATAATTTAGGGATTGCCAACATTCACTTCCGGGTCCGTTATTCTTACGGTCAGCAATACGGGATTATCCTGGAATCCTGGCAAACCGGATTGCGGGTTCGTTTACGGATCCCGTTTATCCAAGGCAAAACAATTGAGCGTCGGCCATTCCGGCTTTGGCAATAAAAAACGCGGAGGGTGTTCACCTCCGCGCGCCATGAATTGGTCAGATCGGCCATTAAAAATCCTTCAAAAACTCTGCCAACAGATCAATTCGCCGGTATAGACTGGGAATCTCCAGGTACTCCTGGTCCGAATGATGGCCGCCCCCGATCGGGCCGACCCCGTCAATCACCGGCACTCCTAACGGCGCCACCAGATTGGCGTCGGAACCGCCGCCCGACTCCTCGCTGCCGAGTTCGAACCCAAGCCGGTCCGCGACAACCCGGAACTTTTCGTACAAGTCCAGCGTTCCCGGGTTGGACGGCATCGGCGGACGGGTAATTCCTCCGCTCAACTTGGCTTTGGTCCCGGGTACTTGACATTCGAGGGTAATCCGTTTCAACCCTTCGATCACCCGTTCCTCCTGTCCCGGTCGGACCAACCGCAGATCAATTTCGGCCGTTGCCAAATCGGGAACAATATTGGGCCGGTTGCCGCCCGCCACTACTCCGACATTAAGGGTCACCCCCGCCGCCAGGTCGGTCAAATTTTGCACCGCCAGAATCTTATGGGCGAGTTCCACAACGGCGTTACTGCCGTCCTGATAATTGGTTCCCGAATGCGCCGCCTGACCCAGCACTTTGATGGTAAACCGGCCGATTCCCTTCCGGGCCACCGTCAATGTCTCTCCTTCCGCCGGCTCCACGACGATCACCGCCGCCGCATCCTGCGCCAACCGGGTCAGAATCTCCCGCGACCCCGGCGAACTGATCTCCTCGTCGGAGTTGAAGAAACAGATGATCTCCCGTTCCGGCCAACCGGCCGTGTCCAACTGGGACAAGGCCCCTAAGATTGTAACCACTCCCGATTTGCAGTCCGAAACTCCCGGACCGCGGGCAATATCCCCCGCGGCGCTAAAACCCCACCGGGCCACCGTCCCTTTGGCAAAAACCGTATCCACATGCGCCACTAGCAATAGCCGCGGACCACTGCCCCGTTGCGCCACAAAATGTTCCGAACCGTCTTTGGCGGTAGCCTTGACAAAGTTCATCTTTAAAGCGGCCGTCTCCCGGCGCAAAACCGCGCCGACCTTTGCCAACCCTTCGGCATCGCCCGTTCCCGAATCAATATTGACCAACTCCGCCAACAGCGCCAAACTTCGTTCCATACGCGCGCCTCCTCGCTAAAATGCTTCCAACCATATCGCATCGTCCATTCGGACGTCCACTCACCAAACCTGCCGCCACGATGCCAATATGTTATGCAATATTCCTGCTGATGATAATTCTGGATTGGCGCTCATTTTCCTTTCAAAATTTTTGTCACCTGTCACGGCAAAAAGAATTGCCATTAAAAAAATCCCGTACGCGACCGACACGGGATTTTCAATCAACAAACGGCATAACTCCAATAAAAATGGGGTTTACTACCGGCAAACTAGATTTCCTCTTTTCCGTTCTGGTGCGGCAACCGTTCCAACGCCCATTGATGCCTCGCTGCGCCGTAGAACCAGATTAAACCCAGCAAAAACCGGTAAAACGGATTCCAATGATGATAGACCAATAGGCCCAATTGGTGAAATTGCAGATCCAACATCCCGCTGGCCCAGGCGAACGCCACCAAATAACCGGGGAAAGCGTAAATTGCTTTTCGAGTCGGCAGAAACCGCAAAAAAAGCATCATCGCCAACAGCCAAGCCAAAGCCAACCAATGAGAAACGCCAAGGACCTGAAAACCGCCGGAAAAACGCCAATCAAACCAATCCAGCCCGGCGCCGACGATACCATTGAATAAAAACGTTCCGACGTACCCCCAGATTAAACTGACCCAAAACAGCGATCCGAATTTTTCCTTGGGGACAAAAACAAAAACCACGACCAACATCAACAGGGCAAACAGCGGATAATAATACTGCGGCGGGATGCCGGGCAACATCGCGTAACCCCCTTTGGGTTAGAATGTCCCGCGCAATCTTGAATCATTCCCCGCGCCAGCGGTTCAGCCAGCCAAAATCTCCACCCCGTCCCGGGTTACCGCGACTGTCTGCTCCCACTGGGCCGAGAGAGAACCGTCCTGGGTCACCACGGTCCAACCGTCATTTAAGGTCCGGCATCCCGAACCGCCGGCATTGATCATCGGTTCGACGGTAAAGACCATCCCCGGCAGGAGCAGATAGCCCTTGCCCGCTTTGACGAAATGGTCCACATGCAACGGCTCATGGAACGCCACGCCGGTGCCATGCCCGCCCAATTCGCGGACCACCGAGTACCCGTGCAACCGGGCGAACGGCTCAATGGCGTTGCCAATGGCGTTTAACGATTCAAACGGCTTCACTTGATTGACCCCGACCCGCAGGCACTCCTGAGCCACCCGGACCAGTTTAGCCGCTGCCGGGCTGACCTTGCCGACCAGATACATCCGGCTGGCATCGGCATAAAACCCGTCCAGAATGGTGGTCACATCGATATTGATGATATCCCCTTCGCGCAGGATCTCGTCGGGACAGGGGATACCGTGGCAAATCACTTGATTTACCGACGTGCAGACGCTTTTGGGGAATCCTTTATAATTCAACGGCGCCGGATAAGCGCCGTGCGCCAAGGTATATTGATGAACGAACGTATCGATCGTCGCGGTGCTCACTCCCGGTTCCACTAAGGCGCCGACCTTGTCAAGAATCTCCGTGGTCAACCGACCGCTGCGGCGGATGCTCTCAAGCTGCGCCGCCGTCTTGATCAGCCGCCGGTTGGGGATCCAATACCCTTGTTGTTGCAACTCCGCGGCCCGACGCTCGATCACTTGATGGCATTGCTGATAAGGCTGACCGCTCCCGCACCAGCACGGCCCTGCTGGACTGACGTTCCGCAAATAAGCCAACTCCTTCCTTCCGTGGCTTTGATTCCCTTTTATCATATTCCTTCGGACCCACGCTTGCAAGCGGGATTAAAGCTTTGTTTCCCCTTCCGAATCCGGCTCATTTTTTACCAAGGCGCGTAAAGAAAAGAGACAGCGGGGATGCTGACTCTTTTCTTTGAAAACGCCGTTCTTATTCTTCCCGTTTGCCCAATTGGCGGTCGAACATGACCAGTCCCGAACCGGAACTACCCAACATCTTCAACTGTTGCGCCACTTTCGAGGTGGAAGCTTCTTCCTCCACTTGCTCGGTGACGAACCATTGCAGCAGGGCGAGCCCCGGGTAATCGTCTTCCGCGGTGGCCAGTTTGACCAGATCGTTGATTTTGCCGGTGACGAACATTTCGTGTTGATACGCTTCTTCAAAGACTTCCAGCGGCGAGTTCCAACTGGACTTGGGTTGGCTGATCGTCTGGAGTTCAACCCGGGCGCCCCGGTCCACCAGATGGTCGAAGAACTTCATAGCGTGGGTCTGTTCTTCCTGCGCTTGCACCCGCATCCATTGGGCCATTCCGTCGAGATTCTGATCATGGAAGTAGGCGGCCATTGCCAGATAGATATATGCCGATTCCAATTCGAGCTTAATTTGCGTATTAAATGCTTCAATAATTTTTTGAGTGACCATGATTAAACACCTTCCTTTGTTAAAATAAATTTTGATGATTGATGCAAATTATAGTGCTTGATTATGCTTTCCAAAGACCGTGAATATTACAATATTCGCGAGCGGTCACCGTCGTGGCGTCGGTAGCGAAAAACGCTTCCGGAGCTTCACCCGGTTTCAAATATTTGCGGAACTTTTGATCGCCGGCGATCAACTCGATCCATTCGATATAATGCTTTTCTTCCATCGGATGGGTCACGCTGCCGACCTTCACTTCATAGCCGCCGTCGACTTTGGTGATGACCGGGATATGTTTTTCGTGGGAAGCCTCGACAGTATTTTCCTCCATCTTGTTCATGGGCTGACCACAGCAGACCAACGTGCCACCGGATGCATGGACCACTTCGACGATGTTACCGCAGACCGCACACTTATAAATCTCTGATAATTTTGTCATTTGAAAAATCCCCTTTCAAGCGTTTATTTTATAGTTTCGACAACAATATTATTCCGGAAAACAACGTTTCGCTTCGTAAGCGCAATCAACCTTTTTCGGTCTTTCGCGAAAGGGCGCTTAATAGTTCTCGCCCAACAGTTCGAAATACGCCTTTGGATGGGCGCACGCCGGACACTTTTCGGGAGCGTTTTTACTCTCGTGAATGTAACCGCAGTTACGACAGCGCCAGATCACCACGTCATTGCGGGTGAAGACCCGGCCGGCTTCAAGATTGGCCCAAAGGGCGTTGTAACGTTTCTCGTGTTGCTTCTCGGCTACCGAAACTTTCTCAAATAAGATGGCGACGGCTTCGAATCCTTCTTCCCGGGCGACTTTGGCAAACTCCGGATAAAGATCGGACCACTCTTCATTTTCACCGGCCGCGGCGGCTTTCAAATTGGCAACAGTGTCGCCGATCACTCCCGCCGGGAACGAAGCGGTGATCTCCACCATGCCGCCTTCGAGGAATGAGAAGAACCGTTTGGCGTGCTCTTTCTCTTGATTGGCCGTTTCCTCAAAAATGTCGGCAATCTGCACCAAACCATCTTGGCGGGCTTTTGAGGCGAAATAAGTATAACGGTTTCGCGCTTGGGACTCCCCGGCAAAAGCCTTCAGTAAATTTTGTTCAGTACGGGTTCCCTTGATACTCATTGCAATTGATCTCCTCTCTTTTTTAAATTCGTTTGATTTGGTTATGTAGCGTTTTAACAACCCGACGTTCTTGGTCCTTAATTGAAATATTTCCGTTCCCGCAAAAACATTCCAAAAACTTTGCCGGATTGAAAACGTTTTTTCAATGGTTGAAAATAAACATGGTTAACGATATAGTCGACCAAAATTACACTCGCTCGCGATCTTTGCCGGTCATTTTACGGTAGAGTTGGTTGCCGAAACATTCAAGTTCATGGCTCCAACCGCACCGGAGACAGATCTCGTCGATCTCTTCCGGTTTCGTCAATGAGGCGGCCAGGAATGCGGCCAATCCCGATTGAAAAGCTTGCCGGTCTTCGGGGCTCATCTTGTTAAAGATCCGTTGAAACTGCTCCGACTCGATCCGGTTGATCTCCTCCAGCAAACTGCGGCTCGCGTCGGTCAGTTTAATCTTAAGAACCCGGCGGTCGACCGGATCTTCCTCCCGCGTTAGGAAGTGCTTTTTCACTAAGCGGTCGATTAACTTGGCGCTGGCGGCGTTGCTGATCCCCAAACCCTCGGCGATTTCGCCGACCGAAGGGTCCACATGTAAGTAAGCGTATCGCAGACAGGAAAGTTGCACCTCAGTCAGCTCATCCTTGGCCAGTTTCTCCAAAGCCGGACGGAGCACCCGAAAACTGATCGCTTGACAAAATAATTTCGAAGCCCGTTCTAACGTATGATTGCTCACTGCGCCAACTCCTTTATTAAAACCTGAGTAAATATTAACATAGTTAATATTCTCTTGTCAACGACTTTCTGTGAAGTTTATTAATTCCATTTTACTCCGTTTAAAAGAGACCATGCATTGTCGTTCCAGAAATCGCCCACCACTCATTCCGCTTTTTCGATCAAAAAAGCTCTCCCCGGTCTGGGGAGAGCTTCGCGTTATAAATTGGGTTCCATGATTTCCGGGGTGTAGGCGACCCGGATGTAGTTCTGAAAATACTTCGTTGCGACCCGCTTGATGTCCTCCGGAGTCACCTGCTCCAACTTAGGCAGGAGTTTCTCGTCGTAGACCAGTTGGGTTTGGAGGTAAAAGCTCAATAGGTTCCGGGTGGCTAACCCGCGGCCGTCTTTGGCGCGGGCGTCATTTTCGGCTTTGATCGCTTCAATGATCTTCGCCAACACTTCCTGGGAAATGCCGTTTGCGGCGAGATCCTTGGCGACCCGGACGGTTTCAGTCTCGACCTTTCCCAACATGGCGGGGTTGGTCAGCGCGACGAAGGCGATGTTGGGCGCGTTGGGTTTTTCCTGGTAGTTGTAATAGACCTGACCGGTGTAGAATAACCCTTGTTTCACCCGCAGCTCTTCAAAATAGTGTTGAAACTCCTCCAAGTAATAGGCGAGCATCCGGAAAGCGGGAAAATCGGGGTCCTGCAGCCGGGGCGCCGGATAACCGACCACCACCGAGGAGACCCGGCCGTTGGGATCGACTCGGTCCAACTGCTGCGATTCGGGGATGGTCACTTCATTGACGAGCAACCGGTGGTCGACTGATTGCGTCCGCATCCCGGCGTAAAATTTCTCCACGTCGCTTAGGTTTTTCTTAAAGCCGCCCGAGATCGAAAGCAACGCGTTGCCCGGTTGATAAGTGGTCCGGTACCATTGATAGACGTCGACCCCGGAGATCTTGGGAATGGTCTCCCAATGCAACGCATTATTGTAGGGATGGTTCGCCCCGTAAAACTCCTGGCTGAAATCGGAGTAGCTTTTGTAAAGCGCGGAAGTCGCCTTGACATCGCTCGTTAGAAAGCCTTTCAAATCGGCGATCACATCATAACTGTACAACGGATAAGTGAGCAATTCCTTCACCGCGGCCAGCGCCGCAGCGGCATTGGCGGCAGTGGTCCGGATCTTGATCAACGTATAATCGGGATTGGTCTCAACAGTGGCGTTGCTCAACCGGGAATCCCCATAACGCAGCCGCAGTTCGACCAAGTAATTCATCAGCTCGGCGGTGCCGCGCCGGTCGACCGGGTCCAACCCGCTGCCCGATTTGAGCATTAGGGTGGTCTCGACAAGCTCCGACGGGGTCTTTTGCAGCAGAATGGTCATCCCGCTGACGGTAGTCCGCTCGATTCGCGCCGGCTGCTCCGCCGCCCAGGCCGGGGCGAACGCGGTGAGGCCGACCGTAAACACGGCAATCCATAAAAAGATACGTCTCTTCTTCATCATACGCCCCTCCTATTTGGTGGTTTTGACCAGGAACCAGGTGGTTGGAGGTTGCGACAGATAGGCGTCGACAAACTGCTCCAGATCTTTCGTGGTCAATTTTTTCAAAATCGCCAGCTCCGCATCGGAGATGTTCTCCGGATCCAAACTGTTCAATTCATATTGCGCCGCGTCCACCGCCGACTCCCGGCTTTGGACCTTCTCCATTTCAACCTCTTTGAGCAGTTCTTTCACCCGGGCGGCAAAGTCCATTTTTTTGAATTGCCGCCGGTATTGCCGCATTGTCTCTTGCTCGGCCGCGTAACCGGCCGGGGTGAAAGGTTGATTGCGTTCCAGGTAAAAAAGGCCGAAATAGCTTTGATCCTTGATCGTCCGGGCCAAGGTAAAATAGGTTTTATATTGGTTATGTTCATAATCTATCTTGCTATCGTACCCGTAAGCGTAGGACAGCAAGGTCATCAACATCCGGTCTTTGACGGACAGTCCTTTCCATTGATAGGCCATCACTAGCTGATATTGAAACGGATACAGGTTCCGGCTCTCTACTTGTTCTCCGGCAGGCAGGTCAAAGGCGGTCACTTCAGGTTTAGCCGCGTCAAGCCGCCCGTAACCGTTGCTCAACTGTTCCAATTGCGCTTTGACTTCTTTGGGATCAAAGTCGCCGCTGATAATATAAGTGGCATTCTCCGGCTGGTAAAACGTGGTGTAAAAATCCTTGAGCAACGCCGGGGTGGCCGCCTCGACCGTCTGACGGCTGATGTCCATCTCCGGGTAGAAACAACGGTACGCGGCGTAATAATTATAGCGCGCGTAGCCCATATCCAATTCATGCGTGACGATGGTCTTTTCAAAGTTGACATTCTCCGGCGTCAAGTCGGTCTTCCAGAGCGATCCGTTGAAAACCTTGAGCGCCTCGCCGAACTTAGCTTTGGGGACCACGTAATTGTACGTGGTCGCGTAAAAGCTGGTAGCTCCGTTAAAATAACCGCCTTGATGCGTGGTGACCGCTGCGATGTCATTAAATTTATACCCGGACCCGCCCCGGAAGACCAAATGCTCCATTAGGTGAGGGACGCCTTTAACCGACTGGTGATAAAAGCCGATCGGAAACTTCGCGTTGATCGAGACCAGCGGGTCGTCTTTCAGCACTTTGTATTTGAAGGTGATCCCGTTCGCCAATTTTTCAGTGGTGAACTCGCCGGAAGGAGCGGCCGCCCCCGCCAGCGGCGCGCAGACCAACAGCCCGGCCAGGATCATCCCTATCAGAT
The DNA here is from genome assembly GCA_023410535.1 of Bacillota bacterium. Taxonomy (GTDB): domain Bacteria; phylum Bacillota; class UBA4882; order UBA8346; family UBA8346; genus JAEYPR01. Next base: position 99,137 of record JAEYPR010000027.1, on the reverse strand, counting down.
GCCGCATTTTGTTCATTATTTTCTCCCTCCGATCGCCAACACGTCGGGATAGACCGACCAGTCGACGGTGAGTTTCTGCTTGTTCGGCAGGGTGACGCCGCGTTTGCGCTGCAACCATTCCTTCTCGTCAAAACGGCTGTCGTCGTTGTAATCGAGGTAAAAATAGTCCTCGGGGTCGTTAAAGCAGCCGTTGTTGTTGCGGTCAATTACCGCGACCAGCTTTTGGCCGTCGTCCTCGTTGATGCGGGACAAGAACCAACTGGTCACCGCGACCTTTAAAAACGGTTGTTCCTTGAACTGCGCCCCGGGCCGGTTGAGCAGACTGCTCATGATCTGCAGCGCCAACTCATGTTTGCTGCCGTCCTTGTAAGTAACCTGGACCGTAAACGGCTCCGGGCCGTATACCTCGTAAATCTGCAGGCCATACCATTCGTTCAGCAGCGGCAGCCACGTCTCGCCTTGAAAACTGCCGTCGCCGTCGCGATCGACGTACAGCCGTTTCTCTTCACCGACCAGATCGATGATCACGCCGAATTGCTGTTTGCCGTCCCCCAGGACGATGGTCCCGGTGAAAGGTTGTTTCAGGCTCAATTGGGGCAAGTCCCGGAAGCGGTCTTGCTTGCCCAGTTCCAACTCCACTTTTTGCAGGGCCTCCCAATACACCTTGTAATTTTTATAGGACCAGGGAAGGTGGTTGGTGATCGCTTGCACCGGATAATTCCCCGGCTCAATCCGGCCCAATTTTTCCGCCGCCATGGCGCTGCCCGTCACCATCATCAGCGCCAGGCCCAACCATAAATATCGTTGCATTTTGCTCACAGGAGTCTTTCCTCCTTTGAATTCTTTACATCCTATTTCGAATATTGTTCGCAGTGACCGGTACAAATCCCTTGTTTCCCGATCGAGTTTTCCCACCGGGAATTTCCGTTCTTGGTTGACAGAATCCACAGGAAGCTCAGCCCCGTCCCGTGCATTCCGGTAGTGGGATGCGACAGCTCCGGACCGGAGAACTGAATTTCACTGGCAGGATTCGACATTCGGGAACCGGGGAAGCGGATGTTACTGGTAAGATTCGACATTTCGGAACCGGAGAACCCGATTCCGGGAATTCAATCCGCGATTCCGGAACCCTGTTGGCGGATTCCGATCCCCCAATTCAATATTCCGGTCTGCCGGGTTCCGAATTTGAAGTTATTATTACCAACGAATCCAAAGCTTACTAGTTCCTGCTTCGCCCGGATTTTTTAAATTAAGGCAATTCGCTTCTCCGGCCAAAAATCCTGCCATTATTTACACATTCTGTATTAGATCCTGGAGATTCTACCAGTATAAAAAGGCCTGCTTTCTGCAGAAAATGTTGTCGGGGTGATATCATTGCTGATCCTTCCCATTCGCGCCGCCATCCTTTATCTGTTGGTGGTCGTGATCATCCGGGTCATGGGCAAACATCAAATCGGACAGTTACAGCCCTATGAATTGGTGATCACCATTCTCATCTCGGAGCTGGCGGCGATCCCGATTCAAGACACCGACATTCCGTTGATCAACGGGATTATTCCCATCGCTACCCTGCTGGTGATTCAAGTAAGCCTGTCATTGCTCTCGTTAAAAAGCGAAACCGCCCGCAAACTGATCTGCGGCGGCCCAAGCGTCTTGATTGAGAACGGTCAAATCCATCAACGCGAGCTCTGCCGGTTGCGTTATAACCTGACCGACCTGTTGGAGCAGTTGCGCTTGAAAGGGTTCCCTAACATTGCCGACGTTGAGTTTGCCATTTTGGAGACCAGCGGCAAACTATCGGTGATTCCCAAGAGTCAGAAACGTCCCGTGAATCCCGCAGACCTGGGGATTCAGACCGTCTATGAGGGTTTACCCACCCTCTTAATTGTCGACGGGACGTTACGTAGCGAACATTTAAGTCAAGCCAACCTGACCGAGGAATGGTTGCGGCAACAGTTGCACCAATTTGGATTGCGCGGGGTGGAAGATGTCTTCCTGGCCAGTCTGGATACTTCGGGCAAACTGTATCTGCAAGCCAAAGACGGCGTGGTGCCGGCCTCATGAAATTATGGATCATCGCCATGGCCGGCGCGGTATTGTTCACGATCGCCGGGATCTGGGTCCAAGGCAATTTGGAGCGGACCACCGCCCAGTTCAGCAAAGAACTGACCCGGACCTATCAAGCCGTCCAACAGTCCGATTGGCCCTTAGCCCATGCTTCCCTGGCGCGGCTCACCCGTCAGTGGGAAAAGACCAATTCCTTTTGGTCGCTATTGTTAAGCCATAAAGAGATTGACGCCATCGAACAGGCGCTGATCCGCTCCAGCCAGGCGGTGGCAAGCCAAAGCCGGGCCGATGCTTACATCGAGCTCGGTGCGCTTGATTATTTCTTAAAACATATCGCGCGACGGGAACGGGTCAATCCGATTAATATTTTTTGAGCGCGCCTTCTACCACGGCGCTTTGCTTTCCGGCCCCCCGGCCGGAATTTCTTTTCGATCATCCCTCCTCTTAGAGTCAACCGAATAACGATCAGAACATCATCGAATCAAATTTCCCAACAGGAAAATTTTGAACTATACCGAAAATTACAAAGGTTAACTTGGAATGAATAGGGGGGATTTTTTTGAAACGTTGGATTATCGGGTTGGCTGTTTTAGCCGGCTTGTTCGGGACTTTGAATGGTTTTGCGGCGCCGCCGGACAGCGGTTCCCAGTCTCTGGCGCTCGACAGCGCGGGCGAGCAAGTCGAGATTATCGGAAGCAACTTTAAGACCGTCACCCGCTTTAAGACCGCACCGGGACCGGCCAGCTTGGTACCGTCGCAGACCGACAACGGTTACCTGTTATTGTGCCGTGGCAACTTCACCATCACGAAAAAAATTAAGTCGGCCGGAACAATCATGAGCTTAGGCGCGGACTTAAAACCAAACGGGCGCCGTTTTGACCTGCCCGGCGCCGTAACCCAAGACTTTTATTTGAAAGACCGGGGGATCTGGGTTATTGTCACAACCGTCGACAGCGGCGAATTGCAAGGGCGGATCGTCATCTTTGACCTCAAATCCGAAACCAGTAAGGCCTTCAACCTTAACTCGCCGGCTGTCAGTTATCAGTTTGACCCCGGCCGGAAACTGCTGGCCATCGGCACCCTAGGCCAAGGGAAAACCAGCGGACCGGAACTGACCGTGCTCAACCTCGATAACCTGCAATTAAAGTCCTACCCGGTCGGACTCAATCCGGTCGGTTATTTCACCGGGCCGGAGACCCTAATGGTTGTGGCCGGCGGTTTCCGAAAAGGGCAACCGTATCCCGAGGGGATGTTGGTCGCCCAGACCGAAACCCTGACCCGGGCCAATATAACCTTTATCAATCTGGCGACCGGCGTCACTTCCCAAACCGAATTGGGAATCTCCCCTGTGGTCGTGCTGCAGGACCGCACCGATCCCGCTGTTTATTACGTTTCGGCTTCCTATATTGCGCCGGCGTCCCCGGCAACGCAATCAACATCAGGGAGCCCGCAGGTTAATAAAAACAACCAAAGTCAAAACGAAGAGTCTGAGACCCAAACATTCAACTTTTTCTTATCGGACTGGCTAAAGAAATTCAACGAGTCGCAACTGGCCCAGGAGGAACAACAGAAGGAAGAGTCAAAAAACGCTCAAAATACGAAGACCAACACCCCGGCGAAGGCCGAGAAGGCCAAAATTGACCCGGTCAGTGTGGTTTATCAATTCAAGGGCGACCAATTGTTAGCCAAAGCCGAACTGCCGATCGAATCGTTCCAAATGACCCAGGCGGCCAACGGCAATCTCTGTATCACCAGCCGCGATTATCTGGCCCTGCTCAATCAGGAATTGAAGCTGCTCTCGATCACCGATTTCGAGTTGGCAGTGGATGAGCTGCTCACCAACGGCAACACCGGGTATGTCTCCATCATGAACAGCAACTTCTTAAACATCTTTGACCTCGCCACCGGGCGACGAATCGAACAATTGAAGATCGCCAACAGCATGTTCGGCTCCATTAGCCTCGGCAAGCAAGGTCCCGGCGAGCTGCCGCCGGTTGGCGCAATCCCGGCGATCAGCGATGACAAAACCGGGGTCACCCCTAAAAACAATCGTTTGTTTATGACTGCGAATCCGGCCCGGATTTACGCGTTATCCAACGGGTCCGCCCTGGTGACGCTCGATCCCCAAACCCGAAAGATCCTGAATACGCTAAAGCTCGGCGGCGCTCCCACCGGGATGCATTTGACGCCGAACGGCCGTTATATTGTGGTCACGACCGATTCCGACTGGTATTTGGTTGACCCGACTCAGAAACGGCCGGCGCTCCGCGTCCAATTAGCACGGCCGGCACTCACCAGTAGTTTGAACAATCTCGCTTTACCGACTTACGGCTTTTACAGCCCCGACGGCCGTTGGCTGGCGATCACCAGTTGGGGATCGCGTTATGTAGTGGATACCGCCAACGCCACCTTGATGGCAAACTCGGCCACCATCGGCGACAACCCGGTTATCCTCTGGCCGGCGCGCCCTTAAAGTAACACAAATCGAATCAGCGGTTGCAACGCCCTTCTCTCAACGCGGAAGGGCGTTTATTTTCCTTGGCTTTTTAGGTTATTAAAGCCATCGCTCTGTTATTCCGGGTTAAAAAACTTAGCCAACCCGATCGGGTTGGCTAAGTTTCTTTATCGCTATGGGGACTATACCCTTAATTTTTGAATTATTTAATGCCTGGTTATTCCACAACCACATCTCGGTTGTTATACTCAAACGTTTGAGTCAGATCAACGTGTCCGGCGAGACTTTCCGCCAGTTCGCCTTCGATCAGGATCTGCACCCGGTAGACATCGGGGAACTTGGTCAAGGTATTGACTAACGCCGCGATCGCCAACGCCTCCCCTGGCGCGCCGACGTTGATCCGGGTCGCCGCTTGATTGAGATTCACCACCGCCAAACCGTCTTTAATCTTTAAACTAAGGACTTTGGCGTCTTTGGGAAAAACCTCATCCAAACCGGAATCGACCGGCGGTCCCGCAAACAGGGCTTCCAACGCTTGATGATGGATTTCTCCGCCGGTGCGGGGCAACTTGGTTAAAACCGGCTGCAAATAATACCGTTGCGGCGTCGAGTGAATAAAAAACAACGCCACTTCCTGATGAGCCAACGTCTGATTAAGCCGGGCCAATTTCTGGTTTTCCCGTTGCAACGGGGTTAACCCCGAATGTCCCAGCAAATAACCGGCCACGCCCGCCACGACGATCAATGCAATAATCGCCGGAATTTTTAATCCGCGCAAAGCCGATCCCCCCGTTTAAAACTTGTGCTCAAACCCTATACGGTATTTGGCCATCTGATCGTACTGACTATTCACATTGAAGACAATTTTGGTGTCTTCATTGAGATTGTATTTCAGGTCGTAATCATGGAAAAAGTCGCCCTGGATATGCAGTATCGGCCGGAGGGAAACTTCCCATTGCTTCCACTGCCAGGTAAAGTCGCCGCGCAAAAAGAGCAGCGGTTGATGGTCTTCGTTATAGTCATAGTCCGGAGCGTCGCTACCGTCTTCACCGCGAACCCCGGCGTAAAGGAAATGGTGCTCGTACATTTGGATCCGCACCGCCGCTTCATAACGATTCCAATTTTCGCCTTCAAAACCGGAGTCATAGAAACCGGTAATCCGCAAATTATCGCCGAAGGGAATCGAAAAATCCAATCCGCCGTATGGATTGACTTTTTCTTCATCCACGTCATAACGGGCGCCGGCTTTGATCCCGATCTTGTCCGATAAATGATAATAGATTCCTGTCTTTAAAGCATCGTCATTGTATTTGAGATCGACATTCAAGCTATCGGAGAGCGGCATTTTGAGCGTGCCGAACCCGTCGGCCCCGATGATCGCTGTCACCTCGTTCTGCTTGCCATCGTCGGCCCAAGCCGCTCCAGCCGTGCCCATCATCAACATCACCATGAATAAACTAATGATTGTCCATTTTTTCAAAACCATTTCTCCTTCCCTTTCCGCATTCAAAGTTTACAACGTATCCTGTCATCTTTGGTTCCAAAGCAGCCCGACCAAACGCCGCGGGAAAACGGAGCCGCCTCCCGCCCTTGGAAACGAAGGCCCTTCACCGGGAACCCCGTGACATTATCAATTGATCAAAGTTACTGTTTTAGTTTATTCGCGGCTATTTGCCATAATCCTTTTCCGCGGCGCTATTGCCCGCCAGTAATTGCTTGCATTTTTTCCAAATCGACCGCGACTTCCCGTTAATTGCCATCAATTAGTATCTCCCCGGAACGGCGATTCTAGTAGTCGCAATTCGCCACTGCCGGTGTTGACGGCGACCTGATACCCTTGCGGAAGCGTCCATTGGTGCAACGCATGGCCGATCGGGAACCCATAGGCCGACGGACAGGGCCAATGCTGCAAATGGGCGGTAAAGACCGCAATCAGGTCGGCTTCGCTCTCTTCGGGGACCGGCACCGACCGGCCGATCAGCACCGCCGCCGCATCGTCAAAAATACCGGCCAAGCTTAATTGGGTCAGCATCCGGTCGATTTTATAAGCCGGTTCGTCGACTTCTTCCAAAAAGACGACCGCTCCCTCCAAATCCGGCAAAAAACGCGTTCCAAGCATAGACAGCAAAGTGGCCAGGTTTCCTCCGAGCAAGACGCCGTTCGCTTCCCCCGGACGAATCGGCACCGGTTGATACCCTTCCGGCCATGCCAAAGGCTGTAGGTCTTGTTGCCCGGAGAGCATTCGCAACGCCATCGTGGTGGTAAACTCGCTCCGTTCCAGGGTGGTCAGGACCGGGCCGTGGAAGGTCGGCAAACGCGTCTCGGTCCATAAAGCCAACTGCAAGGCACTGATATCGCTAAAACCAATCAATGGTTTGGGCGTCTTGCCAAACTGCCGGTAATAAAGTCGAGAAAGCAAACGCAAACAACCGTACCCGCCGCGTAAACACCAAACGGCGTCGACCGCGGGATCGACCCACAGCGCTTCGAGGTCGGCGCGGCGCTCGCCATCGGCCCCGGCCAAAAAACCGGCACCGGTCCGGACGGTCCGACCCAAACGCAACTCAAATCCCTGTTTCCGGGTCGCCGCCAACGCCGTTTCCAGCCGTTCCTCCGAATCGACCGGGCTCGCCGGGGCAACCACGCCAATACATGCGCCGGGAAGTAACGGAACGAATTTTACTTTTGCCATGGTGACCTCCTCAAAAAAACTTTGTCAATCTTCGATAGATTGATTGCTCTTCGTAAATACTATCAACGGTAATTACGGAGGAATGTTTATGAAGATAAAACAGCTGTTTCATAAGCTATTCAGTTTTAACCGCAATGATGCGGAATTTTCCTTGGGCAACCAGTCGTTTGAACGTCCGCCGCTGCCCCAAGACCCCCCCGGCGAAACGTTACACTCCGATCTCAAGCAAAATAAAGCCCGGCTTGAGGAGGTCTTCGGCCTGCCCGACAACATGGACGTGGTGATCCGGGAGTTTCATATTCCCAGTCTCGGTTTGGATGCGCTAATTATATATATTGATGGACTGACCGATCGCAACACAACAAATTTAGCTGTTTTACAACCGCTGATGTTATTAAGCCCTACTCCCGACCAGCCGGTCTCCAAACCGATGGACTTGATCCTCAACCAATTGCTCCCCGGCAATCAAGTGCCGATGACCAAAAAGTTCAAGGACGTGGTCGAAGGGGTATTGGACGGTTCCAGTGTTCTGTTGGTCGACCGCAGCAACGAAGCGATTGTGATTGAGACCAAAGGCTGGGAGCACCGGGGCATTGAAAAACCCACTAGCGAACACGTGGTCCGCGGGCCGCAGGAAAGCTTCAATGAATCCTTCCGGGCCAACACCGCCGGCGTTCGCCGCTATCTCAAAGACCCCAATGTGATCACCGAGATCTTCCGGATCGGCAAACGCAGCAAATCGTTGGTGGGGATGATGTATATTAAAGACATCGCCAACCCTAACCTGGTCAAAGAAGTCAAATACCGGCTGAAAAGCATCAGCGAAACCGTCGACTATATTCCCGAGACCGGGATGCTTGAGGAATTTCTGGAAGACCACCCGAAGTCATTGATTCCTCAGATGCTGTCGACCGAACGTCCCGATCGGGTGGCGGCTTACCTGCGGGAAGGCCATGTCGGAATCGTCATGTCCAACAGTCCGTTCTCGTTGGTCGTGCCAACCACCTTCACCATCTTTCTGCATGCGGCCGAGGATTATTACCTGCGCTGGCCATTTGGCAATTTTCTGCGGTTTATCCGCTCCTGCTCGATCTTCGTCGCCTTGCTGCTGCCGGCGATTTATATCGGCGTGGTCAATTACCATCAAGAGATGATCCCGACCGACCTCTTGCTGGCGATGACCGCAGCCCGGGAGACCGTGCCTTTCCCGGCCTTTATCGAGATTATCTTTATGGAATTCGCCTTTGAGTTGATTCGCGAGGCGGGCGTGCGGATTCCCAGCGTCATCGGTCCGACCATCGGCATTGTCGGCGCCTTGATCCTGGGCCAAGCCGCAGTCTCGGCATCGATTGTCAGTCCGATTTTGATCATTATCATCGCCATCACCGCCTTAGCTTCGTTTGTCGTACCGAATTACAACGCTTCATTTACCATTCGAATGTTGCGGTTTATCTTTGTCACCCTCTCGGCGATGCTAGGGTTCTTCGGGATTGCCTTCGGTGTGTTTGTGCTCGCTTTGCATCTGTGCTCGTTGACCAATTTCGGGGTGCCGTTTATGACGCCGATCGCGCCCTACCGGCCCCAAAGCAAAGACCGGGTCGCCCGGCCGGTTAGTTACGATCAACCATACCGTCCCGTCTACATGCGGCCGCTGGACTGGATCCGCCAGACGAAAAACACCCGGCCCTGGGACCGGCCTTATCTGGAGCATGAAGAGGATGAAGGGGAGGATCGGCAATGATCAAGGAAGAACAGATCGGCTACCGCGAAGCCTTAATTATGCTGACGATTATGCTGACGGGCAAGATCTTTCTTTCTTTCCCGCGCAACTTGGCGTTGCTCGGGAATGGCGCCGGCTGGATCATTCTGCTTTTAGCGGGAATTTTCAGCCTGATCGGACTGTACTTCCTGCAGCAAATCCTGATGCGTTATCCGGAACAGAATATTGTCGAGATCGCCCAGACCTGTTTCGGCAAATATCTCGGTATGGCCGCCGGTCTAGTCATTTTTCTTTTTTTCCTATTGTTGACAGCGGTCTATCTGCGCCAGTTCGCTGAGAGTTTTATCCTGGCCATTCTGCCGCGCACCCCGATCAGTGTGATCACGGGCGTCTTTTTGTTGCTGTTAATCCTGGCGATGCTACAAGGAATTGAGGCCTTATCGCGGGTGGCGATCTTGCTTGGACCGTATCTATTGGCGGCTTTGATCATCATCGTTGGCTTCACCTTACCCCAAATGCATCTGGGCAACCTCTCCCCGATCCTGGGACCGGGGCTCGTTCCGATCTTCAAATATTCCGTCTTTGAGATTTCGTCCTTTGCCGAGCTGCTCCTGTTGGGAATCATCGCGCCGCTCATTCGCAAAAAACAAGAACGATACAAGGTTGGCCTGTACAGTCTGGTGATCTCCATCCTGGTCAACACCGGGGTGGTCGCGGCAGTGGTGATGATATTCAACTATAATGCCGCCCGTCGCCTGATGTTTCCGATGTTTCAATTGACGCGGCTCATTTCGTTTGGCGAGTTTATCCAACGGGTGGAGGCCGTTTTCGTTTTTCTCTGGTTCTTCTGGGCCGGCATCCAATTGGGCGGGCTCTTTTATGGCGCATTGACCAGCTTCGCGCAGACCTTCAAGATTAAGGATTACCGGCCGCTCATCTTCCCCCTGGCGGTGCTTGTCTTCACTGCCAGCCTGATTCCGTCTTCAATGACTCAAGCGGTGGAATGGAGCGGCTCAACCTACGATCTGCCGCTGTTGGGCTACTTTTATGCTGGAGTGGCGCTGGGACTACCGTTGTTGCTTTGGATTGCGATGATGATCCGTAAAGGGATAGGTGGGAAATAATGAAAAAAATCGTTGCCGTATTGATCCTCTTGATGGTGCTCGCTCTCCAATTTAGCGGTTGCTGGGACCGTCGCGAACTGGAAGGACTGGCGATTGTCCAGGCTTTGGCCCTTGATCCGCCCGCTCACGGCGGCAAAGGAGTCAAAGTAACCACCATGATTGCCATTCCCGCCCAAATGAAGGGGGGCGAGGGTGGCGGCGGTTCGGAAGCGGGGACTTTCCTGTTCTCTATGGAGGCTCCCACCATTTATGAGGCGTTTAACAAAATCAACACCACCATTAACCGCGAAATCACTTTACTGCAAAATTCGGTGATTATCGTCAGTGACGCCCTCGCGAAAAAAGGGATGCGTCCTTGGTTGGACAATCTGGTCCGTTACCGCGAAATGCGCCGGACGGTTGAGCTGTTTGTCTCCCAAGGCGACGCCGCCGCCATTTTAAAAGTCCAACCGAAACTGGAGAAGAACCCCAGCGAATATTTTCGCGATTTAGTCTCGCTCTCCAGCCGCAACGGCATGTTTCCAGTCGTCGACATCAATCAATTTATGGAGAGTATGGAGGCGTACGCTGAAGAAACTTACGCACCGTATCTGGCAAAATATCAACAGGAAGACGGCGCTGACGGGGCGGGCGGCAAAGAAGGCAGTGGTGAAAAAAGCAGTGATCAGTCCGAACCACCCAAGGAAACTCCCAAAGATGTCCGGATTATCGGCACGGCAATCTTTAAGAAAGATAAGATGATTGGGGCGCTGGACAATTATGAAAGCCAGATCTTACTACTTTTGGTGAACCAGTTTCATGAAGCCTTTATGTCGATTCAAGACCCCAGGAAACCTCAATTTAGGATTGTATATCGTTTGCTAACCAATGACCCCACGACAGTCAAATACCGGCGGGCGGGAGACCGGGACCGCTTTAGCGTTCAGGTAAGGGTCGAAGCCGATCTGGTCAGTATTCAAAGCGGTATCGACTATACCAAGCCTTGGCAAGAGGCGTTTTTAAGCCAACGGATCGCCGCAGAACTTAACGGACGAATCAAACGCTTGATCGCCAAAGCTCAACGGCAGTACGACACCGACCTGCTCGGTTTTGGATTGAAAGTCCGCGAAAGCGTGCTGACCTCAAAAGAATGGGAAGATTATCGCTGGCCCGACAGATTCCGGGACGCGGAGTTCGCAACCGAGGTCAAAGTCGCGATCCGTCGGGTCGGCATCCAATTTCAACCGCCCGGCATGCGTTAAAAAAACCCTTCCCGTCAGTCGCGGGAAGGGTTTTTAATGCGGTTCTCACTGTCGCTGTCGCTTCATCCTCTCAAAAACAGCATGACAAAAGGAAATCCAACCACGATAACAGCTAAGGCCATGACGGCCAGGGCGCCGCCATAATTTTTTTCTTGCCACTGCTCAACCCCGAATAAAATCGTGTAGAACGCAATAATTAATACTAGCGCCATCGCAAGGTAGGCCACGTCCACTCACCTCTACTCTTCCATCGTCATACAATGAACCGCTTCTTTAGCTTGCGCCAATCCTCATTTTTCATGCCCGGCGGGAAAATTTCGGGAGGAGAACGATCGAGATGACGGTTAAGACCAATTGGCAATGCCCTTACTGTAAGAGTTACAGTGTGATGGTGAACGAAACCAATTATCTCAAGCGACAGACCATTTTGGATCAAGGTCAATGCGGCGGACCACGACTGATTGTCTTCCAGTTCCGGGTCTGTTCCAATCCCAATTGCCGCCAGTACACGCTGGAGATCGATATTTACCGCACCTACCCCGATTGTCACAAAGCAGTGAAAGAGAACAACTGGACCTTACTCCCCAATACGGATTGGGAAAACTCCCGGGAGGGCGTTCCCAAGGTCATCCTGAATGATCTGGTCGAAGCGGTGAAAATCCTTAAATTCAGTCCGCGTTGCGCGGCGATGCTCGCCCGGAGATGCTTGGAGAATATTATTGGCGATTTTTATCAGTTAAAAAAGAAACCGCTGCAAAAAGCGTTGCTTTATTTAAAATGGGCCAGCCAGTTTCGGTGGAAATTGATTGAGCCGGTAGTCATCAACACCATTGAAGCCCGGCGCTCCGCCAACAAACGAATTGACGCCTATTTAGGCAAAGGGGTTTCGCTGGGGAACGACGTCAACCAGACCGACGCCGCAGAGCTGATTCAAATCGTGGAACTGATGCTGACCGAGACCTACATCAGCAAGCACCAGAAAACCAAGCAAGCGCACAATCTGAAAAAACTGTAAGGATTCATGCAATCTCCCGGGGGCGCGGAGATTGCATATTCATATTAAGAATTGCCTAATCTCCGGTTTGTAATTCAGTAATAAAAAGAAGGAATTTTGCATAAAAAATGCAATAATAACTATACGTTTTGTTTTTCAGCAAGGTTCGGCCGATTACCGCCCCCAAAACGGCAAATTGACAAGGAGATGTGGCATGAACCCCGAATTATTCCGTTCCGTATTTTGCAGTCTCTTCGGATTAAAAGTCCTGATTAAATTAATTTTGAATCTACTCAACTTTTTGCATTTACGTCGCAATGCGGGGCATGTTCCCGAAGCGATCAGTGATTTGGTCGACCACTCGCAACTACAAAAGATTGACGCCTATAGCGCCGCAAAGATCCGCTTCCAAACCGTCAGTTTCGCTTTGGACAGTCTGTTGCTGGCGGTTTTCCTGTTTACCCCGCTCTTTAAGCTCTATGCCCTTTGGATCGAACGCCTGCCCCTCGCCCGCTTCTGGCAAGGGCTCCTCTTCTTCCTGGTGATCAGTTGGGGTGGCTGGATCTTAGAGTTGCCGCTGGACGCTTATTTTCATTTTGTGATCGAGCAACGCTTCGGCTTTAACCAATACTCGCTCCGGGGCTGGTTGGGCGATGCTTTGAAAAGTTTGGCAGTGAGCTCCCTGTTGACGATGGTGGTCCTGGGATTGATCTTGATCATCTGGGGCGGCCGGACCGTGTTTGGGTTCGGGGATATTTTGGCCGCTTGGGGTATTGTCTCCACCCTGACGGTGTTACTGATGTACCTGGTCCCAGTCCTGTTGATTCCTTTCTTCTATAAGTTGCAGCCCCTGCCGGACGGTTCATTGAAGGAGCGCCTAACGACGCTGGTGACCCAGTCCGGTTTTACAGTGCGCGGCATCTTCATCGCGGATCAGAGTCAGAAGTCCAGCCACGCCAATGCCCAGTTCGCCGGATTTGGCAAAAGCCGTTCGATCATTCTCTTCGACACCTTGGTTAACTCCTATTCTGACGATGAAATCGTCGCGGTCCTGGCCCATGAGATCGGCCATGGCAAAATGCGGCATATTCCCAAGCTGATGCTGATGGTGCTCTTGGAGAGCTTTGTCTTTCTCGCCGTCGCCTTCAATCTGTTGGGCGCCGAGTTTCCCTTTGTTGCTTTTCAAGTGGGAAAGACTTTCCATACCGGCTTGTTTCTGACCTATGTCCTCTTCTTTGAGGTTTTAGCCTTTTACGCCCAACCGTTCTCCTCCCGCTTCTCCCGGAAGATGGAGTACGAAGCCGACGCCTATTCCCGGCAAATCATCGGCACTGCCGGCCCGTTGGTCTCGGTCTTCAAAAAGTTTATCGTCAACGAAATGGCCAATATTAATCCTCACCCCTGGTATGAGGCGTTTTATTATTCGCATCCTTCCCTGTGGAAACGGATTAAAGCCTTACAGTGACTGCCGTCCGAAAGAATGAAAATGACGGTGCCAATTCCGCCCGCCGTAAACTCCCAACCGCCCGAATCGTCCATTCTGGTAGCGAAATTGCAAATTTCGGAACCCGGGAACGAATTCGCGCTGGCGAAATGTCGAATTTTGGTACCAAAAAACAGCCTCAAGGGACCGGGATGTCGAATCAAGGAACCCCGGAAGCGCATTGGGAGTCCGGAATGGCGGAGCCGGGAACCCCGGGGCGGAAATCTTTCACTTTCCGTAACATAATTCCGCAGGGAAACGATTGCCCGGCGACGAAATGAATAGCGTTTTCATTTGGCATGATATTATCTGAACTTACGTTTAAGAATGCTAAAAACGAATATACTACCCGGCGGAGGAGAAACGATGTTAAAAAAATCGAGCCACAATGTAGGTTATAAGGGACCGGTGCTGACGATTGTGATGGACGGAATCGGTCTATCGGCCAATCCCGAGGGTAATGCGGTGCTGCAAAGCTATACCCCGACCCTCGACCGGTTGTTCAAAGAATATCCCAATCTTCAATTAACCGCCCATGGGACGGCGGTGGGATTGCCGAGCGATGACGATATGGGCAACTCCGAAGTAGGCCATAACGCGTTAGGCGCGGGCCAAGTTTACAGCCAAGGCGCCAAATTGGTCTCCGAATCGATCCAAACGGGCCAAATCTTTGGCAGCGACACCTGGCAAGCCTTGGCCGCCAACTGTCTGACCAATCACTCGACGTTGCACCTGATCGGACTCTTCTCCGACGGCAACGTCCATTCCCATATCGATCACTTGAAGGCTTTGATCCGCCGCGCCAAACAGGACGGAGTCAGCCGGGTCCGGCTTCATATCCTGCTGGACGGCCGCGACGTCGGCGAGACTTCGGCGCTGGAGTATGTCGACCCATTTGAAGGGTTCCTGTCCGAGCTGCGCTCCGCTGATTTTGACGTCAAGATCGCCAGCGGCGGCGGACGGATGAAGATCACCATGGACCGTTACGGCGCCAACTGGGGGATGGTTGAAGCCGGGTGGAAGACCCACGTCTTGGCCGAAGGGCGGCAGTTCGACTCCGCGCACCAAGCGATCGAGACCTACCGCAGCGAAGCTTTAGTGATCGACCAAGACCTGTCGGCCTTTGTTATCGCTGAAAACGGCCAGCCGGTCGGCGCGATTGGCGACGGCGACAGCGTCATTTTCTTCAATTTCCGGGGCGACCGGGCGATCGAAATTAGTAAAGCCTTTGAAGACGACGACTTCCCCTACTTTGACCGGAAACGCCGCCCCCAAGTGGTCTACGCCGGAATGCTCGAATACGACGGGGATCTGCATATTCCCCACCGTTATCTGGTTAGTCCGCCCGAGATCCGCAACACCATGGGCGAATACATGGCCAAAACCGGCTTGAATCAGTTGGCGATCTCCGAGACCCAGAAGTTCGGCCATGTGACCTATTTCTGGAACGGCAACCGCAGCGGCAAGTTCGATGACAAGCTGGAGACCTATCTTGAGATCACTTCCGATCAGATCCCCTTTGAGCAACGTCCGTGGATGAAAGGGGCCGAGATTACCGACCGTTTGATTGAACAATTGCGGACCGGTCAATACCAATTTGCCCGGATCAACTACCCCAACGGCGACATGGTCGGCCATACCGGCAACTATCTGGCGGCCCGGATCGCAGTGGAAACGGTGGACCTCTGTCTCGCGCGTTTATTGCCGGTTATTGACGAATTGGGCGGCATGGCGATCATCACTGCCGACCACGGCAACGCCGACGAAATGTTCGAGCTCGATAAGAAAGGCAATCCGGCCCTGACCAAAGACGGTCGGATCAAAGCCAAGACCAGCCATACCTTAAATCCGGTTCCGTGTATCTTCTATGATAATCAGCACCGCGACGCCTACGAGATCGTTCCCGGCCGATACGGTTTGGCCAACCTCGCCGCCACCACCGTCAACCTGCTCGGATACGAAGCGCCCGAGCTGTGGGAGAAAGGGATTTTGAAGTTTAAATAAGCTTCGCTTCGCAATCAAGACATGATAAACCCTCGCGCTTGTAATTAACGGCGGAGGGTTTTGTTTTTTATAAAACGATTCCGGTTTTTTTATAATTTTTTTAAAATGACCTTTTATACTAAGACCAGTTATTTTCAAGGTCAAGGAGAATAAAAATGAACAACAATCCACCGCAATTCCAATGCGCTTGCCCCAATCTCCGTTGCGAGTTTCATGGCAATTGCCACCAATGCCGGGTCCGGCACGGCCGGGACGCGACCTATTGCCGGCTGCGCGGTTTCCGGAAGCAGTTCCACGATTTGCTGAGCCGGTTTTTCAAGCGCTGACGATCTAAGAACAAACCGCTCAATTTCACAGCGGTTTGTTTTTACTTGCCGATTAATATGGATAATAGGGATACGGATACGGCCGGTATGGATAAGGATAAAATGGATAGGGAGCAGGGAACGGGAAAAACGGCCGAAAATAAGGATGATAAAACGGCGGTCGGAAACCGCGCCCGTCACGCCGATAACCGCGCTGTTCCAACTGGGGCGAATCGATCCAAATCGCTTGCCCGACTTGCGGGTTATACGGATCAACATCGGGATTGAACGCCATGAGACTTTCAACCGACGACCCGTACTGATCGGCTACCGTCCATAAGTTATCCCCGGCCTGAATAATATATTGAATAAATTCCTGACCATCTGTAGACATTGCTTTTCACCTCAATGATTGTTCATTCGGAATATGCTATTCCGCCCGCGATGAAAACGGCCTATGGGAAAAGAGCATAATTTTTCGCCTTTTTCTGCCTCCTGTCCGGTAAATCCAAACTTTATTTTTGAATCAGAAACGATATAATATAATGGAGGCATGTCCGCATTGATTGCCGCCTGCCCCAATTTCGATAATCCATCGACGCACCGAGGAGGATCCTGTATGAAATTATTCAGCGAGAACGTCAGTTGGAAGACGGCTGACGAGATCATGGCCCGGATTAAAGCGCCGGAATTCCCCGCGCGCGACTTCCTGATCACCGAATACGGCGCGGAGGCCGGTGGCAAGACGCTCTGCACCCAAGCCATCGCCGTTGCCATTGCCGCATGCCACGACGCCGGCGGCGGCCGGGTGGTGGTTCCGTCCGGCACCTTTCTGACCGGTAAAATTCATTTGCAAAGCAACGTCAACCTGCATTTGGATGAAGGCGCGATCTTGCTTTTCAGCACCGATCCCCAGGATTACCTGCCGGTGATCCCGGTCCATTGGGAAGGGGTCGAATGCATGAACTATTCGCCGCTGATCTACGCTTTTGAACAACAAAACATCGCGGTCACCGGCAAAGGCACCTTGGACGGCGGCGCCAGCGACGATAACTGGTGGGCCTGGAAACCCCTTTCCAAACCCGACGCCGATCTCCAAAACAAACTGGCCGACGAAAATGTCCCGGTGGCCGAACGGATCTTCGGCGAAGGCCATTACTTGCGGCCCAACTTTTTCGAACCCCATAACTGTCAAAACGTGATGATCGAAGGCGTGACCATTGTCCGTTCCCCCATGTGGGAGATCAACCCGGTCCTCTGCACCAACGTCGTGGTCCGGGGCGTCTCCATTCATTGTCACGGCCCCAATAACGACGGTTGCGACCCCGAATCCTGCCGCGACGTCTTGATCGAAGACTGCCTGTTTGACTGCGGCGACGACTGCATCGCCATCAAATCCGGCCGCAATGACGACGGCCGCCGGATCGGCGTCCCGGTCGAAAACGTGATCATCCGCAACTGCACTATGCAGGACGGCCACGGCGGCGTCTCCATCGGCAGCGAGATTTCGGGCGGCTGCCGGAACGTTTTTATTGAAAATTGCCGGATGGACAGTCCCAACCTCTCGCGGGCCATCCGCTTCAAGAGCAATGCCAAACGCGGCGGCGCGATCGAAAACACCTTCATGCGCAATGTCACCATCGGGCAGGTCGGCGAGTCGGTGATCACCATCGACTTCATGTATGAGGAGGGGCCCAACGGCGACCACAACCCCGCGGTCCGCAACTTTGTGATGGAGAACGTCACCAGCAACTCCGCGCCGCGGATCTTCTTCATTCAGGGCTTTGCCGGCGCCGTCATCGACGGAATCCGTTTGGTCGACTGCTCCTTCATCGGGCTGACCGCTTCCGAGGTCATGCAACACATCGGGCGGATTGAGTTCGAAAACGTCACTGTCCAACCGGCCGAAAAGGTAGCCAGTCTCCATTCCCGCTCGGCGACTGTTTGGTAAACCACGGAACCGTTTGGATACGAAAAATAAAATTGGATTATTTTCTTTTGACGGCCCGCCGGCCGTCTTTTATTTTATGCCGTTGATGGCGGGCATTGTTAGTTCTTTGTGAAAAATCCTGCCGTACAATTGACAAACGTTCTGTTAAATACTAGAATCAACCTAAACAACAAGACATCTGGCTGTGCCAACTCAGCCACGGAGGCAGGAACTATGATGCGAAAAATCAGCAACCTACCGGGCGCCGGACCCCGGTTTCTTGGCAAACAAAAAGTCTTCCAACAGATCCTGTGGGTGATCGGGCTGATGACCGTCTTTTTGATTATCCAGGCGGGAGTTGGCGTCCAGACCATCGATACCATGCATAATATCTCCAGCGCGGTCTTTGACAGCAGCAGCCGCGACTTATATAATATCTCCGCCACCTTGGTCGACCTGCAGAAGATTCGCAGCAATTACGCGGGCAGTCTCGCCAATCCGGCCATGTTTAGCTTATCCGCCGCGGTCGTCGACCAATTGGTCGCCCGGGTGGCCTATCTCAAAGATACCGATTCGGCTTTGATCGGGTCGATCACTGAAAAAGCCGTGAATGTCAAGGAAACGTTAGCCGCTCCGGTGAGTTTGGCCAATTACCAAGCGCTTGATCTGAATTTAAACTATATTGAGGGTGACTTAACCACGCTCTCCAATACCATTCGCAATGCCGCGATTAAGACGATCTCCGACAGCGCCTCCTTCTCCACCCATGCCAAGCTGGTCTCGGTCGTTCTGTTATTGGTCAGTTTCGTGGTGGCGTTGTCGTTGGGATTGATCGTCGCCGGTTCCATCTCCAAACCGTTACGCGCTATGCTTCAAGCGGCCCAATCCCTCTCGGTCGGCGACCTGACCAAGGATGTGCCGGTGACCGGTAGCGTCGAAATTCGCGGCGTGGCTGAAGGCTTAAACCAAGCCATCGCCGGGCTGCGGCAACTGGTCAACGGCATCAATCAACAAGCGGCCGCATTGTTTACCGCCAGTAAAGAACTGCGGATGGCCGCGACATCAAGCAGCCAATCGGCCGGCCAGGTGGCGATCACCATGGAGGAGATGGCGCGGGCCGCCACCGACCAAGCCGCCCATACCACCGAAGCGGTGGCAGCGATCGAACATCTCTCGGAGTTGGTGCGGAAGGTCTCCCAAGACACCGTCAGCATCGCCGCATCCTCAAACCAAGTCGCGCTGTCGGCCCAAGCCGGCCAACAAGCCACTACCACCATCTCCCATGAGATGAACGCCATTGCCGAATCAACCCAGTCAGTCGCCCGGGCGATTGACGAGTTGAACCAATCCTCGGCGGAGATTGGCGAAATTACCGTCGCGATCACCGGCATCGCCGAACAGACTACCTTGTTGGCGCTCAACGCCGCCATCGAAGCGGCCCGGGCCGGTGAACACGGCAAGGGCTTTGAAGTGGTTGCCGGAGAGACCGGAAAATTGGCGGAGCAATCCAAACAAGCCGCGGGAAAAATCGCCGCACTCTCCAAAGACATGACCCATCGCATTGGGCAGGTGGTTGCAGCCATGCAGCAAGAACTGGCGAAAGCCACCCCCCGCCAGCAACTGACCGCCAAAACCACGGTGATCTTTCATGAAATCTTCGAAGTCCTGACTCAAAACCTGGCTCAAATCGACGCTGTCGCCAAATCTTCGCGGACCATGGCCGACCGGAACGATCATGCGATCGCCGCCGTTCATACCATCGCCGCCATCAGCGAACAAAGCATGGCAAGTTCGGAGGAGGTCTCGGCCACTGCCGAGGAACAAAGTGCCAACGCCGAACAGGTCACCGCTTTTGCCGAAAACCTCGCCACCATCGCCGAACACCTCAACCGGTCGGTCGCGGCCTTCGAAATATAAAAAGCCTTCTGCAATATGTTACAAAAGGCTGTCGCAATTCCCAATTTAACAAATGTTTCGTCGCACGGCTCCAACTCGCTCGCCGTCGGGGCGGTGGCCCCGTTCCCCATCCTCTCTTATCCACAAAAATAGCTTACTTATTCACATATCCGGCTTGCCGAGACTTCGAGCACCTTAACCGGTTATTCGCCCCATCCTGCGATCGCCGCGAAAATTCGTACCGCGAAGCAAAGCAGCACTCCTCCGAGAATCCGGTCAAACCAATGCTTATTCCGGTGGTAAAAACGACGGAACCAGGCCGATGATCCGATCAATGCCAGCAGTACAAACCAACCGCCGACCGCCACCACGATCTCTAGACCGTAAACCCATTGCATCCATTGCGGCGTATCCTTCGTCAGGAACTGGGGGAAGATGCTCAAGAAAAACAACGGGGCTTTCGGATTCAACGCATTGCAAAGAAAGCCGTCCCGAAAACTCTCCCAACGGCGTTTCGTGCCGTCGGCTACCAAACTCTCCGCCGCCGCGTTCTCGGCCCCCGCCGGTCCGGACCGCAAAGCCTGCAACCCCAACCAGACCAGATAAACCGCTCCCGCCCCCTGAATCAGATGAAACAAATTCACGTTCTGCTGCAGCAGGACCGCAAATCCCAGTACCGTATAACAGACATGCAACACCAACGCCGCCGCGATCCCGAACGCGGTCAAACGCCCGGAACGGCGGCCAAAGCCTAGGCTGTTCCGCATCACCACCGCAAAATCCGGTCCCGGGGCGATCCCCGCCAATACCCCCACGATAAACACTTCCAGGAACATCGTTTTCTCCTTTGAGTTGTTGACAAATCTTGATAGGAGACCATCATCAAAAATCCCGCTTGTTTCCGGGCATTGTCATTCTCCGTGTATGAAGCGCCAACCACAATTATATCATGGAAAACCGCACCCTCCCTAGCCAGTGGAAAAGTTTAGATTGTTTTAATATACCGCGACAAATCGGCGCCATCGCTTGGCCCATTTCAGCCTCACCGATTTATTGTAGTATATTTTATCCTTGCTATCATAATCATTACCAGAATTGTACGTACCAATTTTTTAAAAAACCTGTCCTTTTGCGCAAAAATAGAACAAAACTATCGCATCATAACAAAACTGTTATATACGGTTACAATAGTGAATATTATAATAAAATTATCCGGGTTTCCAAGGGTACGTTTTTGTTCTATCCATACTAAAGGCGGTGATTCACTTGGCCCATTATACCATACAAAAATACATGAATCCGTCAGGCACCTTTTATCTTTCGCACCGTAGCTCCTCCGGCCCCGCCAGTATGGGCGGCCATCATTTTCACAACAACTATGAGATCTTTTACCTGCTTTCCGGCGAGCGGATGTATTTCATCAAAGATCGCAATTACTATGTGACTAAAGGCAATGTGGTTTTTATTAAGCCGTTTGATCTCCACACCACCCAGGACACCACCGGCACCCCCGATCACGAACGGATCCTGATCAAATTCAACCGCGAGTTTATTCTAAACGGAGCCTACGATATGGAATCGTTTGATCTGTTGTTTGATAAATATAACTATGTCAGTTTCAATCCCTTATTTCAAAACGCCATTGACAACATTTTTCAACAACTGCTGGAGGAGTGTCAAAAAAAGACCTTTGATTTTGAAGCGGCGTTACGTTTGCTCCTGACGCAACTCCTGATTTACGCAGCCCGGAGCGCCGCTGAAAACTCTTCGGACAACCCGAAACATTTCAGTCATACCCACGCCCGGATATCGGCAGTTGTCCAATATATCAATCAAAACTATGCCGAACGCATGAGCCTTGAAGGGATCGCTAAACACTTTCATTTCAGCCCTTATTATCTGAGCCGGATCTTCAAAGAAATCACCGGATTTACGTTTGTCGAATATCTGAGTAATTTACGGGTTACCCAAGCTCAAAAACGGTTACGCGATTCGGAGGACAGTGTTGTCTCCATCGCCAGTCAAGTCGGTTTCGGCAACCAATCGCATTTCGGGCGGATCTTCAAGAGCATCTCCGGGATCACGCCATTGCAATACCGGAAGCAACTGGCGATCACTTCATTGCCGATGACCGTCAAGCAAGGACGGACCTGCTTCCACGAAATCGACCCGCCGGCGTCCGCCGCCGCAACCCATCCCGCCAGTTCGCGTTAGCTAACCTGTTTGATAATACAAAGGGGCTCGATTGAATCGTCAATCAAGCCCCTGGTTCGTTTCTGCGCTTCGTTTGCCAACCGGATTAATTCTACCCCGTTGCATTCCCGCTGTTCATTGGGTGTCCTGCGCTAACTGACGCGAACGGTTGCCGGGTAAAATCTGGCGTTTAACCAGAATCACCGCCGACGGCAGGCAGACTAGGACAAACACTGCCAACGCCGCCAAATACGGCCAGACAATCTCCCAACCGGCGCCCATCACCGAGATCAACCGGACCGCTTCCACGAAATAACTTAATGGTAGAATCCGCGATAAAAATTGCACTCCGGCCGGCATACTGATGTAAGGCCAAGTATAGCCGGATACCAGAAACGACGGCACTGCGACCAGCATCGACAGTTCCACCGCTTGCAACATATTTTTGGTGATCAGCGAAAAAACCATGCCCATGGCGACCAAAACCACCACGAAAAGCGCCACCGTCAACAGCAACAGCCAAGGATCGCCGCGCAACGGCGCTTTGAAATAACCGAAACAAAGCCAATACATAACTAAAGCGTCAAGAAAATAAACGAGGAAATAGGTTAAAAACTTGCCCCAGATCAACTCGCCGGCCCGTAGTTTCGAGAAGGCCAGGTGCCGCCAGCTTCCTTGCTCCTTTTCCTTAATAAAAGCGAGCGAGACTCCTAAGAACGTTACCTGTTGCAAAATGGTCCCCGCCAAACCGACCAACATGAAGACGAGATAGCTTAGGGTGGGGTTATACCAGTTCCGGGTCCGGAAACTCAGCGCGGTCACCGCCTGGTAGGCCCGTTGCTGACTTAAACCCAATCCTTGCATCACCTTCATGGTCACACCGGCGCCGACGGTCGCGACCACTTGGTTGGCGGCGGTCATCGCCGTATTCATGGTTAAGATATTGGAGCTATTGATGACGATCGCCACTTCGGTGGGATGGACATTTTTGAGTTCCGCCTGCAGATGGGGCGGGATCACCACCGCCATTACCGCCCGGTCGCTCTGGAGCGCCCGCTCCATTTCGGCGTAGGTATTGACCGTTCCGGTGATCGTCAGCCGTTCCGAGTCTTTAAAACCACGGATGATCATCCGGCTAATCTCCGATTGGTCCTGGTCGAAAACGACCATCGGCAATTGGGTGACTTTTTGTTGAATATAAATAAAACCGCATAAAACCGTCATTAAAATCGGGGAGACGATCGCGATTCCCAACAGGATATTATCGCGGCAGATATGGGCCAGCTCTTTTTGGACGATTCCCATGATGTGTCGGATGGTTCTCATTGCGCTGCCGCCTCCTTTGCCCCTTGGGTCGGCGCGACGATATTCAGTCTGGCGACCCGGCCGTTGGCTAACTGATAAACTGTCTCGCACCGCAACGCCAACTCCTCATCGCCGGTGCAGATGAGGATCGCCATGCCGGCTTGGGCCAACTGCTCCAAAATGGCGGTCAATTTTGTCTTTAATTGCTTATCCAAGAACTGGCTCGGGTCATCCATAATCAGCAAATCCGGCTGGCTGATCAAGGCGCAGGCCACTTGTAACATCGGCCGGTAGCCCGCGGGAAGTTTGGCGGCCCGGGTCTGCTCCCAGCCAGTCAACCCGGTGGCAGCGAGAATCCCTTCGGTCCGGGAGCCGTCGTCTTCATGGATCAGACAGCAGAAGTCCAAGTTTTCAGCGACAGTGAGATCGCTATACCAGCTAAATGTTTGCGTGACCACGGCGACAGCGCCGCGCTGGGTGACACTCCCCTGCGCGGGCCGTTGAAAACCGGCCGCCAAATCAGCCAAGAGCGTTTTGCCGGAGCCGCTCATTCCGAGCACCGCTGCCCGTTCTCCGGCGGCGACGGTAAGATTGATCCCCTCCAGCAGCCATTGGCCCCGCCGTTCCCCACGGTAGCCGGCGTTATTGATCGTTAAGATATTTTGCAAAGCGCAATCCCTTCTTCCTACTTCAGACTCTTCATCCGTTCGTCTGATCTGACCTAAGGTACCAACGCGATCACCGCGGTCATCCCGGGACGGAGCTTTAAGTCGGAATTGTCGAGTTTGATTTTGACTCCGAAAGACACGATATCCTTCTCGCCTTTCTCCTGATAAGCGCGCTCGGTGGCGTAACTCGGTTTGGCCCCGATATAGGTGACCTTGCCTTGATAGGTGCGGCCCGGAACCCCCAGGATCCGTACCGCGATGGTCTGACCGACCTGGAATTGGTTGAGGGCGGTCTCCCGAATCTTCACTGCCATATGGACGTCGCGCAGGTTGCTGATGGTCACCAGCGGCATGCCGGTCGAGAGCAGTTCGCCGTTGCTGACCGACTTCAGCGTGACAATTCCGCTTAAAGGCGCTTTGATTTTGGCGTCATCCAGATAGGTCTGTACTTCGTCGCAGGCGGCCTGCGCTTGGCGAACCAAAGCCGCCGCCGCTTCGATGTCCTCTTTTTGGGCGCCTTCCTTGACCAAATCGTATTGCTCCTTGGCCGCATTGTAACGGGTCCGAGCCACTTCGAGCTCGGTGGCGGCCACATCCAGTTTCTGTTGGGCCAAAACCCCTTCTTGATAGAGTTGCGTCAGCCGGTTATAGGTACTTTGGGCCAGATCGTAACCGGCTTTGGCTTGGGTCATCATCTCCCGGGCTTGCTCCTGTTGCTGGGGGCGGGCTCCGTTCTTCGCCTTTTGATACTGAGCGTTGGCCGCCGCCAACGCCGCGTGAGCCAGCTGCGATTTAGCCTCGATATTATCGGCTTCCATGATGGCGATCACTTGGCCGGCCTTTACTTCGTCGCCTTCATCCACCAACACTTGGGCCACCCGGCCCGGGATTTTGACATTGACATCAGTTTCCTCCGCTTCGATGCTGCCGGTAATCTCCTGCGGCTGCAGCTTGGTTCCGGCGGCGGTTTGCGGGCGGTTTAGCGTGACGAAAAGCAGCGTTGCCGCGATTACGAGGCTGATCAGACCGATGACGTATTTTCCCGCCGTTCTCATGGGGATTCCTCCTTAAATAAACCTGCTTCGGTTCGTTATTGAACGCCCATGGCCCGTTCCAGTTGGGCCAGGGCGATGTTGTACATGCTTAACGCTTGCGTGTAATTGGTCTTGGCTTGGGTCAACCCGACCTCGGCGTCAATCCGTTCCAAGGAGGTGCTTAAGCCCGCTTTGTAGCTGACCTCAGCCATCCGGACCGTCTCTTGGGCTTGGGCCAGACTTTGCTCGGCCACCTTGATGGTTGCCAACGCCACTTGAGTATTACGGTAGGCCTGCTCAACCTCGAGTTTGATCGCCCGTCGGGTCAGATCCAGTCCGGTCTCGGCCTTCTTCAAAGTATCTTCGGCTTCCGCCACTTGACTTTTGACCAAACCGCCGTCGATTAGGGTCATCCGGGCGACCAGACCGACACTTACGGACGGAGTATCATTGACCGGTTCGGTGCGGTGCCCGTCGGCGACCAGGGCCACCACCGGTTTTCCGGCGCTTTTCGCCACTTCCACCCCTTGTTGCGCCATCGCCACCTTGGCGCTGATCACGGCGACCTCGGGCCGGTTGGCAATGGCCTGTCGCTGACAAGAGGGCAAGTCGGCGGCGAGCGGCTGGTAACTGAGCTTCTCATCTAAGGTATAGACCGTACCCAGGTCAACGCCCAAGATAAAATTAAAGGCGGTTTTGGCCAGGTCGAGGTTGTTTTGGACCAGCAGCTCTTTCTGCTTAAGATCGGCCAGTTTGACTTCGGCCCGCATCACGTCCAACTTCGGAACCATGCCCGCCTTGAAGTAGGCGTTGGCTTCGACCAGATGATGCTCCATATCGGCGACCGCCTCGGCCATGGTCTGTTCCATCTGCTGCGCCATCAGCACGGTGAAATAAGCCCGTTTGACGTCCAGGACCAAACTCTGGTTGGCGGCGTCCAGACCGGCTTTGGCGCTAAGTTCGTTGGCTTTGGCCAGTTTGTTGGTAGCGGTAAGTTTATTGCCGGTATACAGCGGTTGTTCCAGATGAAGCTGGATTGAGGAATAGGTCAGATCGTCGCTGGGTAGCTCGGCTTGGCTTAATTGAGCTGCCATTCCTTGATAATAAGGATTGCTCGGATTACTAGACGCTAACAAATCTGCCATTTTATCAAACCCGTTGTTCAACGCCGCTAAGTTGCGGGCGACCTTCACCAAACTGGGTTGGTCATTCAGCCGACTGACGCCGCCGCTTAGGGTCAATTTGGGGTAATAGGCGGAATTGGCTTGCGCCACTTTATCCTGGGCCACTTTTAGATCTTGCTCGGCCATTTGCCGCTGCAAGCTGTTTTCCATCGCGATTTGAATCGCTTGTTCCAGCTTTAACGGCTGGGCGCCGGGGGGTTCGGCCAAGCACATCATACTCATGCCGAAGCTCAGCGCCGCGGCGCTCAACCAGACCAGCCACCAACGAACAGCTGTATTGTTTCTCATTTTTGTCACTCCTTTGTAACTTCAATCCGGAAACCGACTGGCAGTCACAAAATAAGAAAGGCCGGACGAATTATGCCCGAATGCCCTCCATTGCCAGTTGGAATACGGAACTCCGGTAATTGCCGAGGTCTTCGTCGATCCGCCCCATCTCGTATTGAATGATGATCCCCAGGATCATGCCGATGATGGTTTTGGACATCTTATCCACGTCAAACCGGACGAACTCGCCGTTATCGATCCCTTTTTGCAATACCCGGCTGACCAGTTCCACCCATTCCGAGGATTTATTCTTTAAACCGCGGACCAGGTCGCCCAGGTGAAACAGGATCTGTTCATCCACCTGGACAAACAAGGTCTCAATAAACCCCCGTTTCTCCTGATGGTATTCGATGAAGGTGTCATATAACGCGTAAAGCGTCTCAATGGCATTCTTTTTGCCGGCTTCAGCCTTGTTCATCCGCTCTCGCAAAATATCAAGGCCTTTCTCCAAAATGGCAATATAGATCTCATCTTTGCTCTTAAAATAGGAGTAGATGGTCCCTTTGCCAAGCTCCGCTTCGGCCGCTATCTCATCAACGGTAGTCAGTTCATACCCTTTTTTCTCAAAAAGTTTCTGGGCCGATGTTAAAATTAATTCGCGCCGCATTTGTTGCTCGCGTTCTCTCCGACTGGCTACTGTCAAGTGATCGCCTCCCTCAGATATTGAATTGAAGTCTTTATCCGACTCTCAGTCGACAATTCTATTCTACGCTCCTTTGGTGCGGGAAGCAAAACCAGCCGCGGAATATTTTCGGTCGATTTTTTGAAATTTTGAACCATTTTATCAAAATAGCTGCCGTTTACTCCATCAACTGCCTTATTAGGATATTTTTCGCCCAAAATAAAACTCCACCCCCCTTCCGCCCCGACCCTACCTGCTACATCTCTATGGTCGTCCTGGCAAAAGCATGTGTGGAATTTTTGAAAAATAAACAGCGTAAGTTGAAGTTGGGTTAAACCATCGCCCAGGATTGAACTCCCGAGCTGCGGTCTAAATTTCTAAAACCTGACTACGTCAAGTTCGGTCATGCGTAGAACATTGCGAAGACGACGTCGGTAGCGACCCCAGCATCCAAGTATGTAGTCCGGCGCCACACCCCAGCGCGCCGGGGGCACCCTGCCGAATTGGTTGTCTCTCTGAGTCAACCAATTTGGCAGATCTTTCAGACCTCCCCATATCATCTTCCCTTTCCCGCGAACCCAAACATCCCAAAAACCAGCCCTTACTCCTCGAGCCAATCCGCAACCTGTCCCAAATCCTGCGCAATATGATCCGGCCGGAACGCCGACTCCGCCAGATCCGCCTCCTGGGTCTCCCCGCTCAGCACCAGCACCGTTTTGATCCCGGCCGCTTGACCCATGGCAATATCGGTATAGAGCCGGTCGCCGATCATTGCCACCTGATGGGGCGCGACCCCAAACTTGGCGCATAAGGCTTCGACCATCGCCGCTTGCGGTTTGCCGATCACCGTCGGCGCAATCCCGGTCGAAGCGGTGATCAGGGAAATCATCGCCCCGCAGTCGGGAATCGGCCCTGCCGGGGTCGGACAGTTAAAATCGGGATGCGTCGCGATAAACGGCACCCCTTGACGGATTAAGGCGCAAGCCGTCCGGAGCCTCTCATAGGTTAAGGTCAGGTCGAAACCGAGCACCACGGCGCCGCAATCGTCAGCGGTCAATTCAAACCCGGCCGCCCGGAACTCCTCCTCCAGCGCCGGCGTGCCCAGCAAATAGACTTTTGAGGAATACTGACGTTGCCGCAGATGATAAATGGTCGCCTCACCCGAAGTAAAAACCTGCTCCGGCCCGACCGCGATCCCCATCCGTTGCAGTTTCCGGGCATAATCCCCGGCGTGTTTCGATGAATTATTGGTCACAAAGATATACCGTTTCCCCAACCGTTTCACAGTCTCTAAAAACCGTAGCGACCAGGGAAACAACTGATCGCCCAAATAAACCGTGCCGTCCAGATCCAACAAAAACGTATCAACCGCGTTGAAATGTTCCTTCATCGTTGTCTCATCCTTTATTATTAATTAGTCGATAATTTGACATTTACATATATGGAGATTTCGCTTTTTCTCAAGGATTTACCTGCAAAAAGGTGGACTTTCTATGGCGTCGTCAAAAGTGGTGCGGTACAAGGCGCGAAGGAGCGAGAACCGGAGCGCAGAGCAGTCGGCTTTGCAAATGCGCATTTTATTTGCAAAACGATCGGCAACTGTTCATCGCCCAGTCGAATAACGCAGGAATAGGCCGCTTTTCACAACGCCCTTTCACTACGCCACCCCCTGTGATAGAATAATACCAAAAAGGAGTGGATAAATCATGCGGATAATCCGTTTATTGGCAAATCTTTGTCTATTAGGGTCAACATTTGGACTGGCCTTTGGCGCCGAAGCGCCCGCCACCGCCAAACTTTTGGCCGGAGTCTCTCATTTCAAACAATCGACCATCCGGATTGCAAGCAGCAAAGTCGTTTATTTTGACCCCTACCGGATCGACGGCGAAGCCCATGACGCGGACCTGATCCTGGTCACCCATTCCCACAGCGACCATCTGTCGATCGGGGATATTCGCAAAATTGTCAAGGCCAACACGATGTTTGTCGGACCGGCCGACGTCATCGAAAAGATCAAAGCCGCCGGTTTCGAACGGTATCAAGTGGTCGCCCCGAACCAAAGCTTCACCGTGGAAGGGATCCCTTGCAAAACTGTTCCCGCTTATAATATCGACAAACCGTTTCATCCCAAAGCCAACAACTGGGTGGGCTATCTCGCCACCATCAACCAGGTCAGTTATTACTTTGCCGGCGACACCGACCTGATCCCCGAGATGAAGGAGATCAAGGCCGATGTAGCCTTCTTACCCGTCGGCGGGAAATATACCATGACCGCCGCCGAAGCCGCCCAGGCCGCCAATCTGATCAAACCGAAAGTAGCGGTCCCCATCCACTTCCTGGATGTCGTCGGCACCATGGACGACGCCAAACAATTCAGCGCTGCCCTCGACCCCGCTATCACCGGCGTAATCTTAAAGCAATAAAATACCAAACCCGGGAAACGCTCCCGGGTTTCTTTTTCCCCTTCCTCGCAATCGTTCCGCCCCGTTCCGGTTCCTGAATCCGGGATTCCGGCACCGCGAAAATGGATCCAAGAACCGGAATAACCGATTTAGGAACTTAAATAGTGAATTCAAGGACCGGAATGCAAGATCCGGGAACCCAAATAGGGAATTCTGGTACCGGAATTCCCTATTTGGGAAGTTCAAGTGGCATTTTATCCGTTTGCTGAAACCAACAAAACCGACGTTTTTTGCTGTAGTCAATGGCACGGCGTTCACCAGGCCGCCGGGGGCTTAATTATACAATCCCAACACCCGTTGCAACACTTCGCTTAAGATCTCCATCGTGTACGGCTTGACCAGCTTGGCCGCGAAACCATATTCGGTATAATTGAGCATTACCGGGTCGTCGGGATAACCGCTGGAGACAATGGCGTGCAGGTCCGGGTTGATCTCGCGCAGACCGGCGATAGTTTCTTTGCCGCCCATACCGCCGGGGATGGTCAGGTCCAAGATGACCAGATCAAACGGGTTCTCCGCCTGGACCGCCTCAAGATAGCATTGGAGCGCCGACTTGCCGTCATAGGCATGCTCAACCTCATAGCCGATCTCCTCCAGCATCTCGCTGGAGGCTTGAATGATCCCCAGATCGTCATCCATCAGCAGAATTTTGCCCCGGCCGCCAAACAGCCGCGGTTCCTCGGAAACCTGTTCGACCAGCGGACCAAGGGCCGCCGGCAGATAGACGGTAAAAGTAGTACCGGCGCCCAATTGGGACTCCACGCCGATATGGCCGCCGTGATTGGAGATAATAAAGTAGGAAGTGGCGAGACCCAAGCCGTTGCCCTCATGCTTGGTGGTGAAATAAGGGTCGAAGATTTTCGAGAGGTGTTCGGGAGGAATTCCCACTCCCTGATCGGTCATGGCGATCTTGATATAACGCCCGGTCTCCAGCGGCAGATACCGCTCCAGACCGATTTCGGCATTTTCCGCCCGGACGGTCAGGATGCCGCCATCGGGCATCGCCTGAATCGCATTGATCGCCAGATTGGAGATGACCTGACTGATCTGGCCGGGGTCAACGTTAACCATCCAGAGGTTGTCGGCGATCGCAAACTGACAAGCGGCTTTGGAACCGCGCAACACAAACTCCACCGTATCCTGGAGCAGCTCATTCATGGCGGTGGTCCGTTTGAGCGGCGCCCCGCCTTTGGAGAAGGTCAACAACTGCCGGGTCAGATCGCTGGCTTTGACGATGGTCTCCTCAACGTTCTGCAAAGCCCGGGCAACATCCATCCCTTTGGTCAGTTTCAAACGGGCCAACTGGACATTGGCCAGGATGGCCGTTAAAAAGTTATTGAAATCATGGGCGATGCCTCCCGCCAATAGTCCGAGGGACTCGATCTTTTGCGCTTTGAGCGATTCCTCTTCCATCTCCTGTTGCCGGGTAATATCCCGGATCGATTCGATCGCCCCGATCACCTGACCCTTCTCGTTCTTAAGCGGCGTCGCCCGGACCTCAAGATAGGCCTCTTTGCCCCAAATGGCGTTGGGCGTGTTAAAACGGGCGATCAAGGTGTCGTTATCCTGGCTGACGGTCCGATAACTCTCCGGGCGCAAGTCCTGATCCAACACATAATCAATCAATAGGCGGCGCGATTGGAAAAATTCCGCCCCGTGATAGGAATCTTTTTTCCCGATCACATCGGCTTTGCCAATTCCCGAGAAGCGTTCCATCGCCCGGTTCCAGGCGATCACCCGGCGGTCTTCGTCCAAGACGAAGATCGCGTCGGGGATAAATTCGATAATCTGCTGCAGTTGGCCGGCCAGCTGCAATTTCTCCTCAGCCTCGCGCCGTTCGGTGATGTCGGTGAAAACAGCCACTCCGGCGACGATCGACCCGTCACGGTCATAAATCGGCGCGGCGCTGATCTCAATTAGGCCTTGGGTATTGTCGCCCCGGATTACGACCATTTCTTCCTTGTCCACAATCTGCCCGCGGTTCAACGCCCGGGCCAACGGCCAATCTTCCGGGTCGTACGGCGTCCCGTCCTCATGTTTGCGGTCGGTCATCTCAAAATACTTGCCGGAGAATGCCGGAACGGTCGGATAGCGTAAGATTTTGCTGACCTGCTCGTTGCCGAGCAGTAATTTGCCGGTGGAAGCTTCTAAGATAATCACCGCCGAAGGCATCTGTTCCAGCACCGACGCCAACAACGCCCGTTCGTGCTCCAACTGGCCCAGCAGATGTTCCCGCTCGGTCACATCATGCCAAGTCGCCACCGCCCCGCTGATCATCCCCCGGATTTTCAAAGGCGCCGCCGAAGCCAAAATGGTAAACTCCTGACCGTCCTGGTTGATATATTTGTAATATTCGCCGTGAATGCGCTCACCTTGCAACGCCCGGTGCGACGGACCCGTTCCCGCCGGCAACAGCTGGCCGTCCAAGGCGCGCAAGTTGTTGACAAACGCCTCGGGACCGGATTTGACGCCGCGCAAGCCCAAAAAGGAGGTGGCTACCGGGTTGATCTGAGACATCCGGCCTTGCGCGTCAAAGATGGTCACTGCATCGATCATCGCCTCAAAAACGCCGTCGAGCTCCGCAGCGCGTTGCTCGGCCTTACGACGGGCTTCCATCAACTGTTCGTTTAAGTTACGTAACTTGGTTAACGCCTCTTCCAATCGTTGTTTGGACTTAATCTGCTCCGTCACGTCGGTTAAGGAGAAAACCAATCCTTGCATCATGCCTTTTTTATCTTTAACCGGGACGAGGCTCCAATCCCAGTAGGTCGTGCCCCGCCATGGCTGATTGGTGTAACAAAACGGTTTGGCGTAAAACTCGACCGCTTGCCCAGTCTGGCGCACCCGCTGAAAAATCTGTTCATTTTCCGGATGGGGAAACAAATCAAAATGATTCCGTCCGATCAACTCTTCTTTGTTATACCCCGAACTTTGGGCATACGCCGAATTGACCATGATGAAGTTGAACTGGTTATCAAAGTACGCCAGCTGCGTACGGGTATTTTCCATAATCGCTTCAAGGATCTTCCGTTCGTCGTCAAGCGTCTGAAATAACTTCTCCAATAATTCTTTGCTGACAACTCCCAAACCTGACTGGCCCTGAGCCGTTCCGCGCTCCAATGGCTCAATTAACCTGTTCTCATCAACCGGGACTGCGCTCGTTTCCTCCGGTCTCACTTTGTTTTTCGCCAATCCAATCGGCTTCCTTTCCTATAAGAGAATCTTGCTTGCTGCATCACCACATCGTCCACTTAGCGCCGGACATCGGGCGCCCGGCGCCTGATGCCAACACTTATCGGCTATTACACAACCGATTCCGGCACAGACGACTACCTCAGATCCAACGGGGGACAGATCCATTGTCGGTCCGAAGGAACGTTTTTGCGAGGCGGTAATTCTCTTATTTCAGAAAATTTAGTTTCTTTTACAAAATTCGCCATTTAATTGCATTTTCCTTTTTCATCCGCAAATCTTACGGCCGTGAAAGGAACAATCGATAGGAATTTCGTTTGAATATATAATACGATTTCCACAATTAATGGAATATTTTACCGTACGGAAGGATTTGAATCGCAGAAATTGAATATTAAACAAATATTCAATTTTATGTAACCTTATTGTTAAATATTGCCTTCGATTATCCTCGCATAAAGCTCCTACTAAGGAGGAATGCCCGTGGAGATGAATTTGCAAGCACTGCAGTTCGCCTGCTTTGAAATCGCCCAAGTTGCCATGCAACCGCGGATGCCGGTCGATATTAGCCGGATTGAAGATCTCTGCGAACAGTTTTATGAGATTGCCAAAGAGAAAATTTTATATCTTGAGGGCACCGACCGCGACCCGGCCATCCTGGTTCGCGCGATCCATTACATCCAGCGGACTCACGCCATTTTTATCGGGGATAATCTCCAAAAGTTCGAAATTTGCCTGGAGACGCTCCTGGAACTTGCCTGTCCCACCGTGGCGCAGACCGAGTCCAGTCTAAAATTTCTCGATGATATCGAGGACGGTCTGACCATCTTGCGGACAACCTTTTCCATGGATAGCGACAGCGGCAGCCGGATTATGGAAGATGGATAAAGAAAAACGCATTGGACGTAACCTGCCAATGCGTAGGGTCGTTGTGATAAAAAACCGCTCCGTTTCAATTACCGCGCGGTTGCGTACCGGGGACTGCCACGGCCGGCACGTTGTTGTGTTGCGTCTCTTCCGGCGGCAGAAATTTAGCCAGCGAACTATTGGCGGCCCGTTGGATCATTGCCATGTGGTCGGGATCCACCTCGCCGTCCTGATGAATTTTGCTACCCAGAAAATGGCAGCAGATCTGGCCTTTAAAATCGTTATTGAAGATCGCTTCGCCGCCATGCGGCATCCCGTTGATCGATCCGGCAATGTAAAGGTTCTTCACCTGAACGATGACAGCCCGCCGCGACCAACTCCAATGATTGCCGTAAATTTCGTATAACGTCCGGGTGTCTTGCTTGGTCAACGGTTCGATATCGGCGTGATAATAGCCATAATACCGTTGCGCCATAAAGGATTTTCCGGTTTCCACATCGATGACCCGGGCGGCGGTGCCGGTTTTCCAGAGTTGCGCAACAATTGACCAGGGAATTAACTGTACTCCTTGGCGATTCCGGGAGTTTTCAACCGTCGCGCGGTTTTCGCCAACCGGAACGATCAACCGTTGCCCCTCGGTTATCTGTTTACCGGGAAGATTGTTCCGGGCAATAATCGCCGCCACCGAAGTACGGTATTCTTCAGCGACGGTCTCCAACGAGTCGCCGGCTTTCACAATATACGTTACGGTTTTATTCCGGCTCGCCACCGCCTGCCGCAGTAAATTGGCGGTTGCCGGGCCAACCTTACCGTCGGGTTTCAGACCGTTCTCCAATTGAAATGATTTTACCGCTTCAGCGGTCATGCGTCCGTAATAACCGGTGGGATTGGGTTTTAAATAATTGAGTTGATGTAAATAGCTTTGCATCTCCCGCACTTGCTCACCCTTGGCGCCAACCTGCAACAAATTGGTTGCCCCCGCTGTTTCCGCAGACAGTAACAGCAAAATGCCACCAATCAGCAACAGCCTTTTTTGGTCTCGGGTAACTTTCATCCCGCGGCCTCCTTCCATCAAATCGGAGCGTCGCCAATCGACCGTTTCAAAAAACGAATATTGCCGATTCGCAAATTCCACCAATCCAAAAAAATTGCGTTATTTTCAGCCAAATCCGCGATGATTGTGCAATTTTGTTATTTCCTAAATAATTACGTCGGAATGATTAAATTCTGCACGCAATTGGATAATCCTGCTAGCGATGTCGCCAGAAATAGCGAAGACAACCTCAACGCCCTCCTCAAAGCCGCTCTCACGGATCGGGTTTTATTTCACCTTCTTTCGGAACAAGCTGCCGATGAAATCCACGAACCAACGCCAGCCGCGGGTGAATACATTCGCCCGGTTTACTTTTTCCATGGCGAAAACCGGCGCCCGGGCGATCTCTTTTCCGGCGAGCGTCGCTTTGATGATCCCTACCTTCCGGCCAACCTCAATCGGGAATTTGAATTGGGTATCGGGAACCACTTCCGTCCGGACCAACTGATCCTGTCCCCGCTCGACCACCACTCCCCAAGCTTGTTTGACTTGCACCGGCACTTCCCTTTTTTGCGCTTCCCTTATATATACTTGTCCGGCAGTCTGTTTAGAATCTTTAATTACCTTTAATTGATAATTGCGATAACCATAGTCCAGCAAACGCTGGGTTTCCGCAACCCGTTTCGGGTTGGTCTCGACGCCCAGAATAACGGAGATCAACCGGAAATCGCCGCGTTTGGCGGTGCCGGAAAGGCAAAATTTCGCTTCATCGGTATGGCCGGTTTTCAAACCATCGGCGCCCCGATAGGATTTAAGCAGATCATTGGTGTTTTTCAAGATAAACTCGCCGTTGCGGAACTTGTCCATCCAAATGGACGTGTAGTCCAACACCTCGGGATATTTGGTGAGCAATTCCCGGGAAATGACTGCCAGATCATAGGCGCTGCTATAATGTTCCGGATCCGGCAGACCGGTCTCGTTGGCAAAATGAGTGTCTTTTAAGTTAAGCCGTTTCGCCTCCCGGTTCATTTGGTCGACAAAATCCTGGACTGACCCGTATAAATGTTCTGCCACCGCGGCGCTGGCATCGTTGGCCGAAACCACGGCAATGGCTTTGAACATCTCCCGTAACGGAAAAACTTCCCCTTCTTTCAGATAAACCTGCGACCCGCCCATATAGGCGGCAAACGGCGAGGTGGTGATTGGTTCGTCCCATTTGACCCGCCCGGTGTGAACAGCCTCCAGGATCAGCAACATCGTCATGATCTTGGTCACGCTGGCCGGCGGCAGCCGTTTATGCTCATCCTGGCCAAAAAGCACCCGGCCGCTGATTGGGTCCATCAACACTGCGGCCCGGGCATTGATCTTAAAATCCGGCTGGGCCGTGACCGTCGCCTGCGCCAAAAACACGACCAACATCGTGAAAACTACCCATCGTTTTACGCTCAAAACAGATCCCTCCTCCAGACCATAAGCATTCCCGAGAATGGAAAGTTTTATAAATAAAAAATCGCTCTTTCGATAGTCGAAGAGCGATTTTGAAATATCATTCGGCATATTTGCGACGGATATTCCCGGATCCAATCGCTTATCTTGCGTTTCTTGGCGCAGTGGATTCTCTGATGACCAACTCCGTGGGCAGAAACATTTGAACGTTTTGCATCTCCCGGCTTTCAATCGCCAACAGCAGATTTTGACAGGCGATGCTGGCCATGGCCGCCACATTGACCCGTACTGTGCTTAACTTAGGGCAGCCATATTTGCTTTGCTCGATATCATCAACACCGATCACGCTAATGTCCCGCGGAACCGCATAACCGGCGGCTTTGATCGCTTCCATCGCCCCCAGCGCGGTCAAGTCATTGCAAGCAAAAACAGCGCTGGGCAGTTGGGGATGTTCGGCGATAATCTCCTGCATCGCTTTGTACCCGCCGTCAAACGTCCAATCGCCTTCTTTGATAATCTGGTCTTTCCATTCAATATTGGCATCCCCCAGGGCCCGTTTATATCCTTCAAAACAGTCCTTGGCTGTGATGTAACCGTTTAACCCGCTGATAAAACAGATTTGACGGTGATTTTGGCTAATCAAATATTTGATCGCCTCATAAGTCCCTTTTTCACGGGCCGGACGAATGGAAGGAAAAAAATCACACTCATTATCAAGGACTACGGTGGCAATTTTTAACCTGCGCGCCTCTTCAAAAAATTTGTCATCGATTTTGCTGGCAAAAAAGACACCTGAAATGTAACGGCCCTCAAGGACCTCACTTAAAACCTCTTCAGGACCGATCGTCGTATAGGTTAAATTATAATCCCGTTTTTTACATTCATTTTCAAGCCGGAAAAACAGATCGGTTTTAATCGGATCGGTAATCCGGTCGACAAAATTGCCGTTTTTTGTAACTTTGGGCAATAAAAAAATGACATTCCGGAAATTCTGATAGTCTTTAACCAGTGGCGAGGCATCGGTAACCCGGGTCCCCAGTCCGGCAATCTTTTCAACCAAACCTTCCTGCGCAATCATTCCCAAAGCTCTCCGCACCGTCAGGCGGTCCACCGCAAAAAGCACACTCAATTCGCGTTCAGAAGGCAACAACTCGCCAGTCTGCCATTGCTTCGTCTGGATCAGCTGGACCAAACTCTCGTAGACCTGCATATACAAAGGTATTTTCTTTTCCCGGTCGATTTGTATCACGTTTTCCCACCAACTTATATTAAACCTGTATAATTTTTAGAATACCATAGATATTTGGCGATTTCAACCAGCTTTATTTTTCAGTTTGATTCAGATATCCGGTTGCATTTTACCGAAATCTATGTTAATTTTTAACTACATAGGTTGTATACAGGTATATTATTAATTGTTTCAATCAAGTTACTAAAATGATATCAACTACGAAAAGGAGTGTTCTCATGTTAAAAGGAATTCCCCCGATCATTTCACCGGATATGATGAAAACTCTCATGGAAATGGGCCACAGCGACGAACTCGTGTTGGCGGATGCCAATTTTCCGGCAACGACTTGCGCCAAACGTTTGATTCGTTGTGACGGCCTTCTTTTACCGCAATTGCTCCAAGCGGTCCTGCAGTTCTTGCCCTTGGACCGGTCAGTAAAATATCCCGCCGCCCTAATGTCGGTTGCCACCACCGAAATCGCCCCGGACATCTGGGAAGAATACCGCGGCATTATTCAGAGATACGAACCGGGTTTCGATCAATTTGAACATGTCGAACGTTATCAATATTACGAACGGACCAAAAACGCTTTCGCGGTTTTTATCACCGGCGACACAACTTTCCGGGCCAACATCCTGTTGAAAAAAGGCGTTGTACGATAAGTCGAATAAATCATTGATTACGTTTTCCATCTTTGAAACGCGGCTGGAAAGGGCTGCATTAAAATTTTTTAGGAGG
Organism: Bacillota bacterium; assembly: GCA_023410535.1. Lineage (GTDB taxonomy): Bacteria > Bacillota > UBA4882 > UBA8346 > UBA8346 > JAEYPR01. The sequence goes on along the minus strand of JAEYPR010000027.1, from coordinate 60,924 downwards.
TCAAAATGGGTACTTTACATGGGAAAAAAGTATTAATCACCGGCGGGGCCAACGGCATCGGCGGCACGATCTCGCTTGAACTCGCCAAACAGGGCGCCGACATCGCCGTGCATTGGTTTCAGCACCGCGCCAACCAAAACACCAGTCAGGATATTGCCGCTTTACGGAAGCAAGTTACCGCGTTCGGGGTCAATATGGTCGACGTCAGCGGCGATCTCACCGATGAGCCCACCGTCCGGCAGGTAGTACGAACAGCTGTCGCCGGTCTGGGCGGCTTGGACATCCTCATCAACAATGTCGGCGATATTATTGGTCGCCATTCGCTCATCGAGATGGAACAGTCATTTTTCAATAAAGTGATGGCGGTTAATGTCAACACCATGATGTTGGTGACGCGTGAAGCTTTACCCCACCTAATGAAAGCAAACGGCGCCGCCATCGTAAACTTGGCATCATTAGCCGGTCGCAAAGGCGGACATGGCGGTTCGTTGGCTTATAGCACCGCCAAGGGCGCGGTGATCACCTTCACCCGTTCCCTTGCCAGCGAGGTCGGCCCGCAAGGAATCCGGGTGAATTGCGTGGCGCCGGGTTTGATCTTGGGCACTTATTTCCACCAAACCCACACCACCGACGACTCCGCCCAAAAGACCATCTCCGAAATTCCATTGGGACGCGCCGGAAATCCCCAAGACGTCGCCGACGGGGTGGCGTTTCTCGCTTCGCAATACGATGGGTTTATTACCGGCGTAACATTAGACATTAATGGCGGAATTTATTCCGCATAGGCCGAGCGGCGGGGCGGGTTAAAAACAAACCAAATTGTTGCATTTGTGTAAACGGAATGATACAATGATATAAACCGGTTGAATACCGGTATGACATTTAACAATTTATGCCATCCCGATTGAACCAATCATCCGTTTATATCTTTAAACCGCTAAAACCGCATCATAAGGGGGTGACAAGCAGAAACAGTTCGAACTGATAGATATAAAAAGGGAGGAAATGTGATGTTTACTAAAAAGAGTTTCTTATTTATGGTGTTAATGGTTTTAGTCATTGCGGCCGGAATATCCGTATCGGCAGCCCCGAAGAAAACCAAACTCGTCTATTGGACTCACTGGGAACAGAACCCTAAATTTAACGCCTATTACGTTGAAGCGGGAAAGCAATTTGCCAAGCTTCACCCGGAATGCGAAGGAGTCGAAGTCGTCACGATTCCTTACTCCGGATATGAAGCCAAGTACTTAGCCTCATTCATGGCCCGAACCGGCGCGCCGGACTTCTTTAACGGCGCCGCCCACGATTGGGCCGGCAAGTATCAGTTCGCCGATAAAATGCCCGCCAATATCGCCAAAGCGGTTGCCACCGAGGCGGCTTCCACCGCCATTCCCTTCGGTCTGTTTAACGGCGTCCGTTATGGATTCCCGGTTGAAGGCGGAAACTTCCAATACATGTTCATTAATGTTGATATGTTTGTCGAAGCCGGTCTCGATCCCAACAAACCGCCGACAACCCTCTCCGATTTATTAACCGCCGCCAAAAAACTGACCAAATACGATGCCAGCGGCAAAGTGATCCGCTCCGGCTTTGGACTCCGCTACGCCGGCAATCAGACCGGGATTACCGATAAATACCTCCCGATTCTGCACGCTTTTGGCGGAGTAATGGTTGATCCCAAATATAAAAAAGCCCTTGGCGTTGTCAATAGCCCTGCCGCTATTGAATCGCTGACTTTTTACGGTGACTTAGTCAATAAAAACAAAATATCCAGCTTGGAAGTTGGCAATCCCGAAGTAGCTTTCGGCAAAGGTTTGGCAGCGATTATTTTCCGCGAATCCTGGCTTCCCGGTTGGTTAATCGACAACGCGCCCAATATTAAATACAAAGTATATGCGCTGCCTTCCCAGAAAGTCGCCCCCGGACCCGGAGCACTCTTCGGATGGTCGGATCTGGTGTATAAGAACAGCCCCAATAAGAAATTGGCCTGGGAGTTCCTTAATTTCATGTGGTCCAAGCAAAACGATTTAGCCCGGGCAACCGCCCAGGATATCATGCCCGTATTCAAATCCAACTTCGACACCGAATTCGTCAAAAAACGTCCCGACTATAACGCGATTATGGATATGGCCAAACGGCCCCCGGCGCCGGCTTATTTCCACCCCAAAATGAATGAAGTCGCTTCGGTTTATGGCGATGCCGTATTGGATGTGGTTTATAACCGTAAAGATGCGAAAACCGCATTAAACGGGGCAGCCGCCAAAATTGATCAGATTCTCAAACAACAATAACGATCGCTATGTCGCACTAAATATTTACGCCTTGATCGCGACATATTTTCTTTGATTCATACCTCGCTCAATGGGCGGTTCACTCCGCCCGTTGAGCGCCGCACCTTCAATCCAGGTTAAGTTTGCGAATATGTGAGGTGTTCTCATGCAGTCTAACATTCAAAAGGTTGGCTTCAAAGAACTATTGAGCGGCAAAACCTTCTCCGGCAAACACGCCCGGATCGGTTACGCCTTTGTCCTTCCTGCCGTGATCTATTTTGTCCTGGTTTATTTCTACCCTTTGTTCCAATCGATCGGCATGTCCTTTTTCCGGGGGGGTTTTGGGGAAACGCCACGGTTCGTCGGCTTTGCCAATTACTTCAATGTCTTTACCGATCCGATCTTTTGGCTGACCGTCCAAAACACCGCTTATTTTGTGTTACTCTCGGTGCCCGGCACCGTATTCTTATCATTAATGGTTGCTTTATTACTCAACCGGATTGAAAATAAAAAATTCCGCGACATGTTGAGCGGCGCCTACTTCTTGCCTCTGGTCATGTCCTTGGTGGCCGCCGCGCTGATCTGGGGTTGGATCTATCAACCGCTCTACGGCTTAGCCAACTATTTACTCGCCGGTTTAGGATTGCCACCCCAAAAATGGCTCAGTTCGGTGACGCAAGTCATGCCGTCCTTAGCGGCGATCAACATCTGGCTACGGATTGGCTTTGACACGGTCATTTTCTTGGCGGCCCTCCAAAGCATTCCCGAGCAATTGATCGAAGCGGCCAAAATTGACGGCGCCACTGCTCCTAAGGTTTTTCGCCATATCACTTTGCCGTTGTTGAATACCCAGATTGTCATGGTGACAATTTTAGAATTGATTTTTGCCTTTAAAGTCTTTGATCAAGTCTACGCCACGACCGAAGGCGGTCCCGCCAACGCCAGCCGAGTGATTATCATGTACCTTTATGATTTGGCGTTCAAATGGTTCAAGTTTGGTGAAGCGTCGGTCGTCGCTATCTTCGTATTCATTTCCCTGTTGATCGTCAGTGTTTTACAGTGGGCGTTTCTACGCAAGACAGCCAATTAAACCGATTGACTTGGTCCCAGCGAATCTCCCAGTCACAATCGCAATTGTTTTCCCAAGCAAATCTTGGCCTAAAGGTTAGGTGACATGATGAAAACTGCTAAAAATATAAATACCCCGCTTAATATGTCAAAAAAACCGATCACTTTCAGCTGGATGTTAACCTTGCTCGTAACGTTGGGCGCCTTATTGATGTTGTTGCCGTTCGTCTGGATGGTCTTTACCTCGTTAAAAACGCCAGCCGAGATCCATCGGATCCCCTTATCGTTTTTTCCCGACAACTTCTTTAATTTTCAAAACTATCTTGAACTTTTTAAACGTCAACCCTTTCATCTATTCATCTGGAATACAATCATCATCTCCGGCATCAGCACCTTCACCAGCGTCATCATCTCCGCCATGGCCGGATATGGATTTGCCAAATACCATTTCCCCCTGAAAGAGTTTTGGTTCTTTAGTATTCTCGCGTTATTGATGATCCCGTTTCAAGCCATTGTGATCCCGCTGTATCAGTGGGTCGTCCAGTTTGGTCTGATCAATACCTATATTGGATTAATGCTGCCGCAGTTCGTCAGCGCCTTCGGCATCTTCCTGATGCGCGAAGCCATCGACGGAATTCCCAACGATTACATTGATTCGGCACGAATCGACGGTTGTTCGGAGCTCGGGATCTTTTTCCGGATCATCTTACCTTCAATCACCCCGTCGTTGGCGGCCTTGACCATTATTAAGTTTCTCTGGACCTGGAATGAATTTTTCTGGCCGCTGGTCTGTACCAACAGCGAGACAATGAAGGTCATCACCTTGGGTTTGGCTTCCTTTAACAATCAATACTTTGTCGAATACCACCTGGCGACCGCCGCTTCGGTCATCAGTATTATTCCCATTGTAATTCTGTTCCTGGCTTTCCAACGCTGGATGGTGAAAGCCGTGGTCATGACCGGAGTGAAAGGATAACAATGAAAGACTCTGTCAGCAAAGGAGTGTACTTCATGAAAGCACTGGTCCTCAAAGAATATAACCAATTCAGTTATGAAGAAGTCCCCCAACCCGAATACGGCCCTAATGATTTGTTCGTCGAGGTGAAAGCCTGCGCAATCTGCGGTAGTGATGTCCATGGCATGGACGGCAGCACTGGACGGCGGATCCCGCCGGTGATTATGGGGCATGAGGCCGCCGGGGTCGTGAAAGCCGTTGGCGCCAATGTGCAAGGATTTGCGCCCGGAGACCGGATTACATTTGATTCGACCATTTATTGCGGCAGTTGCCATTATTGTCGGAGCGGGCAGCTCAATCTGTGCGACAACCGCCGGGTGCTCGGCGTTTCCTGCGGCGAGTATCGTCAAAACGGCGCTTTTGCGGAGTATGTCAGCATTCCCCAGCATATCGCTTATCATTTGCCGGACGGGATCACTTTTGAACAAGCCGCGATGGTGGAACCGGTCTCCATTGCCGTACACGCCGTCAGCCGTTGCCCCATCGCCTTAAACGACACCGCCGTGGTGGTCGGAATCGGCATGATTGGCCTTTTTATCGTCCAAATCTTGCGTATAGCCGGATGCGCTCAGATCATCGCCGTCGATCTGGATTCCCATAAATTTGATCTGGCCCGCCAATTTGGAGCGACGCATTGTTTTAACGCCGACCGCGCCGATCTAAACACGCAGATTGCCGCGCTGACCAACGGTCAAGGCGCCGATATCGCCTTTGAGGTGGTTGGTATCACCGCCGCTGTCAAAACCGCGATTGATTCGTTACGCAAAGGCGGATCACTGACTTTGGTGGGTAACTTGAAATCTCAGATTGAGTTTCCGTTACAAGCGGCAGTGACCCGTCAGCTATCGGTCTTTGGTTCCTGCGCTTCAAACGGCGAGTATCCGGTCTGCCTTGACTTGATTGAAAAAGGAAAGGTCAATGTGGATGCTTTGATCAGCCAGGTGGCCCCTCTGTCCGAAGGCGCCGACTGGTTCAAAAAACTCTATCACAAAGAACCCGGTTTAATGAAGGTTATTTTGGTCCCATAGCTTCTTGGGCCGACCCGGAGCGCAACAGTCAACCCGATGCTTACTTTGGGAATTTCGATGATCGGAGCGAACAATCATGGAACAGATTAAAACCGGAATTATTGGCTGCGGCAAAGGGGCTCATCTCCATGCCCAAGCCTTAAAAAACCTTCCCGAGTCCTTATTTACAGCGGTGTATAGCCGGGATTACCAAAAAGCAAAAGCTTTTGCCGACCAATACGGCGTAAAAGCCTGCGCCAGTATTGAAGCGATGGCGACCGACGCCGGAGTTCAGGCCGTGCTAATCTGCACGCCCCATCCCGCCCATGCCGGCCCCGCCGTCCAAGCCGCCAACGCCGGGATGCATTTGTTGATTGAAAAGCCGCTGGCGGCATCGCTGGCGGATTGCGACGCCATTATCAATGCGGCGAATGCCAACGGCGTGACTGTCGGCACCATCTGTCAGCGCCGTTTTTATCCTCCAGCGCTACGGATCCGCCAAGCGATCGATGACGGAAAAATCGGCCGTCCGATCTTTGGAACCGTCAATATGCTTGGTTGGAGAGATGAAGCGTATTATCGGAGCGATCCCTGGCGCGGTTCGTGGCAGGGCGAAGGTGGCGGCGTGTTGGTCAACCAAGCCCCCCATCAACTTGATTTACTGCAATGGTACATGGGGCCTATTGACGAGCTCTACGGTTGCTGGTCCAACCTCAACCATGATTATATTGAAGTCGATGACACCGCCGTCGCGGTGATCAAGTTTCAAAGCGGCGCATTGGGGAACATCATCGTCAGCAACTCTCAAAATCCGGCGCTCTACGGTAAAGTTCACATTCATGGCTCCAACGGAGCTTCAATCGGCGTTCAGACCGACGGCGGGGCGATGTTCATCGCCGGAATGTCCAGTATTACCGAACCGCCGTTGAATGACCTGTGGACCGTTCCCGGCGAGACAGAGTTACTGGAGCAATGGCGTCAGCAGGATACCGCCTTTTTTAACTCGATCAATCCGATGGTCTACTTTCACGAACGCCAGATTGAAAACTTCTTGCAAGCGTTGCGCAACGGGGTCAAACCCCTCATCGACGGCGTGGAAGGCCGCCGGACCGTGGAAATTTTTACTGCGATATACCGTTCGAACCGCGACCGCAAACCGGTGAAATTTCCGCTCCAACCAGAAGACCAAACCGACTTTGACGGCCGAATCAGGCAGGAGTGACGAACTATGGAAAGCAGAAAATGTGGAACATCCGATCTGGAACTAGCGGTACTTGGCCTAGGCTGTTGGCCGTTCGGCGGCGGCAAGTATTGGGGCGGCCAGGAGCAAACCGATGTCAATGCGGTGGTAAAGGCGGCGGTTGATTTGGGCGTCAATTATTTTGATACCGCCGAAGCCTATAACGATGGCGCCAGTGAAAGTTCACTGGGCCTGGCGCTGCGCGGCGTCCCTCGCGACAAAGTGATCATCGGCACCAAAATCAGTCCCTCCAACACCCGTCCGGATATTTTGACGGCGCATTGCGAACAAAGCTTGCAACGGCTGGGAACCGACTATATCGATTTATACATGGTGCATTGGCCGATCACCCCCAAAGGAATCGCCCATTTTACCAATGAAACGCTGGACTGTCCTAGTGTCGAAGAGGCTTTCGCCACTCTGCGCCGGCTGAAAGAAGCCGGAAAGATTCGCTACATCGGGGTCAGCAATTTTGCCCCCAATAAGCTTCAGCAGGCGCTGGATACCCGAACCGAGCTGGTAATCAACGAATTGCCCTACAATCTTTTGTGCCGGGCGATTGAATATGAGATCCTACCGTATTGCATGATCAACGGGATCGGCATCTTAGGTTATATGGTCTTATTGCAGGGAATTCTCGCCGACATCTATCCGACCCTCGACGACGTCCCCACTTGGCAGCGGCGCACCCGTCATTTCGACGCCCGCAAATGCGCCGAAGTTCGTCACGGGGAAAACGGCGCCGAAACTGAGACCAATCTGGCGCTGGCGGCCATTCGGGGAATTGCCCGGGAATACGGACTGACCATGCCCGAAATCGCCGTCAAATGGGCGCTCGCCAATCCCGCGCTCACTTGCGTGTTGGCTGGTTCGCGGAATGTTCAAGAGTTGGCAGCCAATGTGAAAGCAGCAACGGAACCATTACCCCCGGAAGCGCTTAAATCGTTAAATCAAGCGACCGAGGCGCTCAAAGCAAAATTAGGCCCGTCGTTTGATTATTACGAAACTGCCGGCAATGACCGGACTGTCTAAGGTAACATTCCAAATGGTGAAAATGCCAAGCGACCCTTCCGGAATTCCGGAAGGGTCGCTTGGCAATGAATTTGAAATTTATCAATCCCGCTAGATCTTATAACGCAGTCAATTTCTCATAATAATCGATACATTGCTGTTGGGCGGCGATCCGTTGTTCGAGCACCGCGATCAACCGGTCCGCCAATTGGATCTGATTCGGCGCTTCAATGGCCGTAATTCCGTAATCCTTACTGATCTCCTGCTGCTTCCCGTAACTGGCCTCGATCTGTTCAACCCATTCCGGCTTCAATCCGTCGGCTCCGCGAAACGCTCCAGCCAACGCGCCCAGCATCGTCCCGATGGTATCGGCGTCGCGGCCGAAATTGGCGCCATAAATCACCGCTTGGACCGGATCGCCTTGCGCCAGGTAGAACAGGGCCAATACCGCCGGGACCGTCTCCCGCGAATCGGCGACGATATCGCCTAAGTTGGTCTGATAAAACGCCGCGCGGAACTTTTTAAAGTCACCGGTTTGACGGGCCAGTTCCAAGGTGCGTTCGATCCAGCCGATCATCTCGGCCGAACTGGTGCGATGGAGGTAAGCGGTGGCGGCATCCAACACCGAATCGACCGTCGCGACGGGACTCATCGCTTCGGCGATGGCGGCGGCGATCGCGCAGGCGCCATCCCGGCAGAACGTCGAATCCCCGGCGTGAACCAACCCAGCGACATCAAACGCCTCAATCGCCGCTTGACGTGGATTGCAGGCGTTGATCAACCCCAATGGAGCGATGGCCATTGCCGTGCTGCTGCTGTGCATATTGCCCAACCCGGCGTAGACCGGAAGGGACAATTTGCTTTCAACCTTATGGAACATATTTTTGACCGGTATCCAAAATAATTTATAATATTTCTGTTTGTTCTTGAGAAAAGCGGTCGCAAATTCATCGGCCGTAACATACCCGTTGTTTTCAATAATCGCTTCGCATAAAACCAGTTTAATCGCGGAATCATCGGTACCGGCCCCATCGAACTGGTCAATCCAGCCAAACCGCTCTTCAATCTCCCAATAATTCAAATCTTCAGCCGGAGCGCCCATGGCATCTCCGATCAAACCACCGAGCAAACAGCCGTAAACTTTATCAAAAAGCACGCCACGCTGCATCTTTTATTCCTCCTGTTTACTGTTTGTCCTTACATCGTATCAGGCCCCGGATTACTTCGCCTTTTTCGCGACCAGGCGGCGCGCCGTCGCCACAATATTGGCGGCGGTAAGACCGTATTTATCAAGCAATTGGGCATAGGGGCCGCTTTCGCCGAAGGAATCATTGATTCCGATCCGTTCCAACCACACCGGAGCCCCCTCCGCCAACGCTTCGGCGACCGCGCTGCCCAAACCGCCGATGATCGAATGTTCTTCAATACTGATGACCGCCCCGGTTTGGCGGGCCGATTTTGCCAACGCCGTCTTGTCAAAGGGTTTTAGAGTGGGAAACTCCAGCACTGCGGCATTGATTCCCAAGTCTTGCAATTCTTCCGCCGCCGCCAGCACGTAAGGCAGGAGAGTTCCGCTAACGGCTAAGGTGAGGTCGCTTCCTTCCCGCAATACTTTCGCCCGGCCGATTTCAAACGTCGTATCGGCTTGGTGGCACGAACCGACCAGATCGCGGGAGAGGCGCAGATAAACCGGACCTTGGTGTTCCAGCATCGCCCGGACTGCACCTTGCGTCGTCTCAATATCGGAAGGGACCAACACAGTCAGGTTGGGCATCGCCCGCATTACCGCCAAGTCCAAGACTGATTGATGACTGGCGCCGTCGGCGAAGTCGGAAAATCCGGCATAACCGCCGGCCAGTTTGACGTTGAGATTGTTATAGGCAATCAAGCTCCGGACCGGATCGCCGGCGCGCAACGTGATCAAAAACGCGAAGGTGGACGCCACGGGAATCAGACCGCAAGTGGACATGCCCGCCGCCGCGCTAACCATATTGGCTTCGGCGATTCCGAAGTTGTAAAAACGCTCCGGATAGCGCTGCCCAAAGATTTTGGTCTGGGTACTGCTGGAGACATCGCAGTCCAACACCCGTAACCCCGGAAAGGTTGCGGCCAGTTCGGTCAGGGTTTCACCAAAAACGACCCGCATTGCCTTTGGAGTAGTCATCGCAATCCCTCCTTCAGCTCTTGCATGGCTTGAAGATATTCCGGTTCGGTGATGGGTTTGCCGTGCCAAGCCGATTGGCCTTCCATGAAGGAAACCCCTTTGCCCTTAACCGTCTCGGCGATGATTGCCGTCGGCCCGGGATAAGCCAAAGCTTGCGCGAAAGCAACCGATAATTCTTGGGCCACGTGGCCGTCGCAGCGAATGGTATGGATCCCGAACGCTTTCACCTTCGCTTCAAGATCGCCCAACGGCATCACATCCGGCTCGACCCCGTCCAACTGCACATGGTTCCGGTCGATGACGATCACCAGATTGTCCAACTGCCATTTGGCCGCCGCCATCATGGCCTCCCAATTCTGCCCTTCCTGCAGCTCCCCGTCGCCACAAAGAACAAAGGTCCGGTAGGTTTGGTTTTGACTTTTGGCCGCCAACGCCATTCCGATCCCGACCGAAATCCCCATGCCCAACGAGCCGGTGGACATCTCTATCCCGGGCAGCTTAAACATACAGGGATGGCCTTGCAAACAACTGTCCAGCTGCCGTAAGGTGTCGAGCGCTTTCGGGTCAAAGAAACCCTGTTTCGCCAAGATCGCATACAGCGCCGGAGCGGCGTGCCCCTTACTTAATACCAAACGGTCGCGTTCCGGCCAAGCCGGTTCGGTGGGCCGGATATTCATCACAGATTCATATAAAACCGTCAGGATCTCCGCGCACGACAGACTGCCGCCGGTATGACCGCTACCAGCGCCATAGATCATGTTCACAATCGCCAGACGCAATTCCTGCGCGTGACGTTGCAACGTTTCGGCTGACATTGAAATTCCTCCTTTACTTTCGCTGTGCAAAAAACCGTTCCATTCTCAACGGCCGGACTCAGCGAACCGACCCCTTAAACTCCGGCAATTGTCCGGTGCATAAGGCCGCTTCCGCTTCTTGAATCAAACCGAGCGAGATATCATGACGGCCGCCTTCATACGCCGTATCCAACCAGACGTTGACGATATCCAACGCCTCAAAGACGCCGGTAATCTTGCCGCCGAGGCACAGCAGATTGGAATCGTTATGAGCCCGGGTCATCCGCCCCATATACGTACTGGTGCAGAGGGAAGCCCGTACTCCCTTGAATTTATTGGCGATAATGCTCATGCCGATCCCGGTGGAACAGATGAGAATGCCGCGTTTGGCGCTGCCTCGCGCGACTGCTCCGGCCACTTCCGCCGCGAAATAAGGATACCGGACGATTTCGATCGAACCCGTCCCCACATCGTGATAGGCGATGCCCCGTTGGCGCAACAGTTCCAAGATATGCAACTTCAGTTCATACCCGCCATGGTCGTTGCCAATCCAAACTTTCGCTTGATCCATCTCCATCCGACTCATCTCCTTGATTACGATTCCAGCCAGATTTTTAAGAGCTTCAATGAAGCGGCGGCATCGGCAACGGACTCGAAGTCGTGAATTTCCACACTGATCCCGTCGTGATAGCCAATGGTCTTCACAGCGCTAAAAAACGCTTGCAGTCCCTGGTTGTCGCCATGCAACGGAAAATAGGAATTGGCGGTATCGATCACATGCAGATGACGGATGAAACGGCCGGTCGCAATTACGGCGTTGATATTCTCGCCCTCGCCGGCCATCTGGTTATAATCGGCCATGATGAACACATTGGATTGAGCGACCTGCTCGCAAAGGGCCGCGGCTTCGGTCAGATTGTTGACCAGATTGGTCGATGAGGAACGGATCGCTTCGATCACAATGGTAATGCCGTACTGGGCGGCGGTCCGTCCCACCTCCGTCAAAGCGGCGCCAAATTGTTCCCAAGCCCGCTCTTTGCTCCAGCCTTCGGGAACATAACGCGACTTGCCGCTGCCGACGACGATCATAGTTACGCCCAACGCCGCCGCTCTGGCGAGGGCCCGCTCAATATAGGCGGTGACTTCCGTCGCGGCGACCGCCGGACCGACCACCTTCAATTCGCCCGGGAAGAAAAAGTTCAGGGCTTCGCAACCGATGGGACTTTGGGCCAGGGTGGTTCGGACTTGCTCAAATTCAGCGTCGCTGATGGTGGCGATCCAGTCGCCACGTAACTCGATATAGTCAAAACCAGCTGCCGCGACTTTGGCGACATTGCCAACATGGGTACAGATTCCATAACGCATCGTTATCACCTCTATTTATTGAATCGCGATCGGTTTGCCGCCGGAGAGCAATCCGGCCTCATAAACCTGCATCATTTCCTGGGCGAACTCCAGCGTCCCTTGGACCGGGGTTTCCCCTTTCAGGACGCAATCGCAAAAGTACTTTGTCTCCTGGTAAAACCCTTGGGTAAAGAGGGCTTTGTTCTCCAGGGTCGCCAGACAGTTGGAAGCTTCCCAGACAATCGCGCCGCCCTCATCGCCGGCCGGGGCGTAGTTGGTGGTCCGCCGGTAATCGAAAGGAATGCCGCGTTGTAAGGTGATCCGGGTATCGGCGATCTCCAACTGCCAGTTGTCGCCGTAGGCGCCGTAACTTTCCAGGTTGGGCTGCGGCCCCGAAGCCATATGCAAATTGCCGATCACGCCGTTGGCAAACTGCAACGCCACGAGACCATGACCGGTCGCATTGGCGATGGTGGTCACCGTGGCGACTTTGCCGCCCACCGCCATCAGGAAGGCTAACGGATGAACGCCGTTCCGCAACCAGTTGGGCGTGTCCTTGGTGTCCAGGATCTCCTGGCCGTTGGCAGGCATGGTCATATGATACACCGCCAAAAGCGAACGAAGGTTCCCGTATTGGGGCGAGTTGACGATCTCGATAGTTTTGGCGGTAGCGGGCATAAACGCTTTCTTTAAGCCGACCACCACGACTTGGTTTTTCCGGTGGGCAATCATTTCCGCCACTTCCGCGGCCCGGGTCGCAATGGGTTTCTCCACCCAGACGTGTTTCCCGGTGTCCAGCGCCTCAATCACCAATTGGGGATGGAGCTTGGGGCTGACGCAGATAAAAACCGCTTCGATATCGGCATGTTCGTACATGGCCCGGGTATTGGCGTAATATTGACAACCGTATTGCTGTGCGGTGAGCGCGCCCAGTTCTGCGTGGGGATCGCAAATCGCCGTGATTCGGACCGGCAGATAGTTCATTACCGGCAGGATATTGCGGTAACCATGCGACCCCGCGCCGATGATGCCGACGTTAATCCGTCGAGCGAACTCTCGTTGATAACTCATCCGAACTTCCCTCCTTTGGTCGTTCCATAAATTTTATTTAAACAGTTGTGAGATAGCAAATTGCTGCAAAAAGATTGAAGACTATTTGCAATTCTCACTGTTATAACTGCGGATTTTCGGCAGAATAAACTCAGCCGCTTGCCGGGCGGCGGTATCAGGATCGGGCTTGGGCAGAATTTCGATGGAAGCCCAGCCGTCAAAGCGAGCTTCCCGCAATGCTTGGAAGATCTCAGCAAAATCAAGATGCCCTTGGCCGGGTGCCAAGCGGTTGGAATCGGCAAAATGGATATATTTAACCATGGCGGCGTTCCGAATCAGGCTGGCCCCGATCCGGTCGTCCTCGATGTTCATATGAAAGACATCAGGCATCAAACCGAGGTTATGGTGTTGCAAACGTTGCAGTAAGGCGCTGCCTTCGTCCAGGTTATTGATGAAGTTAATCTCATAGCGGTTCACCGGTTCAACAATCAACGTCACCCCAAGCGGTTCGGCGAGCTCACAGATCCGCGCGGCAGTCTCCAAAAACAACCGTTCGGCCGTTGCCCGGGATTGTCCCTCGGCAATGAAACCGCGGGTCCGGCCGACATTGATCACTTGGCCGAAGTCCTTGGCCAAGCGGACTAAGCCGGCAAACACCGCAACAACCCGTTGGCGCATTTCGGGATCAGGATGGGTGAAATAGAGCCCTGACGCGGCGAAGACCTGTCCAGTGCTGATACAACTCACTTCCAGTTGATAGCGGTCCAATAGTTTGGCGAGTTGGTCGGGGTTAATCTCGGCCGCGTCTTTTAACGCCAGTTCAATCCCATCATAGCCCAACTCGGCCGCTTTGCGGGCCGAAGTTTCAAAACCACGCCAAACGACAAACGCGGACGGCGGAGCATTTTCAGCGGCCACTGCTACAGCGAGTTTCATGAGTTTGCCTCCTTATAAACCGGGGATCGTAGGGGTGCTACGCAAGAACCCCTACGATCTCCATACTGACTGAACGTTACTTTTGGTTCATCTCTTCCAGGATTTTGGCGATGCCCAACGCTTGGCTGCGTTTGACATAAAGAGCCATACCGTCGTTGACCGAGTATTCGCCGATTAAGATCTTGGAGATCACTTCTTGGCGCAACGCGTCCAGATCGGCGCCTACCCGCAACAAGGTCGGGGAAGCCGGAGCTAACTTTTGCATGACCGAACCCGCTTGGAACACTTTGATCGAGTTGGTGATGCGAGGGTCAATTTTAAAGGGATCGTTACCCGGGGTGATCTCCTGAACCGGGTGGATGTAGGATTTAGTGAAAAGCTGGCCCGGATTGGCTTTGCTCGGCAGGATCTGATAATCGTTGCCTTTCTTCACCCAATGCACTCCCTCTACGCCGCGGGAGAACAGGAGTTGGCCGACGCCGCCGTCATGAGCGTATTCAATAAAATATTTGAAAACGCCTTCCGGATTTTTGGACTTGACGGTGATCGCATGGAAAACCGGAACCCGGTTTACGTAATGGCTGCCTTTGATGGCAGGAATCGGAATGACGCGGGCCGATTTACCGGACGGGCCTTGCTGAACCCGTTCCTCCATCTCAATCGCCCGAGTACCGGACCAATAGGTGAAGATCCCCACGCGGCCGGCGTAAAACTTATCCCGGCAGGTGCTGGTGTTGTTGGTGAAGATCTCTTTGTCGATGATCCCTTCGGCATATCCTCTTTTAAACCGTTCCATCGCCTTTTTAAATTCAGGTTGGGCCATCCCGTCGACCCATTTGCCGCCTTTGACCGTAAAGTCTAAGACCGCGTTTTGCAGCACATCCCGTAAATAAAGGTCGCCGTTGACTCCCGGAGCGGTATAACCGACGGTGTCGTTTTTGCCATTACCGTCGGGGTCTTTGAAGGTAAAGGCTTTCATGACTTCGACCATTTCGTCCCAGTTGGTGGGGACTTTGAGCCCTAATTTGTCCAACCAGTCCTTACGGATATAGGTGACGCAACCGCCGCCGTTATCCACCGGGAAGCCATAGGTTTTGCCGTTCACTTTACCGGAGTACAAATATTTCGGATCGCCTTTCTTCAGGACGCCCGACTTTTTAATATAATTGTCAAGCGGCACGAAAGCGCCTTGTTGGGCATAATTGACGTAATCAGGAGCCGAAATTTCGACGATATCCGGGATATCGCCGGTGGCAAACGCCAGTTTTAACTTCTCGTAATACTGTTGGTGTGGGGGTTGAGTCACTTCCAGCTTGATACCGGTCTGTTTCTCGTACTCTTTAAAGAATTGGTCCTGACCATCTTCGGGTTTTAAGATGTCATCCAGGATGGCAACGATCTTCTTGGGCTTCTCCACCGTTTTTCCGAAAGCGGACACTGAGAAGACCATGGCAATCGCAGCGGCAAAGATAAACATTCGAAAACCTTTTGATTTCATCACATACACTCCCTTTTTTCCAACTGAGCCCCGTCTCGTCGGTCATCCGGGGCAGTTGTTTTTTTATCTGAAGCCGGCTCCCGTCCAAGGCGGCGCCGACGACAAACCTCAGCCTTTCACGGCTCCCAGGGTAATTCCTTTCACAAAATGCTTTTGCAGGAACGGATAGATGATCGCCACCGGGAGCAGTCCGGTCACAATCGCCGCGTTTTGCAAACTCTTGCCATAAACGCGAATATCCTGCCCCGCCGAATTGTAATCATTGGTCAACACCATCTCGCGTAACTTGACTTGGAAGTTATAGAAGTTCGGATTATTGATATACATGACATAGTTGAAGAACTCATTCCAGTACTGGACCATATAGAAAAGGCCGATCGCCGCCAAAGCCGGTTTCGCCAACGGCAACATGATTTGGAAAAAGATCCCCAACGGCGAGCAACCGTCAATCTCAGCCGACTCATGCAAGCTCTGGGGAATTTCCGCGAAAAAGCTGCGCATCAAGATCAAGAAATAAGTG
This sequence comes from Bacillota bacterium, assembly GCA_023410535.1. GTDB lineage: Bacteria > Bacillota > UBA4882 > UBA8346 > UBA8346 > JAEYPR01. Next base: position 45,007 of record JAEYPR010000027.1, on the reverse strand, counting down.
TCGATCACCCCGACCAAGATCACCGACCACAAGGTGTTGGTCAGGCCCAATCCTTTCACCACCAAAAACCGGGGCACCAAACCACCGTTAAAGATCATGGTGAATAAGATCAGGTAAACAAAGATGCTGCGACCGGGCATATCCTTCCGGGTCAACACATAGGCGCCCAACGTCGTCAGGAACAACGCCAGGAAGGTGCCGACGGTGGTGACCACGATCGAAATCAAAAACGGGCGGTACAATCCCTGGTTGGTGAAGATCACCCGATAGGCGTCTAAGGAAGCTTTTTGGGGGATCAGATTTAATCCATACGAACCCCAGCTTTCAAAGGAATCGGATAATACTTTCAAGATGGGAATGGTCATAATCACAACCAGCAGGCTTAAAACAATGGTATTGGCAATGACAAACAATGTCCGGGCACGGTCTGCTTTTTTAAAGCTCAATGTCTTCACCAGGTTTCCTCCTTAAATGACGCTCTCGCCGTTCACTTTTTTGCTCAAGAAATTGGCTCCCAAAACCAAGACCATCGAGATGAGCGAGGTGAACAGACCCACCGCGGTCGAGTAGGAATAATCGGCTTGCAAGAGACCCACCCGGTAGGTATAGGTGCCCAAGACATCGGCTACCGGATAAACCAGCGGGTTCATCAAAACGAATACGGAATGAAACAGATTCAAGACGGTCGATAGATGCATGATCAATACGATGAAAATGGTGTTGCGCAAGGCCGGCAACGTCACAAACCAGGTCTGTTTCAAACGGCCCGCGCCGTCGATCGAAGCGGCTTCATACAATTGGGGATCGACCCCGGACAACGCCGCCAGGTAAACGATGGCGCCCCAGCCGATCCCTTTCCACATGGTGATCATCAGAAAGGCCGGCCGCCACCATTGTTGCGATACCAGAAAGTAAATAGGCTTCCCGCCGGATTTTTGGATCATGGCATTGACTAAACCGTAATCGGGCGAAAGGATCATCGTAAAGATCGACGCCACAACGACCCAGGAGATAAAGTGGGGCAAGTAAACAACGGTTTGAACCGTCTTTTTAAAAGCGGTGTTCTTGACCTCATTCAGGAGCAATGCCAGCACGATCGAGCCCAGCATGCCGCAGACCAGATTTAAACCACTCAAAATTAGCGTGTTGTTGAAGACCATCCAAAAATTAGGACTGAAAAACAGCCGGTTAAAATTGTCCCAACCCACAAAGGTCTTATTGCCGAAGATTCCCATATTGTAAAAGGCAATATTGATCCCGTACATCGGAATGTAATGAAAGATCAGATAATACAGGACAATCGGGAGAAACATCAGATAAAAATACTTGTACTTTATGATCCGGTCTTTCAGCGACTTTTGATTCAACCATCGCTCGCACGCATCCGGTTTGCGCTTTTGTAGCAGACTCATCAAACCACCCAGCCTTTCTATGTTGTGTAGCCGATTGCAGATTGGTTAACCCCGGGATTCCAAATCCGGAGTGCAATCGGAGTAATCTCCCCATTGCGGTTCTCAAATCGAAGTAACAAATCATTTACGCAACGTTAAGGTTTGTTAAGGCGATTTTAACAATCAGATGCAAGTATCGTAAAGGAGCAATATTTGATTTGCGGGGGCGTGATTTGATATTTCGGGGGAACCGTTTTGGATAAACAGCGTCATTGCTGAGGATCCACGTTGAAATTTTCCGGCTTGGCCTTACGGAAAAAACACGCCGGGAATGGTCCATGGGGATGAACCGATGATTCCCGGCGGTATGATCAGAATGAAACGAAGGTTACCACAGTAACTCTCTAATGATTTGTCGCAAGCATGAGAGCGGACGTTTACTGTTGTTCACTAAAACCCGAGGGGTTGATTCCGGTCACCCGTTTAAAGGCCCGCCGGAACGCTTGGGGGCTGTTATAACCGACCTGCTCCGCGACTTCGGCCACATTTAGTCGGCCGGACCGGAGCAGCTCGCAGGCTTTGGTTATCCGGAGCTTCTCCAAATAGGTGGTGAAGTTCTCGCCGGTTTGATCTTTAAAAAAGTGCGAGAGATACCCTTCGGTCAAGGAAAATTGCGCGGCCACCTTTTGCAGGCAAAGGTCGGGCTGATTCCAGACCTGGTCGATATAGTCCAGGATCTTCTGTTGCAACCGAACGGCGTGACTGGTTTTCTGTTCGTTTTTGCGGGCGCAGATCAAGGCGTAGGCCGCTTGCAATTCTTTGAGATTTTCATCCAATGCCCGGTTCTGATCGATCCGGCCGACCGGTTCCTGGAGCGCCGCCTCTTCCGGGGCGGTCAGGTTCATTTGACTGATGATCCGCAAGACGCTCCCTTTCATCGCGTATACCAATTGCTGGTGCATCTCCGGCGCAAGCTTACGGCGAAGGTTTTCTGCGGCGATCTGCTCCAGAAGCGCTTGCAACGGTTTGAACTCGCCGGTTTGGGCCAGATTGAGCAACCGTTGTTCGAGGTCGATCGGGTAATAATAGATCTCGGTCGCTTGGGGAATCTGGTGATACCAGAGAATGGCCGCTTCATCTTCGAGCCATTTGTAGTCCAAGGCCATTTTCGCCTCTTCATAGGCTTGGGAGATTCCGGCCGGATCGGCATGAATGGCGCTGACTCCGCAAAAGACCCGGATATTATAGGAACCGAGCAATTCCGCCTGGATCGTTTCGATCTCCCGCATCGCCACGGCTACGGTAGCCGGGCTGTCCGGGTCCCAGGTCAACAACACCGCCAGTTTGTTGGGGTCGATATCGTGCAGGTAAACCCGCTCTCCAAGCTGTCTGGTGACGACCTCCTTCACGACGACCTTGGCCATATCCAATTCTTGAATGATCTCGGGATTCAACAGTTCGCCCCAAGCGTACATCTGCACGACCATCAGCAGATAACTGCCGGGTTGCCGCTCAAATCCCAGATAATTCAGGACGGTATTGATCTCATTTTGGTTGTTGAAGCCCCGGATGAGAATTTGATCGAACAGGGCCGCCCGGACCAACGGCCGTTGTTGGCGCATCGTCTCCTGTAAACTTTTGTTGCTGGTGATCAACTGGGCGATCGAACCCTGCAAATATTGGTAGGCATTGGCGGGGGTCCCGGAACGGTCCTCCAGGGATTCGTTCTTTAAGATACCGATAATCTTTTGCAACGGTTCGGTATTATGATAGGTCAGATAATAGGCCAGAAAGATTCCGGCCAGCAACGAACCGACCACAAACAAAATAATCGTAGTCTGAATAAAATTCACCTTGGCCAGCGCTGTCCGGGCCGGCACCACGGCGATGTACTTCCATTGGTTATAGTTGGAAGTGGTATAGGTCACGATCATCTTCTGCCCGGCGATCCGCTTTTGAATAAACCCTTCGCCCGCCCCGACCGGCACCGGGACGATCGCTTGGTCGCTACTGGATACGCCGGTGATGACATTGCCGTCGCGGTCGGCGATATACGCCCAGCCCCCTTGAGCGATATTAGCTCGCGTCAACAGTTTGCGAATGGCGGTGTCGTTGATCAACACCATGATCGTTCCTTCCATCCGGTTGTTCCAGATGTACGGGGTAAACGGGAGCGAACGGACATACGGGATGGCGGGCGAATTTTTGCTCAACGAGATATGGGTCACCGGCAAATACTCTCCCACCCGGTACTGCTCGTTTTTCAGCTCGTTCAGCAGTAACGGATTGTCGCCCACCTTGACTTTGAAAAACGACGCTTCGTAAACAGTGTCCGATGAGATGATATAGTCGCTGTTTTTAAAATAGATCAAAAAGTCATAGATAAAATCGCGGGTGATTTTGTAGGGCAGCACTTCATCGACGACTTGCTTCATCTTGTAATAATCGTCAGGATGCAACGGCTGTTGGACCGGGACAAACTTGTTGATTTGCGGGTTGATCGACAGCTGCTGCACCAAGGTTTCCACCTCGGCCAGCTGGTTATTGAGCACGTCTTTGCTCTGTTTCAACACCGCCAGGTTCAACTCGCGCAAGTCGCGTTTAACCAGGCTTAAGGCCTCGTTATAGGTCACCGTGCCGATAATGATCGGGATAAACAGCACTACCAAATACGACACCAAAAACCGTAAAAACAGCCGGTGGCTATGATTGTGTCCTAAAAATCGCCACCCGGAAAAGTCATAACGAAATTTGATTCGACCGATTCCTTTCAAAGCCGACTCCTTCCCGACCGTTGCCGCTGACCCGGTCACAAGTATCCGCAATCATTATTTCGGCAAATTTTATTTTTTGGATGAGGAGATTCAATCAACTCCGAGTTACCCAGGCGTCCGCTGGAAATTACGCTGCGCCGGCGGCATCCGTTGATCACACTTTCTTATGTATCTTAGAACAAGATCGGTTGCGGCGAAAGGAGCGGCGGATCGAAAATTGCTTTTGTCCAATAAATCATTCCGTAAATCGCGATCGCTGTCGCGCACCATACAAAAGGGCATTGTACCGTAGCGATACAATGCCCTTGAAATATCCTGTTTGAGTGAGTCTTAAAGTGTTCCCGTCGCCACGTAAGCGAAGCTGGCCGGAGTCCACGGCGTCGCGTCGAACTCGCCGAACTCATCCTCGATCTCTAACCCGGCCTCTTCGCATAAGCTGCGCAGTTCCGCCCGTTCCAGCGGGTATAACGGTACGGCGTTGGTAAAGATTTGGCCGTTGCAGCGCAATTGGGTTTTGAAGATTACCTCTTGCTTGGACGAAAACTCGTATGCCCGGGTCAACTCGCTGCCGTCGGGAGCGGTAATGGTGGGCAACGTCCCGATCTGACCGGCAAGGATCCGGTCGTAGTTCAAGATTTGAATTACCCAACGTCCGCCGGGCGCCAACAGTTGCCGCCAGCGCGTCAACGCTTTGAGGATCGCCGCCGGCCCGGCCAGGTGGACCAGGGAATTACCAATGCAATACCAACCCCGGAAGTCCGATCCGATCTCCGGTTTGGCCATATCCTGGGCGAAGAAGCGCAGCCCGCTCCGGCCGGCCGCTTTTTCAAACGCCAACTCGATCATGCTCTCTGAAAGGTCGATTCCGGTTACTTCGAAGCCGGTTTCGGCCAACGCCAACGCATATCCTCCGGTACCGCAAGCCAAGTCGGCCAACTTTCCGCCCGGCGGGCCAAAGACCGAGCCTAAGAATTTCACGGTGTCCGGATCCGCCGGAAAGATCTTGTCATAGCAAACGGCAAACTCGTCATAAAAGGCCATTTTGTTCGCTCCGTTCTTTATTTATCGTACGTCGAAAATTGCATGCCAATCATTTATGGTTGGGAATGAGCTTTCTGCAAAAATATTCTACCCGATTCCGTCATAAACCTTTCCTAATGATTCGGTGAAATAAAAATTTGGCTGAATTTTCCGGCAATCAATATCGCAAACACCGGAAACGGCTGGTTGCGCGGCGATGGGGCGGCGGGCGTTTTTTGCAGGATCTTGGCGAGACAAATACGGAGCTGCTATGCGAAGAGATTTCCAAGTTATCCACAGCCGGGACTCATTTATCCACAGCAATCGCGCGTTTACTAACAAAAATAGATCAGTTATTCACAAAATGAGCTTGTTGAGTCACAGAATGAGCTGAGTTATTCACAAAATGATCTATGTTATTAACAAAACGATCTAAGTTATTCACAAAATGAGCTCGTTGAGTCACAGAATGAGCTGAGTTATTCACAAAACGATCTAAGTTATTAACAAAATGAGCTGAGTTATTCACAAAATAAGCTCGTTGAGCGACTCAATGAGATAACGAATCCCCAAATGAACAAAAGTAATTTTGTCTGTCGACTATGCTGCCCACGGTTCCGTCCGTGGAACCTAAATATTAAAATCCGATTTATCAATCGGCACCCGACTCCCATGGAGCCCCTGGATTGCCAGAAACGCCGCAAGAGAAGGGACCGGTAACGGCTTGTATCGAGCACTCGCTACCTCAAGGGGGGTGAGTCGCCCGTGTCGCGATTCCGCAGGATCAAAATCCCCTTCATCCATTGCGACTGATTGTGAAATCGCTCAATCAGCGTTTTTTCTCGGTCGGTGCAACCGATTAAGAGCTTCATTTCCGAATCCCGTTTTACCAGATCCACTGTACAGACGATGGCATCCAGCTCCTGCCGGACAGCGGTGCCGCGCCAAACGTCAATCCCGCCGCTGTCCATCGCCGTGGTGTCTTTAAGATAACCGTAATCCACCGCATAAACAATCGCGGGATAGCGGGGATGACTTGATCCTTTGGGCCGGTCGATTACCAGCTCCGATCTGCTCACCAGCTCATCAAGTATTCGCCAAAATTCCGCGTGATTGGGGTCCATGCACTCGGCCTCCTCTGCCGCTTTGCAAATTGCAAAAGTTCATTCCACTCGTTAATTTCTTCAAGGATGGCGTAACGGTTTGCATCACGCACCCGCTGACTCAGGGGGATGAGTCGCCTTTCTTCCGCTGCACCGCCGCGCCGATCCGGTCGATCCGGTTGGTCCAGATTCCTCCGGCGTATCCCGGCGGCAGTTGCCGCAAACTCGCGACCGTGTCGAAGCCCTCGGACCATTCGCCGTTCCCCAACACCACCGCGAATTGGGAATGGGCGTCGTTCAGACGCTTAATAAACCGGTGGGGCCAGCCCCAGAGCAACCGGGCGTATTTCAAGGGCAAATACAAAAACGTATTGCGCATTCCAGCCGGCAGATAGCCGGTCCATCCCACCGCCAAGTAGGCGATCAAAGCCTTTTTGGCGCCGGCTTTTGACATCACCCGCAACTTGGGCAAGCGCTGCTTCAATGCGGCAATCGGCTGATCGCCCCCATAAACGGCCAATTGAGCGCGGCGACCGGGCGGCAATTTCTTGAGAAACTCCGCCAACAGCACTCCTTCATTGGAATCGTTGCTTTTAACATGGATCAAAAATGAACGACCGGGGAAACGCTCCAGCACTTCGGTCAGCGAAGGCATCAGGCCGACCCCTTTGCCCCGGAAGGGAAAGGTTTTGCCGTTGTCGGCCGAATACCCGTAGCCGACATCCAACGTCTTCAACTCGGCCATGGTATGCTCCCGGGTAGTCCCGGTGCCGTTCGTACGGTAATTAAGGATCCAGTCGTGAAAGACCGCGAACTGTCCGTCTAGCGTCGGATGGACATCCAACTCCACCATGGCAGCCCCGGCCCGGAACGCCGCCGCCATCGACGGAATGGTATTTTCAAGGTAAGGATGCTCCGGCGGATAAATCCGCTGCGCCGTGTTGGTCTCGCTGGTAATCCCCTGCATCGAAAAAGTCTGACCCAAGCCGCGGTGCGCCAGCAGCCACGGTCCTTGGGAACGGGACGCAACAAATAACGAACTATTGTTTAAATAAACAAAAGCAACTAGGAAAATTACCGACCAAATTCCGATTTTTCGGGCTTTTTTCAACGGCTTCATCGCCCCTCCCCACCCAAAGAATTCAACTCACTCAATTATTATCGATGGTTTTACCGGAACCATGCGAACTCCTGCCGCAAATATCAGGTCCCCCGCGCAAGGATTTAACAACGATCAGGCTTGCAGCGTCAAAACGGTTTCGGCCACTTCCGCCCCATTCACCAACAGGACCATCCGGTGGTCGCCCGGGTAATGGCGGCGGGTGGCCAGGTCGGCCCAGGAGTGCGTCCGGACGCCGGTAAGCAGCTGCCCGCCCGGAATAATCTTATCGTTTAAGAGGAATAGCTTGCGCGAAGTCCGCCCGGATGCTTTCACGAAATCAATTCCGTATTCGATCCGCAGCCGGACCGGTTCTCCTTCACGGACCCGCAGTTCGTAGCGGAACTCGCATTGTCCGCTGATCGGCAACGCGGCCGGCGCCACCGTCAATGCGGCTGAGGTGGTCAACCCGATGGAATTTCCCGCTAGTTCCCCGTAACCAAACAACGCCAACGCCCGTGGGTCGGCCTTGCGAACCAAATTGCGGCATCCTTGCCGGATGATCCAGTCGGTAAACGGATGCTCGCCCTGCCAGCGCCGCGCGGTTTCCAACACCCGGTCCGGGTGGTCCTTGGCGATATCGTTTAAGTTGTTGGCGACGCTTTTGCGCACATACAGCGCCGGATCGGCTTTGAGCAACTCCAGCACCGCCAGCACGGGAGCGGGATCGGCGATAAACGGCCCCAAAGTCTGTCCCCAGGGTAACCGGGGCCGGCAGCCCTCACTCGCCAGACGCCGGACATGCTCATTCGGATGACCGGCCCAGCGCCGCATTTGGGCCATCATCCGCTCCGGGTCGCGCAACAGAAACGGCCGGACCGCAAATTCAGCCGACGATTTGCTGGTGAACCGCTCCAACGCTTTGACGGAAAGCTCCCAGTCCGCCGCGTCCTGCCCAAACACGGCCACAAAATCCGGGAAAAACAAATAGGGAAACCCGGTGCAGACCTCATCAATCGCAAACAGCACCGCCAACGCCGTTTCGTAACGGGACGGCAAAAACCGGCCCAACGTCTCGCTGATCCGGCGCATCCGCGCTTTCAACTCCAGCTCGTCCCAAGGATCGTCTAAAACCGCCGCCACAAAGGCTTTGCTGTCGAACGGCGGGTAAGCCGATTGAACCAAGCCGCCGAATTGGCGGAGAAATTCTTCGTGGTAAATTGCTTTTAAGGGTTCGGGCATGGGATGGAGCCTCCTGGATTTTCTAGTTGGTTTTATTATACCGCACGGAAGCGGACAACTGGGTGTCATATTTGAAGTTTGTATTTATAACCCGGTTTCCGGCACTTCCACCCGGAACACTGCCCGCTTCCCAGCGCGGTTTGAGGTGAAATAAACCCACCGGTCCGCATGGTCGAAGATGGGATGGGGATGGCTGTCCTGACAGTCCCAAAGCGAGCGGTGTTCGCAGAGGGGCTGCCACGCGATGGTCCGCGCCTCCCAATTCACCCGCTGGACGGTGATCCATTCGCCGCCCCAATTCTCATTCTCGGACACGCCCGCGGGATGGTAGTAGCCGTCGGAAACCAGCCAGTCATTATGGCGGTTGCCCGCGGTAAAATGGCCGTAACGGCGGTAAGCGGCCGGCAGTTTCACTTCGATGTTATCGCCCCCGGCGGGGCTGACCCGGCCCACAAACGCGGTGCCGTCCTGGTACTTGCCGTGATAGATGATGTACCGCCCGTCCGCCTGCCACATCTCATGGCAGACCCAATCTTCCTTGCGGCGTTCAGCCCTTTCGGTCCGCAGCCGGCGGTGTTGACGACCGTCCCACAGCCAAAGCCGACGGATGCCGCAGTCGGAAGGCCACTCGTGATTGTAAAGAATCCGCTCCGGATCGTTCGGGTCAAACTGGACATGGGTGATCCAAGCCCGCGGTACCTGCTCGCACAGCAACTCCGTTCCGGTTTCGGTATCATAAACCCGGAGATACGAATTTAAATTTTCAGTCCGCACCCGTTCGTCGATATCGTAATTGGGTTTATCGCTGATCACTTCATTCTGCTTGCCGTCGCCGCCCAAGCGGTAACCGGGGCTGTCATTGATAAACTCCTCCGCCGCCAACGCCCGGGCGTCGGTGGTCGGCACGCAAAGCCGTTTCCCGTCGGCGCTGGAGTGAGTGAAGGCCGTTACCTGATCGTCCGGCAAACGGTTTAAGACCCGCACGACGCCGTGGCGATCCACCACGCAAATGTCCCGGCCATGGATGTAGTAGACTTTCGCCTGGTTTGAATCCTCGCTGACGCTGGCCTTGCCCAGACCCCGGCCTTCATTGCCGTTGAAATAAACGTATGATTTGAGGGTACCCTCGGTATTGAAGGTCAATTGCCGTTCCGTGCCGTCAGCGATATCCCGACAAAAAATATTGGGATTCCCGTCACGGTCGCTGATGAAAAATAGCTGCCGGTCATCAGCAGTTAAACTGGACGAAGTGAAATAAAGCAACTGTTCATTCGCCGCGCTTCGGCCGGTCATTCGTTGCGGTTCCATGGCTTACCACTCCTTTGGCGGATTCCAGGTGCTCTCGGCGCCCGGTTCGTATATTTTCATTGTAATATAGCCAAACCGCAATTTCTTCACGCTGCTTGCCGAATTTAACCAAAATCACCGATCTTGCGCTAAATTTTCAACCGTAGTATGCTTAACTGGCAGAAATAAATCCTTTCTCCTAAATTGACTATGGAGGCGTTGGCAGCCATGAACGACTTTGATATCGACCATCGCCACGTGGCGGCGGTTGCCGATCCTCCGCTGGAACACAGCCACGACCGGTTTGAGATTGCTTTTTTTATCCAAGCCCGGCTTAGTATCTTTGTCAAAGACATCAACTACACCATCGGCGACGGCGATCTGTTGCTCATTAACGAATACGATATCCACCGGATTGTCTATTCACCCCGGACACCCTACACAAGATACGTGATTCATTTCAGCCGCTCTTTTTTAAGTTCCTACCTGCAACAACTGGGGATCAGCGACTTATTTCGGGAACTCGCCGAGTTGCCCTATCAAAAGGTTACTCTCAATCTAAAACAAACCACCGAGCTGCAGTCTTTATTCCAAGCGCTCCTAAAACTGTCACCGACCCCGAGCGACCGGGAACAACCGGCGCTGACCACAGCGCTCCTCAAATCCTATCTTTTAATCATTCTCAGTAAATTCCGGGAGTTGGTCACCGCGGCGACGCCAGTGGGCAATTATAAAAAAGATCACCAAGTTCAGTCGATTATCCAATATATCGATCGCCATTACATGGACCAGCTTAACTTGGATGGCTTGGCCCAACGGTTTCACCTCAGCAAGTTCCATATCAGCCATATTTTCAAAGCGGTTACCGGATTCACCGTCAACCAATACCTGCAACGACGCCGGATCGTCGAGGCCCAGAAACTGTTGCAGGATCCGGCGGCCGACCCCGTCGATGTCAGCTTCCGTTGCGGGTTCAATCACCTGCAGCACTTTTACCGCGTCTTCAAAGCGATCGCCCAAACCACGCCCGCCCGGTATCAACGAAAACACTCCGCCCGTTAAAAGAAAAAAGCACGGGTTGCCCTTGCAATCCCGTGCCGTAAATCGTTTGAATGGTAACCTAACTATATCGCCTCGGCGTAAATCGCCGTTTCCGCCGACCAAACTTCGCCCGGTTGCAACTCGCGATAGCCGGTGGTTTGCGGCGGAAGCTTCAGATTGGGAGCATTGATCGCCCAAGTCTGCGGCTCAGGACAGAAAAATCCTTTATCCCCGCCGTAATTCCAGAGCATCCAATGTTGATACGCAGCGTCAACCTGATAGACTAGCCGCAATCGCCGCGCCCCGTCTTCAATCAACGCGCCATGAAACGGTTTGCCATCGACCGTCAATGCTTCAGCCGTATAATGGGCGGAGATCGGACTCCCCTGCGGCAAGACACCGGCGGTCCGGTAGGCTTGATCAAACTCATTTAACGGGAGCAGCTTTCCGGTCGGCAACGTCCGCTCATCCAACTCCCATTCCATCCCGACCGAGACGCGTAACCGGCAGTCTTCCACCTTGCTTTCCGGATGAAACGGCACCTTCAGCGCGGTATGAAATCCGACGCCCAGCGGCAGCGGCACCGTTCCCTGATTGCTGATCGTGAGCACTTGCTTAAGCCCCGCCGCCGACAACGTATAGCGCATCCGGAACTCAAACTGGTTCAGATAGCGGCCATAAGCGTCAGTGGCATTATCCCCGGCGAAAACTGCTTCAACCATAACCGCGGCCCCGTTAGCTTCCGTTGTAACGACCTCCCACGGCCGTAAACGTAAAAAACCGTGAATATGATTATTTTCATTGCCATTGAGCGGAAAATCAACCACGGTTCCGGCCATCGGGAACTTCCCGTCGGCAATCCGGTTCGGCGGGAACAAAATCGGAATTCCGTATATCTGCGGTCTGACCTTAAACTCGTCCAGACCCACGCCTTCCGGATAACGTAACAGGTTCAATCCCCGTTGTAAATCCTTCAATTCAATTACCTGCGCCCCGACACCCGGTATCATCAACGCTTCATAGCCGCCGGCCCAAAAACGCACCGCCGGTTCGCCCTGCCACTGGACATGTTCAAATCGCGGTTGCGCGGCATCCTGTTCCTTCATCCATAACATCCCCTGTCTGTTGTGATCGATGCCGCCCAAATGGCTAGGGCCGTTAACGCGACATCCTTTCCTTCTCTTTAAGTTTACCGATTTATAAGTAAAGTTCAAGTTAATTTCTGACCAAACTTGCTTGACAGATGGAAACTGATGGATTATATTTATAGTTGATAAGTTAGCCATGCCTAACATTCGGACGGTTTGGCGTTTTCATTGCAAGCACGTCCCTACGATTCATCACCGGCCTTCGGCTTGGTAATGAGTCAAACTCAGTTTCGCAGCTCGAAAGTTAGTTCTGACTAACATAAACCGAATACCATGACATTGGTCATATCCAAAGCATGGACAGTTCAAATGTTAGTTAAAGCTAACACCGGTTCAAAGGAGGTGACTGCCCGAAAACAGCACTTTTAAAGACTTTTTGGTGTTTTTATACCTGATCCGTCAATATAGAAAATTTTTGGAGGGAAAAACATGTTAAAACGGCTTACATTCGTATTGTTACTTTGCGCTCTCATGGCGACGTTCCATACCAAAGCCCTGGCCAGCACGTTAGGAGTGTCCGTTGAACCGGGAGTCTCCGCTTACCTTGAGTTATATTCCGAACCGGATGCGGGGTATGGACCGAAAGTCGGCGTCGATTGGGGCGTCAACGACCAATGGTTGTTGCAATTTGGCTTCCAGGCCGAAGGCGATGACAAAAAGGATTCCTTCAACCCGGCCATTGCTTCGTTGGGCGCGCGGTATGAATTTACCGAACAACTGGCGGCGACGCTCAACTATGATCACAGCGACGATGAAAAAGCTTATACCCTTGGTCTGGTTGGCAAACTCGATCTAAGCGAACCGTTGGCGCTATCCGGCAAACTTGAATACGGCCGGACCCGTCCCGACGCCAAACTGGACGGCGAAACCGCCGACACAACGACTTTAGCTTTCTTTACCGGTTTTGAATACCAAGCCTTGGAGAACCTGATCTTCAATCTCGGCTATGAAGTCGACCGGACCTCTTATGTGAAAAAAGCGCTGGACCGGACGTACGGCGACGACACGACCACGCTGTATACCGTCGGCGCCGAATGGGCCGTTAATCAATACACCCTTTATTTTGATTACGACATGCCCAACGGTAACGATGGGGAGAACACCTTGACGCTTGGCGTGTCGTATGCGTTTTAAAATGCGATGAACCGTACGAAAAGCCACCGCTGATAGCTGATAGCTTGATACTTAACAAAAAACAAATGGAGTGGTTGGTAATGAAGAACATAGCGATTATTTTTTGGAGCGGCACCGGCAATACCCAGCAAATGGCCGAAGCCGTCAGCACCGGCGCAACGACTGACGCGACTGCCGTCAAAGTGATTCCGGTGGATCAAGCCTCCCAAGCCAACCTGGCCGCAGCCGATGCGGTCGCGTTAGGTTGCCCCTCGATGGGCTGCGAGGTATTGGAGGAAACGGAGATGGAACCGTTCGTCGCCGCCATCGCTCCCGAAGCGTTGGCCGGAAAACCGTTGGCCTTATTTGGCTCCTACGATTGGGGCGACGGTCAATGGATGCGCGATTGGGAAGAACGCATGGCGGCAACCGGCGCCAAGTTGGTTGATAGCGGATTAACCATCCACAGCACGCCCGATGCGGATGGTTTGGAGCAATGCAAAGCGCTCGGCGCCAAATTAGCCGCCGCGCTGTGAAATGGCATCATGAGCAAAAGAAAAAGCGCCAAATCCGGCGCTTTTTCTTAGTTCAAATTTTGTTGGCTTTACTTCGGTTGCCGTTTGACGTCGCAACAATCCCCCGGACAGCCGGTCTCGCACCCGCAACCGCCCTTTTTAGTGGCGCGAATCGCCGCCAATACAATAATTCCAACCAATAAGATTCCAGTTCCCAATAGTATTAGCAATCTCATGAAATTACCTCCAATCATAATATCAATAAATTAAGCTGGTTCCCGAAATTACTTCGAAGGGCTTTACTCCTATGCTGATACTCGGTTTTTTCGGGTCTCTTCTTTCGCCATGATTTTAAAAAGCAAGTCGACCAAGGCGGGATCAAACTGCCGTCCCCGGTTATCCCGGAGTTCCTGAAGACACGCTTCCAGACTGAGCGCTTTCCGGTAGGGACGGTCCGAACACATCGCATCCATCGCGTCACAAATAGCAATAATCCTTGCGCCCAGCGGGATCCCGGCACCCTGTAGCCCTAAAGGATAACCGCCGCCGTCCCAGCGTTCGTGATGGTACAGGACAATCTCGGCCAAATGATTCAGCCGACTGGAACGAGCTAAGATCTGATACCCGATCACCGGGTGTTCCTGAATAGTCTCCCGTTCCTCCGGAGTCAAAGCGCCCGCCTTATGGAGCACCCGGTCCGGAATTCCGATCTTGCCGATATCATGAAGATGAGCGGCAATATGCAGGTTCTCCAATTCTTCTCCGCGCAAACCGGACCGCTCCCCCAACTCGTGAGCCAAATCGGCCACCCGGGTTGAGTGACCGCAGGTATACGGATCCTTCGCCTCCAAGGCAGTGGTCAGGCACTCGATAATCTCATGATACAGTTCGACCATTCCCTCGGAAGCGCTCATGGCAACAATCCCTTAGCCTGCGTATTTTGGAACGCTTCCAACGCCTGACTAATTGACGACCAGGACCGCCGCACGAACAAGGTGTGGACACCCCGGGCTTTGGCCGCGGCTTTCACTTCCAACGCCAAACCGTGATTCAGATAATCGGTCAGGACCAGAACCGCCTCGACGCCCTGCGGGATACAGCTTTTCAGTTCCCCTTTTTTCCGCCCGCTGACGTGTTGGATCAGCTGAAATCCCTTTGTCTCCAACAATGCGGGAATCTTCCCCAAATGGTCACCGCCAAAAATAACAATTGACATGGCCAACTCCCCAATCTTGCGTTGCTCTCGCTGTCGCACTAAATATTTCGATGATCTTGACTGCGACATATTTTCATTACTACAATAAGGCGAACTACCTTCCGCTGAGCTAGATTTCGTAAAACGGAACTAAACCGGTTCACACACGCGGGTTCTATCCGAAACAAGGGCTGACTCGCTCTTGGAGATACGCCGATGGTTGCGCGCCGGCCAGCATCTGACGGACAAATCCCAGTTTCGCTTCGTGATATTTTGCAAATAACGCTTGTTTCCGTTCCGGATCATGATACACTTTCCAGTAACCGTCGGCCAAAGCTTGCTTGCCGCCGTGCCGAATGAATCCGAGCACATCCGGGAGCGGGATCCCCAGAAAAAGGCCGATCTCATGCGGGCAACCCGCCTGATAGCGTTCTTTCAGATCAGCCAGCGCGGTTGGGAGCGTCGGTTGTTTTTGATAACCGCAAGACTCCAAAAACCAGCTGCTGGCCCGTTGTTCCAACACTTGTTGCAACAGTCGCGGACTGTAAAACAACACCACCGCATGACTCGAAGACTCCTGCAGGATAAAGTGGCAAAAATCCTCCGATTGCGGAATGGCGTGTTGCTCTTCGCGCCACCGGCTGTACAATTCCCGTCGCCGGTCATCGGTAAATGTCAATATCACGCCTGGCTTTTGCTGTTCCAGCACCGGCGCCGCCTGATACGCAATGGTATGAAGCAGATAATCCCGGTCGTTTAACCCAAGCCACCCCTGAAGATAACGATGTTGCATCTCGGTTTTCATGGTTCTCCCTCCTTAGCACACCGGCTGGATACTTTATTGTTAGTCAAAACTAACTTTTTTATGATAAAAAATTAAATTAATGCTCCATTTGGCATTGCGGACACAACCCGTATAATTTAACCTGCTCCACCCGGAATTGGAATCGGTGCAGCAATTGCTGGAAACGGCAGGCTTCCTCCGGTTCCAGATGAACCCGGCCACATTGCCGACAGATGAGCCGGACCGGCTGCGTCGGTGCTCCGGTTTCCCAACGGAAACGGGTTCCTTTGCCGTCTTGGCAGTCGGTCGTCAACAATTGCAACTGTTCAAACAGCGCCAACGTCCGATAGACGGTCGCTTGACCGACCTCCGGAACTTTCACTTTTACCAACCGAAAAATCTCGTCGCTTCGTAAATAACGGTCCTGATTTTGAATTAAAACCGCCAACACCGCTTGCCGTTGCGCTGTAAAGCGGCAGCCGATCTCTTCCAACCGGGTTACCACCGCATGCATTTCGTTTTTCGCCAACACAGCCAAGCTCCTCCGGGATATTATTCGGTACGATGCGAGTACGGCCGCAACCGGACCCGCATCGCCTATCCTTCAATCTACCACGGGGTAAATCAGACACTAAGTGTTTGGGACGGCTCATCCTTAATCAGGTTGGTTTTACGGCCCAGCCACCAGAAGACCCCGATCATCGCTACTAACAATAGCACCGATACGGCTATCCACAAAAGCTGATGTCCTAAAGTCACCTGATAGAACAAAGTCGCCACGATCCAGGCCAAAAGCGTCAGGTAAGTTAATGCTAAGGTTCCGTACCCTTTGCCCATTTCCCGTAACACAGCGCCCAACGCCGCGACGCACGGCATGTAGATCAGCACCAGCAACAGATACGCGTAAGCTTGCAACGGGCCTTGCGTGAAATAACGTTTCATCGCCGTATAAACCTGCTGATCGGCTCCAATCTCCTCAGCGACGGCCGCTTGGTCCGAGCTGACCACGCCCATGCCGAGCGGATCGCGTAACCCATCCCAAACTCCGCTTAAATTGTCCCCGATCGAAGCGACCGCTTCCTGCACGCCGGCGCCCAGATCAAATTTGGATTCTTCAGCGCTTTCGGCCTGACCAGCGTGGTCAATCTGGCTGTAAAGCGAGTTCAAGGTGCCGACCACCGCTTCTTTGGCCAAAATCCCGGTAAAAATACCTACCGCCGCAGGCCAGTTTTCTTTCTCCATGCCCATCGGTTCGAAGATCGGAGTGATCGACTTGCCGATCTGGGCTAAAACCGAGTTGGGCGAGTCTTCGTTGCCAAAGGTGCCGTCGGTGCCAAACGAATTGAGGAACGCCAGCAAAGCGACGACAACGATAATGACCTTCGTCCGGAACATGAAGACGCTCAAGCGGCTCCAGGTATAGGCAAGAATATTTTTAAAACGCGGCAAATGGTAAGGTGGAAGTTCCATGACAAAATGGGAAGCCTCGCCCTTAAAGAGCGTATTTTTCAGGATCAGACCCGTGAAGATCGCCAAGACAATTCCTGCCAGATACAGGGAGAAGACCATATTCGAAGCGCCCGCTCCGAAGAACGCCGCGCCAAACAAAGCATAGACCGGGAGACGCGCTCCGCAGGACATCAACGGGATCATAAAAATTGTTAAATACCGGTCGCGTTTATTCTCCAAAGTCCGGGTGGCCATGATCGCCGGCACGCCGCAACCAAAACCGACCAACATCGGCACGAAGGATTTTCCCGGCAAACCGATCCAGCGTAAAAAGCGGTCCATGACAAACGCCGCCCGGGCCATGTAACCCGAGTCTTCCAAGATCGATAAGACCAAAAACATCATAAAGATAACGGGGATAAATGTCGCTAACGTCTGCACGCCGGCTCCGATACCGCCGGCCAAGATCGACACCAGCCACTCCGGCGCTCCGATACTGGTCAAGGCCTGACCGAAACCATCCACAAAAATCGTCCCGAATAAAATATCAAAAAAGTCAATGAAAGCGCCGCCGACATTCATGGTCAGCCAAAACATCACATACATAATTCCTAAAAAGATCGGTATGCCTAACAATCGGTGCATCACAACATGATCGACCCGGTCACCGATAGACTCCTTGACAACGCCCCGACCGATCACGTTCTCAGTCAACTGATAGATCAGTTGATAGCGCGCTTCAGCCAGGATCACGTCGGCATTGTCATTCAACTCCGCTTCAATCCCGGCAATGGTTTTCCGGATAGCCGCTTCGGTCAGCGCGCCGGAGGACGCTACCCGTCCGATGACCCAGGCGTCTTGTTCCAACAGTTTCAATGCCGTCCAGCGGGCATTGGCGCCCAGTTCCTTACCGACCGACTCCAAATTCGGCAACCACTGCGCGATTGCTTGCTCTACCGGTTCCGGAAATTGCACCCGGGCCGTCGGCACCATCCGCCGTTGCCAAGCTTGGGTGATCGCCTCTTTCAACCGTTCCAAATCTTTTTTCTGGGTGGCGCTGATATCCACCACCGGACAGCCCAACCGTTGCTCCAACTTTTGCCGGTTGATGGTGACTCCTTTTCCCGCCGCCAGATCCATCATGTTCAAAACTGCTAATACCGGCACGCCCATCTCCAGTAATTGGGTGGTGAGATAAAGGTTCCGTTCCAGGTTGGTGGCATCTAAAATATTGATGACCAACCCAGGCTCGCCGCTGAGGATATAATCCCGCGAAACCCGTTCGTCTTCCGAATGGGCGGTTAATGAGTAAATTCCGGGTAAGTCAACCAGGGTTACCTTCTGTCCCGCGAGAGTGAGTAAGCCTTCTTTCCGTTCCACGGTAACGCCGGGCCAGTTTCCCACCCGCTGGTTGCTGCCGGTTAAACCGTTAAATAAGGTGGTCTTCCCGGAGTTGGGATTGCCGACCACCGCAATTGTCTTAAACTCCGCCATCAACTGTGCCTCCTTATCTGTAAAACATCCGCTTCCGCTTTGCGCAATGAGAGATGAAACCCGCGCACCGCCACTTCGACCGGGTCGCCCAGCGGCGCTACCTTGACCACCTGAACCGTTGTCCCTTTGGTCAGTCCCATCGCCAACAGTTTACTGCGGTAGCCAGGGTCGTTCCCCTCGTATCCGGTAATCTCGCCGGCCTCCCCCGGTTTTAAATCCTTCAGTCTTTCCGCCATGAAAACCATCCTTTCTTTGCTTGCAACTCCGAATTGGGTTGCACGTAAATCTTGCCGATTGTCCCCCAGTCGACCATCACCCGGTTCTGATCGAGCTGCAAAATATAGGGGTGGCCTTTTTCACCCCGCGCCACTTTAATCTGCATACCGGGAATGAGACCTAACGCCAACATTTGACTCCGGAACTCCTCTCCGCCGTCAAAACGTCGCACAATCCCGGAACTTCCGGTCTGTAAATTCGCCAGCGAAATCGCGGCGGTCGATTGCGGCGCCGCTCCATCAGCGCTGGTTGCGAAAGATAACCCTACCGGCTTTTTGGTATCGCAAACCGCTCCCATCATTGAAAACCCTCCCCATCAGTTAGTCCGAACTAACATTTAGTTAAAAAAACAACCATTAGAAAAAACACGGTATCCCATTTATATTAACTTTTTAAAATAGGCGTCGAACGTAGTAACTGTAAGTCTTACCTAACATTTTCTTAAAAACAAAACCAATTGCATCCTTCACGACTTTTTTAACGGGATTGAATTAATCCCGAAAGATAGTCGACCAACTTATCCATCGTTATCGGACTGATGTAATGTTCGACACTGCAAGCGTCTTGCTCCGCCGTCTGGTGGTCTACCCCCAAGATTTCACTGAAGAAATGCTTCAGAACTTCGTGGCGGCGTTGAATCTTCCGGGCTTGCACCTTGCCTTGTTCAGTCAGTTGCAACGGCCCGTACCGTTCGTGAATGAGAAGATTCAAATCGACCAGTTTGGAGACGGCCTGGTTGACGCTGGATTTGGCGACGCCGAGCTTTTCCGCCAAATCAGTGACACGGATGGATTCGTTTTCTTGGCTCAGATCCAATATGACTTCCAAATAATCCTCCAATGACGGAGAGATGGAAGTGGTTTCTGACACATAATCACTTCGCTTCAAATAAATGTTAGTATGGACTAACTACTTAAATTAAATGTACTCCATCCCAAAATGTTTGTCAAGCGTTCATCGCCATCTTGACAGTTTTTCTTTGAAGTGATATATAATTGATTATATATATAAAATGTTATCCTAAAAATGTAACCCGTAGCGGAGGCAGTTTTCATGTCGTTAAAACATGCATTATTGGGTTTCTTAAATTATCAAAGCATGACCGGATATACTCTCAAGCAATGTTTCGACCAGTCGGTACAGCATTTTTGGAATGCCAGTCTCAGCCAGATCTACCCGACCCTGAACCAAATGAAAGAGGAAGGCCTGCTGACCATGGAAATTAAGTATCAGGACGCCTCTCCCAACGCCAAAATCTATCAAATCACCGCCGCCGGCCGGAGCGAGCTCCAACGGTGGCTGGCGGAGCCAATCGAAGCGCAACCCAGCCGCAGCGCGTTTCTGGTCAAAATCTTTTTCAGCGCCAACATCGATCGCCAGGTGGTCCTGGCCCAACTCAAGGAACGTTTGGAACAGGCCAAAGCTAACTTAGTCCGCTACCACCAGTCCCAACAGGAAATTATCAACCGGCGCGCGTCGGCCAACGACTCCCCCCAGGACTGTCTCTTTTGGAGTCTGACGGCGGATTACGGCATTAAACATGAGGAAGCCAACATTGCCTGGTACAAAGAGTCGATCAAAACGATTGAAGCATTGTCCGGCGCCGGGCGAAAGGAGAATTCCCAACCATGATTGTCCTTGCCGTTAACGGCAGTCCCAAAGGGCGTTCGGGCAACACCGAAGCAATGCTCCAACCCTTGCTGCAAGGCGCGACCGCAGCCGGCGCCGTCATTGAAACCGTGTACTTAAACGAAAAACGAATCCAGCATTGTCGCGGTTGTTTTTATTGTTGGACCAAAACGCCGGGCCAATGCGTTCACCGTGACGACATGGCGGAACTCCTCCCGAAGCTGATCGCCGCCGACCTGGTGATTTACGCCACGCCGCTTTATTACTATACCATGACCGGATTAATGAAGGATTTTCTCGACCGCAAGTTGCCCCT
Source organism: Bacillota bacterium (assembly GCA_023410535.1). Taxonomy (GTDB): domain Bacteria; phylum Bacillota; class UBA4882; order UBA8346; family UBA8346; genus JAEYPR01. The sequence continues at coordinate 24,131 of JAEYPR010000027.1, read as the reverse complement.
GGCGACCCCCTTCATCGCTGAAGTCAACGGCCGGTTTTACCATCCGCACCGTTTTGAGCAGCCCAAACCGCAGCGGACCCTACTTCTCTCCAATTGCGGTTTTCCCGGCCAATACAACTTTTCCGGCCTGATTGAAACCTTTCAGGTGATGACCCAACGCCAACTGAATGGGCTAATCTGCTGCGCTCAAGGGGGAATGCTCCGGGTTCCCGAAGCCGGCGCGTTGTTGTCGCCCTATTTTGCCGCTTTGGAACGGGCCGGGCGGGAGTTGATCGAAACCGGCGCGATTGCCCCGGCAACGCAGGAAATTCTGGATCGGCCGCTGATCGCTCCGAAAACATACCAACAAATGGTCAACGAACACTGGCGTTCCGTCGGAGTGCCTTTGAATCCACCAATCGGAGGTAACCATGACCATTGAGTCCAACGCCGCCGCCAAACCGCCAGCGCCGTCCTTACGGAAAGTCCTTTTGAACCGCAATTTCATTCAGAGCGCGCTGATTCCGCTGGTGCTTTTCTACCTGTTCAAATGGCAAAAACGCGAGCTGACGGGGATCATCGTCTCCGGTGTCTGGTGTGTCGGCGTGGTTATTTATAACTTGATCCGCGATAAAAAAGTCAACGCCTTGGCAGTCTTGAGCGGAACCGTCTCCGCCATCGGACTGACCGGGACCATCATCGTGCGGAGCCCGAACTTTTATCTGATGGCCCCGGTGGTGACCGATTTTCTGTTTGCTTTGGTCTTCATCGGCTCCGTTCGGACGCCCCGTCCGCTGATTCAAGTCTTTGCCGAGGATGCGATGCCCTGGGCGTTTCCGGCGGCGTTGCGCCAGCAGGCCAAGTACCGGCAAGCCTGGGTCGTCGTCACCATTGCCTGGGGGATTTTGAATATCACCCAAGGGACGCTGCGGGGAATTCTCTTAGCAACCACTCCGGTCGCCACCTATTATACGGTCAGTACCATCTACAATCAAATCGCCGCCCTCTTCATGATGGGTTTTTCATACTTCTTTCCCCAGTGGTATTGGGAGCGTCATTAAGCTGCGCCGTCAAGACAGGGATCCATGCACCCATTTAAAAGGAATTATCAATCCCCGCTTAAAACGGGCCGGAGCCGACGGAAAGTCGGCTCTTTTTTCGTCAAAAATTAGTTGCGCTTGACGTAGCGGAAAGTGGTACAATGAGAAGGATTGAGCGAAACAACGAGGGGTCGAAGCCGATGTTGGGATGATGGACAAGCTATTCGCCAAATCTCACCGTTCCGGTCGCTTCCGTCGTTATTGCCCTAGCCATCCGTTATTTCCCTAAAATATACGTATAAGGAAGGAATATCATGAATCATCGCAAAGCCATTCCGTTTTCTCCGCCGGATATCAGCGAGGCCGAGATTGAGCTGGTGACGGAGGTGCTCCGCTCCGGTTGGATCACTTCCGGACCGAAGGTCGCCCAGTTTGAAACGGCACTCCGGGAATATTGCGGCACTCAGCAAGCGGTCGCTTTGAACAGCGCCACCGCCGGGATGGAATTGATCTTAAAGACCCTTGATCTCAAGGAAGGGGACGAGGCGATCACCACCCCCTATACTTACACCGCCACCGCCAGCGTCATGACCCACCGCGGCATCCGGCCGACCTTCGTCGACCTCAAAAAGGACAGTTTTTTCCTGGACGAGCAGCAGTTATTCGACGCGATTACGCCCCGGACCAAGCTAATCAGTACCGTCGATATCGCGGGCGCACCCGTTGACTACGACGCCGTGAAAGCCGTGGTCAAAGCCAAAGGCCGCGACGATATCCTTTTGCTGTCCGACTCGGCCCATTCCTTCGGGGCGACCTACAAGGGGCAGCGAGTGGGCGGCCAGTTTGACTTTCACGTCTTTTCGTTTCACGCGGTCAAGAACCTGACCACCGCCGAAGGCGGCGCCATCACTTACAATGACAATCATTACGGGGGAAACGAGGATTTGTATCGCAAACTGAAAGTCACCGCGTTGCACGGCCAGACCAAGGACGCGTTCTCCAAGCTGAAAGCGGGCGCGTGGAAGTACGATATTGTCACTGACGGTTTCAAATGCAACATGACCGACATCATGGCCGCCATCGGGCTGATTCAGTTGCAACGGTTCGAAGCGATGGGCGCCAAGCGCCGGGCGCTCCACGAACTATACTCCGACGCCCTGATTGCCAAAGAATGGGCCATTTTGCCGTTTCAAAGCGACGGCCAAGGCACCGAGACCTGTTACCACTTGTATCCCTTGCGCATCCGGGGCTGCTCCGAATTTCAGCGGGATCTGCTCATCCAAGAGCTGGCCGACGCCGGCATCGCCACCAACGTCCATTTCATGCCGTTACCCATGTTCAGTTTTTATCAAAGCCTGGGCTACTCCATTCACGATTATCCCAACGCCTATCAGCAATACGCCAACGAAATCACCTTACCGCTCTATTCGACCCTCGACTCCGTCGACGCCGAGTATGTGGTGGATCAACTGATTCAAGCGGTGGAACGCCTGCTGCAGCAGAAGGTGTCATAACCGGCCGGCCCGCCGGACGGCGGCGGTCACTGAATTCCTTTGACATCCACTAGGGATTGATTTATAATCCACTTAATTAGAGGCTTTGCGTGAATTGAAAGGAGTGAGCGAGATGGTTAAACATCCTTTACTGGCCTACGCCCTGCTGACGCTCGTGTTGATTTTAACGGTTGGCTCGGTTGGGACGGCCGCGTCGGTTACAATACTGCCGGGGGCAGCGGCCACGGACGACTATTTCCCGTTGGCTTTGGGCAATCAATGGCATTTCCGGGTGCAAGTCGCCGACCGGACGCTGTTAATGACTTACATAGCCACGGACAAAGCAACCATCGACGGCGTGGATACGGTGACATTTGAAACCCGCGTGAACGACCTGCCGCAGACCCGGGAGAATTATCAAATAACCGGCGACGGGGTTTTTACGGTACTCCGCCAAATGCAGCTTTACCGTTTCAAATTCAATCCCAAACAAACCTTGCTCAAATATCCGGTGGTGATCGGCGATGCTTGGGAACAGATCGGTTCCTTCGGCGACGATTCCAAAAACGCCACCTTCCAATATCAACAGAACTGCCGCTATGTCGGTTTCGAGGATGTCCAAGTCCCCGCCGGCACCTTCCGCGCCGTCAAACTGGCCATGGACCTCGTCGCCAGCGACGGTTCCCATGTCCAAGGATTCCGCTATTTCTGCCAAGGCGTGGGGTTGATCAAGGAAGATCTGACGATGACCGTCAATCAGCAGCGCATTGCGCTTCTTTCCGAACTTGACAGTTATGTTCTTGCCAGATAACAACGTCCTAACACCGCTTATCGAAACGGCCGGATCTGTGTACCGACAGATGCGGCCGTTTTTTGTAGACGGCATTCCCCGGTTGCTTCAATCATGACGGCGGGAAAGGGTTTCCGGACCCGGCGTCCTCCAGTCAACCGCCGGAATGTGCCGCTCCGACCCCCGGAGCGCGGATTCAACGACCGGAATCCCGTTCCCAACGGCTTTGCTGTCGAATCCTACTCGCATTATTGCGTCCGGACTCCTTCGATGTTGAATCCTGCCGGTAAAATTGGCCTCTCAACGACCGATATAGTAAATTTTGCTACCGGAATCACCCGCCGACGAACCGGAATCCGTCTCCCCGGCCGGAATTTGGGCGTTGTCCGGTTCAAACCGGCGCCGGCTGCCGGAGTAGTTGGTCAAAAATCTTGAGCGCTTCGGCCAAACCTTCCGCCGGATAGTTTTCGATTGTCCCGGCGTCGCCGGCCCGGGCCAATTCCGGTTGAACCGGCAACCGCCCCAACAATTGGGTCGCCAAGGCGTCGGCCATCGCTGCGGCGCGGCTGGGTCCGAACAGTTCGATCGTTTGACCGCAGTCAGGGCATTGAAGGTAGCTCATGTTTTCGATCAGTCCCAAGATCGGCACGTCCATCATCTTGGCCATGTTGTAGGCTTTCTTGACGATCAGCGCCACCAGGTCTTGCGGAGTGGTGACGATGATCATCCCGTCCAACGGAATCGTTTGAAAGACCGTTAGCGGCACGTCCCCGGTGCCGGGCGGGAAATCCAGCAGCAAACAGTCCAGCTCGCCCCAGGCCACCTCGTTCCAAAACTGTTTCACCACTTGAGATACGATCGGGCCGCGCCAGATCACCGGGGCGTCTTCCTGCTCCAAGACCGCGTTCATCGAGATGAGCTTGATGCCTTGTTTGGTGACGACCGGCTCGATTCCCAGTTCGGTTTGGACGGCCGGAGCGCCGGTTCCGAAGAGTTTGGGGATGGACGGGCCGGTAATATCGACGTCCATAATGCCCACCCGGTAATGATGGCGTTGCAGCAACACCGCCAACAGGGCGGTCACTGAGGATTTGCCGACGCCTCCTTTGCCGCTGGCTACCGCGACCACTTTCCCGATCCGGTTTAACGGATGGGTTGGAGGGGTAGCTCCAGTCGATTGTTTGGTACCCGAGTCATCAGTCATGAGCGATCAACCTTCCTCCATTAATACAAAAACCAATTTTTTTATTTCAGCTTATCTAAGTATTCTCTGATAAAAATAAGATTTTTATTTGAACTTTTCGAATTGACCCGCGAAATTAATACAATTCCAATAAACGTTTGCGACAATAAGAGTGAAAAACGTCTATGGATGGACAAACTTTACAGGGTTGTGGTATTGAAGGGTGTTTCAAATGAAGATACTACTGATCGAGGACGAAGTTAAGTTTGTGGAGGCTTTATCCCATCTTCTGAAACGGAACGGCTTCATCGTGGATGTCGCCTACGACGGGGAAACCGGGATCGATCTGGCTTGCATGGGATGTTACGACATCATTATTTTAGACCGGATGCTGCCGGAGCGGGACGGACTTTCGTTATTGCGGGAATTCCGGAGTCAAGGCCATGACACGCCGGTCCTTTTCCTGACCGCTAAAGACGCCCCCGAAGCCCGGGCCGAAGGGTTAAACGCCGGAGCCGACGATTATTTGATCAAACCCTTTTTTTCGGTCGAATTATTGGCCCGGTTGCAAGCATTGGGACGGCGCCGCGGCAAGGATTTGACGGCCAACGTTTACCAGGTGGACGATTTAATGTTCGACCCTACGCGAGGCTTGGTCACCAAAGGCAACCAACAGATTCAACTGACGGTGAAAGAAGCGCAATTGTTGGAATTGTTAATCCGCAACCTGGGCCAAGTGGTGACCAAAGAGCGGATTCTCCAAAAGGTCTGGGGTTTTAACTCCGAGGCCGAGTTTACCAGCATCAATCTGTATGTGCATTACTTGCGCAAGAAACTGAGTACCAACAATTTAAAGACGGTCCGGGGCATCGGTTATTGTTTTCAAAGCAATGAACGGCAGGCGCGTACCGCCAATTAAAACCCGAAAAGCGAACTTTGTTTTCTTAAGCGCCATATTCCACCCTAGGGGATGGAATATGGCGCTTATTCTTCATCAATCTCCGGCGTTTTCACCCAAGGCGCCAGCTTTGCCCGCACCGTTTGATCGGGGCATTGTTCCTTTATCCATTCGAGCAACTCCACCACCTCATGGCCCGGGTGGCCCGGGTCGCCGGCCTCCCGCTCTTTGGTCAGCCAAACGACAGCCGCTTGGTAATTTTTCATTTTATAACAACAAAACCCGGTTTTCCGATAGATCACCCCGAACAGTTCCGAATCATCGGGAAGCGCCTGCAACAAATCCTGATACCATTCCAACGCCTCCTGATAAAAGCCCAGTTTGACCAGACGTTCACCAATAGTCAGCCGTTCGCCGGCGCCGAAGCCTTTGCCGACGCTGAGAAACTGTTTGCGTTGCGCCGCTTCACCCAGGTAGACCAGATCGCCCAGCAAATCCAAATACGGCGGCAAATCCTCCCCCGCCAAGCGCCGCTCGGATCCGGCGTGAAAAAAGGCGGTAGTGATTCTGGTGAGCGCCGGGGGCAACTCCAGCCCCAGCTCCTCCAACCAATCCAAGTTACCGCCGAGCAGCAAGGCGTTGACGGCCAATAGCGCGGCGTGGTAATCGCCGTTTTCTTTAAAAACGGCGGCAAACCGCGGAAAAACCGGCTCAAATTGACGGTGGCAGAGCACGACCATTGCGCCGTACTCCGGATTACCAAATCGCTCGGCCCAGATTTTTTGATAATAGTCCAGCACGGTCCGGACTTTTTGCCGAGCTAGCTGAGCTACCAGAAAACCGACGTCCACCCGATCGTCGACCCGGTATAACCGGTTCAACAGGCAGACGATCTCCGCCGGGGGCTGATCCCGGATGATCATGATCAATCCGTTAAAGGCCTCCCCGTTATGTTTGGACAACCGGATGACCTGGCAAAAATAGTCCAGCGCCTGCAGCGGTTCATTCTTCAACTCGTAAAGCTTGGCAAGATTGAGATAGGCCGCGGGCAGCGAACCGTAAAACTCGTTGCACAAACTCTGATCGCCATAAGCGGCGTGAGCCGCCAAGGCTTGCAACAAAACCGTCAACGCTTGCCGGTACCGTTGAAAGGTCATCAAATAAAACGCTTGATACAACAAAAGCTCCGGATGATGGGAATAGCGTCGTAACGCCGCTTGACAAACCGCCTCAATCTCGGCTTCGCTAGCGGTTCCCAACCGCGTCATACAGGCGATCAACACCACATACGGTTTGTAGGCGTAAGGCGTGGTAAGATGCCCTCCGTGGGCGAGCGCTCGCCGGGCATATTCGATCGCCTTGGCATACCGGCCCAAAACCCGGTAGCCGTCGCACAGGTAATGATAGGTTAATTTCCGGACAATCCCCGCCGCCAACTCTTCCTCCAGTAAAGCGGTGTTCCGTTTCACTTTATCCGGCACCGCCGTTTGGGCGTACCCGGTATGGACGATCACAATTTCCTGCCTGGGATCATTGACCGACCCTAGCTCTTTGCCGGCGTTATAAATCCATTCGTGAACCTTGCCTTGGTAGCGGATAGCGCGGCGGTTGCGAAAAATTCGGATCGTCGGATTCGAGCTGATCAACGGTCCGCTATACCCATCGGTATTCTCCATCCGGCAAGTCACCGCGTCGATCCGGCCGTTCCCGGCGATCTGCTCGATAAACGGGCGGACATTGTGGACTTTGTCGGGTTTGATATATTCGTCCGCGTCCAGAAAAATGATCCACTCCCCTTTGGCCTGCTTCAACGCGTAATTTTTTGCCGCCGCAAAGTCGTTATGCCATTGGTAAAAAAACAGCTTCGCTCCAAATCCCCGGGCGATTTCCGGCGTAGTGTCGGTCGAGCCGGTATCGACCACGATGAGTTCGTTGGCAATCGTTTGAACGCTTTGCAGACAACGGCCAATATTCACCGCCTCGTTTTTGACGATGACGCAAGCTGATATCTTTGTCATTCTCACACCTCTGCGCTTTAACCCCATTTACGTTCCTTCGCTTGCCGCGGTAAGTCGGGGAATAACTATTCGATCATCGCCTGCGGATATTGGAAAACGATTAGAAAATTCATGAACCGGGTATCGAACCATATTACGCAACCGTTTCAAATTTTTTCAGCGCCGCTCGTAAATTAAACATAATTCCAACATTCCGTTACGATGTGATTAGTATCTCAACGAAAGGAGGCAAGTCCGCCGGAGTGGCTCTGATCCAGCCGGTCGCGGCGTTGGGAACCCGGATCCGGCAACTCACGGAAAAGTTGCCGTGACGCCATGAGACCCGTATCATACGGCGCTCACTTTAAAAATCAAGGAGGAATTGACAATGGGAATGGCCATTAATACCAATATGGCGGCTCTAAATACTTACAATCAATTGAACCTGAACAATACCGCCATGAACAAATCGCTGCAAAAACTGTCTTCCGGCTATCGCATCAACAGCGCGTCCGACGATGCCGCCGGGCTCGCCATCTCCGAAAAGATGAAGGCCCAGATTCGCGGACTTAACCAAGCCAGCAGCAACGCCCAGGACGGCATTTCGCTCTCGCAAACCGCCGAAGGCGCACTCGAAGAGACGACAAGTATCTTACAACGCATGCGCGAGCTTGCCGTCCAATCATCGAGCGATTCCAATACCGACTCCGACCGTGATAACATCCAAGACGAATTGGACGCTCTGATCGCGCAGATCGATGAAATTGCCAATGATACGGAGTTCAATACCAAAAAATTGTTGGACGGCTCCATGAGCAAGGCCACTACCGCGACGGCCAATGTGCTCACCAATACCTCCCTCGACACGACGGTAACCGCCGCTTCGACCCTTGTTTCGTTAACCGATTCCGATGGCAACAGTCTTGGAATCGCCTCCGGCGACACCATCACCGTCAGTTATGTGAAAGACGGGGCTATTGTCAGCTCGGTCATCGATGTAACCGATACGACAACCCTGGCCGATCTGGACGATTCCGCCTTCACTTTGGCCGCGTCAACCGACGGAATTACGGCGACCGCGGTGACAGCCGGCGCCGCCACGGCCATTTACGGTCTGACCCTTACGGTGAAAAACGCGGACGGCGATAAAGTGTCCGCCGCCACCAACGCGTTGTCGTCTTTCTCCCAAACCACCGCAGCGGCCGAAACCCGGCTTGACGGGTCCGCCACCATTCTAATCGGCGCCAATACCGGCCAGGACTTGACCATTAGCATCAATGCGATGGACGCTTCTTCGCTCGGGGTCGAAGCGCTCAAAGTCAACACCCAAGAAAGCGCCAATATCGCGATCAAGGTAATCGACACCGCGATTTCGACTGTTACCGCCGAACGTTCCAAATTGGGCGCGATTCAAAACCGCTTGGAAAGTTCGATCAATACCTTGACGACCTCCAGCGAGAACCTGACTTCGGCCCAATCGCAAATCGCCGATGTCGACATGGCTTCGGAGATGGCGAACTACACCAAGCTCAGCGTCCTCAACCAAGCCGCCACCGCCATGCTGGCGCAAGCCAACCAACAACCGCAGCAAGTGTTGAAACTGTTACAATAAGCGAAAGCAAGCGCAAGAAACCCTCCGAAGCTTTGAGCTTCGGAGGGTTTTATTGTTGATATGGCCCAACCCGGGAATTCATTCCCGGGTTGGGTTAGGTTCCAAGTGTTTCATTTCTTCTCATTAAACCGGTTGCCCCACGACAACATGGTCCACTTCAACACATATTGGTTTTTCAGTTGCCGTTTCAACCGCAGATTTTTGATCTCGGCGCCAATCCGTTGCTTTTCGGCCAGTGCTTCACGGTAGACGCAGTTAATGAGCTGAAACGTCTCATCCCGCTTCAGTTCGATGGATTCCACCAGGCGCTCCAGTCCGGGATCATTCCGCCAATCCGCAAATGCTTCCACCGCTTGACGGACCGCTCCCAATTGGTTGATTAACACCTCGCGCTCCTGCAACATCCGGCCCAAGCCGCGCAGTTCCCGCTGGCGGATAAAATACCGCTGGGTTTCGGTATTGGCCCGAATCCGCTCCAGCAGTTCCAGTTGTTGCTCCAAAAGTTGTTGAATTTCATCCCGGGTCATCCTGGTTGCCACTCCTTACGAAGAACTTGACGACAGATAGGAGGATAAGGCCGTCAGTTGCGCGTTCAGTTGGGAAATATACGTTTCCATCGCCGTGTATTTGGCGTACAACCGCTCTTCCACCTCGTCCAGCCGGTCTTCCTCCCGGTCGATCCGTTCCTTATAGCCGTTGATCTGTTCGGTTAAGGTATTATCGGTATTGGTGGTATCGTTTGCCATCCCGGCTTTTTCAAGCAACAACCCCTTATTGCCGCTACTGTCTTTTAGCGTAGAGATGTTATTTTGGATGAAATCGTAAAAGCGGTAGGCAATTCCTTCTTGTTGATAACGGACGGTTTTCTCGCTGGAAGAGAGCTTCCGGTATTTGCTGGCGGTCCCGCCATAATCACTCGACGTCTGCGTAAACAGCTTCAAAATACTTTGCGAATCGCTTTGAATCGCTTCTTTTAAGGTGCTCTCGTCGATATAGAGTTTACCTTTTTCGTCATAACTGCCGGTGGTAATGCCGATACTCGCCAAGGTAAGCGACGATCCGGAAACGGTGTCAATCAACGAACTCCGCAAGTCGTCCAATAAACTTTGCAGCAAGGAATCATTGGCCAGTAATCCGGTCTTTGCTTTTTCATTCCACTTTTCGATCTCCGTGTCGGACATTTCGTCTTCCTGCGCTTCGGTCAACGGCGGATAGTCGGAATCGTAATCCTCGGACAACTTGCCATTGATGGTGCTGATCAAAGTGTTGTAATCCGCAACGAAATTTTGAATGCTTTCATAGATCGCCGCGGTATCCTGAGTTAGGGTTACGGTAACTTTGCTATCAGTTGAGTCGGTCGTCGTTGCGTTAAAAGTGTAAGTAACCCCATCGATCGTAACCGTATTGGAACTACGCGTCACCGCGACCCCATCCACAATCGCTTTGGCGTCATTACCCGCGACCGCCAGGTCCAAGGCCGCATTCAGGAAGGTGCTGCCGCTCTCGGTGACCGTCAGGCTTTTTTGCGCGCCCGTCGTATTGGACTGCAACACCAGTTTATCGTTGAGCTCGTCGTATTTCATGGTGACTCCGGCGTCACTGGCGTTAATTTCGGAAATCATCGCCGCCAGCGTGGTCGACTTGTCAAAGGTGAAACTGACGCCGTTGATGCTCAACTCGATCGCCCCGGCTTCATTAAAGCTGAAACTGCTGCTCGTCGAACCGGCTAAGGTCTCTAACGTAGCGGAAGTGCTGATCCGGTTGCTCAGCGTCGTGGCGCTAAAACCCAAAGCGCTTAGCGCGCTGCTACTACCGGAACCGGACGGACTGCTAAGCACGATCTTTTGCACTCCGCTATCGGTTGCCGCAGTGACACTGAGTATCCCCGCTTCCGATTCGGTCAAAGTCACCTTGCCGCTCCCGACCGCAGCGTCCAGCGCCGACTGCAGCGAATCCCGATCGACGACCGAATCATCCAAGGTCACGGTCGTTGCGGTCCCGTCCAGTGTGATCACAAAGCTTTTTCCCGACAATTGCGTATAGTCGATCGCCGTCGAACCTTCGATTGCTTTGGAAAGAGCGCCGCTGGTCTTAACGGAAGCCGCAGTCGCCAACTGACTGACGGTGACCGTATGCGACCCGGCGCCGGCCGCGCTGGTATAAGACGCCGTCACCGCGCTGCCGCTACTGGTGACCGTATATTGCCGGAATGTCTTTTCACTCATAATACTGCCGGAAGAAGTGGTATCAAAATATTTACTGGCGAAGGTTTTGATATCGTCAATGATGTCCCGGTAGGCTTCTTGCTTCCATTCGGCCAGTTGCTGTTGTTGCTTCAATTTGTTCAACTTGGTGGACTCAGCCGTCATCAATTGCTCCACAATCGAATCGACGTCAATCCCCGACGATAACCCGCTGATCACCGAACGGCCATTGACCGTGGTAGTGGTGATACTGCTGGAACTGGACATATAGCTCGCCTCCTTGCTTGAAAACTAACGGTTTAAACGGTCACGACATGTAATCCACTAAACTTTTACTGATTACTTTAGCCCCCACCAACAACGAAGCCTGATAGACATATTGGGCGGTGGTCAAATCGGTTGAGGATTTGGCGGTGTCGGCATCCTCGTTGTTGCTCTGCAATTTGGTATACGTCGTCGCGTTGTTGCTTAACCGGGTGATCGCCATATCGACATAGTTCATCCGGGCGCCTAGATCGGCCCGGACGTTCAGCAACCGGTCATAGTCCGCTTGCAAATCGGTTAAGACACTATCGATTTCCAAGGGATTGCTGGTGACCGTTACCGTTGCCGGCGTGGTGGAGTCGTCAATCGTCGCCGTCTGATAGCTGGTCGCGCCATCCAACCCCAACAAGAGTTTGGCGATGGTATCAAACAGATTACTGCCGGTTTCCGAACCAATGACATCCTGCCCTTCGACATTGATCGCAATTTTGGTGCCGAAACCGATATTATATTTGATGGCTTGATCTTCGGTATCCTGATAGGCAGTCGTCGCGTTGGCGCTACAAAAATCTTCGATCGCGGCGGCGTCGAGCGCAGCGGACATCGGCCCGCCCAAACTCAGATATTGCCCCTTATAGGTCACTTTGGTTCCGGTATCGGTCGACACCAGAGCGTACGGCGCTTGGTCCGTATCGTAACCCCCAAAAATATAACGGTCGGCGTAAGTGGTGTTCATAATGTCGACCACTTGTTGCTGCAACTGCTCCACTTCGGTCTGGATGCTCGCTTGATCGGTATCGCTCAACGTGTCGCTGGAAGCGCGAACGGTCAATTCCTTCAAACGCTTGACCACGTCGCCGAGATCACTCAAAGCGCTCTCGGTCACCGCCTGCCACGAGGCCGCGTCAGCGGCGTTTTGCTGATATTGTTCGATCTTGGCCACATAATTACGGTACTTGATCGCCCGGGTCGCGACCACCGGATCGTCGGAGGGGAGTTGAATCTTATTTTGCGTCGACACCACGTCTTGGGCCTTACTTAAACGCTCCATGTTTTTATTAATGTTCCAAACCGTATTGGAAACCATCATATTGTTGGTTATCCGCATCATCGCTCCTCCTTTGTCAAAAATTAACCCGGCCTATTCATTCACCATGTTGATGGTTGTTTGATAAATCTCATTCCACAGGGTGACCATTTGCGCCGATGCGTTATACGATAACTGGTATTTGGTAAGATTAGCGGTTTCTTCATTGTCGGAAACTCCGGAGACGGAACTCCGCTGGTCGCCGAGATTGTTCACGATCGTGCTTTTCAGGTCGTACCGCGTCTGGGCGTAGGCGCTTTCCGTCCCTAAAGTCGCCAGGATTGAATTCATGAAATCCACGGGCGTCCCTTTGGCGAACATCCCGTTATCCTGGCAAAGGCTGATCAAGTCGCTGATGTTTTCGTTATTATCGGCCTGGTCGGCGCTGGAAGCGGCGGCGATTTTACTGACATCCTGCTGAATGTCCAACGCGACCGAAATGTTGGCGGCGGTTAGCTTGGCGTACCGCTCATCCAAATCGCTCCCGCCGGCGCTAAAGTCGGCGGAGGAAAGGTCATCGTAAGTAAAAAAGCGGATTCCGGTCGAACCGTCGGCGCCGTAACCGGCGGCGTGTCCCGAATACGCCGAGGTGCTGCCGTCCTTATAAACTCCTTCATTAAACGCTTTAGCAAAGGTCCGGGCGAATTCGTCCAATTGGTTGAGGTAATAGGGAATGCCCTGGTAGTCGGAGCCCGTGCCGATACCGTCCCGGACGTCCAGATAACCCTGGAGCGCGCCGCTGCCCGGTTCAAACTCCGCTTGGGTATCCGCCCAACGGATACCGTACATTCCGGCGCCATTTTCATAACATTCCAATTGCCGGGCGCTGCCGCCATTAACAATGGTTGCACCATTAATACTGATCGTCAGGATGGTATTTTGGCTGCCGTTGGCGCTGGTACCGATGGTGGTTTCGCTTACCGTCACCGCCGCCAAACTGGAAAGCTTGTCGATCAACAAATCCCGCGCATCGGCCAGATCATTGACGGAGGCGCCGCTAACCGCGGCCTGCGAGATCTGCGTATTGAGCGTCGCGATCTGCTTGACATAGGAATTGATCTGATCGACCGTCGTCTTAACGGAAGTATTGATATCTTCCCGCAGCTCTTGCAGTTGTTCAGCCGTGTCATTCAGATACGAACAAACCGATACGGCTGCCTCCATGACCGTCGTTCGGACCGATGAGTCGCTGGCGTTGTTAGCCAAATCCTCCAACGCCCCGTAAAAATCAGCCATCACGGTTGAAAACTCGCTGTCGGAGCTGTCCCCAAACAAAGTTTCGATCTCAGTCAACGAACCGGACTTGACCTCCCATTCTCCCAATGCTCCGTTTTCCCGCCAATATTTCTTATCAAGCTGACTGTCGCGAACCCGGTCCACCGCGGTCACAATCGAACCGCCGCCGATGATGGCGCTCCCGCCGTTAATCGTAGTGGAACCGGTGGTGGTCTGATTGACAGTCTGCCGCGAATATCCCGCGGTGTTTTCGTTACTGATGTTATTACTGGTAACCGCCAGTCCGATCTGACTCGAATATAACCCCCGGACCGCAATTCCCAGACCCGCAAAGGTTGAAATCATATTGAATCCCTCCTTACTGCGCCGCCACTAGACCCATTCCTCAATCATGTTGGCGATGAGGCTGTCCATGGTGGTCAAAACTTTGGCGCAAGCGTTATAAGCGCTCTGATAGGCGATCATCTTCGCCATCTCTTCATCCAGGGACACCGCTGCGACGGCCTGCCGCTGGTTATTTACTTGTTGCACTAATGCGCTTTGCGTTTCATAATAGCCGCTGGCATTGTCACCAGCCGTGGCAATCCAGGAGATCAGGGATTGATAAAACCCGGTTAGGTCCGATGACAAGCCGCCAAATTGGAATAACGTCTTGTCGCTCATCAGGTCGTAAATCCGCTCCGCCACGCTGCCGTCGCCGCTACTGCCGCTGCTTGAAGCGACAACGAGATCCACGTCGTCCAGCGCCGGGTTGATCTGTGAATTGCTTAAACTTAACGGTTGACTGGAATCGGCCGGAACGAAAAACGCTATCCCGGCGTTACCGTCCAAATCGTAACCCGACGTTTGCAGCTCGTTAACAGCCGTCGCAATCGTGGTAAACAAGACATTGAGTCCTTGCCGCAAATTACTGATGGAACTAGCGGAGCCGGTCGAGAAGTTATAAGGCAATGAGGTAATTGCGGTTACGCCGCTTTGACCGGCGTCTTCGAGATTGGCGAGCAGACTGCCGCTGGTGATTGACGCTTCGATACCCAAGTCCACCCACTGCACTTGCAGCGGATTTTCGCTTGAACCGTTGCCAACCACCGTCAATTTGCGGGTGGATGTGCCATTGACCAGTGATACCCCGCCGATGCTGACCTCGACCATCCCATTGGAATTTTCGGTCACTTTCAGATTGGTCAACGCCGCCATTTGATCCAATAAACTGTCCCGTTGGTCGCGTAAATCGCCTGCTTCGGCGCCGTTCAGCTCCGCTTGGGCGATCTGTCCGTTTAACTTCGCGACCTGTTCCGCCAGATTGTTTACGGAGTCCACGCCAATTTGAACCGCGGCGACGCTGTCTTCTTGCAATTGCGCCAATTGCGCTTCAATATCTTGCAACGTGCTCAGCAAGGTTTGGGCATTCTCCACCACCGTTTGCCGGTTGGTCTGACTGGTTGGATCTTTCGACAGTTCCGCCCAGCTGTTAAAGAAATCGGTGAATGCCTGTTGCAAGCCGTTGTCAGCCGTATCGACGTCGGCCGAAAATTCGTTTAAGGTTTGTTGAATGGCGGTTAAATTTGTCGCCTTGACCTCCCAATAGCCAGCGGCGGCGCTCTTCTGCCGGTAACTCTGATCAAGGTAAGTGTCGCGCGCTCTTTGAATCTCCGCCACCGCCACTCCGGTTCCCGAGGTGGTGGTGGCGGATTGGGCTACTACCTGTTCGGTCGCGGAAACTTGTTTGCGGGAATATCCTTCGGTATCCACATTTGAAATGTTGCTGGTTACTACCGTCAACGCGACCTGATTGGCGGCCATGCCGGAGACTGCAATTCGGTAACTGGTAAAGGTCGAGCTCATCGCCGACGCTCCTTTCACACGCTCAATTCCGTTCAGCGCAACATATTGATAACCGTTTCCATCATGTTATCCGAGGTGGTGATGATTTTACTATTGGCTTGGTAAGCCCGTTGCGCTACCATCATCTCGCTCAGTTGTTCCGACAGGTCGACGTTGGACATTTCCAACGTGCCCGAACTCAGACTGCCGGTTCCGCCGGTACCGGCGGCGACTCCACCTGTAAAACTGCCGGAATTGGCGGTGGTTGCGTATAAATTACTGCCAATCTTCGATAGGCCGGAAGGATTGGTAAAGGTGGCCAAGGCGATCATCCCCAACGGTTGAGTCTGATCATTGCTATAAACCCCATAGATGACGCCGTCCGAACCGATGGTAAATTCCTGCAGTTCACCGGCGGCGTATCCGTCGATTGAGTCGACCGTGACGCCGCTATTGCTCGCCGAACTGTAATAGGAGATATCGCTGAAATCGAGATTGACGCTGAACGCGGCCGCTCCCGCATAAGAACCTTGCGGCGTGAAGGTAACGGTCGGGGTGGTATTATAATCGGTGCTGTCGGTGGTCACGATATTGCCGCTGCTGTCAAATTCGATAAAACCGCTGGCGTTGCTCACCGCTAAACTACTGGTATCGGCCGAGTCCACCACCCAATAATAGGAAGTGGTGTTGGTGGAGCTATCAGTGTAGCATTTATATAGCTTCACTTGAACGTCGTACTTATTTCCCAGGGCGTCGTACACTTCCATGGTGGTTGAACCCGACGGCGTGCTAGGCAATGAAGTCGTGTCAATCGCATTGAGCGCCGTGCCGCTGGCTGTTCCCGACGGGGATAGATTGCCGGTGAGCGCGGCCGCCGTGGTTGCTTTGGGCGCAATGATTCTTTTGTTGCCATTGTAACTATCCGAGGCTAAATTGATCGGCTCGACCGACTTGTCGGTATTAAAGACGTAATTGCCGTCAGCGTCGACCGTATATTGTTGCCACCCGCAAACCAGATAGCCGTTGACCGTTAGGTTGCCGCTGGTATCGACGGTAAAGCTGCCGTCCCGGGTGAACTGATACTCCCCAACCGATCCGCCTTGAACAATGAAAAAACCATCGCCACTGATGGACAAATCCGTCGCATTACCGGTGGTTTGGGTGCTGCCGGTCGTCATGTCGATGGTGGTGGCCGCCACACTGACCCCCAACCCGACCTGAATGGCGTTGGTCCCGCCTTTGGTGGCGCTGGCAGCCGTCGCCCCGCTCAATGTTTGACTGAGTAAATCGCTGAAACTGACCGATTGCGCTTTATAGCCGATCGTACTCATATTGGCGATATTGTTGCTGATCACATCCAACTTTTCCTGTTGGGCTTTTAATCCGGATAATCCTGAATAAAGTGATGCCATGCTCTTCCTCCTGATCTTCTATTTCTTCGGTCGGTCGGAAATAGATATCAGCTTCCCGCGAGGGTCCAGCTGATTCAAACGCCGCATTTTAGGCTCAAACCCGTCTACTCGGCGGACGCGTCGACTTGGATGACCGAACTAAGTTCAACCTTGGTCCCGTCGATCACGAGATAGGAAGTCCCGCCACTAGTGACGACCGATGCCACTGTGCCGGTGATGGTGGTGGTATTCCCTGCGGAGTCGGTCGACTGATAGGTCACTTCCTTGCCCAATAAGCTATAGGCTTGATTGGACGTCAGGCTGCTGTTGATATTGTTCAGTTGCGTCAACGAACTAAGTTGGGCCATTTGCGAAACATATTCGGTGGAACTGACCGGTTCGGTGGGATCCTGGTACTTTAACTCGGTGGTTAACAGGGACAAAAACGACTCGAAATCAATCACGGAACTGGAACTGCTGCCCGTAGTGGTGCTGGTGCTGCTGGTACTACTGGCACTGATTATGGCGCTGGTACTCATTGGAGCCTCCTTTGATTTTGATGAAACACCTTGATTCCAATTTCGAATTGGATTATTTGTTTTTTATTTAGAAGTAGCGGAATTTGAAAATATTTTTTGATTGATTTGCAGATCGTTGACCTCACCCCATCACTAAAAACAAAAAAGCCGTACCAAACTGGTAAACCAGTTTGGTACGGCTTTCAAACAAAAGTGATTGGGCTTTTTAGTTATTCCCTCAATATTTTCCGAAATCGTGGTGATTGAAGACTTCTTTGGCCGCTGCCGCTTCCCGGACGGAACGATCCTGGCCGGTTCTAGCCCCGGATCTGCCGGTGGCGGCGGTCAAACGAGCCGGGGAATTCGGGGCCGCGCTTCCGGGAACGGCCTCCGGTTGGTCGTTCAGTTTGAACCGAGCCACCACCTGTTTGAGGACTGCCGCTTGATCGGCCAGCTCCTGACTGGTCGAAGTGCTCTCCTCGGCGGTGGCGATATTGGTCTGGACGACGCGGGAGACTTGTTCAATCCCTTGGTCGACCTGAGCGATGCCGGTCGCTTGTTCGTTGGAAGCGACGGCGATATTCCCGACAAAGCTGGTAGCTTTGGTGACGCCTTCCTGGATCTTGTCGAGGGCGACGGCGGTATCTTCGGCGATCCGGGTGCCGTCTTTCACTTTCTTAATGGAGTTCTCGATCAAGGCGGTGGTTTCTTTGGCCGCATTGGCGCTGCGGGCCGCCAAGTTGCGGACCTCTTCGGCGACGACCGCAAAACCTTTACCGGCTTGACCGGCCCGGGCCGCTTCCACCGCGGCGTTCAAGGCCAAAATATTGGTTTGGAACGCGATCTCATCAATAACTTTAATGATCTTCGAAATATTGACGGATGACTGTTGAATCTCCTGCATCGCTTGGAGCATCGCCTTCATCTGCTCGTTACCCTGTTCGGCTTCAGTCTTGGAGATCAACGCCAAATTATTAGCTTCATTGGCATTGGCGGCATTTTGCCGGGTTTGGGCGGCAATCTCGCTGATCGTAGACGACAACTGCTCGATCGAGCTGGCTTGCGCGGTGGCGCCGAGCGTCATCTGCTCGCTGCCTTCCGCCACCTGACGGGAGCTGGAACCGATCTGGACCGCCGACTGGTTAATCTCGCCCAACACCTGGTTCAAGGTCTGCTGCACCCGGTTGACGGCGCTGGCCAACTGGTTAAAAGCGCCCTGATACTCGCCGGCCATGGTGGAGGTATAATCATTCTCAGCCATCCGGTCGAGTACTTGAATGGTCTCGCTCAAGGGAGCGACCATCGCATCAACGGTCTGGTTGACCCCTTCCACCACCGAACGGTAAAGGCCTTCGAACTTCGCGGCGTTGCCACGCACCGTCAGATCGCCCGCCGCCGCGGCTTTGGTCAGCTCGTCGACCTCGCTGGCCAAGGCTTGAATGGTCTCCATCATCTGGATGAAGGCCGGGATGAGCATATCGTTCTCGGACAAGCGGCCGCCGTTTTTATAGAACTCGCTTAAACGGGAAACATCGCCTTGCGCGACGCCCACCGCCACATCTTGGACGCCGAGCAGGCTATTGCGGACCATGTTGATGGCCGCGGCAAACTCTTTCAGGACGCCTTGATATTCGCCGACCATCTGGACGGTCAGGTCATTCACCGCCATCTTGCTCAAGACGCCGATCGCCTCGTCCAGCGGGCTGATGACCGCGTCCAACGTTTGATTGACCCCCGCGATGATTTTACGGTAATCGCCGTCATGCCGTTCGGCGTCAGCCCGGATATCCAACCGGCCTTCCAGAGCCGCCCGTTGCAACAGCTCGGCGTCTTCGATCATCGCGCCCAAAGCGTCTTTAACCAATTGCAGGTTCTGATTGATCTGGGTGAAGTTCTCTTGTTCCAAGCGGGTGTATTCATTGCCTTCGGCTACGGTCAGATCAAGGCCGAGATCACCTTTGGCCAATAACTGCAGGTTATCGGCGAGGCGCGCCACTTCGCCGTTTTGATACTTAGTCCGGTGCGACTCGGCGGTAATATCCTGGACCATTTCAATATGGCCGACTTTCTCGCCGTGTTGATTATAGATATAGGAAGTATCGACCTGGAAATGCTTGTCGTCGTGCTCATACGTGGTCTGCGTCAAGCCGCTGCGGAGACGGGCAATCCCGCAATTTTCGGTTTTACAGATCTCGGCATCCCAACGTTCACAGGATTGGCCTAATACCGTTTGGCGTTGGACGCCGAGTAGTTGTTCGACAGGTTTGTTGATGAAGGTCCAGTTCTGATCGTTATCGGTCACCGATACCGGGAACGGAATCGAATCCAACAGCGCTTCATACCAGAAGATCTTATCAACGACCGTATTGAGGGTGGCATTGATGCCTTCGACAATCAATTGGTAATCGCCCTCATATTGACTGGCATCGGCGCGGACTTCAAACTTGCCTTCCACCGCCGCCTGCGACAACATATTGGCGTCCCCGATCAAGCGACGCAAGGTTTCAATGGTTGTCTGCAATGCCGGACTGATCTCATCCTGATCGTCTTGGGGAATCACATCGGCGGTCAGATCGCCGCCGGCGATCTGTTTCACGGTACCGATCACCTTGTTTTGCAGATCATCGGCAAACTGATCCATCGAATGAGCTAATTCGCCGATTTCGTCTTTGGAACGCATATTTAAACGCATGCCCAAATGGCCTAAGGTCATTTCCTGAATCATCCGGACCGTCTTCTTAAGCGGCCGGGAGATTGAGGCGGCCACCAGTATGCCCCAAACGGCAGCGACCCCCACAGCGGCTAAGAGCATGATCAAAGTGATCCATTTGGAATCGGCTGAAAAACGGTTGCCGCTTTCCATCACTTTAATCGATTCTTGTTTGGTTTTATTTAATACCTGTCCCAACTCCATATCGATGGCGAGCAAGAGTTGATCCAACTTATCATAATTTTCCTTGCTGGTCGGGAGTTTCAGAATCTCTTCAATCTCCGCCATTCTATTTTTGGTATAGTCGGATATCGGCAAGGAGGTTATACTTGCTTCGAGCGTGGATGCGTCCGGAGCAAGCGGCGCCAGATCCGCCAAGAACAACGCATAATCCCGGCGCAATGTGATCAGGTTTTGTTTAGCGTCGTTGACCGAATCCAGGCTTACGGCAGTCTGGGAGAAAACTTTTCTGCTAATCTCCTGCATCTGGTCGATATTGCGCAAGTTCAAATAACCTTCCAACGCGATAAAAACCACCATCGATAACAAAACGAAGAAGATCTTATGAAATACCCGTAACTTAAATTGAAATCGGAACCCTTTGAGTTGCGGCAATTTCAAACCACGCCATTGCGGAAATTTGAAGCCATTTAGTTTGGGAAGTTTCGGTCCCTTTCCCTTTGGACGTTTAGGGGCTTTAAGCTTCGGAAGCTTCATGGAGCCCTTACCTATCATTCCGATGACCTCCTTGTATATACGATAACCCTTACTGAATCAAGTTATCGGTAACCCATTTTAATCATCGGATAATTTTAAATATTTATTAAGATTTAAAGAACATTTTTAAAATAAATTATTACCGGATGTCCAACGATTACAAACAATGCTCCAATTGGCGAAGGTTGTTGACCGCAATTCAAATTCCGCGGGCGACATAACAATAAAAAACTGAAAAAGGAACAGACCGATTTTAATAGAATCTATTTCCATAAAAGACATATTATTCACCTTCCAAAATATTTGGAACATAAACAATTACTATAATACGAGGGGTCTTATGTTTTTTCTTTCGGTAATCGCCTTAATTTTTCAAGCCGTTTTGCTACTTTTCTTTTTATTTTTCGCTTTTTATAATTATCGTTATCAAATTGCCAGCTTATTTCCACCCAAATTTAAAAAAACAGCTGGTTCATTTACCGCCAAAGTCGCCATTATTATCGTATGCCGTAATGAAAAAGCGGTTATTTGTGATACAATTCAAGCTTGTGAACGATTAACCTACGCTAATAAAACCATCATTATCGGCGATGACTCTAATGATACCGAAACAATGAAGCTTTTACGACCGATTGCCCATAAGTACGGATGCAATCGCCTAAACCATAACGTTGCATTTGGTTTCGATGAAGCTTACGAATCAGAACGGTTTGTTTTATTTCATCGCGAAAAGAACAACGGTTTCAAAGCGGGCAATATCAAACGAATCGAAGGTTATCTAAAGGCGAAAGGATTTGAGTATCTCTATATCCTGGACGCCGACTGGCATCCCGAACCCACTGCCATCGAACAATGTCTGGAAGTGATTGAAGCCGAACCCGCAATTGCTTATGTGCAGACCTGCCGAAACAGTTATTACGGCAAATGGGAGCATTTCCGGAGATGTCTCGGGATGATGGAAGAATCCTGTTACTACGTGGATTTAGTTGGACGGCAAGTTCTTGGAGAGATGATCCTGTTCACCGGTTGCTGCGCCTTGTTTCGCCGCTCGCATTTGGAGGCAGTGGGTGGATTTATGCCGGGACATCTCACGGAAGATATCGATCTTTCAAACCGTTGTTATCTGGCCGGTTACAAAGGCGTTTATCTTAATCATGTTAAAAACACCGGTGAAGTCCCTCCGAATTACAAAGCTTATCGGCGGCAACAAGACCGCTGGACGCGAGGCTCGGCGCGAGTATTGCGCGACTATTTTTTCACGCTGATGCGCAGTGACAAACTAAGCCTTCGGACTAAATTGAGCCTGATCCGGCAAAATGCTTATTTTACCGTCTCCATCGGGACCGTTCTCTCCATCGTCATAGCGCTAAGCGTTTTTCTATGCGAGTTTTGGGCTACTCACGTCATGCTAGAACCATGGCTTTTTATCGGAATTACCGATTGGGTTTCAATTGTTTTACCCTTCGCCTATCTGATATTTTTCAGTAGTATTCTTTATTTGGTTATCCTGATTTGCAAAAAACGGGAATGGCGAAGTTTGCTATATATTCCCCTCGTCTGGTGGCTTAATCTGTCCATCATCCACACCTACTTCATCGCCAACATCAAGGGTTTCCAATCCAGCGACAATACCTGGTTTCTAACCCCGAAAACCAACCGCATCCGGCAAAAAGTCCATCTGCAAAGCGCTTGGGGAATTCGCGCCGTCAATCTGCTCTCGTTGGTTTTGATCACCGTGATGTATGGTTCGCTGCTCCGGAAAGAGGGCGTCATCGTCGCTTTGGTCCTACCCTATGCCATCAGCTGGATCCCCGCTTTTATGATCGGATCCTTGAAAAGCTAAACGACAAACCTCATCAATTTATTGTTTGCGGAACGAACTCATATCCCATTTCGGACGGCCGTCCTTATCCCAAATTCCCCAATACGCGCCAATCCCCGGCTCATCGGCGACTTTCCAACTCTCGTCAAATGCTTCAAAGTAAAAGTACGGCACTTTGTTCGCGGCTGCCCAAGCGGTAAAATCGCGGAAGAACATTTCCGCATTGACCAATGAGGGGAACGCCGGTCCAAAATTCTTCCCGTCGCTGGGCCAACCGACCTCCGCAAAGACAACCGCTTTCCCCGCATACTTGGAACGGACTTGTTTGTATACCAACTGGTATTCCGGTAATGCCAAATGAATATCTTGCTTTTCCCAAAACGGATAGCAATTGATCATGATCACGTCGCACAACGCTCCCACTCTGGAACGGCGCAACATTTCATTGTAAATTTCCACGGTCGTCACGGGAAGATCCGGCACTTCGCGTTTTACCAATTGCAGATATTTGACTAATTGTTCCTCGGTAACGGTTTTATGGAACAAAACTTCATTCCCAACGATTAAAACATCGGCCGCCCCCGACTTGCCTAGCTTGATTAAGCTTTCAATTTCGCGTTCATTCGCCCGGCTGTCTTTATCCAGCCACGCTCCAACCGCAATTTTCAAGCCATAGCGGCGAGCCAGCGGAACGGCTTGCTCCATTCCGTTGGTACAGTTAAAGGTTCGAATCCACTCCGTGTACGGCGCGATTACCTTCAGACGGGCTTGCAGTTGCGCTTGGCTGATTTGCGGATTGAGATGCGGGTTTTGTCCATCAATATACGGCCCGAAATTGAGTCCGTAAAGTTTTTGCGGCGGATTTGGCTTGGTTTGCCCCCTGATTGCTTGATACGGATACCCGATCGCCAGCATTAAAATCACTGCCAAAACCAATGGTTTTCGCTTCATCGTTTATATTATTCCTCCCGTTATGGATCACTGTGATACCCTTGAGTGACAAAATGAGATCAGTTATCCACAGGAATAGATCATTTACTAACAGAATGATCTGAGTTATTCACAAAATGATCTAAGTTATTAACAAAAATAGATTAGTTATCCACAAAACGACCTCATTGAGTCACAGAAATAGATCAGTTATTCACAAAATGAGCTGAGTTATTAACAAAACGATCTAAGTTATTCACAAAATGAGCTCGTTGAGTAACAAAATGAGATATCGAGTCGACTCACCCCTGAAAGTGCAGAAACAATTGTGTAAACCTCCATAGCCATGTAAAATAAGACAAGACATGGAGGAAAAGAAAATGGCCAAGAGAGAAAAAAGCACACTTCGGAAACTCATCGAAGAGTATGGAATCAA
>JAEYPR010000004.1 GCA_023410535.1 Bacillota bacterium | reverse complement strand
GTGAATATGGCGAGGGGGAACCACCTGTTCCCATCCCGAACACAGCAGTTAAGCCCCTCTGCGCCGATGGTACTTGTCGGGAAACCGGCCGGGAGACTAGGTCTTCGCCAGGAGCTATCTTTTTTCACAACCCCGCCCTTTGCAAAAGCAAAGGACGGGGTTGTGTGATATCGTTTCTTTTTCATCCAACCTTGGCTTACAACGAAGCAATCACTTTCGAGCTGACTTGATCCAACGCGGTTAATTCTTCCTCCGACAGCGAAACCGCAGTGGACTGGCAATTATCAATCAGATGTTTTTCGCTCTGCGTGCCGACGATTGCCGAACTCAAACCCGGCTGGTGCAACAACCAGGCAATCGCAATCTGGGCGAGTGAAGTCCCCTTGGTAGCAGCGATTTCTTGAAGTAAAACGATCAATTCCTGTTCCTTTTCCAAATGTTCAGGCAGGAAGAAACGCCGGGTGCGGCGGAAATCATCTTCTTTCAGCGTCGCCTTGCCCAAATGGAACGCGCCGGTTAAGATGCCTTTGGCGATCGAACTGTAACTCATCACTCCGATCGAATGGGCGCGGCAGAACGGCAGAAGCGCAGCTTCAATATCCCGCTGCAACAGACTGTATTCCGGTTGAATCACATCAATTTGCCCATAACTTACCGCTTCTTGCAACTGCGCCAAGGAGAAGTTGGAGACCCCGATCGCGCGGATCAGCCCTTCCGCTTTCAACTGAGTCAGCGCCGGTAACGTTTCCGCCAACGGAATCAACGGATTGGGCCAATGGATATAGTAAATATCGATATAATCGGTCTGTAGCATCGTTAGGCTTCGCTCGCAAGCCCGCCGCAGATCGTCGGGGCTTAAATTGTCTTTTTTAACCTTGGTAGCGATGACGCATTCTTGCCGTTTACCCTGCAACGCCAAGCCCGTAATCCGCTCCGAATGGCCGTTACCGTATCCTTCGGCCGTATCAAACGAAGTAATGCCTTGCTCAAACGCAGTTTGAATCGCCTTGATATTGACCTCATCCTCGGCTTTTTCCCACATTCCTCCGCCCAGTTCCCAACAGCCAAAGGTGATTCGGGACACCTCGATATCGGTCTTTCCTAATCGGGTATATTGCATGTTATGCCTCCTACAGTGTAAATCAGTTTAAGCTAAGCGTCGCTCCGGGTTAGCTGTTTGATTTTTTCCGGTTGACTATAAACCCGTCGCACCGGGAGTGAATCCGCTCGCAATAAAACCAGCTCCAACAGGGTTAAGACCACGCAACCGTCCTCGACGTGACCGGCCATTACTTTGTCGCCTTCCCCAATGGTCATATGGAGATGGGGTTCCCCAGCGGCGATGATTCCTTGGATTGAAGCCAATTCAAACGAACCGTTCAGTTCAAAATACTCCTGATGCCGCGTTAACAGATTTGGGGGAAAGCCGGCCACGCATTGATGAAACCGGCAGGTGCTGAAGGTGCCGATACCCGACAAGACAATGGCCGTCTTAATTTCTTCAGTGGCAATAATCTGCCGTAAACTCTCCAAAAACCGCTCCCCGGGATCAAACCGGATCATCAAAATTTCCGACGATACCTCTCCCTTGATAATCTCCATCCCAATCATCTCCTCCCATGCTGAAAGTAGTTCCGGTTTTCGCCAAATAAATCCTGCCGTACCACCGAGAAGCCGAAGATAGTACCGGATTATCTTCCGAAATTGCAATGGATGAATACTTCTACCGTATTTCCCAGGAATTTAAACCGTGGTTGTCGAATTGATATTGGCGAAACTGGCATGGTTGAGGTGTCAAATGCGACTCAGTACCAAGATCAATCTCTATTTCGGTATTATTTTAATCATCGTGATGTTAGCGGTGTTTCTATTTAATCAGTACTTTTTCCAAAAAGAACTCGAAGCAGAAACTCAGGATTCGTTACGGGTCACCTATCAAAGTTTCATCGTTACCATCGACAATATGATCAAGGAACAACGTTATAAAGCTTCGGCGCAAACGCGCCGGGAAGTCTTCGCCTTTTCAATTGCTCAAAAAATACCCTCGGTTTTAAATTTTTACTTTCGGCAAGTGGCCCGCGATTTTAATTTGGATCTCATTGAAGCCATCGACCGGGATGGATATCTGCTTGCCGACCAGCGTCTGGCCTATGAAACCCAGCCGCCGATCGTTAATTTCAAGCGCCCGGCGGCGAATGGTGATATTTCCTATCTTTCCCAACGGGAAAGTAAGGTATATCTCGTTACCACCATCCCGGCGCTTTATGATGGACGCATAGTGGGCTACATCAATCTCGGAACCAAGATTGACGAGCAGACGATCAATAACTTTTCCTCCTTACTCCACAGTAAAATGTTGCTCTTCGGCGATGGCCAACGATTATTGGGAAGTCCGCGCGTGCAAACCATTCCGGAGGCTGTCTATGGAAAACTCCAAAAACATCCGCAAGATCAAGTCTTTCAATCCGGTAGCCGTATGACCGATCCCAATTATTACTTTATCTTTTTTAGCATACCGACCGATGCCTCCTTTCAAGGCACGATCGCGATTGCGAAAAGTCGTGCCGGGGAGGTGGCGGCATTATGGCGGCTGAAGATATTCTCCACCTTCGTGGTGGGATTGGGTTTGCTTTTCGGGATTTTAGGCGCGATTTTATTAACCCGAAATATTAAACAGTCAATTTTCGGAATGGAACCACAAGAGATTGCGGCCTTGCTTGACCAGCGAACGGCGATTTTACAGTCGACTTTCGAAGGAATTATCGCCTTGGATCAGCGGGGGCGGGTTACCTGGATCAACCAAGAGGCCGCCAAGATGTTGGCGCCCGGTTGCGAGGTTGTCGGCAACCCTGTCTCCAATATTTTTAAAGAGTTGAATCTTCAAACCGTTTTGAATATGGGGCAAGCGGTTTACAATCAACAACAAGTGATCGGCGAGACCGTGGTTGTCTACAATATGGTGCCGATTCGGGCCAAACATACGATTCGGGGCGCCGTAATCACGCTCCGGGACCTGACCGAGTTCCAAAAGGTTGCCGAAGAGTTGACGGAGGTCAAAAATTACACCCAAGCCTTACGTGCCCAATCGCATGAATTTGTGAATAAAATGCAGTCGCTGTCGGGCTTAATTCAGTTGGGCAGATATGAAAAAGCGCTGGTCTTATTGCATGAAACGACCGAGTCACACCAAGGGATCATCAGTCAACTATCCAAAGCTTTTCCCAATTCGGCGGTATCCGGAATCTTACTGGGCAAATTCAACCGGGCGAAAGAGTTGGATATTCAATTTACCATTGATTCCGATAGTTCAATCCCAGCCACGATCCAGTTACCCGATAATGAATTGGTCTGCATCATCGGAAATCTGATTGAGAATGCCTTTGAAGCGCTCCAACAAAGCGGTCAGCCGGAAAGGGCAGTCTGGGTTAAGGTCAAACCGGTCCGGGGCTTTTTACGAATTGCCGTTGCCGACAACGGCCCCGGAATCGCGCCGGCGATCAAAAAGAAAATCTATCAGCGTGGTTTTACCACAAAAAACGGACCCAACAAAGGAATTGGCCTGAGCTTGGTTAAACAGTGCGTTGAAAACTTGCGCGGGACAATTCGGTTTCATAATGGCCATAACTTGATCTTCATTGCGAAAATTCCTTTGAAAAACGGAGGGTTGAAACAATGACGCCGATCCGGATGGTGATTGTGGAAGATGACCCAAGGGTAGTGGAGATCCCTCAAGAGTTCATCTCTTGATAGCAGCGCGCCGGGCTTGGGTTCGTTTGAAGATGGTTGTAGCTAAAAAGAGCTCTTTCCGTAACGGAAAGAGCTCTTTTTGATCACGATGGTAACGAAGTTAAGAAACAAGCCGTCAATCAGCTTGCTCACTCAACGGTAGCGTTTTCAGCCAGCATGGTTTGCTGTAGTTTAAACGAGAGGATCATCAGGCTTTCGCCAATATGGACGGTCTCGACGACCACACCAGACGGGACTTTTAACGAAACCGGAGCAAAGTTCCAGATCGCTTTAATTCCCAAGCGGACCAACGCATCGGCGGCAGTTTGGGCCGCGGCCGCCGGAATGGCGAGAATTCCAATCTGCACCGGTTGGGCGCTTAATATCGCGTCAATTTGCCGGATATCTTGAACTGGAACATTATTAATCATTTCCCCGATGATTGTGGGATTATCGTCGAAGATCGCGGTGATCGTAAAACCGCGCCGCCGGAAGTTCTGATAATTGGCAATAGCCCGGCCGATATTACCGGCACCGATCAGGACCATGGTTCGCTCATTGTGCAAGCCTAAAATCCGTTCTACTTCCTTTAGCAGGTCTAAAACCCGATAGCCATATCCCTGTTGCCCGAAGGAACCGAAAAGGCTCAAGTCCTGACGTAATTGCGAGGAGTTAATCCCGATTTTAACCGCCAATTCTCGTGAGGAGACCCGTTCGACCTCTTTCTGGGCGAGATCTGAAAGAAACCGGTGATAGACAGGGAGACGCTTAATCACCGAATTGGGGATTCCTTCATGACTACGTTTAAGCTCCGTACGTTGCTCGCCATCCGTCATTGGCTCCTCCTTGCCGGCAATGGTTACAAAACTGATGCGGCTTTGTTAAATCTTCCAACGAACTCGTTAAGTATAGCATCAAAAGTGAATAATGACAATGCTTCCACTTTCCGGACAAGGAAGGATATCAGCAAACAAGAGTAATTGGAAGCGCTCATTAGCTATTAGCCAACCAATGGCTCCCATGGCCAGAATTATCTGGTTGACCGGCTATTTTATGGGATTGACGTCCTTGAGATTGTAATATATAATAACAATGATTGTTATATTTTATAACAATCTTTTAGAATAAGCACCCAAATGACAATTGAATAATCCTTTTCCTTTGAATTTAGTATTAGCAACAATCAATCAGTTTAAAATAACCGAGGAGGATGAGATGATGGAAACCAAAAATGACGTGAAAGTTGCCAAGAACGCCCCAACCGTTAAAGAGACTGACCCGATCCAGGCAGTCATCGACGAGTTGGTTAAGAAAGCTGCGGTAGCTCAGGCAAAATTTATGGAATACAATCAGGAGCAGATTGACGCGATCGTCAAAGCAATGGCGCTGGCCGGGATCGAGCGGCATATGGAATTGGCGCGGCTGGCTCATGACGAAACCGAAATGGGAGTCTACGAGGATAAGGTTACCAAAAACCTTTTTTCCACCGAGTATGTCTATCATGATATCAAGTACGAAAAGACCGTGGGCGTTATTGAAGAGAATCATGAAGAAGGGTATATGCGCATCGCGGAACCGATCGGGATCATTGCCGGAGTAACTCCGGTGACCAATCCGACCTCGACCACCATGTTTAAATGTCTGATTGCGATGAAGACCCGGAACCCGATCATCTTCAGTTTTCACCCCAAGTCGATCCGTTCCAGCATTGCGGCAGCCAAAACCATGCGTGACGCGGCGATCACGGCGGGAGCGCCGGAGAACTGCATCGGCTGGATTGAAGAACCGTCGGTGGACGCCACCAATTTTCTGATGAAACACCCCGGGATCAGCATGGTCTTGGCGACCGGCGGATCGGGAATGGTAGGGGCTGCCTACTCCAGCGGGAAACCGGCTTTGGGCGTCGGCCCCGGCAATGTCCCGTGTTATATTGAGAGAACGGCCAATATTCGCCGTGCCGTGGCAGATCTGATCCTTAGCAAGACCTTTGATAACGGGATGATCTGCGCTTCCGAGCAAGCGGTGATCATCGACGAGGAAATCGCCGCGGCAGTGAAAGAGATCATGACCGATTACGGTTGTTATTTCTTAAAGCCCAATGAAATCGATGCCCTATCCAAGGTGGCGATCGATGAAAAACGGGGTGCGATGAGCCCGGCGGTGGTCGGCCAGCCGGCGACCAAAATCGCCGAGATGGCGGGGCTCAAAGTCCCGGCCGGCACCAAGATTTTAGTAGCGCAACTAGAGGGAGTCGGACCCAAATACCCGCTCTCCCGGGAGAAACTCAGCCCAATCTTGGCCTGCTATATTGTGAAAGACTATCATGAAGGGATCCGGCGCTGTCAAGAAATGACCGAATTCGGGGGCTTAGGCCATTCGGCGGTAATCCATTGTAACGACCAATCCGTGATCGATGAGTTCGCCCGGAAGGTGCGAACCGGCCGGCTGTTGGTCAACTCGCCGTCGTCCCACGGCGCCATCGGCGACCTTTATAATAACAACACGCCTTCCTTGACCTTGGGTTGCGGCTCGATGGGCGGCAATTCAACCACCGACAATGTCAGTGTCGCCAACCTGATCAACGTGAAGCGGGTGGCAGTGCGGAAAGACCGGATGAAGTGGTTTAAGATTCCGCAAAAAATCTATTTTGAGTACGGCTCGCTGCAATACCTATCGAAGATGAAAGGCAAACGCGCTTTTATCGTCACCGATCCGTTCATGGTAAAGTTGGGTTTTGTCGAAAAAGTCACCTATCAATTGGAGAAGATCGCCATGGAGCATCAGATCTTCTCCGATGTCGAGCCGGATCCGTCGGTGGAGACGGTCTTTAAAGGCTGCAACGAGATGCGGGCTTTTGAGCCGGATATCATCATCGCCCTGGGCGGCGGATCGGCGATGGATGCGGCCAAGGGAATGTGGCTCTTTTATGAAAACCCGGAGATTGAGTTTGAGACCCTCCGCTTGAAGTTTGCGGATATCCGGAAACGGGCTTTCAAATTCCCGTATCTGGGTAAAAAAGCGACCTTTGTGGCGATCCCGACCACCTCGGGAACGGGTTCCGAAGTGACGGCGTTTGCGGTGATCACCGATAAACGGCGCAATATCAAATATCCGTTGGCCGATTACGAGTTGACTCCGGATATCGCGATCATCGATCCGGAATTGGTCATGACCGTGCCGCCATCGGTGACCGCCGATACCGGTATGGATGTCTTAACCCATGCGATTGAAGCGTATGTTTCGGTAATGGCCTCGGATTATACCGACGCGTTGGCTGAAAAAGCCATCAAGATTGTCTTTGAGTATCTGCCGCGGGCTTACCAGAACGGTCAGGATAAAATCGCCCGGGAGAAGATGCATAACGCGTCTTGTATCGCCGGAATGGCTTTTACTAACGCGTTTCTAGGTGTCAACCATAGTATGGCGCATATTCTCGGCGGCAAGTTCCATATCCCGCACGGCCGGGCCAATGCGATCCTGCTCCCGTACGTCATCCGTTACAACGCCCAACGGCCGACTAAATTCCCGGCTTTCCCGCAATACGAATTCCCAATGGCTAACGCCCGATATGCGGAGATTGCCCGCCTCCTCGGCTTACCGGCCAAGACCGATGAGGAAGGGGTTAACAGCTTGATTCAAGCCATCTACAAGTTAATGAGTCAGTTAAATATCCCGCTCAGCCTCAGTCAGGCCGGCGTTACCGCCAGTGCTTTCGAAAAAGAACTGCGGGAGATGGCGGATATCGCCTTTAACGACCAATGCACCGGAACCAACCCCCGGATGCCGTTGGTTAAAGAGATTGAAAGCGTCTACACGGAAGCGTTTCATGGCGACGGGGCCGGCAAGGAAGCGAAGCCCGCAGCGAAAGAACTTTCACTGGTATAGATGAACATTTGCAAAACTGCTCAATTTTGAGCAGTTTTTTTTTAATTAAAGACATGGGCCGGTAAGCAAAGATGATATAATAAACTCATAGCAACTGGCACTAGCGGAGGATTCATCATGTTACAACGACCTTTGGGCAATACCGGTGTCCAATTATCCATCATTGGTTTCGGCGGTATCGTCGTAACCGATACCGAACAAACAGAGGCTAACCGTTATGTGGCGGAGGCGATTGATCGGG
Source organism: Bacillota bacterium (assembly GCA_023410535.1). GTDB lineage: Bacteria > Bacillota > UBA4882 > UBA8346 > UBA8346 > JAEYPR01. The sequence continues at coordinate 83,158 of JAEYPR010000004.1, read as the reverse complement.
GAATTAATTACTTCGACGTCTCGCCGAACTACGGCAATGCCCAGGACCGGCTGGGACCGGCGCTGGTTGGGAAACGTCAAGCCATTTTTCTGGCGTGCAAAACCGAGAAACGGACCAAAGCCCTGGCCGAAGCGGAACTGCATCAGTCCTTGAAGACGTTGCAGACGGATTATTTCGATTTATACCAGTTCCACGCCGTTAAGAAATTAACTGAAGTGGAAACCATCTTTGGGCCCGGCGGCGCGGCGGAAGTTGTTTTCCAAGCGCAACGGGAAGGCAAGATCCGCTTTATCGGGTTTTCCGCGCATACGGAAGAAGCGGCCTTGGCATTGTTGGAACGATTCCATTTCACTTCGGTCCTTTATCCGGTGAATTGGGCATCGTACCTTAATGCCGGTTTCGCCGATCCGGTCATCAAAAAAGCGGAACAATTGGGAACCGCCCGGTTAGCCCTGAAAGCCTTGGCGTTGAAGGATTGGCCGGCGGGTTTGGAGAAGTCGGAACGCAAGTATCCCAAGTGCTGGTATGAACCCATTGATGATTATGGCTTAGCCGATTTGGCGCTGCGGTTTGCGTTATCGAAACCGATCACCGCGGCCATTCCGCCGGGCGATATCAACTTATTCCGGATGGCGGTCCAAATCGCCGAAACCTTCCGCCCCATCGACGGGACCGAATTGGCGGAACTCAAACGTCGGGCTTCGGACATTCAGTCATTGTTCCCGAAGCAATATTAAGGCGTCGATCCTTGATCATGCAAAAAGAGCAGCCGGTATCGGATACCGACTGCTCTTTTAAAATTTCAATATTTAATGGGTTCCTTTGACATCCAAGGTTTTGGCGCCGGCTGCTTTTTTCGTCTGGGAGTTGGTGATTTTCACTTGCAGTTGCTGCCAGTATAACTCCTCGTCGATCGGTAGGGTCACCCAATTGTCTAACCAGGACGAGAGATGAATGGCGTTGGAGATGGTCAAGCCGTTGATCCCTTCGATGCCCGGCGCCAAAAGCGGCGTCCCTTTCTGAATCGCTTCGACCCAGTTGGCGGTGATTCCGGCGTGGGCGGTCTCTTTACCGGTGATCGGAATTTCGCATTTCCAACATTCCGGTTGCCCGAAGCCGCCTTGGTATTCGCGGTTGAACTGACGCTCCGGGGTGCGCAGCCGCCAGAAGGTTAGTTTGCCGTTTTCGACCACCATTTTACCGCGGTCGCCGCTGATCTCCAAACGGTTGGTACCGGGGGATTCATGGGTCGCGGTAACAAAAAGACCGGTCGCACCGTTTTCGTATTCGACATACGCCGTGACATCATCCTCGACTTCTATCTCGTGATACTTGCCGAAGTGGCAAAAGGCCCGGACTTTGACGGGCATGCCGCAGATCCATTGCCAGAGGTCAAGTTGGTGCGGGTCTTGGTTAAGCAAGACGCCGCCGCCTTCCCCGGCCCAGGTGGCGCGCCACCCGCCTGAATCGTAATAGCTTTGGGAACGGTACCAGGAAGTGATAATCCAGTTAGTCCGTTTGATCGCGCCCAACTCGCCGGCGACGATCAATTCACGGAGTTTTTGATAGAGGGGGTTGGTCCGCTGGTTGTACATCATGCTGAATACTTTATTGCTTTGCTGCGCGGCTTCGTTCATGGCGCGGACTTGTTTGGTATAGACGCCGGCCGGTTTTTCACAGAGAACGTGCAGGCCGTGGTTAAACGCTTTGATCGCGAGCTCGGGGTGGCTGTAATGCGGGGTAACAACCATCACGCCGTCCAACATGCCCGAAGCGAGCAAAACGTCGGCATCTTCAAACACCGCAACGCTTTCGCCCAAATTATCCTTGGCCCATTTGAGCCGTTCGGGGTTGGTATCGCAGACCGCCACTAACTTCGCGCCGGGGACTTCCCCTTTGATCAGATACTTGGCATGGGAGCTGCCCATATTCCCCAAACCGATAATGCCAATCCTTACAGGTTCCATAGTTCCTCCTTCATCCGTCAGTCAACTTATAATTACTTCATTTCGATCTTTAATCCTGCCAAAATCCGTTGCAAAGCTTCCACCGCAATCGCGAACTGTTTCGGGCCGCCTTCCGGGAGTTGATTGGCGGGCGAGGCGGGTTCCAGGTCGGCGAAGCCTTTAAACGATCCCAAATGGGGTTCGAGCGATAAAAATCCGGAATAATCTTTTTGATGAAGCGCCGCGATGAGTTGAGGCACTTGGCCGTCACCGTAGCCGGACGGTACGACATGGTGGTCGCTGAAGACGGCGTCTTTAATATGGACGTAACTTACGTAGTCCTGAAGTTGCCGGTAAGCGTCGGGATAGGGTTGGACGTCGCATTGTACAAAATTGGCCGGGTCGAACACGGCTTGCAACACCGGGTTGTTCAGCGTTTGCAAGAGGTCGAGGCAGCGTTCGGGAGTGTCGCCGTAAATTTCCTTCTCATTTTCATGCAGCAAGGTCAGTCCGGTTCCCGCCGCAGTGGCGAGGAAAACCTCCCAGCGGCGCATGACTTCGTCCCGGTATTGGGCGGGGTTGGTCCCGGTGGGAATAAAGAAACTGAACATCCGGACGTACCGGGTTTCAAGGATTTGGGCGATCGCCAATGTATGCCGGAACAACTCCAGATGGGGTTCAAAGTCGTCGGTGATCATAATCTTGCCGATCGGCGAGCCAACCGCGGAGATTTTAAAACCGTTCTGGTCGAGCTGGCGTTTGATCGCTTTCACTTCGTCCAAGGTGTGCTGAACGAGGGCTTTGCCGTTGACGCCGCGCATTTCGATATGGCGGATATTATGACTCGCCAATACTGCCATTTGGGTCTGGAGATCCTCGGCGATCTCGTCGGCAAAGGCACTAAGAATAAATTGACTCATTGTCTCCTCCGGTACGCAGTGAGCTGTTTTAAATATTCCAGATTGTCCTGTATTTTGGTACGGGTATCGTCTTCGTTGGAGAAATCCTCCAAGGAGAGATATCCCTGGTAACGATGGTCCTTCAAAACTTGAACCAGTTTGGCGAGATCGGCGTAGCCGGCTTTGACCGGCGACCAGACCGGTTTCCAGACCTTCACGTTGGCCGAGGTGGTCTCGACCAGCTCCCAAACGGCGTTTTTGACGTGGACGTGCGCCAGATACGGGCCTAATAATTCCACACCCAGCCGGTAGTTTTCGAATCCTTCGTGGACCATGTTGCCGGGGTCGAAGATAATCCCGATCCAGTTCGGGTCGAAGTGGGAGACCAAACGAAAGGCCGCGCTAGCGCTGGGGATAATATTCCCCATGTGAATCTCGAAATTGATTTTAACCTGATATTGGCAGGCCAACGTCTCTAACTCCGCTATTTGCCCGATAGTCCGGTCAAACAGCTCGCGGTAGTTTTGCGACTCATCATATTTGGGGACGTTGACGCGGATCTGCGGACAGTTCATCAATTTGGCGGCTTGGAGCACAGTTTCGATCAAAGTGACCTGATGGGGTTCGAGGTAGGTCGTGAGCGAACAGGTCTCCAGACCGGCGGCTTGGGTGAGTTGATGGATTTCCGGGGCGCTGGCGACCACATTATCCAGATCGAGGGTGCTGGCATTGTAAGACCAATAACGCCGTTCAAAGGTATAATTATCGGGTTTGGCGGCAGGCGGCGGGGCGGCGATTCGCCACTCCACCCCGTGATAGCCGACTTCTTTCAACAATTGAATGGTCTCGGCAGGATTGTATTCGGGGGTGCTGACGGTAAAGACGGCAAATTTCATGACGGGTCCTCCTGTTCTTTTGCTTAGGTTTAGTATATTATTAATATAAACCCATAATCTTGGCGTTTTTTGCGAAAAATATGGTTTTTCTTGACGATTCCCGTGGGAGGCGGCGTGATGCTTACGACCTATTATCAAAATACCGCGACTTATCTACGATTCAATCACCAACGGACTCCCGATCCGGTGGCGGTGGATTTTCATTTGCACAATGAATACGAGATCTACTTTTTTATCGCCGGAAATGTCCGTTATTTCATTGAGAAAAATGTCTATCCGTTGCGCTCCGGCGACATCCTGCTGATGAACAACCATGAAATTCACCGGCCAACCTTTGGTCCGGGGATTTATGAACGGATGACCTTACATTTCGACCCGCAATTGATTACGGCGGTTTGTCCGCCCGGAGTGAATTTATTGCATTGCTTCACCGAACGTTCCAAAGGGGAAGGAAATCAATTGAATTTGCATCCGTCCCAAGTAGAGAAGGTCCATCAATTACTGGAACAAATCGAGCGAGCGGAATTGCAATTCGGTGAGGCGGCTCCGGTTTTGCGGTTGTCGTATCTGATTGAACTGTTGGCGTATATTAACAAAGCGTTCGCCAGCGATCAACCGGAGACGCCGGAACCGGTGGCGGTCCCGGAAAAGTTGGCGCCGGTCCTGGATTATATCGACGCCAACTTGGAAGGCGATTTGACATTGGAGGCGCTGGAGCGGCAATTGTATATCAACCGCTTTCATCTCAGCCGGGTCTTTAAACAATATACCGGAAGCTCCATCCATGAGTATATCGTTTACAAACGGATCTCCCGCGCCAAAAAGCTGCTGGCCGAAGGGTTCAATGTGACTGAAGCTTGTCAGTTGGCGGGATTCCGCGATTATTCCAATTTCATCCGGGTTTTTAAGAAAGCGACCGGCGTCGCGCCGGGAAAGTATAAGCGGGGGACTTGAAGCCCATCCCAACATGTTTGGGACAAGCGAAGGTGCGATCCCAAGCGCTTTGTATAATAGAGAGTATAACCGCATATTAAACGCCATAATCCGGAGAACGAAGAAGTCGTATTTGGGATGGAAGTACCGGACATTATGGGTTGGCTTTATACGAAGAAACTTTCTTTTGCTGAAATTTGGAGTCGGGCGACGGGTTGCTTTTTTAGTAATTATTCAATATAATCAAAGTCGGCGATCCACTTATTTTTGAACAAGGAGGGATAAAAACGGTGCGACGAAATTGGTTTCAAACCTTGGTTTTTTTGGCAGTGATCGTCTTTTTGTTGATGATTGTGTTCGCTGGATACAGTGATGCGTTGGTCCGTTTTTATCCCAGCACCTTGGGGTTATCTGCCACGCTTGGCACCGGGCAGCAGGTTTTAACGGCGCACGACAATAAGACCGGCAATTATGCTTCAATAAGCCCGGTCAAACTGCTCCTGGTCAAATTGAAGAAACTTGCTCAGGTGACGCCCGACCGGATGGACACCTTCAAATTGGTCCATCAAAATTTAGACTTCACCTTATTTGTCATCGCTTTTTTCGCTATTTTCTATCAGCTGGCCAGGACTAGTTCTGATAAGGGTGCCGCTTATTATGGGAGATTGTCAAAATCTTTGAATAATAGGAGGCATTATCATGTTAATCGCCGGCATTATTTTAGCCGTCTTTGTTTTGTTATGTGTGGGAGCGGTAATCTTTTTAGCCGTTCAGGATCTGCGCCATAACCGTGAACCCGAAGCAGCAAACCAGAAAAATAACAAAAAGAAATGATCAATTCAACAATGCGGGATCCCCAACGGGTTCCCGCTTGCTTTTTCATAAAAGCATTTGGAGCCGTAAAGTTTACTTATGAAACGGGTTAATGATGTCGATATCGATAGTAACGAAATCGCAATCGTGATTTGAATCAGCACTTCCATCCTTTTTGCCGGATGGGAAGGTCAAATGCAAAATTAGGAGGGAACATATGAAGAGTTTATTGGTGATCGCTTTATGCCTCGGTTTACTGTTTGCCACCGGCAAAGGCGCCACGGCGGAGGTTTTGTTTGGTGTGAGCGGTGAGGTCGGAACGATGGATTTTACCGCGGATTATGATGGCGGCAGCCATCTCGCCAAGTCGCCCGACGCGATGTATCTAAACGGCAGCCTCAATTTGCTCGGCACCCACGTCAGTCTCGAATACGGCAGTTCCGACACGAACAACTACAAATTTACCACAACCGACCTCAGGGTTGGCTGGGATTTTGGACCCAAACTATTTAAAGTCAAAGCCTTTGGCGGTTATCAACAATTGGGGCTGCGCGACGACCGCCCCGGTCTTGCGGCGAATAATAAATATCGCAGTTTGGTGGGTGGGTTAGGTTTTGAGTCCCGGTTCGATCAGTGGACGGTTTATGGTACGGGTGTGATTCCGGCCTTCACCCGGTTTAGCGACGGCAATCAGGATGATGATGACGCCAAGCTTGCCTACACCAAGATCGGCGTCGCTTATAGCCCGTTGCCCACCTTGGATTGCTTCGTAAACTACCGTAACCTGAAAGCGGACTCCGCTGTGCTTGACATCCGGGCGAATACCTATACAGCCGGCGTAAAGTTCAGTTTCTAAAAGGCTTTGATTGACCTTAGGTGTAAGTGGTTGGAGAAATCTCTTGCACCTTTTTGATACCCTCGGGTAAACGAAAAGGAACTGAATGGTCGACATCTGAATTGAGGAAATGGGCGTCCAAGCTGTCTCTGATATTTGTGCGCCGGAGATAGCAGGAATCGCTAGAAATATTGCGAATAATGATGACACGAGTTATCAAAGTTCTTTTTTGGGAGAGATTGATTGTAATCCAGGAATGATAAGGTTTTTGACAATGATCGCTTCGATTTGGGAGAAACGCGCTCTGTTACAGAGCGGGTATTAAGATTCCGAGTATTTGTTAATAATTAGTTAACAAGCGTTTGGTTGCAGAGTATGACCGAAGGAAGTTTAACAAGCAGGAGGCTGACCATGGAACAATATTGCAAATGTCCGCTTTTGCTGGAGAGTACGCGGGTCTGGCGGACTTACTCCGGGGGCAAAAAAATCGAAGCATGGCAAGGGAAAGAGGAACCGCGCGACGGCGAGTTCCCCGAGGAATGGGTGGCTTCGGTGGTGAACGCCCGCAATACCGGACGGGAACACCTGACGGAAGAAGGATTGAGCAAGGTGCTTCTGGACGCGGGCCGGACCGCTTTGTTAAAAGAGTTGATCGAGTCAGACCCGTCAGGATTTTTAGGAGAACAACATGTACAAAAGTATGGCAATAACACGGCGGTATTGGTGAAAGTGCTCGATTCGTGCTGCCGGTTGTCGATCCAAGTCCATCCGGACCGAGAGTTTGCTAAAAACTTTTTCAATTCCCCCTTTGGCAAGACGGAAGCTTGGTATGTCTTGGGTGGACGCACGATCGACGGGGAACCGCCGTTTTTATTGTTCGGATTTAAACCGGGAGTCACCAAAACGCAATGGCAAGAACTTTTTGCCAAGCAAGATATCCAAGGGATGGTCGACTGTTTGCACCGGTTGCCGGTCGAACCCGGCATGATGCTGTTGATCGAGGGGGGAGTTCCGCACGCGATCGGCTCCGGTTGTTTCCTGGTGGAGATTCAAGAGCCGACCGACTATACCATCCGGGTTGAACGGACCACCCCGGAAGGCAAAACCATTCCCGACCAGATGTGCCATCAAGGCCTGGGGTTTGAGAAATTGTTTGATTGCTTTCATTATGACGGGTATTCTTTGGCGGAAACCTTGCAGCGGTGGCGGATTGCCCCGCAACCGCTCCGCACGGGCGACGGTTATCAAGTGACCGAGTTGATCGGCCCGGCGGCCACTGATAAATTCAGCCTGCACCGCTTGAATGTTTCCGGTTGCCTGACTTGTCAAGGCGCCGGCAGTTTTTCGGTTTTGATCGTGTTGGCCGGTTCCGGTTGGATTCGCTATGCCGGCGGCGTCTTAGAAATCACCCAGTCCGACATGGTCTTTCTGCCCGCGGGGTTAAGCGAATTCACCATCGAAGCGAAAAACGGCCGGGAGTTGGAGATTATGCATTGTTTTCCACCCCGGTAGGCGATTAACAATATTGAGTGCAACATATATATCAGCCATTGATAACATGAGTAATCGTGTTGTCAGTGGTTTTTTTATTAATCATTTCGGCTATTTTTGTAAAAGGTGATTTATTCCCGGGTACAATATATTGATACCATCATCGTGAGTAAACGCTATATATTGTATTGACGAAGATAATCGGGCGATTGTGCAACGTTCTTATTAAAAAAATGTTAAAACAATGAAGGAATTATTAGCATCACATGGAATATATTACTTGATAACACGTGTTAGCAAATTATCAAATCTCTCGCATAAGGGTACGGTATAATCCCATCGCTGGTCTTGTAGACTACCTGACCCCATTTGATTGATGTTAATCGGGTTAACCGGCAAGCGGGACGTGTCCTTTATATCAAATTCAAGTGGGGTGATGGATTGACATGCAAAGTATGCGCAAAAAAGAAATGGTGGCCGGTTATCTGTTTATTGCGCCATGGGCGATCGGATTTCTGTTATTGACCCTGGGTCCGCTGATTGCCTCGTTTATTTTTTCCTTATGGAAATGGGACTTATTAAGCGAACCGACCTGGGTTGGATTGAAGAATTATCAGTTTTTAATTAAGGATCCCCAATTTTGGAATGCGCTCCGCGTGACGACAATCTACTCGGTTTGCCGGTTGCCGTTTATGATTGCTCTGGGTTTACTGTTGGCGATTTTGTTGAACCAAAAGATCAAAGCGTTGGGATTTTTCCGGACAATATTCTATCTGCCGTCCGTGCTGCCGATGGTCGCCACCTCGATGTTATGGATGTGGATTTTCAATCCGCAATATGGCATCTTAAACTGGCTCTTATTTAAGTTCTTCCATATCCACGGTCCGGGCTGGCTCGGAGATGAAAGTTGGATCTTACCGTCGCTAATCTTAATGAGTTTATGGTGGGTGGGATCCAATATGCTGGTCTACCTCGGCGGGTTGCAGGGGATTCCCACCGAACTGTACGAAGCGGCGCAAATCGACGGCGCCGGAATGGTATCGCGTTTTGTCCATATCACCTTACCGATGATCACGCCGGTATTGTTCTATAACATCGTGACCACCCTGATCAATTCGTTTGAAACCTTTACCCAGGTTTATGTAATGATGGATTCGACCCCGCGCGAAAACGCCCAATTTTTCATCTTATACCTTTACAACAACGCCTTCAAATTTTACAAGATGGGTTACGCCTCGGCGTTGGCGTGGGTATTCTTCTTTATCTTGCTGGGTTTGACGTTGTTAATCTTTAAATCATCATCGGCTTGGGTTTATTACGAAAATGGCGAGAAAGGGGATGGCAACGATGGCTGATCCGATGAAATCCGTGATGGCGGTCGATTTATCCCGCAATCCGCGGCAAAAGGCGTGGTCGACTTTTGTTTATGCCGTTTTAATCGCGTTGGGAATCATAATTATGATCCCGTTGTTTTGGACGATCACCACCGCTTTTAAAGGGTTGCAGCAGGCATTGGCTTTTCCGCCGGTCTGGATTCCTCGCCCCGTCATTTGGACCAATTTTCAAGAGGCGCTGAGCGCCATGGACTTTTGGCGCCAGTTATGGAATACCAGCTTGATTACGGGTTGTGGCATCCTCGGTCAATTGTTTTCGTGCAGCTTAGCCGCATACGGTTTTGCGCGGTTCCGGTTTCCCGGACGAAACGTCGTTTTCATCATCGCTTTGAGTACGATGATGCTGCCGTTTCATATCCTGATTATTCCGCGCTTTATCATGTTCAAAATGCTGGGCTGGCTGGACAGCTTCTATCCGCTGATTGTGCCGTCGTTATTCGCGGAAGCGCTATACCTTTTCCTGATGCGGCAGTTTCTGATGAGCATCCCGACGCAATTGGATGAAGCGGCCCGGATCGATGGTTGCAACTATTGGCAGATCTTTTGGCGGATCATTTTGCCGCTGTCAAAACCGGTCTTAGGGATTATCAGTGTTTTTGTTTTTTTGGCGCGTTGGCGTGATTTTATGGGACCGCTGATTTACCTCAGCTCCCAAAAGAATTACACGTTGGCATTAGGGTTGAACGCGTTGCGCAGCGATTATTTTGTGGAATGGAACATCTTGATGGCGGCGACGACGATTGTCATGATCCCGCCGGTTTTGGTGTTCTTCATCGCTCAAAAGTATTTCATTCAGGGAGTCGTATTTACCGGAATCAAAGGATAAGGACGACTTGATGCTTTGAGGAGGTGATTGCACTCGACATGGTGGTTAGTTTGACGATAAAAAGGAGGTAGTTCGATGAAAAAACATTGGTTGAAAGCACTGATTTGCGGTTTGGCAATTGTTGGTCTGTCCATGTCGACGTTTGCCGCGCCCAAGACCACCTTGCGCTGGTACTTGCGCTGGGATAAAGCCCGTTTGGATAAAGTGGCGACACCGGTGAAGGAAGAATACGAGAAGCTCCACCCGGATGTCGAGATCATCATTGAAAACATCAGTAACGGTTCGGAATACTTTGATAAATTGCAAACCATGCTGGCCGCCAATTCGGCTCCGGATGTGATTTATCCCGCCACCCACCAGGCGTATCAACTGGCGGCCAAAAAACAGATTATCGATTTGATGCCGTTTGTGAAAAAGGATAAATTGGATTTAAAAGCCTATATTCCGTCGGTGCTCAATATGTATCAATACAAATCGGGCAAAACCACGGTGTTGCAAGGCCTGCCCATTGATACCGCGACTTTCGTGATCTTCTACAACAAAGATATGTTTGATGCGGCCAAAGTGCCGTATCCAACCGATAACATGACCTGGGATCAATTTTTCGAAATGTCGAAAAAGCTGGTCAAAGATACCAATGGCGACGGCAAGATTGATCAATACGCAATCCATTGGGACACCAATAACTATTGGTCGCTGTTTGTCTACCAAATGACCGGCAAATACATGTTTGACAATCTTTATGAACCGAAACAGTTCCTGTTGAAAAATGCCAATCAGGTCCAGGCGCTTCAACGTTACGCCGATGTCATCGCCAAATATCATCTCGCGCCGACGCCCTCGCAGCGGGGCCAGATCACCGACCTTTTCCTGGCCGGAAACGCGGCGATGAATATGATTGGCCATTGGCGGGTGCCAACCTATAACGCTTCGGTCAAGTTCCGCTGGGATGTCGCGGCATTGCCGCACGGTAAATTCCCGGCCAATCGTGGCGACGGCAGTTGCTTCTCGATCTCCAAAGATTGCAAGAATCCGGCGCAAGCTTGGGAATTTGTAAAATACCTGGCCGGTCCCGACGCGCCCGGCGTCATGAAATTGTTATCGTTGGGTCAAATGGTGCCGTCGCAAACCAAGTTAACTCAGTCCGAACTCTTCTTAAATACTCCCGGTCAAGTGAAGATCAACAAAAAAGCCTTCCTGGCCGGACGTCAAACCATGATCCCGATGTATCAACCCTTCACTACCTGGTATAACGAATGGGAAAACGGCTTCCTTGGCGCCTTTAACGACATGTGGGAAGGGAAAACCACTGCCGCTCAAGCAGTTAAGAATATTACTCCCAAAGTTGAAGCGTTAATGTCCGGTATCTAATTCGCTTGTAACGAAGCACGGAGGAGGCCTTGCAAGAGGACTCCTCCGTGCGCCAAACTGCCAATAGACAGTTAGCGCGTTTTTTTTACTCGATTATTACGATGCGAAAAAGGACTTTTGCCAACGCTGGAACTGGCAAGATATTCAGATATAGCTAAGCTGAAATTGTAGCAATGAGGAGCAGGCAGGATGAGATTACTAATTCGCTGGCAAGGATCGAACGATCCGGTAAAAATTGAGCATATCCGTCAAGTCCCCGGTGTCAGTGGCGTAGCCACTGCGGTGAAAGCCGGGTCCAACGGACTAATCGCCTTTGCGGAGATCATGACCGCCAAAGAAACGGTAACGCGTCATGGATTGCGTTTTGAACTAATTGAAAGTTTGGACGTTGGCGAAACGATCAAACTTGGTTTGGCCGACCGCGACCAAGCAATCGCCTGTTTTCAAGAGAACATCCGCCGTTACGCTGCGGCGGGAATCCGGGTGATCGTTTATAATTTTCGGCCATTGTTTCGTTGGGCCCGTACCGAGCTGGAGCGGGTATTGCCCGACGGTTCGATGGTCACTGCCTATGACTGCGCGGTCGAAGCTAAACTTAATCCGTTTGTCCACGACGGCGCAACGTCCGAGTGGCACCGGGCCAATTCCCGTTTTGTTTATGAAAAAATGCTGACCACCAACATTGCGTTGGAGGGTTATTACACCAAAGACTCCAAAGCGCTCCTTAATGAATTGTTAGCGAAGTATCAACAATTGACTCCCGAAGGGTTTTGGACGAACCTAAAATATTTCCTGGACCGGGTGCTGCCCGTGGCTGAGGAGAACCAGGTCAAATTGGCGATTCATCCTGATGATCCGCCTTGGACCATGTATGGCGTGGTGCCGCGGCTGATCGTCGACGAGCAAGGCCTTGACCGGGTGTTGAGTTTACATGACAGTCCGGCCAATTGTATCACCCTTTGTACCGGAACGTTAGGCGGTAACATACAAAATGATGTGGTTGCCATGGCCAAGAAATATTGCGCCATGGATCGAGTACCATTCGTTCATCTACGCAATGTTAAGCGGCACGGCGCGGGGGCGTTGGAGGAATGCGCCCATTACTCAGCGTGTGGTTCGCTGGACATGGTGGAGTTGACCAAGGCGCTTTATGATCACGGATTTGACGGTTATATCCGTCCCGATCACGGTCGCCGGATTTGGGATGAACCGATTAAAACCGGGGACGGACTGTACGACCGGGCGCTGGGAGCCCAATACATCCTGGGAATCTGGGAGACGCTTTCGAAATTAAATCCCTCGCGATAAATATTCTTTCATTGATATGCCGATATATTAAGTATTGGAAGAACAAATGCTCAAATCAGCAACAGCACGAAGGGAGTTTGACAACCATGAAAGCTTATCGGTATTGGGACAATGTTTTTACATTTGAAGGGGCGATCACGGTTCAGGCCGAAGCGGAATGGGCGATGCCATGGCGGATCGACTTTGCCCGGTCTGAATTTTACCCGGTGTTGGCCGACGATAAAGCGCGGGATTGTTCCGGGATCCGGATTTGCTTCACCACCGATACCACCCGGCTGGGTTTGAATTTGGTGGAACCGGCCGCGGAAATGCTACTGGATTTGGTGGTGGACGGCCGGGTGGTACAGCAGGTTGGGGTTGATCCGGAAGCCGCCACCGTGTTTTTTGCGCCGTTGCCGGAGGGAATGAAAAACGTCGAAATCTGGCTTGATCAACGCTTTCCATGCAAAGTGGGAGCGGTTTTGGTCGATGAAACGGCGCGGATCAGTAAAACCATGATCGCTCAAAAACGCTGGGTTCATTATGGCAGTTCGATCAGCCAATCGAAAGCCGGTAAATCACCGACGCAGATTTGGGCGGCCATGGTAGCGCGGCGACTTGGCCTCCATCTGACTAATCTTGGTTTCTCCGGTGAATGTAAACTCGACCCGATGATTGGACGGTTGATCCGCGACCGCGAGGCGGATGTTATTACGTTGAAATTAGGGATCAATCTTTACCGTGGTGATTTGACCGAACGGACCTTTGCGCCGAATGTGATCGGGTTGATTCAATTGATCCGGGAGCGGCACCCCGCTACGCCGCTGGCAGTGGTTTCCCCGATCTATTCCAGGCCAAGGGAGGAAACCTTGGGTGGCGGCGGTTTAAACCTGCAAATGATGCGCCGGATCATCGCCGGAATCGTCGCCAGTTGCAAGAAATACGGCGACACCAATATTTATTACGTTGACGGTGTAACAATTTTCGGCCCGGAAGCGGCCGAACGATATATGCCTGACGAGCTTCATCCCGACGGCGGCGGACAGTTTGTCTTGGCGGAGCAATTTATTAAAAAGGTGTTCCGGCGCTTGCCGGTCGGTTGCAGCGACGGCGAGGGTAAAGGAGATTGAAGGAGGTTAAGTGGTGAAACGATTCGTTGTCTTTGGCGGTTTAGTGATACTGCTTTTTTGCGCTGGTTTCGGCTTGGGCCAAGCGGCTAACTACGATACCTACTCAGGATTTATTGTCGATGAAACACCGGTATTGCCAAGTCAGGAAATTCATCCGAAGATTTGGTTTGACAAGGAAGAGATCGCCGGTATTTACCGACGGCGCGATGCCGATGCGTATTCAAAACGTCTTTGGCAAGGGATCAGCGCCAAAATCGCCGGTTACAAAGAACTCCCTTTTCCCGCCATTCCCGCCAAACCGGGCAAAGACTTGGAACGATATTACGGCACGATGTCCAAGTCTGCTCGCTATCTGGCTTTCGCTTGGGTGATGACTGCGGACAAAGCGGCCCGGGACAAGGCGATCACCGGATTGCTGCGGGCGTTTGACGGTCCCATTTACACGCTTGATCCCGGGGAGAAGGACAATGGGGTCGACGAGATTTATATCGCGACCTGGCTTCAGAATTATTGCGCCGCGTACGACTGGGTCTATGATCAATTGACTCCGGACCAGAACGCGGAGGTTCGCAACCGGTTGGTCAAGATGGGACGGTGGTTTCATCAGAACATTGACATTTGGGGACCGCGTCCGCATAATCACCGTTCCAAACCGGCTTGGGCATTAGGAAGCCTGGCCCTGACCCTTTCCCGCGAATCGGAAGCCAAAGCATGGTTGGCCCATGCGCTGAAGTCGGCCAATACCAATACCAAGTACTTTTTCAGCAGCGACGGGATTTATCGCGAAGGCTCCCATTATCTCATCTATTCGCTGGTCAACTGTTTGCCGTTCATGTATCATTACCAAAATGTCGCGGGCGTCAATCAATTTCCAATCTACCAACCGGTCTTTGACTGGATGCTGAAGGTTCGTAACGGCAAAGGGTGGCTTCCCAATCTTGAGGATGCCTACAATAAACCGACCCCACTTCAAATGGTGGCCAAAGAATATATGAATGTGACCTCGCCATTGAATCCCCACGCCAAACTAGGCAACCTCTATCAATGGTCGTTCTACAATTCGGATCTTAGCCCTTGGCAGACCAAGGACGGCGGTTACAGTTATACCGGAGCTTCGATTGATGACAGTTGGGATTTGGATGAGTTTTTGACCTATGACCCGACCATTCGGCCAATTGCTCCGACTGGTTCACCGTTGGTTTTTATGGATCAGGGCGGTCAGACGGTGTTCCGGAATAACTGGCTGTATAATGACCCGTCCACCCGCTATTTGTTGTTTCACGGCGTTGCCGAAGCTGACAACCATAATCATGAGGACCAATTAAGCTTTATTATTCAAGCGGAAAACCAAATGATGGCGAGCGACTGCGGCTACAGCACCGGTTCATATGGTGATAAGGAACGAGTCAATTGGTACCTGAAAGCGGAAGCGCATAATATTGTCACCTGCAACGGCGAGTATCCCAGAGACGGCGCCGAAAATATGACGCCGCCGTCGCGTTACAACATCGCAACCGACTTCTGCGGGTTCCAGGAGAAAGAGGCTTATTACCCGAAGAACAACGGGATCATCCGGCGTGCGATCGCTTTTCCGGGCCTGGATTACTTTGTGATCGCCGATCAATTAACCGGTTCGGGCGATTATACCCTGTATCTTCACGGAGGCCGGGGTCTCATGACCGGTCAAGGCAACTTCCGGATCTGGGAGTATCAGGCCGATGACTATGGCAATGCCGCCCGGATGGCGGTCTGGACCTTGCCGGGGCAAGCGAAATTAACCACGGATCAAGGTGCGGTAACCTATGTGCGGGGCGATGCGACCAAATATCCATATCTGATAGCTAAACAGAGCGGTAAAGACCCCTTGTTCATGCAGATTATCGTGCCGCTTGCCATAAACGCCAAAATTCCGGTTTTGACCGATTTGAGCACCCCCGATTATGTCGCGGTTTGCGTGCAAAAAGAGTCCAATCGCGATTACTACCTGTTGCAACAGACCAATCGGACGATAAAAACGACCGGAATTCAAACCGATGCAACGTTCGGTTGGATTCGGACCAACGGTGTTGTCGCCGGGGCAACGACGACGCAATGGCAGTTACGCCAGGGCAGTATGTTGCAGGTCAATGGCCAAACATTGTACGCGGCAAGCCAGCCGGTGAGTTTAGCCCTGTCTTATGCTAATAATGCGATTCACGGTGAAATTGGTCTTGGCGCCCCGGCAACGGGTTATCGGATGAAGTTAGCGGTTCCGAAAGGGAAAACGGTCACCGATTGTCAATATAACGGCCAATCAATTAAATACACCGTTGTCGAGGAAACGGTAAATATTGAGCTGAATGGTTCCGGCAAATTGGCGATTGCCCTTAAATAGAGTTCGTTCGATTAATGATTCAGTTTCTAAAGAGTCGAGCTCTTGGTATGTCCGGCTCGGCTCTTTATTTTTGCCTCAATGGCGGTTTGTTGCTTCTTTGCTAAATGATTATGCAGGAATGCTTCCATGTAATCAATATCAAAGTGATGATAACGTGGTTTATTTCAACTGTTAACACGATTTATCGCAATAAGATATTCTAAAATATTATGATACGAAAATTTGAATCTATCCGCAATGAAAGCTAGATAAATAAAAGATCAAAAAAATATAATTGTTTGCAGGAATAAAACGATTGATGGTGAAATATGATCAATGTGATAACACGAGTTATCAAAATGAAAAACGAATTTAGAAATCGGAAATAGCGGCTGTTGTTCCTGAACTGAGAGGCGTTCACCACCGCTCATTGTAGTTTATCGAACATTGGGGAACGGTTAATTTTACGCGTATTTGACCGTTCGTTTGCAACAGGTCCGAAAGGAGTTAATCATGCTAAAGGATGGATACTGTTATTTTAGTTTGGATGGGCAATGGATTATTGAAGGCATGGACCCTGAAGCCGGTTTGATGCGCAAGGCTTATGAAGCGAAATACCAACCGCAAGAACCAGTGACGGCCGAAGTTCCTTGTATTGTCCAGAATCCATTATTTCAAGCCGGGAAGATTCCCGATCCCTACTTTGAAATGAATAATGAACAGTTGTTATGGATCGAAGAGCAGGAATGGTGGTTTTTTAAAGAGTTTACCGCACCGGTTGAGCCGCAAGGAGAACAATATCATTTAATCTTCGAAGGCATTACCTACCGAGCGAACATTTGGTTAAACGGCGTATCCATCGGCAATGTGGCGGGAATGTTTCTTGAGCATCAGCTTGATGTGACCCGTTTGATCAAACCCGGCCAAACAAACTTCCTCGCCTTACGTTGCCGTCCGTTGGAAGGTTCCAGTGAAGACCGGCCCGGCGGGAAGGTGAAACGGGGTTTAGTCCGTTCTTCGGGAGTCGTGGCGCCGTTTACATATTGGTGGAACTGGTCACCGCATATGGTGCCGATTGGAATTTGGAAATCGGTTTGGTTGCGGATTACCGGCGGTGTCGTCTTTGATAAACCATGCGTCCGCACGGCGATTGAATGGGATGAATGTGAGGAGGCGGCCAAGGCCAACGTTACCACAACCGTTCAGCTGACATCCAGCATCCAGCGGTCCAATCCGGTGCGGATTCGTGGGCGGATTACCGGCGTCGACTTTGCGATGTCGGAGGTTGCAATTGATGAAAGTTTCACCTTGGCGCCGGGGGCCAATGAGATCACAGTAAAGTCGGTGCTTGAGCGTCCCCGGTTGTGGTGGCCCAATGGATTAGGGGATCACCCGTTGTACCGGATTGAACTGACAGTCATTGACGGCGACGGGGTAATCATGGACCGGGCCGGTACCGAATTTGGCATCCGCGAAGTGGTGATGCTTCACAATCAAGACGAGCGCTGGGTTCAGGCGGTTCACGGCCAGAGCAACCGGTTATGGTCGATCGTTGGGAATCCATACCCTTGGACATTTTCCGTCAATAAAAAGAAAGTGTTTATCCGGGGCACCAACTGGCTGCCCGTGGATAACCTGTTCCGTTTCACCGAAGAACGTTACAAACTTTTTCTTGACCAGATCGAAGCGGCCAATTTAAACATGTTGCGGGTTTGGGCCGGCGGTATCCAGGAAACGGAGACATTCTACCGGCTTTGTGACCGGAAAGGCATTTTAACCTGGTCCGAATTTTGGCTCTCTTGCGCCAGTTATCCGGTGATGCCTCATGATCTGTTTCTACGGTGTGCGATTAACGCAATCAAGTGTATCCGGAATCATCCCAGCATGGTGATGTGGAGCGGCGGTAACGAATACAACCCGGATGAGCCGGAAAACAAAGAACTGGTTGATAAATTAGCCGCCGTTTGCCGGGAGTATGATCCAACCCGGCCGTTCCGGCGGGGATCGCCCTATAAAGGCGACCGTCATGGCGGTCTCTTGATGTTGCCGACCCGGACCTCCAACAAATATAACGGCGATATTTTGAACGGCGACGCCCGCTTGGTACTGTATCGCGCTGAGGTTGCCGTAATGCGCAGCGCGCCGATGCTGGAGAGTATTCAAAAATTCATCGGTAAGGATAAGATCTGGCCGATTGATCGTCAGGCTTGGCAATATCATCACGCCGTCATCGGCGAACAAGAACGGGATGCCCGCGAATACGGCGGTTTGGACGATATCGAACACTGGATCTTGGCGACGCAAATCGCTCACGGTCAATGCCACCGCCATAACTTGGAATACTGCCGTCAGACCAAATACTGGAGCTCCGGCTGCATGCAATGGCAGATCAACGGCAGCTGGCCGTCGTTCCATCGGGAATTGATCGACTGGTACGGGGTTCCAAAAGCAGCCTTTTACATGTATAAGCGGGCGGCGCAGGATAACGTGGTCGTCGCCGACATGGAGAAATACACGTTTGACGGGAATGAACCTTTCAACCCCACCATTTATGCCATTACCGACCGGCAGTTACGTCTGGGCGAAGTTCAGGTGAAAGCGGTTATCTACGACTTGGCAATGAATCCTCTGTATGAACGCGAAGCGACCGTAACGGTAGAAGCAGACAGCTCGGTCAAGGCTTTTCAGGTTGATTGGCGGATTCCCGCCACCTCCTTGCGAGGAGTATTCTTTCTCCACTTAGCGATGCGTCAAGCGGAGGAACTGTTGGCCGAAAATCTATATTGGGCGGGAACCTCGGGTTATGCCCGTCCCGAAAAGCTGCTTGATCTCAATGGCTACTGGGAGTTTCAGGTTGGCAAAACCAAAAATGAGTTGCACTGGCAGAAGACCATTATGCCGGCCTACTGGAGTAAACCGCCGGCGGCGCCGCCGGAAGGTGAGTCGGTTTTTTATCTGAGAAAGGTGAAGATTCCCGCGATCTGGCGAGGCACCCAACTGGAAGTGTTCTGCGCTGGATTTGAAGGTAATGACGAAGTCTATTTCAATGGAGTCAAGATTGGAGCGACGACCGAGGAACTGACGGTGCAGCTCGGTACTGACGATCTGCTCTTCACCGAAAAATGGGCGGAACGGGTGGCCCGGGAACAAGGTGATTTGTCGCAAACCCCGGTTCCGGAAGTAGCGCAATCTGCGGTCAAAGGGGATCGTCAGAATATCCGGATCAGCTCTGATCCATTTATTGTCCCCAATCTGATTAAACGGTTTTACCTGATCCCCGAAGAGTTAATCGGTTGGGGCAAAGAGAATGAGTTGGAAGTGCGGCTTCATGGCGAGCATGCCACCGGCATCTCCGAACCGGTCTATATTCGCGAGGCTTCCACTTATGAACAACAACGCGCGGTGATTGATTTCGATAATGACCGAAACTATTTGGCCGAGCTACGGAACCTCCCTGCCGTAGACCTGGATGGAGCGGTCTTTCATGAGATCACCGAGATTCCGGCCGGGGAATCCCGGCCGGTGTTAATCAAACTCCGCAACCGGAGCGATCGGATGGTTTTTTGCGCCGGCCTCAAAGTGAATGGGATTGACGAGGCAACCACCCAGATTTACAACGATAACTGGTTCTGGGTATTACCCCACTCCGAGAAGCGGATCTGGGTTCAATTGATTAACAATAAAAAAGCGCAAGGGGTTTTTCAAGCCCAATTTGCGATTAGCGGTTGGAATGTTGTCAAGAAACCGCTTGGCAACGAATTTACAGTAATATTAAAGTAAGCGTTTCTACCGCTTTCCGACAGACGCTTGGCAGTCTTGAAAATTTGATTGGTAACGTTGCAAAAGTGAGTAAAACAGATGGAAGGTGGATGGTGATGACGAGTTTGGCGGCGATTAATGCCATCTTGAATCGGGAGTTTGATTCACTCGAAGCATTACTCCGCTTTTATCGGCAGGAGCTTCCCCGCCGGACTGCCGGATACCATCAGGAAGAAGTGGGGCCGGTGATGCATCATGACAAACCGGGTGAAGCCGACCGTTTTGTGACGAAACAGTTCCATCTCGGTGAATATACCATGGATATGTCCGCCGGATTGGACTGGTACGCCACCCCCACCGGCGACCTGGAATGGAACGGCGGCTTGGTGCGGCACGGGTACTTCATGTTATTGGCCAAACGTTACCGTGAGACCGGCGATGAGCAGTACGCCGAAGCAATTATTGAGCATCTATTGGACTATATTCAACGGGTGCCGCCGTTTGAACCGGAAGGCCGGCCGTATTTGGAGTATAAAAAATCGACTTGGCGTCCCTTTGAAGTCGCTGGGCGGGCCGCTGAAACCTGGCCCGAAGCGCTGGCGCAGATCATCACCAGTCCGTCCCTGACCCCGGAAAGCTGGGCGACCATTTTATATTCCATTCACGAACACGGTTGTTTTCTGGCCAAACACCATTGGCGGACCGGCAATCACGCTTGTCTGGAGACGGCAGCCATGGGCCTTTTGGGGATTTTTTACGCGGAATTTAAGGAAGCCGAAGCCTGGCGGCGGTATGCGGTGGATTTTTTAATGCGGATGTGGCCGGAGCAGTTTCACCAAGACGGCTATACCAAAGAGATGTCCGGCGGTTATCATTGGGTGGCGTTGCGCAGCTTTTTTAGCTTATATGAAGCGGCGACGCGTAACGGTTACGCCGATTTGTTTTCCGGCGAGTATCTGGAACGATTGCGGTTAAGCGCTCGCGCCGAGCTGCTGCAGGACAAACCGGATTTTACGGTGCCGATTACCAACGATTCCAATACTCAAACCAACCGCCGGGAACAGTTGGAACGAATTGCCGCTACCCTCGACCTGCCCGAGGTGGTTTACGTTTTGTCCGCGGGTGCGACGGGATCGCCCCCGCCCGCCTCTTACTTTTTCCCGGAAGCCCGGGTCGGCATCATGCGCAGCGATTGGAGTCGAAACGCGCGGTATCTCTTTTTTGACATGGGTCGTTGGGGTGATAATCACATGAACGAGGACCAGCTCAATATCGAGGTATCGGCCTATGGCCGGAAGTTCCTGGTCAATTCGGGACGCTGGCGCTACACCACCAGTCCGAATGCGCCGTGGATGACCCGGGCCAAGTATTTTAAAACCACCGCCGCTTATAATAGCGTGTTGGTTAACGGGTATAACCAAATTCCTGGCGACGCCCAAGGCGAAATGGGCATTACCGAAAAATTTGATTATGCCAAAGGAGTTTTTGCCGCCGGTTACGGAATCGAGGCGACGCAAGCCGATGAACGTTTGTTACGGGAGAAAGGGGTCGGCCATAACCATGTTTGCCTGGTTAAAGAGGTTCTCCATCAACGGGAAGTATTTTTTGCCAAACCCGACTTTTGGGTGGTCCGGGATACCCTGCAGGGAGCTGAGTTGCAACAGGCCGAACAGATCTGGCATTTTTATGATGGAACTTTGACCATTGCTCCCGGCGGTCGTGGGATGATGACGCAGTTTGATGATGCCAATCTAATCATTATCAGCTATGGCGGAGAACTCACCGAGCTTATGAAGTATGAAGGATCGCAAGAACCATTCCGGGGTTGGCATTGCCCTTATTACGATCAGTTGCGTCCGGCGCCGGAGTTGGCCTATACCCGGCGGGGCAATGGCAAAATCGTCTTTGATACGTTAATTTTTCCCGTGCTCGGTACCATCCGGACTATCCCGGATTTTGAAGTAACCTCCCAAGGATACCGGGTTGCGTTTGGAGGCCGGGATTGGGAAATTATTGCCCCTTGCCAAGGAAAATGGCAACTACAGTTGGGATAGACATCCCAAAATTAATCATGGGAACGACTATGGCGTTGAATCTAAAGTCGATTTTTCGATACGAAAGGATGCGGACTATGAGCCAAAAAGTGTTACTGATCACCGGAGCGACCGGTGGAATTGGTGTTGAAGCTTGTAAAATTTTTGGGCGGAACGGTTATGCGATCGCCTTTAATGACTACAATCAGGAGAAAGGCGCAGCAGTACTGGCCGAATTAAACGGGTTAGGAATTAAGGCCGCATTTTATCATGGTGATGCCACTGATGAGCGGTTCGTCAATAAGATGGTCGCCCAAGTTATTGCCGAGTTTGGCCGGATTGACGTGTTAATCAATAACGTTGGCGGGCTGGGCGGTCGCAGCCCGATTGATGAAATGACCAGCGAATTTTATCATAAGGTCATGGACCTCAATATGACCAGTGTTTTTTATGCCACTCGCGCCTGTACGCCGTATCTGAAACAGGTAGGCCAAGCGGATGGGAACGCGGCGATTATCAATGTGACCTCAATTGCCGCCTATAACGGCGGTGGGCCGGGCGCGTCAATCTATGCCGTCGCCAAAGCCGGTGTTTTGGCGTTTACCAAGGGATTGGCCAAGGAACTGATTCCCTTTGGCATCCGCGTCAACGCCGTTTCGCCCGGCACGATTGATACGCCGTTTCACGCGGCAACTGCGCCGGAGATCATTGAGACCTGGCGGAAAGGGATACCGGCCCAACGGTTGGGCAAACCCGAGGAAGTCGCCACTGGAATGTATTTTTTAGCTTCCGAACAGGCTTCATATATCGTCGGCGAAGTGATTCAGATTAACGGTGGCCAAATGATGGATTGAAGTGCTTCAAGATTCCTTAAAGGGAGGTATGCACCGTATGAATGAGGTCCAAAAATGGTTTGACCGTAACAAAGCGGAACGCACTGCCAAAACGTTAGCGAAAGCAGGTTATCAGGTTTGTCTGGTCGATGATCTGACGGCTGCCAGGACCAGAGTGTTGGAGTTGATCCCCGAAGGGTCGAGTATTACTTTGGGTGGCTCCGCCGTTATCGACGCCATGGAGTTACTGCCGATCTTCCGGTCGGATCAGTTCCGACTGTTTGATCGGTATCAAAAGTTACCGTTTATTCCGGACCGGGTCGAAATCATGCGCCAGGGCATGCTGGCCGATTACTTGATTACAGGCTGCAATGCCATTACCGCCGCCGGAGAGCTGGTGAATCGCGACTGTACCGGCAACCGGGTGGCGGGGATGATCTTCGGCCCCCGGAATGTGATCATGGTCGCGGGAGTGAACAAAGTAGTCAACAACTTGGACGAAGCCTTCCGGCGCTTGCGCGAAGTGGCCGCTCCGATGAACGCCAAACGATTGGGGACTCACAAGACCCCCTGTTTGGAGAATGGGGTCTGCGGCGATTGCGATGCCAAGGACCGGTTATGCAATTATACGACGGTTATTCATAATGGCCGCAAATTCCCGGGCCGGATCAGCATTGTTTTAATTGCCGACCGGGTTGGTCATTGAGCGAAAGCTCAAGCGAAGAACATTCGGACACGAGGAGGTTTAGCATGAGCCAGTATCTAACATTGGCCCAGCAAGAGAAATTTACGAAAGCGGTGGAGTTCTGTTTGTCCCGGATTGACCGGATGGTGGAACAGTTGGAACCCCTGGGCAATGTCTTCCCGATTTCGACCTTGCCTGACGGGACAATCGACGCGACGAGTAAAGGTCTATGGGGCGACGGCCATTGGGTCGGATTACTCTGGCTGGCCTATGAGGCGACCGGTAGTCAGAAATACCTGGCATGGGCCAAAAAATGGACCGCAATGATCGAATACCGCAAAACCGATACTTGGACCCATGATCTTGGTTTTTTGTTGGGATTATCGCATCTAAAAGGTTTTTATCATACCGGAGATCCTCACTATAAAGCGGTGGCTTTGACCGCGGCCGATTATTATACCCGGCGGCTGAACCCCCAGATTGGAATCATTCAATGGCACAGCACCCAAGACGACACCACTGACAATTTTACCTCAGCGGTCGATGCCATGATGAACATCGCTCTGATGTGGTGGGCGTTTGAGGAGACCGGCGATAAGCGTTTCTATAATGTCGGGTTTAGTGAAGCGACCGGCGTCCAACGTTTTTTCATGCGCCCGGACGGTAGTACCGCCCATCTGGTGCAATATGATCCCCAGACCGGCAAGTTTCAGAATTGGTTGGGCGGCCAGGGTTACGCCCCGGAATCGTGTTGGTCCCGTGGCTTGGCTTGGGCTGTTTACGGTTTCTCCCATGCTTACCTGATGACCGGACATAGCCCGTTCCGGACTTCCGCTTTTCAAACCGCGGACTATTTTTTGAATCACTTGCCGGAGGACCTGGTTCCCTATTGGGATTTCGATCATCCTGATATTCCCAACACCTATCGGGACAGCTCCGCGGCTTCCCCCGTCGCTTCGGGACTGTTTGAGTTGGCGAAATGCACCGATGATGAAACCGTGAAGGAAAAATACGAACGAAAAGCCCTGGCCATGTTGGAATCATTGACTGATCATTATACAACCGCCGGGACGCCACATGCGGGATTATTGCTACATGGCGCGCAACACGTGCCGGTCAATCAGCGGATGGATAACTGCTTGATCTGGGGTGATTACTATTACTTTGAAGGACTCTTACGAGCATTGGGTAAATGGAGTAAATGCCCGCATTTTTAAGGGCAAAAAAGGAACAGTTAAGGAGGGATGAAGTTGAAAAAAAATTGCTTGATTACCATATTATTATTGCTCCTGGTAATGATTCAACCAGTAGTTGGCGCTCAAAATCCGGTCCGGCTTGAAACAGTTAAAATAACTGCTAGCGGTGATGACGGCAACCTTCCCGCCAACGTAATGGACAATGATTTGAATACTCGTTGGTCTGCCAACGGTGATGGACAGTGGATCAGTTTTGATTTGGGCAGTGTTAAAACCATCGGTTATCTGGGGCTCGCATTTCACCAAGGCGATCAAAGGGCAACGAAATTTGATATCGAAATCTCAATGGACAATTCGAGCTGGGTAAAACTATATTCCGGCGTCAGTAGTGGGAAGACGCTTGCACCGGAAGCGGTGGTGCTTAATAATGCCGTAGCCCGATATTTACGAATTGTCGGGCACGGTAATTCGAAAAACGCTTGGAACAGTCTGACTGAAGTTCAGATTTATGCTCCCAATCCGGCTGGAGCGATCTTGGAAAAAATCGAAGTAGCTCCCAAGGAAATACCGGTTGCGGTCACATATACCAAGCCGGGCTTGTTCAATCCGGATGGCTCGGTTCATGCGCTACATAAACCCAATCCGGTTACCGGAAGGACTCTCAATGTGATTGAATACGGAGCCGATCCGCAAAACAATGCGAAGGATGATCGTCCGGCCATTCAGAAAGCAATTGATGCCGCCGTTCCTGGGGATGAAATCTATTTTCCCAAAGGAATTTATAATCTCAATAGTGTTTACGAGCGGGATAAAACCGCTCATCTGCGATTGAAGTCAGGCGTTAACCTACGCGGCGCGAATGAAGCTGAAACCATGGTAGTCTCCAATTTCAGTGCGGAGGACAATAAAAAGCTTTCTACAAGCGCTTTACGTGCTTTGGGCGTGCATGACATCGTGATCGCTAACCTGACGGTAACTTCAACTTTTAATGGTAAGTATTCCACTAATTCCAATCTGAACAACCCCGAAGCCGGCGGGCCGGTTAATGGAATTCATATAGAGGATCTGCTTGGCGTACCTTCATTCAACATTACCGTTAGTCAGGTGACTGTCGAAAAATATCAGCGTATTGGGGTTCGAATCAGTAAAAGCCATGATATTATCGTGCAAAAGTCAACCTTTAAAAACGCAACCGACGTTGGGGGCGGCGGCGCTGGTTACGGAGTGACGATTCAGGGTGAAGGGCACGATATCAATCGGATTGGCTACCAAAACGACTGCCGGTTCAATGTAGTTCAAGAGTGTAATTTTACCGGCCCATATATTCGCCACGGTACGCTCATTCAATATTACGCTCATAACAACTTGGTCCAAAAAAACACGTATGTCAAAACTGTCCTTGATGCAATCGATCTCCATGGCGAAGATGAATATTTTAACGAGATCAGCAATAACCGAATTCAGGATGTGCCAACCGGGGGAGCCATTGGAGTGGGTAACACCGGAGCTACCCATGACATGTCCGGTCCATTCAATTATATTCATGATAATCTGGTAGGCAATTGTCGGGAAGGAATTTCGATTATCCAGGGAAGCGCCAACACGATCGTTGAAAATAATACGATTACCGGATGTAATGTGGAGCGTGGTAAAGGGATTTATCTATCGAACGCCCCCGGAACCATGATCCGTGGCAACAAAATTTACGTCAATAAAGCTCCGGGATTTTGGGGAATCGTCGTCAATGATACGAGCGCGACATCGCTGAATATTCAAATCATCGGAAACGCTATTCATAACAACACCAACGGTTTATTGATCGAATCCGGCTCGGGCATCATTGTTAAAGACAATCAATTACAGGAGAACTTGGAAAGTAATTATCAAAGCAAAGTGACTGTCAGCGAACAGCCCATACCGATCAAAATCGCTTCATTTAGCTTTGTTCCTGAAAAACAGCAAGAACTGAAACCGGAACCTGCGGTTCCTGCGGCAGTATCCATAACCGAGCTAAAAATCTTACCATCGGATGATTCGTTTATTGAAGCGGGACAACCGGATAAGAATTTTGGTTCGGAATCGATCATTCGGGTGAAAAGCAATGATTCAGCCAGTGTAATCCGGATCGCCTATCTTAAATTTAAAATTGAGAACGTTGCCGCAATGAACAAAGTCACCTTTCAAATTACCGGCAGGCTTTCTGAAAAAAACCCGGATGGCGTCAGTTATGAATATGAGGTCTACGGACTGACCAACGACAACTGGAATGAAACCACGATAACCTGGAATAACTCACCAAACCATGAGCCGGGGGCGTCCGCGGTTACCGAAGTAGGCAAAACCGCTTTTCTATTAGGAAAAATAACCATGTCGGAGAAGAAGGTAAAACAGTATACATTGGATATTACCCAATTTGCTAAGACCCAAACCGACGGTTTTGTAACCTTGATGTTGGTCGATGGGAAAAAACAGGATGGAAATACAGACCTCTTCTCCAAAGATCGCTCCAAAGATGTTGAAAAGCCAATATTAATTAAGTATTGATTTCCGATAACCGTCCACGCCAGCTACCGTTCACGTAACGAAATACGAAAGTGAAGCATGAAGGACATAGGCGGCGTAGTGATTTTCTAATTAGACATCATGTTAACAAAGAGAGGCTAAAATGGGTTTCATCTATATCAACCAAGAGTTTGCCGAAAATAGAAAACAGTTGATTCGAAAGGGGGGAGGACGTTGGGATTTACTCCGCTATGAATTGCGTTTCCAGGCTGAAAATGCGCTGCAAAGGGGGCCTTGGAGTGTTACGTTCTTTGACAGCCCGGTTGTAAGCGGAGATCCCCATGATTATTACAGTGAAGCCCCGTATTGGTGGCCGGATCCCAGTAATCCGGACGGTCCCTATATCCGTCGCGACGGCGAGTTCCGGCCCGACCGTTTTGTGGCCCATCACCGCGCCTTCAATGATTTGGCCAGGAATATCATCTATCTGGCGTTGGCCGGATACTTTCTCGATGAAACCAAATACCGGGACCGCGCCATGGAGTTGCTGCGGGTATGGTTTATCGATCCGGCCACCAAAATGAACCCTCACGTCGAATACGGCGAAGCGGTCCGCAATCTCTGCCCGGGCAAAAACTCCGGAATCATTGTCTTGCGTTGCCTGGACGAAACCATTCATGCCATGACCTACTTGGAACAGTATCCGGAGTACCGGTCGGAATTGGATCAATTCCGGCAATGGGTCCGCGAGATGTTGCAATGGCTCACGACCAGCCGGTTGGGTCTGGCGGAACGTCATTCCGGGAATAACCATGCCGCCTGGTGGGCGAATCATGTTGCGGCCTGTGCGGCATTTGCCGGAGACGAACCGCAAATGGCAGCGATGTTCGATCTTTTCCGCGCTGAATTTTTACCCGATTTCATGGCCGCCGACGGCAGTTTACCGCAGGAGACGGCCCGAACCCGTTCAATGCATTATTCGTTTTATTGTCTGGATGCTTTGGCGCTCCTGTGCGAAGTGGCGCATTACCGCGGCGTCGATCTCTGGCATCACACGACGCTTGACGGGAAAAACATGGAGCAGGGGATCCGTTTCATGTTGCCGTTCCTGGATAACCCCTATCGCTGGAAATTCCCGCAGATCGACGGGGAAGTGCCGGATGAACGAGTCTGTTTGCAGTGGGGCGGTTTGCGTTTGGGAATCGCGGATTGCGCCCGGGTGAATTGGAAGCATAGCCGGTTACGGTATTTGGTGCGCGGTCATCATCCGCTAGGTCCGACCGTGTTTTTACCGGGTCATTTTTTAGCGGAGTAACTGAAACCACGCCGGGGAGAGCGTTACCGGTTTTTCCACCGGATACCGTAAAAGTCAAAAACAAATTTTTGAAAAGGCGATTTTGATGTAGGAATCAAGGAAACGGTGTAGAAGTACCTACAAAGATAACACGAGTTATCATTTGTTTCAAATTGATATTACAAATCTCGGATGAGGTGCAGTTATGAGTCGAGTTACTGCGAATGATGTCGCAAAAGCAGCCGGAGTGTCCCGGACTACCGTTTCCTTGGTTTTGAATGATGTCGCCAATGCCCGGATCCCCAACGAGACCCGGAATAAAATTTTCGAAATTGCCAAAAAGCTCAACTATCAACCCAACCAGTTTGCGCAAGGGTTAAAGACCAACCGCTCGAAAACGATCGCCTTTATTTTGCCTTCCATCTCCAACCCTTTTTATCCGTATGTGGCTCAAGGCATTGAAGAGGTGGCGCTAGCGCACGGTTATACCGTTTTCATCTGTAACACCTACCGGAATATTGATGAAGAAAGACGGTATCTGATGGCCTTATCCCAGCGTCAGGTGGACGGGATTATCTTAACCGGGTCGTTTCAATCGCGGGAACTCTTAATGGAATTCTTAGAGCGCGGCGTGGCGCTTACCACTTTTACCCGGTATAACGATTTGCCCCAGGCTGATCAGGTTATCGTTGATAACGTCCATGGTGGATTTTTAGCAACCAAACATTTGCTGGATCTAGGTCACAAACGAATTGCCTTTTTAGCCGGTCCGATGGTTTATCAATCCCGGGTCGATCGGGTTGAAGGGTATAAGAAAGCCCATGGCGATTACGGGTTAAAAGTTGACGAGTCGTTGGTCCTGGCGAGTGATTCCGAAAGCGAGCACCACGACCAGACTTATGATCTTTACAACGGGTACAATCTTGCCAAACAGCTCGTCAAACAAGGTTTGGGCGCCACGGCGGCCGTGGTTATCAACGACATGACCGCGCTGGGGGCGATGAAAGGGTTCCGGGAAGAGGGAATCCGGATTCCTGAAGATATCTCATTGGTCGGTTACGATAATATCCCGATGGCGGGAATTGTCGAACCAGGATTGACTACCATCGATCAACCCAAGTTTGAACGGGGTAAGGCTGCCGCCGAATTGTTGATCAAGCGGCTTGAAGAACCGGAGAACAAAGAACGGCGCAGTATCACTTTTATGCCTTCGTTGATCACCAGAGATAGTTGTCGTCGTCTGAGTTAAGCGAGTGAAAAACAGCCACGTCAGTCGTGACTGACGTGGCTGTGAGGAGAGTTCTTTTGCGGATGTATCCACAAATTGATATCGATTACAAATTTTACCATCAAAAATCTACATTTAACTAACTACATTTTACCGCAACCCTTGGATTTTTACCAATACAAGGAAGTTACGGCTCGGTAAAAATATTGTTTCAAACGTAAAGGAGGAAGTAAATTGAGAAAAACAGTTAAGCTCGGATTGATTTTATGCATTATCGCCTTGGTCGCCAGTATTTGTGTCAATGCAAAGGATATTTACCCTCTCAATACCAATGTAACCCTAACCTATTGGGTGCCTCTGTTTAATAATGTTTCGGCATCGGTACGCAATTTAAACGATACTCCGTTATATAAGGAAATGGAGAAACGGACCGGCATTAAAGTCAAATTTAATCACCCCGCCTTCGGTCAGGAGGGTGAACAATTCAATTTGATGTTGGCTTCAGGCGATCTCCCCGACATTATTGAGTACAGCGGTTGGCTTACATATCCCGGCGGACCGGAAAAAGCCATCAGCGACGGCGTGATTGTCGGCTTGAACGACCTGATCAATAAGTATTCGCCGAATTTAAAAAAGGTATTGCACGATAAGGATTTAAACCGGATGGTCAAGACCGATAGTGGCAAGTATTTTGTCTATCCGCACATCCGGAACAACGCACAACTGTTGGTCTTCATCGGTCCGTTCCTACGTCAAGATTGGCTGACCGAATTGGGCTTGCAACCGCCGACAACCATCGACGAATGGTATACTGTGTTAAAAGCGTTTAAGGAAAAGAAAAAATCCAATTCGCCGCTGACGATCCGCTATGACATTTTAAACACGCATAATGGGTTCGTCGGAGCTTACGGCATCGGCCACGATTTCTATATTGATAAAGGCAAGGTCAAATACGGTCCGATTCAACCGCAATACAAACAATTTTTAGCGACATTCCACAAATGGTATGCCGAAGGGTTGATCTCCAATGACTTTGGTATGGTCGATCAGAAAGTTTTGGATGCCCGGATGGTGAGCGGCATCGCCGGCGCGACTGTCTCCAACAGCGGCGGCGGGATCGGCAAATATCTGGATGCCATGAAAAAGAAAGATCCCAAGTTTGATCTGGTGGCTGTTCCTTACCCCACGTTACGCAAAGGCCAACGCGCCGAATTCGGCCAGCGGGACTTAATCTACTCCCGGAACGGGAACGCGGCGATCACCCAAAAGAGCAAATCCAAAGAAATTGCCGCCCGGTATCTTGATTACGGTTACGGTCCCGAAGGAAATATGTTGTTCAACTTTGGTATCGAAGGCGTTAGTTATACGATGATCAACAAATATCCAACCTACACCGAGTTGATCAAAAATCCGGCCAACCTGACGATGGGTCAGTCGCTCGCCCGGTACACCCGGGGTGGTTATAACGGTCCCTTTGCTCAAGATGTACGTTATTTTGAACAATATTCCCTGGCCTATCCGCAACAGAAACACGCGGTGGATGTCTGGGCCAAAACCAATCAGGCCGCGCATCAAATGCCGCCGATCACCCCAACCGCCGCGGAAAGCAGTGAAATGGCCAAGATCATGTCCGAGGTCGGCGCTTACCGCGATGAAATGGTGTTGAAATTCATCATGGGTACCGAACCGTTGGAGAATTTCGACAAATTTGTCGCTCAGGTCAAAAAGATGGGAATTGATCAAGCATTAAAAATTAATCAAGACGCTTTAGCCAGATATAAAAATCGTTAGTTGGAATTGAAATAACCAATCTCAAAATCAAAAACCGGGAAATTTCTCCCGGTTTTTTTGTTTCTTCGCCAAACCGTGATTTGCAAGCCGGCAACAATCCACAATCACAATTTTAAAAAAGGATTTACGCTGTGGGACATCAACATTGGGACTCCGGTTTCATAAACTACTCCCAAAAGTTGTGGTCAAAAATACAAAGCGGGGTGGTTGCCGTTTGACGATGGCATAGACCTGCTTCGTGGTAGACCGTTAGTTAACCATGAATTGATAGGAGGATCATGATGTCTCTTAAAAAACCTTTGCTCATCCTGGTTTTTATGCTGGGACTGGTAACTACCCTGGCGCTGCCGCTCGTTGCAGCGGCCCCCAATGAAGTGACGTTGTTAAATGTATCGTATGACCCGACCCGCGAGTTGTATCAAGACTTTAACGCGGCGTTTGCGAAGTATTGGAAGGCGAAGACCGGTCAGACCGTGACGATCAAACAATCCCATGGCGGCTCCGGCGCGCAAGCCCGGGCGGTGCTTGACGGATTGGAAGCGGATGTGGTCACCCTGGCCTTATCGTACGATATTGATGTTTTATATCAAAACGGTCAACTGGTAGCAAAAAACTGGCAGCAACGGCTGGCGAATAACAGCGCGCCGTATACTTCGACCATCGTGTTTTTAGTGCGCAAGGGAAATCCCAAAGCCATTAAGGACTGGGACGACTTGGTTAAACCGAATGTGTCGGTCATTACCCCCAATCCGAAAACTTCGGGGGGCGCCCGTTGGAACTATTTAGCCGCCTGGGGTTACGCTCTCAAAAAATTCGGCGGCAACCAAATCAAAGCCAAAGAATTTGTGACCCGTTTATTTAAAAACGTTCCGGTGCTTGACTCAGGCGCCCGTGGCGCCACCAATACCTTTGTCCAACGCGGTTTGGGCGATGTCTTGCTCGCTTGGGAGAATGAAGCGTTTTTGGCCATCAATGAACTGGGTAAAGACAAATTCGAGATTGTCGTGCCTTCGCTGAGCATTCTGGCGGAACCGCCGGTGACGGTGGTGGATCAATTCGCCGTTAAACACGGGACCCGGAAAGTCGCCGAAGCTTATCTCGAATACCTTTATAGCAAGGCGGGGCAGGAGATTGCCGCCCGCAACTACTACCGGCCGCGGCTGAAAACGGTCGCCGCGCAGTTTGATCATTTTGCGAAGGTGAAGCTATTCACCATTGATGATTTGTTCGGGGGATGGCAGAAAGCGCAAAAAACCCATTTTGAGGACGGCGGTACGTTCGATCAGATTTATCAACAACATTAAAAGTGGGTGATGAGGGTTTTGCCGCGCAAACATCGGAGTATTTTGCCGGGATTCGGTCCGGCGCTTGGTTTTACCGTTCTTTATATCGGTTTAATCTTGTTGATTCCTCTGGCATTGCTGTTCTTAAAAGCTTCGGCGTTGACTTGGGAGCATTTCTGGCAGATTGTCACCGCGCCAAGGGTGGTTGCCTCATACCGGCTGAGTATCGGGGCATCGTTATGGGCGGCCGGCAATAATGCGGTCTTTGGCTTGTTGCTGGCATGGGTGCTGACGCGTTATCAATTTCCCGGCCGGAAACTGGTCGACGCCTTAATTGACCTGCCGTTTGCCATGCCTACTGCCGTCGCCGGCATTGCCTTAACTACGATTTATGCGACAAATGGATGGATCGGCCAGTATTTGGGGTTGCTGGGTATCAAAGTAGCCTACACGCCGCTGGGGGTGGTTACCGCCTTGACCTTTATCGGATTGCCGTTTGTCGTCCGGACCATTCAACCGGTCTTGGAAGACCTCGACCGGGAGGTCGAAGAAGCCGCCGCCAGCTTGGGAGCTAACCGCCTGCAGACCTTTGGGAAAGTAATCTTTCCGGCGCTTTGGCCGAGCTGGTTGACGGGGTTGGCGTTAGCTTTCGCCCGGGGACTCGGTGAATATGGCTCGGTGGTGTTTATCTCCGGCAACATGCCGTTGCGGACGGAGATTACGCCGCTGGTCATCGTCACCAAACTGGAACAGTTTGATTATGCCGGTGCGGCTGCTGTGGCCTGTGTCTTACTTTGCATCTCGTTTATTTTGCTTTTTGCCCTTAATTTTTTCCAATGGTGGAACGGGCGAAAAAATTTACCAGCCTAAGACCGGAGGAGAATTATGTCCAACGAGCTTATATCTGAAACAATAACCAAAGCGACGACTCATGAATCAACCTGGGTGCGCTGGTCGCTCATAGCAGTGGCCCTAATTTATGTAGCGGCCTTTTTAATCATCCCCTTAGCGGCGGTATTTTCGCAGGCGTTGGCCAAAGGGTTTTGGATCTATTGGCAAGCGTTAGCCGAACCGGAGACTTTTGCCGCCATCAAGTTGACGTTGGTAACTGCCGCAACTGCGGTGCCGCTTAATTTAATCTTTGGCGTGACCGCCGCCTGGGCCATCGCCAAGTTTGATTTCCCCGGAAAAAATCTGTTGATCACCCTGATCGACCTGCCCTTTGCGATTTCGCCGGTGGTCTCGGGGTTGCTTTATGTGCTGTTGTTCGGGTTGCACGGTTGGCTGGGGCCGTGGTTGGCGGCGCACAATCTTAAAATTATCTTTGCGGTCCCCGGGATCATTTTGGCAACGGTGCTCGTGACGTTCCCGTTTATCGCCCGTGAGTTGATCCCGCTGATGCAGTCGCAAGGCACCGATGAGGAAGAAGCGGCCTTGATTTTGGGAGCGAACGGGTGGCAGACTTTTTTCAGGGTGACGTTGCCCAATATCAAATGGGGTCTGCTATATGGTCTGATCCTTTGCAACGCCCGGGCCATGGGTGAGTTTGGCGCGGTGTCGGTCGTTTCCGGGCATATTCGCGGAATGACCAACACCATTCCGTTGCAAGTCGAAATTCTTTACAACGAATACAATTTTACAGCGGCATTTGCAGTCGCTTCATTATTGGCACTTTTAGCCCTCGTCACGTTAGCCATCAAGTCGTTGGCGGAGTGGCGTTTGAAACAGGAAAACACCATGAATGGAGGGGGCTAGGAACAGGGAGGGGTGAGTCATGAGTATTATCATTCAGGATATCCATAAGCAATTTGGTAACTTCATCGCGTTAAACCATGTCAATCTGGAAATTCCCACTGGAGAACTGGTGGCGCTGTTGGGTCCGTCCGGCTCCGGCAAAACAACGCTGTTACGAATTATCGCCGGTTTGGAGACGCCGGACAGCGGGACGGTCTATTTTCAAGGGGAGGCAACCACCGGCCGGAAGGTTCAAGAACGCAAGGTCGGTTTTGTCTTTCAACATTACGCATTGTTCAAACACATGACCGTTTTTGAAAATATCGCTTTTGGTCTGCGGGTCCGGCGTTCGAAAAACCGTCCGTCGGAAGCGGAGATTCAGGAGAAGGTGAATCAGTTGTTACAACTGGTTCAAATGGAGTATCTCGGGAAACGATATCCATCCCAGTTGTCGGGGGGGCAACGCCAACGGATCGCCTTAGCCAGGGCATTAGCGGTCGAACCGCAAATTTTATTGCTGGATGAGCCGTTTGGCGCGTTGGATGCGAAAGTCCGGAAGGAGCTCCGGCGTTGGATCCGGCAACTGCATGAGGAGATTCATCTGACCAGTATCTTTGTTACCCATGATCAGGAAGAGGCGTTGGAAGTCGCTGACCGGGTGGTGGTCATGAACCAAGGCCGGATTGAACAGATCGGCACACCGGAAGCGGTCTACGAACAACCGGCCAATTCGTTTGTCTGCCAGTTTCTCGGCAGCGTCAATTTGTTTCGCGGCCGGCTGGATGACGGGCAAGTGCAGATTGGCGAGCATCGTTTTGCCAGGCCGGAGTTGCGGGAGTGTCAAGAAGACTCGGCGGTGGCGTTTGTCCGGCCGCATGAATTGGCGATCGAACGGGACGGCGACGATATCAAAAATATCAAAGCGACCATCTCCTATGTTCGCGCCATCGGGCCTTTGGTAAGGATGGAATTAAAACGGGCCGATACCGGAGAGTTGATCGCTGCGGAATTGGTTAAGGAACAATATAACGAATTGGGATTGCAAGTCGGGGATCCCGTCTTTGTCGGACTGAAAAATTGCAAGGTCTTTGTGGGGGATGCGTTTTGACTACAGCGGATCTGAATGATTATCGTTTGAAATTTAATGCCTGCTCCGCCAGTGAACTCTTGCGCGAGTTGGCAATCACATATGGCCGTCGTTTGGCGTTAGCGTCAAGTCTCGGCGCTGAAGATCAGGTTTTAACGGATATGTTGTTGAAGATCATGCCGGATGCCCGGATATTTATCATCGACACCGGTCGCTTGCCGCAAGAAACTTACGCGACCATCGCGGCGTCGATGCGTTGGTATAACTTTTGCTATGAGATCTATTGCCCGGATACCAAAAGTTTGGAAACGATGGAAAGCGAATCGGGGCCGAATTTTTTTTACGAGAGCGTCGCCAATCGGAAACACTGTTGTCAAGTGCGAAAAGTGCAACCTTTGCAACGGGTTTTACAAACTCTCGATCTTTGGGTTACCGGTTTGCGCCGCCAGCAGTCGCCAACCCGTGCGACGATCGACGTCATCGAGTGGGATGAAACCAACCAATTGCTCAAGGCCAATCCGTTGGCGGATTGGTCGACCGAAGCAGTTTGGCAATATATCCGGGAGCACCATGTTCCCTATAACCCGCTGCATGACCAAAACTACGCCAGTATCGGCTGCGCCCCGTGCACCCGGGCGATTGCTCCCGGCGAAGACTTGCGGGCCGGGCGGTGGTGGTGGGAGGAGCCGGAACATAAAGAATGCGGGCTACACTACCGGGACGGTAAATTGGTCCGGGAGAATCACTCATGAATCAATTAACCA
The DNA here is from genome assembly GCA_023410535.1 of Bacillota bacterium. GTDB lineage: Bacteria > Bacillota > UBA4882 > UBA8346 > UBA8346 > JAEYPR01. Next base: position 46,795 of record JAEYPR010000004.1, on the reverse strand, counting down.
AGCTTGAAAATCAAAGTGTGTATATCCTTCGGGAAGCGTACCGTGAGTTTAAGAGTTTATGCATGTTATGGTCGATCGGCAAAGACAGCACCGTGCTGCTCTGGCTCGCCCGGAAAGCCTTTTTTGGGCATGTTCCCTTCCCGTTGGTCCATATTGACACGTCGTTTAAGATTCCCGAGATGATCGCCTACCGTGACCGATTGGCATCCGAATGGCATTTGCAGATGATCGTCGGTAAAAATGAAGTCGCCATTCAAAATGGCGCAACCTATCCGGATGGTAAAACCGACCGGATTACCTGCTGTAAAAACTTGAAAAGCGAAGCCTTAAAACACACGCTCTCCGGCGAATGGCCGCGCTACCGGTTCAATCATGAACTTCAAATGTATCAGACCGATACCCAAGTCGAACCGTATACGGGGGTCATTGTCGGGGTGCGGGCCGACGAGGAGGGGAGCCGCTCCAAAGAACGGTATTTCTCGCCCCGTGATCGTCAGAACGAGTGGGATGTAGGGGATCAGCCGCCGGAGCTTTGGAATCAGTTCACAACGGATTTCGCGCCGGGCACGCATCTGCGCATTCATCCGTTGCTGGACTGGACCGAATTGAATATCTGGGAGTACATTGAAGCGGAGCAGATCCCAGTCACATCGCTCTATTTTGACCAGGGCAAGGGGAAACGTTACCGTTCGCTGGGGTGTTATCCGTGCACCAAACCGGTTGATTCGATGGCGCAAAATGTAGCGGAGATTATCGCGGAACTTCGGAGCGGCAAATTTGCCAATATTGCCGAACGGTCCGGCCGCGAACAGGATAAAGAAGACGGCGGGAGTTTGGAAACTTTGAGACGGGATGGGTATATGTGATGGACTTTGAACGCGAACCAATGAATATTGTCATTGTCGGTCATGTCGATCATGGGAAAAGTACGGTCATCGGGAGATTGTTGGCAGATACCGGCTCGTTGCCGGAAGGAAAGTTAGAGCAGGTGCAGCGCAATTGCGAGCGGAATGCCAAACCGTTCGAATACGCCTTTTTGCTGGACGCTTTAAAGGATGAGCAAGCGCAAGGAATTACCATCGATACTGCGCGTTGCTTCTTTCAATCCGCGCAACGGCGTTATATTATCATTGACGCCCCGGGACATAGCGAGTTTTTGAAGAATATGATCACCGGCGCCGCCCGGGCGGAAGCCGCCCTGTTGGTGATCGACGCCAAAGAAGGGGTCCGGGAAAATTCGCGGCGCCACGGCTTTATCCTGGCGATGCTTGGGGTCAGGCAAATCGTGGTGTTGGTTAATAAGATGGATCTAATCGATTTCGACCAAAGGGTTTATGATCAAGTCGTGGCGGAGTTTGGCGATTTCTTGGCGCAGATCAATGTCAAACCCCGCGCTTTCATCCCGGTTTCGGCCCGGAACGGCGACAATTTGGCTTTTCGTTCCGATCTAATATCATGGTATAAGGGTTTAAGCGTTCTGGAGTTGATGGATGGGCTGCCAAAAGCGAAAGGCAAGGGCGAACAACCGTTGCGCCTGCCGGTTCAGGACATCTACAAATTTACGGAGGACGGGGACGACCGGCGCATCTTTGCCGGGACGGTGGAAAGCGGCCGGATTAAAGTGGGCGATTCCGTCATTTTTCTGCCTTCCGGCAAAACCTCCACCGTGGCGAGCATCGAAGGGTTTCAGCAATCCCTGCAAACTTCGGTCGCGGCCGGGTCGGCCACCGGACTGACCTTGACGACGCAAGTTTATGTCAAACCGGGCGAAATCATCTGCCGGACCGATGAACCGCTGCCCCATTGCGGCCGGTGTTTTAAAGCCAATTTGTTCTGGATGGGCAAACGGCCCTGCATCAAAGGGAAAACATATAAGCTGAAGCTCGTCACCAACCGCGCCACCGTTGTAATTGAGCAGATCAATCAGGTGCTCAATTCGGCTGATTTGACGACGACCGGCGACTGCGACCGGGTCGAACGGCACGAGGTTGGAGAGTGCGTTTTGAAAACTCTGAAACCGATTGCGTTTGATCGCTCGGAAGACATCGAGGCGACCGGCCGGTTCGTTATTGTCGACAATTACGAGATTGTCGGCGGGGGGATCATCACGGAAGCGCTGACCGCGGAAGAGTACAACCCGGCCGGCCGCTGGCTGGAACCCCAGTTTTCCTGGGAGCGTACGGGCATCTTCCCCAGGGAACGGGAACAACATTTTGAACATAAACCGCGGTTTATTGTGTTGACCGGCACGGAGCTTCAGTTGCAACAAGAAGTGGCTAGAGCGTTGGAACGGCTGTTGTTTGAGTCCGGTTACAGCGCCTATTATCTCGGTATGGGCGGCAATCCGGAAAGCGCGAAGGATAATGACGGAGCGGATGAAGCGGTCCGGTTTGAGCAAATCCGACGCTTAAGCGAGTTTGGCAAGCTTCTTTGCGAAGCGGGACAGATCTTGATTACCAGTATCCCCGTTTTGGAGTTGGATGAGATTCAACGCCTCCAACAGACCAACCAGGCCGGCGAAACAATCGTGATGTGGCTAAACCCGGATTGCCCGGCAGCTGGTCCGGTAATTCCGATTCACGGCGCGACAATCAGTGAAATTTTGGCGAAAGTCATGACCATCCTGGACTATCATGAGAATATCCGCAATACGATATTGCCACGGATCGGCTGAGGCGGCAACGAGCCGAAATCGGTCAGCATGGCCCCAAAAACGAAAAGCTGTTGCAGGTGACACTCAGGTCAGATCACGCCGCAACCGCTTTTTTGTTATGTAAAAGCAATGCGCATCAATCGGCTCGTTTTAAATGGTTGGATCAGCGCCCAGAAGTAAAGTCTTGGACGCTGAAGTCCATTTCGACAATCGCTTGAACAATATTGCAGTTAACGATGATTATCCTGATGACATTGGGCTAAAGCTGGGTCGTGCTTCGAAGTATCACGGAGCCCTGAAGGGGCTTTGGAAGGGTTTATTACCTAGCCAGGTCGTTTACGGCTTGGCGGAGATGAGCAAGGATGCGCAGTTGTTGAGCAAGGATGCGCAGTCGTTGAGCAAGGATGCACAGTCGTTGAGCAAGGATGCACAGTCGTTGAGCAAGGATGCACAGTCGTTGAGCGAGGATGCGCAGTCGTTGAGCGAGGATGCGCAGTCTTTGAGCTAGGATGCGCAGTCTTTGAGCTAGGATGCGCAGTCGTTGAGCGAGGATGCGCAGTCGTTGAGCGAGGATGCGCATGAAAAAAGAGTGCCGGCACGGTCTGACAGTTCGTAGCGCGACACTCCCGTTGGTTTTAGACTTTGCAAAGGGCTTTTTTCCGGGCGTACTTCTTTCCGGAGGGTTTGGCCGTAACCCGGTAGGACGGATGTCGGTCCGGAGCAGTAATGACGGAGCCGGTCCGGGGACGCTCTTTTTCGTAAAGCAACTGAAAATAGTCCTGAATCATCCGGGCCGCGGAGAACTGCCAATAAGACATTTTGATGCTCTCATGCATCATCTGGACCCATTTGGGCCGATCCTCATAAAAGGTTGGCAGGACTTCATCGAGTAAGACCTGATAAAGGCTTTGGGCGTCGACCTCGTCTTGGTCTTCGCCCTCGTACCCGCCGCCGATTTGCCACCCGGTGACGCCGTGAATACACCCTTCCGGCCACCAACCGTCAAGCACGCTGAAGTTCAGCACGCCGTTCATGGCGGCTTTCATACCGGAAGTACCGCTGGCTTCCATGGGGCGGCGCGGATTGTTCAACCAGATGTCGCAGCCGCGGGTCAAAATCTTGCCGATCTTCATATCGTAGTTTTGCAAGAAAACAATGCTTTCCGGGAATGCCTGGGCCATCTGAAACAAGTTGGAGATGATTTTTTTGCCGACTTGATCGTAGGGATGGGCTTTGCCGGAAAAGAGCAGTTGGATCTTGCCGGTCTCCAGTAAGGGCATGATCAAGTCGGGGCGGGAGAAGATTAAGTCACTGCGTTTATAGGGCGCGGCCCGTCGCGCAAAACCGATTGTCAGGATTTCCGGGTCCAAACGGACTCCGGTTAGCATTTCGATCTCGGTGAGCATTTCCGTCTTGGCCTGCAGGTGAGCGGTCCAAAGATCGCCGTTGCGCTGGAAGGCGCGCATCATGCGGTGGTCCTGCCAAGTCCCATTGTGGACGCCGTTGGTGACGGCGATGATTTCGGAAGCGCCCGCAACGCCGCTCCACATCTTCCGGGCGGTGACGCCATGCAGTTCTGCCACGGCGTTGGCCTTGCGGGAGAGGCGCAATCCGGCGACGGTCATGCCGAAGGGGTCGCCCCCCAAACGGAGCATCTGGCCGTGGGTCAGTCCGTTATAGGCGCCCATATAAATAAGTAGTTCGTGGTCATGGTATTCATTGCCTTCTTTGACGGGAGTATGGGTGGTAAAGACGATTTGTTTCCGGGTTCGGGCCCAAGCTTCGTCAAAACTCAATCCGTCCCGGTCCATCTTTTGCCGGATCAACTCAATGCCCGCCAAGACCGGATGGCTGTCGTTGAAATGATAAACGTCGACGGCTATTCCCAAAGCTTGCAGCGCCCGCACACCGCCGATGCCCAGCACCATCTCTTGGGCGATGCGTTCCTCGGAAAACCAACCGTATAACTGTCCGGTGATTAAACAATCCTGGTTCTCGGGCAGATTGGTGTCGAGCAAAAAGAGCGGCGCATTCTGAAATTGAACGCATTTCCATACCTTACAGGCGACTTGGCGGCCGCGGATCCGCACTTTGACCGTTACGCCGGTATCTTCCAGATACTGCTCGTAGTTGTGCAGCGGATAACAATCATAGGTTTTGCCGTCGTCATCGACGTATTGATTGGTATAGCCTTGACTCCAAAGCATGCCGACTCCGACTAAGGGATATTGGCCGTCATAAGCGGCTTTTAAAAGATCTCCGGCTAAGATTCCCAACCCGCCGGCATAAATCTTAAAATTCTCATTCAAACCATACTCCATGCAGAAGTAAGCGACGTGGGGCAGTTTGGAATGCAGGTTCACGAGCGAATTAACCTCCTTTTGGTTCCAACGAAACTAGACGGTTTTATCAGGTGAAATTATGGCTATCTCCGATAGTATGCATCGTTTCCGCAGTTTCATTATTCCCTTTAATCGCCGTTTCCACCGTAGTTTTTAAAAATTTAGTTTATTTTGACCCGGTCTACCGGGGTCGATTGTTAAATTTCAATCATAAATCGCCGTGGCGGAAGGGATCCCCCGAAAAATAGGGAAAGAAGTGCAAGTAAAAGTTTTTGCGGCCATCAGCACGCTGTCTGCGTTCGTCCGGATTTGGGATAATAGCGGAGGATGATATTTTTTGTACAAAATCGATCTGCATGTTCATACCGAAGAGATTAGTTCCTGTGCTAAAACGCCCGCCGCGGAAGTGGTCCGCCTATACCACCAGGCGGGTTACCAAGCGATCGTGATCACCGACCATTTTTACCGCGGTTTTTTCGTCCGCCAACCGGCCGGTCTGACCTGGGAACAGGCGGTCGACCGGTACTTGCAAGGATACAGGGAAGCGCTGAAAGCCGCGGCGGCGACCGGCTTGACCGTACTGTACGGGATGGAACTTCGTTTTACCGAAAATGACAACGATTATTTGGTATACGGTTTTGAAGAAAGCTTCTTAAAAGAGCATCCTAATCTATACCAACTCAGTTTAGCGCAGTTTTATCAAATCACCAGGCACCGGCAACAGAATATCCTTATTTATCAGGCCCATCCGTTCCGGGCGGGCATGATCCCGGCCGATCCGGCCCTCATCGACGGAGTGGAGATTTTTAACGGCAATCAACGCCATGATTCCCACAATCAACTGGCCTACCGTTTTGCAAAAACCAATCAACTGTTGATGATCTCCGGCTCCGACTTTCACGAGCGGGAGGATTTAGCCCAAGGCGGGATCACAGTGGCCGCGCCGGTGCGGACAATGGCGGAACTGCTAACGGCCTTGCAAGCCAATTCGGCATTGAAGTATCTCGGTATGTAAGTTTTGGGAGCGATTCCACGGTTGACTATCCCCATTGGTTTTGCTATTCTTACTACGATATTTTGTGCGATAGATATAGAAAGAAGACTCCATCGATGAAGATTATTTTAGCCCACGGCAGTGTGGAAACCAGTTGCGAACCGCAATATTTGACCGCTTTACAACAAGCGGCGTTGATCGGCAGTTATCAAAGCGCGGCGGGGTTGCTCGCCGCGGTGGAAGCGACGGTCATCCGGCTGGAAGATGATCCGTTGTTTAACGCCGGTTATGGGTCCGTCCTTAATCACGACGGGGAAGTCGAAATGGATGCGGCCATCATTGACGGGGCCACGGGACGCTGCGGCGCGGTCGCGGCGCTGCAACGCGTGCGGAATCCGGTTTCCGTGGCGCGTCAAGTTTTGGAGAAAACCAGCCATGTTTTATTGGCCGGGAACGGCGCACTGCGATTTGCGCGCAACATGGGGTTTGCCGATTATGATCCGGTCGTGGAGCTTCAGCAGGCGGCTTGGGAAGCGGCGATGCGGGAACGGCAAGCCGGCCGGGAGCCGGACTATAGTTTGTTCACCGGTCTACCGAAGGCATGTGACACGGTTGGGTGTGTCGCGTTGGACAATGGTCGTTTGGCGGCGGCTTCCAGTACCGGAGGATCCTTTTTAAAATTGCCGGGCCGGATCGGGGACACCGGCGTGATCGGCGGTGGAATTTATGCGAACCGGCTGGGTGCGGTCGTCTGCACCGGCTTGGGAGAGGCTTTTATTCGCAAGCACATTGCCGGTTGGGTAATCGATCAATTGGAGCAGGGACATTCCGTTAAGGAAACAGCTCGGGCGGCCATTGCCCAAATCACCGAGCAAGGCGCCGCGGGCGGGATTCTGGTATTGGACCAACATGGATCCTACGCCGCCTGTCATAACGCAACCAGCTTCCCGGTGGCGTTGGCGCTTGATGGCGTCATTGTTGACGATTTTACACCGGAACGGGTGTAATTGAAATGGATGCGGGCTGCGCGTCGAGCCAACGCGTGCTGTAAAATATTAGTTTGTGAAAATCGTTGCGAAACTGTAAAATAAACTGTGGAAACCTCCGTGAATCCGAATAAGCAAACAAGGGGAAATTCCGGCGGGGATCGTTTGACTACTTGTCATACTGTATCAGATTACGTTATTCCAAATTAGCGCTGACGAGTTACCGGCAACAAGGATGTAACGATGAAATCAAACGGATCATGGGGAATAACTTCGCTCGCCCGCGAGCGGATTGGCAAGATAAAAAATTCCAAAAATAACTGGACAAAAACAATTCCTATTATTATGATATGAATAAAATAATTAAAGGAGCAGAGCAAATGAAAAGTTGGAAATTATTATTGGTTTTAGCAACGTTAAGTCTCGTATTGACAGCCAGCGTTTTGGCGGCCCCGGCCAAAAAGACTATTTTAGTTGGTACCGAAGGAGTCTACGCTCCATTTACTTATGTTGATGAAAAAGGCAATTTGACCGGTTATGATATTGATGTTGTCAAGGCGATTGCCAAAAAAGCGGGTTTGGATGTGAAATTCTTACCGACCCCTTGGGACAGCATGTTTTTAGGTCTCGAGACCAAAAAGTTTGATCTGATTGCCAACCAAATCAGCAGAAACCCCGACCGGGAAAAGAAATATCTCTTCTCCGACAGTTACTTGATCGCCGGCGCGCAAATCATTGTGAAAGGCGACCGGACCGGGACCATCAACGGCTTGGCTGATTTGAAGGGATTTAAAGTCGGCACCGGCATCGGCAGTAATTACACCAAAATCTTGGAAGAGTACAACACCAAAAAAGAGTTTGAGATCAAATATTACGATGGCAATTTGACCACCGTCCTCCAGGACATTGTGGCCGGACGACTGGATGCAACGCTCAACGAACGTTTGACAGTCGGTTACAATGTGAAAAAATTGGGCCTCAATGTGAAAGTCGTTGGAAAACCGATCGCGTTAGTCCCGAGCCATTTTGTGTTCCGCAAAGACCAAGAGGGCGAAGCGATCCGGGCCAGTTTTGATAAAGCCTTGGCTGATTTGAAGAAAGACGGCACCTTAGTCAAATTGTCCAAAGAATGGTTCGGAGCCGACTTTACCAAATAGGTTCTTGGGGAAGGTGTCATGAGACCTTTATTTGATTTTCAGTTTATGGTTTCGATTATACCCGATATTTTGCAGGTCGTCCCGGTGACCTTAAATATCACCGTAGTTGCAATGGGATTGGCCTTGATTGTCGGCTTAATCACCGCATTGGTCAGAATCTACCGCATTCCCGTGGCCAAACAATTGGCGACCGTTTATATCTCGTTTACCCGCGGCACGCCGCTGTTGGTACAGATCTATCTCGCCTACTACGGAATCCCGAAAATCCTGGAGTATCTGCATCTTAACTATGGCTGGAATATTAACGTCGATGGTATTCCAGCCATCGTCTTTATCTATTTTGCTTTTACGTTAAATGTCGGCGCTTATCTATCAGAGACGATTCGGGCTTCGATCGAGGCGATTGACAAAGGGCAGATGGAAGCGGCCCTGTCGATCGGAATGACGCCTTTGCAAGGGTTGCGCCGGATCATCCTGCCGCAGGCGGTGGCCATCGCCTTGCCCAGCTTTGGCAATACCTTCATCAGTTTGATCAAGGACACCTCGTTGGCCTTTATGATCTCGGTGGTCGAGATGATGGGTCAAGCGAAAATCATCGGGGCGCGCGGACTGCAATTTTTTGAGGTTTATATTGTGGTGGCCTTGATTTATTGGGTAATCTGTATTATGGTAGAGCAAATAGTGGCGCGGATGGAACGACGGGCGAAACGGTTTGAAGGGGCGAAAGCCGTATGATCGAGTTGGGGAATATTCATAAAGCGTTTGGCCGGACCGAGGTTTTGCGGGGAATCGACCTCAAGGTCAACACCGGTGAAGTCGTGGTGATTTTGGGTCCCAGCGGGTCGGGGAAATCAACCTTGTTGCGGTGTATCAATTTTTTGGAGAAACCGGATCAAGGCACTGTCCGTATTGACAATTTAACGGTTGATTCGACCAAAGCCGCCAAAGCGGAGATTCTGGCCTTGCGTCAGAAAACAGCGATGGTGTTCCAACATTATCATCTGTTTCGCAACAAAACCGCGTTGGAGAATGTGCTGGAGGGTCTGGTCACAGTGAAACGATTGCCCAAACCGGAGGCGCTCCAAAAAAGCAGCGCGTTTCTGGAAAAGGTCGGCTTGCAAGACCGCTTGCATTTTTACCCGGCCCAATTGTCGGGCGGGCAGCAACAACGGGTGGGCATCGCCCGAGCTTTGGCCATGGAACCGCAGGCGATTTTGTTTGACGAACCCACCTCCGCCCTCGATCCGGAGTTGGTCGGGGAAGTCTTAGCGGTAATGAAGTCGTTGGCTCAGGAAGGAATGACGATGGTCGTGGTGACCCATGAGATGAACTTTGCCAGGGAAGTCGCCAATCGCGTCGTGTTTATGGATGGCGGTTCCATTGTCGAGCAAGGGAGCGCGGGGGAGTTTTTCGAGCGCGCGCATTCGGAACGGATCGGACAGTTTTTACAACGGGTTCGGGTTTCGTGAAGGCTTAGCCAACACCGATCGGGGTTACGTCGAGTCTTTAAAAATGTTGAAATAAAGAGCCGGTTCAAAGATCTGAACCGGCTTTCGTCTGTTTTTTTATTCTTCAACGCCGCGTCGCGGCACCATTAAAAACTCCAGGGCGGGGTTTTTCTGCGCAATATTTTGGAAAGCCCATTCGCTGCGGAATAAGGCCACCGGTTTTTCATTACGGTCTAGTACCATCAGATCGCCGTTGAGATTGATTTTGGCGGCGTCTTTTCCCTCAATCCAGCGCGCCAAAGTATACGGCAGGTGTTGTAGCAGGATATCGACGCCATATTCGTTTTGCAGCCGGTACTGCAGGACTTCAAACTGTAAGCTCCCGACCACTCCCACCACAAATGATTCCACCCCGTAATCGGGTTGGCGGAACAACTGCACCGCTCCTTCCTGGGTCAATTGGGTGATGCCTTTGATAAATTGTTTCCGGCGCATCGAGTCCTTGGGTTGGATCCGGGCGAATTGTTCCGGTGGAAAAACCGGGAAATCCTCAAATTTAATCTTTTCGCCCATGGCGCATAAGGTATCGCCGATACCAAAAACCCCCGGGTCAAATAAACCGACAATATCGCCGGGGAAGGCTTCCTCAATGATTACCCGTTCCTGGGCCATAAACTGCTGCGGCTGGGCCAGTTTGATCGGTTTGCCGGTCTGGATGTGGTACACTTCCATTCCCCGGGTGAATTTCCCCGAGCAGATCCGCGCGAAGGCAATCCGGTCACGATGGGCCGGGTTCATATTGGCTTGAATCTTAAAGACAAACGCCGTGAAACGTTGGTCGTCAGGGAAAAGCGGTCCGTCGCTGCTGTCCCGCGGCGCGGGCGTCGGCGCGAGGCGCAGAAATTCTTCGAGAAACGGCCGCACGCCGAAATTGGTCATCGCGCTGCCGAAAAACATCGGAGTCAATTGGCCGCTAAGCACTTTCGTCAGGTCAAACGCCTCACCGGCCGTGTCCAAAAGTTCAATATCATTCATCAGGTTTTGATGAACCTCGGTTCCCAACAGTTCTCCAAATGCCGGATCGTCAACGCTGCCGACGGTCGACGGCACGATATACTGACCATGGGCGCCCTCAGTATCGAAGAGCTCAACCTGGGCTTTATACCGGTTATAAACCCCTTGATATTCGCCGCTAACCCCGACCGGCCAGTTCATGGGGTAGGAGTGGATTCCCAAAACTTTTTCAATCTCTTCCATCAGCTCAAACGGGCCCTTGCCATGGCGGTCCAATTTATTGACGAAGGTAAAAATGGGGATGCCCCGTTGCTTACAGACTTTAAACAGTTTAATCGTCTGGGCTTCAACGCCCTTGGCGACGTCGATTAACATCACGGCGCAATCGGCGGCCATCAACGTCCGGTAGGTGTCCTCACTGAAATCTTGGTGACCCGGAGTATCCAAGATATTAATCCGGTGGCCTTCATAATCAAACTGTAAGACACTTGAGGTAACCGAGATCCCACGTTGTTTTTCAATCTCCATCCAGTCGGAGACGGCATGACGCTGAGCTTTACGGGCTTTCACCGAACCAGCCAGATGAATCGCGCCGCCGTACAATAATAACTTCTCAGTAAGCGTTGTTTTACCGGCGTCAGGATGCGAAATAATCGCAAAGGTACGACGCCGTTCTATTTCAGCGTTTAATAACGAATCGTTTTCAGACATGTCAACCTCCAACTTCTTAACGGACTACCACAAAGAATAATTATAACATGACCCCGAATCCGGCGAAAGTGAAATTAATCAAAGATTCTTTTAACACTTTATTAGGAAGAACGCCAACAGGAAACAATACATAAAATCACCGTTGCCACGCCATGATGTAAGAGTACCAAGCTTCGAAGCATGACCTAGCCCGGCCTTAGCCCCTGACCTCAAGGTCGGGCTGACAGAAGGTTCTCCAGCTATTTCTAGGCAGTCGTCCACCCCAGCATGCTGGGCAAGCGAAGAGATGAAAATGGTTTTGATAATCTTAGCCCGGCCGTAAACGACAGGGCTAAGATTATCAAAACCATTCTAAAGCCCCTCCAGGGCTCGGTAAAGCTTCGAAGCACCACCCAGCCCGGAAGGGCTTGAGACCAGTTTTCAACTTAGCCCTGACCTTCAGGTCTGGGTGGACAGAAGCGCATTCAGTGTATTTCTAGGCGGCAACTTTGTATCTTCAGCGGAGATTATTGGCGAACCGGACATAATCTGGTATACTAATAAAGGCGTATAATGTATTATGTATTATCGAGTGGCAACAGCCAAGCGCCAAAGGAGAATGAGGATGGCAAATGTCTTAATTAAACAGATTTTTCGGGAGACCCCGCAATTTCTGAATCAATTGATCCAAGTGTCCGGGTGGGTTCGGACGATTCGCGATTCGAAAACCTTTGGATTTATTGAGTTAAATGACGGATCGTTCTATCGCAACTTGCAGATCGTCTTTGACGATAGTTTGGAAAATTTTGCGGAAATCACTAAGCTTGGCGTGGGGTCGGCGATTATCGTCACGGGAGAATTGGTTGAAAGTCCCGGCGCGAAACAGCCGTTTGAGTTAAAAGCGCGGGCGATTACCCTGGAAGGGGCTTCGCAACCCGATTATCCATTGCAAAAGAAACGACATTCTTTTGAGTTTTTGCGGACGATCGCCCATTTGCGTCCGCGTACCAATACCTTTTCGGCGGTCTTTCGCATCCGGTCCTTGGCCGCTTACGCCATCCACCGGTTTTTTCAAGAACGGAACTTTGTTTATGTCCAGACGCCGATCATTACCGGAAGCGATTGTGAAGGCGCCGGTGAAATGTTCCGGGTCTCCACCTTGGATCCGGTCAATCCGCCCCGCACCGAGGATGGCAGGATTGACTACAGCCAGGATTTCTTCGGCAAAGAAACCAACTTGACCGTCAGCGGCCAATTGAACGGCGAGACGTATTGTATGGCGTTTCGGAACATTTATACTTTCGGCCCGACTTTCCGCGCTGAAAATTCCAATACTGCCCGGCACGCGGCTGAGTTTTGGATGATTGAGCCGGAAATCGCCTTTGCCGAACTGCGCGACAATATGGAGTTAGCCGAAGCGATGATCAAATACGTCATCAACTACTGTCTGGAGAATGCCCCGGAGGAGATGGAATTTTTCAACAACATCATCGACAATGGATTGTTTGAACGGCTCAATAATGTCGTCAACTCGGAATTTGGCCATGTCACTTATACTGAAGCCATTGCGATTTTAGCCAAAAATAAAGATAAGTTCGAATACCCGGTGGAATGGGGTTGCGACTTGCAGACCGAGCATGAGCGTTACCTGACGGAACAAGTCTTCAAGAAACCGGTTTTTGTGACTGATTATCCTAAAGCGATTAAAGCCTTTTATATGCGTTTAAATGACGACCAAAACACCGTTGCGGCCATGGATCTGCTGGTTCCGGGCGTCGGCGAGATCATCGGCGGCAGCCAACGCGAGGAACGGTTGGCAGTCTTGGAAGCGCGGATGGCCGAGTTAAACTTACACTGCGAGGATTATTGGTGGTATCTCGACCTCCGCAAATACGGCGGAACCCGTCACGCCGGCTATGGTTTGGGATTTGAACGGTTGATCATGTACCTGACCGGCATGACCAATATCCGGGACGTGATCGCTTATCCCCGTACGGTGCGGACCGCTGAATTCTAGAATCAGGCCGTTCGTTGCCGGTAGGCCGGGGCAGAAAAAGGAAGCAATAAAAAACTCCCGTTGTGATTCACAAACGGGAGTTTTTGTTTTGGCGGGCGTCAAATCTTATCCTTCAAATAGGTGCCTAATTCGGTGTCCAAATTACGAATATGAGTGTTTAACCATTGCACCACGGTGCGATTGGTGAGGATGACCACATTGAGGCCGGGGCCGTCTTTCTCAAATTCCTGCTTTAACTCATTGACCTTTTGAATAAAATGCGTGTGTTGCGCTTTTTGTTCATTGTATTTCGGATATTGGTATTTGATCATCAACGCTTCTTCGTCGGAAAAATGACGGACGATATAGTCCTGGAGAAAGTTGAGGGCGTCGCCGATCACTTCGCGGCCTTTGCCTTGATTACAGGCTTCGAGCAATTGATCAATCCGGTGGTATAACTCTTTATGTTGATCATCGATCAAACGATTGCCTACGGCCAAGTTGGGCGTCCATAAAACAGCCATCTTCATAACCTCCTTGATGTATTATGTCTTACCCATGATATCGGCTTTTCCAATGTAAAGTTTAATAAAAATTTCGTTCCGTCCCGACTAACCGGTAGAGTCTCCGCCGCTTTGGTAACACTTCCCTAACCTAAACTATCCGAAACGCGGGAAACTAAAGAAAAAAGATTGGAGTGGGATTATGGATCGGTTAGCGTTAGTTCTCGTAATTATCGGTGCGTTGAACTGGTTGTTGGTCGGATTGTTCAAATACGATCTGGTTGCGGCAATTTTCGGAGGTCAAGCATCGCTCTGGAGCCGGATTATTTACTCTTTAGTGGGTATTGCCGGTATTTACGCGATCACCTTTTTGTTCCGGGAAAAAGTACCGAACAAACCGGATTGAGTATGATAATCAATGATGAGAGTCGCTGGAATGATTAAGTTCCGGCGAATTTTTTTAGAAAAACCCATGAAAGAATAAGTCCTTCAATCGCAGTTGCAAGCATATATTGAGGTGGGGTAATATCTTTGGAACGGATCTTTTCCATTTCTTTTTTGGCAACTTTTTGCCGAAGGCTACGTTACAATAAAATGGACCAGACGTTTTCCAACAGGAGGAACCCGATGAATATTGCTTTTTTTCTCATTCCCAAGAACGATGTGGTCTATTTGCCTATAAAGTGTACGATGCGTCAAGCATTGGAAAAAATGGAGTATCACCGCTATACCGCCATTCCCCTCATTGACGATGACGGCAAGTTTGCCGGAACCTTAACCGAAGGGGATTTGCTTTGGAAACTCAAAAACACCCCCGCCTTAACCTTTGAGGGGACCGAACGGGTGCCGTTGCGGGAAGTACCGTTGCGTACCAAAAATACCCCGGTCCGGATCAATGCCGAGATCGAAGATCTCTTATCACTGGCAATGAACCAAAACTTTGTCCCGGTGATCGATGACAATGGCATCTTTATCGGGATCATCCGCCGCCGGGAAATTATTGAGTATTACGCCGGTTTGGTGCCGGCGCCAAAAAGCAAACCCGCTTTCAAATGGTTACCCAAAAGTACTCAAACTGTGTAAAAGTAAGGTAATAACGCTGCGCCGGTGGAATGTTCCATCGGCTCTTTGTTTGAATATCCCAGTATCGCCAATGATTGATTATGCAAATCCGCGCTTGGCGGCAGGAAACGAACCGTCCGGCAGAGAAAGTATTTTGTCAACAATCTTAATGATGTTTGATGAGGTGACCTGGCCTGGTGAACAATCCATTGCCCCGCGAAGTTTATCTGCAGCGAACCCACGAACGCCGCGCCGATGTGCGGGGCGACTATTTCCGGGATCAAACGGCGATTATCCACTCGATGCCGTTCCGCCGTTTGAAACATAAGACACAGGTCTTTTTTGCGCCGGAGAACGATCACGTTTGTACCCGAATTGAGCACGTGATGCATGTGGCAACCATTGCCGCGACTATTTGCAAAGGATTAATCTCCGACGGTTGGGGACTGGATATCGAATTAGCCTACGCGACCGGCTTAGGGCACGATCTTGGGCATGCCCCGTTCGGCCACTCCGGCGAGGAAGTGCTCAATCAAAAGCTTCAAGGCGTCGGTTCGTTCATGCACGAGATCAACGGTTACCGGGTGATCGAGCATTTAGCCAACGGCGGGCGGGGATTGAACCTCACCTATGGCGTGAAGGACGGGATCATCTGCCATAACGGCGAACATTTCGAACAATTTTTGGAGCCGGCAACCCGGCCCAATACCTTGGAAGCGATCAACAGCCGCAGTTATTTACCCTGTTCCTACGAAGGTTGCATCGTCCGTTTCGCGGATAAAATTGCTTATTTGGGGCGGGACATCGAGGACGCCAAGATTGCCGGGTTTATCAAAACCCAGGATATCCCGGCGCAGATCCTGAAGGAACTTGGCAATACCAATGGTGAGATCATTAACAGCTTGGTGATTGACGTGATTGAGAGTTCACGCCGTCAAGGGCGGATCTGTTTCTCCGACGAGCGCTATGAAGTAGTCGACCGTTTGAAACGGTTCAATCGCGAATATATCTATAATCATCCCAAGATTGAAGCCTATAAAGTGTTCGGACAACGGATTATCGCCACCATCTTTGATTATCTGATGGATCTATATCAGCGGCACGGTCTGGATTTTGCCCGGTATCAGCTGGGTCCGATTAAGTTGGACCGGGTTTTTGGCCGTTATTTGGAGGAGATGGATCCGTTTTACCGCCCGAAACAAGCGCGGCCGGAGACGATCATCACCGATTATGTCGCTGGAATGACCGATCTTTATGCGCTTGAATGTATGAAACAGATTACGATTCCCGCCTCGATCAGTTTTCAGTAAAACAAGGCCGGGTGAATCCCGATATCAAAAAACCGCCATTCTCCGCTAGTATCCTTTCTTTGAACTTTAACCAGCGCTAACAGTTGTTTCGTCGACGTTTTACATACCGTAAAACGAATCACTGGGAGCGTATGATGAAGCAGATCAAAATCCTCTTGCTGACGCTAATCTTCTTGGCGATCCCCATGACTGTAGCTGCCAAATCCCAATGGCAGTCGCTAAAGACCGACCATTTCACGGTATTTTATCCGAGCGGCCGAGCGGCGCAAGCCCGGGAAACCCTTAACACCCTTGAATTTTACCGGCCGCAACTGGAACAGTTTAGTGGAAATCAAGCGCGCCACCTGGCGGTGGTCCTGGATGATACCGGTGTGTTGGTGAATGGATTTGCCACGCCGTTGAATAACGCCGTCCATTTATTTCAATTCGCCCCAACTGCGTCCGCATGGAGCGGCGGGGTGGAAAACTGGGGATCGCTAGTTGGGGTTCATGAATATACGCACCATTTAACGTTGTCGGCAACCAGCGGACTACCCGGCGCTTTGCGCAATCTCTTCGGCGCCAGCCTTTGGTTCATGCCCAACCTGGCATTGCCGGGTTGGTTCAGCGAGGGAATTGCCGTCTACCGCGAGTCGCAGGCCAGCCCTTTCCAGGGTCGGTTGAATGATGGGGTGTTTGATGCTTACTTGAGCGCTTTGGCGGCGGCGGACCGGTTTCCTTCATTGTTGGATGCGACCTACGATCCGTTTGGGTTTGACCTGCAAGGCGAGTACACTTTGGGGAGTGAATTTTTGCGGTATCTAGCGCGGACTTACGGGGAGGCAAGCTTAACCGAGTTTCTGCGGGTGAACGGCAGTGGAGCGGGTGTGCTTGCGACCCCTTTACCGGGCTGGGGCATGGATCAAAGTGCGAAGAAAGCGTTTGGCAAAACCTTCCCCCAACTCTGGCAGGACTGGCAGGAAGATCGTAAACAACAGGCGAAACCGGTGACAACCGAAGGCGAAGCGGTGACCCGGCGCGGGTGGAATACCGAAAGTCCGTTGATCGTCAATGGCAAACTCTACTATTATCATCATGCGGCTGCGAAAACCGGCGCTTTTCGCCAATACGCCACGGCGGAACTGATCGAACATGAGCTCGCGACCGGACGCGAAAAGGTGTTGGTGGCGACCACCAGTAATTTTGGATTGCAGCTTCAAAGCGCCAATGGTCAACTCTATTATGCCACCATGGAAGCGAAACCGGGGTACGCCAACTCTGCGAATAATAGTTACGGGTATCAATATTTACTGCATCAACGCTCACTGGGGAGCGGGCGGGACAAGGTGATCTTAAGCCAGACATTGCGCTCCTTTGCCGTTACCGATCGCGGTCAGGTTATTTATGCGCGCGACCGCCAAGACGGATTCGGTTCCGAGCTGATCGAGTTGGATCCGGCAACCGGTGCCGAACGGCTCCGGCTGCGGTTGGAACTTCAGGTCGACGAGATTGCCATCCGTGGGAACCAAGTCGTTTTGGTTGCCCGGCGCGATTGGGAGAATGACAATCTCTATCAATTGGATTTGGCCAACGGAACGGTCCGGAGGTTAACCGATACGCCGGAGGCCGAGTCCAATCTGCGTTTTGCCGGGGCAAACCTGCTTTTTAACGCCAATTATGGGGGAGAAGTAAGCGCGTATGCTTACGCCTGGGATCAAGGGCGATTTTACCGTCTGGTCGATCAGGGGTTTGCTGCCGCGCCCACTGTTGATCCGGCGACGGGAATCTTATACTATTTGGGTCTGACTGCGTCAGGATTTGATATTTACCGTAAGCCATTGCGGCTGGAACGCTCAGTCAATCCGCCCTCGGCGTCAGCCCACGGGTCGCCGGTGAAGTCCCCAGCCGAAGCGTCAATCAGCGCCGGGAGTTATTTTGATAATTTGAAAACCATGACCCCGGCGAATTGGAGTCCGGTCATTAATTGGGATCAAGACCGGCATGAAGCGGGAGTGGCTTTCTCCGGCGCCGACGCCATTGGTGATTTCCCGGCCTATCGCGCTTCATTGGCCTATGACGCTAAACAACAAAAGCTGAACACTACCGTTGAATTGGCAGTCGCGTATTGGGCTCCGCTTCAACTGCGACTTGGTTATTGGGACCGCGAACAACGTGTCTACGGGTTGGTCGCTTCATATCCCGTCTACACCAGTTTATCGCCGGGGTTATCCGATTTTACGCTAGGCGGAACCGTCATTTTTGACCCCGACTATCAAGGGCCGGAGTTAGAACCGTTCCTGGGAGCGTCCTTTCATTATCCGCAATTTTGGGGCAGTTTGAAACTGCGGCTGCCGCGGTCGCAAACGCAATTTGGCTATCTTCGCCAAGGAGTGTATGGGGAATTGACCCTGAACCAAGTATTCGCCGCCAATCAACTGTCGGTGGCAATGGAAACCGTCAACGACCCGGACAATTTCGATCCGGTGATCCCATCCATTCGCGGTTATCAAACCGCTTTGGAAGCCAATCGCGGCGGGGTTTACCGTTTTGAATACTCCCGCCCGTTGTTGCAGATCCGGACCGGCCTGTGGAATCCCAACGTCTATCTTGAAGATCTTGGACTGGTGTTGTTCCAGGATGGCGCGTTTGCGGCAGGAGAACGCCAAATCTCCTGGGGGGCGGAACTTCACGTGGAGACGAAAGCCGCGCTGGTGGTTCCGTTCGACTGGGGACTCCGGGTTAGCGGGAATATCGACGGAGAAGCGCAAGTCGGCGTCTTTGGAAGGATCCAATTGGATTAGGTATGGGGTTTTACCCATGGTGTGTGAAATAATCAAAAAGCTGCCCGGATCAACCGAGCAGCTTTTGTGATCAATCAAACCGACTTAACAACTCTGCACCGCAAAGCAACTGACAAAATGACCGCTGCCGCAGTCAACCAGTTGCGGGTCGCATTCGGAACATTCTTTCCGGGCAATCTTGCAACGGCTCTTAAAACGGCAACCGGGCGGGGGATCCACCGGACTGGGCACATCGCCTTCGAGAACGATCCGTGACCGGGTGGCTTCCACTTCGGGGTCGGCTACCGGAACCGCGGAGAGCAATGCCTGGGTATAGGGATGGAGCGGGTTCTGGTACAGCTCGTTGGCCGGGGCTAGCTCCACCATTTTGCCGAGATACATTACAGCGATCCGGTTGCTGGTGTGTTTCACCATCGAAATATCATGGGCGACAAAAAGGTAGGTTAAACCTAACCGTTCTTGCAGTTCTTCCAGGAGATTGATCACTTGCGCTTGAATCGATACGTCCAAAGCGGAGATCGGTTCGTCGCAGATGATAAACTCCGGATTGACGGCTAAAGCCCGGGCGATGCCGATCCGTTGCCGTTGTCCGCCGGAAAATTCGTGCGGAAAACGATTGGCATGTTCCCGGTTGAGCCCAACCATGGCCAGCAGTTCATTGGCCCGTTCTTGCGCTTCTTTGCCTTTAGCGAGCTTATGAACTTCCATCGGTTCACAAATGATTTCGCTGACTGTCATCCGCGGGTTGAGGGACGAATAGGGATCCTGAAAGATCATCTGCATTTTACGGCGGACCGGCAACATTTGCGACTCCGGCAGGTCAAAGATGTTGGTCCCGTTAAAGATAACCTGACCGCCGGTAGGCTCGTAAAGTCGGATAATGGTCCGACCGACCGTGGTTTTACCACAGCCGGACTCGCCGACCAATCCCAAGGTCTCCCCTTTGGGAATGGTAAAACTGACGTCGTCGACGGCTTTCAGCGTGTGGTGGCTGGCGATCTTAAAATATTTCTTCAAACCCTTGACTTCAAGGAGCACATTGGTTTGACTCATGCGACGGAACCTCCTTTAACCGAGGGCCGGTTTACTTTAGGCGCGCCTTCGTGCATCAGCCAACAGGCTGCTTGATGACCAGCGCCGGCATTGAAGTAAGGCGGTTGCTCTTGTTCACAGATCTTCATGGCATAATCACAGCGCGGCCGGAACCGGCAACCGGAAGGTGGCGCCAGCAGGTCGGGCGGTTGGCCGTAGATCGGCACCAGTTTTTGTTTTTCACCCTCATCCAAACGCGGCACCGATTTTAATAAGCCCCAGGTATAGGGATGTTGGGGTTGATAGAAAATGTCATTGAGGGTGCCGCTTTCAACGATCTTTCCGGCATACATTACAATGACTTTTTGGCACAAACCGGCGACCACTCCGAGATCGTGGGTGATCAGAATGATCGAGGTGTTCACCTTTTGTTTCAGATCTTTCATGATCTCCAGGATCTGTGCCTGGATGGTCACATCCAAGGCGGTGGTCGGCTCGTCCGCAATCAAGAGCTTTGGCTCGCAGGAGAGCGCCATCGCAATCATCACCCGCTGGCGCATTCCGCCTGAGAATTGGTGCGGATATTGGTTGAGCCGGTTCTCCGGTGAAGGAATCCCAACCAGTTGCATCAATTCAAGAGCTTTGGCGGTGGCCGCTTCGGCGGTTAAGCCTTTGTGCAAGCGCAAACCTTCAGTCAGTTGCTGTTTCACGGTAAGGACCGGGTTTAATGAGGTCATCGGATCTTGAAAGATCATTCCGATCTCATTGCCGCGGATTGAACGCATTTCGTTGTCGGAAAGCGTAACCAAATCTTGCCCATTGAACAGGATCGAACCGTTGATGATTTTGCCGGGATTGGATAACAGCCGCATGATCGAGAGCGAAGTGACGCTCTTGCCACATCCGGATTCACCGACAATCGCGACGGCTTCCCCGGAATTCACCGTAAACGACACATTATCAATGGCTTTGACTTCGCCGGCATAGGTGAAAAATGAGGTTTTCAGATTTTTAACTTCCAGTAATGTACTCATTGTTTTGCCCCCTTATTTGCGCAACCGCGGGTCGAGCGCGTCGCGCAACCCATCGCCGAAGAAGTTAAAGGCTAACATGGTTACGCAGATGGCCACCGCCGGGAAAAATAGTTGATAGGGAAACGAACGGAAACCGTCCAACGCGTCGGACGCCAGTACGCCCCAGGAAGCCATCGGGGCGCCGACGCCGAGTCCGATAAAGCTTAAGAAGGCTTCGGTAAAGATTGCTTCCGGAATATTGAAGGTTACGGTGACTAAAATCGGGCCAATGGCGTTGGGAATCAGATGGCGTAAGATGATCCGGTGTTTGCTGACGCCAATGGCCCGCGCCGCCAGCACATAGTCCTGTTCTTTCATGCTCAGGATTTGACCGCGAACCACGCGCGCCATATATAACCAGTAAACCGCACCGATCGCAATCAACACGTTTTGCAAACCGGGCTTTAAGATGACCATTAACAAAATGACCCATAATAATAAGGGAATCGAGTACAGAATATCGACAATCCGCATCATATATTCATCGACCTTGCCTCCGAAGTAGCCGGAGATCCCGCCGTAAATCACTCCGATGGTTAAACTGATGAACGAGGCGAAGAAACCGACGATCAGCGACACCCGGGCGCCGTACAACAGACGCACCCAGAGATCGCGGCCCAGATTGTCGGTGCCCAACCAATGATCGGCCGAAGGCGTTTGGTTGGCGCTGAGCAAACTTTGATCGGAATAGGTGTACTTTGAGAAGAACGGTCCAATCACGCACATCAATACGATCACCACGATGATGAACAAGGCGAAGATCGCAACTTTATTCAGTTTCAGCCGGCGCCAGGCATCCTTCCAATAGCTGGTGTTGGGACGGACGATAGTTTGGTCGTTCCCTGTCTGACGGCCGACGGGTTGAAACATTTCAGGCGTATTGATCATCTTTTTCAATCCCCTTTTCTCGTCAGTTTAATCCGGGGATCAATCGCCGCATAAATGACGTCCACGATCAGACTCATCAACAAGACAAATGCGGCAAAAAACACGGTGATTCCAAGAATCGCGGTATAATCCCGGTTATAAATACTATTGACGTAATAACGGCCGAGGCCGGGAATGGCAAAGATCTTTTCAATGACAAAAGTTCCGGTGAGCAAGGTAGCGACCAGCGGTCCGAGGACCGCAATTGCCGGAATTAAGGCATTTTTCAATACATGCCGCAAAATAACGGTCGCTTCAGCCAGACCTTTGGAACGGGCGGTTCGGATGTAATCCTGGGATAATACTTCAATCATACTGGAACGAGTCAACCGGGCCACAAAGGCCATGGGGAAAGCGGAAAGCGCCAATACCGGCATCACAATTTGACTGGGTGTTCCCCAAAGCGCCGGCGGCAGCCAACCCAGTTGAAAACTGAAGATAAACTGCAACAAGGTGGCTAAGACAAAACTAGGAACGGATACGCCCAAGATCGCCACGAACATCAATAGGCTGTCCTGCCATTTGTTATGGTAAAGCGCAGCAAAAACTCCCGATGGGATCCCGACACCCAACGCAACCAAGACGGCGAAGATCCCGACCGTAGCGGAGACCGGGAACCCTTCGCTGATGAATTCGTTGACGGTCCGGCCTTGATATTTATACGAAGGACCGAGGTCCAGTTTGACGATGTTTAGTAAATAGTCACTGTACTGTTTGGCGAGCGAATCCTTTAAATGATAACGCGCTTCGATGTTTTTCATAATTTCAGGCGGCAGTTTTTTTTCTGCTGTGAACGGGCCGCCGGGAATCGCATGCATCAATAAGAACGTTACGGTGATTACAATCCACAGAGTAATGAGCGCCGACCCTAATCGGCCCAAGATATACTTACCCACCGTTATCACTCCTGCTTTATCAATAAAAGGCGGCGCGGAAAGCGCCGCCTTCATTCGGATAGGAAAAAACTATGACCTAAACTCAATTGCTGATATTATTTGGTAATATAAGCGTCGTTGAAGATGATAAAACCGAGCGCCGATTGACGGAGTCCTTGGACGTTCTTTTTGGTCAATGACGGATTGGTGTAGTAATAAATCGGCATAATCGGTAGTTCGTCCATTAAGATTTTTTCAGCGTCATGCATAGCTTTCATCCGAACTTTTTGATCTCCGGTAGATTTGGCGATATCGATCGCCTTGTCATACTTAGCATTGCTCCAGCCGGTTTGGTTGTTGCCGCCGTTGGTGACAAACATATCCATAAAGGTCATCGGATCGACATAGTCGCCAATCCATCCGGCGCGGGAGATGGAGTAATTCAGATGTTGTTGGTTATCAAGATAAACTTTCCATTCTTGGTTGGTCAGGGTAACGTTGATCCCTAAGTTTTTCTTCCACATTTCTTGAATGGCTTCAGCGACTTGCTTATGTTGCTCGCTGGTGTTATAGAGAATCTCAACTGCGGGGAATCCTTTGCCGTCCGGATAACCGGCTTCGGCTAACAGCTTTTTGGCGGTAGCCAAGTCGTTGTCTTTAAAGAAGTTGCCGCCGACTCCGCGGAAGGTGCTGCCGGGGGCTGCATCGGGAACGCCGTTGGGAACAAAACCAAGCGCCGGTTTTTGACCGCCTTTGGTAACCACTTTGATCAACAAGGCGCGGTCGATCGCCAGCGTCAACGCTCGACGGACCTTCGGATTGTTGAACGGTGCTTTTTTGGTATTGAAACGGTAATAGTAGGTTCCCAAGTATGGGGTGTATTTTAAAATTCCTGCTTTCTCAAGCCGCGGGACTTCCTGGTTCGGAATGCCGTTATTGTCGAGGAAATCAACCTGATTGGATTCGAACATGGTCAACGAGGTGCTTTGGGCTTCAATCAGGAAGAAGGTCAATTTGGTTAATTTGATGGATTTTTTATTCCAATAGTAGGGGTTAACTTCGAATTCAATCCGTTCGTTATGAACCCACTTGACCATCCGGAACGGACCGTTGCCAACGTAGGTTTTGGCGTCGATCGCCCATTTTTCAGGGTTGGCTTCGACGATTTTCTTATGAACCGGCAATAAGGTCGGGAAAGCGGTGATCGATAAGAAATATGGGCAAGGAGCTTCCAAGCTGACCTTTAAGGTTGTCGCATTGACGGCTTTGACGCCGAGTTGGTTCGGATCGGTGATTTTGCCGGTGTTGTAGGCTTCACCGTTTTTGATGTAATAAAGTTGGTAAGCGTATTCGGCGGCCAGTTTCGGATCGAGCGCCCGTTTCCAAGCATATTCGAAGTCTTGAGCGGTGACTGGATCGCCATTAGACCATTTGGCGTTCTTGCGGAGGTAGAAGGTGTAGCTCATTTGGTCCTTAGAAACTTCCCAGCGTTCGGCGGTTCCGGCGATTGGAACGTCATTCGGTCCGATCCGGGTTAACCCTTCGAAAGCGGCGAACTCGACGTTCGCTTCGATCACACCGGTGGAGCGGGCCGGATCAACCGCGGCCGGTTCACTGGCTAAGTTGTACCGTAATTCTTGAACTTTCGCCAATTGCGGTGCGGCCTTTTTGGCGGGAGCTGCAAAAACACTCGAACAAACCAACATAACAACTACAAGTAATAATAACCATTTATTGATTTTCATAAAAAACCCTCCTTTTAATTATGATATATCTAGGTTAAACCCCAAAAAAGCGCGGTCTGTGGTCACCTCCGTTTTTCTTTACTTACCAAAATACCTAATCTTCGGTTGCGTGAAATTATGCGCTAGGGAAGATTCCATTGGTTTGATGGGGATTTTTGCTAAAAAAACGTTTTAACCCCCAATTCCGTTCACCTAGCTTTAATTTTTACGGATGAAGTGGGAAGTTAGCGTGGACGACTTTAGAACATTATTGTATTTGACATGAGTATGCGAATACCTCCCGAGAAAATGACATCTTTCCAAATTTTTATTATTTTTAGAAACGTTTTTTGATGCAAGTTACTGTTATCTAAGGAGAATCCGGACGGAGTTGGCAGAAATTTTGCAGAAGAGAACCGAAGCAAATGGGTCTTAATTAATATAATAAACTCCCCATTAGTTTACTTCTTATCGTGACGCTCATCTCGTGATAAGATCAGAAAAAAATGTGGAGGAAGGTTAAATTGAAAAATCGATTATGGGGAGTTTCCATTCTCGGTGTCAGTTTTATCATTGGAGCTATCATTTTTGGAATCTTCTTTTATCAGAGCCGTCAAACTCCAAAGACCATCAGAGTGGTGGGTATGGCTACTCAACGGTTTGATTCGGATGTAATCAAGTGGCGGGTTACCTTGTCGCGTACGGTTGGCCTCAATGAAATGAAACAGGGTTATGAACAGATTAAAGGGGATCTCACGGGATTTAGCGCCTACTTGAAGGTGAATGGAATTGACGAGACGTCCGTCACCATTCAACCGGTGAACACCAATCCCATTTATGGCCAGAATAACGGCATCACCGGATACACCATTCAACAAAACCTGTTTATCATCTCCAACAATGTCACGGCCTTGGAACGGTTGGCTTTGGCGCCCAGCGCTTTAGTGGAAAAAGGGATTTATTTGCAATCATCCAATTTGGAATATTACTACTCCAAGCTCAACACGTTGAAACGGAATCTATTGGCGGCAGCGACCAGTGACGCCAAGAAGCGGGCGACCCAGATTGGTAAAAGCACCGGCGATCGCGTAGATAAAATTGTGTCGGCGTATTCGGGCGTCTTTCAAATTACCGAACCTTATTCAACCGAAGTAATGGATTACGGAGTCTACAACACCTCGGGCCGGAAAAAAGATATCACCGTGACGGTTAATGCAATCTTTAGTGTAAGATAAGGTAACATTTTCCAGATAGATCAAGAATAGCATGAAAATCCCCAAGGCATCTGGTCTTGGGGATTTTCTTTTCTTTCAGAATATTAACGTAACTGTAGTGATGTAAGACATTTACTTTTCCGATATTACGATATATAATGCGAATAACTTAAGCACCGTTAAAAATTGGCAGGAGGGGTTAACGATGTCGGAAGCGTTTGACCAAGTGTCGGTGGTAAAAAAGGCCAATGTGTATTTTGAGGGGAAAGTCACTAGTCGTACCGTTTTGTTTGCGGACGGTTCTCGGAAAACGTTAGGGATCATGCTTCCGGGGGATTATGAGTTTGGTACCGGTCAAGCCGAAATCATGGAGATTTTAGCCGGGAAGCTTACCGTACTTTTGCCCGGCGGCGTTGTCTGGCAGACCTTCGCGGCGGGAGAAACCTTTGAAGTTCCTGCCAACGCTAAGTTTGCCTTAAAAGTCACTGAAGTAACCGATTATTGCTGTTCTTATGTTTAAAACCGGTTTTGGAAGATTGTTATAAACGGAACACGATTATTACGAAAGAATGAAAAAGCCCATCATCAAAAGGAGCTTATTCAAAATGGGGCGAAATAAACTTTTTGGTAGCTTCCGGATTGTTGTCGATCATTGACAGCTGGGTCAGGCGATGGGCGATGCACCGGATAACGACAATAGAACAACGGTTGATACACTAAAACACGATAGAGATGACACAACAGGATTTGCGACAAGATCGTGTTTTTTGTTTTGGTTGACCACGCTTCGAAAAGAGGTTGGATATGAAATTAGAAGGAAAGGTACTCATCGCCCAAGGGGGAGGGCCCACTGCGGTGATCAATCAGTCCCTGGCGGGGGCGGTGTTGGAGTCGCGGAAATTTGGACAGATCTCCAGGGTATACGGGGCCATTCACGGGGTTGAGGGAATTGTCAACGAAGAGTTTCTCGATTTGACCCAGGAAACCACCCATAATCTGGAACGGGTCGCGCTTACGCCCGCTTCGGCCTTGTTAAGCACCCGGGTCAAACCGGACCCGAAATACTCCAAAGAAATATTTAAAGTCTTAAAAGCCCACGGCGTGCGTTATTTTTTTTATATCGGCGGCAACGACTCGGCGGATACGGTCCGGATCGTGAACCAAGAGGCGGAGTTGAGCGACTACCAATTTCGGGCGATTCATATTCCCAAGACCATCGATAATGATCTGGTGGAAAACGACCATACGCCGGGGTTTGGTTCGGCAGCCCGTTTTGTGGCGCAGGCGTTTATCGGAGCCAATCTTGACAATCGTTCCCTGCCGGGAGTTTATATTGGAGTGGTTATGGGACGCAATGCCGGGTTTTTGACCGCCGCCGCTTGTATGGCGCAAAAATACGAGGATGACGGTCCCCACCTGATTTACCTTCCGGAACGCCCGTTTATCATCGAGCATTTTTTGAACGATGTTAAAGCGGTTTATGAACGATACGGCCGTTGCATCATCGCCGTTTCCGAAGGGATCCAGGACGAACGCGGTCAACCGATCATCACCAAACTCGTCGATCATCTTGACTGCGACGCTCACGGCAATATTCAACTCTCGGGGACCGGCGCGCTGGGAGATTTGTTGTTGAAGTGCATTAAGGAAAATTTACAGATCGGCAGGGTCCGCTCCGATACATTTGGTTATATGCAACGTTCCTTTTTTGGCTGTGTGTCTGAGGTCGATCAGCACGAGGCCCGGGAAGTCGGGGAGAAAGCCGCCCAGTTCGCCATCTGGCACAACTTGGATGGCTCGATCGTCATTCAACGGACCGGGAATTACGCGGTGGATTACCGTTTGCTCAAATTGGACAAAGTGGCCGGGAAAACCCGTTATATGCCCGATGAGTACATTAATGGCCAGGGTAATCATATTACGGATCAGTTTCGTCATTACGTTCAACCTTTAGTGGGCTGGAACCTTGAATCCGCGCACCGACTCCGGGCGCCGCAAGTGCCGAAGCTGCTCCATCACCGCCTCGGAATGGAGACCGGGAAAAGCGTCGGGTAGCGCCACAGCGAGTACGTTGGGGCCAATTAAAGAAGGAAAACGGTGGTGCCTCTCCATCCAACAACGACAGGGCTAGGTATACAAAACCATTTGAAAGCTCCTCCAGGGCTTGGAAAAAGCTTCGAAGCACCACCCAGCCCGGAAGGGCTTGAGACCGGTTTTCAACTTAGCCCTAACCTTTAGGTCTGGGCGGACTTTGAGAAATTTGGTTGGTTATGATGAAAAAAACTGCTGCATAATGAACTGGTTGGTTCATTTTGCAACAGCTTTTTTCTTAATGAGCGGTTCCGGCAGGCAGGTAACGCGCGTTGTGCAGGGTTTCCCGGGCGCATTTGATGAAACCGACGTCTTGAAAGGTGGTGGCGATCCGGATCAACCCTTCGGTCCGAACCGAATCGAGGTTATGAACATCATTAAGGATGATCCGCGACGCTTGGCGCAATATTCGTTTCGCCTGAAACCGTTTCTTTGATTGGGCGAGTTGGATGGCGATATAACGGAAAACCTCCGAACGCTCCACTTCGTGATTTTCATAGGTAAATCCGTCTTGCAGCCGACTGGCGACCTTCTTGGCCGCCGCGACGGCCTGACGGAACAATCCCGCTTCGGCGTATCGTTTGGCCAGATCGCCATAGGTGCGTACTTTGCGGTTATATTCGGTCTCGCTCCGGTCGGGCAGGCGGGTGCAATAATTGAGGGCCAGTTTAAAACAGTTCCGTCCGGCCCGGCGAAATTTAGCTCGGAAAAGATTTGCTCCAATCGAACTAAGGCAAGTGGCAAACTGGCTCAAGTTGCTCGCGGGCTCCGAACCCGGCGTCGGCAGACCGGCAATGATCGCTTCCAGCTGCTTCACCAAGACCCGGGCGCGTTGACGGGCTTTGACGCCGGTTTGTTGTTCGATGATATAACCCAAAGCGCGAAGCTGGTCGGTTTTCAGCCAACAATTCGCGGAATCGGTGACGGCTTCATCATACAGCACGCCGCCGGTTTTGCGATCGTCGCGATAGATTCTGGATGCGAGTAATCCCAATAGTTGAGCCTGGACCGTCTTTTCGATTTTCAGATTGGCGATCGCGGCTTTCGCGGCGTTCAGTTCGCCCGACATGATCAAGGGTATGATTTTGAGCAGTTGCGTCCGTTTATAACTGCTGATCTGTTCCAGATCCATATTCAAGTGGTAAACGAGCTCCGGCACAATCGTCACTCCTTTCGCGTGGTTGCGATTCAACCTTGGTTAAACAATATTGCGAAATTCAGGAGTTATGACTTATTTACCTGATTTTAATAAACTTGTCCGGATTTACAAAGGTAGTTCAGGGCGAACGCCGAAGATAATAAGTCGAAATAATTCATAACAATGAAAGAAGGTTTTCAGGGAATGTTCGGTTCAGTGAAATCCGATCAATCATTGCGTCACCAGGCGCTTTGGTTTTTGGCGGGAGCGGCGTTGCTTTGGAGCTTAGGCGGTCTTTTTATCAAATCAGTCGCTTGGAATCCGATCGCGATCGCCGGAATGCGCAGTGCGATTGCAGCTTTCGTAATGTTTTTATACAAACGAAAGTTCGAATTTAACTGGTCAAAAGCGCAGATCGCCGGAGCGATCGCCTATACGTCGACCGTCATTCTTTTTGTCTCGGCCAACAAGTTGACAACCGCCGCCAATGCCATCCTCTTGCAATATTCGGCTCCGATTTATGTTGCGATGATGGGACAATGGTTTTTGAATGAACGGACCACCAAGTTGGATTGGTTGACCATTGGGGTTGTTTGTGGCGGGATGCTCCTGTTTTTTCTGGACAATTTGTCGGCGGGGAACTTATGGGGCAATGTTTTGGCGATTTTGAGCGGAGTGGCTTTTGCTTCCCTGACGGTCTTATCACGTAAACAAAAAGACGGTTCACCGCTGGAATCGCTCTTTTTAGGCAATCTCTTAACGGCTTGCATCGGGTTGCCGTTTATGTTGCAATCCATGCCGGACGGTAAGAGTTGGCTGGTATTGATCTTACTTGGAACAGTTCAATTAGGGTTGTCTTATATCTTATATTCGATTGCGATTAAGCAGGTTACGGCGTTGGAGGGGATTCTGGTTCCGATCATTGAACCGATTTTAAACCCACTCTGGGTCTGGTTGCTCCTAGGGGAGAAACCGGGGCAATGGGCGTTAGTCGGTGGAACGATCGTGCTGGTGGCGGTGACCGCCCGTTGCATCCTCGTGGCGCTACACGAACGGAAAAATATCGAAGCAGCGGTTTAACGCTGCTCCAATATTTTTTCAAAACAGTAAAAAGGATATTGGCGACCGGGGAAGCGGATCGTCCCGACGTTTTGGTAACCACATTTCTGGTAAAGCCGCAGCGAACGGGGATTATGACTGTAAGCGTCCAGGCGGATGGCGGCAAAGCCCTTGCGAAGCGCGTATTCCTGAGCAAACTCCATCAGATAACTGCCGATTCCTTGCTGATGACAACCGGGATCGACTGCCAACCGGTGGACGACCAAGATCGGTTGGCGGTTGCATTGCCAGGCGACCGGAACGTATTCGGGTGGTTGGTCTTGGTTAAGCGTAATCACTCCTTGAACGTCGGCGTCGGTTTTGGCGACAAAAAGCGTTTGCGCGGCGATATCTTGCGTAACATCGTTACGGTTGGGATAATCAAGCGACGGCTGCCATTGGTCAATCCCTGATTCAAACAAGTATCTGCCGCATTTTTCGAGTAAACAATAGATTATTTCCATATCTGTTACTTGAGCCGCAATAATCTCCACTATTTTACCCCCAAAAATCTACTAATGATTTCTTGTGAAAAAAACCGCAAAATTGTCGATAGATATAATGAGTACTTTATTCATTCATTAACATTGCGTTATACCCCGGATGGCTCCTGTTGACGAGGTAACCGACGTAGGCGCGGTTGGTTTGTTAATAAACATTTGGATTGGGTGATTGAACTGCTAAAAGCCTTTATCATTAATGCCGCGATTTTTATTGCGTTTGTTAGTGTCAGTAATCAAATATTTTTTAAAACCGGGTTGAGCCCGCTTTCACCGTTGCGTTTCCGGATGTTGCACGGGCTGATCTGCGGTTTGCTCGGAATTGTGCTGATGGAGTTTGGGATCCATTATGAGCAATTGGTAATCGATTATCGGAATGTTGCTTTGATTTTGGCAATGTTCAATTCGGGACCCCTCTCGATGATCGCCTCCAGCCTGATCATTGTCGGATATCAAATCTTTTATAACGGGTTTGGCTATGCGGCGTTAATTACCATTCTGGTGAACGGCTTGCTGATCGTCGGTTGCAATATCATCGTCAACCTGCCGATCCGCTACTGGTACCGTTGGTTGCTTTCCATCCTG
The DNA here is from genome assembly GCA_023410535.1 of Bacillota bacterium. Taxonomy (GTDB): domain Bacteria; phylum Bacillota; class UBA4882; order UBA8346; family UBA8346; genus JAEYPR01. The sequence goes on along the minus strand of JAEYPR010000004.1, from coordinate 15,603 downwards.
TTCAGTCTCATTTTGAGCACGCTTTGGTTAGTGCATCTCGCCTATGGAAATCAGCGGATGTTGTGGTTGATCATGGCTCATTATTGGGTCGGAACGCTTTTGGTCTCGGGTTTGGTTTATAATTACGTCAGATATCTCGATATCACTAATGTCCAATATCAAAAATACAAAGAAGAGGCGGTCCGGGATTATTTGACCGGTTTGTACAATGTCCGGTCGTTCGACCAATTTTTGACCGCAGCTCTGAAAAAAGCGGTTGAAAAACGGGAGTCGGTTTCGTTGCTCTATATTGATATCGATCATTTCAAAATGATTAATGATCGGTACGGACATCCGGTGGGCGATATGGTGATTCAGGGCGTGGCGCAGATTTTGGTTGATTCCTGCCGGCGTTCCGATGTGGTTTCGCGCAATGGCGGTGAAGAGTATACCGTGCTTTTGACGAACTGTCCCGCGGAACAGACGATGGAAGTGGCTGAGCGAATCCGGAAAACCGTCAATGAAAATCAATTTCTAACCGCGCAGGATGAAAAGATCGCGGTTTCGGTCTCGGTTGGCGTGGCGATCTATCCCGACCATTTTGACGACCCGAACGAAATCGCCGTCAGAGCGGATATGGCATTGTATTCCGCCAAACAAATGGGCCGGAATCGTGTCGTCAGCGCCAGTGCGCAGGGAACCCAATCCAACCCGCCAGGGGAAGCTGGCAGTCAAGCTTGATTGGCAAGGGTTTGCAAAAGCAAAGTCGGCGGTTCTTCTCGTACCAGCCGCTCACCCAAACCGTACAACCTAACCAGTTCCAACAGTTCCGCCTCGCACTCCGCGATCTCGGCTGGGGTTTTGGCGGTTTTTTCAAATTCAAGCAACCAAGAGTAGCGTAAAGCTTGGCAATACATTAATTTGAGATGCAATTGGAGCGGTTCATAAAACCCGACCTGATTTTCCCCGGTAAAGGACATAAACTCATCATAGCCCAACCGCGCCAGTTCGGTCTGGATCGCTGCGACTGAAGTCTGGTCAGCAACGCCACCGATCTGCTTCAAAATCGTACTTTGGTTAATTCCTGCGGTGATCTCTTCATCCAATTCGGGACGGATATTGATTAAACGGCCGCGATCCGCCCCTTTCCACCCAAGATAAACCCGTTCTCCCGCGCCTTGGTCAGTAAAACTAATCCGGAGAATCTCATCCTTGGCTAAAAGAGTCCGCCCATAATGGATCGTCCGCCAACGGACCTGCTGGGGCAGATTGGATTGCAAAAACGGAATCAGTCGAAAGGCTTCTGCCGGGCCGTTAAAGTGAAGGCGGGTTTCAACTTCGTAAGTTACCTCAGTCATGGTGTCTCCTCCAGACTTAGACATTGATCTGAACCCCTAATTCCGCTAAAATTTGCCAATCGGGGGTAATAATCGCGCTTTTAAAATGATCATAGATCACAAAGCCGGGTTTCGCCCCGGGCGGTTTTTTTACATTTTTCCGTTGGGTATAATCAACCGGAATTTTGGCGGAGCGTTGCGCCTTACTGAAATAAGCGGCCAACTGACAAGCATAGTTTAAGGTCTCATCATCAACGACGCTCCCGGGTTGCGGCCGCAAGATAACATGCGATCCCGGGATCTTTTGGGTGTGAAACCACCAATCAGTGGGGTCGGCGACTTTGAAGGTGAGGCGGTCGTTTTGAAGATTGTTGCGTCCCACCAAAAGCGTATGCCCGGCCGGTGTTTTGTATTGTCGGGGTTCGGCGGGCGCTTCCTTGCGACCGAAAGGTTTCTTCGGTTTGACTTGGCGGGGTTTTTCACTCAGGTCCATTTCTTCTTTGACCAAACGGAGGTCGGCAAGAGATTCCGCCGCGAAAAGCAAAGCTTCGATGCTTTCCAGATAATCGTGGGAGGCTTGAGTCCGGGCGATCTGTTCGGCGATTGCCAGTTGGCCTTTTTTAGCCTTTTGGTATTTCTTAAAATAACTTTGGGCGTTTTCTTGCGCCGACAGTGCCGGGTTTAACGCGATCGTTAACGGTTTGGCCTCCGGGTCGTAGTAATTGGCTAATTGAACATTAGCCGTCCCTTTGGCGATTTGATAACCATAGGTCGTCAGCAGTTCGCCACAGATCCGGAAGTCATCACCCCGGGCGGCTTGGGCCGCCTCAGCTTGTTGCTTTTGCAACTTAGTGCGGGCTTTATCCAGCTGTTGGCGGATCTTTCGCAACAAATTTTGTTGTCCTTCCCGGAAACGCGCTTGCTCGTGACGTTGGTTAAATAAGGCGGTGACCGTTTGGTTCAGGTTCGCCACCGGACGGACGACCGCTTCCAGCGTGATCCCGGATAAGTCAAAGGCATAACAATCAAGCGGTTGTTGGGTTTGATCATATAGACCGACCGGACGGTAAGCTTCCTGAAGGGTTAGATCGGCCCAAGCGACGAAGGATTGATAGAGCGCCGCCTGCCGCGGGACGGACAGACCGCTACAGCCTAACTCCGGATCCAGGTCGGCTTTCGCTGCAATCATGCGGACTGATAATCCCGATAATCCATACCAATGTTTCAATAAGAACTTTTCGATTGTCACTTCGGGGGGGAGTTGGCTGAACAAAGCCAAGAAAGCACTCTCCGTGATGGTCACCGGTTTCCAGCGGTTACCGGTCGGCGGCAGTTCATAGGGAACGCCGGCGGCGATCTCCCGCTCGCCGGGTTTGGGAGTGGGTTTCCGCCAGGCATCAATGATCTGCCCAGCCTCGCTGGTAATGATTAGATTGGCGCTTTTGCCGGTCAATTCCAGTTGAATTCGTTTTTTACTTAATCCGTGAATCGGGTCGTAAACTTCAAAGGTCATTTGGACCAGTCGTTCAAAGGGAACCGCTTCGACCGCAACCAGTTTGGAACCGCCAAAATGCTTCCTAAGCAGCATGCAAAAAGCGCTTGGGTTAACCGGATTCTCACGGTTACCCTCGAAAATATGAATTCGCGAGAACTGAGAATTTAGTGAGAGCAACAGTTTAAAAGAGTCGCCCATTCCGAAACAGGAGATGAGAAATTCATCCCCAAACGGTTGGTGAATCTTATCGATTTTGACGGGTAGTTTCCGTTGGATCTCGCTGGCTAAGCAGGCGATCACCGGAGCATCAAGTGGCATGGGTTACGTCCTCCAAAGAAAATTGCAAATTACCCTATTCTATAAGTGATATTGGTAAAATTCCCTTATTGTATTATCTTAGTATAGACGGGTTTGGGGGGGACGTCAACAATGCCGACACCATTTGTCTTTACCCGATCGATGGACAAAAAAAATCCTATGCGGCCGATTGCTCGGAACGCATAGGATTTTTTTGACAAGTAACGCTTATTTCTTGGTGTTCAATTCTTTCAACATTTCGTCGCCGTTGATGCTCTTGAAGAAGGCGGTATATTCTTTGAAACCGTCTTCGATGGAGGAGGTTCCTAAGATCATCTTTAGGGCGAGCTCTTGACGTTTTTTAACCAAGGACGGACCAACGCGGTCATAGATCGGCGAAGCGCCAGCCGGAACGACCCGTTTCGGACCGGAGTATTTGCTGATGTCTTTGGTCAGGTTAAGATAGGTGGAGTTCAACTCTTCGTTGGGGAATTTGAAACCGAAATTCAGTTTGTCGACGTCGACAAACATCTTCATTACTTGGGTCAGATCCAAGGTCATACCGCCGCTCAACGCTTGCGGGGTTAATTTGGCGTCATTGTTTTCGATCACATAATGTTTTCCAGGCAATCCGACGCGAATTGCTTTTAAACCATCAGCAGTAAAATACATCCAGGAGATTAAATCAACTGCTGCTTGTTGATTTTGGCATTTCGGGGAGACACCGTAAGCATCTTGGATCGCTTCGTTTAAAGTGCCGCCTTGACCTTTCGGGCCGGTAATGCGGAAAAGCGGCCGCAGATCCGGTTTGACATTCGGGGTTAACCGGGTGATTTCACCGTAATAATAGAAGTAACGATTGTCATAGTCTAAGTTCGCAGCCGCTTTACCGGAGATCAGGTTGTTCCGCAACGTAGTATTTTCAGTGGTCGGGAACTCTCTGTCAAGAATGCCGTCTTTGTATAAACGGTTGACGTATTTAAGGCATTCTTTCATTTCCGGAGTATTAAAGGCGTCATAGTATTTGCCTTTTTTATCCGTGCTGATCTCATCATACGCCCCAAAGGTGGCATAGAAGAATGGCAGGTTATCTAAGAATTTCGGGAAAGAGAACGGAATGACGTCTTTCACCTTTTTCATTTCGTTGTAAAACTCTTCCGTCGTCGGGGTGCTGGAGAGTTTGACGCCGTATTTGTCGGTGATGTCTTTCCGATACCAAATCACTTTTTCGGATTCTTTCGACATCGGGATGCCGCGGATTTTGCCGTTCACTCTCATGTAGTTGAAATATTTCGGCTCAATCGCTTTGAAGTTTTTATTTTTTTTGACAAATTTGTCAAGTTCGGCGGTATAGCCTCTCACAGTGTAAGCTTGAACGTTGACCATCGCCTTGGTGATGCGGTAAACATCGGGAATATCTCCGGAAGAAAGTAGAACGTTGATCTTATCCGAATAGGAATTCATCGGAATCGCCAGCATCTTGATGGTGGTATTGGTCTGCTTTTCCATGTACTTTTTAACTTCTTCTTGCAGACCGGGGTCAGTCGAGGCGCCCCAGTTCGGCATGCAAACCGACAATGGAACCGCCTTTTTGGGTGCGGTAAATCCAATGGAACTTACCATGACCAGTACGAGTAGTCCAATCAGAACCAACAATACAGCCTTTTTCACAAACACTACCTCCTCAAGTTTATAGTGGGATTAACCAAAAGACCTTAACTCCATTGATCCCTCCCTTATTTCCGGAATTCCGGATAAATATTATCCTTTGATCGAGCCCAACATTATTCCAGAGACAAAATGCCGCTGGATAAAGGGGTACAGGATCAACACCGGCAACATTGATACGATCATGACCGACATCTTGAAGTTGCTGTAAACCCGGTTGGCGCCGGATTGAACCGAAGCGTTATCAAAGATCAACTGGCGTAACAATACCTGAATGGTATATTTGGAAGCGTCGTTGATGAACATTAACACGTTGATATATTGGTTCCAGTAAAAAACTACATAAAACAGCGAGATTGCCGCGATGATTGGAATGGAGACGGGAATCACGATCCGGAACAGGATCCCCATTTCCGAACAACCGTCCAGACGGGCTGATTCAATCAGACCATCCGGAATCGACATCATATAATTCTTAACCAAAATCAAATTGTAGGTGGAGACCAAGACCGGTACGAACAACGCCCAATAGGTATCAATCATCTTCAGGTTGCGTACGACCACATAGAAAGGAATAATTCCGGCATCGAAGACCATTGTAATGAAGATAAAACCCATGAAGAAGCGCCGGAACACCAGGTCTCTTTGCGCAAGGGCGTAACCGGCCAATAAGGTTAAGATCATCGAGAGCACCGTCCCGACCGTAGTGACGAGGAATGAATTGAGGAATCCTCTCATATAACCGCTCTGAAACACCACCGCGTAGCAATTGAAACTGATGGAGGTCGGAACCATGATGAAATCTTTATAAACCACCTGATTATCAGGGGCGAGCGATGTCACCAACGCCATCCATAAGGGAAACAAGACGGCTAGTGAGATAAAAACGCATAAACAGACATTAAAAAACATGAAAATGCTCCGGCCGAAGCTGGGTTTGTAAATCATCAATCTCACCTCACGTTACGAAATGTTAGAGAATGCTTTCTTTCATGACTTTCTTACTTAAGTAGTTGGTGCCGAATACCAGAATCAAGCTAGTAATAGAGGTGAATAACCCAATCGCGGTTGCAAATCCGATATCTCCGTTTAAGAGACCTTCAGTGAATGAATAGGTCTGTAAAACTTCGGATACTTGGTAAACGGCCGGGTTATACATGACCAAAACCTGTTCAAACAGCCGTAAAATATTGGATACTTGTAACAAAAGCACAACAGCAATGGTACTGCGCAAGCACGGTAAGGTGATATGCCAAAGTCGGCCCCAATAACCGGCGCCATCCACCAACGCGGCATCATATAACTCCGGATCGATGGTCGACAAGGTGGCAATATAAATTACGGTCCCGTATCCAACGTCCTTCCAAACGTGGGAAGAAGTCAGAATGGTCCGGAACCAGTTCGGCGAGACCATAAAGAAGATGGGTTCGCCGCCGCACGCTTTAATGATTTCGTTGACAATCCCGGAACCGGGCGAGAGGATCATCACAAATAAACTACCGACAACCGCCCAAGAGAAAAAGTGCGGAATATAAATTGTGAATTGCAGCACCCGTTTAAACATCACGCTGCGAAATTCATTCAATAACAGCGACAAAATGATCGGCAACGGAAAGTAGAAGACTAAATAATACGCGCTGATGATCAAGGTGTTTTTAAACGCAACCCAAAATCCGGGCGACAGAAACAGACGTTGGAAGTTTGCCATTCCGATAAACGATGGAGTGGGAGAAAATCCGGCGTCTGTAAATGCCAAGTATGAACCGATCATTGGCATATACCGGAAAACAACGTACCAGATGAGCGTCGGTAAAAGCATCAGCAAGACGAACTTCTGCTGGCTGATCCGAGTCAACAGCTTGGAACGTGGTTTTGAGGTCTTGAGCTTTTGATTGTTCTGTAATTCTGCTGAAATGCTCATTGTGATTCACTCCTTAAACATGATTGTTTTTATGAAAACTAATTTCCGGACAAAAAAATTGGGACGTGGTTGGCGGTATATTCATCAATGTTTGACAGGAAATTGGTTTCCATAAAAAGCGCTTTTAATTATAAAAAGTAAAGCTAAACCATAATTTTTACTTCCAATCAAGAATATACCAATGTATTATATTCCATAACTTATCAAATTTACCTTCAAAAAAATTTAACAAAAATGTTCTTCTTTTGTGATAATTTATTATCAATGATATTTCCTGATTTTTTGAGAAGGGTTATGAATTGAGGGAACCGAATTTCATTAAAGAACGTTAAATATATTTTTGATGGACATTATTATCCACGACGGAATGTGCATAATCACCTGCAGTGTTTTTGAGTTATGTAATTCCAGAATTAAAAAAGCTTTACGGTTTTTTAGAATATTTGATGAAATGGAGGGGTTCGCATGATTCAAGTTGAGAATGTTTCGAAACGTTACGGTCAGCGTTTGGCGGTTGATTGTATCAATTTTACCGTGAATCGCGGTGAGATCTTAGGATTTTTAGGGCCAAACGGCGCCGGGAAGACCACTACAATGAATATCATCTCCGGTTATATTTCCGCGACCGAAGGCAGTGTTCGCGTAGACGGCCTGGATATTTTGGAGGCTCCGTTGGAAGTCAAACGGAAGATCGGTTATTTACCCGAGTTGCCGCCGCTTTATCCGGAAATGACCGTTCAGGAATACTTAGACTTTGTCAGCGAAGTCAAAAAGGTAGCGGTAACTTCGCGGCAAGGGCATCTTGATCAGATTGTCGAGTTGGTCCAACTTGGCGACGTCCGGTCACGGATCATTAAAAATCTTTCAAAAGGTTACAAGCAACGGGTAGGGTTGGCGCAAGCCTTAATCGGCAGCCCGGAAGTGTTGATCTTGGACGAACCTACGGTTGGGCTCGATCCGAAACAGATCATCGAGATCCGGAACGTCATCAAAGAACTGGGGAAGGAACACACCATCATCTTAAGTTCGCATATCCTGCCGGAAGTCAGCATGATCTGCGACCGGGTGATCATTATCAATCAAGGACATATCGTTGCCAGCGACACCCCGGATAATCTCTCGCGCAATCTGGCTGTCAGTCATAAGTTGGCTTTGCGGGTGGAAGGTTCGGGAGAAACTATATCGAGCCTGCTTCGGGCGCTTCCGGGGGTTAAGGACTTGGAAGTCCAGGGAATTCGTGAACCTGGAACCGTGGATGTTTTAGTGGAAGCGGAAAAGGATGTCGATTTGCGACGGGCGATCTTTGAAGCCGTCAGCGGAGCCAATCATCCTTTGCTCATGATGCGTTCGCTTGATCTAACGCTGGAAGATATCTTTTTACAGGTGACCCAGGCCGAAACCGTGCCGGTCACTGAAACTGTCGAGGAGGTGCCTGCGAATTGATTGCGATCTTTAAACGTGAATTGAAAGCTTACTTTACGACGCCGGTCGGCTTTATTTTCATGGGTTTTTTGCTCTTAATCTCCGGAGTCTTCTTTACAACTATAAATCTATTCCAAGCAAGTCCCAATTATAACGGACTTTTAGATACAATCACCTTCGTCTTTATGTTGGTCGTCCCCATTTTGACGATGCGCCTTTTGGCGGAAGAAGCAAAGCAAAAAACCGACCAGCTGTTATTGACCAGCCCCGTATCGGTGACTGAAATCGTGGTTGGCAAATATTTGGCGGCGGTCGCGGTTTTTCTGATCACGCTGCTTGTAACCTGTATCTATCCTTTCCTGCTAAACTTTTTCGGATATATTCCGGTAGCTCAAATTTTCAGCGCTTATCTTGGGTTTTTCCTTTTAGGCGCGAGTTTCACCGCGGTGGGGCTGTTTATCTCCGCCTGCACCGAAAATCAGGTCGTCGCGGCGGTGGCCACTTTTACGACATTGCTGTTGATCTGGATTGTGGATTTGATCCAACAGACCTTACCGACCAGTACCACGGCGGGGTTAATCTTTGTGGGACTCATTCTGCTCGGACTCGCTTTTTTCACTTATAACACGACGAAAAACCGGTATGTATCGTTAATTATTCTCCTGGTCGGAGCGGTCGGTATTGCGGCAGTTTATGGAATCGACCGCAACGCCTTTGACGGAATCATTTTGAAAGTAGTCGATTGGTTCTCGTTGTACCGGCGTTACTATAACTTTTCCCAAGGCAACCTTTCGTTGAGTGGTTTGGTTTATTACGTATCCTTTGCCGCCGCTTTTGTCTTTCTAACGGTTCAAAAAATTGAAAAACGGCGCTGGAGCTAGGGGGAAATTACGATGAAAATGACCACAATATGGCAATCATTTCGCAACAACCGTTTTCGTTATGGCGGTTATGCAACATTGACGACAGCGATCGTCCTGGGGATGTTGATCGTCGTTAACTTAATCGTCGGCCAGCTTCCGGTACAATGGGATCTATCCGACAATCAATTGTTTACGCTTTCGTCCCAAACAATCAACGTACTCAAAGGACTGCAAACCCCGGTTACGATTTACGGCCTTTATCAACCGGGTAAAGAAGATACTTTGAGCGCTGCGGTCCTCAAGCAATACCGCGATCATTCCAAAATGGTCACGGTGCAGTCGATCGATCCTGTCAAAAATCCGGGATTTGTCAAACAATACGCCACCGACAATACGGAGCTTTCCGAAGGCAGCTTGATCGTTACGGCCGGCAAACGTTTTAAGACAGTCGCCGCAGCCGATCTGTTCAATTATGATATCGAACAGCAGCAGGTGACTTCGTTGGCGCTGGAACAACGGTTAACCGGAGCGTTAGTTTATGTGGCTTCGGGAAAAACACCGATCGTCTACACCTTGCAAGGTCATAACGAGGCGACGCTGCCCGACGATGTAACCAAACAATTGGCCACAGAGAACTATACTTTAAAAGAAATTTCGTTATTTACCAATCCGGTCCCGAGTGATGCGAACATCTTAATGGTGGTTGCGCCCAAGAGCGATTTAACGGTCGACGAGACCAACAAAATTCGGACCTATCTCGCCCAGGGCGGCCGGGGAATTTTCCTGATGGATCTGGCTCGGACTGATTCCCCCAATTTTCAATCGCTTTTCAAAAGTTATGGGTTCACGCTCCAACGGCTGGTGGTGGTTGACACTGACAATACCGCCAATGCCGGTAACCCCATTTTATTGTTGCCGAAATTTGCCGAACACGATGTGGTCAATTCGATTAAAAACGATAAACTGCAGATTTTATTCCCGGGCTCTCAGGCTATCCAGCCAATTGATCTGAAGAAACGGACCATCACGATCGAACCGTTATTGGTCTCCTCGGACAAGTCCTGGGGTGAAACGGATCTCTCCGCCACCTCGTTTGATAAGAGCGCCAAGGATCCTGACGGACCGTTCACCTTAGCGGCCGCGATTACCGACAGCGTCGAGGGCAAAGAGGCGAAGTTAATCGTGACGGGCACTGCAGCGTTTCTCAGTCCGCAAGTCACCAGTCAAGTTCCGGGTAACACTACGTTACTAACGAATAGCTTGAGCTGGTTGTCGGACCAAAAAGCGGGGCAGTCGATTCCCGCCAAAAGCCTTCTTTCGATGCGTTTGAATATCAACGGATTGCAAGGACTGCTCTGTGCGGCTTTGGTGGTTTTGATCATTCCGTTGACGGTATTGGGAATCGGAACCACAGTCTGGATGAGGAGGCGGCATCAATGAAACGCATCCGCAATCTAATCTTCCTAGGAATCCTTTTCCTGTTATTGTTGGGGTCGTACGCTTATATCAAAACGCATCCCCCGGGGGCAACCAAAGAAGCTGCCAAGGAGCCGCCGGCAAAACCGTTAATTACCGCTGTTTCTTTGTCAGCAAACCAACTGGTCAAGATTGATCTAAAGTCAAAAGCCGGAACGTTGACTTTATTGAAAAAAGGGAGCGATTGGGGAGTTGATTACCCCTATCCAATCGAGCTCGCTCCGATTCCCTTATATGGGGTCGTCTCGAATTTTACCAACTTGGCCGCTGATCAAGTTATCGAGGATAACCCGAAAGACCTGACCCAATACGGACTGGCGACTCCGGGGGTGACGGCGGTAGCCACCTTGAAAGACGGGACAATCAAACGGTATTTTCTGGGCGAGAAAACTCCCACCGGCACGGGCTATTATTTTAAAGCGGAAGCCGATCCCCGGGTTTTTCTGATTGCGATTGTCGACGGCGAGCGGTTTAAATCTTCCTTGATCGATCTACGGGAACGGGATATCAAGATGATCGATACCCAAAACCTGAACCGCTTCAAGTTGGCACGTTTGGGTCAAAAGACCATCGAGATCGTTCCCAATGACCAAATGAAAGGCGCGGAAGGCCAGTTCCAGTTGAGCAATTTACAGATGATCCAACCGTATCAGACCGCCCGGCAGGTTAGCGGCGATCAGTTTAAAAAGGTGGTCGAAGGATTGGCCGGATTAACTTCGATTCAGGAATTTATCGACGACAATCCGGCAAATTTGGCCAAATACGGACTGCAACCGGCGCAAGCCGAATTGACTGTGGGCGATGGGGCGGCTGAGTTCCGGTTGTTGATTGGAAAAAAGAAGAACGAACAGAATTACTATTGCAAATTGGCCGATTCGCCGACGGTTTTTACCGTAACGAAGTCCAGTCTGACTTTTTTGAATCTGAAATCATTCGATTTGGTTGATAAGTTCGCATATATAGTCAATATTGACGATGTGGCCCGGATTAAGTTGGAAGCGGGCGGGAAAGTTCATCTGATCAATATTGAACATAAAATTAAAAAATCGGGCAATCAGGACCAAGCCAACGCCAAAGAGTTGAAAATCCGTGTCGACGGCAAGGCGATCGCAGAAAAACCGTTTAAAAAATATTACCAAAGCCTGATCGGACTGATGGTCGAGGCGGAAAACGACCAACCGGTTTTGAACGGCAAACCCGATTTGATCACCACCTACTATTTGACGCAAGGATCCCAACGCGAGGTGGAAGTCAAGTATATTCCGTATAATCAAGATTTTTACACGGTGGTCCGTAACGGAAGATCGGAGTTTGTTATCGCCAAGGATCAGGTGCAACAGATGTTGCAGAATTTAGACAAGCTAATCCAAGGAAAACTGAAAGTCGACGATTGATCAACCCGCTATCGTTGAACATGAATTAACAAGACCGTTTTCGCTCGCGAGAACGGTCTTGCGTTTTTTTCATAAAAATTGTTCAGCCGGAGAAGCTAAGATATCAACGGGAAAAAGGAGGAGTTAATTTTGTCAGAGATCCATTGTGGAATTGACAACTGTCATTATTGGGGACAAGGAAACATCTGTGAAGCAAAGGAGATATTGGTGGCTTCGGATGCGTGGGCTGCGCAGACTCCCGACAATATCGATGCTCCCAACCATGCTCAAGTACCGCAGATGAAGGCCGGCAGTTGCATGGAAACTTGTTGCAAAACCTTCGTCAATAAACAGGCGATGGTGAAGGTCGATGGGGTAACGAAAGTTTAAAGTGATCCTTATTTTTGGGAAAAAGTCATCGTTTCGGATCACAGTGAACAAACATCATTTCTTTTGATGTTTGTTCTTTTTTTGACGACTTATTGTAGCCATTGAGCATATCGGGTAATATCGAATTATCTTCACGCTATTCCATAAGAATTACTGCCGCAGGTCGTGTTTTTGTAATATTTCCGCTCCATCTGGTTCGACATATTATATAGAATCATAATTCAATGTTATTTTTATTGAAAAGAGGATACAGCAATTTACGGGTTATTCTTCAAGTTAAGATAACCTTGGGAGGTGAGCTGAATTGCCGGACATCTTTTCAGCGGAATTATTAAGGCAAATTCAAAAAGAAGTTGTGGACTTGGCGGTTCCGATCGAATTGAAACAGTTGCTGATGGACAATGTCAATTTAGCAATGCGTTGTTATGATAATGAAGAGCTAATTCATCTCATCAATTTGACCGATTTGATGGTAGCCGAAATCCATACGTATCTATTTAAAACGCCGGATTGTTTCGGACTTTTGGAATGTCTGTTAATACATTTGCATCAGTTGCAACAATGTTTGCTGAAGATTCCAATTTGTTTAATTGGCGCAACGGGAGCCACCGGACCGCGAGGCGCGGTAGGAGCAGTCGGAGCGACTGGGGCTACGGGACCAGCCGGGAAACCGGGTTGTGACGGAGCAGTTGGCGCGACCGGAGCGTTTATATTAGGAAAACAAACTGCCTGTAAAATTGCGATCTGTCTAAACCGCATTTGAGTGGGTATTGAGCTTGATGTATTCAGCTACTCTGCGGTACTCATTGGCAAATTTCAAGCTAACGCTGATATTGCCGTTTTCATGTACCTTGATATGGTCTACAAGCTCAATCAAAATCTCTCTTGTCAGCTTGTCGATGTTTTCATACTTCCTAAAGGTTGCTAAAAATGGGTTTTCTGTATCAATCCCATTTTCAAGCTCTGCCTTTTCTTCGTTTAGGTTCCTTATAACCTCGTTTATGGCTTCCATTTGCCGCTCGTAATCTTCCTGCATATGGCGGTAATCTTTGTGGGTAATCGCTCCGTCTTTCCAGTCTTGGTAAATGCTTTGCTTGTAACGCATAATCTTGGAAAGCTCTTTTTCCTTTGCCGCTATCAAGTCATTCAGCCTGATAGATTGGCTTTTCTGCAAGGGGGCGGTGTTAATACGGGAAACAATCTCGGAAAAATCTGCCGCAAGGAAAACCATTTTCTGAATGACATGGAATACACCATGTTCAAGGTAATTGTGCTTTATGGTGTGTTTGGTACAAGCTGTTTTCGACTGGTCTTTATAGGTGCGGCAATAGTAATATACATTTCCCCCGACCTTGCTTCGTGTTATGGCCTTGCCGCAATCGGCGCAACGGAGAAAGCCGCTGAACAGGTACAAGTTCTTTTGCGTTGGTGCGGTGCGGGTGTCCTTTCTTGAAAGCTCCTGTACCTTGTCGAAATCCTCACGGCTGATAATAGCTTCGTGCGTATTCTCAACAATAAACCATTCATCTTCCGGGACAGTTTCCTGCACATGGATTTTATAGCTCTTAATGCGATAACGGCCCTGTACCATATCCCCAACATAAATGCGGTTTTTCAGAATGTTGTTGATACTCACGGCGCACCAAAGAGGATTGCCGCCCTCGGCGTTGGGATTTTTGTATTTCATGCCCTTACTTTTCTTGTAAGCCGCCGGGCATAGAATGCCGCTGTCATTGAGCTTTCGTACAATCGCATTTTTGCTCATACCCTCTAAAAACCAAGCAAAAATACTTTTTACATGCTCTGCCGCTTCTTCGTCTATGACAAGGGCGTTTTTGTCCTCCGGGTCTTTCTGATAGCCATAAGCCGCAAAGGAACCGATATGCAAGCCTTTTTCCCGCTTCTTGTCAAAGGTTCTCCGAACGCTTTCTGATGTACCCCTTGCGTGTTCCTCGTTCAAAACGCCTTGAACGGGTACAGCGATATTTTGAGCGTTTTGCGGGTCTTTGTAAGTATCAATGGGTTGTTGGTAAAGAGAGATAAACCGCACATTGTTTCGTGGAAACCAGTCACCAAGATAATAACTCTGATCGCCGTTGTTGCGGAAACTCCGGGCAAGGTTCTTGACGATAACACAGTTGATTTTTCCCTTTTGTATATCTGCCAATAACCTTTGGAAGTTTTTACGTTCTTCGTCCGTTGTGCCGCTTACGCCATCATCAACATATTCGTCAACATAAACGTATTCGCCACCATCTTCCTGCTGTTCGAGAAAATCAGTCAGGATAAGCCTTTGATTGGTAATGCTTTCTGATTCGTCTTTTCCTCGTTTGTCCTCCCTTGATAAGCGGATATAGAACGCTACTAACCATATCTTGTTTTTGGGTGCTGCTTTGACAATGTCAGGCCTGTTGGCCACTCGTGCCATGTGTCCTCCTTCCTCACATTACACCTATATTATACCATTTTGGCGTAATGCGAACAATGTTGTCGAGGACACAAAGCCGCATTATAAGCCGCTTTTCTTGCGTATAAGAAAGTTGGTGAGTACCTCTTGAATCGGCGGCGCATTGTTGTTAAATTCAAGTTTGATGCCCATTTCCCCATAACGAAAGCAAAAGGGGTTTTTCAGCTTTTCTAAAACATAATCCATCCGTTTTTCTTTGGGAAGGGAGTTATCCAGTTTCAATGTGCTTATGTCAGCCAGCGTTCCTACATCTACCGTGTTCATATTTACGCTCATAAAATCATCTATCATTTCCAGCGTAAGCATAATCATGCACCTCCTTATTCTGCATGATTCAATATATGCGTTTTTGTCCTATGAGGAAACATAAAAAGCCACCACTTTTAAGGTCAAAGTGATGGCTTTTAATCTTCCCGCATACTTCGGGCCAAGTTGGCCCGAAGTCTTATAGTTCGCCGTTGAGAGCTAATCCGAGGTTAGTCGGCCTTCTTCATCGACTGAGTTCAGTGCTAGACGGCAAAGTTTGCATGAGGGCAAAGAAATGTTTAGGCTCACCGGTACTAAAATATTCATACCAAGACTCCAGTGTGTTTGATTGAAAAACGCCTAAATGCTCAATAATTTGTTTTGCCCACAACAAAGCTCCGGTGGAACTTGCAGTAATAAGGTTGTTATCCGCTACAGATGGCTTGTCTATATAAAAACTTTGCCCTTTATAACCAGGAGAAACCATTTCAAGAAATCCCGGTCCATTACTGGTATGCGAACGCTTATCCAATAGCCCAAAGTTGGCAAGCGCAGCGGTAGCCCCACAGATTGCACACACCGTAGCGCCTAAAGAGAGAAATTCGCTTGCTTTTTCGATGATAGCGCCATGCTTTTGGTCGTTCCATGTATCTGCGCCCGGTAATAGCA
>JAEYPR010000019.1 GCA_023410535.1 Bacillota bacterium | reverse complement strand
TGATTCCATACTCTTCGATGAGTTTCCGAAGTGTGCTTTTTTCTCTCTTGGCCATTTTCTTTTCCTCCATGTCTTGTCTTATTTTACATGGCTATGGAGGTTTACACAATTGTTTCTGCACTTTCTCGAGTGGCTCCATGGATAGCGTATCCATTGAAATAAGTTAAACCAAATAATCCCAAAAAAAGTTGAGAAAGGAAAAATCGCGGAATTTATTTCATCTAAATTAAGAGGGTATGTCGCAGTCAAGATTGTTAAACATTTAGTGCGACTGGAAAATAGTGATTATATTATTGTGATTCCGGAGGGAAGCTAATCCGGGGTGATGAAGATTTTCAACCGGAGGCAAGCGAAATTTTTGTATAAACGGATTCAAGAGCTGGAGTATAAGTTGGAACGGGCTAATCTCGCGGAGTTTATGCAGCTGCTCCAGAACCCGACGCGGTTATTGTTTTTAAACTTTCTCTCCGGATTGGCGCGCGGGTTTGGGATCGCCATCGGACTCACGGTGATTGCCGGGGTATTTTTATTATTGCTGACGCGACTGGCTAGTTTAAACTTGCCGATCATTGGGAAATATATCGCTGATTTGGTACGGATCGTCAATCAGCAGTTGCGTCTCTATTCATAAAGGGAAGGGGTACAAACATGGATCCTCAAAAAACAACTGAGTTCCGGGAGCGGTTATTGGCAGAAAAACGCCGGATTGAGATTGAACTCGAAAACTCGGATCGTTTTAACCTGAACCAATCACTCAGTGATTCGGTGGGGGAACTATCAGCTTATGACAATCATCCGGCGGATTTGGGCTCGGAATTGTTTGAACGGGAAAAAGACCTGGCGTTGTGGAACAATACCAACGAAACATACCAACGGATTGACGAGGCGTTGGAACGGTTGGATAACGGCAGTTACGGCCATTGCGAATTATGCGGCCAACCGATTGGGGAAGCACGGTTGGATGCTTTGCCCTATACCAGTTTATGTATTGGGTGTGCCGAAGCGACCCAGGACGAGTATGTCAACCGGGCGCGCCCGATTGAAGAGGAAGTGTTGTCACCGCCTTTCGGAAGAACCTTTTTGGATGATACGGATAATGTGGGCACCGATGGCGAGGATATTTGGCAATCGGTCGCGCGGTACGGCACTTCGGAGACTCCTTCGGATTTGGGAGGCGTTCGCTCGTATGGCGATCTGTTTTATGATGCCGATGAAGAACAGGGGATTGTGCAACCCGTCGAAGGAGTCATTGATGTCACGGCCAATGATGAAATCGCGCCGGATCCCGGGAACCCCGACCAAGCTGATTGAACAAAAAAGGTTTTTGGAGATGGACAGCGAATTTTTACAATCCGGGGCCGCAAAGCCCCGGAAGTTGTGTTTGAGTCGGACGGTTAAAGCAGATGTAATGGGATGGTGTTCATGTCTTATGGTTTCATAGCAATCGCGCTGCTCGTGTTGGATCAGTTATCGAAGTGGCTCATTCAGACGTATTTGTTGCCGTATCAAGCCAAGCAACTTTGGGATGGCTGGTTTTCGATTACCTTTGTAAAAAATTACGGCGCTGCATTTGGAATATTTCATTATCGCACGCTGTTACTGACGAGTATTACGGTATTGATCTTTATCCTGCTTTGGATATACCGGCGCCGGCTTTTGAGGTACCCGCCAATTTTTCGGTTAGGGGTCGCTTTGGCGGCCAGCGGAGCGGCAGGTAATTTTGCAGACCGAGTGCGGCTTGGTTATGTGGTTGACTTTATTGACTTTCGTTATTGGCCGGTATTTAATATTGCGGATATCGGAATTGTGGTGGGAGTGGGCTTGATCACCCTCTATTTGTTGAAAGAAGAGATCAAAAAGTCGCAAAGCCGTCATTCCAAGACGAGCAAGGAGTTTGGAGGAGGGGAATCATGAAACCGATCTTATTTCAAATTTTCGGTTGGCCGGTTCATTCTTATGGTTTGATGCTGGCAATCGCGTTTTTGGTGGGAATCATCGGCTTGGGGCGGGTAGCGCCGAAACGGCTGGGCGTCCAATTTGATCATATTGTCGATTTGGCCATGTGGATTTTGATTGGGGCCGTGGTCGGTTCGCGGGTTGCGTATGTGATTACGGAATATCAGTTATATCTCAGAGCGCCCTGGGAAGTTTTCAATCTGGCCTCCGGCGGCCTGGCTTTTCACGGGGGCTTAATCGGCGGTTTTTTGGCCGGTTTCTGGTTTTTAAAGCGGAAAAAGATTTATCCATGGACCTTGGCTGATCAAATCGCCCCCTTTATCGCGTTAGGTTATGCCATCGTCCGCATCGGTTGTTTGTTAAACGGTTGCTGTTATGGCAAACCGACGACGGTGGCTTGGGCGCTGCGTTGCGCCGCGGCCGATTTTACCTTGCGGCATCCGACTCAACTCTACTCCATGGTCGGTAGCTTAATCCTCTTTTTTATTTTGTGGCGTTTGCGCAACCATCGTCAGTTCCCCGGATTTTTATTCCTGCTTTATGTTGGCTTATATTCGATCTTACGTTTCATCGTTGAAATTTTCCGGGTGGGACCGATGGTTTTTCCGTGGTTGAGTCTGGCGCAAGTGGTTTGTTTGGCAATGGCGGTTGTCGCCTTTGGCTTGATTTGGCTAATCCACCGTCGCTACCAGCGAGGGAGGCTGGGTTCCGATGCCGGTACAGAAATTAACGGTTGAACCGGACCATTCCGAACAACGGTTAGACCGTTTCCTGACCAACGCCGGACTTTGGCCGTCCCGGGCTTTTATACAAAAGATTATCGACGCTGGCGGGGTTACCCGGCGTGGCAAGACATTGAAAGCAAGTTATAAGGTTGAATGCGGTGACGAGCTGGAGGTCAGCTGGGAAGACCCGCAGCCGCTGGCAGTCCTTTCCGAAGCGATTGCTTTGGATGTTCTTTATGAAGACCGGGACTTGATTGTAGTAAATAAACCCCGGGGGATGGTAGTCCACCCGGCGGCCGGCAATTATCAAGGGACCTTGGTCAACGCATTGTTGGGGCATTGTACCGACCTTTCGGGAATCGGCGGGGTTATCCGTCCCGGAATCGTGCATCGTCTGGATAAGGATACCTCGGGGATTTTGGTGGTTGCTAAAAATGATCAGAGTCATTTGAGTTTGGCGAAACAGATTAAAGACCGCCAAATGAAACGAGTGTATAAAGTATTGGTGCATGGCCGACCGCTGGCGCATGGCCGGATTGAAGCGCCCATCGGGCGGCATCCGGTTGAACGCAAGAAAATGGCAGTTGTTCCGACTGGGAAATACGCGGCCACCAATTATGAGGTCCTTGAATTCCTTGGACAATATACCTATCTGGAAGCCCGGTTGGAGACCGGGCGAACGCACCAAATCAGAGTTCACTTCAGTCACCTTGGATTCCCTTTAGTCGGCGACCCGGTCTACGGTTACCGGAAAGAAGCGGTCCCTATCCAAGGGCAGGCGCTTCATGCCGGATTGCTGGGGTTTGTCCATCCCCGGACGGGCGAGTATTTGGAGTTTACCACTCCGATTCCGGAACCGATGGCCAAAGCGCTGGAATGGTGCAAAAAGAGGGAGGCTATCTAGCGCCTCCCCAGGGAGGGAATTATGATTGTCGGATCGTGGGACGGGTTAAGTCAAGCAAACCGAGCACCACATGGGCAAGTCCGAATCCTAAAACCCCGGCGCCCCATTTTCGTTTGAGTTGCGAGGCGCCGAGACTGGACACGAGCGTGCCGACCCCGGCGACAACGAAACTGGTCATGGTAGCTTTCATCATCTCACCTCCCACCGATAGTGTTGCCGAATCATGCAATTTTTCAATGAAATCGGTGAAATTCGTTTTAAAAAATTGTTCCAATAATGGTTGACGAAACTGGTGGATGGTGATATACTTTCAATAGTAAAAATGAAGTAGAAGCCATCCGCTTCTCACCTGTGGATTGTGATCCCCGGGTCAATAAAGTCAATCATTTTGATTTACGACTTTTTGAGCGGGTGGAGTATACCCGCTTTTTTTGTTGAATGTTTTTGGGAGGTGTCAGCTGATTAGTAACGAGTTGCGAATTAATGAGGAGATCCGAGCCAAGGAGATCCGGGTAGTAAGTGGTGAAGGTGAACAGTTGGGCATTATGTTGGTTCGGGATGCTTTGCGGATCGCTCAGGAAAAAGAGTTAGATCTGGTCGAAGTGGCGCCGACTGCCAAACCGCCGGTTTGCCGAATTATGGATTATGGCAAGTACCGTTACGAGCAAAGTAAACGTGAACGGGAAGCCCGTAAGAAACAGCGTATCATCGAAGTGAAAGAGATTCGCATGACTCCGAAAATCGAAGATCATGATTTTCAGGTCAAAATCAAAGCTGCCCAAAAATTTCTCAAGGATGGAGATAAAGTCAAGGCGATGATCCGTTTTCGTGGACGGGAAATCGTTCATGCTGAATTAGGAAAAACCCTCCTGATGCAACTCTTTGAGAATGTAAAGGATATTTCGGTCATGGAACGCGAACCGAAAATTGAAGGCAAAAACATGATTATGATATTAGCGGGTAAATCCGAATAGGGAGGAGCAACGGTTATGCCAAAAATGAAGACTCACCGTGGAGCTGCCAAACGTTTTAAAGTTACTGGTAGTGGCAAGATTAAGAAGAACAACGCCTTTAAACGTCACCTTTTAGAATCTAAGAACGCAAAACGCAAACGGGGTCTGCGCAAGGCTGAGGTTATCAGTCATGGTGACGAACGTCGCGTCAAGCGTATGCTTTGCCTATAGTAATTTTTTGAGGAGGAGTTCACTATGCCGAGAGCTAAAGGCGGTTTTAAAACCCGTCATCGTCATAAAAAAATTCTTAAGCTTGCCAAAGGATATCGTGGTTCAAAAAGCCGGATCTTTCATCCAGCCAATGCTCAAGTTTTAAAATCTTTAGCATATGCTTTTAGAGACCGTCGCGCGAAAAAACGTGATTTCCGGAAACTCTGGATCACCCGTATCAACGCAGCGGCTCGGATTAATGGGATGTCTTACAGCACTTTCATCAACGGCCTCAAAAAAGCCGGGGTTCAAGTGAACCGTAAGGTGTTAGCCGATATCGCAGTACATGACAGTCAAGCGTTTCAGGATTTAGTCGGTATCGCGAAAGCCAGTAAATAAGCAACTACTTACCGTGTTTCCGGACCGTGTACAAGCAGTACACGGTTTTTTATTTGCTTTTTTAAAGGATGACCGAAGTTATTTTCTAAGTAGTCGTCCACCCTGGCATGCCGGGGTAAGCGAAAGGATGAAAATGGAAGTGCCAATCTCCACCCAGCCGTGAACGACAGGGCTAGGTATACAAAACCATTCGAAAGCCCCTCCAGGGCTCGGCAAAAGCTTCGAAGCACGACCCAGCCGACGGGCTTGAGACCGATTTTAACTTAGCCCTGACCTTTAGGTCTGGGTGGACAGAAGCGCATTCTAGGTAGTCGTCCACGTCCGCGCAAGCGAATTATGAAAATCAGGCTAGGTGGAGCGACATAGACATCGAAGCTATTTTCTAGGTAGTGAGTTGTCCGCAATAAAAAAAGCCCGGGTTTGCACCCGGGCTTTTTGTTTGGGTTCGTTCTTATAATTCGATAACCAACAAGTCAACGCGATTATCCAAGGTGCTTTGGTTGCCGGCGAGGAAGGAGTAAACCTTGCCGCTTTCAATGGTGCTGATTTTATCAGCGCCGATTCCTGCTTTGAGCAAGTACGCTTTGATTGCTTCCAAACGTTGTTTGGAGATCGCCACGTTCTCTTTGGCAGTGCCAAAATCTTTGGAATTGGCAACCAAAATAATGAAGCTATTGGGAGCGGCTTTCAATTTCTCGACGGTCTGATCCAATTTGCTGTTTTGAGCCGGATCCCAAGTTGCGGCTTGTTTGGCAAAGAGAACGGATTGATTGCGGTCATTCCAAGTCGCGGGGTTGGTATCCCACATGGAGATGTCAACGCGACGGTTGTACCACCAGGACTCTTCATTGTGACCTTTTTTAATCGGGAAATCTTCACCGTAGGAATTGACGGTGATTTTCGCCGGATCGAAACCTTGTTTAATCAATGCTTGTTTCACAGTTTCGGCACGTTTGGCGGCCAATTGCTGATTATATTCCCGGGTACCCCGTTCATCGGCATGGCCGTCAATCAAGATGTAGGCATCGGGATAAGACTTCAGTACGCTGACATCAAAATTCAAACGAGCGGCTTGATCTTGGCGAACGCTAAATTTATCGAAGTCAAAGAAGAGCGATTGTAATGAAGCATTTAATGCCAATTTCGGAGTTTCCTTCGGCTGTTCTACCACCGGAGTAGCGGTTGGAGCAGGAGTTTCCGGCACCGGTTCGACATATTGTTGGACGGAAAAACCTCCGGCAAAAGTCGATGATTTACCATCGGGATTTGTGATGACGACGTCGTAATCGCCCACTGGTTGATTGGTCAAATCGAAATCCATTGCGGTTTTCTCCGCAGAACTAAAATCGGTATTGGTTCCGACGATTTCCGGTTGACCGGCTTTAACCAATTTGCCCGTAGCTTTCGAATCAAATTCCGAACCGGTAAAGGTGATTTTAACAAAACCTTTGTTAAAACCGTTGTTCGGGACGATCATGACAATCGTCGGCGGTTGATTCTCCAGGGCGAAAACTTTCGCAAGGGTGTTGGTTTTGCCGTCATCATTGGTAACCGTTACGTCATAGACGCCGGCGGTCGCTCCATTGAAGTCGAAATCACAAGTTAATTGCGAATCTCCGGAAATGGCAACTTTGGCGCCAGGAATGTCCTTTAAATCCTTGGCGCTTAATTTAACAGTGGCGCCATTACGGAAATAGGTCCCGGCGATGGTGACGGACAGAGTAGTTTTAACCAATCCTTGTTTCGGAACGATCGATTTAACTACCGGAGCCGGATACTCCAAGGTGAAAGCACTCGCTAATGTAGCGGTCTTTTTGGAGTTTGCTACGACAACGTCATATTGTCCGACTGCTTTTGCGGTAAGGTCAAATGTCGCAACAATTTCGGTTTTGGAGTTAAACTTCACTTCCGAAGCAAGAATTTCGGGTTTACCGGCCTGAACTAACTTCGCGGTGGTTTTCTTGTTGTATTTTGCACCGGTAATGGTCAGGGTGACCGGCCCGTTATTGAGAGCCTTGTCGATTGAGATCGCGGTAATTTTCGGTGTAAATGCAAAACATCCAAGGGTCACGGCACTAAACGCCAGGATCAGTGCCATGCTGAGAACGATAACTTTAAGTAATTTGGCCCGCATCGTTTTAACACCTCCATAAGTATTAAGAATATTTTCTAGGGATATTGGGAAAATCCTTTTTCATCGCCCGAAAAATAGTCATTTTTTAGAAATTTTAGCCAATATTTTTGCTTTCACCATGAAATAACGACTGGACTACCAAAATTTCCTTGCATTACGTTTGTTTTACCCATAAAATAGGCTCATTAAACGTTTTCGATTGGGAGAATCCAATACTATTTCAGCGCGTTGTTATTGTTAAGTTATTGATTCCACGCCATTTGGAGATGATCCGAATTTGAATCAGCCAAAAAACAAAACGCTCACTATTATTACTCATTCAAAATTGTTTGAGGCCCTGGGAACCGAACAAACAGAGGCATTAAGCCAATACGCGACCTTACGAACGGTTTCCAAAGGGGAGACGCTTTTTACCGAGGGTACCGTGGCCGACGAATTTATCATTATCGGGCTCGGACAAGTGAAGGTCGTCAAATTTTCGGCAAACGGCAAGGAGCAGATCCTCCACGTGCTTGGTCCGTATGAACCGGTCGGAGAGGTGGCGGTCTTTGCCGGCGGCGCCTATCCGGCAACTTGTATTGCATTGACCGACATCGAGTTATGTAGTATTCAACGCGATCATTTAATCGGCCTGATTCAAGCTCAACCTCAGATCGCTTTTGATCTTTTAGCCGTACTCTCCCGGCGGTTACAGCATTTCAGCCGGTTGCTGGAGAGTATTTCGTTGGATGAATCCCAGGTTAAATTGGCTAAATATATCTATCAATATTGTTTGTCGCAACCCGTGGTTCGTGATGAATTCGTTTTGCCCATGAGCAAAGGCGAGCTGGCGAAGGCGCTTGGAATCACGGCGGAAACCTTGTCGCGAAGCTTTGCAAAACTGAAACGGGATGGAATCGTTCAAGTCAAGGGACGGACCATTCAGATCCAGGATTGGGACCGGCTGACACGGATGGTGAATTAAATTTTGAGAATTTGATCTATGTCAAAGATTTTCGCTGTGAAGCCTGATATAGTTAAGCTACGAACTGAGAAATTGATGATGAAGTCAATTCGCTCGGAAAGTCATTTTATTTACAATTTCATTGAATGGAGTGTTTTCAATGGCATTTCGCAAAATTATTAAAATTGATGAAGATAAGTGTAACGGTTGCGGCCTTTGTGTGCCGTCATGCGCCGAGGGAGCGCTGCAAATTATTGATGGGAAAGCCCGGGTCGTCAAGGATCAATATTGCGACGGACTCGGCGCTTGTCTGGGAGAATGTCCTCAAGGCGCGCTCGAAGTGATTGAACGGGAAGCCGACGATTTCGATGAAGCGGCCGCTATAGCGCATGTCGCCAAAACCACTCAGGCGGCCCCGGTTCATCACGGCGGCTGTCCGGGTTCACGGGTAATGATGTTCAACCACGAGCGAAATACTGCGAGTAATACAGCGGGCAAATCCAGTTCCGAATTGCGGCAATGGCCGGTCCAACTGCATCTGGTTCCTGAAAATGCGCCGTATCTTAACGAAGCCGATCTGTTAATTGCCGCCGATTGTGTACCGTTTGCCTATCCAGACTTTCACCGGCGTTTCCTCAAGGGCAAGGCATTGCTGATCGGTTGCCCGAAACTGGATGATTCCGAGACCTATCTCGCAAAACTCACGGAGATTTTTAAACGGAACAACCTTAACAGTGTGACCGTCGCCCATATGGAGGTTCCGTGTTGTTTTGGAATGGTCCATTTGGTCAAAGAAGCCTTAAAACGTTCCGGTGCCAAAATTCCTTTTTACGACACCACAATCACCATCGACGGGGAGATCAAACAGGATTGACCTCGATAACGAAAGCAGTTGACGCTTTCGTAGTACGCCGCTGAAAGACTTCAGAAATTGACAATCGACATTAGCCTACACTCTATTGATAGCCTGAAGAAAGCGAATCACTATAGTGTAGGCTAATTTTTTTATAAACTTTTTTACAGTGATTTCTGTAGTCGGCTTTCGCTCTGGTGCACAATTTTTCCTACCTGTAGTACTTAGGGTTTCGACTCTTTTGCCTCCTCATTCATGGTATATACAAGTACCTCCGCAAAAAATTCCACCGCGCGATAGGCCTTCTCCAACGTTGAGTTTTGATCGCCGAATTCGACAATTACCGAATGGTCGTGCAAATGTTGGTTATAACGGGCGTCGGAAAGGAGCAGTCCGTCACATAGCCCGGGATAATAATGATTCATGGCTTCTTCCAGCTTCTTGGCAAACGCCAGGTTTTTGCGCCAATTGGGATGGGGTAGCCCCATCTTATCGCTCCCAACCACTAACGAAATAGTTGCCGTATCCTGACCGTGGACATTTGCGGTTGCGTCAACCCCAGGGGTTGCATTCCGGTGGATATCGAGTACCACTTTGATACTGGGGTATTCTTTCAGATATTTCATGGCCGTGACTTGAGAACGTTTATAGGAGTCGCGAAATGGGAACGTATCGTGAATATCTTCATTATGGATGGTCTTGATACCATATTTGGTTTCTAAAAGCTTTTGGAGATACGATCCAACCAGCACAATATCTCCTTTGGCGTTGGGCGTATGGTCTTTGCCGCTATTCGGGATATAGGCCTCGGTCGTATGAGAGTGATAAATAAAGACCGTCGGGTCGCCGGATAACGCCGGCGGTTCGGTGCTTGGCGGCGATTCCGGTCTTGGTTCCGTTTGAACCGGCGGCTGAACCCTTTTAACCAACTGTACTGGTTTTGGCTTGACCAGCGCCAACAATGGCAACTGCGCCTTAAGTATTTCTTGCGGTGTTGCATTGGAGATATTGGCGGCGAGGCGCCAGTAAATTTCGGTCCAGTTAAAATTGAAAAAAGTGAAAGGATCATCTTCATCAACCGAACGGTCCAAGGCCGGGATCCCTTTACGCAAGATAAACCGGCTGGTTTGGGTATCCAAACGAATCGGACCTGTCCGTAAACTGGACACCATTGTTTTGGTCGAATGATTGGTCGTGGTACGAATGGCAATTACCGCCAAGGCGCTGATCAACATTAAGAGAATCCCGAGCGTACCAAAGAAGAACCATGGCGGAATATGCGCGGATTTGTTTTTATCGATCGGCTCCAGCAAGTCCACCCACCTTCCTGCCTAAAATATATGACGTAAATCGGGAGTTTAGAACCAATCGCACCTGTTTGCTCTGTCGGATCCGAAAAATGCGATATTACCTTTTTGTAAAGCTTTTTAAAAACAGCGAAAAGAATATGGCAAAAATGAAATCCGTTCATATACTAGGGAGGAACTTAAAAATAAACTCCGATATGTGAAAAAGGAGAGGAATTGAACGATGCAATGTGGAGACTGTGGCGGAAAGAACTGGTGCTGGCGCGAATATTGTCGTCGTTGCGGCGGCCAGTTATATAAAAGTAACAAACATTTGGAAACGGAAGAACATTCATTTTTAGAACGAATGTTCCGCAGAAATCAATATTAAGCGATTCGACTTTCGCTCTGGATGAAAGATTTCTACTATGACTATGATGTCAAGGATTCATGGCAGAAGTTTTCCATCCAATTTATTAATTATATTGCGTTAAATATTTGAGACGATCATCCACGCGCCATATTTTCTTGATTTATAAGTGTAATCAATTCAATAATTTACGATGATTTGAGGCTGAAGCGATTCGGCCCCTTTTTTTGGGCATTTTTCAGGGTTAATTTTCAATCGGAAATATTGCGCTGATTCGTTGATGGCTTTCCGATTACGAAAAAAGAAATCGGCAGGATACTTTTATCGATAAAAAGACTAAGGAACGGCTCGAATGGATATTTTACTACGAGTGAGATCATTCGGTGTCAGCGGCCAGTCGAACCGCAGTATCCCTTGATTCACTGTTTACCTTGTGGCGAAACCAAGACGAAAGGGAAGGTCATGGAAAAGTTTGTTGTGCTCGCGATCTTGATACCGATCCTCGGTTCAATGCTGTTGCCGTTTGTTGGTCAAGCAGCGGTGAAACTCCGTAACCTCCTGGCGTTGTTGCTGATTGCGGCATCGTTTGGCGCATCAACCGCATTGGCGGGTGTGGTGTATTCGGGGCGGACAATCAACATTGACGTCCCTTTGATACTGGGGTTTCATCTCAATTTAACCGCCGATGTTTTAGGGGTTTTTATGGCGCTGTCCGCCTCTTTGGTAGGCTTACTGATTGTGTTGTATTCTTTCGGGTATATCCATCATTATAAAAATCAAAACGAGTATTACTTCATGGTCGTCCTCTTCCTGGGCGCGATGATGGGTTTGGTTTACTCGAAGAATTTAATCTTCATCTATTTGTTCTGGGAGATTTCCGCCGTTTGTTGCTGGCGCCTTATTGGCTTTTTCCGGGAACGGGAGGTTGTTTTACGGGCCGACAAAGCGTTTTTAATCACAGTTGGCGGGGCTTTGGCCATGTTACTCGGGTTTGTCATTATTGACAGTCAGTACGGCACCTTTAATCTCAATGAACTGCGTGGTAAATCAGCGCCCGATCTCGCAGTGTTGTTGATCATGATCGGGATCTTCTCTAAATCGGCAACATTGCCGTTCCATAGTTGGTTGCCGGACGCGGGGGTGGCGCCGTCGCCGGTTACCGCCTTACTCCATGCGGCGGTTCTGGTTAAGATCGGCGTTTTTGTCTTTGCCAGAATCTTTGTGGGAACAATGGTCTTCAGCCAGTTTTGGCATCAAGTCTTGCCCGTGGTAATTACCATCAGCGCGATCGCCACCGGCGGCGCCGCGTTAATGGAGAGCGATATCAAGCGGGTCATCGCTTATTCCACCGTCAGTCAATTGGCTTTTATTTTCCTTGGTTTATTAATGCGAAATCAATTGGCGGTAACGGGCGGATTGTTATTCATCATGTACCACGCTATTTCGAAAGGCGGCTTATTTCTGTGCGCCGGAATCATCGAACATGCAATGCATACCAAAGATATGCGGCAAATGGGCGGACTGATCAAGACCATGCCGGTCACGGCATTGGCATTTGCGTTTTGTTCCTTATCGGTTATGGGTATTCCGCCTTTTGGAGGTTTTTTTGGGAAATATATGATTATTACCGGGGCGATCCGGGACGGTTTTCCGTGGATTGCCGGTTTTTTTATTTTGGGTTCGTTTTTAACCATTCTTTATCTGTTGCGGGTGTTTGCCCTGGTCTTTATGGGTGAACCTCAAAACGGTCACCTGGCCAAGGAAGGATCCGCTACGATGTTGGCGGCTGTCGTGCTATTAGCGGCTCTTTCGTTAATCACCGGTTTATTGGTCCATTTTCCAAGTGAATTTGTCCAAGTTGCCGTGCGGCAGATGATAGGGAGTTAAAAATATGGACCCGATGTTACTTTTGGCACTTACTTTCATTCCCGGGGCAGTCGGAATCTTGTTGCTGGTTATTCCGGGCCGTACGAGATTGCTCCACGAATTTTTGACAGTCCTGACGACCATGGCGATGGCAGGGATCACCATCCGGCTCTGGGGCCGGCCGGTCGCGCTCACTATTCCCTGGTCCGGTTTTGGAATTGATTTTCAATTACGGTATGACCGGTTCAGCCAATTGATTGCGGCGGCCATTGCCGGATTTTCCTTGCTCATTGCGGTATATTCCTGGAAGTTCTTGGCGCGGCAGCAGCGCAAGAATCAATTTTACGGATTGATGCTGATCTCCGAAACATTGGCGTTGGGTTCGGTTATCGCGAACAACCTCGTTTTAATGTTGGTATTTTGGGAAGCGTTAATGATCACCCTCTACGGGATGATCGCGATTGGGAATGAACGGGCTTGGCGGACCGGCATGAAGACTTTTATCATTGTTGGATTTTCCGATCTCTGTTTGATGTTGGGCGTGGGAATGGCGGGAGTTCAAGCTAAAACACTAGTGATGACGGAGATCCATTTAACGACGTTGGGATTGGGTGGAGCAGCGTATGTCTTACTCATGATCGGTGCCATGGCGAAAGCCGGCGCTGTGCCGTTTCACACTTGGATTCCTGATGCTGCAATCGATGCGCCGTTGCCGTTTATGGCCTTTTTGCCGGCTTCCATCGAGAAGCTGATCGGTATTTATTTAGCGACCCGAATAACGTTGGATTTTTTCACGATCAATTCGGCGTTGGAAATATTCATGATGGGAATGGGTGCAGTCACCATCGTGATTGCTTCAAGCATGGTGCTTTTGCAGACCGAATATAAACGGTTGCTTTCCTACTCAGCCGTCAGCCAAGTCGGGTATATTTTGTTGGGAATCGGTAGCGGTACCCCGATCGGCGTGGTCGGCGGACTTTTCCATATGCTCAACCACGCCATCTACAAAACCTGTCTTTTCCTAACTGCCGGCGCGGTGGAAAAGGAAGCGGGCACTACTGAATTCAGGAACCTGGGCGGCTTGGCCAAATCAATGCCGGTAACATTCGTTTGCTTTCTAATTGCCGCGGCGGCCATGGCCGGGTTCCCCGGCTTGAACGCGTTCGTCTCCAAAGAATTGATCTTTGAAAGCCTGGTCGAGCACGACCAAACCTTGTTTTTGGTTGTGGCGGTTCTCGGTGTTTTCTTGAACACGATTGCTTTTGTAAAGTTGGGGCATGCGGTCTTTTTTGGCAAATCAAGCAGTAAACAAGTTGCCGAGGTTCATTGGACCATGGCGTTGCCGATGCTGATATTGGCGGCGCTTTGTATTGTTTTCGGATTGAACCACCGGTTGCCGGTCGAACATTTGATCAAACCGGCATTGAGCGGCCGGTTTGGCCCTGAATTGGCCGAAGCTGGTTTCGGTTTCGCTTTGAGCGGCCTTTTTTGGGTAACGGTGGGGACCTTGGTCGTTGCGGCGTTGAGTCACTGGCTCGGGGTGAAATTAAGCGGTTGCGGAGCCGGAGCCACCGATTACATCCGGAATTTCCCGATTCTCAAAACCGTTTATGACTTGGCGCAAAAGCGGGTGTTCGACCCTTATGATTTCTGCCGGCCGGTCCTGAAGGAGATCGTATACGGATTGTTCGTATTTGAACGTTCGGTTGATTGGATATTCCAGCGCTTGATACCATGGGCGGCGCAGCGGCTTAGCTCGCTGCGGGCGGTGCATACCGGGCTGTACGCCGATTACCTCGCTTGGTCAATTGCCGGAATGGTTGGGATTGTCATTTATATTACCTGGGTCATGAAGTGAGTACTGGATCACGCCAGGTAGCTGCAATGCTCGTAAGCGTTAGAATCTCAGGAGGAACCGGCCGTGCTTTTAGCATTAATTTTTGTACCGTTGCTCGGAGCGGCTTTGATGCCGATCTTACGGAAACTCTGGTCTCAGGGAGCTACTGTAGTGACAGTGCTTGCAACCGCTTGGTTGCTGGCGATTACGGGTTGGCTGGCGTTTCATTCAAGCAGCCGCAACTTTCAATTCAACCAAAGTGTTTTCGGCGGGATGTTTTCTTTGCAGATTGACGGCCTTTCCTTAGTGGTGTTGTTGGCGATCAGCCTGGTCGTTATGGTCACCGTAGTTTTTGCGATCGGTTATCCGTTGGACCCTGATCGCCGGCCGGGTTGTTACGCATTGTTGTTGCTGGCGGTAACCGGAATGGACGGGCTGGTGATGGCGACCGATCTGTTTTCGCTCTATGTTTTCTTGGAAATCCTATCGGTCAGCGTCTTCATTTTAATCGCGTACCAAATTGATCGCAATGGTCTCGAAGGCGCTTTCAAATATATGATGTTGTCGGCGGTTGCCACGACACTGTTGTTGGTCGCGATTGCGCTGTTGTTCGCCATGACCGGCAGTGTCGCTTTCAGCGAACTTAAAAAAGTCGGCGCGCTTTCCGGAACGTTGGGATATCAGTTGGCTTTGGCTTTGAGCGTTTGCGCTTTTGCGTTGAAAGGCGGGATTATGCCGTTTCATGGGTGGCTGCCGGACGCATACACCGGAGCGCCGGCCCCGATCGCGGTTTTCTTGGGCGGGATCGTTACGAAGGTAGCCGGAATCTATACCTTGATGCGGGTGATCATCGCAGTATTCGGGTTTAGCAAGCCGTTCACTTCGGTATTGCTATTTTTAGCGGCGCTTTCAATCATCCTGGGTTCGTTTTTCGCGTTGGGTCAAAAGGATTTCAAACGAATGCTGGCTTTCTCCAGTATTAGCCAGATCGGCTATATCGTTGCCGGTTTTGCCACCGGTTCGGTATTGGGGCTGTTGGGAGCGGCATTCCATTTCTTCAACCACGCCATCTTCAAGTCGTTGTTGTTCCTGAACGCCGGTTCGGTTGAATCAGCCACCGGCACCCGTGATTTTGAGAAGTTGGGCGGGTTAACGCAAAAAATGCCGATCATCGGTTACACTTCAATCATCGCGATGTTATCAACCGCTGGAATTCCGCCGTTAGGCGGTTTCTGGAGCAAGTTATTAATCATTATGGCCTTATGGATGACCGGTTATCATCTTTATGCGGTCATCGCCGTTTTTGCCGGTGTCGTCACTTTGGCTTATCTGCTTTCGTTGCAACGTTCGGTCTTCTTCGGAAAATTGAAAGAAGGTTTGGAAAATATTAACGAAGTGGCACCGGTTGCATATTTCCCGGCCCTTTTGATGGCTGCAATTACCATTGCGATCGGCATCGCTTTTCCGTTTGTTATCAACAAACTGATTCTTCCGGTTCGAGCCGTCTTGGAAATGACCGTGAAGTAGGAAGGAAGTAGAATGGTGACTCAACTGTTTTTGTTAGCAGTCTTAGTCGGGGCGGCCATAATGGCTGTTTTCGCTACCGATCTGCTCCGCGGCGCCGTGGCGTTGGCGTTATGCAGCGTAGCCTTGACCTTAGTAGTGTTTAAGTCGGCGCAGTTGGCAGCCGTCTTTGAACTTTCGGTTTGCGCCGGATTGATTACCGTGCTGTTTATCAATGGAATCAGCCTGACCACTCCCCGGACTGAGGAAGAAGCCAAGCAGGCAGTGAAAACGCATTACCGGAAATTTGCCTTGTTGCCGTTGCTCGTGGCAGTTTGCGGTTTCATGCTCTGGGTAAACGTAGACCGGATTGTCACCGGAATTCCGATCGCGGCAGTGCACGACGGCCAAACGGTCGGGCAGATTCTCTGGAACACCCGGGGGCTCGACCTGATCGGACAAATTACGATTATGCTTGTGGGCGTGTATGGCGTGGTCGTCTTGTTTAAACGAGGGAAGACCAATGAATGAATTGGGTTTGAATTTAATCGCAGTCGTACTGTTAATCGTGATCGGCCTCTATACCTTGATGGCCTCTCAAAACATGCTGCGGATGTTAATTGGTTTTGAGGTTATGGCGAAAGGGGTTACCCTTGCCATCATCACCGCAGGCGCCGCCAATGGAAAAGTGGCCCTCGGTCAAGCGCTGGCGATCACCGTGGTCGTCGTCGAAGTGGTTTTTGTGGCGATTGCCTTGGCTATCGTGATGCTGGCCACCAAAAAGTTTAAGGGCCTGAATGTCCGCAAATTAACCAACCTAAAGGGGTGAACTCGCAATGGACGAATCCGGTTTCCTGCTTTATCCGCCGGTTGCGTTTGCAATCTTCACGCTGCTGGGTCTGCTCTTGCTGGCTTTGGGTTCGAAAATGGCGGCCCAGGGCCAGTCGCACCGGGACAAACATACCATGTATATGTGCGGCGAGGATGTGCCGGCCGTTAAAGTTCATCCGGACTATGGCGCATTTTTCCCGTTTGCCTTGTTTTTTACCATTATCCACGTTACCGCGCTGATTATGGCCACCTTGCCGGCGGGAAATATAGCGCTGTTGGGAATCTTATATATGACCGGCGTAGCGCTGTCGTTATACACGTTAATGGTGAGGTGAGCAGCGATGCTGGATAAAATTATCCGTTGGGCCCGCGTTAAATCACCCTGGGTGCTTCATTTCAACACCGGCTCCTGTAATGCCTGCGATATCGAAGTGGTGGCGGCCTTGACCCCCAAGTTTGATTTGGAGCGGTTTGGAATTCAGCAAAAAGGCACGCCGCGGCATGCCGATATCATTCTTTGCTCCGGTCCGGTGACCCGGCAACAGCAAGACCGGCTGCGCCGGATCTACGAACAGATGCCGGAACCTAAATTTATCGTGGCGGTCGGCACTTGCGCCTGTTCGGGTGGAGTTTTCCACGGCTGTTATAGTGTGACCGGCGGTCTGGATTCCACGATTCCGGTGGCGGCCTATATTCCCGGTTGCCCGGCCCGGCCGGAGGCGATTATTGACGGGGTCGTCAAGTTGTTGGAGCGGATTGATCAACCGGACGCCGCTAGCGCGGATGTCACCGAAAATCCGATTGTTATTGGAGAAATTCCGAGTGAAGGAGGGGCTTGCCAAAATGAGCAACGCAACACTGACTGAATTTTTAGCGCAAAAATTCGCTGCTGTGGTAGCGGATGTGACCACACCCCGGGAACGCCGGGTGTTTGGCACCGTCGCCCCGGACAAGTTGTTGGAGGTCACCCAAGCCTTGAAAGATTGGGGTATGGCCCAAATCGGAACAATCACCGGATTGGACAGCGGCGCTAATTTTGAGGTCATTTATCATTTCTACGACAATGAAGGATTGGTTTTCAACCTCAAAGTCCTCACACCGCGGGAAGAACCGGTTATCCCTTCGGTTTGCGCAGTTTTTCCCGGCGTTTTTCTCTATGAACGGGAATTAATGGACTTGCTCGGCATCAAAGTTGAAAATACGCCGCCGGCCCGGCGCTATCCGTTGCCGGATAATTGGCCGGACGGTAATTACCCGTTACGCAAGGACTGGCAAGGACTCCCCGCGGAAGGAGCCGGACAAAATGAGTGAAATGAAGATTACGATGGGTCCCCAACATCCTGCGTTAAAAGAACCGGAAAGTTTCGACCTGATCCTGGACGGCGAACGGATTGTCGATGCCGAAGTCAAAGTCGGCTATAACCATCGCGGAATCGAAAAGGCTTGTGAGAACCGGAGTTATGTTCAGAGCATTTACTTGACCGAACGGGTCTGCGGGATCTGCTCCCATTCCCATTCGACAGCGTATGTGCAGGCGGTCGAGGAGATCGCCGGGGTGGAACTGCCGCTCCGGGCGCAATACATTCGTGGGATCATCGGCGAATTGGAACGCTTACACAGCCACTTGTTATGGCTCGGGGTGGCCGCCCATGAAGTGGGCTTCGACACCCTGTTTATGTACGCGTGGCGCGACCGGGAACTGGTGATGGATATATTGGCGGTGATCTCCGGCAACCGGGTCAATTACGGGATCAACTCCATCGGGGGGGTGCGCCGGGATATTACGCCGGAGCAGACGACCCAGATCTATCAGATCCTCGACAAACTGGTCGAACGGACGGAATTTTATCAAAAGGTTGTTTTGGGCGAACCGACCTTTAAGGGCCGGTTGGCCGGTGTCGGCAAGCTCTCCAAAGAGGATGCCGAAAAATTCGGCGCGGTCGGACCGATGGCGCGCGGTTCGGCGGTTGCCCGCGATACGCGCGTCAATGACCCGTACGGCGTTTATCAACAGGTCAAGGTCAACCTGATCACCGACGATCACTGCGACGTGTTGGGCCGGGCGATTGTCCGGGTGCGCGAGTTATTGGAAAGCTATCGCCTGATCCGGGAGATGTTGCAAAACCTGCCGGAAGGTTCGTTAGCGGTGAAGGTGTCACGCAAGATTCCGGCGGGGGAGGCGTTGTCCCGTTATGAGGCGCCACGGGGCGAAAACATCCATTATGTCCGCTCCAACGGGACGGAAATGCCGGAACGGGTTAAGATCCGCGCGGCAACCCTGGGCAATATCCCTTCGGTCCGCCAGATGTTGCGTGGCGGCTACCTGGCGGATTTTCCGATCATCATTGCGGCGATGGATCCTTGTTTCTCCTGTACTGACCGATCAATTCAGTTGATCCGGGGCAAGCGGGCGGAGATCGTCGAATGGGGCCGGCTCCGGCAGTATAGCATCCAATGGTACCGGGAACGCGGGATCGATCTTTCCGTACTTCACTAAAAGCGTGGTGTGACGATGAGCATCGGCTGGAGTCTCTTTTATATGTTGATCTTTCCGGGATTTCTTTTTCTCAGTTCCTACGGGTTGATCTGTGAATGGCTGGACCGCAAGTTGTACGCCCGTTTTCAAAACCGGGTCGGACCGCCATGGTATCAGCCGGAAGCCGATTTTATCAAGTTAATGGCGAAAGAAGCGATTATTCCGGCGGCCGGCGATCCTTGGATGTTCCGTTCATTGCCGGTAGTCGCCCTGGCCGCGGTGCTGACGGCGTTTTTATATATTCCGGTCGTTGGCATTGCTGCGCCGCTTCCGTTCGAAGGAGATTTGGTCGTGGTATTCTACTTGTTGACCATCCCGACTCTCACCTTTTTCCTGGCCGGTTGGAGTTCCACTTCTCTTTTTGCGACGCTTGGTTCGGTGCGCAACTTGACCCAGTTGTTCGCTTATGAAGTTCCGTTACTGATCGTGATGCTCGGTCCGGCGTTGCTGGCCGGCACTTGGTCGATCAGTGGCATCACCCGATATTTCTCAGCCCACCCGGCTTTCTTATGCGCCAACCTTTTAGGATTCGGGGTCGCGATGATCGCTGCGCAAGGAAAACTGGAGAAGGTTCCGTTTGATATTCCCGAAGCGGAGACGGAGATCGTCGGCGGCAGTTTCACTGAATTCACCGGCCGGCTACTGGCGATTTTTCGCTTGGCCATCGACTTGGAAATGGTGGTGGTCGCCGCCTTGCTCTCCGCGGTGTTCTGGGGCGGCACATTGGGATTTCATCCGGTTTTAGGATTTTTACTCTTTATCATTAAAACTTTAGCAATTATAATGATGATGACGGTGGTTCGTTCGGTCACCGCCCGGGTACGGTTGGAACAGATGGTCAAGTTTTGTTGGATGATTTTAGCGCCGGCCGCATTGGTCCAACTGCTGATCAATGTGATCCTGAAGATTTTTATTTTGTAGTCGTTGATGAGGTGTTTGCAATGAAACATCCGGGCAAAATTTTGCCGGAAGCCGTGCGGATGCTGTGGAAGAAACCGGCGACCGTCAAGTATCCGGTTGAAAAAGTGGCCATGCCGGAAAATTTTCGGGGCAAAATCAAGTTTAATTCCCAAACTTGCATTGGTTGCAAGATCTGCATGCGCGACTGTCCGGCCAAAGCGGTTGAGATTTCCCCGACCGATAAAGAAAAGGTCTTTAAAGCTAAGTTTTATCTGGACCGGTGCATTTATTGCGCCCAGTGTGTCGACTCGTGTCCTCGGAAAGCCTTGTCGTCCAGTCCGGAATATGAGTTGGCGCATTACGATCGAAAAAAACTCGAGGATCATCAGGAATGAACCAAGTAATCGAGCGGTTGACCGCAGTGTGGCAAGACGGAACGAAACTGGCCTTCCTAGGCGTCGGTTCGCCATTACGGGCCGATGACGCGATTGGGCTTTTGATCGTTGCGGCGTTGGAAGAACGATTGGCGCGGGCCGATTCGAAGCAACTCCGGTTTTACCTTGGAGAGTCGGCGCCGGAGAACTTTTCCGGGGTAATCCGCCAATTTGCCCCGGATTATCTGATCATGGTGGATGCGGCGGAGTTCGCCGCCGCGCCGGGCAGTTTTCGCCTGATTCAAAGCGACGAGATTGGCGGCGCGTCCTTCTGCACGCATATGTTGCCGTTGGGAATCCTTGCCAGTTATTTGGAAGCGACCGCCGGGTGCCGGGTCTTGGTGGTTGGAGTTCAACCTGAGACGCTGGAGTTCGGGTATCCCATTTCGCAGCGGGTGGAACAAGCCGCCACGCAATTTGTCGCGGCACTCGTAAAATCAGTTCAATTCGAAACCAAAACCGCCATTTTATGAATGGCGGTTTTTAATATCTAAAAATAGCGATGGGAGTTGTGGAAAAATGGACGCAAGCCTTGGTTTAAATTTACGCGTGGCCGAGCGGCCCGACCTGCCGGTGATCTTCGGTTTCATCCAAAAACTGGCCGAGTATGAAGATTTACTGCATGAAGTGAAGGCCACGGAACAGTCCCTTGCCGAGCTGTTATTCGACCGGAAGATCGCGACAGCGGTGATCGCCGAATCTGAAGGCCGGGCAGTCGGCTTTGCCCTCTATTATTACAGCGTCTCCACCTTTATCGGACAGGCGGCCATTTTTATCGAGGACTTATTTGTCTTGCCGGAATACCGTGGCCGCGGGTACGGGAAAACCCTCTTTCAATTCCTGGCGCAACAGGCGATCGCTCAAAACTGCTGGGGCTTGGAGTGGGCTTGTCTCGACTGGAACGAACCGTCAATCCGCTTTTACAAAAGTTTAGGCGCAGTCCCGCGCGATGAATGGACGACCTACCGGCTGAAAGGGGAGGCGCTGGCGACGTTGGCGGGGGAGTAGTGGGATTCGGGATGAAGCCAAAACTATTTTGGAACGTGCCAAAACCATTTTGCATGAATCCAAAACCATTTTGCATTCACCCCCAATGATTGCGGATTATTCCAAAACCGTTTTGCATGGTTCCAAAATCAATTTGGATCATTACAAAATAATTTTGGATCACTCCAAAACTGTTTTG
Source organism: Bacillota bacterium (assembly GCA_023410535.1). Taxonomy (GTDB): domain Bacteria; phylum Bacillota; class UBA4882; order UBA8346; family UBA8346; genus JAEYPR01. The sequence continues at coordinate 171,850 of JAEYPR010000019.1, read as the reverse complement.
GAACAAGCCAAAATGATTTTGCATCATGCCAAAATGATTTTGGCAACTTCTTTTTTAAGCTTCCGGAACCGCCAAGGCATAAGGCACATACGATGCATTAATAAAAAGCATGACAATAGGATGTGATCGTATGGAGATTTATGTGGTGCGATCCGGAGATACTTTGGAGAGCATCGCGCGACGATATGGGTTAACCGCTGCCGCGCTTCAGGCGGTGAACCAATTGCCCAATCCCGACCAATTAGTGGTTGGGCAAGCGATTTTGATTCCGACCGGCGCGCCGGAGGTTTTACGTTATACGGTTCAACGGGGCGATACGTTATCCATCATCGCCCAGACCTTCAATACGACGGTGACCGCCATCGTCCAAGCCAATAATCTTGCCAATCCGAATCTGATCAATGTGGGTCAGGTCTTGACGATTCCCGGATGGTCGCAGCTCCGTTATACCGTCAAAGCGGGCGATACGTTATATCAGATTGCCTCCCGGTATAACGTTGCCGTGAACCAGATTGCCAAAGTCAATGCCATTGCCAATCCAAGTTTGATCAATGTCGGTCAAGTGCTGATTATCCCGCAACCGGGTCCGGCCGCTGCTCCGAAGTCAACCATCGAAGTATTCGCGTATGTTCAAACCGCCAATGTAAGCGGATTGGAACGTAGCCTCGCGCAGATCGGCCGTTATTGGACCTATGGCTCGATTTTTCAATTCCCGGTCAACGCTTCGGGCGATATCACGGCTCCCACCAATTTGGAGAGGGAAGTCGCCATACTGAAAAATTACAATGTGCAACCGGTCGCCACCCTCACCAACTGGGGTCCAACCGGTTTTGAGTCTGATCTCGCCCGGGCGATTATCGGCAATGAAACCGTCAAAGCCCGGGTTATCACCAATCTACTAGCGCTTTTGAGCCGTTATGGCTTGGGCGGTGTCAATGTCGATTTTGAAAATATGCATCCCGAGGACCGTCAGTTATATAACAATTTCATTCGGGATATTGCCGCGGCGCTCAAACCGCGAAATTACAGCGTCTCCGTGGCGGTTGCCCCAAAGTTTTCCGACCTGCCCACGGCGTCATGGGTTGGCGCGTTTGACTACGCTACCTTGGGCCAATTGGCGGACTTTATTTTTTTGATGACGTATGAATGGGGTTGGATCGGCGGACCGCCCATGGCGATCGCTCCAATCAACCTGGTGCGGCGGGCGTTGAACTACGCTTTGACGCAGATTCCGGCCAATAAACTGATTCAGGGAATACCGCTGTACGGTTATGACTGGCCGGTTCCGCAGACGCCCGAGAAACTCGCCACCCCGGTTGATCTGGTCAATGTCTATAACCTGGCCCAACGTTATAACGCGGCGATTAATTATGATACCACCGCGCAAGCGCCGTGGTTCCGTTATACTGACGCTCAAGGGCAACAACACGAAGTCTGGTTTGAAGATGCCCGTTCCCTGGCGGCCAAGTATGACTTGGCCAAAGAACTCAAACTGCGGGGCGTCGGTTATTGGAGTTACGTCAATGAACCGTACGGTTCGGCGCAAAACTGGGAACTATTGAATGAACGGTTTCAGGTCAGCAAATATCCGACCGGGGCGTAGGACCCCGGTTTATTTTTTTATCGGATATTAACGGCAGGTTCTTTTAGTGCGACCGATATATTGAAGTTTTTGAACTTTTTTACTGGAATTTAACAGGATAAGCTAGAAGGAGTTGGAAAGATGTAACGCATGAATTTTCGAACTAATATAGATTAATCTGGCTATGCTCCGTTTGACATTTTTTTATGTTTCAATGAAAATAGTCTTATACTATTCTTCGAAAAAATGATAAAAATGGGAAAACATTCCGAAGAAATAGTTTTCGCTAAAATTGTACGAACAAATTAAAGGAGGAAAAGCATGAATTTGAAGAAACGTAGCGTCTTTGTCCTGTCATTACTGGTCTTATTTGTCTTATCCAGCGTCGTTTCATTTGCTTCGGGAGATTACAGTAAACCGGTTACAATCAAATTAGTAACTCCATTCAAACAAGGGCATATTATTGCCGATGCCAGTGAAGCATTTAAAATCATGATCGAAGAGAATACCAATGGCCGGATTAAGGTCGATCTTTATCAAGGTTACGGTTCCGAGATCTCATGCAGCAAAGAGTGCTCCGAAGGAACTGTGGACATGCAATGGGCCGGCGGCCAACCGATTCAGGATTTCGCGCCTCAATATTTCTTCTTCAATGCTCCCTTTGTCATCAAAGATTACAATCATTTTGAACGGGTTTGGGACAGCCGGTTAGGAAAAGAATGCCGGAAACAGATCGAGAAAAACGGCAATATGCTTTGCTTTAGCACCCTTTATCGCGGTTTCCGTCAAACCACCGCCAACAAGGCGATCAACGGCCCGACTGACTTGGCTAATTTACGTTTACGCCTCCCGTTAGTTCCGGACTGGGTAACCGTTTGGCAAGCGCTTGGCGCCACGCCGGTCCAATACCCGTTAGATCAATTGTATACGGTGTTAAAGAATGGTTCGGCCGAGGCTTCCGAAGGGGATCTGGCCCAAATTGCGTCCTATAAATTAAATGAAGTTCAGAACCAGTTGATCATGACCAATCACTTGGTGGCGGTCGGCTGGTCAACCGCAAACAAGAAGTTCTTCCAGAACTTATCCGTTAAAGACCAGGATCTCATTGGTAAATATATTGAGAAAGCCGCCGCTTGGGCAACCCTTAAGACCAAGATGGATGAGGGAAGATACTTAAGTCAATTGAAAGCTGCCGGGATGACGGTGATTATCCCCGACGCCAACGCCATTCGCACCAAAGCCACCCCGGCAGTGGAAGGATTGTTCCAAAAGCAATATCCGGTCACCACTTGGGCCGAGGTTTTAAGCATCTAAATTAATGCAACGTAAATTAATTCATTCCATGGAGGCTGCTTTTCTTTCGGGAAAGACAGCCTTTTTTATTGGATGGGGATTGAAGATGAAATAGCGGTAATGCCGGAAAGTTAACCCGCAACAAATTAATGGAATTATCCAATAGCCAAACGATTCCTTACCATTGTTCCGATTGGGTTTTGGCCATTTTATGATCTTGCTTTGACATCTTTCCGGTCCGGGTTTTCGCTTCAAAGCGTCAATCGGTGGTCGCAATTGCAGGAAAACGGGGTTACAAGTGGAATTATGGGGGTGAAGGGAGGGGAAAGCAGCTTGATCAAACGTTTACTTACTTTGGTGCTTTTGTCCGGCTTATCACTGTTTTGGATTAATCCGGTCTCCGCTTTGAGTTGTATGGTTTCGGTGACCAAGGATAACGCCTATCCCGATAAATGTTATAAGACGGTCCGCCCGCTGACGCCGCAGATCGCTATGGCCAAACAGGTTTTTAAGAAGGAATATTTTACCGTGTTGCTGTTTTTGACAGGATGTCAACCGGATTCCGGCGGCAATGTCACCGCCGATTATGACATTCGGATCGAGCGGCCCGATGGCAGTCTCTACTTTGAGCAGAAGCGGATCGGTGCGCTCCAACAACGGCAGCTCAATCCGGAATGGACCGTATTGAGCGCTTCCAATTTGAAATTTTATTTTGAAGCGCAGGATATGGCCGGTAAATACCGGATCCGGGTGAAGGTCCGCGATGGCAATTCCCGTCAAGAGATCGTCCAAGAGACGACCGTCGAATTGGCGAACTACGAATATCAACGATACTTTGATAATGATGTCGCATTAAACGGATGGATTACGTCCTACTATAAAAATCCTACTCCCGAAAATGCGATTGACGGTTTTCTTTATTATAGTCAAAATAGACCGGCCGAAACGCGCAGCGTCGTCCTTTATGACGCTTTCTTTCGGGAAATCTTTAAGAACAACCGTTATCTTTTGCCTTTTCTGATTGAGCGTTACGAAGGGCAAAATAGTAAAACCCGGATGCAGATTTTGCGACTGCTGAAAACCTTAGGCTGCAGTCAGAATGAACTTCCCAAGTCCCTCACCAAAGCCGAGTTGGAACAGTACCAAAAACCATTGAAAGACGCCGTCATCGATCCGTATGGCCCATGGCAAGATCCGTTGCAATTGGATGCATTATGGGGAACTTTCCTGGCTAACGGCAGTTACAAACCGATTAAACGGCTTGTCGAGACGCTACAGTTCAGCGAATTCAAGGGTGCGGGTGAAAAATATCAAAATTCCACCAAACCGGAGGAACGAAAGAAAGCGACCGCCGACGCGTTGTATCAAACAGCGAAAAGTATGCTCAAACGGTATGGTTCCGAAAACCCGTTAGTGATCGAGTATTGCAATTATAGCTATCGATACGAACTGTTGACCAAACGGGTGAAGACGGAGTTAGACGAGATACTGGGACACAATATTTTGCATACGCAGGTTTGAAATCTGAGGTAAATGTTATAATCTTGATAACATCCCGACGGAAAGAGGAGATTTTTAGCGCAATGTAGAATTTTATAAAAGTTTTTAGTCTACAAGATTGGAGCAAAATGAATGAGTCGCGATAAAAAAGCGCCTGATGTGGTTATTCGCCGTTTGCCATTATATTTACGGGTCCTTGATGTGATTGATCCGGTAGAATTGCCGATCATTTCATCGGAACAGATGGCGACCATGGTCGGAACCTCCTCGGTCCAAGTGCGCAAGGACCTTTCATATTTTGGAGTCTTCGGCAAACAGGGCGTAGGTTATCATACTGTCTCGTTAAAAGACGAATTACGCCGCATCTTAAAATTGGATCGTGAGATTCGGGTCGGCTTGATTGGCGCCGGTAATCTCGGTGTCGCCTTAGTGCGTTACCATCAACGGAGTCCGGTTCATAAACCCTTACAGATTGTGGCGCTTTTCGATAATGATGAAAAAAAGATCGGCCGCAAAGTTGCGGACGTCGAAATCTATCCAATTGACCAATTGGATGCTAAAATCAAGGAATACGGCTTGAAAATGATGATCCTGGCGTTTCCCGCCGTCAATGTCCAGCAAGTGGTGGATGTTTGCGTGGAAAGCGGAATCAAATCCTTTTTAAACTTTGTCCCGGCTGCGATTAAAACACCATCCGGAATTAAAGTGCAAAATTCCGATGTGACTCTCGACTTGCAAAGTTTGGCATATTACACTTGAGTTGATTTACGATCGAACTACCGACACAAAAATTTAAAAGAAACACCACCATTGAGCGTCATTTGCAAAAAGTCGCTCATTTTTTCTCATTTAAAAAGGGGCGACTTCAGGGAGCATCAGGTCTGTGGCTACCCGGGACCAGAAAACGGATCGACTTTGAGACGCCGGATTCTTGAACAACAATCACCGATTGATGGAGTGAACATGACAACCGAAATCAAACCTCAACTTGAAGGGACTGTCGAACAAGTTGTCTTTAACAATGCGGAGAACGGTTACACCGTGGTCCGCCTAAAGACCGCATCGGGGCGGTTAGTCACTGCGGTCGGCAATCTGCCAACGCTCTATCACGGCGAAGTTCTGCAACTGACCGGTCAATGGATTAAGCATAAGGAATATGGCGAACAATTTCAGATCGAGGAATGGCGTCAAGAGATCCCCAAAACGCTGTTGGGCATCGAACGTTATTTGGCTAGCGGTTTGATCAAAGGCGTCGGTCCGGTCACTGCCAAAAAGATTGTGCAAAAGTTCGGTCTGGACGCGCTGGAGGTTATTCAACATGAACCTGGCCGCTTAACCGAGATCTCGGGTATCAGTGAGAATAAGGCCGCTAAAATTGTCCGCAGTCTGGAATCTCATGGCGCCATTGAAGCGATCATGGTCTTTTTACAAGGGGTGGGAGTTAGCCCGGCTTATGCTTTGAAGATTTACCGGAATTATAATACCGCCGCTATTCCCATTGTGAAAGAAAATCCCTACCGCCTAGCGGACGAGGTGTTTGGAATTGGCTTCAAAATCGCCGACCAGATCGCCCAGAAGGTTGGGATCAAGGAAGATTCGCCTTATCGCGTCCGGGCCGGGATCCGCTACTTATTGAACGAGCATAGCAGTGAAGGGCATTTGTTCGCCTATGAAAAGGAATTCAGCGCCAAAGCCACGGCTGAACTGAATGTCAATGAGATCCAAGTGGCGGCCGCGTTGGAAGATCTAATCGTCAATAAAGAGATCTTCCGGCAGCTCCATGAAGAACGGTTTATACTATATTTGGCCCCGTTTTACTATAGCGAGAACGGTGTTGTGACAAAAATCAAAGAACTGCTCCAAGCGGGCCTAAAAGAGGTCCGGATCGACCCTAGGGAATGGTTGGGGCAATATTCGGTCCGCAATCAAATGGAGTTGGCGGATAAACAGTGGGAGGCGGTTTTAAAAGCGGTCGGGAACGGGTTGCTGGTGATCACCGGTGGGCCCGGAACCGGGAAAACCACGATTATCCGGGCAATCGTTGAACTATTCAAAATGAGCGGTTTAAAGGTGTTACTGGCCGCCCCGACGGGGCGGGCGGCCAAACGTTTGGCGGAGTCGACCCGGGAAGGGGCCAAGACCATCCACCGACTGTTGGGCTTTGGCGGGGCAAGTGGCGGCGCCGGCCAATTTCAGTATAATGAGAAAGAACCGCTTGCAACCGACGTGTTGATCGTCGATGAGTTTTCAATGGTCGACTTATTGCTTTTTTATAGTCTCCTCAAAGCGGTGAAACCGGGGACACGCTTAATCATGGTTGGGGATGTGGATCAATTGCCTTCGGTCGGCCCGGGTTCGGTATTGCGGGATCTGATCCGTTCCCGTTGCGTGCCGACGGTACGTTTGGCGACCATCTTCCGTCAGGCGGGCGGGAGTATGATTGTCCATAACGCGCACCAAATCAATCAAGGTTCGTTTCCGCAACTATCGAAGAACAATGACTTTTTCTTCATCGAGGATGATAATCCCGAACAGATCGCAGCGCTTTTTCCGGCGCTGGTTCAGAAACGGATTCCCCAATATCTGCATTGCGATCCGATTGAGGATATTCAAATATTAACGCCGATGCGTCGCACGACAACCGGAGTGGAAAACCTCAATTTGATCCTGCAGAACGCTCTCAATCCGGCCAGTCCCAACAAAACGGAGCTGCAATCCGGCAATACGGTATTTCGGGTTGGCGACAAAGTTATGCAATTGCGCAACGACTATCAAAAACAGGTTTTTAATGGCGATATCGGACGGATCCGTCAGCTTGATCCGGAGGACCGCAGCTTGGTGGTGACCTTTCCTGAAGTCGAAGGGGAGCGGAACGTACCGTACGAGTCGGACGAGATCGATCAATTGGTCTTGGCCTATGCGATGTCGGTTCATAAGAGTCAGGGAAACGAATACCCGGTGGTTGTTATGCCGGTGACTACGCAACATTTTTTGATGTTACAGCGAAATCTGCTGTATACGGCGGTCACCCGGGCCAAAAAGATGGTGTTGTTGATCGGGACCAAAAAAGCCTTGGCGATCGCCATCAAAAACAACCGGATTGAAGAGCGTCTCTCGTTGCTCAAAGAAAGACTGCGGGAAGCTTTATCATCAAACTGAACCCGGGTTTTATAACTCAATAGTTTTTGGGGTGAACGGAAGTATAACGGCAGGGAGTGATCCGGATACTTGCTCCAAAATATTTCCTTTATAGCGCGTATAATGAAAACGGTGAATCTCAAAACGGATTAAGTTCCGATCCACGCAGCGATGCGCCCTGGCTTCGCAAAGCGGGCTTCACAATGATGCAAGTCTTCCGGCCGCCCCTCCCGATCTTCCTGGCGGAACTGGCGGTCGAACGGCTTCGCCGATCCGCGCGCAAGCTGAAACCCCGGCAATGGCGGCAGGCCGTTGCGGAGATTATTCAGACAATCCAACCGCAAAAAATACTTCCCTCCGAAAAGTTTCAGCTGAATGAATTCGCGGCGGAGACCGTCGGCGATGAACTGTTGCTTCGAGCCTTAGCGGGTCGAATCGTCCTTGGGAATGAACTTCCCGAACTATATGAAACAGCCGGTTTATCCGTTCCCTGGGATCCTGAACGATCAATTCAGCCGTTGGTCCTTCAAGGATTGGTCCAACGACAAGCGGCGGTCACCATGGACCGGTTGGGCTTACCCTTTTGCAGACGTTGCGGAGCAACCGTCGGAATAATTGAAGACCATTGCTTGTTTTGTGGCAATCCTCATTGTTTAACTTGCACCCAATGCCAGAGCATGGGTGTGGCGAAAAGCTGTCAACCCTTATATTTCCAACCGGATCGAACAGCGGGAATCGTGCCGGAACCGTTTGTAACTCCGAAACTGCATTTTGAGCTCACCCCACCGCAACAACGGGCTGCGACCGAATTACGCAAATTTTGGACGGGCGACCAGCGACAGTTTCTGGTTTGGGCTGTTTGCGGCGGCGGGAAAACCGAAGTCAGTTTCGGCATTGTTGCCGATGTCCTAAACTCCGGAGGCCGGGTTCTGTTCGCAATTCCGCGCAAGGACATTGTGCAGGAACTTTACCCCCGGTTTCGCGAGGCGTTTCCGGAAACAACGATCGCTGCAATTTTTGGTGGCAGCGGTGAACGGTTTAGCGACGCCCGGCTGATCATTGCGACGACTCATCAATGTCTGCGTTTTTATCAGGCGTATGACCTTGTAATCATTGACGAAGAGGACGCCTTCCCGTATCAGGGGAGCGCGATGCTTCATTTTGCGGTGCAACGGGGGTTGAAGCCTGCCGGAAAGTTTGTTGTAATGACCGCCACCCCCGATAAATCTATCCGCCAAAAGTTACGCCAAGGCGAGTTGCCTAATGTTACGATTCCGGCCCGACCACATCGTCAACCATTGACTGTTCCCGAGTTTATCCGGGAATCTCTACGGAAGAGTTCGGCACGGGGGGAACCGCCGGTCATACTACAGGAGTTGCTCTGTCAATTGCCAATGAACGGGCGGAGATTGTTGATTTTTCTTCCGAAGGTGAGTGAGGTCGAAGAGTACGGAAGGCAGATCTGCCGATGGGCCGGCTCGCGCGGGATTGCCGGAAGTTTTGTACATGCCGGTACCGCACAACGTGAGGTGGTCAAAGGCAAATTGTTATCCGGAGAGTTCTTATTTTTGGTTGTTTCAACCATCTACGAACGGGGAATCACCATCCCCGACCTTGATGTGGTAGTTTTGAACGCTGATTTTGAAGGAATTTTTGATTGTCCAACTTTGGTTCAAATTGCGGGTCGGGCCGGGCGCAACGGGAAACCGTCCCGGGTGCTGCTGATCGGGAGTCGGAAAAGCCGGGCAGTTCACGAGGCGATTGAATGGATTCGGTCACAAAACGCTGAAGGATATCGGCTAGGATATTTAGACCGGAAAATTGGGTCTTAGGTCTTATAAACTTTTTTGAAGGTTGGTCGATAATTAGTTTGGGAAACAGAAAATGGTTCCATGAGCTTGGACTGGGTTTTGCGGAATTTCTATTTCCGCCACAGGAGTTATGTCCGATTTGCCAACGGGAAGCGGCTATTGGCGGCGGTTTGGGTAACCTATGCCTTAGGCAGATCGCATTCATCGCTCCACCAAGCTGTATTTGTTGTGGGCGGCCGCAACGTTTGGTTATGGAAAAAACGACTTTATGCACCCAGTGCATCCAGACGTGTTACTATTTTTCGCAAGCGCGTTCGGTTGCTTTGTATGAGGGTGCCTTACGTGAGTATTTGAGCGAATTTAAATATCGTTACCGTCCGGAATTGGGATTGGCCCTTGGAGAGTTATTGGTGGAATGGGCAAAGCTCCATCGGGATTATTTTAAAAAAATTAACATAATTATTCCAATTCCCATTCATAGCCAAAAAATGGCTATCCGAGGTTATAATCAAGCGGAATTACTAGCTAATCCACTCCAAAGGTATTTGGGAATTTATCTAAAAAGCGCTATAATAATTAGGGATAAAATAACCGAATCACAAAATTCATTACATAAAGAAGAGCGATTTTGCAATATTAGTGGGGCCTTTCGATTAATTGACACGCGTGGTTTACCGGGGGCCCGAGTATTGTTAGTTGACGATATCCTGACGACCGGAGCAACTGTTTCGGAAGCAGCGCGAATATTGTTGCGGGGTGGCGCCAAGGAAGTTAAGGTACTGACCTTAGCCAGCGGCGTAATTGACTCGCAGTGGTTTGGTTCCGAAGCAGGGGGACAATTATATGGAGATTAGAAATTGTAAACGGTGTGGTAAGATCTTTAACTATGTCGATGCCGAAGTTTGTGAACGCTGTTCCGTAGCGGAACAGTCCGAATTTGTCAGGATCCGGGAGTATTTATATGACCATCCCAATTCTACCGTCGCTCAAGTAAACCGGGCGACAGGCGTCGATATTCGGGTAATTACCAGATTTTTGCGGGAGGGGCGTTTGGAAAAAGCTCCTCAGAAAGCGGATTGACGAAGATCGTTTTCATGGTTTGCAGTGAAATTTGACATAGATTCGGGATTTGAAGAGTTAATTTTTTGAAGGTGTAGGTGGAAAGGATGATCATCTCTAACAAACAGGTGCAGACGGTATTGCACCTCAATCAATGCTATAATTATGCCAAACAACCCGTTGTTCAAGAAAAACCCGCTTTAAAACGGGGCGATGTTTTGGTCTTGTCCAATCGTGTGCAAGAGTTGAATTTAATCAAAGAACAAGTTCTAAAGTCTCCTGATGTTCGTGCCGATAAAGTTAATGAACTAAAACAACTCGTCCAAAACGGCACGTACAACGTTTCAGGTAGCGATATCGCTCAAAAAATGATTGAACGGAGCCTTGTGGATGAGCTTGCCGGGAGGTAGGCTTAATGCCCCTTAATGAACAACTGGAAAAGTTGCTTCGTCAAGAAATTGACCTATTGGAAGAAATAAAGCGTTTAACTCTGCAAAAGAAGGACGCTTTACTTCATGACGATTTACAAGGGATGGAAAAGATTGTCCTCAAGGAAGAGGCGGCTTCCAAACAACTTCATGCCATTGAAAACGCCTGCTCCCCGCAGGTGCGATTTTTTTTGAATGGCAAATCCGCGGCGGACATTCCATCAGAACTTTCCGATTATATTAGCCAAATCAAACAATTGGTGATAGAAATCAAGCTCAATAACGAGTTTAATCAGACGTTGATTCAAGATTCTTTGAGTATGATTCGTTTTACGATTAATACGGTCATATCCGCCGATGGCGAACCTGGGCTTTATAGTTCGTCCGGAAAAGTGAACGGTATGAGCAAAACCAATATTTTGGATTACAAGGGGTGACTTAAGATATGCCATCAACTTTCTCCGGACTAGAAATTGGGCGTCGCGCCTTGCTTACGTCGCAAAAAGCCTTAGAAATTACCAGTCATAACATGGCTAACGCCGGAACACCGGGTTATTCTCGTCAGGTGCCGACGATTTCGGCTACTGCGCCGTACACTTATCCGATTTTCAATCGTGAAAAATCGGCCGGACAAATTGGTACCGGAGTCGATATCACCTCAATCAATCGGGTGCGCGATCAATTGCTGGACGACCAGATTCAACGCGAAAGCTCTTCCTTGGGACAGTGGGCAGCGATGCGGGATATGCTGGATCAGGTTGAACGTACCTTAAACGAGCCTTCCGATAGTGGAATTCGGGCCGCGGTTGACGAATTTTGGAGCGCTATGCAAGATTTGTCCACGAAACCGAATGATACGCCGACACGGGCGGCATTGGTGCAGCAAACAATGACGATGACCGATCAAATCCGCCAAAGTTATCAAGGTTTAAAAACGTTACGATCGGATATTAACGACCGAATCGCCGCCCAAGTCGAAGAGATTAATGGTTATGCCAAAGAATTAGCCGAGTTGAACGACCAAATCGGTAAAATCAATATTCAAGGAGATCAACCGAACGATCTGTTGGACCGCCGCGATGAGGTGCTTGAGAAACTCTCCAGTATTGTTAATATTCGGACCACTTACGATGCGCAAAATCGCGTGACGGTGACGGTTGGCGGTCGTTCATTGGTATATGGCAATCAATGCAGCTCAATGATTACGGTCCGCAATGAAAATGATCCATCAGCCTCGGAGATTCGTTGGGAAGGGCTAACCGACCCCGCGGCGCGCGAAGTGAATATTTCCAGCGGATCGTTACAAGGCCTTTTGACTGTTCGGGATGAGAAAATTCCGCAAATGTTGAACAACTTGGATCAGTACGCCAAAGCGTTGATCACCAATGTTAACAGTGTTCACCAGAAAGGAATCGGACTTGACGGCAGCACAAATATGAATTTTTTTGAAGGAACCGGTGCTTCGGATATCCGACTTGCCGAAGTCATTGAAGATAATCCCCAACGGATTGCCGCTTCCGCTTCGGGAGCGAGCGGCGAGGGCGCAATTGCTTTAGAAATGGCTGCGCTGAAACAAAAGCCGATTCTAAATGGTAACACCGTCACCATGGGATCGTTTTTTGCCGGGGTCATCGCGGAATTGGGTATTGACTCCAATACGGCCAAAACCAAAGCGAACAATCAAGCACTGTTAATCGATCACTTGAGTGAGAAGCGCGAATCCATCTCCGGAGTTTCTCTGGATGAAGAGATGACCAATATGATCCAGTTTCAACATGGTTATAACGCAGCGGCAAAAATTATCAGTACCATGAATGAGCTGCTGGATGTGATCATAAATCGCTTGAAGATCTAAGGAGGGTAGTCGATGCGGGTAACCAATAAAATGATGTATGGAAACTATGTTTCCAACTTGATGCGCCGTGAAAGTGAGATTCAACGCCAGAGCAACCAAATCAGCAGCGGGAAGCGGATTCAATTTCCTTCCGACGACCCGATCGGCACGTCCCGCAGCATGGCAATGAATAGCAGTTTAAATGATATTGCCCAATTCACTTCCAACTCCAATAGTGGAATAAGTTGGTTGACCGCCACCGACGAAGCGTTGCAAACGGTCACTACCAATTTGCAACGGGTTTATGAGTTGATTTTAAGCGGCGCTTCCTCCAGCATGCCGGCGGATTCACGAGCCGCGTTAGCCGCCGAAATCGATCAAATTAGCGATGGATTGCTCGAGATTGCCAATACCAACATTGACAATCGTTATATTTTTTCCGGTACCAATGTTTTGCAACCGGCCTATACGAAACGGGCTTCGGTTAACAGCGAGACCCTGGATTTGCAGGTAAAACCGATAGTCATTGATCAAGCCAATAGTCAAATTGAGGTGAAACTGGACGACGGAACCGCCAAAATTCTTAACCTGACTCCGGGCATCTATGACGGAACTGCCGGGAAAACTTTGAATGACTTGGCGAACGATATTCAAAAACAGTTGAATGCGGCAGGATATGACGTGCCGGTTTACGCCAAGATGACCCCGGACAATCACCTTGCATTGTATGCGGGAACCCAACCGTCCGACGGTAAGGTCCATTCGCTGGTGTTACGCAATGGACCGGCGATCAAAACCGCCGGGACCGTTCCGGCGACCGTAGGGTCGGCCAATCAAATGCAACTGACGTTGAATTCCAATAGCACAGCCGATTATTACAATGGCTGGACCGTCACCATTGTTCGGGGAGCTGGAGCAGGTCAAAGCCGTCAAATCACCGATTACGACGGAATGACCCAACGGATTACCGGAATGAATAGTGACTGGCTGATTACCCCCGATACCACTTCCGAATATATCATTACTCCGCCGTTATCAGGGAACGCCGCCGGAGTTGGCGCCAATACGATCAGCTTTGACCCGGCCAACTCCAGTGCGATTGATGATTTTTACAAAGGAATGACGATCACTATCACCAATGGGGCCGGCGCCGGACAGACCATGACCATCGCCGATTATGACGCTACGACGCATACCGCCACGCTTAGCGGTCCTTGGGGGACCTTGCCGGTCGGAGCAGAGTATACCATAACCCCGGCTTTAAACGGAACCGCCCAGTCCGGAACCAACAGTCCGGCAGCAATTACGTTAGCGACTGCCGGAAGCAGTTCAATCAATAATTTTTATAACGGCGCGTCGATCACCGTAACTCATGCTAACGGAACCGTGGAGACCCGGCGAATCATCGGTTACGATGGGACGACCAAACAGGCTTTGTTGGATAAAGATTGGAATTTCGTTCCGTCCACAGGCGACACGTACCAGATCAGTGATAATACGTTACAAAAATTAGGTTTTGAAGATAAAGCGACGACTAAGGAATTAATTGGGAATCCATTGACTGGCCCGATACAGGTATTAGGGTTTTACCCGTTACGGGAGACTGCTCGGATTCCGTCCGGTCCGCCATTGGCAGCCGACCAAATCAGCTTAGCGTCTAATTCTAGCACCACGAGTAATTACTATCAGAATTGGACGTTAACTATCACTAAAGGGACAGGTGCGGGCCAAACCCGGACCATTACCAATTATTCCGGATCACAAATTGCAACGGTCGATAGTCCTTGGACCACGGCCCCCGATGATACGTCGGAGTATACTTTGACTCCGCCGACCCAAGGGATGGTTAGTGGAACCACCGCTGCCAACCAGATTAAACTGGCGGCAAATTCGGCGTTGACCACCGACTTTTATAAAGGAATGCCGATCGCAATTTCTTCCGGGGTTGGAGAAGGCCAAAGCCGTACCATTATTGCTTATGATCCGGTAACTCAAATTGCAACCTTGGATAGCCCGTGGAGCGTAATTCCCGATCCAACCAGCCAATATTCGATTAACGCCAATTATGGGGTAAATGCCAATAACCGTTTTCAGATTACCGTGGGTCAGGGCACCACTCAAGAGATCAGTTTGGACGGCGGTTCATATACTTTAGAGGAGTTTGCCACACAGATTCAAGGTAAGATTCAGGCTTTGGGCGGTTCTTACGCCAATGTTCAAGCGGAAATCACCTCGGATAATCGGTTGCGTCTCGTGTATCATGATCCGACGGATCATGATAACGTGCTTCCAATCACCCTGCAATCAGGTTCAAGCGCCGACATTTTAAGTGCAATGGGTTTTGCCGACGGTGTCAAGTCGGAACAGACTTTGCCCAATTACGAAGGGGATCAAGGCAACATCGAATATGAAGTCAATATCGGGATCCGGGTAAAGATGAACACCACCGGTGACTCGTTGTTTGACTCAATCTTTAGTAATTTGCGAAAATTCAGTACCGATTTGCGTTCCGGGAACATCAATGCCTTAGGAAACGAGGATATAACGGCGGTTAAGAAAGATATGGAGAAAATCTTAATCGTTCAAGGTGAGGTTGGCGCCAAGGTTAATCGGCTCGAAAAAGGGATTGACCGGTTGGAAGGGATGAAGACCAATGTCACGACGTTGCTCTCTGACGTGGAGGACGTTGATTATACCCAAGCAGTGATGGATATGAAAGTCCAGGAAATGGCCTACCTTGCCGCGCTGCAGATTTCCGGAAAAATTCTTCCCAAAACACTGCTGGACTATTTATAGCAGTAGTGTCGGTTCAGCGATGCGGTAACAATCAAAAGACGGCTTACGCCGTCTTTCAGTTTTTTGTGACCGAAAGTGGTCAAGGTAATAATATATAGTGATTGTGGACTGAAGCGTGTCTGCGGCAATCGAAAAACCTCGCAATTCAGTCAGGGCAGGGGATTAACGGAAAATTTTTAAACCGGATGATTTTACTATAAAGATCAAATCAAAAATACCGATGAAGATTATAGAGTAATTGAAATTCTTCCTGAAAATGGTGGAAAAAGGAAGGGTTAATAAGAAGATTCGGAAAGGGTTGAAACGATGCAAATCGAGACCAAATTTTTCGGCTTGCGTGAGATTGCTGACAATGAGATTGTTACGTTCAAACACGGAGTTCCCGGGTTTGAGGACTGTCATGACTATACAATATTGCAGTACAAAGAAGGGTCGCCGTTTTTTGTCTTACAATCGTTGTTATCGCCGGACCTGGCGTTGATTTTGATCGAGTTTAGCCAGGTCTCACCAGGATTTTCATTTGATATTTCCGATGAAGATGTTGCGGAAATCGGGCTCTCCGATCCCGCCGAAGCCGTAACGTATGCGGTGGTGGTATTGCCGGCGGATCTTTCGCAAGCGACCGTAAATCTGGCGGCGCCGATTATTATCAGTAACCATACCCGGAAAGCCAAACAGATCATTATCAATAATCCGGCGTATTCGTTACGGCATCCGCTTTTTGCCGCCGCCGAACCCGTTGCGAATAAAAAAACTGCCGCGCGCTGAAATAAAAAAAGGGATTTTCTTACTTCCGGAGAAAATATCTTAAAGCAGATTATTCGCTTGTGCCGAATACCTTGAAAAAGGAAATGCGCACAAGCTTTTCGCTGACGTGGCCGATTTTCGGCAACGGACGACGATTGATTGATATTATTCTTCCAAAGTCAAGGAGGATCCCTGATGTTGGTATTAACCCGTAAGTTAAACGAGAGCATAATGGTTGGTGATGACGTTAAGATCACCATTGTTGATGTCAAGGGCGATCAGGTCAAACTGGGAATTACCGCGCCCCGGGAGGTCGCAGTCCATCGCGAAGAAGTTTATCGCGAAATTCAAAAAGAGAACCAATTGGCCGCGTTAAGCAAACCTAATCTCGAAAAGCTGGATAAATTGTTTAAAAAATAACCCATAAGGAATATATTGATAATGCTGATAACCAGTAGCAACCGCTTCTGGTTTTCGTGTTTTTTAGAGAGGAATTCAGGCGTTGTAACATTTTATTTAAAGTTTACGGGAGCGCAAACAACGGGAGCAGGGATCCGGATTCGAGAGGTTGAATGATTAATATATGTCGTACGAAATATTTAGGCTACCATGATTGCGACAAATTCTCCTCGTATAAGTTTTTGAAATAAATTTAGTAGATGTTTAATTATTTATTTCAACTTGGATAGGATGACTTAATGTTTGAGGCATGTGCCTTAATTCGGGCAAGTGATTTTGTTATTTCGGCAAGTGCCTGAACCATTCAAAGCACTTGCTTTAGTCATTGGAGCAACTGACTCGGATGCATGCAAGTTGATCGAATCAGCGGGGAGCGGTATCATTAAAAACGACGGGGTGCCACCATGAATCATCAAAATATCGTCCTGATCGGGATGCCGGGCGCCGGTAAAAGCACGCTTGGAGTATTGCTGGCAAAAACATTGGGGAAATCATTCCTGGACACCGATCTGTTAATCCAAGAAAAAGAAGGCCGCTTGCTTCAAGCGATTATTGACCAAGATGGTGTCGCAAAGTTCCTGCAGATCGAAGCGCGAGTGCTCCGGCAGGTCGAAATCGTCAATGCGGTGATCGCCACCGGCGGCAGTGTCGTTTACGATCAGAACGCCATGAAGCACCTCGGCCAAAACGGAATCATCGTCTATTTGCAATTGCCTTACGCGGAAATCGAATGCCGCATCAGCAATATGGCTAGCCGGGGGATTGCTTTAGGGGCGGGACAACGCTTGATTGATCTTTATAATGAACGAACGCCGCTTTACGAACGCTACGCCGACCTGGTCGTGGATTGCTCCGCTAAAACGCTTGAAGCGGCGGTGCAGTCCATTGTCACTACCGTCCTTGATCGATTTGGCGACGACAATTGAAAAACGCCAGGGGTGCTTTTGGTTCCGATTGGCTAAAATGAGAACATCAATAAACAGCTGAAAGCCACTCCGAAGAAATATTAATTCCATCCCTACTTTGACACGGTTTTTATTCGGGACGAAGTAACATTTTCAAGCGGTTTGAATATATATCCTAGGAGGAGTGTGAGCAAGATGGGAGATGAACCGATTGCCCGCGTCTTTCCGAAAAGGGTCGCTAAACCGCGCTTAAACCTAATTATGCCTGAGCTGGAAGGGCTGCGAGATAAAAAAGTACTAAAAAAAGTCAACGACGACATTGATAAAAAGATCCGGCATATGATTCATGCCCACGGGTTTGAGCTGGATTCCCAGCGGGAAGTGGCCGGCAGCTATCAACTGAAATTGAATACCCGGGGCCTTGTGAGTCTACGCTTGGAGATGGCTTCATGGGTTTCGGGTTCGACCAGCGGGATCAGCACGGTAAAAGGAATGACGTTTGACCTCCGCAGTGGTGATGCTTTTAAGTTCCGGGATTTGTTTAATGATGACAGCGATTACCTGACCATGGTGAATCAATGGATCCAGGCGGAAATTACTCAGCGTAACCTAACTTTGAACAATGAGTTTATCAGTATCTCGAAAAATCAAGATTTTTTTCTCACCGCTACTAACCTAATGATCTTTTTTCAAATCAACGAATTGACCGTACCGGAATGGGGAGTCCCCGAATTCGCCATTCCCTATGACAAACTGAGTGCATATGCTTACAAGAACGGCCC
Source organism: Bacillota bacterium (assembly GCA_023410535.1). Lineage (GTDB taxonomy): Bacteria > Bacillota > UBA4882 > UBA8346 > UBA8346 > JAEYPR01. The sequence goes on along the minus strand of JAEYPR010000019.1, from coordinate 153,516 downwards.
TGTCAACCGCATGTTGCACTAAAAAGGCCCCACTAATTTTAGTGGAGCCTTTTTCAACCTGCAATTTTAGCTGCGGGCGATCAACCAGACTCCGAGCGAAATTACTGCCGCACCCAGCCAACGCGACGGGGTAATTGTTTCATGTCGCACTAACCAGGAAAATAAGACCACCAAAATATAACCGCTGGCTAACATCGGATAAACCATGGATAAATCTTTTTCTTTTAAAATTAAAATCCAGAGAATGGTCGATAAGCCATAACAGACCAATCCGACAAAAACCCACGGATTGGTAAACATCCGCCAGAGCAGTTGCAAAATACCGCCCGCTCCGGAGACAGAGACATCAAGTTTTGACGCGCCTTCTTTAAAAAGCAGTTGACCGGCGACGCCGAGCGTGACCGAGATGATAACCTGCAAAACCCACCGATTCATCGATTGCGGGCTCCTTTATTCAACTTATTCTTTTGATTCCCCAACCGGCGGTCGATTGGAGATCAGATAACCCGATCCATGTTGCGCGAGCACATAATAGAGCTGGTTTGAATTTTTGAGCGCTTGCAATGTTTTCTTTTCAACCAGCGCCAAGACTCTGCGAGAGTTATTATGCCACATTCTTAGAAAAGCTTGCTGCGAATTAATCCGTTCTACATGACGGCCGGTATAAAACGGAGCGCTAAACGTATTTTTGATATTCGAAACTACAATGTCTTGCGGGGTGACGATCTTTTTTACGTGCTGGGACAGGTATTTAGTGGGCTTATATACTTCCATGACCGGAATCAGCGCGCCAAGGAAGATTGCCCAGACAAGATAAAAAGTAACGAAGGTAACATTAAAAAAGATTTGGTTAGCGGCTTGACGTCTCGTCCGGTAACGAATGATCAAAGCGCTGACGATAAAGCTCAGCGGAAGCAGGAAAAAGATTCCCACGGCATAACCGTATCCGGACGGGAGTTGGGAGCCGACTACCAGGAGCAGCATAGCAAAGAGCGACGAAACGCCGAATTGGACAAACATGCCGATCCATAAGTTACTGGTATGTTTATGGTCGAACAACTCATCCCACCAGTTGGCTAAGAGTACCGCCACTGGCGGAAAAATCGGTACGATATAGCCGGGTAGCTTGGTTTGGGAGATTGAAAAGAATGCAAACAACAATATAAACCAGGAACCAATAAAGAAAAACCGCGGTTCGCGCCAGCGTTGCCAAGCCCTTTGAAACGAGCCCCAGAGCTGGCCGGTCCAGGGAATAAACCCGATAATCAGCCAGAATAGATAATAAAATAGGTATAACCAATTTCCACCATGGTTTTCGATGGGTGTCGTAAAACGACGAAACATATGGTAGCCGAAGTGTTCGTTGATGAACCTCATCCCGAACTGCAACCACATCAGCAAATACCAGGGTAAGCTGATGACGGCGGCGACAAACAGGCCCCCCAGTAACCAACGGTTAAACAAGCGCCTTGGTTGATAGCCGAATTTGAAGGTAAACACCAACCAGCAGCTCAGCCCAACCATAGCCGGGAGCAACAATCCCACCGGCCCTTTCGCCAAGATACCCAAACCGACCGGAACTCCCATCCACAATAAAAACTGTGGTTTTTCCTCAAAATAGCCAATATAAAACCAATAGAGCGTTAGCGCGATAAAAAATGACAAGGTGGTATCAATGATCGCCAACTGGGTTTCGACAAAATAAAGAAAGGCGGTACCCAGCATCAAACAGGCTAAAATGCCGGTGCGTTTATTAAATAACCGTTTGGCGATCAAATAGACCAAAATCAGCCCGAAAAGTCCAAACAGGCAAGAGCCAAGCCGGGTGGCAAACTCATTCATCCCGAAGATCCGATAGCAAAAAACATTGATCCAGTAGTTGAGCGGAGGTTTCTCAGGACGAAATTGATCGTTGTAATAAGCGCCGAGATAATCGTGGCGGACGGCCATTTGGCGGGAGATCTCGCCATAAACGCTCTCATCCTGGTCCCAAAGGCTCGGGGTTCCTAAAAACATCAATAATAACGGTGCGAATAACAAGAATAGCATGAGCACGGTCTTGCGCCCGTTTAGTTTTTCAAGTAAAGTAATCACCAACAATCCCCCAAATTGCTCCGACATGCCACGTTTAAAACGAACCGGAAACCCGCAGGAAACAGTTTCATTATAGATGAGAACCAATCCGCAGTCAAATGAGCGTGTCATGAAATGTGCTTTAAAATCGAGTTATCGGTAAAGTAAAAGTTAAGTCGGTTATTAACAATGTGAATTGGATATGGTAAAATAAAAGCGTCGGTTTACAGAACTGACAACGGTTTAGCTACCAAAGCTCTTTTCAAGAGCTATTTTTTTAGAATCACCAACGAACGCACGGTTGGGTTATTGATATTATCGTTAATAAGGATGGCATATGAAATATTTTCTCCGTAAAATGAAAAAGCAACTCAAGGCAAAACTTGCCGTAACCCTTGGGTTTCGCTTGATCGCTTTGCTGTGTTTGACGATTCGTTATCGGGTGATCGGTCGGGAACAATTGGACCAGTTTGCCGGGAAAAACGGTTTTATCCTCAATTCATGGCATGGACAGCAACTGATGGGATTTTATTTTTTTCGTGGTTGTGGTTATTATATCTTGTCCAGTTTGAGCCGGGACGGTGATTATTCCAGTTCGATCATGCGCCGGTTTGGTTGGCAGATCATCCGGGGGTCGAGTTCGAAAGGAGCGGTCCGCGGTTTAATCGAATTAATGCGGGTTTTACGCAAGGGAGCCGGTATTGCCTTGACGCCCGACGGTCCCCGGGGACCGATTTATCACATTGAACCCGGCGGGATTTATCTGGCGCAGAAGACCGGCGCCGCCTTGATTCCGGTGGCGTTTGTTTATGATCGGCAGTGGGTTTCCGAAAAAAGCTGGGACAAGTTTGTCATCCCCAAACCTTTTTGCCGTTGTGTGGCTTATTTTGGCGCGCCCATTACCGTAACCGCCGACTTAACCGATGAACAACTGGAGTTGGAGAAAGTTCGGCTCCGGGAAGCGATTCATGAAGCAAACCGCCGGGGGGAGGAGATCCTGCGACAATGGGTAAACTCAAAATAAATTATCTCCTCTACAATTCATTTCTGACGCTGATTTCGCTTTTTTTCATTCCCTATTTTATCATTCGGAACATTGTCTTAAAACGGCCGGTCTTGCCTTATTTTCATAATTTAACCCCGGAATTCGTCAAACAACTGCAGGCCCCGGTCATCTGGGTCCAGGCGGTTTCGGTGGGCGAGACTGTTGTCGCCCATTGTATTGTCAATAAGTTACGAGAGATGTTGCCCGATTATCAAGTGGTCTTCACTACGACTACCCCGACCGGTCAAGCGATGGCTCAAAAATTACTCGGCGCGACCACCCCAATCACGTATTTCCCGTTTGACTTTCCACTGTTTATTAAAAGCTTTGTTAAGCGGGTTCAGCCGAAACTGTTCGTGATGATCGAAACCGAGATTTGGCCGAATGCGATTCGCTACTGTCGGCAATCCGGCGCCAAGGTCGTCATGGTGAACGGTCGAATCAGCAACCGCTCCTATGGTAAATACTTAAAATTGACGCCCTTTTTAAAAGTGGTCTTATCCCAACTGGATCTCCTGGCAATGCAATCAGCGGAGGACGCCAACCGCATTGGGACCTTGGGAGCGCCGTTGGACCGGATTATGGTGACCGGAAACGCCAAATTTGATCAAGCCTATCCGGTTTTTACGCCGGAGGTTTTGGAAGCATTCCGTAACCAATATGGTTGGAACGGCGAAGTGCCGATATTTACCGCCGCCAGTACCCACCATGGCGAGGAAGAACAGGTGATCGCGGCCTATCGCGAACTCCTTAAGCAGCGGTCCTATTATCTGATTCTCGCTCCGCGTCATCCCGACCGGGCAGACGAGGTGGCACAGTTATTAACGGCGGCGGATTTGAAGTTTGTATGCCGTACTGCCGTGGATGTTCCCGAAACTCCTCAAGTTTTATTGCTTGATACCTTTGGTGAATTGGGCTTGTCTTACGCGGTGGCCGACGCGGTTTTTGTCGGCGGCAGCCTAGTCGATATTGGCGGTCATAATGTGGTCGAGGCAGCGGTGCAACGCAAACCGGTGATTTTCGGACCATATATGCACGGCCAGCAGGAGAGTAAAGAATTACTGGAGGCCGTTAGCGCCGGGATAACAGTAGCCGATGCCGCGGAATTGGCCCAAACCGTTAAGGAACTTATTACCGATCGGCAACGTTATGAAATATTGGCAGAAAAGGCCAGACAAGCCGTGATTGCTAATCAAGGCGCCGCCGCGAACAGTGTCCGCCTGATTGCCGATCTTTTGGAGAGGGAAGCTTGAATCGCCAGGATACACCGCTTGTCCAATACTTAACCCAAGTGATTGCCGGTGAGCAAAGCGGCCTGATCGCCAGGTTGGTCTTGCTCTTATTGACCCTCCTGGAAGGCGTTTATTGGCTGCTGTTGCAGTTGCATCGTTTATCGACCCGGCCTCGGCGTTTGCCAGTGCCGGTTCTTAGTATCGGTAACCTCGTCGCCGGCGGGACCGGGAAAACGCCCACCGTAGTTTGGTTGGCCAAGCAGCTTCAAGCGGCCGGCTATCATCCGGCTGTTTTGACTCGCGGTTATGGAGGTAAGGCTCAGGAAGCGGGGATGGTCTTTAGCCATTCTGATCTCGAACAGCGCTTACCCGAGCATGTCGGGGACGAACCCTACCTTATCGCCAAGTTGCTGCCCGATTTGACCGTTGCGGTTGGTAGAGACCGCTACGCCATGGGTCGCCGGGCGCTCGCCGGACATTCCGGAATCGATTGTTTTATTTTAGATGATGGGCTACAATATTGGGGACTCCAACGCGATCTGGATATTATTTTGCTTGACGCCAGGAGACCTTTTGACAACGGGCATTTAATCCCGCGGGGAATTCTGCGGGAGCCGGTGCGGGGGCTGCGGCGGGGGAAAGTGATCCTGCTTACGCGAACTCAACATCTGGCGAGTGCAGATTTAGACCAGTTGACCACAAGGCTAAAACAGCTAAATCCCGAGGCGCAAATTGGTATGGCCAATCCGGTCGAACCGGAAGTTGTCGCGATGGAAGACTGGGATCAGGGCAAATTGGGACAACCCGCCAACCGGTACCTAAAAGGCCGTCGGATCGGCATCGCTACCGCCATCGGAAATCCGGAACAGTTGCTTCAGACAATTCGCGCATTTGAACCGGTCTTGGAACAACAATGGCTTTTTCCCGATCATTATCATTGGTCTGAAGCAGCCATCGCCGAATTGATTCAAAACATCAATTCGGTTGGGCTGAAAGAAATAATCGTTACCGCCAAAGATGCAGTCAAACTAAACGGTTATAACCGGCTGTTTCAACAAGCGGGATTAAAGGTTTTGATTCTGACATTGGACTTCACTGTTCACCCTCCAAACATATTGGAGCAAGTTTTGGTGACGCTCCAAAAGAAAGGTTGATTCAATCATGAAGGTATTAGGTGTGATTCCTGCCCGGTATCAATCGACTCGTTTACCTGGAAAACCACTATTGCAGATTGCCGGAAAGCCGATGATCCAATGGGTATATGAGGCGGCGCATACCGCAACTCTGGTGGATGAGATCGTTGTTGCGACCGATGACCAACGCATCTTCGATGCGGTAAAACAATTTGGCGGTGCAGTCGAAATGACCTCCGCCAACCATCCGACCGGCACTGACCGATTGGCGGAGGTGGCGCGGCGGCATCAGTGCGATCTGGTCATTAACATTCAAGGTGATGAACCGTTAATCCAAGGCGAGGTCGTTGATTCAATTGTCCGGCCTTTGATGGATAATTCCGATCTGTCGATGTCAACGGCGAAAGTTCGGCTGGTGGAGCAGGCCCAAATTGACGAACCCTCGGTGGTAAAGGTAGTTACCGACGAAAATGGGCTGGCGCTCTATTTTTCGCGTTCGCCCATTCCCTATCCGCGCAAAAAAGAAGCGGCCCGATATTGGAAACATGTGGGTCTTTACGGCTATCGCCGCGATTTTCTATTGAAATATGTCGAGTTGCCCCAGAGCCAATTGGAACTGGCCGAATCCTTGGAACAATTGCGGGTCTTATCGTACGGTTACCGGATTCAAGTTATCGAGGTGGCTCAAGATTCGGTCGGTGTGGACACGCCGGATGACTTGGAACGGGTCCGGGCAATTTTAGAGAATAAAAACTATCATTTTAATTAACGCCCTTGCACTCTCTTACCGTCGGTGTAAGATTCGGATGGAATACAAACTATTTTGAGGTGATATTGAATGTTTGCAAAGATTGATGAGTTATTTGGCCAAGGCTTATTGTTGATTGCCGGGCCTTGTGTGATCGAATCGGAAGAACACGCGTATAAAATGGCGGTTGAACTGAAAAAAATCACCGAAGCAGTTGGAATGAAATATGTTTTTAAAGCTTCCTACGACAAAGCCAACCGTACCTCCTTTAACTCTTTCCGCGGGGTGGGGCTGGAAAAAGGGTTGGCGATCCTGCAGCGAATTAAAGAAGAACTGCAATTGCCGGTTCTATCCGATGTCCATTGTGTAACGCAAGTTAAAGCGGCGGCGGAAGTCTTGGACATCATTCAGATTCCGGCGTTTTTATCCCGTCAAACCGATTTGATCGTGGCGGCTGCCGCTACCGGACGGATTATCAACATAAAAAAAGGGCAGTTCAGCGCTCCGGAAGATATGAAAAACCCCATCGAAAAGGTGCAGGCGACCGGGAATAATCAAGTATTCTTAACCGAGCGCGGAGTTTCCTTCGGATATAACCGTTTGGTTGTGGATATGCGCGGGTTGCCGATTATGCGTTCGTTGGGAGTGCCGGTGGTTTTCGACGGAACCCATAGCGTGCAGGAACCGGGCGGCCTTGGTAAAGCAACCGGCGGCGACCGGCGAATGGTGCCGTATCTCTGCCGGGCGGCGGTCGCTACCGGAGTGGACGGCTTATTTTTGGAAGTCCATGATAATCCCGATTGCGCCAAGTCCGATGGTCCGAACATGCTGGAACTTTCAAAGGTGGAAGCGTTATTACGGACGCTGGTGAAGATCGATCAGACGGTGAAAGCGGAAATCTAACGACAAAATAGAGCGAGGTCTTTGTTGTGAGTCAGGAACATGTTTATCTGGAACAAGCCAAAGAGGTATTGCGGATTGAAGCGGAAGCAGTTAACCGGATCGCCGCTTGCCTTGATGAAAGCTTCGTCCAGGTTGTGGATTTGATATTAGGATGCGCCGGTCGGGTGGTTGTCACCGGAATGGGAAAATCCGGTCTGATCGGCCGGAAAATTGCCGCAACATTGGCGAGTACCGGAACCCCATCGTTCTTTTTGCACCCCGGCGAAGGAGTGCATGGGGATTTGGGAATGGTGACCCCGTCGGATATTGTGATCGCCATCTCCAGCAGCGGACAGGTTGAAGAGGTCCTGGCGATCTTACCGACTTTAAAAATTTTGGGAACGCCGATTATCTGCATGACGGGAAACCGGGAATCGTCCCTCGCCCAAAACAGCGATTATGTACTGGAAGTAAAAGTTGAACGGGAAGCTTGTCCGTTAGGCCTCGCCCCAACCGCCAGCACCACCGCGACCTTAGCGCTTGGGGATGCCTTGGCGGTGGTGCTCTTGAATGCCCGTAATTTTCAAGCTGAGGATTTTGCACTGTATCATCCCGGGGGTTCGCTCGGAAGAAAACTATTGCTGTCCGTAGAAAAATTGATGCATACCGGTGAAAATATCCCGATTATTACCGGTGAAAAGACAATTAAAGACGCGGTGATTGTCATAACTGCTCACGGCAATCACGGTGCAGCGCTTGTCGTTGATGAACAGGAGCATTTGGTGGGAATTATTACTGATGGAGATTTACGCAGGATCCTTACTAATTATGATAACCCGTTAGGATTAACGGTTGCCCAAGTCATGAAACAGAATCCCCGCTTTATTTATCCTGAAAAGTTGGCAGCTGAAGCAATGCATGTGATGGAGGAAAAACACATCACGGTATTGCCGGTTGTTGACAAAACGGGGAAGGTCGTTGGGATTATTCATCTCCATGATATCATTCAAGGTTTAACCGGGATGAAAATGTGAGGAATCGTATGTCCAAAAAGAAACGTTCGGAATTAACCAATCGAATCGAATATTTTTGGTTTAAGCTATTTTTGAACTGTATCCGGATCATTCCCTATGGTTGGGGATGTTGGGTCGGTAAGAGAATTGGCTGGCTGGCGTATGCCATTTTACCGTCGCGGCGCCGTTTAACGGTTGAAAACATTGCTGCGGCCCAGGAGCATGGCTATCTTTCCGGTCGCGCCTCCCGTCAATTGGCGCGTCAGGTCTGGGAGAACATGGGCTTGCTGGGAAGTGAGTTTTTATATTACTATTCGCGGGGATTTGAAGCGTTAAAGGAGCGAGTCGTCTTAGAGGGCGCCGCCAATATTGAGAAGGTTCTTGCAAAGAAAAAGGGAGCCATCCTGGTCATGGCGCACCTTGGGAACTGGGAACTGCTCGGACTCTACTTGTCGTCAGTCGGCTATCAACTGAGTCCGCTGGTGAAAAATCAATCCAACCCGCTGGTGAACGCGATCATTCAAGAACGGCGGCAATCGGCCGGGATGAAAGTGATCTCTCGCACGGGTTTTTTACGGCCGGTTATTTTGGCGTTGCGTAAAAACGAGATGGTCCCTTTTTTGATTGATCAGGCTACCCGGCGCGGCGTCGCCATTGAAATGTTCGGTCGAACGGCAAATTTTCCGCCCGGCGCCGCCGAATTCGCGCTCAAAACCGATACCCCGGTGCTTTTAACCTATATGGTGCGCGAAGCGGACGGGACATTTCGTCTAGTCGTATCGGAAGAGATCGAACTGACCAAAACCGGAGATTATGAACAAGATCTCCAGATTAATGCCACCCGATTCATCAAGCTTTTGGAAGAGGTAATTGAAGCGTATCCCGATCAATGGCTTTGGATGCATAAACTCTGGCCGCAAACAAAGATTAAAATATAGAGGCAGTCTTTACGTGGATATTAGGCGCAGATGCTCCTTGCTTGACAACTTTTTGACGATTATGGTAGACTGAAAATAATTTGTGATTTCTGCCACGAATTTGTTAATTTTTTACGAAATAAACAGAGAGGGTGACCGGTTTGGATTATTTTTTGACGGAAGAGCAACAGATGATCAGAGATTTGGCCCGACGGATTGCTGAAGAAAAGATCGCGCCCCGGGCTTTGGAATTGGATGAAACCGGCGAATTTCCTTGGGATTTGATGAAAGTCATTGCCGAGGCCGACCTATTTGGCGTCTATTTGCCCGAAGCGTATGGTGGATTGGGCGGCGGCGTCATGGAACAATGTATCGTCGTTGAAGAATTGTCGCGGGCTTGTAGCGGTGTTGCCGTTAGTTACGCGGCTTCCGGATTAGGCTGCATGCCGATTTTGGTTTTGGGAACTGAAGCGCAAAAAAAACAATACCTGCCGGACATCGCCTCCGGAAAACGGCTGGCTGCGTTTGGCGCTACGGAAGCCAACGCGGGTAGCGATCCGGCGGCCATGGAGACTACGGCGGTGCTTGACGGCGATGAATATGTGTTAAACGGTACGAAACAATGGATCACCAACGGTGGCGAGGCGGAGATTTATACGGTTATGGCCGTGACCGATAAACGGAAAGGGCCGCGGGGGATCAGCGCGTTTATTGTCGAGAAAGACACTCCCGGCTTCAGCTTTGGCAAAAAAGAAAATAAAATGGGGATTCGGGCTTCGGCGACGCGGGAATTGGTCTTTGACAATTGCCGGATTCCGAAAGAAAATTTATTAGGCGGTAAAGAAGGCATTGGTTTTATCGCAACCATGCGGACATTTGACCGGACTCGTCCGGGAATCGGCGCGCAAGCGATCGGGATTGCCCAAGGCGCTTTGGACGCGGCGGTTACATATGCGAAACAACGGGTTCAATTCGGACAACCCATCTCATCTTTCCAGGCCATTCAACATATGTTGGCGGATATGGCGACCCAATTGGAAGCAGCCCGGGCGTTGGTTTACGCGACGGCGCGGATGATTGATTCCGGCGCGAAAAACTTCTCCAAAGAGTCAGCGATGGCCAAACTGTTCGCTTCCGACGTGGCAATGAAAGTGACGGTCGATGCGGTCCAGGTTTTGGGCGGCTACGGCTATATGAAAGAATATCCGGTGGAGAAGATGATGCGCGACGCCAAGATCACGCAGATTTACGAAGGGACCAACCAAATTCAACGGAATATCATCGCGCTCGAATTGATCAAAGAGTATTCTTCTCATAAATAAACAACCCACAGCGCCCACGGGGCGCTTTTTCCATTATCCATCACTTTATTATCGCAAATGAACATTCAAAGATTGCCGTAGGAGGAGATACTGGTGAAGATCGTTGTTTGTGTCAAACAAGTCCCCGAAACGACCGAAGTAAAGATCAACCCGGAGACCAATACGTTAATTCGCGAAGGGGTTGCGAGTATCATCAATCCGTTCGATATGTATGCGGTGGAAGAGGCGATTCGGATCAAAGAAAAGGTTGGCGGGACAGTCACCATTCTTTCAATGGGTCCGCCTCAAGTCGCTGAATCATTACGGGAATTGATCGGTATGGGCGCGGATGAGGCCGTGTTGTTATCGGACCGGGCGTTTGCCGGTTCGGATACCTTGGCGACTTCGTACGCGTTGGCGAGAGGGATTGAAAATATTGGCGAAGTCCAACTGGTGATCTGCGGTAAGCAAGCCATTGACGGCGACACTGCTCAGGTTGGACCGGAAATTGCAGAAAACCTCGGTTTGTCTCATGTTACCTATGTAAAAAAAGTGAATGAGATCTCGGAAGCGCAGATTGTGGTCGAGCGGATGACGGAAGAAGGGTATGAGCGGGTTCAAACGTCATTGCCGGCACTGATCACAGTGGTTAAAGAGATCAATGAGCCCCGGTTGCCGTCGCTGAAAGGGATGATGCGGGCGAAGAAAGCGGAAATCCCCATCTGGTCGGCTGAAACCATTCAAGCCGATCCGGCGAAAATCGGTTTGAATGGTTCTCCCACTTGGGTTCAGAAAATATTTATTCCGGATATCAAATGCGAAGGACAGATCTTTGAAGGGGAACCGGAAGACCAAGTTAAAAGCTTAGTCGATGCGTTCTTACATCAGAAGATTGTTTGAATAGCGAACAAATTCGGAAACGGTTACAAGGGAACGGAGGATTATCGATGGGGATCAAAGTTCATATTGATAAATGTGTCGGATGTAAGCTCTGTATTTCCAGCTGTCCGTTTGGGATCATCGAAGTTTTGGACAAAAAGGCGACGATCAAGGATGGTTGCACCTTATGCGGATCGTGTGTCTCTTCCTGTAAATTTAAAGCCATTGAGATCTTGCGGGAGCAAACGATCACAATTGATAAGTCGTTATACCGCGGCGTCTGGGTTTTTGCCGAACAACGCAACGGTAAATTAGCCAACGTTGCATTGGAGCTTTTAGGTGAAGGCCGGAAACTGGCGGATGAATTGGGAGAACCGTTGGTCGCTTTGTTACTGGGCAAGGGCGTTGCCGCGGCAGCCTCCAAATTAGTGGCGCACGGCGCCGATCAAGTTTTGGTCGCCGAAGCCCCGGAATTGGAGAATTTTGTCGAGGGGCCCTATACCCAAGTGATCACCGACTTAGTCGACCAGGCGAAACCGAATATCATCTTGATGGGCGCCACGGCCATGGGGCGGTCGCTCGCTCCCAAAGTGGCGGCGCGGTTGCAAACGGGTTTAACCGCCGATTGTACGGCGCTTGAGGTGGATGGGAAAGAAAAAAATCTGCTGCAAACCCGGCCGGCGTTTGGCGGTAATTTGATGGCTACGATTCTTTGCCCTAACCACCGCCCGCAAATGGCGACAGTCCGTCCGAAAGTCTTTAAACCACTGGCTGCCGATCCAACCCGCCACGGTGAGATCGTGACCGTGGATACTTCTAAAATCGCTTGGGATTTGCGGACCAAAGTGTTGGAATTTGTCGATGAAGTTGGTCCGACGATCAATTTGGAAGAGGCCAATATCATTATCTCCGGCGGGCGTGGTTTGGGCGACCCCAAAAACTTCAAATTCGTCGAGGAATTAGCCGAAGTGCTCGGCGGGGCCGTCGGCGCGTCCCGGGCGGCAGTGGATGCCGGCTGGGTCGCTTATTCGCATCAAGTGGGTCAGACAGGCAAAACCGTTGGGCCGAAGATCTACTTTGCCTGCGGTATTCATGGGGCGATTCAGCATTTGGCCGGGATGCAATCGTCGGATATCATCATTGCCATCAATAAAAATCCCGATGCCCCTATCTTTAAAGTGGCCAAATACGGAATCGTCGGCGACGTATTGCAGATTTTGCCGCTGTTGACGAAAGAGTTCAAACGGGCACTGAACAAAGAGTAAAAATACTCACAGTTGTTTGAAAGATTATTCATCCCCCTCTCGTTTTGGGAGGGGGATTTATTTTGATCGATTATTTCGGCAACGGTTCATCGGTTAATCGAAGACGGTTGGGGAAAATAATTGGAACGAATCTGGCAGCCCGAAACATAATAACGGCGTTAATTCGCAAATATAATAATTGAGGGAGTTGCATAATTCGCTAATTTTGGCACGCTCGTCCGTGCTAAGCCGGAGTATGGTATTAGACGGCGGAAGCGCGAATTGGGCATTTCCATCATTAGAAAATTTCGCGCCAGACCAAGTATAATTATACAAAAGCGGATGACTCGGAGTTCACCAATATTTAATATTTTTACTGTGAATAATGCTTGCATGCTATACATCATCTATGTATAATTATAAAAAAGAGTCTGGTAATTTGAACCAAAAAGAGGTTGGATCGATGGAACAAATGATTAAGGTAGGTATTATCGGCGCGTCGGGTTATACCGGTGGGGAGTTAATCCGAATCTTGGCGCAGCACCCGAAGGTGGAAGTCACCGCGATTACCTCTCGGACCCATGAAGGGAAACGGCTTGAAGAGGTTTTTGCTAATTTTGTCGGCTGGAAAGGTCCGGTGTTCAGCGGTTCCGATTCTCCGGAAGCGGTAGCGGACTGCGATATTGTGTTTTTAGCGGTTCCCCATGCGGTCGCGATGCAAATTGCGCCGTTGCTAATCGCCAAGAAACAAAAAGTGATCGACTTGGGAGCGGATTTCCGTTTCCGCGATTATCAAGTGTATCAGACGTGGTATAAACATGAGCATAGTCAACGGGAGTTGACAAAGCTGGCAGTTTACGGACTGCCGGAACTGTACCGCAAAGAAATCCGGGAAGCCGCGCTCATTGGAAATCCGGGTTGTTATCCCACCAGCATCATCCTGCCGCTCTGTCCATTGATCAAGAGCGGACTGATCAATGTGGATCAGATCATCATTGATTCAAAATCCGGCGTCTCCGGGGCGGGACGGAAACCGGACGTTGCTTATCATTTTCCGGAGTTGTTCGGAAACTTTAAAGCGTACGGTCTGGTGAATCACCGGCATACTCCGGAGATTGAACAGGAACTCTCAAAACTCGCCGGAAAAGAGTTGGCTGTTTCGTTCACGCCGCATCTACTACCGATTGCCCGCGGCATCCTCAGTACAATTCATGTCGGCTTGACGAAAGAAGTGAGCGGGGCCGAAGTAGAAGCCTTGCTGGAAGAAACGTACCAAGGCGAACCGTTTATCAAAATTATTAAAGCCCCGTTATTACCGGAGCTAAAAGGGGTCGTCGGCACCAATTGTTGTCATATCGCCGTTCGGGTTGATCCACGGACCAAACAGCTGATCATCGTTTCAGTCATTGACAACATGATCAAAGGCGCTTCCGGACAGGCGATTCAAAATATGAATATCATGTGCGACTTACCTGAGACGATGGGGCTGGTCCATTGGCCCTTATACCCTTGAGCGGGGAAGTGCGTAAGGTGAAATAAATTCCGCTGTAGGCATACAGGGTTTGAGCCATAGGAGGGTTTATCATGCAGATTATTGACGGCGGCGTGACGGCCGCGCAAGGATTTCGGGCCGGCGGGTTGGCCAGCGGTATTAAGAAAAGCGGCAAAACGGATCTGGCCATTGTTTATTCGGAAGCCCCGGCTGTCGCAGCCGGTATCTTTACCACCAACGTGGTACAGGCCGCTCCGGTCATTTTTTCCAAGCAACAATTGCAGCATGACCAGGCGCAGGCGGTCATCATCAACAGCGGCAACGCTAATGCCTGCGTGCCGGACGGCATGGAGGTGGCGGAGGCGATGGCTAAAGCGGCGGCGGAGTTTTTAGCGATTCCGCCGGAAGCGGTGATGGTCGCATCCACCGGAGTCATCGGCGTTCAGTTGCCGGTGGTGAAAATTCAAACCGCCTTGCAAGCCAAACCGCAATTTCTGAGTTCGGCAGGGGGAGCGGCGGCGGCGCAGGCGATCATGACCACCGACACGTTCCCGAAAGAGGCGGCGGTTGAATTTGCGTTGGACGGTCGCAAAATCCGGGTGGGCGGCATGGCTAAAGGATCGGGAATGATCCATCCCAATATGGCGACCATGCTTGGCTTGGTCACTACCGACATCGCCATTGGTCCCGAATTGCTGAAAAAAGCGTTACGGCGGGCGGGGGATCTGTCGTTTAACCGGATTACGGTCGATGGTGACACTAGCACCAATGACTGCTTGATGGTTTTTGCCAATGGGAAGGCGGCCAACCCAGCCATTGTAGAAGAGGGACCGGCCTATCAGCTGTTTTTAGAGGCATTGGCGACCGTATGCAAAGAGTTGGCCCGTCAGATTGCCAAAGACGGCGAGGGCGCTACCAAATTGGTGGAGATCAAAGTGATTGGCGCTCCAACCGAAACCGAAGCGGTAGTGATCGGCAAATCGATCGCCCGGTCCAGCCTGGTCAAGACGGCGTTGTTCGGTGAAGATGCCAACTGGGGCCGGATCTTGGCTGCGGCCGGTTATTCGGGCGTGATCTTTGACCCGGCTACCGTCGCGATTTACCTTGGCGACTTATTGGTCTGCCAGCATGGCATGGGGTTGGTCTTTGATGAAGAACGGGCGAAAAAGATCCTGGAAGCCAACGAATTGGCGATCACGGTGGATTTGGGAGCCGGTGCGGCGGAAGCCGCCATTTGGACTTGCGATCTGAGTTACGATTATGTCAAAATCAACGGCAGTTATCGGACTTGAAATATTTTTGGAAATTGATACATCAGGAATGAAAGGAGGTTTGTTGCAATGAATGAAATTATCGCGAAAGCCGGGGTACTGGTTGAGGCGATTCCCTATATCCGGACCTTTCATGGTAAAACCTTTGTGATCAAATACGGCGGCAACGCGATGATCAACGAAGATCTGAAACAAGGCGTGATGCAGGATATTGTCCTCTTGAAGTTTCTGGGGGTCAATCCGGTGGTGATTCATGGCGGCGGTCCGGAGATCACCAATATGTTGAACCGGGTCGGCAAGAAAGCTCAATTTGTGCAAGGACTGCGGGTTACCGACGCCGAAACGATGGAGATCGTCCAGATGGTCCTGGTCGGAAAACTCAATAAAGAGATAGTCGCCAAGTTAAACTTAACCGGGGGTAAAGCGGTCGGGCTGTCGGGCCAGGATGCCAAGCTCATCACGGCGCAGAAAACTCAACCGACCATGCCGGAAGGATTTGCGGGCGAGATTCCCGACATCGGTTTCGTCGGCGAGGTTACCGCGATCGACACCACCATCATCAAACAGTTGTTGGCGGAAAATTATATCCCGGTCGTCTCCTCAATCGGGGTCGGGGAAGACGGGGTCAGTTACAATATTAACGCCGATACGGCCGCCGGGGAATTGGCGGCGGCGTTGCAAGCGGAGAAGTTGATTATGCTCACCGACGTCGAGGGCATTTTTGAGGATTATCAAGATAAATCATCGTTAATCTCCGCGTTGCGGATCGAGCGGGCTTATCAGATGATCAATAGCGGGACCATCGAAGGCGGAATGATCCCGAAGGTGCAGGCTTGTATCACCGCGCTTCAGCACGGCGTCAACCGGACTCATATTATTGATGGCCGCCTGTTACATTCGATGTTGCTGGAGATCCTAACGGATCAAGGAATCGGGACCATGGTTGTCCCCTGAAAGTAGGTGTTGGGAATGAATACCCAAGAATATGTCGCGCTTGGACAGCAGTCGATCATGCGGAATGTCGGGCGGTTGCCGCTGGTCTTTTCCAAGGGGGCCGGATCGCGGCTTTGGGATGCCGACGGCAAGGAATATATCGATCTGTTAACCGGGATTTCCGTTCATAACTTCGGCCACAATCATCCCGCGATTACCGAAGCGTTGATTCGTCAAGCGACGAAACTTACCCATGTCTCCAACTATTTTTATCTGGAGGAACAGATTTTATTGGCCGACGCGTTGACCAAACTCACCGGGTATGATCAGGTTTTCTTCAGCAACAGCGGCGCGGAGGCCAATGAAGCGGCGTTGAAATTAGCCCGGAAATACGGCAAAACCCATTTAAACGGCAAGTATCAGATCGTTACCGCGCTGGAGTCCTTTCACGGCCGGACCTTCGGCGCGTTATCGGCGACGGGCCAGCCGAAGTATCAGGCTTATTTTCAGCCGGTAGTTCCGGGTTTCGCTTATGCGGAGATGAATAATCTGGCGTCGTGGCAAGCGGCGATCGGTGACCAAACCTGCGCTGTGTTGGTCGAATTGGTCCAGGGCGAGGGCGGCGTGGTACCGGCCGATCCCGAGTTTATCCGGGGTTTGTCTGAATTCTGCCAAGAACGGCAGATCCTGTTTATGGTCGACGAGGTGCAGACCGGATTTGGCCGGACCGGGAAGTGCTTCGCTTATGAACACTTCGGCTTCCAACCCGATGTGATAACTATCGCCAAGATGTTGGGCGGCGGGATTCCGTGCGGCGCCTTGCTGGTCAATAAAAAAGCCAACTTGTTTGAGCCGGGCGACCACAGCACGACGATCGGCGGCGGCGCCATGGCCTTTGCGGCGGGGCTGGCCGTCTTGAAGTTGTTGCAAGAACCGGGACTTTTTGCGGAAGTCGTTCGCAAAGGCCAATACGTTAAAGATACCTGGGAGAGCTGGCGCAAAGAATTGCCGCAGGTTAAAGAGGGCCGGGGCTTGGGGATGATGTTGGCTTTGGATCTGAACATACCCAGCAAACCGGTGATGTTGCAGTGCCTGGAAGCGGGACTGATCGTCAACGCGGTCACGGAGACGGCGATCCGGATTTTACCGGCGCTGAACATCAGCCAAAACGATCTTGACGAAGGATTGGCTATTTTGAAGCAGGTTATTCAGGCGTCATAAGCGAAATATCATGCTTTGATACGATACGATGAGGAGGAAACAACAGTGGGTAAACTGAATAAAGTCGTTTTAGCATATTCGGGCGGTTTGGATACGTCGATCATTATTCCCTGGTTGAAAGAGAATTACGGCTGCGAAGTGATTGCTTATGCCGCGGATGTGGGTCAAGAGGAAGAACTTGAACCGTTAAACGAGAAGGCGATCAAGACCGGGGCCAGCAAGATTTATATTGAGGACTTAAAGCAAGAGTTCGTCAAGGATTTCGTTTTTCCGATGTTGAAGTCGGGCGCGATCTATGAAGGCAAGTACTTGATGGGAACGTCGATCGCCCGACCGGTGATCGCCAAACGGCAAGTGGAGATCGCCATCAAGGAAGGCGCCGACGCGGTGGCGCATGGCGCGACCGGCAAAGGCAACGATCAAGTCCGGTTTGAGTTGACCTTCAAAGCTTTAAAACCCGATTTGAAGATCATCGCCCCTTGGCGGGAATGGGATATCAAATCCCGGGATGAAGAGATTGATTACGCCGAGCAACGCGGCATTCCGGTACCGGTTTCCAAGGCGAAACCGTATTCGATGGACCGCAATCTTTGGCACATCAGCTACGAGGGGGGAGTTCTCGAGGATCCCTGGCACGAATACACCGAAGAGATGTTTATCTTGACCACTGCGCCGGAAAAAGCCCCCGATCAAGCGGAAATCGTCACGATTGATTTTGAAAAGGGCGTCCCGGTGGCGATCAACGGCCAAGGCTACGATCCGGTGGCGTTGATTTTTAAACTGAATGAGATTGGCGGGCGGCACGGCGTCGGCCGGATCGATATTGTCGAAAACCGTTTGGTGGGCATGAAATCGCGGGGCGTCTACGAGACTCCGGGCGGCACCATTCTTTATGAGGCGCACCACGCCTTGGAGACTATTACCTTGGATCGGGACACCCTTCATTATAAACAGATGATGGCGGGACGTTATGCCGAGCTGGTCTATAACGGCCAATGGTTTACCCCGTTACGGCAGGCGATGGATGTCTTCATCGACCAAACCCAGGAACGGGTTAGCGGATCGGTCAAATTGAAGCTGTTCAAAGGTTCAGTGCAAACGGTCGGCCGGAAATCGCCTTTTTCCCTTTACCAAGAGAAACTGGCTACTTTTGGCGCCGATGAAGTTTACAATCAAAAAGACGCCGAAGGGTTTATCAATCTGTTCGGATTGCCGTTGAAAGTGCAAGCGTCCTTGAATCAAAGCTTGAAGAAGTAACATTTCCAACAGCGCAATAGTACAATCAACCGGTTATTAGAAAACAAGCCCAGTTTCTGCGGCTTGTTTTTCTTTTTGCTTCCAATCTTTCAAACATAAAAAACAGCGAAAAACTTAAAACTAACCTCAGATAACGAAGGAGGGTAAGCGAAAAGGATGGAAAACGATACTTTAATCAAAAGCACTGATCCTACAAGCGACGGTAATGTTGAATCGGTCGTAAATAAAGGGGATGCCAGCGGGTCGAATCACCCGGACGCCCATTTTGATGTCCATCACAACAAGCGAAAGTATTACGATATCGAAAAGTCCCCGGCGACAATGCCCGAAGTTCACCGGTGGCAACGGGAGCATATCAAAACCCATGATCAAGGGAAGGAAGGTTTCCCGCTGAATGTCATTGTGGATCCGGCAATGCGCGAAATGTACCAACAGGTCCACGCTCAGGGGCTGACTAATGTTTTCGACCGTTTTGAACAACAAGAGAAGATCCGTTGCAACTTTTGTTCCTCCGGTTTATCCTGCCAGCTCTGCGCCAATGGTCCTTGCCGGATCAGCCCGAAGGCGCCGCGCGGGAATTGCGGCGTGGACGCCCATGTAATGGTAGCTCGGAATTTCGTCTACCGTCATGTGACCATTGGCACCTCGGCCAATATTTTTCATGCGCAACAAGCGGCCCGGACGTTGAAAGCGGCGGCGCAAAACCCGGCCAGCGGACTTACGATCAGGGACCGGGAGAAACTGTTGAAATATGCCGAAATGGCCGGGCTGAACAGTCATGAGGATGTCAATCAGGTCGCCGTCCGTTTCGCCGATTGGGTGATCGCCGACATGGGTCGGCCCTATTGGGAAGAGTCAGCGATGGTGAAAGCGTTTGCGCCGCCGTTGCGTCAAGAATTGTGGCGCAAACTGAAATTATTCCCGGGCGGCGGGTTTAGCGAAGTCGCCTTGGCGCAGACCAAGTGTATGACCAATTTATCCGCCGATCCGGTTGACTTTTTATTGACCGCGGTCCGGTTGGGGGTCGCCAATGAATTTCAGGGACTGTTCGCACTGGATATTTTGCAGGAAATCCTGATGGGAACTCAGAAAATCCGGACGGCCCGACAAAATATGGGCCTGTTGCAAAAAGATCAGGTTAATATTATCACCAACGGTCATATGCCGTTATTAGCCCAGCTGGTGGTAGAACTCGCTTCAACTCCCGAATGGCAGGATAAAGCCAAAAAAGCCGGAGCCAACGGTTTGCAAGTACTTGGTCATGTTTGCGAAGGCCAACAACTGTTAAATTACCGGGATACCGGCGCCATGTCCGCTTATGCCGGCCAAGAAGGCGAATGGCTTTCGGAGGAATATCTCTTGGCAACCGGCGCGGTCGACCTCTTTATGTTCGATTATAATTGCACCATTCCGACCTTGCCGTTATACGCTAAACGTTTTGGGACGACCATGGTCAGCACCCATGAAGTGATTAAGCTGCCCGGCACGGAAACGGTCGAGTTTATTCCCGAAGCGATGAAGGACCAAGCCGCCAAAGTGCTGGAGATGGCCGTCGCCGCGTTTGCCAAGCGGAAAGCGGAAAACCGGGAAGTCTATATCCCGCCGCAGATATCCGAAGGTTGTATGGTCGGTTTTAGTACGGAGTCGGTCCGGGAAGCGTTGGGCGGTTCCTGGAAACCGCTGATCGACGCGATCGCCGCCGGCAAGATTCGCGGCATCGCCACGATCGTCGGTTGTACCACCGCCCGCTACGGCCAGGGCGGCAGTAATATTTTCCGGATTGCCAAAGGACTGATTGAAAAAGACATCCTGATCCTGTCCGGTGGTTGCACCTCCTCGGTGATGGAGTATACCGGTTTGACCAACCCGCAAGCCGCGGCCGAATGCGGTCCGGGCTTACAAGAGGTTTGCCGAGCCTTGGGCATCCCGCCGGTCTTAAGTTACGGCGCTTGCGTCGATATTGGTAAAATGACGCAAACTGCGGCTGAAATCGCCGACGCGCTGGGGGTCGATACCAACAAATTGCCGTTAGTGATCGGGGCGCCGGAGTATCTGGAACAAAAAGCGGTGGCCGATGCCTGTACGGCCATTGCCTTGGGTTGGCTGGTCCATGTGGCGCCGGTGCCGTCGGTGACCGGTAGCGAGGTGGTGGTCCAAACGTTAACGGAAACCACCGAAACCTTGGGACTGGGCAAGTTGACGGTTGAGACCAGCGCTGATAAGACCGTGCAGATTTATGTCGATCATATCGAGCGGAAGCGGAAAGAGTTGGGATTGGAAGCACGGGTTCCGAGCACGGTTCATTAATAACGACCCGACGCGCGGCAGCGCCGCTGTTTGGAACAGTTGGGGCGAAAGTTTGTTAAGGAGCTGTTGCCGAATGAACCGCAAGTTCATTCGGCAACAGCTCTTTTGCGCGAGATCAACTTGCGGAAGTCTTCCGCAAGCTGGATATGTGGATAAGTAAGCTTGCTGAGTCGTTCCGCAAGCTGGATATGTGAATAAGTAAGCTGGCGGAGTTGTTCCGCAAGCTGGATATGTGGATAAGTAAGCTGGATTTGTGAATAAGTCATCTATTTCTGTGGATAAACGGTGATGTTGGATGGGGTAAACGGATGGGTTGTGGATAAGTAGGGTTTGGGGGAGAAGGAGCGGGAAGTTGTGGCGGTGGAAGATGACTTTGCTTTGAATTGTGGCAGGAAGAATAGCGGTTGAGTCGAAGTTATTTAAGCAAGGTGTATTTACTTGGAAGAAAAATAGCTGAAAGCATTTCTGTCCATCCATACCTGAAGGTCTGGGCTAAGCTGAAAATCGGCGCAACCCCGGCTGAAGTCAAGCTTCGTTGTGCTTCGAAGCGTTGCCGAGCCTGGAGGGGCTTTCGAAGGTATTATACACCGAACCGGGCCGTTTGCGGCTTGGCGGAGATTGAATTACAGGAGGCGAAGGGATGAACTGTCCGAATCATCCGGAGCGGGAGACCGTCAGTTTTTGTCACGCCTGTGGCGACCACTTATGCCGCACGTGTTTGACCGAAGGGGCCGAATATTATTATTGCAAAAAAGCAGCATGCCAGGAAGCGCGGTTACAAGAACTGGAACGGAAAGGACTGACCTTGGCTGACGTCGCCGAAGCGCCTGAGGATGAAACGTTCAGCGACGCTGACAGCCAGGCTCCGGCCAGCGCTGTCGCAGCTCGTCCCATGCCGCCGTTGCCCACGGACCGTCCAGTAGAATATGCCGGATTTTGGAAGCGTTTTGCGGCGACGCTCATTGATTATTTGATCATTTTAGTGCCGACGTTTATTATTACGTTTTCTTTCATGGTGTTTGGCGGTTTGGAAGGGCAGAGCAAACGGCAACAATTGGAATTGATTGTCCAAGGGATCAGCATCGTGCTCAACTGGTTGTATTTTGGATTCATGGAAAGTTCCCCATTGCAGGCAACCGTCGGCAAGCTGGCGCTGGGGTTGATCGTTACCGACGTCGACGGCCGCCCCTTGAGTTTTGCCAGGGCGACCGGGCGTTATTTCGGAAAACTGCTCTCCGGGTTGACGTTATGTATCGGCTATATCATGGCCGGTTTCACCCAACGGAAACAGGCGCTGCATGATATCATCGCCGGATGTTTGGTCATCAAGAAGTAATACCGCTAAAACGTTATTTTCAGCCCCAGATTAATTCCTTTGCCGTTATAAGCGGGATTATGCGAGGGTTGGCCGTTTGAAATGTGCATCAGTTTGTAACCGAATGTCAATGAACGGTGCTCATCCAACCGATAACTCAGGGTTGGACCGAACCGCCACATGAAGTTATAGAAGTCGCCACCGGCCGGGAAATCGCGATTATAAAAGATCAAACCGCCGCCGGCGTCGAGCGAGAGGGAGTACTGCTCCCACTGCCATGGCTCCGGTTGATAACGTAGGGCGAAGGTTGGACCGATTCCTAACGCAGCGGACTCGGATTGCCGTTGCCGGTGAATGATATTCCCCCAAGCATTGGTGACGGTCGCGCCTGAAAAAAGCGCCAGACGATCATCGAAATAACTTTTTTGATAAAATAAAATATGGAGCGACGCGGTATCGATCCGCCGGTTGGTACTGAGCGGCGCGTAGTATTCGGACTCGATCAGTAGCGTCTTCGCCGACGGGTTATCCGCAATTGCCTCCCGGCTATAGGTATTTGGGGTAAAAAGGGTTCCGAAAAGGGACCCCAGGATTATCAGCCCAATCAATTTACGCAAGTCGTTGCAACTCCTTTTTGATAACCACCAGCATTGCTGCGAGGTAAGTCCGTTTCACTTGATATAACTATTCGCCGGTGCAAACCGATATTCCAAAATATCACCGAATGATGCGACATTATCTGTAACGCCGGATCACAGCATCAAAAAAGACGACCAACAAAAGCGGTCGTCTTTTACTTCGTTAATTTCCAGTGCTCATGAACTGACTGTCGAGGCAATCTCGGCGGTTTCGCCAGAACCGTTCAAAAAACGGAATTGCGCCATAAAGAGTTGGTGATACAAACCGCCGCGTTGAAAGAGTTCGGAATGGCTGCCCTGTTCCACAATACGCCCTTGATCAATGACCATAATCCGGTCGGCGTGGCGGATTGTCGAAAGCCGGTGGGCGATGACAAACGAGGTCCGTCCCGTCAGCAGCTGTTTGATTCCGGCTTGAATCAGCCGTTCGGTATGCGTGTCCATCCCGGCGGTGGCTTCATCCAGGATTAAGATGCGTGGATTGGCAAGCAACGCCCGGGCAAAGGCGATCTGCTGCCGTTGGCCAAAGGAGAGACGCGAACCGCGCTCATGGACGTCGGTATCATAACCATGCTCCAGCTTCATAATGAAGTCATGCGCATGAACCGCTCGGGCGGCGGCGACAATCTCGGCGTCACTGGCGTCCAGTTTGCCGAAGCGGATATTCTCTTTGATGCTGCCCGAGAAGAGAAAAGTATCTTGCAAGACCACGCCCATTTGGGTTCGTAAACTCTCCAGCGTGACCTCCTTGACATTGAAGCCATCCACCCGCACCGCCCCGGATCGGACATCGTAAAACCGGCTCACCAGATTGACTATACTGGACTTGCCGGCGCCGGTCGGCCCGACCAATGCGACCGTTTCCCCCGGTTTGACGATAAAACTAACCTGATCAAGCACCAATTGGTCCGGATCGTAACCGAAGCAAACATTATCAAAGACGACTTCGCCCTGGATGGGCGGCAACGGCCGGGCAGCGGTTGCGTCTTGCACGAGCGGCGGAATATCCATGATTTCAAAGATTCGTTCCGCGCCGGACATATTGGATACCAGGGTGTTGTAGAAGTTACTGATATTCATCACCGGATGCCAAAACATCGCAATGTAACCGGAGAAGGCGACCAAAGTTCCGATGGTTATGGTTCCGGTGTTCAGCAGTTGGACGCCGATCCAAAAAACCGTCACGGTACTGATTCCCCAGGAGAACTCGACCGACGGCCAGAAAAGGTCATTTAACCGGACCGCCCGGACAAACGCCGCCAAAGTTTCCCGGAGCAATTGACTAAAGGTACTGCTGGTACGGCTTTCGGCGCTGAAACTTTGGACGACCCGGATGCCCGAAAAGATCTCATGGGTGAAGGCATTGGTGTTTGAGACTTTTTTACGATGAATCCGCCAGCGCGGATGGGAAAAGATTTGCACCATCGCCATAAAACCCATTAACAACGGCAACGGGAGCAACGAGTACAACGCCAGTTGAGAATTGATCGAGAGCATAATCGCGCTGACGGCAACGATGGTCGCCAAGTCCGGCAAAAGATTGGTGACGCTGTTGGAGAAGAGATCACTTAAGGAATTGACGTCGCCGATGATCCGCGCCAGGATTTTCCCGGCGGGGCGGCTTTCAAAAAACTTCAGCGATAGTTGTTGAATATGACTGTAAAGCTCCTGTCTGATGGTGAGCAGGATCCGGTGGGTCACGCCGGACATCATTTGAATCCGGTGTCTGGCGCATAACAGCGCGATCCCATTGAAACCGATCACGACCAAGCCCAGTCCGAGCAGGCCGGGAATGTCTTTGACCACAATATAGTGATCAATCGCCAGTTTAAGAAAGTAGGGGTTTAAGAGTTCGATCCCGATCACCACGCCCATTAGCGCAATGATTACCAACACTTTCAGACGGTAGGGAATCAGATAACGAAACAGGCGGCGGACCAGGTCCATCCGGACCGTTTCATGGCTGGTCTCGTCTTCGCGAAAATTATTAAACGGCAAGGGATTTGCCTCCTTTGATCAAGATGATTTGATTGTCAGTCAATCCGTGCCCTGGCAACAGACGGCCGGAGGAACCAGGGCGTTTTCGTCCGCCGGGGTATCGGTGACGCCGCGAAATTGTTCGCAATAGGTCTCATAATACCGGCCTCGTCGCGTCAACAGCTCATGGTGGGTGCCGCGCTCCACGATTTGCCCGTCTTCGAGAATCAGGATTTCATCGGCATTTTTAACAGCGGAGATCCGATGGGCGATAATCAGTTTGGTGATGCCTTGACGGCGTTCCAAAGCCTGTTGAATCCGGTATTCGGTCTCAAGATCCAGATTGGAAGTAGCGTCGTCCAGGATTAAAACCGGGGCCGGTTTGACAAGCGCCCGGGCCAAAGTCAGCCGCTGTTTTTGACCGCCGGAAAGGCCAATGCCCCGTTCGCCGATGATCGTCGCTTTGCCGGCGGGCAACTGATCCAAAAATTCAAATGCTGCGGCATCCCGGAGCGCGACGTCAACTTGGCCGGCATCAAGCGCCGGGCAACCCAGTTGAATATTTTCTGTGACGGTATCCGAGAAGAGGAAAACATCTTGCATCACGATTGAGACCTGTTCCCGCAATAATTGTAAAGGGAGATCTTTGATGTTGACGCCGTCAAGGTAAATCGCGCCGGCGGTACAGTCGTAATACCGCGGTAACAGATGGACCAACGAGCTTTTCCCGGAACCGGTCATGCCCATAATTGCAATGGTGCTGCCCGGTTTGGCATGAATATTGATATCTTGCAGGATCCGATTGCCATGATGTTCAAAGACGACGTTTTGGAAAACGATTTCGCCACGAAACGCTTTAGGTACCACCGGCGCGGCCGGTTCCCGGACCTCGGGCGTTTCCGTGAAGAGCTTCTCCAGTTTCTCAACCGAAGCTTTACACTCCGCCAGCATATTAGTGAGCCAGCCTAACATCCGCATCGGCCAGATCAGCATCATCACGTAACTGCTGAAGGCGACCAACGTACCAATGGAGATCTCCCGGCCGATCACCAGCAAACCGCCGCAAGTGGTGACCAAAACGATGACGAGGTTGGTCAAGAATTCGATTCCGGGAAAGAATTTTCGCCAGATCTGCGCTTGCTCCACCCGGAATTCGAAGTTTTTCCGGTTTTGACTTAAGAATTTTTCGATTTCGTATTTCTCGCGGCCAAACGCTTTCACCAAACGGACTCCCGCTAAGTTCTCCTGGGCGGTGGTATTCATGACCACTCCTTGGTCGCTGATCTTGCCGAAGACAACGCCGATTTCCTGTTCCAATTTAATTGCGATCCAGGCGATGACCGGCATCGCCAGCAATGCGACCAACGCCAGTTTCCAACTTAACGTAAACAGGAGGATCGAAGCGACCACAAAATAGAGGGTTTGTTCCATAAAGAGCATCGCCCCAAAACAGATGGTCCGGAAAACGCTGTCCACATCTTCTTTGATCCGCGCCATCAATTCTCCGGTATTGGTCCCGTCGAAATAGGAGAATGAGAGGGTCTGCAAATGGTCGAACAGGTCCCGCCGGAGTTTTTCGACAACCCGTTGGGCGCCGAAGTCGAACAGATACTCTTTAAAATACCCCAACACCGACCGGCCGAGGGTGATTGTCAGCAACATCAATAAGGCTCCGTTTAAGAGGTCAAACTTGCGGCCAATGATCACTTCGTCGATGATCACCTTTTGGAGACGAGGATTGTACATATCCAAACCGGTCCCGATCAACATGCATAAGATACCCCCGCCGAAGAACCATTGGAATTGTTGAATGTATTGAAAAAGCCGTTTCATGATTCTCAACCTCAAATCGTAATATTTAATAGGATTAAAAATAAGGCCGGAAACCGGCCTTTGCAGCAATAAAAAAGCCGTGGAGGATATCTCCACGGCTCAAAAAGGACAACCAAGTTCGTCTAGGAACCGGTCACTATTGAGGCGGGGATATCAAACAGTTCAAAATGGGCATAACGATACCCGGAAACAACTGCGTTAAGTGATCCGTTACGGTTGAAACGTAAAGCCATGATGTTTTTCATATTCCCCACCTCCTTTTCGTAGATTTTACCAACAATTAGCATTATAATTGTCCGGCTTCATGATTGTCAAGGGAAACTTTGCAAATTTTAACGGTTGCGGTCCCATGTTTGCCAAAAGTCACGGTCGATGGTTTCTTCCTCGGTAAGGACATGCGGTCTTTGTCTTCCGAATAACCACCCCGCAATCACTGCAGTCAGCGGAATAATGGCAATCATCCCGATACTGCCGCAGAGGGCTCTGACAATTTCCGACGCGACCAAATCAAGATTAATAATCTTCGTGAAGGATTCTTTAAAAGCCATAAAAACCAGGATCAGTTGCATCGAACCGCCAGTATAGGCCAGGATCAACGTATTGGCCATGGTTCCCATAATATCTCGGCCGACATTCATACCGGACTGAATCAATTTTTGGGTGGTCAATCCGGGGTTAGTCCGTTGGACTTCTTCCACGGCCGAAGCGATCGAGATACTGACATCCATGGAAGCGCCCAAGGCTCCAATGATGATGCCGGAGAAGAGGACCCCTTGAATATCGAGATGGAAATTGGCGGGCAGGTATAACAACATCGCCGCTTCCTCGCTGCCAAATCCGGTCAAATGAGCTTGTTGGCCGGCGATTAAGGCAATTGTTCCGGCAATGGCGACGCCGCTCATCGTCCCTAAAATCGCGGCCAAACTCTTGATGGTAAAGCCGCCCACAGTTAACAGCGTCAGCACCGATGCCGCGATCGAAACAAGCAGCGTTAGCAGCAGCGGCGAATAACCGTTCAAGATCCCCGGCAATAGCACACCCCAGATCAACACCAACGTCAGGAGTAACGCGCAAAGTAATTTGAACCCTTTTCTCCAACCGATCGCCAATAATAAAACGACAAACAACAACGCCAGGCCGTACAGGAAGTTCTCGCGCACCAGCCCGGTGATATAGACTTCGGGCGTTTTCGCGCCGTTGTCGACAATGCCCAGCGTCACTTGATCGCCGGCTTTGACGGCGATATTAAAGACGGGGTTGTCGGTTTCATTGTGGATGATGGTCACTTCGGTACCCTGAAAATCTCCGGTATTGATCCGGACTTTCAGTTTTAAACTATTAACCCGCTTTTTACTGATCGGATCGGGGACGGTGGTGCGGGCAAGCACCGCAATCACCTTGCCCTTGGCCGAACTCTCCGTTGCCAGCTGTTGTGATGCGTCGCCGTTTGGCTCGGCATAAACCGGGTGGATGATTAGCAGTAAAAAGGCTAGAAAAAGGAAGACTGGTTGACGAAGTTTCAAAATCGATAGCGCCTCCATGTGCTGAGCTGGATTTAATGACTAAGTTCTACATCAGGCTTCTTTTTCCTGTCGCAACCATCGTGGCGGGGTTGTTAACTTTTCGTGGACTTCTTAGAAAATACGCTGAAGGCGCTTCGGTCCGCCTAAATCTGAAGAAAAATGTTCCTTTTCTCCTAAAAATTCGTATATTCGCTTTCTCAGTACGAATACTAAGCTTAATATCGATAGATAGGGAGGAAGGCAAATGGAGCGTTTGAAAGTTGGCATTATTGGAGCCGGAATGGCATTGGAAAAACTTCATTACCCGGCTTACCAGGAACTTGCTGATAAATACCAGATTGCGGCTGTTTGTGATGAGGACCGGGCGAAAGCGACAGCGTGGGCCAAAAAACTGGAATTAAGCGATAAGGATATTTTCACCGATTATCGGAAAATGGCTGAACGGGAAGATTTGCAGGTTTTTGACATCATGGTCCCGATCGGCCTCAATTTTACGATCGCCGAAGGGGTGGCGGCGATCATCGGCGGCACCCAACGCGGGATCATTTTGGAGAAGCCATTGGCGCCTACCTTGGAGCAAGCCGAGAAGTGCGCCGGCTTGCCAAAGCAATATAATATTCCGATGATGATTGCCGAGAATTATCGCTATAACGAAGATCCAAACATCATCCGCGATTTGGTGCGGCAAGGTCAGATTGGCGATGTCGACTATTTCTTATGGAATCGGGTGTTAAACTATCCCGACGATATGACCAAAGATGCCTTTCCGGCGCGGGAATGGCGGCAAAAACCGGATTATCCGGGCGGGGTTTTTTATGATGTGGCAGTCCATGACGTCGCGGCGATCCGTCATGTTTTCGGAGCCATTGACGAGTTGATGGCCTATGGACAACAAAAGCCGGTCACGCCCAACCAATATACCGTCGTTCATGTGGTATTTCGGTTTAAAAGCGGGTTTACCGGGAGTTATGTCTTTTACTCGGGCGGCAAAGAAATGCAACGACCGTTGGTCGGGTGGCGGATTGTCGGTCAAAAAGGCGAGATTTATCAAGAAGAACGCGACTGTGGCGTGATCAACCTGATTATGCACGACGGAACGCAAAAGCAAATTCCCTACCAACCCCAACGCGGCTACTACAACGAATTGTTAAACTTCTACAACGCCTTCAGCGGCAAAGAACCGATCTCGGTCACGCCCGAACTCGAATTGGGAGACGCCCGGACGGTTTTGGGGATGATTGAGTCGCTGGAGCAGGAGACCCCAGTCCGGATTGACGAAGGGGATATGTACATTCCCCATTACGACCAGGCAAGACAACAGAGTTACCTGCAGCAATAAAAATAAGGCTACCAAAGCCTTATTTTTTATTGGGGAAATTGGGTAGAATAATACTAAAAATGATGCTGTTACGGGAGTGAAGTCATGCAAGTCACCGTTCACTTGCTTTACCCAAATGCTGAAGGAATTGTGCTCGAATTATGGCATAAACACGACTACCGCCGTTCGCCGCAGCGGTTTGATCCGGTCGGCCGCGATGAAAACGGACTGATTTTCCGTCCGGAGAATGGTTTAAGCTCTTTTCATTTTAAGTTCTTGAATCTGCCTGGCGATCCGGGGCTGGAACGTTTTTACGCCAGTTTCTTCGGCAAAGAAGTTTGGTGTATGGTCGACCGGGCCGAGGTATACGCAGTCCAACCCGCAGTTGCCAAAGGACATGTCAATGAGTTTTACCAAACCATCCGGGAGTTGGTCCCCGAGGGTCTGTACTTGCCGGAGACGGATGTTTCCAATTTGCGTGAGGGGATTCCCCCGGCGCCCGAACGAAAACCGTCGTTGACCAAATCAATGCTGGGCGCGCACCGTCTCAAAGACGGATCGATTGTGTTCGGTTTTTTTCACCCGCACGCCGCCCAAGTCTATTTGGTGGGAAACTTCAATAACTGGCAGTGTCCGGGCCACTCCGACCCGCGTCCGCAATACTTTCACCGCATGGAGCTTTACCGGGGCTATTATGATTCCCCGAACTTATGGACTTACCGTTTGAAGCCGGAGCAACCGGAAAAGGAATTGGAATACCAGTTTTACGTGATGGGCGGAGTCCCGTTGGATGGCAATCGCCGCCCCGAAAAATATATCCATGACCCAATGACCCGTTGTTATGGAGAAGACGTCGGAAATAACCCGTGTTTGGTCGTTGATCCAACCCGTTATCAATGGCGGAGCAAGGAATGGAAGACCCCGCCGTTGTCCGATTTGATGATTTATGAGATGAACATCTATGGCTTTACCGAAGGGGACAAAGACATTCCGCTCCAAGAACAAGGCCGCTTTCAAGGGGTCATCCGCCGGATTAAGAACGGTTACTTTAAAGATTTAGGGGTCACCGCCTTGGGATTTATGCCAACTTCCGAAGCGCCTTCATTGCAGGGACCCACTGCGCTTGGTTATGATCCTTGCGGCTTTGCCGCCATCGAACGTGATTTTGGCACCCCTGACGAGTTGCGGGAGTTAGTGGATGTCGCCCATCAACATGGTCTAGCGGTACTGATGGATCTAGTGTTTAACCATACGGCCAATTCGTTCAACCCGCTCTGGGACACGATCGCCGATGGCAATCCCGGCGGCTTTTATTTTAGCGGCGGCACCCCTTGGGGAAACCGGGTTGCCACCGAACGGGAAGAGGTCCAGAATTACCTGATTGATGTGGCGAAGTTACTGCTGAAGGAATATCGGATCGATGGATTCCGTTTTGACGCCACCCATTCGGATTGGATGGATCACGTCTTCCTGTATCGCTTGGAATATGAGATCCGTGGGCGGGATTTCAAACCGGATTGTATTTTGATCGTTGAGAACTTGCCCAATCAACCGGATTTAAACCTGCAGGGCTGGAACGGTTTCGCGCAATGGTGCGACCCTTTTCACGATAAAATTGCCGCCATGTTACGGGAGGGAGTTTACCAAGACTGGGTCACCAACGACCCCGAACATTTGGGAGATGTCTTTTATTACTCCCGCAACTTCTACGCCGCCCATACCAATAATGTGATCAATTATTGCGAGAGCCATGATGAAAACAGCATGCCCTATGAGGTCGGCACCGACGGGCCGGCGCTGAAAAACGAGGTGGCGAAGGAAAGAAAAGCTCGTTTGGGATTGATGGCTACCATCATGGCGCTGGGCCAGCCGATGATTTATATGGGCCAAGAGTTTGGAATCGACCGCCCGCGCAACCAGGTCCAGTTCGATTGGCCGGATAATTTGCAAGACCATGATTTTTACCAATGGGCCAGTCATTTGATTAAGTTACGCCAACGTTACCCGGGGCTGAAACTGTCGGGAGACGATCTGATTGGCCAAAATCGGTTCCGCTTCATCGCCGGACCTTGGCTAGAACAAGGAAAGGGCCGACTGGTCGTGGGCTGGCAGGCCAAACCTTCGGAAACGCCTTACGAACATCTGGTGGCGTTGTTCAATTTTGAGCCGTACGACATTGAGTTGGGGATTGATTTCGGATTACCTGGGAAATGGGTGAAACTGGCCGATATCACTCGGGTGAACGACCTTCCGCCGTTTGGAGACAATGCGGCGACCGCAGCGGAAACAATTGAGACTGAAGGCTTTTTGCCTTCGTTTGTGCTCCCGTCGAGCAGCGGGTTTGTCTATAAATGGGTGCAATGACAAAACATTTTAAATTACGAAGGAATTTTTGACTGTTTTGTAAAATATAGAAGGCATGAAACGTTGTTCAACGGCAATTAATCTATTAGTATTGTTGGTATTGGCCTGGGCTTCCATAACTGCAGATGCGCTCGGCGTCTATGACCTTGCCAAATTTGAGCTATATAAGGTCCGTTTCGTTTTGGATATTACCAATTCAGGGGGGACGGCCACCGCGATCAAAGTTAAAGTTCCGCTCCTGATGACCAAAGGATTGCCGCCGTATCAAAATCTCCGTTCGTTCACCTACGCTCCGGAAAATTCGATCCGCTTGGTTTCCTCGGAAAAGAATCAAATCGCGGAGGTCACTGTCCCGCGTTTAGACAAAAACCAGCGGGTTCAATATCAATTTGAGTATCGTTTTTACAATACGGCAATCACCTATAACCTGGAACGGTTTGGCGGTTGGGACCCCGGGGATGAACAATATCTCCGGCCGGA
This sequence comes from Bacillota bacterium, assembly GCA_023410535.1. Taxonomy (GTDB): domain Bacteria; phylum Bacillota; class UBA4882; order UBA8346; family UBA8346; genus JAEYPR01. The sequence continues at coordinate 121,120 of JAEYPR010000019.1, read as the reverse complement.
AAAGGGTATCGAGTCAAACAGCCCGGTCATCCAACTGCTCGCCAGTGAACTAACCAAGCAATGCGGTACCAATCTGGAGAAGGCCAAACAGATCTATGCCTATGTCAATTCGACCATTTCCTACACGTTGAATTCACCGGAACCGCATAGCGCGTTAATGACTTTGCAACGGAAACAAGGACTTTGTATTGACTATGCCTTAGCTTATATTGCGCTTTGCCGGTCAGTCGGCATCCCCTCGCGTTTTGTGGCGGGGTATCGTTTTGACGATACCGATGTCGGTTTTTTCGAAACCGATCTCGAACAATACGGACATGCTTGGGCGGAAAGTTATTTATCCGGCTTGGGTTGGGTTCCGGTGGACCCGACTTCTTTTGTCTATCAACAAGGCAAACAGGTTACTTCTTTTGATTATTTTGGCAAAATCAGCGCCAAAGACCGGCATTTGTTCGCCCATTACGACCAGGCGGAGGAGTTGCATTCGGCCTATAGCTATCAGCAGGTCTTACCGAAACTTTCGATTAAGTTGAAACGGACGGTTCAGAGGCTTTAAATCTCGGGCAAATCATTGGTTAAAGAACGCAAATATTTCCCCATGGTGGTTCATATGTTATAGCGGGAGGGATCATCATGGAAGACCTCAACCCGGAATGGCGCTTTTTACTGGCATTAGCTTATCCGATTTGGCCGGTCAGTCTGTTTTTTGTCTTAACCAGCTTACGTAAAGAACGGTTTATCCGTTATCACGGCTATCAATCGTTGTATCTCGGGATCTGCAGTACTGTTCTTTATCTGGTTGTCGGTATGTTTTTACAAGTAATCCCGTTGATTGGGGGAGTTCTTTTTAACATCGCTGTTTGGTTTTGGTTCATTTTCGTAATTTATTTGGCGATTCGTTGTTGGCAAGGGGATTATTTTAAAGTACCGTTAATTTACGAATTAGCTCAAGGCATTATGGAATAAAGTTCTTACCAATCCCGGCGGGTAAACCGAACCGGGTTTTTTTATCGATTGTGGCAATGATGATATCTTCATAACAGAATCAACTGACATTTCCCCCAGTCACTTGGGTAGAATTTTAATTAATTTGAAATTATTTACAGGAATTTTATGGAATTCAACGAATTGTTGCTTCATGAGAGAGAAACGCTTTACGAAGAACTGGCTGATTTGCGGGGGCGTCATATTATTACTATTATCAGGGTGTCTGCAAAAACCGAAGCCAAGCCCGGCCAATTTACGCATCACCGTGATCGATCAAGCAACCGGGGAGGGTATCCCCGGAACGACGGTGACCGTTGGCGAAAGGCAGTCGGTTACCGATCAATCCGGTCAAATTGATGTGGAGAAAATGGAACCTGGCGCCTATATCCTTTGTTTTGAACGACCTTGGTATCAATCGGCAAAATTGAATGTCAATTTTTCAGGACGCCCCACCACAGTGCGGATGCCATTGACGGGCATCCCCCTTGCAGGCACTATTCTTTATAGTTGCAATATTCAGGGAGGTCACGATATTTTTGCACTGCAGCTCGAAAACCGGTCGGTTACGCGCATTACCGATTTCCCGGGCGACGAGGAGCAGGCGGTGCGGCGGACTCCAACCCAAATTGTTTTTGTTTCCGATATCATACCAGCGAACAAAAAGGATCTGTATATATACGATGTAATAACCAAACGGGCGGAAGCTGTTTGCAGCAGCCCCGCCAACGATGATCATCCCTCGATTGATCAATCGGGTAAATCAATGGTTTTTCATTCCATGCGCAGCGGTAGAGGGATGGTCTACTGGAAACGTTTGGACGATACAACACCCCCGACTTTGCTGGCCGAAGGCCATGAGCCGGAGATCAGTCCCAACGGAGAACAGGTAGCTTATATCAATAATAAAAAATTGTGGTTGTTTGATATTACTCAAACAGTAAGCGGTAACAATCCGAGAATTGTCGCAACACCAAATGACCCGGGGAATCCTTGTTGGAGTCCGGACGGCAAATATGTGGCCTTTGACGCCAAACCCGATACCGGCGCGGACCGGTTGATCTTTGTGGGCACTGCCGACCGTAACGCCAAAGTCGTTCAAGCCACTGTCCGGTTTGGTTTGTCAGCCGCCAACCATCAACATCCATGTTGGTCACAAGTAGGCGATCAACTTCTCTTGTTATTCAATGCAACCAATCCTCGTGTCAACCGCAAGGAGATCTTTTGTGTGGAGTTGAAAAAACAATTCGATCAACTGTTATCCGATAACGACTGGATTATGGTCAGCGGCCAAACCGGGAGCAAGGACGATCCCCATTAATCAGGGAGTGGTCCTTGTTAGCCTGTTTTTTCTACGTAGCTTGCTTATGCTATCATACCGATTTGGTATCTGGAAATATTCGTCGGTGGATTCCACCGGCGGTTTGTTTTATAATCAATGCAAACTTGTTTATGTTTCATTGTCTCGAAAGCAGGAATGTCCTACGATCTAAAGGGAATTTTGGTGTTTTTTTCCGATATTATGTCAAAAAGTTGGCATAATAAATAAAATCTTGACGAAGCACAAAAAGTTATAACACACAACATGCTCAGCTCTGATATAATAACGAATGGCGGAATTTTTGAGCAAAAGTTAGGAGATGGGAGTTTTTTTCTAAAATCCCAGATAAATTTGTGCTGATTTCTGAAAACTAAAAGGATTTTCCATGTGTATTGTGGAATCAGTAACCCAAAACAAGATGGATGGTGACCAGTTTGAGCCGTTCCGGACATGCCCATTGGATCGTTTTGGTGATTCTGTTATTGGTCGGTTTTATTTTTGGGACGATTTTAGGACACATATTACGACCGTATCTCCCCTTTATGGCAGTCGGAGCCTCCGCTCATATGGCACCGCAAACCTTGAATTTAGCTGATGCGTTTTCACTCACGTTCGGGTTTAAAATTAACCTGAATCTAGCGACGATTGTTGGAGTCGCGGTGGCATTTTTTATTTATCGAAGGTTATGAACAATGAATGAAGGTTTGATATTGGCATCGGCTTCGCCCCGCCGGGCGGAGTTGTTGCACCAAATTGGTTTGAAGTTTGAGATCATTGCCAGTCAGGCAGTAGAAGCTCCGCCCGAACCTTCCGTATTGCCGGAACAATATGTTGCCGGCCTTGCTTATCAAAAAGCGGCGTGGGTAGCCAAATCGCTCCAAAACGGGATGGTTATCGGTGCGGATACGGTAGTTGTTGCCAATCAGACGATTCTTGGAAAACCGATCGACCCGGCAGAAGCTATCACAATGCTTACAATGCTTCAGGGCAAAGAACATTCGGTTTTTACCGGGGTCGCGGTAATTGACGTTGCTTCCGGCCGAAATCAGGTGTTCTCGGAAGAGACACGGGTTTTGTTTCGGAACCTGTCAAGTGCCGAGATCCAAGCTTATGTCGCAACGAGGGAACCGCTGGATAAAGCGGGAGCTTATGGAATCCAAGGTAAAGGCGCTCTTTTGGTTGAAAAAATCAACGGGTGTTATTTTAACGTGGTCGGGTTACCCATCAGCCGCTTGGCAACCACGTTAGTTGATTTTGGGATATCAATTTGGTGAGGTGATTGTGTGGAGAATCGACCCACGATCAAAGACCTTCCTTTAGAAGAACGACCGCGGGAACGATTGATTCACAACGGTCCCGAGCATCTTGCAGCAGCGGAATTAATTGCAATCATTTTACGGACCGGCTCGACCAATCGCAGCGCCGTGAACGTCGCAGAGGAGTTGATTGCCACATATAAGGATTTACGGGGATTAGCCAAAGCTTCAGTCGCCGAGATCGCCAGTTGTTATGGGATTGGTCCGGCCAAGGCAGTGCAATTGAAAGCGGCCTTTGAATTAGGACGGAGAGTATTAACCAGCAATCCGGTGCAACAACCGTCAATTCGAACACCGCAAGATATATTCGACCTTTTGAAAGCTAGCTTCCAAGACCTGGACCGCGAACATTTTAAGGTAGTTCATTTGAACACGAAAAATCAGGTGCTTAAAATTGAGACGACCGCGATTGGGATTCTTAGCTCATCACCGGTTCATCCCCGGGAAGTTTTTAAAGAAGCGGTCAAAATGAGCAGCGCCGGTTTGGTATTGGCGCATAACCACCCGAGTGGCGACCCCACCCCCAGCAAAGACGATTTATTGCTCACTTCGCGTTTGCGCGAAGCAGGCGAGATCATGGGGATAGCAGTGATTGATCATGTAATATTCGGCGATAATCGGTATATTAGTCTCAAAGAACGTGGCTATTTAGCGTGAGAAGAGACAGATCGCATACATAAACCATCTACAAAAACGAATAAGATCTGGAGGAGTCTAACTGATGTTTAAATCTATTTTTGGACGTTTTGCAAAAGATATGGGAATTGATTTGGGTACCGCCAATACTTTGGTTTATGTTCAAGGCCGGGGTATTGTGTTACAAGAACCGACGGTGGTAGCCATTGAAAAAGATACCAATAATATATTTGCGGTTGGTAGTGAGGCAAAACAGATGGTTGGCCGTACCCCTGGGAATATTATCGCAGTCCGGCCTATGAAAGACGGAGTTATTGCCGACTTTGACGTCACTGAAAAGATGTTGCATTATTTTATTAGCAAAGCCGGGAAAAATATCGGCATTCTTTCACCCCGGGTGATTATCGGGGTACCGTCGGGCGTAACCGAAGTTGAAAAACGGGCGGTTATGGATGCCGGTTTGCAAGCCGGCGCCAGAGAGGTCTTTTTAATCGAAGAACCGATGGCTGCGGCGATTGGTGCCGGACTCCAAGTGGAGGAACCAACCGGGAATTTGATCGTTGATATCGGTGGCGGGACTACCGAGGTGGCCGTAATTTCTTTGGGCGGCATTGTATCAAGCCGTTCGGTCCGGACTGCCGGAGATGAAATGAATGAAGCGATCGGCCAATATATCAAACGGCACTATAATTTGATGGTTGGCGAACGGACCGCCGAAGATATCAAACGGGAAATTGGTTCCGCTCACCCGGTCGGTCCGGAACAAAAGCTTGATGTGAGAGGCCGTGACTTACTAACCGGCCTACCCAAAACCATCACCATTACCAGCAATGAAGTACGTGAAGCTTTGGCCGAACCGGTTTCAAGTATTGTCGATGCGGTCAAAACGACTTTGGAGAAGACTCCGCCTGAACTTGCCGCGGATATTCTTGATAAAGGAATCGTCATGGCTGGCGGCGGCGCGCTCTTGAAAGGAATTGATCATTTGCTGATGGAAGAGACCGGGATGCCGGTGCAAATCGCCGACGATCCGTTAACATGTGTTGCCCGGGGTACCGGTTTAGCGTTGGAACGTAACTATCAAGATTTGAAACGGGTATTACTATCCAATCGTAAGATGGCATAATTTATTGATGATTAAGAAATATGTCGCGAAATGAAGTCCGGATCATGCGTACGACATAGATAGAAGGGTGACCATTCGTGCATTTATTTGCTGATCGCCGTTATTTAGTGGTGGCTTTGATTATTTTAATCATTACCTGGGGGATGTTTGTCACTTCACGGGAGCGTACGCAAGAAGGGAAAATTGAGTTTTTTTTCAATACGGCAATGGCTCCCTTGGAGAGTATCTTTAACCGGATGGGTGGCATGGTCGATGACAGTTGGCGGACGGTCAGCCGGTTAAGCCGGTTGAAAGCGGATAACGATCGGCTGCGCTTGGCGATGAGTCATCTTGAAGCGCGTCAGGTGGGTTTGGATTCCTTAAAAGCGGAGAACCAACGTTTGCGGGATGCTTTGAACTTTCAAGACGCTCAACCGCATGATTTAATCGCTGCTGAAATGGTTTCAACCAATCCTAGCAATTGGTATCGAACCTTAATCATCAATAAAGGAAGTACCGACGGAATTCGTAAAAATATGGCGGTCATTAATCCCCAGGGAGTGGTGGGACGGATTGGTGAAGTCCGGACCCATTCGTCGGAAGTTATTTTAATCACCGACCCCCGCGAAGGGAATTTTGTCGGTGGCGTGGTGGAACGAACCGGTGATATGGTTTTGGTTACCGGCGGGGGGTTCTTCCAAGGCGAATGTACCGTGAAACCGGCTGTTGAAACTTATTTTATCAACCTCAAAAAAGGGGATCTAATCCGTACGGCGGAGACCAGCGATATTTTCCCGCGTGGGATTCCCATCGGCAAAGTGCTCCAAATTAGCAAGGGTGCAAATAACTTGGTCAATAAAGCGGCCGTTAAACCGACAGTTAAACTTGGGAGTTTACGGTTGGTCTATGTAATTAAAGCGAAACATGATCCGCCGCTGCCGGTCGCCACACCAGTTCCTCCAACCACTCCGGCACCTGAAGGAGGCCAGCCATGAGAATCACCATCTTAACGATTAGTGTTATTTTGAGTGTGGCAATCCAGGCTACCTGGTTTGCGGGGTTGAATTTACCCTGGCAGATCATACCGGACTTGGTATTGATCTTAGTGATCTCATACGGTTTGTTACGGGGGCCCGATGAAGGGCTCCTCTTTGGATTATTAGCCGGTTTTTTTCTCAATTTACTCAGCGGCGGAGTGATTGGCATCGAGGCGCTCTCGAAAATGTTGGCGGGGTATTGCGCCGGATTGCTTGAAAAGAACATTTTCAAGGATAATCTGTTAGTGCCTTTTATTGCCGTTCTTTTTGGCACTCTGCTTTTTAATACTTTCTCTGTTGTCATGCATATGGCTTTTATGGCTAACTTTAATTTTTGGGGTTCCATTGTCAGTATCGTGCTGCCCCAAGCTTTATATAACGCCGTTTTGGCGCCGTTAGTCTATTTTTATCTGTTAAAAGCGGAACGGTTCATCATCGAACGCGCGTCGTAACATCGGGACACGCGTCATACGTTTTTAAATACCTTTATGGGGGCTTTTTGCTGTGGAAGAGACGGCTTTAAGGAATCTGGAGCATAAGTTCAAAATGATCGCAGGGATTGTCTTAGCGATATTTGCGTTGCTGCTTGTCCGTTTGTGGATTCTCCAGATTATGCAAGGAGCAACCATTATGGTGCAATCGCGCCAAAATCAAGTCCGGGTTTTCCGGATCAACGCGCCGCGGGGGATATTTTATGACCGGGATGGCAAAATCATCGCCACTAGTCGGATTTCCCACATCGTTTCGGTTGTTCCTGAAGATGTCAAGAATAAGCCGGAAGTTCTGGCTTTATTAAGCAAGCTGTTGAAAATGCCGGTAGCTGAGATTCAAGCCAAGCTGATTCCCGATCCCAAACAGCCACGGAGTCCGTATCAATATGTTCCGATCGCTAAAGATTTGGATTCGGCGACAGTGATCAAAATTCTCGAATCCAAAATGAATCTGCCCGGCGTCGAAGTGGATGATATCCCGATCCGTTCCTACCCGTACGGCGAGTTTGCCAGTCATTTGTTCGGATATATCCGGGAGATCAACGCCGACGAGTTGAGTCAGTTAAAGGCGAAGGGTTATAAATCTGGCGATTTGATTGGCAAGACCGGTTTGGAACGAACCTATGAAGAGTATTTACGTGGGGTTGAAGGCGGGAAAAATTATGAGGTCGATATCAACGGCCGGCCGCTGCGCATGTTAGGCAATGTTGATCCGATTCCCGGTAATAACCTTCATTTGACAATTGATCAGAAAGTCCAAATGGCCGCTGAAAAGGCGTTAACCGATCAACTGATCAACCTTCAAAAGAACACCCAATGGCGCAACGCCCGTTCCGGTTCGGTGATCGCCTTAGATCCCCGCAATGGAAACGTGTTGGCGATGGTCAGTAAACCGGGCTACGATCCCAACCTATTTACGGGGATTATTACCCCGGAGATCGCCCAGAAATTATACAACAATCCCTTGCATCCTTTGAGCAACCGGAACGTCCAGGGTGAGTTTCAACCAGGTTCAACATTTAAACCGATTACTGTGCTATCGGCTTTAATGGAACATAAGGTCGATGATAAAAAAACGTTCTATTGCAATGGGCTCGACCCAGTGTGGGGGAAAAATTTTAAGTGTTGGTATTTGAAGGGTCACGGAACGGAAACCATTGTTGATGGATTAAAAAACTCTTGCAATATTGTGATGTCGGATCTCGGACGTTTGATCGGTCCCGATATCATCGCCAAATACAGCCGCTATTTCGGACTCGGAAAGCCGACCGGCATTAATCTTTATCCCAGTGAAGCCTCTGGATTTATTCCCGATACCGAATGGAAAAAACAGCATTTTAAAGATAAATGGTATCCGATCGAAACATCGCATTTCGCAATCGGGCAGGGCTATCTAACAGTCACTCCATTGCAGTTAGCCCAGGTTTATGAAGCCATCGCCAATGGCGGTACGGTTTATCAACCGCAGTTGGTCTCCCAGATCACCGCTCCGGATGGTAAAGTGCTGTTAACGAACAAACCGATTGTGGCATCAAAGCTAGATGTGCCGCCGTCGATCATGGAGATTGTCCGGAAAGGACTTTCGGAAGTTGTTAATGAAGGAACGGCGTCTTGGGTTTTTCAAGGGTTTCCGCTTGATAAATATCCGGTCGCTGGTAAGACCGGAACGGTTCAAAAGCCACCTTATGACAATTCCGGCGTTTTTGCCTGTTACGCGCCGGCCAACAAGCCAGAGATTGTGGTGATTGTCTATGTTGAGCAAGGCGGATCAAGCAGCGCCGCAGCTCCGGTTGCCCGTAAAATTCTTGAATCATTTTTTAACCTTGATGAAAAGCCCAAAGCGACTCCGACAACGACTCTGTCAGCTACTACCGGAACAGCTACTGCAGCGCCTAATCCGGGAGTACCCGTTGTTAACGACTTAACCAAACCGTTATCGGGCGGACAAACCCCACCTGTACCCGTCCAAAACTCAGCGCCAGTGACCCAACCGGAGCAGGCGCCGAATATTAAATCAAACGCTGCTAGTGGCGGTCAAATAACTGAATAAAATATCAAATTTGCATCTTCCTCCATTCTAGGAGGATTTTTTTTTGAAACCGCGAATTCTATAACGATTATTATTTCTATAATCAAATCAGGGAAAATAATTATTTTAATCCAACTTTGTCGATGATAGGAGCTTTTTATGATTGCACATAGCACCAAAAAAACAACGGATGAACTTGCGACTGTTGTTTTTAAAGGGTATAAAAACGGCTTAGCGTTATTAATCCCTGAGAGCGGACCATTTGAAAAATATCTTGAACAGTTGCAAACCCAACTGCAACAGGCCCAGGATTTTTTTAAAGGAGCTAAAATCTCTGTCAAAGTTGGTAAACGGAAATTGGATGAAACCCAGCGGGAAGCACTCCAAGAATTGTTGCACCAATCCGGGTTAATTCTCTTTAAAGTAGTGGGAGAGTCGAGTCTAAACGCTCAGGTCAATCAGAATTATCGTGCTGACGAAAGTGATGATTTTATTGGAACCGTTACGGTAAAACGGACGGTTCGTTCCGGGCAACGCGTTGAGTTTGACGGTAATTTGGTGATTATGGGCGACGTGAATCCTGGTGCTGAAGTGGTGGCAAGCGGAGATATTATTATTCTCGGTACGCTGCGGGGAACCGCTCATGCCGGTGCGGCCGGCGACAAAACGGCCAAGATTTACGCTTTTCAGTTTAATCCAACGCAAATCCGGATCGCCGGCGTGATTACCCGGGGTCCAGCGGAAAAAAAGAAAAATGAGTCGGGTTATTTTGGGCCTGAGGTTGCTAAAATCAAGGACGATTTGATTGAGGTTAAGCCCGCGCTCTCAAACTAATAGTTAACGGAGTAGCTTTAAGAGCAACGAGGAGGTTTTTTACATGTCGGGTCGAGTTGTTGTTGTGACCTCTGGCAAAGGCGGTGTCGGCAAGACCACCACCACTGCCAATATCGGGGTCGGTTTAGCGCTTCGGAGCCGGAAAACGGTTCTGATTGACGCGGATATCGGTTTGCGGAATTTAGATGTCGTGATGGGTCTGGAAAACCGGATTGTCTATGATCTGGTTCATGTGGTCGAGAAACAATGTAAGATTAAACAAGCTTTGATTAAGGATAAACGGTTCGAGAACTTATATCTGTTACCGGCGGCGCAGACCCGTGAGAAAGACGCTGTCAAACCGGAACAAATGAAAGAGCTTTGCGACGAGTTGCGGAAGGAATTTGATGTGATCCTAATCGATTGCCCGGCCGGGATTGAGCAGGGATTCCGAAATGCGATCGCAGGTGCGGATCAAGCAGTCATCGTGACCACCCCCGATGTTTCGGCCGTCCGGGACGCCGACCGGATCATCGGTTTATTACAAGCCAATGAATTCGCCACCCCGCAGTTGGTTATCAACCGCGTGCGCCCGGATATGGTGCGCAAAGGCGATATGATGAATATTGACGACGTCAATGACATCCTTGCCATCGATCTGCTTGGGGTCGTGCCGGACGACCAAAGCATCATTATCTCCACGAACCGGGGCGAACCGGCGGTGATGGACAATTCTTCCCGGGCCGGACAAGCGTTTCGGAATATTGTGGCACGGTTGGAAGGGGAAAAAGTACCCTTTATGTCACTCGATTATGATCTCGGCATTCTTGAAAAGCTCAAACGGATGATTAAAAAATAAAACGGTTTGATAATTCTGCCATTGCCATTTTGGATTTTGAAAGTAAACGGGGGTAACAAAATGGATTTAATTAACAAGTTCCTGCGTGACGACACCTCAAGTAAAGAACGGGCGGTTGAACGGTTGCGGCTGGTATTAGTCCATGACCGGGCCAGTGTTTCGCCGGGATTGATGGAATCCTTAAAAGAAGAGATGATCCAAGTGATCTCGAAGTATATGGATATTGACGAGCAGACGATGGATGTTAATTTGACTTCAACCGAACGTTCTGCTGCCTTAACGGCCAATATTCCCGTCAAACGGATTCGTCGGTAACGTTTTGTTGTGAAGTCTGATACGATGGTTGCGTGATTCATTTGGTAATGAATGGTTTGCCATCCTTTAAAAATTGTTATGAAAACGGTTAACTTTCGCGGTGTAGTTAGCCGTTTTTCTTTGCCTTAGGAACTTTTTTCTGGTAGACTTACACTGAGGAACGGGATATAATAAATGCGTGGTAAAGGAGGCATGGCTTTGGACCGTCGGTTGTTGAAAAATGTTGATTTCACATTACTGGTGGTTGTTGCAATATTGATTATCGTGGGGCTCACGATGGTTTATAGCGCTACCCATGCTAAAGTCGGACTAACCCAAGGCGATCCGTTTGCTTTTGTCAAAAAACAAACGGGTGCCGTTGTTATTGGAACATTACTCCTTGGTGGACTGCTATTCTTCGATTACCGGATCTCCGACCGGATGGCGCAGCTCCTTTATATTTTCAACATTTTCATGTTAATATTAGTATTAACGCCGCTCGGGCGTAGCGGCAATGGCGCCCAAAGCTGGCTTTTTGGGGTGCAACCGTCGGAGTTTTCGAAGGTTATCATGATTATTACATTTGGAAAGTATCTGGCGGAAAAAGAGAGTTTAACTTCATTTTATAGTTTTTTAGGGCCGTTTTGTTTTATCGGTCTCCCGCTCTTGTTAATATTAATGCAACCCGACTTGGGAACCGCTTTAGTATTTATCTTTTTTATGTTTACCATGATGTATACTGCCGGAGCACCGGGGTGGAAGTTATTTACTTTGATATTTACGGGTATTGCCTTGGTTGCTTTGTTATTTACCGCCCATTACTTTTTCCCGCAAGTACCCTTCCCGCTTAAACAATATCAGATCAACCGTTTAACGAGCTTTATCGATCCCGAACGCGATCCGCAAGGGAGCGGTTGGAATGTCCGGCAAGCAGTGATTGCCGTCGGTTCCGGTCAATTTTTTGGAAAAGGATTGTTTCGGGGAACCCAAGGACGGTTAGGGTATCTCCCCGAAAATCACACCGACTTTATCTTTGCCGTACTCTGCGAAGAATTGGGATTTATCGGGTCGTTTGGGATTCTCTTTCTCTTTTTTACATTAATCTGGCGGGGAATTCGTATTGCCTATCAAGCTCGGGATAAAACCGGGACGATTATGGCGGTTGGGATTATTTCGATGTTTCTTTTTCATATTCTTGAAAATGTCGGAATGAACATGGGGATTATGCCGATCACCGGGATTCCTTTGCCGTTTATCAGTTCCGGCGGAAGTTCGATGATTGCCAATCTTGCGTCGATTGGTATCTTAACCAATATCTGGGCGCGCCGTCAGAAAATTATGTTTTAGCAATTGAAACATCTGTTTTAACAGATGTTTTTATTTATAATTGGCAAATATTACATGTCGTTTCAATAATATCGCTACGAATCCAAGACATGTTTGATAATTTAAACACGGGGTGGCAATGATGACTCAACCAATCAGCGAACAACGGGCGGGCGGAGTTGTTTTTAAGTGCACTGGAAACATCATCGAATATCTTCTTGTGACGAGCAATTCCAGTAAAAACCGGTGGATCATCCCGGCCGGACATATTGAGGACGGTGAATCCCCGGAGATCACGGCCGTTCGCGAAGTGATGGAGGAAGCCGGCGTTAAAGTTCGGGTGATTAAAGATCTCGGAAGTTATCAATATCAATGGAACCGCTATCAAACAACAATTCACATCGACACGCATTTATTTTTGATGAAATACTTCGAGACGGTTTTAGAAAATCCTGAAGGACGATCTGTTCGTTTCTTTACCATGGATCAGATCGCCAATCTTAATATGTGGGATGAATCAAAGCAATTTTTACAGTCAGTTGACAGCCAATATCGGGAATACTTACGTTAGTGCTTGTCGGCGGAATCAGGCCCCATTCCAAATGAAAATGCTGCCTTAATGTCTTGAAGAAAAGAGCGTGGTTGCGACGAATGTCGTTGAAACGGAGATTGACAGTCATTGATCGCAAGATCTTTTACTTTATTAACCATCGCTTGAAGAATCGTTGGTTTGACCGGATGATGCCGGTCATCACCAATGAACATTATTTTCGGATACCATTATTGATTACGTTGGTTTTTTTGCTGATCTTTGGAACCCAAACCGTCAGAATGGTTATGGTTCTTATCATCATTGTCGTTGCCTTATCCGACCAACTCTGCAACTTTTTCAAACGTAAATTCGGACGGTTGCGACCCGGATTGGCGTTGCCCGATGCCCACCGGATGGTGAAGGCAGGCAGACTTTCATTTCCCTCAGCGCATTCGGCAAATAATCTTGGTACCGCTCTAGTGATCAGTTGGTTTGCGCCCCAGATTGGGGTCTGGTTTATCGGACTTTCATTGGTCATCGGTTTTTCGAGGGTATATTGCGGAGTTCATTATCCGTTGGATGTGTTGGTCGGCTTTTTGGTTGGCGCCGTATTCGCACTGATTACTTGTTTGGGATATGGTTATTTTTTTGGTTGATACTTAAAAAGAGCTCCTCCGGCAGGCCGGGGTAAGCGCAAGAACGAAAATTGAATGTGTTTCTCTCCGCCAAGCCGTAAACGACCTGGCTAGGTGTATAAACCATTCTAAAGCCCTTTCAGGGCTCGGCACTGCTTCGAAGCACGGCCCAACCCGGCTTTAAGACGGGTTTGAGAATGGTTTTAAATCCTAGCCCAGAACTTCAGGTCTGGGCGGACAGATGCGCATTCAGCTATTTTTTAGCAGTAGTAAGCTTGTGGAGTTGTTCGGCAAGCTTGTGGATAGTGAATTTTTTTAATGTTCAACCCGGTCTTTTTTGAATGACAACGCTAAGCGGCAGGGACTGATCAATAGTCTCTTTATTGCGGATCCTTATATTTGCCCGGATAACCTAACGGCTTGTTTGCCGCCATTTCATAAAGGGCGGGCGCGTCGAGTTTGGCAAAACGGTAAATATAGAGATCGCGGACTTGCTGTCCAAAACGTTTGACTGCGAAATGTTCGACCAAAGCGATTTCTTGAAAATACTTTGCGGCCGAAGGCGGCAAGTGATCTTTGATCACTAGGATTCCGCTTTGGCCATTAAATTCCGCAATCTTATCCATGGTGACGTAGTCAAAATGACAGCGGTGGGCTTCACGGGTGGTAAAAAACACGGCCGGTTTGGAGACATAATATTGTAATTCCGCCGCGACTTGATAGGAGTCGCCGAATATCGGCACCACCTTTTGATGCGGCAGGTATTGGTCGATTGCCTGGTCAACACGTTGACCAAGTTTGGACCAACCGTAGGTAGAATTGGCGATGACCTGCTCCGAGGGAAGATTGATGTTCAAATGGGAAATGAGCAGTTCCGGGTAACGTACGAGGGTTAACAAGAGCGTGCTGATGCCAAAGGAAAAAATCAAAAAAATCCATAACAACGTCCGGCGAATCCGGCCGAAATACTCGAATGACCGTTGCAATTGCGCGCCTAAAAAAATGATGGAGGGCAGGTAGGCGATTGCCGGCCAGTTTGGCAAAGCCGGGTAGGTAAGACTCGTGAAACTAAAAAACAAAAAGATCGGTAAAAAAGAATACATTAAGAACACATCGGGAGCTTTTCGAAGCTGCCAACTAAAAGTGCGTTTGGCGGCATAATAAAATAAAGCAAAAAACAGCAACGAAAAGATCAGCGCTTGGCCACCCCAAAACTCCAATAAATTTTCTAACTTCATCACGCGGTGGATGCCATGTTCAAATTGAAAAGCAAAAGCAGCCCAGCGATGGGTGGCATTCCAATAAAGGATGGGAGTAAACATTAATAGACTGATCAAAGCAGCCCAATAAGGTTCTTTCCGTGTCAACCAATGTCGTTTGGAGGAACGGAACAGCAGCATCGCCAGGATAATGACGCCCAACAATGCGGCTTGAAATTTGGAAAAAAGGGCGAACCCCAAAAAGATTCCCACGCCATACCAAGCCTTTTTTTTGCCTTCTTCAACCGCCTCATAGAGAAAGTAAAAGACAAGGCTGGTAAAGAACATCAATGGAATATCATGGGTCATAATATGGCTTCCGGACGTTAACAGCGGGACAAATAAACCAATCAATAACGCCAGAAAGCCCGCTTGTGAATTTTTATATAGTTTCTTGGTAAACCAGTAAATAAAACAGACTAACCATAGCCAAACCAACAACGCGGGTAATCGTACCCAAAACGCCGAATTGCCAAAAGAGGTAAAAAAACGGATTACATAGGCGACCATTGGGGAATTGTCGAAATAGCCCCAAGCGAGGTTGTGCGACCATACCCAATAATATGCTTCATCGGGATGAAGGTTATTGACCGGCAAATAAAGCAAATTGGCGATTCCCACCAAGATTGTTCCGATGATCGCAATATTTTTTACGATCGCTCCATTCGTGCGTTTCATACCTGGCCCTCATTTCCGGATTCTTAAGAGTCCAACGAAGATAAACGGTAAAAAGTGTACAACGTTATTTTATAACCTGCTTGATAATTTTTCAACAACGACCTGTTTTTAGCGATTTACGTTTGCAAATCGCTTCCGGATGATTAACTCCGAGACGGAATTGCTTACTGCGATAGTATTTTCAAAAATTGAAAATTAACAAGCCACCGGTTAGGGTGGCTTGTTTTTAGCTTCAATCGTTGAGCCTATTTAATCTTTTTAAATTTGGTTCCCCCAGGGTAGAACTGAATCTCATAACCTAATGTTTTTCGTTCGCCCCATTGGGAAAAGATCCCTTGAATCCATTTGAACATTGGGAAACGCCCCTTTCATGAAGTTGTGTTAAACATTGTTAAGGTGGGTGGTTTTCCATCGATGTTTAACATCGTTTCGTGTCATAGCTACTGGTGTTAGCTACTCCGAAAATAACTTCGACTCTTCTGTCGCTCCACTTAAGCCTATTTTTTAATTCGCTTGCGCGAGCAGAGGCTAGTGTGGACGACTTCTATAAAAATTGTCGGGCGTTTTATTATTTTTCTTGAATTTCAAAATAGACGATAAATACGCAAATAATGCGCTGAGTCTGGCTAATGACTATTTTCTTTTAAAAATCGTCATTTTTCGACAATTATTGAATTTCGATCTTTATAAACTGATTGACTGAACCACCGAACCATCAACCAGATTGAGGATCTCAATCCGGCGATCAATGATTTGCGCTACCGTAGGCACTTTAGGACTGTTTTTGGGTAGGGCGGGGCTGCCCGGGTTTAAAAAGACAGTTAAATCTTTTTGGTGGATGCTCGGCAGATGAGTATGGCCGGAAATGATTAGCCGGTTGTCTCGAAGCAGCTTGGCCGGAACGGTCTCCCCATCAAATTGATGACCGTGATGAACCAAGATTCGGATCCCGTCAATAACGAGATGGACATACGGCGCCTCGATCGGATATTCGAGGAGCATTTGATCAACTTCGGCATCACAGTTGCCTTTGGAATATACCATTGGGATTGTCATTGCATTCAAAGCGGTAACCAACTCTTGCGGTTGGTAGCCATCGGGAAGGGGATTTCGTGGACCGTGATAGAGAACATCTCCGCAATGAATGATCAATTGACTGTCGTTAAGTAAAGAAAAGGCCTTCTGCCATGCAGTAATCGAACCATGCGTATCGCTGACAATACCTATTTTCATCGTGGAACCTCCGTTATCGACAAGGATTTGCAGATCGCGCTTTTACTATCTCCAATTTTAATAGTAAACGCAGCTTCAGACAAGCTGATCGGTTAAGTGTTCATAAACTGGTAAAGAGCCCCCTGCCTGGAAGTCGTGACCGTCTCCGTGCCATTGGAATATATTGTACCAAAGATAAAGCACAGGAGAGTGGATTCGTTGGATCAGGAGAAAAAGGTTTGGATATTTTTTCAGGAATTGTGGGAAGCGGTTCTAAACGTTTTAAGGAAATTTATCGGCGGCGGGCCGATCGATACGGACACGGGAGGTCAACCCGGGAACGGTGACCAAAATAACAATTCCGATATCGAAGCGAAACTCCGAGCGGTGGCTAAAGGGGTTACTGGTGATCAAACGGTAATTTTGGGGCAAAGTTATTTACGCGTGCTGGAGTTCCCGATTGGCGCTTCCGGGCCGAATCGCAACGGTGTCGACGGTGTTGCCGGTTCGATCACCTGTAGTGGCCTGAAGCTGTTTCAAAAGATCAATCACTTGGAGGTTAATGGGCAATTTGATTCCACGACGATGGCGAGTTTAAAAAAGGCGGTCTATGAACGCCAAACCTTCCGTACTCTGGTAAGAACTGCCGGACAGGAAGGAATCGACCTTCAAATTACTTCCGGGGCTGAGAAAGCCGATTTTGTCTATGCGGTGCATTATTACGCAATTCTGGATGAAATCGGTACTTTGGTGCCGGCGGCGGTAACGACGGCGCAGGCCATTTTAGAATCGGATTATGGTAAAGCGATCCCGGTTGACCAAGCAACCGGCCGATATAGCTATAATCTTTTCGGTATTAAAGGAGTTGGTCCCGCCGGGTCCGTGCAGGCTTATAGTTGGGAGGAAAACTCCAACGGGACTTGGGAGAAGGTCATGGCGCAGTTTGAAGCGTATGTTTCTTTTGCCGATTCGGTCCAAGGTCATAGTCAATTTTTAATTGAAAATAAGCGGTATGCCCCGGCCTTTAAAACGAAAACTCCCCAAGAGTTTGCGAAAGCCATTGCCGCAGCGGGATACGCTACGGACTCTAAATATGCGGCGAAATTAATTTCAGTAATGGATTACTGGGGTTTGATTTAACTTCCATTGCGACTTCCGTTTCCCGTGTATAAGCACGGAAAGGGTGGCGGATAATAAAGCTGGAGGTGGTATAATGAACCGCATTAAATGTGATGTTAGCAGCTGTAAGTATAACGAGGCGGGTAAGATCTGTAAAGCGGAAGAGATCAAAGTTGACAACAACTTCGGCGCATCCGACATGGAAATTGGCTCGTTGGACGGGTCAAAAAATGCCCAGACTTCCATGGAAACTTGCTGTCAAACATTTGCACCAAAGTGAAATTTGGTTTGGACTAACATTTCGTGAGTTTAACGAAGAATACTTGCACCGGATGTTCTCGTACAATAAAGGGAGCCGTTACGGTGCAAGTATTTTTTTACAATTTGATTTTTTTCGTCAAAGATTGAGAGGATTTGGGGGGAAGATACGTTATATATACACAAGAACCCAACATCGGAAAATAGCGGCGGGAGCGAATACTTAGCGACCAAACCGCTAGGCGATTGTTGAAAATGAATTTGCATGGCTGATAATTGAGGTAGAAAACAGGCAACACTATAGGAGGTTGAAGGTTATAGCCATGGAGACCGCTCGATTTCACGCAATACTTATTTTTAAGAATTTGAAAATTGATTGCGAGTGTTCGATAAAATTTATTATGGTAAAACGAAATCCCTTGACTAATTTGTTGAATTTGCCGAAATAATTAATATCCATCGACCAAAGGAGGTTTTTTCAATGTTAGTAAATATTAAAGGGAAAAATGTCGACGTAACTCCAGCTCTGCGCGATTATTCCGAAAAGAAGGTCGCCAAAATCAGCAAATTTTTTGAAAAGAACCCGGTTGGGGCTCAGGTGACAATGAGTACGGAACGGGGAAAACATGTTGTAGACATTACCGTTCAAGTAGATGGGTTGCTGTTGCGCGGGGAAGAAAAAACCAATGATATGTATGGATCGATTGATGGCGCGGTGGATAAGATTGAACGCCAAATTCGTAAATTTAAAACGCGGATCAACCGGAGACTTCGGGAAGAGAATCAAGTGATTCTCACCTCTGTTCCGGCCCAAGAGGAAGCTCCGGCACCGGTGATTCAGCGTACCAAACGGTTTGCGATGAAGCCGATGTCCGCCGAAGAGGCAGTCATGCAGATGGACCTGTTGGGTCATGATTTCTACGTCTTCTCCAATAGCGAAACCGATGAAGTGAATGTTGTCTACCGCCGGAAAGACGGCAATTACGGTTTGATCGAACCCGAGTTTTAACTGTAAAAATAATAGTCAGTGCATCGATAGCTAAAAAAAAGGAGCTTGAATCTCAAGCTCCTTTTTTAGCGCCACGTAAGGATTCAATAGCATTAACAATGGTTTGGCTGATTTCCGAATAGAGTTCTTTCTTATCTTGTCCGGGATCGGTCGTAAAGGTAATGGGTTTGCCGATAAAAACTTCTACTTTACTCAAACGGCTGATCCGGTTTGAATTGGTCACGAGCATCGGTACGACTACGGCGCCGCTTTTCAGCGTCAACATCGCTGCTCCGGGTTGCGGTTTTTGCATCCGATTGGGGTCAACTTTATTGCGAGTGCCTTCAATGAAAATGCCGAGGATTTTTTGGTCTTTGAGAACTTCCAATGATTTGGAGATTACCTCCCGGTCGCCGCGGCCTCGTTTCACCGGCAATGCTCCCCAAGCCAACATCAAATAGCGCAAGGGCGGAAATTTAAATAATTCCTCTTTCGCGATAAAATGGACCTGGCGATTGGCGGAAATCCCAACAATCATCGGATCCCAGTTGCTAATATGGTTGGAGACCAAAATAACCGGACCGGATGAGGGAATATTCTCAACTCCGTAAATAGTTAAGCGGGAAACAATTTTTAAAATACAATAGAATAAAAACCGAAAAATTTTATAAAGCACTTTAAAATTGGCTCCTTTATAATAAAGTAAGAAAAAACCGTTCAACCTTAGGCGTGATGAAACAACTGTCCAGAATCGCATCATTTCTATGGTATCATAAAAAATGAAAAAGGGAAATTGGAATACGATACAATCTCTAATAAAGATCAATTTTCATCGGTATAGTATATTCAAATAACTGCTTCGGGCAATCAAGATTATTGCTCAACGATGTTTTAGCGGAATACCGGAGTCACGCCGGATTTCGTATACGCGGTTTGAATGGATATTGGATTGTAACTTGCTTGGACCGATCAATCGTGCGATAATAAATTGTCAATTGCTTTGGGGACGATTATCTAAGTTGAAATAAATAATCGATTGCTATTTCCATCCTTAAATCGTGGTTGGAAAGTCAAAGAATTGAATTTATTGTAACTCATAGACCAGGGAAAATATGTCGTTCAAGAGCAAGTTCCAAATATTTAAGGCGACATATACGAGGAGGTTTTTTTATGTACGATATTGCCATTATTGGGGCGGGGCCGGCCGGGCTCGCGGCAGCGATCAATGCTAGACGGCGCAATAAAAATACGGTAATTATTTCCAAAGAAACCTATAGTTCGAAGCTGGTTCAATCCCACCGGATCGATAATTACCTTGGAATTCCCGAGATTACCGGAAAAGAACTGGCGGTCAAGATGCGAGCCCACGCAGAGGATTTGGGAGCGGTTTTTTTGAAAGATGAAATTCAAACAGTCTATCAGGAGGATGACAGCTATCATTTATTTGGGCGGGAAAATGCTGTACAAGCCCAAACAGTGATCGTTGCTACCGGGATTTCATTGGGTACCGACATTGAAGGGGAAAACCGCTTGATCGGACACGGAGTCAGTTACTGTGCAACTTGTGACGGTATGTTTTTTAAAGGTAAAACCGTCGCCTTGATTGGTTACATTCCCGAAGCGGAGAGTGAAGCGGCTTTTTTAGCGGAAGTTTGCGCGAAAGTTTATTTTTTGCCCCAATATAAAGTCAGTTCGGAATTGGATCCGCGGTTGGCGGTGATTTATGGAAAACCGTTGACCATTACCGGGACGGACCGGGTGGAGATGTTAAAAACTACTGCTGGTGAGTATTTGGTGGACGGGGTCTTTATCGAGCGGGCTAATCGTCCGGTGGATCAGTTGTTGGCTGGAGTTGAGACCAGCGCGGGATTGATTGTGGTCGATCCGGAACAGGCGACCAATCTTCCGGGCGTATTTGCGGCAGGAGATTGCACCGGAAAACCTTGGCAGATCAGTCGGGCAGTTGGTCAAGGCCAAGTGGCGGCCTTAAGTGCGGTCCATTACTTGGATACCAAAAACATTCAAAAAGCCTAAGCTCCTAAAAGTCTTTCGCTGCTGAAGACAGCGTTAGCTCATGGAGGAAAGGGAAGCGACACCGTTCGTTCGTTATCATAAACAGTATCATAATACTTATGACCTTTTTTGTCGTCAGAGTGGCTTTGGGAGGAATTGGCTACGAATGACCGGCGCGAAGGTCTTTTTTTATTTATGTTATCCGACTTATTCCAGTAATCTTTGTCAGGTTTTCCTAGATTAGCAATATTATAAAATGATAATATCCTGTGGCATCGTCACTGTGATTGCATACGGGACCTGCCAACGGAGCTAAATCTATCGTTGAAATGGGAGTTTTTTTTACTTGTGGTGATGTCAAATCACCCGATATTTACCGGTAGTCGAAATCATAAATATCTTGTATTGTATACATAACAAAATGTGATGGGGTGATATTTGTGAGCCAACCGGAGTTTCAAATTTTAAATGAAAATTTTGATACCGTTCCGTCTACCCCGCCGAGTTGGGTCGCAGGGTCGATCTTTTATCAGATATTTCCCGAGCGATTTTGTAACGGGGATACCGGCAACGACCCAAGTAACTGTGCAAAATGGGGTGAGAAACCAACAATCACCAATTTCTTTGGTGGTGATTTGAAGGGGATAATCTCAAAAATCCCGTATCTTCAGGAACTCGGCGTAACGGGGGTTTATCTGAACCCGATTTTTCAATCGCCATCAAGTCATAAATACGATACGCAAGACTATCTGAAGATTGCACCGGAATTCGGGGATCTGCGCATTTTTCAAGAATTAGTCCGTAAGTTGCATCAAGCGGGTATTCGAGTAATTCTTGACGGCGTTTTCAATCACACCGGTGATGCTTTCTGGGCGTTTCAGGATGTAATCAAACGCGGCGCCAAATCCCGTTTTAAGGATTGGTACCATTGTTATGATTTCCCGATTGTGCAATCGCCAAAACCGAATTACGAATCGTGGTGGGGATTTGGCACATTGCCAAAATTAAACCATGACAACCCGGAGGTAATCCGGTATCTATTAAAAGTGATTGCATTTTGGACCAGTCTGGGGATTGACGGCTGGCGGTTGGATGTCCCAAATGAAGTAAAGATGGATTTTTGGCATGTATTCCGGCGTCTGGTGAAATC
The DNA here is from genome assembly GCA_023410535.1 of Bacillota bacterium. Taxonomy (GTDB): domain Bacteria; phylum Bacillota; class UBA4882; order UBA8346; family UBA8346; genus JAEYPR01. Next base: position 99,068 of record JAEYPR010000019.1, on the reverse strand, counting down.
GATCAATCCGGAAGCCTATATCGTCGGCGAAATCTGGGAAGATGGGCATGAATGGTTGAAAGGCGACAGTTGTGATGCGGTAATGAATTACCGTTGGCGGGAAGCGGTTATCAAATATTTTGCTCAAAACCAAATCTCAGCCGACCAGTTTCGGATGGATTTAGCCAATGTCCGGCATAATTTACCTTGGGAATATACGCTAAGTGCATATAATCTCTTAGGTAGCCATGATACACCGCGTTTTCTGACCCATTGCGGCGAAGACCGTCGCAAGATGTTAGCGGCACTCGCTTTCCAATTCACCTATCCGGGTGTTCCGGCCTTGTATTACGGTGATGAAGTCGGGATTACCGGTGATAAAGATCCTGATTGCCGCAAGACGATGATCTGGGCGCCGGAGCAGCAAGATCAAACGTTACTGGAAACAACCAAGGAATTAGCGGCTTTGCGTAGCAAATATCAATCATTGCAAACCGGAAGCCATTATGATTTGCATCTTGGCGACGGAATCTACGGTTTTGTCCGTAGTGGGAAAAAAGAACAGATTTTAGCTTGTTTCAATATGAATCACGATTGCCGTTGCCTGGAAGTTCCGGCAGAATGGAATATGGGTTGGGAACCGGTCTTCGCCATTGGTTGCAGCCTTTCCAGCATGAACTATCCGGAGATCCCGCCTGGCGGAGTCCGGATCTTCAAGCGGGGATCACGGTAATGTCTGAGTATTCATGAAACAGCCGGCAACCACTTGCCGGCTGTGATATTTCAATCAATACTTGGGGTTGCGGTGGAGTGCCATAATAATTAAGGCAACATATATTGAAAAAATTTGTTTTAGAATCACCGCTTTTTAATATATTTTATTATGGCCTTCATCATAAAAATCGCGAGATGAAAGGACCTATTGAACCTTGAAGCAAATAATCCCTGAATTTACCTTAAAATATCTTGCCGTGCGTGATTGACACCGAATTTAATCTATGGTATTATAGCTTCTGCACGGATGGTGGACGTAGCTCAGTTGGTTAGAGCGCCAGGTTGTGGCCCTGGAGGTCGTGGGTTCGACTCCCATCGTTCACCCCAATTATTAATTCGAATTCAGGGACTAGCGAGTCCCTTTTTTATTTGCCAAAATAAAAATCGTTGGATTATTTGCCGGGTTAGTTGTCAAACTAAAGTAAGGCGAAAATTATCTAAAATATCTCCTTGGTAATTTTTTTGTCTTACAAAATTTGAGGGAAATATGTCGCGTTGATTATCCACCAACCGAGATACTCGCGCCGTATATTTAACCGGAGGTAATTAAATGGTGACCATTGATTGGCAGGTATTTTTACTCACATTTTCGACGTTGTTCATTGCGGAAATGGGAGACAAAACCCAGTTGGCCGTTTTTTCCTTGGTAACGGAGTCGCGCAGTCCCTTATCGGTGTTTTTGGGAGCGAGTATGGCATTGGCGTTAGTAACATTAATCGGAGTTGCGTTCGGCGGTTTGGTGGCGAAATATATTCCGCCGCATTTCTTAAAAATTGGCGCGGCATTGCTTTTTGTGGGAATTGGTTTTTATACATTATATGAGGCTTTTTCTAGCGGCGCGGTAATGAAATAGTTCCAAAAACGCTGCCTTTTGCATATGAATAAAGTGAAAGGGGCGAGTAAGGGTTGTTAACCAAAACCTCTGAGTTAAGTGAGCGAGAAGTCGTAAATATCCTGGATGGAAAGCGTTTGGGATTGGCAAGCGATCTGGAGATTGATGCGGAGACCGGTAAGATCGTCGCAATTGTCGTTCCCGGTCCGGGAAAGTTTTTATGGGTTTTCGGTAAAAGCGACGACTTCGTCATTCCGTGGGAACGAATTCGCAAGATCGGGGTGGATGTTATTCTGGTAGAAACGCCGAATTATGTCGATGAGAAGGCACCCATCGTCAGTTTAGGATAGGTTCTTAGGGTCAACCAAATCGGTTGACTTTATTGTTTGTTACAATGGTTTAATTGGCATGACAACCAAGGTTGGTTACGTTGAAATAAATAAGCTGAAAAAGAGGGCATAAATTTATTTTAACTTATGAGTCAAGGAATATGTCGTGATGGAGGTCAAATATTTCGTGCGACCAGATATAATTGACGTGTTTAGGAAACTGTGCTAAATTAGCCTAAAGGAGTTAACATGGACTTAGCAAACTATCGATTGGTCATTACTGACCTTGATGGAACGTTAGTAGAATATGGAACCGATTATCTGACTCCGGCGATTAAGGACGCAGTTGCTCAGTTGCGCCAGGCGGGAGCGCAATTTACAATCGCGACCGGTCGCAGTTGGAAGAAAACCCGTCAAATCGCCCGCGAGTTAGGTGTCACTGTTCCGGTCATCGTTCAGGCCGGTGCGATTGTCATGGATCCGGTCACGGAAACCGTGTTGCAAATGACGCCGCTCCGGCCGGAACTGGCAATCCAGTTGCAGGAATTAAGCGGCGCGGGGATGGTCGACCATTTTTGTCTTGATGAAAGCGGCGCTTATTTCAGCGCGGCAGTGCAGACACCCGGCGGTAAGTGGTTGAGCCAAAGCAGCGGCGAACAATGTTCCCTCGCTACGCTTGGCAATTTGAAATGTACGATGGTTAAACATATGTTCATCGGGGCCGAAAAAGAAGTTAAGACCCTTTCGGAACGGATTCTTCAAACCATCAAACCGCAACCGCATTTGATTCTTTGGCCTCCGGATCGCGAAGCGTATGATTGGTTTCTTGAAGCGTTTGATCCTAAGGCTTCAAAAGGACAAGCTTTGCAATGGTTGGCGAACCGGATGCAACTACCCATGAAACAGATTATTGCGTTTGGTGACGGCCACAACGATTTAGATATGCTGAACTTTGCCGGTTTGGGTGTTGCCATGGCGGAAGCGCCGGAACCGGTGCGTTCCCTGTCCGATTTGGTCATTCCCGGTCCGCTTTTCAATGGGATGGCGCAGTTTTTAACGGGTCAAATTAATGGAAAACAACCGTTGCAACATGGCAATGGCACGGCCATTAGCGGTTCCTAACGGCATATTAATAATGTAACCAATCATTAGGAGGTGGAAGCAATGGTGTATGATTTTCATACCCATTCTTTTTTAAGCGACGGTGAGCTTTTGCCGATGGAGTTGATTCGTAGGGCCGCGGTCAATGGTTATCAGGCAATTGGGATTACGGATCACGCGGCGCCTTCCAACATGGAGCGGATCATCGCCGAGTTAACCAAAGAATGTAATTTGGTCAAGCAGTATTGGCCGATTGAGGTGATTCCCGGTGTGGAACTCACGCATGTTCCAGCGGGAAGTATTCCGGAGTTGGCTGCGGAAGCGCGGCGCTTAGGTGCTAAACTGGTAGTTGTCCATGGCGAGACGCTGGTCGAACCGGTTGAACCCGGTACCAATCTGGCGGCTGCTTCGTGTAAGGATGTTGATATCCTGGCCCACCCGGGATTGCTATCAGAGGAAGCTGCAATTTTAGCCGCTCAAAACGGCGTTTTCATTGAGATTACCGCTCGTGGCGGTCATAATGTCGGCAATGGTCATGTTGTCCAAGTTGGACGTAGAGCGGGTGTGAAATTCGTCGTCGATTCGGACAGTCATAGCCCGGAGAATTTATTGACAGCCGCTTGGGCGCGCACTATTGCGCAAGGAGCAGGATTAACTGGTGTGGAAATCGAAAACGCCACCCGCACCAATCCGTTAGAATTGTTGGCAAGGATTCATGCCCGGTAAGTCCGAGAATGGTCTTCGTGTTTGTAAACGAATCATTAAAATAACTCGGAAATCGGAAAAATAATTGATCATTTTTGGATCATCGCATATAATGAAATACATAATACTTAATAAATACAATGATCAAGGAAAGTAATCTGAGGATTTCCTGAAGAGAGAAAGGGCCACCGGCTGCAAGCCCTTTTAGGAGTGAACCAGACGAAGTTCCCTTGGGAGTAGGCCACTGAAAAAGAGATGGGAAACTGGGGACAGTTTTCATTTCTGGTAGGTAGGCTCGGCAGCCCGCCGTTACTTGGGATAGGATATCGAAAGATTTGTTTTTTCCGTATCTGAAAAAGAGAGTCAAAGTTTTTGACTAAATTGGGTGGTACCGCGGAATCGGCCCACGTTTCGTCCCAAGGTTTGGGATGAGCGTGGGCTAATTTTATTTTGCGGAGGAAAAATCATGATTATTGTAACCAGTCAGTCCATCACCGACGCTCAATGGGAAAACCTTAACCAACGTTTGGAGGAGTGGGGGTTCCAGATTCACGTCATTCAGGGCGTTGAGAAGAAAGTAATCGGCGCCGTCGGAGACAAACGCCGCGTCGACTTTCATTTCCTCGAGAGTATTCCCGGTGTTGAAAAGGTTATCCCGATTTTAAGTCCCTATAAATTGGTTTCCAAAGAAATTAAGCCGGAGGGGACCGTTATTGAAGTCAGCGGGCTGAAGATTGGCGGTGGATACTTTGGTGTCATCGCCGGACCGTGCGCGGTCGAAAGCGCTGAACAAGTTATGCAGACCGCAGTCGCGATTAAAGCCTCGGGAGCAGCCGGATTACGGGGTGGCGCGTTTAAACCGCGAACTTCGCCCTATAGTTTCCAAGGGCTGGAAGGGGAAGGCCTTAAGATCTTGGCGAACGCCCGCGTCGCCACCGGACTACCGGTGATTACCGAGTTGATGAACCTTACCGAGCTTGAGATTGTTGAAGAATATACCGATATTATCCAAATCGGCGCCAGAAACATGCAAAATTTCGGACTACTGCGGGCGGTGGGCCGTTGCTCCAGGCCGGTTTTGTTAAAACGGGGGCTTTCGGCAACAATTGAAGAGTGGTTGATGGCTGCGGAGTATATTATGGCCGAAGGGAATCATAACGTAATCCTTTGCGAGCGCGGCATCCGTACGTTCGAGACCGCCACCCGGAATACGTTGGACTTAAGTGCTGTTCCCTTGATCAAAAGTTTAAGCCATTTGCCGGTGGTTGTCGATCCAAGTCACGGGACGGGGAAACGCAAGTTAATCGAACCCATGGCCAAAGCCGCTATTATGGCCGGTGCCGACGGTTTGCTCATTGAGGTCCATCCCGACCCGGCCAAAGCGTGGAGCGATGGCGAACAATCACTGGATTTGCCGGATTTCGATCAATTGATGAAAAAGGTTAGCCAGTTGGTCGTCTATGAGGGGAAAACCTTAAGCAGAATTAATTAATAAGTTTTGAAACAAAATATATGTTGGGAGAAATTTATGTAAATCGTCATATATTGTGCCACAAAGGGTACGCAACTGAAATTTGCAATTCTCTTGTAGGGAGATTTGTAAGTTCCGGAATCGGCTTTGTCACACAATATATGTTAGGAGATACTTGGGTAGATCATTATATAGTGCATGACAAAGGGTACATTAAGGAAATTTACAATTCTCTTGGTTGTCAACTTGTGGTGTCGATGATATAATGAGGACGAAAGTGGTTTAATTTTCCATTAACAAGTGAGGCGATGGTCGTTGAGTTATCAAGACAAAAAACTAATTTGCGGTGAATGCGGTTCGGAGTTTGTTTTTACAGCTGGAGAGCAGGAATTTTATGCCAATAAAGGTTTTGCCAATGAACCCCGGCGTTGCCTGGCCTGCCGGTCAGCCCGTAAACAACAAAATCGGGATGGTTCAACCACTCATCGCCAGATGCATCAGGTTGTTTGCGCCAATTGCGGTGTTACGACGGAAGTTCCGTTTCAACCTCGGGAAGATCGGCCGGTATACTGCCGGGATTGCTTCCAGAAGTCAAAATAAAAAGTCCGTGTCGTTTTAACAAAGGACATAGGTCGGCAACAGGTTTCGATGTGTTAAAACCCTCCATGGTGTTGGAGGGTTTTTTAGTCGAACAAAGTTCGTTAACGATATATGTCGCTCTAAATATTGGACATCTTGATTGTAATTGATAAGGTGCAATAAATCCACCGTAATATTAAGGAGGGGATTCATATCTGGACTGAAATCAGTGTTGCAACGCGTGAACGTTCGCAGTGGGTCGACATTACCGCAAAGATCGCGGCGGAAGTGGGGAGTAGCGGTGTTACTAATGGTATTTGTTACATTTTTGTACCGCATACCACAGCGGGGGTAACCATCAATGAAAATGCCGATCCCGATGTGGTGCGGGATCTACTCCGTTCATTGGGACGGTTAGTTCCGGAACATGGTGACTATCGGCATCGGGAAGGAAACTCCGACGCGCATCTCAAGGCATCAATGATGGGTTTTTCTTGCGTTGTGCCGGTAATTGCGGGACGGTTAGGTTTAGGGACTTGGCAAGGGATTTATTTTTGCGAATTTGATGGACCGCGTAGCCGCAGGGTGCGGATCGGTGTTTTTTGAATAGCCTAAAATATCAGCGAAACGGGAATGATCGAGCGATAAAAAAACAGGTGATAGGGGGGCAAACCGTGGATGCAAATAAAGAGAGAGAGATGCGTCAATTTAAGCGCGTCAAGGTCCAATCGTTATTGGTCTCGCTGACTCAAGCGTCAAATGGTGAAACAATCACTGGTTTTATGCGCGATATTAGTGAAGGCGGATTAAAGATTCAGAAACTTTCGACCTTGCGACAGCTAAACGGGGGAATTTTTGCTTGTGATTTTACCCTGCCCGGAACCGGGAAAATCGCTTCGTTGGTTGAAATGGTCGGGATGGGTTATGCGGAAGAAAAGTTTAGTGAACATTTGTTACGATTTCGTTTTTGGAAGCTTGGCAATGAGGACAAATTAAAGATCCGCAGCTATGTGCGGGCAAATCTCGACGATCGGGTTGAATCGGTTTGAAATCTCAAAAAAATGGGGTACTGCGCTGCAGTACCCCTTATCTTTATGTAGTGTCTACATAATTACATCATATTCAGGACCATTATCAGGGTTCGTTACACGGGCAAAAACTCCAATGTTGCCGCGAGGTCTCTGATGTGCGTTTTATCGGCCCATAACACGAAGAAGTTATAGTTTTGACCGTTGATCGTCACCGGTTTAGGATAACGGACGATGAAGGCTGCTTGTTGCCTCATCTCGGCGGGTTGATCGGAAGAGGGTTCGATATAACAAGCCTCTTGGCCATCAACGGTAGTCCTGGAAATGCTAGGGTTACTTCCATAAGGTCTTAACGTTTGAAAAGCCTCGTTACGGCAGACCTCATCGCGGGTGGCGGTTCCGGTTCCCGCTGCGGAAACTTGGAAGAATCCATTGGGCCCTTCATAACGTTCATCGGTGACTCTTTGCCAGTTGTTCGGATATAAGAATACCACTTGATATTGGCGATTCACATAAATCAGCTTTTGACTGGGAATGCAGATCAGTTGACCAATCTGCAAACGGCTGGGATCAACTCCGGGATTGACTTGTAAAATAGCGTCAACAGTTGTATTATAACGTTCCGCCAGTGCAAAAAGAGTGTCGCCCGTTCTGATGGTATATGCGGTCGCGCCATCGGGACATTGCTGCGCCGGTGGTTGACCCGGAATACAAATCTGTTGCCCGACAAACAGTCGATTGGGATCGAGTCCCGGATTGGCCCGGAGAATTGCATCGACGGTCGTGTTGTAACGTTGCGCTAACCCAAAGAGCGTATCGCCGGCTTTGATGGTATAAACGGAAGTTCCGGCGGGACAAACACCAGGTTGGGGCGGTTGCGGGGTGGTTCCCGGGATGCAGATCCGTTGCCCAATCTGCAACGCGTTAGGGTTGATTCCCGGATTGGCTCTGACGATGGCGTCAACCGTCGTATTGTTGCGAGCAGCGAGTGCATAAAGGGTATCGCCGGCCCTAACCGCGTAAGCAAAGGTTCCGGCGGGACAAGCGCCAGGTTGGGGCGGTGGCGGGGTGGATCCCGGAATACAGATCTGCTGCCCGATCTGCAACGAATTGGGGTTGATTCCCGGATTGGCCCGGATGATGGCATCAACACTTGTTCTGTAGCGTTGGGCTAACGCGTAGAAAGTATCACCGGAAATCACCACATAGGTGAAGGTGCCGGTTGGGCAGGTTGCTTCCTCAACCGGATCGGCCAGATCTTCTTGAATCAAACCTGCTGTTACATCGGTTCCTGTCGATTCGGCGTGATCGGCCGATTCCGGTGTTTCTCTTCCACCTGGGATACAAATAATTCGCGCGACTTGTAGATCGTTGGGATTGAGGCCGGGATTGGCGGCCATGATCGCCTCGACCGTGGTGCGGTATCGCCGGGCAAGCGCCGCTAAGGTATCGCCGGATTTAATCGTATAGGAAAAATATCCGGTCGGACATACGCCGGGCTGTGGCTGTGGCTGAGGCTGAGGCTGAGGCTGCGGTCGCGGGGTTCCTGTCCCCGGGATGCAGATCGATTGGCCGATCTGGATAATATTAAGATTGACACCTGGGTTGGCTCTGCTAATCGCATCAATTGTCGTATTGTAACGGTTCGCTAAAGCATAAATTGTATCGCCGGCTTTGACCGTATAGGTAAAAGTCCCGGAAGGGCAGACTTTCGGGCCGGGGACCGGCGCGCTTGAACCGGGAATACAGATTCTTTCGCCAATCCGCAACGCGTTGGGATTAACACCGGGATTGGCTTTGGTTATCGCATCAACCGTCGTATTAAAACGTTGCGCCAAAGCATAAAAGTTATCACCGGCTTTCACGATGTAGGGAGTGGTGCCGGTGGGGCAAGCGCCGGGTCCCGGAGTTGGCGGAGGTCCCGGAATTGGGCGTTCTCCTCTTGGAACGCAGATGGTTTGACCAATCTGAAGCCGGTTGGGATCAACGCCTGGATTGGCTCTACGGAGCTGATCCACGCTAATATTATTGGCAGCAGCAATTTTGACAAAGGTATCGCCGGATTTAATGGTATACGAACTCCCGCCTGGGCAACTTGTGGAACCGGACGGACTCGGAATGCAGATAATCTGGCCAACACGAAGGGCGTTTGGGTTTAGGTTGGGATTGGCGGCTGTAATGGCGGAGACAGTTGTTTTATAGGTTTGAGCGAGTTTATATAAGGTATCTCCTGTTTTAATTGTATAAGCAACTGTTCCCGGAGGGCATTGTCGTGCCATTGTCTGATCACCTCTTTTTTGAAGCATAGATTTGGTACTACAGTATACTGGCGGAAGGCCTAAACGGTGTCAAACGCCTGATGATTTTTGATTAGGGTGCATTTCGCATATCCGTAGTTGAATTTGCATATAAATGATGATTCACGGTAAAGTTATTTCAAGCAATCGGTTAAAATGAAATAAATTCTTTTCAAGCGCGCGAAAAATTCCAAAAATGGATAATAAAACAGCTTGTCTTTTACGCAAAGATATTGTACAATAGCTTTACTGTCATGACGCGCCCGTAGCTCAGGGGATAGAGCACTGGCCTCCGGAGCCAGGTGCACAGGTTCGATTCCTGTCGGGCGCACCATAATGAATAATCAATCCTGACCATGGTGTCAGGATTTTTTGTTGTTTAGTGACTGCTCCACAATGACCAGCTCCAGGATCATTTAAGTTATCCACAATAATATTTGTTGCCTTCACCCAACGAGTCCGTTTATCCACGGAAATAGATCAGTTATTCACAAAACGATCTAAGTTATTAACAAAACGATCTCATTGAGTCACAGAAATAGATTAGTTATTCACAAAACGATCTAAGTTATTAACAAAATGATCTCATTGAGTCGCAGAAATAGATCAGTTATTCACAAAATGATCTGAGTTATTAACAAAACGATCTACGTTATTCACAAAATGAGATCAGTTATCCACAAAAAGGTCTCCGCCTGCAAATAATTTACAATCCTTGGGCAGAAAAAAGAGCTGTTGCAAAATGAACCGTAAAGGTAGCGTTCATTTTGCAACAGCTCTTACTGATATGATCGAACAATAATTACATCTCAAGCGGTAGACCATGACCGTTTTGCATCGCAAAATGGGCCAGGAATTCCGGTAACTGCATCTCATTCACTTGATCTTCGGTAAGATACATCCGCTGATAATATTCTTGAACCATTCGGGCGGCTGAAAAATTCCAAACGGACATGGCAATGCTTGCCCGCATCATGGCGACCCAGTGCGCACGGTTCTCATAATAGGTCGGAATAATGGTGTTGCCAAGCACGAAATAGAGCGCGTCGGCATCCGCCATATCTTGATTATCATGATAGTTGCCATCACCGATCTGCCAACCGGTTACCCCGTGTTGGCAACCTTCCGGCCACCAACCGTCTAAAACGCTAAAGTTCAAGACGCCGTTCATTGCGGCTTTCATCCCCGAAGTTCCGCTGGCTTCCATCGGGCGAACCGGGTTGTTCAACCACACGTCACAACCGCGGGTCAAGAGTTTGCCGATCTTCATGTCATAGTTCTGAATGAAGACGACCCGTCCGGGGAAACGTTGCGCCATATCATACAGGTGCGCAATGATTCCTTTACCGTTCAGATCGTTGGGATGCGCTTTACCGGAGAAGATTAACTGCAGTTTGCCGTCACGCAGTAACGGTTCAATAATCTCCGGGCGACGGAATATCAAATCACCGCGTTTATATGGCGCAGCCCGACGGGCAAAACCGATAGTTAAAACATTTTCATCCAATTTAACTCCATTACGTTTCGCGATCGCTTCGATCAACTCGCGTTTGGCCGCTTGGTGCGGTTCCCAAAGATCGGAACCGGTTTCATAGGCTTTGACTAAACGCGAGTCTTGCCAAGTGCCGTTATGAACACCATTGGTGATCGCAATAATCTCCGATGCGCCAGCCACGCCACGCCACATATCGCGGGCGGTTTCGCCATGCAATTGCGCGACCGCGTTCGCTTTACGCGACAACCGCAATCCGGCGACGGTCATGCTGAACGGATCCCCGCCTAAACGGACCATCTGTTCATAGCTGAGCGAATTGTAGGCGCCCATATATTGGAGCAATTGGTGTTGGTGCACTTCGTTACCGGCCATGATCGGCGTATGGGTGGTGAAAACGATTTGCTCCCGGGTGCTTTGCCAGGCGGAATCGAAATCCATCCCCTCAAGCATCTTGATCCGCATCATTTCCACGCCGGCGATCACCGGATGACTATCATTGAAGTGATAAACATCCGGATAGATTCCCAAGGTGCGCAAGGCGCGCAGTCCGCCGATGCCCAGGATCATCTCTTGGGCGATCCGCTCTTCCGAAAACCAGCCGTAAAGCTGTCCGGTGATCAAACGGTCGCTGTTTTCGGGCAGATTGGCGTCGAGCAGATACAGGGTGACGTTATCATACTGATTGCATTCCCAAACCTTACAATGGACCCAACGGCCCCGGATGTTAACACCCACGACCACGCCGGTGTCTTTCAGAAAATCATAATTGTACTCAGGGTAGCTATCGGTCACTTTGCCGTCTTGAATGAACTGATTGGTGTATCCTTGACGCCACAAAATGCCAACCCCAATCATTGGGTAGTTGCCATCCTTCGCTGCTTTGAGAATGTCGCCGGCCAGGATTCCCAAACCACCCGAGTAAATGCGAAAATCCTCATGCAGCCCAAATTCCATGCAGAAATAGGCGACTTGCGGCAGTTTCTTCTCACTCATTTTGTTTTTCCTCCCCTGTAACAATGTTAAGAAACGGGAAAGTACCATAAATACCGGTTTCGAAAATTGTTAATCGTTGCGACTATGGCACATATGACGTGATTCGAATTTCATGAATTGATCGACTCAGATTGCTTTCGGCAAACCTGCGTTATTTGAGAATGCAAATCATTCCGAAAAAACCGATGCAACGAAACGGAATGGTAATTTGCAATTTCCGAGACGAAAAAACCGAACCTCCTATTGGAGGGAAACTGACGTCCGGTTCGGGTGTGTAAATATAACACACTTCGTTATTGTAATGGGTAAAAGCCCTGCTAGTCAACATAAAATCAATAGGTAGGCTTGCCAGTTAAAGGAATCCGATTCGGCAATCTCAAAATACCGCTGACATTATCTCCCTAAAGGGAATTTGTCTAAATAACTGGAATCTGACACATTATGAAACGATTCCTAAAAACATGATCAATTTCCATAGCTGCTGCAATAAATTTTTGGCAGATCCTTTCCGTTCCTAAAGCGGGCTTTTGAGGCAAATTGCAGTTTATCAAAGAAGGTAAACGAGGCATGTTCAAGACAGGCCCAAATATTTAGCGCGACATATATAAATATTTTTCTAAGATTGGCCGATGAATAAATCTGGTAACAATAAGTGTAATTGAATGAACCGATTGCTTTGATTAATTTCGAAACAGTTCATTTATAGGAGTATCCCCATGATAAAAATCTCAGCTTGTGTCATTGCCAAAAATGAAGAGAATACCATCGAACGTTGTTTGCGGAGCTTGAAAGATATCGTCAACGAAATGATCGTTATCGATACGGGTTCGACCGATGAAACAGTCGCAATTGCCAAACGGCTTGGGGCCAAGGTTCATTTTTATCAATGGAATCATGATTTTGCCGCAGCCCGAAATTACGCATTGAAACAAGCCAAAGGGGATTGGATTATCTTTTTGGATGCTGACGAATATATTCGTGGCGATAAAACGAAAAATGTCCGTCCCGTTATCGAACAGATCAATGGCAACCGGACCATCGAATCGGTAATTTGCTTAATGGAGAATACAGAAGGATTTAACGGCCGGTTGCGTGGCTGCAATCCGACGATTCGGATTTTCCGTAATTCCCGTTTGATCCGTTACGAAGGCCGAATTCATGAAATCCTCGTTAAAGAGGGTAAACCAACCAATGCCGCTAAAGACACCAATCAATTGATTGTGATTCGCCATACTGGCTATAACAAAGAGTCGTTCCTTGATAAAGTCAGACGCAACACCATCTTGCTGGAAGAAGAGTTGCAAAATGGCGTAATTCGCGATATGACCTATTATTATTTGAGTGACGGTTATTGGAAATTAAGACAATATGACAAGGCAATTCACTATGCCGAACAGGCGGTCAAAAATAGTGGTCCAAAGGATAATGCCTTAGCATACAAACCTTATATCGTTTTGCTGGATTCAATGTTGAAACTAGGAATTACTCACCTTGAAGTGATCGACCAGTTTCGTGAACAAGCAATCCGCAGATTTCCGCGTCATCCGGAAGTCATCGCGATGCAAGGGTTTTGCTTTATGAATTCAGGGCGCTATCAAAAAGCCTTGGATTCGTTTTTCCAATCGCTTGAGGCGCACGCCCATTATGACAATCCGATTTTAAACAATGAATTTTATGGGTTTATCCCGTTGGTGTATTTAAATATTGCCAAAGTCTTCAAGTTAATGAATGATTCCATGAAATCCCTGGATTACTTTTATAAAACCCTTGAGTTAAGTAAATACAACGAAGAAGCATTTCAAGGATTGCTTGCGCTGATTAAAAAGCAAAATCCCGAAGAAGTTGTGTTCTTTCTCAACCGCTTATATGACATTGCCGATCAGCGCGACATTGGCTTTTTGGTGGATCAGTTATCGAAACTGAAACTTCCGATGGTGTTCGGCTATTATCAAAATATCGGGTCGGAACAGTTTGGTCACGATGAATACGGTGGTTTGGTGATGTTAAGTAATTCCCAGTATGAATCGGCTTTTCAATACTTTACGAGTGTTTTTCGGGAAACTGGGGATGAAGGTGTTGAGTTATTGGCCATGGCTTCCATATTGCTCAGTGGTAGGTTGCAATGGCTGGATGCGTTGGGAGAGAATGTCCATCCTTCGTACCGGAAGATTGTTTCCGCATTTTTCGCTGACGATGCGGTGGTCCTGCTTGACGATGATGATTTTCCGCGTTATCTGAATCTGGTGCGAGATTTCGCGGGCCTTTGCAGTCCTGAACAATTGGAGCGTTTCGTGTATCTCGGAAAGCGCTTTATTGCGGACGGCTCCGGTAATTTGATCGGCGATGCGCTGGCGAAACAAGAGTTTTACAGCCAAGCGCTTGCGATGTATCTGAATCAGCTTCAGGAAACAGCGGATGATTCGGGTTTGTATGGCGCAATTTACTGTAAAGCTGGGTATTGTTGTTTCCAGCAGAAGGACTATCTGGGGGCAGTCAAAAACTTTGCAGTAAGTTTGGAATGGGGATATCGTGGTAAAGATATTTTGGAATTTTTGCAATGGACATCGGAACAATGTGCCGATAATGTGATTAGAGATGAAATTATGCAATTACAAACAAGTTACCACAAAGCATTTGTATTCAGTAATGCTTAAGCATTAGGAATCAATGAGCGCTTAATAAGACTTGATATCACATGAAGCACAGTAGATAGTGATAGAATTGAAAAATATGAAAACATCTTTATACAAGTTCGCGTATGGAACCAATCTTGGTAAAATATCAGAGGTGAGCGCTGATTTATGTAGATATACTAATCATTCGCTCTCCCCAGACAGGTGGAGTAAAAATTGCGAACGCTTTTTGCGAATAGTGTTTTCATTGCATGCAGATTTTGCGACGGACTCCATACCAGCGCAAATTGCCGAAGATACTCCCGGCAATACAAATTAAAGAGCCGTTCCCGTATATAAGATATAAGCAGTAAGGACGACTTGAAAGGGGAGTATTACATCATAATGTTGGATATAGCAGTTTTTAAAAAGAATGCAGGAATGTATGCTAAATCTTTTATGGCTGCAGGTTATGGTAATAATCCAGTTGTTTTGTATGGCACGGGGCTTATTGCAAAAGAAATGGTTAGCACATTTTCTGGTATCAATATTGTTGGAATTCTCGACCGGAATACTGATAATATTGGAAAATCCTTCTGTAATTTACCGATCCTATCTATGGAGGAAACACTAAAGGCTAACGCGTCAATTATTATTGCGACAGACTCGAAACATTGGCGAGTGATTTTTAATCGAATTCGTTATATAAAAGACATCCATGGGGTTCAGATTTTTTTCCCTGATGCCGTAGTTGCCGATCCAAGTTTTTTTGAAGATGAAGATGAAAAGAACGGTGTGAAGTTTTGCCTGGAAATGGAAATCGATAGCGATGATCTTAAAAAGGCCATTGATCGCTCCGAGGTAATTTCTTTTGATGTTTTTGATACGCTGTTGACGCGAAAAGTTTTACAACCATCAGACTTATTTGATCTGTGGGAGATAAGAGTGATAAAGAAATACCCTAAATTAAAGGGAATTTCTTTTATACGGAAGGAAGCAGCTCAAAAGGTTCGGCAAAAGTTTGGAGACTGCTATAACCTTACCCAGGTTTATGAATGGATTGGGATCCATTATTCTTTAGCTCATCAAACGGTTGAAGAGCTTATGGAGATGGAGTATGACCTGGAATTGGATTGCATAGTACCCCGAGATGAAGTGGTACAATGTCTTTTTTACGCCTTGGAAAATGGTAAAACGGTGAATCTTGTCAGCGATATGTACATGAGCCCGGCAAAAATGGAATCGCTGCTTACTAAATGTGGAATCAATGGTTATAACCGATTGTATGTTTCATCAACAGTTGGCGGTACAAAACATTCGGGTACATTATGGGACCTATATTTAGAGGAATATCGAGGTAAAAAGTGTCTGCATGTAGGCGACAACGAAAAGGCTGATTTTATAAACGCAAAGGCACACAATATAAAAACCATTCGGATTATGTCCAGTTACGAAATACTGGAACACTTATTCTCAAGGAGAATTCTTCAAAATGTCGACAGCACCTACGACAGTGTGGTCACTGGATTGTTCACGGCCAGGATTTTCAATAGTCCTTTTTCCCTGAAGCAGATGAATGGAACAATCGCCATCAACAACCTGTTTGACTATGGATATCTCTTCTTCGGCCCTTTGATATTGGAATATTTGATATGGATGATCAAAGAATTTAAGGAGACCACACCTGGAAAAGTTTTGTTTTTTGCCAGGGATGGATTTCTGCTTGAAAAGTTATATAACAAGCTTAGAAAGAAATTGGGGGTAGAATCCTTACCCGAAGGCATCTATTTCAAGACCTCCAGGAGAATGGCAAGCGTGGCGGGAATAAACTCCAGCGAAGATGCGTTTAAACTTTTGAAGCTTTATTTTCAGGGATCTCCGTATTCGCTACTTTTTAATCGATTTGGTATCGATTGTAGTAATTGTCCGGATGATGAGGTGATTACCCACGAAAGTAAAGAAGCCAAGAGACAAGTAGCTACCCACATGTCGGAAATACTTGCATCAGCCCGCAAAGAAAGAGACGCCTACATTAAATATTTCGAAGAGTTGGGAGTAACAAAGTGCGCCTCGATAGCGGTATGTGACTATATGACAAAAGGATCGATCCAATTTTGGTTAACGAAATTGTTAAACGAGAATATCCAGGGTTATTATATGCTAATTTATGGTGAGAATGAGTACAGCTCAGGTTTAAAAATGAACAGCAGGTACCGATGTAAAAACCCAGAAGAGTTGGCTGTAGGAAATTATCGACTTATTGAATCAATACTCACAGCTCCAGAGGGAACCTATCTAAAAGTAAATGATGATGGGACATTTGAGAATTCGGCTGCTTCCGCAAATTCAAACAGTTTTATTGAAATAGAGGAAGTTCATAAAGGCATTGAAACCTTTATTTTCGATTTATTAGCGATCTACGACAACATTTTTGAGGCACCGTTAAATAAAAACTTGATCAATGAGATTTTTGGAATAATAAATAGTCAAAATTGCCAAATCTGTGAGGAAATTATCAAGGCTTGCCGTTGGAATTCCGCGTATACCGGATTAGTTAATCCATCTTTGAGTTTATGCGAGAATCCCTACGCTCCAAAGTTCGTAGCCGAAATTAAACGGTAATGCTAGGTCGGTTTTTTTAAGTTGAAAACAATAACTGTGGTCTGCTGAAAGGTAACAAGATATTCAGAAAATGCATTAAGAAAGAGGAAAAGATATGGCAAGCGAATTGTTATATAATAATTTAGATTGGTATACCTCAAATATTTCAGAGGAATTTGTGGATAGGCTGCGTAATCGACACGAACTGCTAGTCCTTTTTGGCGCAGGAGAATTGGGACGTCAAGCAGTGGCTGAATTGAGCAAAGTTGATATAAAACCGGATTATTTTTGTGACAATGACCCGCAAAGACATGGAACAACTTATTTGGGGATCCCTGTAATAAGCTTTGATGATCTGAGTAATATGCACAAAGAAAGTTTAGTTGTGATTACTAGTTTAGTATATAAAATGCCAATTAAAAAACAACTTAGTGAAAGCAATATGGATGAATTTGTTGAAAAATTTCCAGATCTTAGCAGGGTGGATAAATTTAGAAATTATCGGGAAGTTGTCACTAATCATTGGGATAAATTTGATATGGTGTATCATTTGTTATCGGATGATATTTCGCGGCAAATTTTCTACGATAGGCTTAATTATTGTTTTACCAGAAACCCCAACTATCTTCTACCGTTAACCAGTAATTCGACTCTGTATTTTGAAAGAGGAATCATAAAACTCTCGAAGGAGGAAGTTTTTATTGATGGAGGCGCCTATATCGGTGATTCTTCCGAAGAGTTTTTACGACAGGTAAATGGAGAATTTACAGAGATTTATTTATTTGAACCGGAAAATAAGAAATTGGTTGAGTTTGAAAAAATGACAAGGGGTAATAAAGATATTCATATAGTCGCAAAAGGTCTTTGGAGTAAAAGTAAAACGTTAAAATTTCAAACGAATGAATATTTTCCATCGAGCTCTGAGGTATCTGAGTTAGAGGGTGATATTAACGTTTCGGTAATTTCCATTGATGAAGTGTTAGATGGCAAATCGGCTACTTTTATCAAAATGGATATAGAAGGCGCTGAATTGGAAGGACTAAAAGGAGCAAAACAAACAATAAAAAAATACCAACCTACGCTTGCAATTTGTGTGTATCATAAACCTTTGGATATTATTGAAATACCACTCTTTATTAAAGAACTTGTACCCGAGTATAAGTTATATTTAAGACATTACAATAACCATGGTCAAACTGAAACGGTGCTATACGCTATTCATAAATGACCGTTTTATAAGAACTGGTTATACTGAAGAGTTCTCAATTACAAAACTGTCCAAATAAATGTTTTTGTTTTATTCTAGTAGCGAAGCTTTGGTGACCTAACCTATGATAATTCCCACTTCTGAAGGATATTGGGGAAATGTTAATACATGCGAGTCCAGAGCTTGTTACGATGAGTCAAAACGTATCGGTGAGACCATATATTACAACTTTGCAGAGAATATGGCATGCCGATCACCGATGAAAATATGAAACTACAAACATGTTTCAAATCATAAAACACTGTTTAAAATTGTTTTAAAGTAAAATAAGCATGGATTGAACATCGGGAGATGGGTGAAATAGTGAAAAGACCATTGGTTACTTTTTATATGCAAGCTTATAATACCGAAAAATACATTGAGCAAAGCATCGAAAGCATTTTAAACCAGTCAGTGAGTAATATTGAATTTATTCTGGTCAATAATGCCTCTACCGACCGTACGGGAGAAATTTGCCGACGTTACGCGGAAAAGGATTCGCGAATTAAGTATCAGGAGAACGAGAAGAATACGTTTTTGAATCCGGATTATCAGCCGTCGTGGATACCGCCGAGTGGCGAGTATGTCGGATTTCTCGATTCTGATGACTATATCAATTTGAATTTTGTGAAAATCATGTATCGGAAGGCTAAAAAGCAGAATGCCGACATGATTGTTTGCGGCACGGAAATGTTTATGGAGGAAAATCCTGATTCAAAGAACATAAGGATACCTCCTGCTTTAGTAACCAGTCATTTACCAATGCTGGCGGATTATTTTGAAAAGCTTTACGGATCTCTTCGACCTTTATGGGCGAAGTTATATCGGACCGAGTTTTACCTTGAGCATGGTTCCTATGCATTTGATAAACCTGTATGGCTAAAAAGCGGTGGAGATACATTTTCCGTGCTCCGTTTTCTGCAAAAATGTCAATCCTTTGTTTCAATTGATCGGGTATTGCACCATTATCGAATCCACGAAAGTTCGTTATACCATAAATTAATATCACCAGATCGCTTACTCGAATGTGATTGTCTTTATAATGAAGGTATGGAACTACTGAAAAAATGGAATGCTGTGAATACCGATCATACGACTTTTCTTTATAATGTGCATGCAGCTTCAATCCTAGATTACTTGGATAATATTGAAAAGAATACGACTATAGCACTGGAAGAACGTTTGAGTCTTATTCAACATGTAACCATAAATGACCTTTTTAATCAATATGCGCTGACCGATCTAAATTGGGAAAGAAATTTTGACATGATCGAGAAAATGATTGCAAGAATTTTAACGTGTGCTGATATTAAAGACGATTACGGTAGGTTCTATATTGTTCGCTTGTTCAGAGCTTTGAAAGAAAAGAATTCAAATGGTAAAAGTGTATTTTTAGCTTTTTTATTATCTGCTATATGTGACCCCCAGAATAAACACCATTTAGGAATTGAGTGGCTAAAAAAGCATATTTCTATTCTTCCGGAAAATCTGAAAATGGTGATAAAAGAAGCGCCAGATATGATGCCAACACTTTTTAATTATCCGAAGATTTTACGAGAAATTATAAATGGCGATCTGGAAAATGCATTAAAAAGTGTAGATTTTGAACAAAAATTTGAAAATATTCGAGATATAATCCAAAATATGTTAAGAAAATCTTTAACATCGATCGATAGAGATTCAGTCCCCATATTAAAAGAAAAGTTAGTAACATGTGTACAAACAGGTAATTTAGAAGAGGCAATTCCTTTATTAGCGCCTATTTTAGAACAGCGCTTCCTTGATCGAGAAGGTCTATATTACAAGATCTTTATCGCTTGGGAGATTGGAGATACAACATTAGCCCTTGATACTGCCGAAATCGCGATGATATTTTGGACTGATGAACCTGAAATGGTTGCTTTATGTGGTGATCTTTTTGCAGCTGCTGGAATTAAGAAACGAGCTGAAGAAGTTTACAGCTTGGCGCTTGAAGTTGATAATAATCCAGTTTTCATAGCAGATATTTCTGAAAGAATAAAAGCACTTTAAATGAATGAAACACTTTAAAGGTCATGTCAAATTAAAGAAAGTGGATGCTGCAATGAATGCAATTGAAAAATATGAAAACCAAGTTTTAAAAAATTTACTTGTTTTAAAGGAACATAATCAACCGATCGTTCTTTTTGGGGCTGGTTTGGCTGGGATACTGGCCAAAAAAGTGTTTGATCACTATGGAATAACGATTTCTTGCTATGCCGATAACAACCCCCAAAAACACCAAACGCTCGTCGAGGGAATACAGGTATTATCCAGTGAAGAGCTCAAAATAGAGTACCCAGATGCGACAATTGCAATCTGTATTCAAAATAATCTAGTTGGCCAGAAAATTATGGCGCAGCTTACAGGACTTAATTATCAAAGCTTTATTCCCTTTGAAGGTCTTCGCTATCTTTTTATTAAAAATAAGCTGTACAATACGGTCTCTGTAGATGTCGCTGCTTTGTCTATAGCTTATACCGATATGAGAACCCTTCCCGAGCATGACGAAGAATTGATTTTGAGTATCATTGAAGTTCCAATTACGGAAAAATGTAGTCTACGATGTAAGGATTGTTCAAATCTTCTCCAGTATTACAGTCAACCTAAAAACTATCCCAAAGACAATATCATTGAGTCGGTAAAAAAATTAGCAGCATCAGTATCGGCGATTGAACGGTTAAGTTTATTAGGAGGGGAACCTTTACTACACCCAGATTTGAGTGAAATTGTCACTGAAATATTAAAAATACCTAATATCTATCAAATCTCGTTAATTACCAATGGTACCGTCGTTCCGGCAGGGCCAGTTTTAGAGAAACTAGCTTCCGGCAGTGTTTTAATTTTAATGAGTGATTATGGTGACTTATCTCATAAAAAAGAGAAATTGCAAAAGGCATGTAGTGAAAATGGAGTTTTTTGCAAAATTGAACCAAAAAATGAAGAATGGGAAGATTGCAGCACTTTAAAGAAGTTTAATCATATTGAAACTAAAACCATGCAGATGTTTAAAGAGTGTCGCTTAAAAGATGTTATTCATACTGTTTTGAATGGGAAATATCATCTTTGCGCTCATTCAGCACATGGAACTAATCTAGGTGCAATACCTCAAGTTGAAAGAGACTATATAAATTTACTCGATGACTCCTTATCGCCGGAACAAACCGGGGAAGCTTTACGAAAATTAATCAATGATACAAAGGTTTTAATATCTTGCGGTTTTTGCAGCGGGCCGCATATTAGCGATAAACTCCCAAAAATACCTCCGGCTATTCAAATAAAGGAACCATTATTATACGATAAACACCTTGGCTAACAGACTTTAAGAAAAGGAACAACAATAATGTTGGATATTAAGGTATTTACCCAGAATACAGCAAAATACGAAGAGAGTTTTTTAGCCTCTGCTTATGGGAAAAGTCCAGTTGCACTTTATGGAACAGGACTTATTGCCAAAGCAATGGTTTGTGCATTTTCAAAGGTTCAAATTGTCGGGATCTTGGATCGCAACTCTGATAATATTGGGAAAAAGTTTTGCAATCTACCTGTTATATCATTAGAAGAAGCGATTCAATCGGTTAAAGCGATTATTATTGCTGCAGACTCACAGCATTGGAAAGTTATTTTTGAACGAATCAGTTATCTAAAAAAACGCCATGGGATAGAACTTTTTTTTGCTGACGGTACAATTGCCAATCCGGAATTTTTTAAAGAATATGAAGAAGAAAAAACTGTAATTCAATATAGCGTGGCAATGAGTATTGATGTCAATGATATCAAAAAAGCCATTGAACAGTCGGAGGTAATTTCCTTTGATCTGTTTGATACGTTACTAATGCGTAAAATTGTAAAACCATCCGACCTTTTTGATCTTTGGGAAATAAAAGTGGTTCAAAGACACCCTGATTTACGGGGGATTTCTTTTGCACGAAATGAAGCCGCCACGAAGGCCTTTGCCGATTTTGGGGACTGTTATCGCTTGGAACAGGTTTACGAGCATCTCGGGAAACAATATAAATTATCACCAGAATTGCTCCACGAATTGATGGAACTGGAGTATCAGTTGGAGCTGGATTGTATTGTACCTAGAAAAGAAATGGTTAACTGTTTTTATTATGCGCTCAACATGGGGAAGACAGTTAATCTTATTAGCGATATGTATCTGCCTGTGGAAGTAATTAAAGGTTTGTTGGAAAAATGCGGGATTACAGGTTATCATCAGGTATATATTTCTTCTGAAGTTGGAAAGTCAAAGTCTTCGGGTGCTTTTTGGGAGCACTATGCAACAGAGTTTAACGGTCGAAAATGTTTCCATTTAGGCGATAACGAGCAAGCGGATATTGTTGGTGCCAAAGCTTATGGTATTAATGCGGTTCGAGTAATGTCCGGTACTAATATGTTAGGATGCTTACCCTTTGGGAAAATGTTAAATAACGTCAACAGTACCTATGATAGTGTGGTTGCAGGATTATTTGCTGCAAAAATTTTTAATAGTCCCTTCGCACTAAAAGCAACTGATGGAAAAATAGTGATTGATCGTTTTTTTGACTACGGATATCTTTTTTTTGGTCCGGTTATCGTAGAGTATTTGTTATGGTTAATTCATCAGTTTATTGATGATAAACCGGATAAAGTTTTGTTTTTTGCCAGGGATGGATATCTGCTTGAAAAGCTCTATAACAAATTAATCAAAAGGTTGGGACGCGAGGACCTGCCAGAAGGCATCTACTTTAAAACCTCCCGAAGGTTGGCAAGCGTTGCGGGCATTCATACTAGTAATGACGCTCTAAATCTATTAACACATTATTTCCAAGGGACCCCATATTCCTTGCTTTATAATCGTTTTGGAGTTGATTGCCCGGAATGCCCCGATGACGAAGTAATAACGAACCGTTGTGAGGAAGCCCATAACTATGTAGAGAAATTTATGCCGGAGATACTCAAAAACGCTCAGGATGAACGAAATGCGTACTTGAAGTATTTGGAACAGACTGGTGCAACCAAGTGCAAATCAATTGCAGTTTGTGATTATTTGACCAGAGGTACCATACAATTTTGGTTAAATAAATTGATTAAAACCGACATCAACGGTTATTACATGGTGAGATATGGAGAAGATGAGTTTAACTACGATTTAGATTCAAAAATGAAAAGTGTTTATCGTTGTATCAGTAATGAGGAATTGAATGTAGGGAATTATCGGATCATGGAATCCGTTCTTAGTGCTCCAGAAGGTTGCTATCTTCGGGCAAATGATGACGGTTCGTTTGTAAATTCAGAGGCTTCAAATAATTTGAATCAGTTTTCGTTTATCGAGGAGGTTCACCAAGGAATCGAAAGTTTCATGAACGATCTATTGGAAATTTATGATGCTATTTTGGAGACACCTTTAAATAAAGAACTTGCCAATGCTGTTTTTGGAATTATGACAGAGTCTTATTGTCATTTAAGCAATGCAATAGTTAGCACCTTTAACTGGAATTCTGAGTTTTCTGGGTTGACGAATCGGACAAAAATTATCGATATGGCATAAGTGAAACAAAAAGGTCGTAAAAACTTTTAGAAAAAGATTGTAAATGAAAAAATTTCTCACTAACTAAGATTACTTCTCAAAGTTAAAAATTAATTTTATAATAATTTTGGAACAAACAGATAAAACATAGAAAATCACTAAATGCTATTCAGGGCAGGCAAAGATGTTTGTAGTATCTTGGGAAGATGTGGTATAAAGTCGAACTTTTATTGTGATATTAATACACAAAATCATGGATTTTGCTTAGGAGTTACGCTTAAAAATTTTAAAGAAATTTGTGATGAATATAAAGTACGACTTTGTTCAAACAAAAAATTTTCGATAATTCTTTCATGGTAGGTGAGATAATGGTCAATTCAGAAAACGAAGAGCAACTTAATGGGCTTATTAAGCATTTAAAGGAAAGCAAATCTCCTGTAATATTATTTGGTGCCAAACATATGGGACTGTTGGTGAAAGACGCTCTTGAGCATTATAAGATTAAAGTTGCTGGCTTTGTTGTAAATTCGGAAAAAGAGCAAGGCAAAACCATTGAAGACGTTCCAGTCATGTCTCCAAAGGATCTGCAAGAAAAATTTGATGAAGCCGCAATCTGTGTTTGCTCGTTCAATAAAAACAATCAGATTGCTATTGAAAATCAGTTGAGAAATATGGGTTTTTCAACGTTTATTCCATTAAAGTTATTAATCTATTGCTTTTATACTAGAATTGCAGACCGAATTGATGTAATTTTTGAATTAATGAATTCCTATCAAAAAATGTTTGAAATAGAGGAGAAGTCAAGTGACTTAATCCTCCGATCAATGAATTTACCTATTACAGAGAAGTGCAGTTTACGATGTAAGGATTGTGCTCATTTAATTCAATATTATGAAAAACCTGTTCATTATGATAAAGATATTATCATTCAATCGATAAAAACGCTTGCAAATACCGTTGATGTTATTGGAAGAATTGATATTCTTGGAGGAGAAGTTTTTCTTTATCCATCGCTGGGGGAAGTTCTTGAGGAGATAGCAAGGACCCCAAATATTTTGTTACCACAAATAATCACTAATGGAACAATACTCCCTGATGATAAGTTGATAAACATCATCAAGAAGAGCGGAACACATTTATTAATTAGTGATTATGGAGAATATTCATCAAAAAAAGAACAATTAATGGATGTTTGCCGGAAAAATAATATTTGTTGTATAAAGCATGATAATCTGGTTTGGTATGATATCGGTCAACCATTACCTCGGAATCGACCTGATATTGAAAATATGAAGCTGTTTAAAGCGTGTCCGGAAAAAGAGAATTGTAATAGTTTGAGAAATGGAGAATATCATCTCTGTCCGCGTTCCGCCCATGGTACTAATTTGGAAATAATCCCAAAATGCAGCTCAGATTATATTGATATTTTAAAACCATCACTTTCTAAAGAAAAATTAAGAGTTCAATTAAAGAATTTATTAAACAAGACGGAAAGCATCATGGCATGTGATTATTGTAAGAATTATAACATTCATGAGCGGCTAACAATTATTCCTGTTGCGGAACAGAGAAAAGCAAATGATTTAGGCAATTTATAGGACGAAATTATGTCACAGAGGAGTAACTAATTATGAGTATTCAAGAAGTTCCTAATATTACAAGCGAAGACATGCAATATATATTCGATTCATTATCTAATTTTGATAAAGAAAAATTGCAAAATGCCACCATTCTTATTACTGGATTTGCGGGTTCGTTAGGGTATAGTTTGTTACATTTTTTTCTTCTCTTTGGCGAGAAATTGGGAATTCAAAAAGTGTATGGTATTGACAATTATATGTTCGGAAAGCCAAACTGGCTAGAGAGGATTAGTATAAGCCCTCTTTTTGATATGAATGAATTAGATATCATTAATTGTAATTTGGATTTTGCAAAGGAAGTAAATATTGTTTTTCATATGGCATCTTTGGCTTCTCCCGTATATTACCGTCAACACCCCATTGAGACGATTGATGCTGATGTGGCCGGTCTTCGGAATTTGCTCGATTTTTATAAGGATAAGCATCTTAAGGGATTTTTATTTTATTCTAGTAGCGAAGCTTATGGTGATCCTACAGAAGATCAAATTCCGACACCAGAAACTTACTGGGGAAATGTGAATACCTGCGGGCCACGGGCTTGTTATGATGAGTCTAAACGTTTCGGTGAAACCTTATGTTTTAACTTTGCCCGTCAATATGGAATGCCGTTAACAGTTGTCCGTCCTTTTAATAATTATGGGCCAGGGATGCGAGTCAATGATCAGCGTGTGGTTGCCGACTTTGCGAAAGCAGTTTTAGATAACGAAGACATTGTTTTATATTCCAATGGGAAACCAACTCGAACTTTTGATTATATTCCTGATGCCACCGTCGGGTATATTAAATGTGCAATTTACGGTAAATTCGATGTCTTTAATATTGGATCGGATGGACCGGAAATTACTATTCTTGAGTTGGCTGAGTTATATAAAAAGCTCGGGAAAAAACTATTTAATTTTGATAAGAACATTACCTTTAAGATTCACTCCGATAAGGAGTATTTAACGGATAACCCCAGTCGTCGGTGCCCAGATATATTTAAGGCTCGAACCCTTCTAGGGTATGAATCTAAAATTCATGTGAAAAACGGAATTGCAAGATATTTACGGTATTTAAAAGAATGCGAGCGGAATGAGTTTGAGTGGTAGCATTTTCTATAAATAACCTAAAAAAAGGAACACCCAAAGAATTTGTTACCTCTTAAGAATTACTTGAATGACATCAGTATCGATAGTCTAATTATATTATTTAGATCTGAAGTTTCATCATAAAAATTATCAAGAAATATTACTTGGGCTGACAGTTAATTTATTTAAAAAAGCAAATGGGAGCCAACTTCAATGGAAGAAAAATTTTTACTTGAGTGTTTAAATAACGATCAATATTTTTTCTCGCAAGAATTAATTGAAAAGTTACGTAATCACCAAAAGAAAATTATTTTATTTGGTGCCGGGGAAGCAGGACACTCCACGTTTAATATTTTAATGTCTTCAGGGATTGAACCCGATTTTTTTTGTGACAATAATCCACTGAGACACGGGTCGGTTTTGAGTAATAAACCGATATTAAGTTTTGAAGAACTATGTAATTGTCATAAGGACAGTTATATTATAATTACCACACCAAAACATTGTAATGAGATAACATTACAACTTAGTAAAAATGGGTTTTCCAACGTTTATAAAACCATGTGGAAACTTACTGAACAAGGTTTCTGGGAAATCGTTGAGTTATATTATTATACTGTTTGTCACAATAAGGATAATTTTTCCAAAGTATTTAATTTCTTAAATGATGGAGTTTCAAAACAAGTATTCTATGATTTTATTAATTACAGAAACACTTGGAATCGGGAATTTTTACCACTGAGAAGTGAGAATACACAGTACTTTGATAAGGAAATAATCAGACTTAATGATGAAGAAGTCTTTATTGATGGTGGTGCATTTGATGGTGATACTGTAGAAGAGTTTTTAAAACAAACGGATAGAAGATTTATCAAAATTTTCTCATTTGAACCGGATGAGAAAAAACATAGTAGTTTTATACGCAAGCATGGCGAAAATTTAAATATACAATTATATCCATATGGATTATGGGATAAACAGGATGTTTTACACTTTAAGAATAATGAAAAAAATTCAGGTGGAAATCGACTTACAGAATTTGATGATGGTAATGTTGATGTTCCGGTGATCGCAATTGACGATGTTTTACAGGGAGAATTAGTTACTTTTATTAAGATGGATGTTGAAGGGGCGGAGTTGCAAGCATTAAAAGGTGCTAAGGAGAGTATTAAAAAGTATAAACCTAAACTTGCTATTTGTGTATATCATAAATTTATGGATATTGTTGATTTACCACTCTATATTAAAGAGCTAGTTCCAGAGTATAAATTTTACCTTAGGCATTACAGTGACAATCAATACGAGACAGTCCTTTATGCTATTCCTTGAGTGTGAGAATTGATTTTTTGAATGCCCACTTTTTATTAAGACAAAAAGGATGATTGAAATGCAAAATAACATTACAGTATTTGGGCTTGGTTTTGTTGGTCTTACTACAGCCCTTGGTTTTGCAGAAAAAGGGCATATGGTTTTTGGCTTTGATGTTAATCAAGAAAGAACTATTACAATTAATTCGGGTCAAGTTCCATTTGCTGAACCTGGACTCGATACTGCGTTAGCAAGTCATTTAGGGAACAATTTTGTTATTTCTAATAATCCTTTCGAATCAGTACGTCAAAGCGATTTTGTTTATTTATGTGTGGGTACTCCTTGTGGGGAAAATGGCGCAGCTGATTTGAAGTACATTTATTCAGCGTTAGATATGTGTGCAGCGGTTTTAAATGATGGAAAGTATCGAGTCGTGGTAGTCAAATCAACTGTTCCACCATCAACGACAAAAGAACGGATTATTCCTTATCTAAAATCAAAAGGTTTAAAATCTGGTATTAGTTTTGGAGTTGCCAATAACCCCGAATTTTTACGAGAAGGAAAATGCTGGGAAGATTTTATGAATGCTGATCGCATTGTTTGCGGGGTTAATGATGAGAAATCCGCAGAGATGTTAAGAGAATTATACCGAGGTTTTGAGGCTCCGTTTTATGCAGTATCTTTAAATACTGGTGAGTTTATCAAATATCTTTCCAATACGCTATTAGCCACTTTAATCAGCTATTCCAATGAAATGTCAATGATTGCGGATGCAATTGGTGATATTGAGATTAAAAAGGCCTTTAACATATTGCATATGGATAAGCGTTGGGGCGGTTGTAATATGACTTCATATGTTTACCCCGGCTGTGGTTATGGCGGATATTGTTTACCAAAGGATACTCAGGCTATGATCTCTGCATCAACGGACAAAGGCTTTCAACCAAGAATCCTCGAGAATGTTATTGTAACCAATGAAATGATGCCTGGTTTCATGTTACGAAAGATTAAAAAAGTTGCCAATTTAAATAGTTCAATCGGTATACTTGGGCTTTCGTTTAAACCGGGTTCGGACGATGTTCGGGACAGTGCTTCGGCAAAAATTATTAAGCTTCTGATTGAAGCTGGTTTTAGTAATATTGCGGCCTATGATCCAATTGCCAATACCCTATTCCAACAGGAATATAATTTCCAAGAGATTATGTACTTTAATAGTTTAGAAGAACTCTGTAATCAAAGTGAAGTTTTGGTATTGGTAACTGCTTGGCCTGAATTTAAAGCGATTAAGCATCAATTTCTAAATAAGACAATTGTAGATTGTCGTTATTTGCTATAGAAGGGATTAGCGTAATGCCGTTATTGAGTATCATTATTACAGTTTACAATCTTGAAAAATATATTGGGGAATGTTTGGACAGTGTTCTCGACCAGGATTTAGCTGAGTATGAAATTGTTCTTGTAAATAATGCTTCAACCGACAGTAGCGGGGAAATTTGTGAACGGTATGCCCAAAAATATGATAAAATTCGTTACATCTGTCTTGAAGCTCCCAGTGTTTTAGGTCGCGCCCATCGGGTCGGCTTTAAAGAAGCCAAAGGAGTATATTGTCAATTTATCGATGGCGATGATTATGTTGCCAAGGGATGTTATTCGGATATTTTTAAAACATTCAACGAGAAAATTCCCGATTTAATCTTTGGCAGTTTTGAATGTAAGCCTGAAAAAGGTGCGAGATATCTAAGAGACGCCGAAGTTGATCCAAAGTGCGTCAATGATCAACCATATCGACGAGCGGTTGCCTATATATCAAAGTTACCTAATTTTCATGGAATGAGTTGGAGATACATTTTTAAAAAGTCTTTGTTTGCGAAAAATAGTCCATTGGGTGTAACTAAAAAGAAAACAAAGGATGGTGTCGGGACGGACGAGCTTTTCGTAATCAACCTATTTACACGAGCGAAATCAATCTATTACTATAATAAACCATTTTATATGTATCGCATGCGTAGTGATCAAGCATTAACCAACACAATAACTAATGAGCATTTTAAAGGGTATTTTTTAAATATCATTTATATGCTAAATGAAATAAAGAAAGACTCAATCCTGAATGGGTTCATCTATTCGCGAATTAAAATTATGATGAAACTTTTTGCTGCAGGATGTGACTGCTTAACTTCAAACGAATTGAGTGAGTTGGCGAAAACGGTTGAAGAGTCCAAAAAGTTTCGATCGCTCAAGGCGATATCCAAACCTAATGATCTCTATGATTTTATAAGTCGTTATGGTGCAGAGGTTGGTCTTAAACTTTATTGCACTTATGAGGCGGCTCAAACAGTGGCAATTGTCAAAGGATTCAATAAGACCGACATCTATGTATTTCCAACCGGAAATAGTGGCGAAAACACTGCCAGGCGACTTCAAAATGAAGGAATTAATGTTTGTGGTTTCTTCGATAATAGTCAACATAAAAACGGAAGTATCATCACTGATATTTCTTGTAGTCTTCCAACCGTTGTTAAAGAGTTTACTCCGGAAAAAATCAATAATTCACTAGTGGTAATTGCCACAGTGTATGAAAATCTTTCATCAATCTTAAAAAAACAACTACTCGATTTGGGTTTCCCCGAAAAACAAATTATCATCAAAAAATAAAGGGGTGAAGCTGGTGAAGATCAGCGTTATACTCGTTACCTATAATCGGATGGGCTATCTTTCGCGGGCCTTAGAAAGTGTGCTATCGCAAACCTTTACCGATTTCGAATTAGTACTCGTTAATAATGGCTCCACTGATGATACCGCCGCGCTTTGCCAGTCTTATGCAACCAAAGAACGTAGAATTAAATTAGTTACGATTCTTCAAAACAATGGAGCCCCGCAAGGCCGAAATGCTGGATTGGACGCGGCTACAGGGGAATATATTACCATCGTCGATGATGATGATTTTTGCGAACCCGACCTGCTCTCGCATCTATGGGGACTGGCTTGTGAGTATCAGGCCGATATTGCTCTCTGCGGAAGTTGGAATGATTTTGGAGATCATTTAGAACCGTATTTCATTTTTGATGAATTAATGGTTTTAGATAAAGAGAAAGGCCTTGATGAACTTCTTAAACGTGAGAAATATAATGTGGCGCCGCCGACCAAGTTATTTAGAAAACAGTTGTTTCAGGATATCCGATTTATTGATGGAGTCTTGGTCGACGACATTCATGTCATTTATAAAGTATTTGCCAACGCGAATAAAATAGCTGCCCAGGGGAGACCGCTATATCGCTTCACCAAACATAATAGTAATATGACTGGTTTTATCCAAAATAATCGTTTATCCCCACGCTTATTAGAGGAATATCTTACGATGTATCAGGAACGAGCAAAATATCTATCTGAGAAAGTACCTTCTATTACTGCTAGAGCTAGATATTCACAATGGTCTTATATGATCTCTATGTGTGAGAAAATCAAAAGTTATCAATGTGATGACTGTGAGCAACAATATGCTTTTATGATAAACGAGCTTCGTCAAAATTCTCGTGAATTTACCAGTTCGCCATTTATTACGGACCGGGAACAAAAACTTATGCAAGAACACTTATCCTTATAACATGATAACATGGTGATTTTTAAAGGAGGATTTTAAATCGTGCGTTCCCCAAAAGATATGCGGATTATTGAGATTGATATCACCAACGCCTGTGTTCACCGCTGCTCCAATTGTACTCGGTTTTGCGGTCATCATCGTGAACCCTTTTTTATGAATTTTGAGACCTTTAAAAGAGCCGTCGACTCTTTACTGGATTTTGGGAAAACCATTGGTATCATGGGTGGTGAGCCGACACTTCATCCGCAATTTGAACAATTTGTCAAATATATCAATGATAAATACCCGATCCCCATTAAGTTAGCGGCAACCCGGAAACCACTTACCAACTTTGTTGATTATATGCGAGATAAGAATTTCTTCTATAGCGAAGCCTTAAATCATCGCAAGGGATTCTTGTTATTAACTTCGCTAACTCGCAAATATTATGAGCATTTTGAGATGATTCAGGATACGTTTAATTATCAGTTAGTAAATGATCATCAAAATCCAAGCTTACATCAGCCTTTACTGGCAAGCCGTAAGGAGTTGGGAATCTCGGATGAAGAATGGATTCCGTTACGGGATAAATGTTGGATTCAGAATATGTGGAGTGCTTCAATTACACCAAAAGGCGCTTTTTTTTGTGAAGTTGCCGGATCGTTGGACATGTTGTTGGATGGGCCTGGAGGTTGGCCCATTGAACCGGGATGGTGGAAACGGGAACCTAAGGATTTTGGATATCAATTGGATTGGTGTGAAGTTTGTGCCGGAGCCCTTTTAAACTGCGGGCGATTATCAAGTGAAGAAATCGACGATGTCTCTCCCGAAATGTTTGAACGGCTAAAAAAACTTGGTAGCCCGAAAGTTAGAAATGGTAAGGTTAACATTTTAAATATGCAAAATCCAAAGATCGATGGAGGTGATATGCCGGACACGATCGACCGTTATCTACCGGACTATGCAAAGCGAATTTCAAAATCTAATACTGCTTTAAACCCTAAAACCATTGATGCAGTATTGTTTTGTGATGATCCGGTGGAACCGGTTTTATTAAACGCCCAACTATTTCAATTATTCAAACTTTTTGATAATGTTATTTTAATCGTCAGCGAAGTGGTTAATCATACCTTAGCGGAGATGGAATTACTGTCTAATGTGACAGTGACAACTGCAATCAAGGATAAATGGGGATGGACATTTCATAAAGCAGTTGGGCAGATAACAAAACGGGACTGGCTCTTTATGGCGGTTCTCAATTCTAATCTTGAAATTAAGGCTGATTTCACTGATCGTCTTAAAAAGATGATTCTCAATCCGGGAGTGCTTTATCGTCTTGAATGGTCGGCAATGGGAAATGATGCGATTTTGGTCAACCCTATCGCTTCGGCAATCAAAAACGCTGGTTTTGATGGAATTAATAGATGCAATTCACTAGCTGATTTTGGAGACTTGTGGGATAAGAGTAAGCAAGTAGTTCTCCAAGATAAGCATGACCCAATCGCAAACCCTGAATTAGACGATTGGTATCAATTTGCCGATAATCTAGCAATGCAGGATAAAACAGAACTCTACCGGTGTCTCGACAAAATAAAACAAGATCAATCAAGGAAGATAGGGTGATAATGATGAAAACAGTAATTTTAGCGGGAGGGCTCGGAACCCGAATTAGTGAGGAGTCTCATTTGAAACCAAAGCCAATGATTGAGATTGGCGAAAAACCGATATTGTGGCATATTATGAAATTATATTCTCATTACGGGTTCAACGATTTTGTAATCTGTTTAGGCTATAAAGGGTATAAAATCAAAGAATTCTTTGCCGATTATTACTTGCATATGTCCGATGTGACGTTTGACTTTTCAAAAGAGAACAGTATGACCGTTCATAGCAACGTCGCTGAACCGTGGCGGGTAACCTTAGTGGATACAGGGCTTCATACTCAAACCGGTGGACGGATTAAAGCGGTGCAAAAATATATCGGAAACGAATCGTTCTTTATGACCTATGGCGATGGTGTCAGCGATATTAATATCAAAGAATTGCTGAAGTATCATAAAGCTCAGAAAAAGCTGGCGACAATGACGGCAGTGCAACCAAGCGGTCGTTATGGCGTTCTGGATATTAATGGTGACAATGAAATTACTAGTTTCCGTGAAAAAGCCGCTGAAGATGCCGGTTGGATCAATGCCGGATTTATGGTTCTTGAACCGCAAGTCTTTAATTATATTAGTAACAATGAGTGCACCATCTTTGAACGCGAACCCCTTGAAAATCTGGCCCGGGATGGAGCGCTCGCAGCATACAAATATCAAGGATTTTGGAAATGCATGGATACGCAACGCGACAAAGGAGCGCTCGAAGACATGTATCAAAGTGGCAACGCGCCATGGATGGTCTGGGAAAGAGAACGAGGAGAAGAAGAGTATTCAAAAGAAGCAGTATAACAAAATTTCCGGTAAGAGCCTCTATGGAAAAAGCGCATCATTGCTTTCCAGAGGCTTTTTTATTGGGTACAGTGCTACATAAACTAATCGATTGGAATTATTAGAAAAATATTAGAAAATACTATAAAGTTTTTGGGGATCCAGTACGAAACATATAGTGAAGGGTAAGCCGTCCCGTGATCAGGATGATCAAAAGACGGTAGCTGTTTCCCGACCCTCAGGGCGGCCGACCGGAGCGGGAGGGAAAAGAAGAAATTATATTAAAATTTCAAGGAGGAAGTTCCAAATGAGAATTAATCACAATCTTCCGGCGCTGGCTGCATACCGCAACAATATTGCTGCGGGTGAAACCCAGACCAAATCCATGGAGAAACTGTCATCCGGTTTGCGGATCAACCGCGCTGCCGATGACGCTGCGGGTCTTGCAATTTCTGAAACCATGCGGGGTCAGATCAGAGGTTTAAACCAAGCTACCCGGAACTCCCAAGATGCGATTTCGCTGATTCAAACTGCTGAAGGTGCATTGACTGAAACCCATTCGATCCTTGACCGGATGCGCGAATTGTCAAACCAAGCATCGAACGATACCTACACCGCGAATGACCGGATGGAGATGCAAAAAGAGATCGATCAACTGAAAAGCGAGATCGATCGGATTGCCACTACTACCAGCTTTAACAATAAGAATCTGCTTGACGGCAGCGCTTCCGCGTTGGTTTCTACCGACAAATCAAGCACCCAAGTGTTTATGCGTGGCGCTGTGGAAGATGCAACCAAAACCAACTTTACTTTAACGATTACCGCTACCGCAGGACAAGGCCAAGTCCAAAAATCCAGCATTTTAACGGATGGAGATACCGGCACGCCTGCAGATGCTGATACCACGTTGGATAAAGTTGGCGCTTTCACTGTTAACGGTAAAAAATTATTTGACCAACCGCAAACCTTGACCCTAATCCAAGGGGATGGCACGAAAACTTCCATTCAATTATACGCCAGTGACGATTTGGCTGGTGTGGCGACCAAGTTGAATGACGCGATTCGTGATGGTCTCAAACAAGGCGAGATTGATGATGATCTTGCTGCCAGTGCCAACTTTGTCTCTTATAGCGCGACCACTGGTCAATTCACCATTAATTCCGCTGTAACTGGTAAAGCGGGCGAGATCAATATCGTTGGTGACGAATCACTTACCAATGCTCTTGGCTTTACGACCACTACTGCTTCGGTAGAAACCACTTTCTCAGTTGAAGTATCTGGTGATAAGACAGCTACCGCTTCTGTGCAGGGTAATCTGTTAGTTGGTGTAATCGATAGCAATGTGGATGTCCGGTTTGACACGAATGCCGATATCGATGTAACGGATGGAACCGCGTTCTCCTTTGCTTCTGCTGGCGGTACCTATACCACCACTATTAATATCGTTGACAAATCTCAAACCTTCCAGATCGGCGCCAATGAAGGTCAGACCATGAATGCTTCAATTGGTAATATGGGATCGGCTGCGTTGGGTGTAGACAGCATCTTGGTCACCGACCGCAAATCCGCTGCTCAAGCAACTACCATTATCGACAAAGCGATTAGCCGCGTCTCTTCACAACGGTCCAGTCTCGGCGCTGTTCAAAACCGTTTAGAGCATACCATCAACAACTTAGGTGTTGCTTCCGAAAACATGACCGCATCTGAAAGCCGCATCCGCGACGTCGATATGGCTTCCGAGATGATGGAGTACACCAAGATGAACATCTTGAGCCAAGCCAGCCAAGCAATGTTGGCTCAAGCCAATCAAAAACCTCAATCCGTACTCCAATTATTACAAGGTTAATCATAATCCAATCCAACTGGGCCCTTCCTAACGGAAGGGCCTTTTGGTTTTCATGACTTGGTTGACGATTAAAGGTTTCGTTTCAAACAACCGAAGATCAATCATCAGCACTTTACACCGGGAAAGGATGAACGGATCGTGACCAAACATGAATTAAATCAGACAGTTTTACGATATAATGACTATTTGGATAAGACGTTAGGTGTGATTCGGCATATCTGTGACGATTTACAAGAAAATGAGCTAGTCCCGTTACAGATTGTTTTACCGGCCATCGTCGAGGGGCTGAATTGGATTTATGAAACCGCGGAAGGTTTGGTTCGATTTGGAATGTTAACCGAGATTCAGCTTAACGGCTTTAAAAAACTTCTCCCCGAGTTGATGGAGGCGATGGAAAGAAATGATGCTCTTCAAATTCATTCTATTTTTCGTTATGATCTGCCAGCTGCCTTAATTGAGTTTAAGATCTCCAATACAGTTATCAATTAATAAGTGTTTTTTCGATAAATTATGGAAATTTCTCTTAATCTTCGAGCGGTATCTGCCGAAAATAAATAAGGAATATTAATTATTTAACAAGGAGGTGTTGGGGATGATGCGAATTTCTCCCATTTCTGATTCCACCAACAATCAAGCCCTTGCGGCAAGGAAGCTGCCTAAGGAATTCGGCTTGAATAACCAAGATTTAAAATTGACCTATGACAATCAAAACACTGATCAGATCTCCAAACAAAAAAAAATCAACAATGCGGTTGAGGTTGCCAATGAATTGATGAATGTAGTCGATATCGGGTTTAAATACCACGAGGACAAGGCAACGCGTATCGATATCATTGAAGTGATTGATAACAAAACCGGTGAAAAACTTAAACAAATCCCTGCTGAAGAAATTGTTCAAATGGTAACCAAGATGTACGAGATGTGGGGCATTTTTGTGGATCAAAAAGTGTAATTTATCATCCAAGCAGCTATCAGAGTAAGCTGGGCAGGTTGATGTAGATTTGAGAGTTTTTATGAATCGATAATGGTTCCCTTGCTTAAAATTAGCGAGGGGATGGAGGTTGATGAGGATGGCAAGTAGCACTAGCAGTTCAAGCATTATGAATGTCAATCGGGTGACCGGTTTGGGAACCGGGCTCGACATTGAAAGTATTATCTCTCAAACGCTCAAAGCCAAACAAGGGCCATTAAACAAACTCAAACAAAAAGAGCAGACATTACTTTGGAAACAAGATGCTTACCGGCAGCAAAATACCGCATTGTCCAGTCTGCAAGACTTATTGTTCAATTTGAAATTAGAAACAACGTACAATACCCGTAAGGCGACGAGCAGTAACACGCAAGCCGTTTCGGCAACTGTCACCCCGAACTCGCCCAGCGGTTCTTATAATTTGAATGTGACGCAATTGGCAACCGCGGCAGTGAACAGTAGTTCTTCATCACTGACTGTGGGCGCTTCAGTAACGAGCAACTTTCTCACTGAGGCCACTTTTGGCGCCAATCATAATACTTTTTCGCTTGTTGTGGATGGCGTAGCCAAAACAATTACCATTCCTCCCAGCGCTTATGGTACATATAAGCCGGGTGATGCCAGTGGAAAGTCTTTGGAAGACTTGGCCAAAGTGATCCAAACTCAATTAAATAACGCCGGTTTTGCAACTCCGGTCTCGGTTAAGACGACAACGGATCAAGAACTGGTCTTTTACACTGGCAAGTCTAGCAACGGAACCAATCATACGTTAGTCTTCAATGACATTTCCGATAG
Source organism: Bacillota bacterium (assembly GCA_023410535.1). Lineage (GTDB taxonomy): Bacteria > Bacillota > UBA4882 > UBA8346 > UBA8346 > JAEYPR01. Next base: position 61,864 of record JAEYPR010000019.1, on the reverse strand, counting down.
CTCCGCCAATACAACGGGAACCGCCGTTAACGCCGGGGTGAATACGTTGACCCTCGACAGTTCGGCGAGCGGCACCAATGCTTTCTATGTTGGAATGACAATGACCATCAATAACGGGACAGGAGCAGGACAGACCCGTACGGTAATTGGTTATGATGCGGCGACCCAAACCGTTACATTAGATAAAGATTGGGATGTTCAGCCGGATGCTACGTCAAACTATTCTATTACCAATGAAAGCACGCTAAATAGTTTGGGCTTGCACAATCAAGAGACTTCAAAAGGCTTGGTCGGAAAAATCTTGGTGGATGACCCTTCCAAAAAGATAATTGTCGATGCGAATAATAAGAAATTTAAAATTGCAATCGGTAATGGTACCTATCAAGAAGTAACGTTGACCGAAAAAGCCGGTGGGTATACTATCAGTGAATTGGCGCAGGAGATTGAGACGCAGATTCGGGCTTTAAAAACCCAGGATCTTAATTTAGATCAGGTTCGGGTCTCGGCTACCAACTATAATCAGTTGTGTATTGAAACCGTAGCGAGTGATAATAAGCCGTTGACAATTCAGTTGGCTTCCGCTTCAACAATAGATTTTTTACAAGAGATGGGCTTTAATAATGGAGCGTCTTCGAATTCCGGTCAGAACGGACTTAATTCTGGAGTCTCACTATATAGTCAAAAAGATAACTTTCTTAATTCCGATTTTTTTGACTCCCATACGCCGACCAACGGCAACGCTACATTTAGTTTTGCCATCAATGGACAATCCTTTACCTTTAGTGTCTCCAATACCCTGGACGATATTGTTAAGGCGATCAACGCTAATCAAGCAGCGGGTGTCACGGCCTTTTACGATAGTTATAAAGACAAATTAGTGTTAACCTCCAATCAAAGCGGCGATCTGAATGCGGACGGTTCCGACATTCAGTTGGTTGATAACAATAATTTTTTAAGTCAAGTAATGGGGATCATTCCAGCCAATGAAGTTAGTGGCAAAAACGCTATTGTTTCGATCAATGGTTATGAAACGCAACAAAAAGGGAACTCTTTTACCCTCAATAATACTACTTTTAATCTGACCGGAGTCGGTATGGCTACAATTGCCGTGACGGCGGATACAGCTGGAATTACCGACAAAGTTCAAGCGTTCATCGACAAGTACAATTCGGTGATTGCCTCAATGAATGCGGAAGTTACTGAGTCAAGAGTGAAAGTATCCGGTTCGAAATATGATTATTATGAACCGCTCACCGATGAACAACGTGAAAGTTTGTCGGAAGACCAGATCAAACAATGGGAAGAAAAAGCCAAACAGGGCATATTGCATAACGACAGCATATTATCGGGCTGTCTGCAAGAAATGCGTATCAATTTGGCGGGCATTCAAGCGTCAACAGCTTCGTTCAGCGGCACGCCGCTTTCAGGGACGATTAATTTAGTTGGCGCCAACCGCTTCGTAGTAACTTATGGTACGCAGACTCGTGAAATTCAATTGGATGAACGCGCCTATACTTCCGGCGAATACGGTCAATTGGCCACCGATATGCAGCAGAAACTGGACGCCACCTTCGGAAAAGGCGCTATTCAGGTTGCGGTTAATGGCAGTAACCAACTAAGCTTGACCACCAATAATACTAGGGTTACTTTAAATAATGGCTCCAGCAATAGCGGTTTGGCTCAACTTGGATTTAATGATGGCGCTGCAGTGAAAACTACGGTGAATAGTCTGGCCCAGATCGGGATTACTACTGCGAAGGGCGAAGGTGCTTATCAAGAAAATGGCAAGTTGTACTTGGACAAAGACAAATTGACCACGGCCTTATTGCAAGATCCGGACGGTGTGATTCGGCTGCTTACCAATAGTGGGTTAAATCCGGATGGTACTACGAATACTGCGACGGAAGGTATTTTTCACAAGTTATACAACTCCGTTCAAAAGTCCATGAATCGCATCAAAGATCAAGCGGGTTCAACCGGAACGGTCTCCGCCACGAACATGATCGGAAAACAACTAATACAATTGGCTGATCAGATTACAACTGCCGAGGATCGCCTGAGTGCGGAAGAAGACCGGCTCTATGCAATGTATAACCGGATGGATACTTTAATCGGTCAGATGAATAATCAGATGGCTGCAATTCAAAGTTTCTTCGGTAACAATAACTCTTAACGGTAAGCAAGGAGATAGTTCACAATGAATAGTGACCCTATCAAAGAATTATTATTGCGTAAAAAGTCTCTCTATGAGCAACTGCTGGTCCTTTTTCAACAACAGACGGAAATTTCTTTTACAGAAAATCCGTTAGAGTATCATAGTATTATGGAGTCAAAATCGTTGTGTATTGAGGAGATCACTAAAAATGAGATCATTCTTAAACGGACGATTTATGATGATTCTACCGGGGAATATCAGGAACTATACAATATGAACAATACCGGATTGCGAGAGATATTGGAAGAGATTCAACGGTTTAATGAGATCAGTCAGAAAACCTTGCAGCAAGAGCAGCAAGCGGTTCAGAAACGGATTACCGCGATTCAAATCGGCAAGAAAGGGACCGCGGGCTATAATTCATTACAAAAAGTTAGTGTATCCGGAGCTTTTACCGATAAAAGACGCTGAACTCAATGAACAATTGTGACAGCTTTCCCATTCTAAAAGCGTGACTGGGAAAGGCAAATACTCGAATCTATTTCAATATCGAACAAAGGAAATATATGATAGGGGGGTTGAACTTATGGCTTTAAACAAGGCTTATAATGCGTATCGTGAGAATTCGGTTACCACCGCCAATCCCAGCGAATTGACTTTAATGCTTTATAATGGTTTGATTCGGTTTATAATGCAAGCGCAACGTGCCATTGACGCTCGGGATATGTCAAAAGCCCATGAGAATATGGTCAAGGCACAAGACATTATTGTCGAGTTCTTGGCGACGCTGGATCATAAATACGAGATCGCTGGACAATTTGAGATGCTATATGATTATATGCACCGGCGGTTAGTCGAAGCGAATTTACATAAGGATAAAGAAATCTTAATCGAAATATTGGGACTAGCAACGAATCTGCGCGATACATGGGTGCAAGCCATGAAATTAATGAAGCAGCCGGGATAATACGGCTGTTTCGTTTGCATATCAGTGCATTTGTAACAATGTAATTTTATGCCATGAACTGGTCTTTTTCCAGGATAAATATTGGAAGTGAGCGGGTTTCGAATCGACCGCGCGAAATTCATTTTTTACGTGATTTTTTTGGTTTTTAACTCGACTTATATATTGTATCAACATTCCATTTCTTTTGTTTGACAATGATTTTTTACTGTGCTATATTGGTAATTGTGGTTACGCTTTTTTGGGAGTACTCCACAGATTTTTTTAGGAGGAATGCGTTTATGCAAGGTAAGGTCAAATGGTTTAATGCTGAAAAAGGTTTTGGTTTCATTGAGAGAGAAGGCGGCAAAGATGTTTTTGTTCACTTCTCCGCCATTGAGATGGATGGTTTCAAAACTCTTGATGAAGGCCAAGTTGTTGAGTTTGATATCGTTGAGGGTGAACGTGGACCGCAAGCGGCTCATGTTACCAGAGGATAATTAAACGAAACCTGCAACTAAGACTCCGGTTATTCAATAACCGGAGTTTTTTGTTTGTTTCGGCAGAGATGGAATAAGTCGTGTTATGGAATATCATGTATACAAAGTTCTTGCCAAGCGGTGCTTGACCTTTTTATTATTTGTGTTACTATAAATAACATATAGTTTACATTATCGAATGAAAATTACACAAGTATTGCAGGTTATAATTCGGCAAAGTTATCAGTGGAACGGTTTATTCCGATTGATAACAACGAAGGAAAATCCTGGAACGATAACGAAACAATAATGACATAAACTTTTTGATATTCAATATTTATTTTGGATCGGAATTGCATGTCTAGTAATAAACTTCGTGAAGCGCATGTATGGTAATTACTATTTTCGTTCGTTGATTTCACTGGAAACAGTGTGAACATAAAAATGAAGGAGGCAGGCAAAGATGAAAAAGACCGTGTTATTTATTGCGGCGTTGCTCATGTTAGCTTTAGCGTTCGCCGGATGCGGCTCCAGTAATGAGTTGAAGATTGGGGTATCCGCTCCGTTAACGGGGGACATCGCTGCATTAGGCCAATCGACCAAAAATGCAATTTTACTTGCTGAAGAAGAGTTGAATGCCAATGGCGGCATGAAGATTGGCGAGCAAACCATGAAGTTTAAGTTTTTGGTTGAAGATGATGAAAACAAACCGGAGCAAGCGGCAACCGTTTTTCAAAAGTTGATCAACCAAGATAAGGTGTTGGCGATTATCGGTTCGCAATCCAGTAAATGTTCAAATGCCGGTGCGCCCATTGCTGAAAATGCCAAAGTTCCGCAAATTTCTCCCTGGTCTACCAATCCGAACGTAACCAAAGACAAAAAATTCATCTTCCGGGCCTGCTTTATCGATCCTTTCCAAGGGAAAGTGGTTGCCCAATTTGCTCAAGAAAAGTTACAAGTGAAAACTGCGGCGGTTCTGTATGACGTTGCCAGTGATTATAATAAGGGAATTGCCGAAGTGTTCCGTGATGAATTTACCAAGGCTGGCGGCAAGATCGTTGGATTTGAAACGTATAATACCAAAGACACCGACTTCTCGGCGCAATTGACCAAGATTAAAGCCAACAATCCGGAATTATTGTTTTTGCCGAACTACTATAACGAAGTTCCACTCCAAGTACAACAGGCCCGTAAGTTGGGAATCACCGCGAAGATGATGGGCAGTGACAGCTGGGACAATCCAGACCTGATTAAACTCGGTAAAGAAGATATGAACGGGACCTACTTTACCAACCATTATTCGCCGGATGTCGATAACGCGGTGGCCAAAGAGTTTATTGCTAAATATCAAAAGAAATACAACATGGTTCCTGATGCGGCCGCCGCGCTCACTTATGACGCTGCGTATATCCTCGCGAAAGCTATCGAAAAAGCGGGTAAAGCCGACTCGGAAGCAATTCGTGATGCAATCGCCGCTACCCAAAAATTTGAAGGGGTAACCGGTGAAGTTACTTATAATGGTTCCGGGGATCCGGTCAAAGGCGCTGTAATCATTAAAGTCGAAGACGGCAAGTTTGTCTTTGACAGCGCCGTCAATCCGTAATAACCGGTATTAGTGATAACCGATTGAAGTAGCCGTTGGATACAATCTAGTGGTACCGGTTCACGGTGTATCATTATTTTGTATCCTACGATGCTTTACGGTAGTCGTCCGGGCCCAAAAGCTATTTTCTAAGTAGGAGAAGTCCGTTGAAAACAATTATTCAACAATTGCTCAATGCCGCCCAACTTGGGGCGGTGTATGCCTTAATAGCCCTTGGATACACCATGGTTTACGGAATTATTCGTTTGATCAACTTTGCCCATGGTGACATTTTTATGGTTGGGGCTTTTGTCGGGTTGTTCGTTGCGACCTGGCTGGGATGCCCAATTTATGTATTGCTGCCGATTACCATGCTCCTAACCGCGTTGGTTGGGATGGCGATCGAACGAGTCGCCTATCGGAAATTGCGAAATGCGCAGCGGATGTCGTTAGTCATCACCGCTTTGGGCGTCGGGATCTTTCTCGAAAATTTCGTCCGCTTGGTAGTTGGGCCGGAAACGCGACAACTTCCCGCTTTACTTCCGGATAAAGTAATCGGTTGGATCCAACAACAACATCAGATTACCGTCACCGAGGATAAGGCTTGGATCATTTTGATCTCCGTGATTTTAATGATCATTCTTTGGGTTTTTGTCAACAAAACCTTGATGGGCACCGCGATGCGGGCTGTTGCCGATAATAAAGACGTTGTTCCGTTGATGGGGATCAATTTGAACCTGATCATCTCGGTCACGTTTGCCATTGGTTCGGCGTTGGCCGCTGCCGGAGGCGTCTTTTACGGCCAAGCCTACTCCATTGATCCGTACATGGGGATCAGCCTCGGTTGGAAAGCATTTATTGCCGCCGTTATCGGAGGGATTGGCTCAATCGAGGGGGCGGTGCTGGGTTCGTTTATGTTAGCGGCGGTCGAAATTTTTTCCGTGGCTTACCTTTCTTCCAATATGAAAAATGGGATTGCCTTTGGACTGTTAATTATCCTGCTTTTGATCAAACCCAGCGGTATGATGGGCAAGCCGCTAATAAAGAAGGTGTAAATTCGGATGACAACAAGTCGGGAAACATTTTTGACCAAAATCACCAAGGTCGTTCAACCGAACCGATTCACCTTCGGAGTGGTCGCGGCTGGTTATCTTGGTTTTATGGCGTTACTGGAGCTTTTGGGCTTTGTCGGTGTTTTCAACCAATATTACATTCACATATTGATTATTATTGGTATGAATATTATCCTGGTTACCAGTCTCAATCTGGTCAACGGGTTTTTAGGGGAATTTGCACTCGGCCACGCCGGATTCATGGCGATTGGCGCTTATACGGCGGCGATTATCGCTTCGCATCTTAATTTGCCCTTCCCGCTCAATTTAGTCCTCGCTTTGGTCGGGGGAATGGGTGCGGCTGGAGGGATCGGCTATTTGGTCGGGTTGGTGACTTTTAAAACGGTCGGAGATTATCTGGCCATCATTACGTTAGGGTTTAATATGATTATCGTTAACGCCATCCAAAACATCGAATGGGTTGGCGGTCCCCGCGGTTATACCGGAATCCCTAAAACAACCAGTTTGATTGTGGTGGCAATCTCCGTTGTTTTAACGCTGTTTGTCATTCGTAATATGGTTAATTCCAACTTTGGCCGGTTATGGGTTTCAATTCGTGAAAATACAATTGCGGCGGAATTAATGGGCGTCAGCATCAATCGCGCTAAAAACATCGCGTTCACGCTTGCGGCGGCCTTTGCAGGCTTGGCGGGCGGACTGTTGGCACAGTACCAACAGTCCATTTATCCGACGAGTTTTGACTATATTAAGACCACCGAGATTCTGGTCATGTTGTATCTGGGTGGCATGGGCAGTTTGTCCGGTTCGATCTTAGGTGTCCTGGTCTATACGATTATGATGGAATTATTGCGAAATGTATTGAGCGTGATCGACCCACGGCTGGCTGAATGGCGGATGCTGTTGAGTCCGTTGATTTTAATCGTCATTATGCTCACCCGCCAATATGGCCTAATGGGTAATCGCGAATGGCGTTGGATTCAGCAGCGAGAGGAGGAAACCTTACGGTGAACCCAAAACTGTCAATTGAAAAGGTTTATAAATCATTCGGTGGTTTAACGGCGGTCTCCGACTTTAATTTATCGCTGGAAGCGAAGCAAATTCAAGGGATCATCGGACCAAACGGCGCGGGTAAAACGACTATCTTTAATTTGATTACCGGGGTTTATGCTTCGGACCAAGGGCGAATCCAACTTGGCGAACTGAATATTACCCATTGGAAACCGGACGCCATCGCCCGGGCCGGGATCGCCAGAACATTTCAGAATATCCGGCTGTTTGGGCAGATGACAGTCTTGGACAATATTGCAATGGCTTTTCATAATCGGATCGGTTATCGCCTTTGGGATGCGATGATTCATTCAGGCGGGTTCCGGAAGGCGGAACAACAGATCCAACAGGAGAGCACCGAGTTTCTCGCCCGATTTGGCTTAGCGGACCGTCGCAATGAACTGGCTAAAAATTTGCCGTATGGCGAGCAACGCCGATTGGAGATTGCCCGGGCGTTGGCCACGGAACCGCAGGTTTTGTTGCTGGATGAGCCGGCGGCCGGGATGAACCCTAAAGAGGTCGCGGACCTGATTGGATTAATCCGCAATGTGCATCGCGATTTTGGACTGGCGATCCTGTTGATCGAGCATCAACTGCCGGTGGTGATGGAGTTATGCAGTCATGTCCAAGTTGTTGACTTTGGCCAGACAATTGCCGCCGGGTTACCATTGGAGGTAACCAACGATCCTCGGGTGATCGAGGCATACCTCGGAGAAGAGGAGGAGCTGGCATGAGTATGTTGCGTCTTGACGAATTGGCTGTCTCCTACGGCGCAATTAAAGCTTTGCATGGAATCACCATTGAACTGAATCAAGGGGAGATCGTTTGTCTCCTGGGGGCCAATGGGGCCGGCAAATCGACGACCTTACGGGCGATCTCGCGGATGGTACCGGTTAGCGCCGGGGAGATCTTATACAATAATAAAAGTTTACTGAAGTCGGCCGCCCATGAAGTGGTTTCCTTAGGTGTCAGCCATGTTCCCGAAGGCCGGGGGATTTTCGCTAGTCTGACGGTTTCTGAAAATCTAAAACTGGCGACTTGGCCGCTCCGGTCGAAACGGGAGGTTCCCAACTTATTGAAGGAAGTTTTCGCGCTGTTCCCGCGCCTCGGCGAGCGGCAGAATCAAATCGCGGGCACCTTAAGCGGCGGCGAACAGCAGATGCTGGCGGTCGGCCGGGCTATGATGACCGATTGTGAATTGATGTTACTCGACGAGCCTTCGATGGGATTGTCGCCGTTGTTGGTGAAAGAGGTTTTAAAAGCAATCCAAACGATCAACCGTAACGGGAAAACCATCTTATTGGTTGAGCAAAACGCCAATATGGCGTTGAAGATCGCCCATCGCGGTTATGTCCTGGAAAATGGCCGGATCGCTTTGGAAGGACCGGCTGAGAAGTTGGCTCAGGATCCGCGGGTTAAGGAAGCTTACTTGGGAGGAGCTAAAGGGGTAGCCGGGTAAGCGGTGGCTATAAAGGTGTGGGGTCCTCCAGAAGGTTGCTTTCTGGGGCGTTATTAACATCCATTTTAGCAGGCTTGAACAGATGTTATATTTCGTTGAAAAAACACAGTCCGGTCGACTGTGTTTTTTCATCTGATGACTACAATGATAAGCGTCTGGTGAAGGCGCTGGTATTTGACAGCCCGATTGGGTTATGCTATTATAGGTAAGATTTGGCGCAAAATTGCTTGAGGACAAATATTTGAAAATATTGAGGTTAAAGCACCATGGCAAAGGTTGAATTGATCGCGACGGCGACGTTTGGATTGGAAGCGGTCGTGGGCCGCGAAGTTCAGGATTTGGGATATGAGGATGTTCAAGTTGAGAACTCACGGGTAGTGTTTAGCGCCGATACTGCGGCGATTCCCCGTTGTAATCTTTGGTTGCGTTCGGCGGATCGGGTGTTGGTGAAAGTGGGGGAGTTTCAAGCGCTGACTTATGACGAGTTGTTTGAAGGAACCAAAGCGCTGCCGTGGGATGAGTGGCTGCCGGAGGACGCGGTTTTTCCGGTGGAAGGAAAGTCGATCAAGTCAAAACTTTACAGCGTGCCGGACTGTCAATCCATCGTGAAAAAGGCCATTGTCGAGAAGTTGAAACAGCGTTACCGCAAACAATGGTTTGACGAGACCGGACCGAAATATACTATTGAAGTTGCTTTATTAAAAGACCGGGTCACTCTGACCATTGACACTAGTGGGGCCGGACTACATAAACGGGGTTACCGCAAACTAACCAGTCAGGCGCCGTTAAAGGAGACCCTGGCGGCCGCGATGGTATCATTGAGTTACTGGAATCCCGAGCGGATTCTGGTCGATCCGTTTTGCGGTTCGGGAACCATTCCGATCGAGGCGGCGCTGATCGGTTTAAATATCGCACCGGGTCTGCGCCGCGAGTTTGTTTCCGAAAATTGGCCGCAAGTCCCGGACCGGCTTTGGAAAGCAGCCCGGGCGGAAGCGGAAGACCTGATTCGGCGCGAGACCAAACTCAAGATTATCGGCACCGATATTGATGAAGAAGTACTGAGTCTGGCGCGTTATCATCGCAAACTGGCCGGTTTGGACGACCAGATTCACCTGCAACGCCTGCCCCTGTCCGAATTGCGGAACAGTCATAAATACGGTTGTATCATCTGCAATCCGCCCTATGGCGAACGACTGGGTGAACAGCGTGAAGTTGAGCGGTTATATAAGGAGATGCGCCAGGTATTCGACGCGTTGGATACTTGGTCCGTCTATGTTATCACGGCCTTTGAGGGATTTGAGTGCATCTACGGCAAACGGGCCGACCGCAAACGCAAATTGTATAACGGTCGGATTGAATGCCAATATTACCAGTACTTTGGGCCACGTCCACCCAAACGCAATAGTGACAAGGAAGCAGGACCCGAATCCCAGCCGGAGTTGGTTGAAAGCGGGATCAGTTGAAATCAATGAATCGAAAAGTTGCCATCAATCGTATTTAATTTATCGCAACGGATGAACGAGCGTAATATAGCGCGCCCTTATAATCGGGGAGTGGAGCGCGTAATGAAACAACTTGAGCCCTAAAGTTCCCGGCGGGGAGCAAAGGAGAACGAAGAAAGCTGTTGCAATTTGAACGTTACGGTTCATTTGGCAGCAGCTTTTTTGATTTAAAAAATGCGTTCTCCCCGGTTCTAGTATCTTGTTTGATTGACTTTCGCCATCAGTTTAACTACAATTAAATTAGTCTAATTCTGGACTAATTTAATTCAAGATATGAAAGAGGGTTTTGACGTGGAATGGATTTACTTGATGTTGGCAATCATTTTTGAAATTGTCGGGACTACTTGCATGAAAATATCCGCCGGATTTACGAAATTCCTACCGGCGCTGGGAACGTTGCTGACCTATGGGTTATGTTTTACGTTTTTGTCAATCGCCTTAAAAAAAATTCCGGTCAGCGTGGCCTATGCAATATGGGGCGCGGCAGGCATTGCGATTATATCAATCATTGGGATCCTCTTTTTTAAAGAAAGTTTTAGTGTTTTAAAGGTTTTGTCGCTCCTATTGATTATCTTGGGCGTTATCGGCTTAAATTTAAGCGGTGCGCATCACTGACTTTGGATGAGGCGAAAACGATGAAGGAAAACGAAGAATTTGATGAATTAATTCGTATTTACTATGAATCTTGGTTCAGGATGAATGCGATGTATCATGTGTGGGCAAAAAAACATGGTATTCAAGACTCAGTGTTGTTTGCGTTATATATCATCAAAGAAGCTTCGCCCAACTGTACGCAAAATGAACTTTGCGAGCGACTGTTGTTCCCAAAACAGACGGTTTCACTGATCTTAGCCGAGCTTGAAAAAAAAGGGTATGTTACAAGGGAATCCAACCCGGCGGACCGCAGAAATAAAATTGTGCGATTTACCGAATCGGGATCCCAATATGCCGGTGTCATTCTCGGTCAACTGAAAGCAGCGGAAATCGAAGTGTTTCGGAATTTGGCGCCAGCGCAAAGGAGGTCCATGATCGAAAGCCTGGACGAGTTCGCCCGTTTATTGGCGAAAAGTTTTCAATAGTTTCGCATCCGGCTTCGGCAGCTGGATATGTGGATAAGTGAGCTTGCCCGAAGTCTCGGTAAGCTGGATATGTGAATAAGTAAGCTTGCTGAATCGTTCGGCAAGCTGGATATGTGGATAAGTAAGCTTGTGGAGTCGTTCGGCAAGCTGGATATGTGAATAAGTGAGCTTGCTGAGTCGTTCCGCAAGCTGGATATGTGGATAAGTGAGCTGGATTTGTGAATAAGTCATCTATTCCTGTGGATAAATAGGATTGTTGGGTAGGGGTAATGAGGTGAGTTGTGGATAAGTCGGATTGGCAAGGAGGGCGCTGAAGCGTCTGAACCTGGATTTTGAGGATTCCATGGGGCAGAATTGCTTGGTTCACAAAAGCGGGCCTGACATAAAAACGCGGTTGTCTTACTTTTTTGAGACAACCGCGAAATATATTTCTATTCTTGATCCGGCTGATAGGTTAAGACCGTGCCGTATTTATCCACAATGGTTTTCAAGCGGGGGACAAAGTCGCCTAATGTGGCGACCTTTTCGATACTGGAGAGCTTCAAAAATTGCCCGAGCCAAAAGTCCAGTTCCTTAAAGACCTTTTCATGGCTTTCGCGCTCTTCAATCAGCTGTTTCTCCAATAATACGACTTTTCGTTGACAAGCTTGCAGTTCTTCCTGTAAAGCCGCATTTTCTTTCATCAACAGCGACATGCTCAACGCGTTATTTTCGGTTTTATACATGTAGAGAATATTTTCAAGCCAAGTGACAAACTTGTCCTGTTGATTTTGCAGACTGTGGTCGATCTGCGTCAGTTTGGTTTCGAGCGTTTCCAATCGCCCGGAGATTGCGTCGTCCGGAATAACTTCCGCTAAAGCCGGCCCCGGTTTGGTGGCATGGCTTTTCGGGGCTTTGGGTTGACGCTGCTGAGTCACAGTTTGTTCCCGTCGCATTTGGGGCGATTCGTTGCGGTTTAGCCGCATCTCGGAACGGTGGAGCGCCGGGTCGATCGCTTTTTCCTTTAACAAACGGTAATACCGTAAATTCAACGATGTGCCGCTGCGCTGTGTCTGTTGAATGATATCGGGACGGCGCCGGGGATCCCACCAATTTTCAAGCAGCAATTGATCTTCAGCATCGGTAAATCGTTTTAAAGATTTCTCCATGATTCCCTTCTCCTGATCCGACATTGATATAAGTATATCTAATTATGGACATGAGTGCAATAGGTACGGATCAATCGTTAAATTCTGTAACCGAAATGTAAATTCTTTCAAAAAAAGTTCATTTCAGAGAAAGGAGAATGAAAAACTGTAGCGAATTTTTACAATAATTTAACAATATTCAAAGAAAATGAATTGAGGTTAACGATAGGAGCTGGCGATGTTTCATCCATTACGCCCCGGTACTGTCGATATTTATTTTATTAATATTTATGAGATAAACCCGCAACTGCGCCAGACCATGCTACAAGTCCTTGATCGGGAAGAAACCGAGCGCTATCAACGATTAAAATTGTTAGAAACCAAAATGGAGTTTGTGGTTGGGCGATTTCTCATTAAAACATTCTTGAGTTCTTTATTTGGAATAAAACCGCAACAAATTCAGTTTCGCCAAAACGAGTATGGAAAACTTTATCTAACTCCGGAGTTTCAAACCGAAACGGATGATATTTATTTTAATATCTCTCATTCCCATGGAGTGGTGGCAATTGCCGTGACCACCGGTTTTGAAATTGGCGTGGATATTGAAAAAGTTGGCCAACCAATCTTTGATATTGTGGAACGTTTTTTTTCACCCACCGAACAGTCGTACATCTCCAATTGCCATCGAGATTATCAAAACACCACCGCCTATCAATTATGGACATTGAAAGAAGCGTTTATCAAGTCGCAAGGGAAAGGTTTATCAGTTCCCTTAAACAGTTTTGATATATTTCATGTTGCCAAAGAAGTGTTTTTCCTGACCCTACAGCCTATTGAAGGGTATTACTTGTCGATCGCGGTGCAAAACGGTACCGATGCCTACCAAAGCCGTCTGCAAGCAGTTGATCATAATCTGATAGGATATATCAATAAAACCGGATGGGATAGTTCTGACCATATCGATTGAGCTTAGTGGAGTTACTTTCTGAAATATGAAAGGGATAGTAAGAGTATGGGAAATAAACTGCCATTGACGCATCCCCAGAAACGGATCTGGTATAACGAGAAGATTTATCCGAACCTTCCCGTCCATAATATTGGCGGGCCGATCCGGATCAAAGGATCGGTCGATCTCGACGCGTTGGAAGAGGCAATTCATTGTCTGGTCAAAGAACATGACGGCTTGCGGATTCAATTGCAGGAAGCGGATGGGGCGTGTTGGCAGTATGTCGTCGCTTACCAGCCCCTATCGTTGACGCGTTATGATTTTAGTACGGAAACAACACCGGAGATTGCTTTTGAGACATGGGTCCAAAATGAACACAGGAAGGTTTTTCCGTTACTTGATTCGCCGCTCTATTATTTTGCCTTATTTAAAATCACTGCTAGGGATTACGGCTATTATGTCCGGTTTCACCACTTGATCGCCGACGGTTGGTCAATTAAGATAATGACCGAAACCATCTGCAATTATTACACCCGGTTGACCCAAGGCCAGTCCATCACGACAAAAAAGGCGGAGAGTTATTTCGAATTTATTCAACTTGAAACCAAATATCTCAATTCCGAACGCTTTCAAACCGACCGGACATTTTGGCTGAATCAGTTCGCGACGATTCCGGAACCGATCGTGCGGACAAGTAATCCGACCAACGGCAGCCGTTACACATACCAATTGAGTCCGGAGCTTTCCGAGCAACTGCGAAACTTAGCGACACAAAACCGAATCTCACTAAATACCATTTTTACAACGGCATTTTTGATCTATTGGTACAAAATATCACAACAAACTGATATGGTCTTTGGAATACCGGTTTTAAACCGTTCCGGGAAAAAAGAGAAGAGTATCTTTGGAATGTTCACCAGCACTGTCCCGTTCCGGATTAAAATTTCCGATACGGAGACCCTGTTGGAACTGTTACGCCGGGTTCACCGGGAATTAATGGAGTGTTACTTTCATCAAAAATATCCCTATGACCGGCTGGTTCATGATTTGGAGTTGCAACAGAAGGGAATTGATACACTTTTTCAGTTTTGCGTAAACTATTACAATACCCGGTTAAACACTGAATTAGCCGGTTGTCTTGTCGAAAACACCGAATTGCATAACGGATACCAATTGTATGCCTTGCAGATTGTGATTAAGGATTGGTTGGATGCGACGTCGCTCACATTGGATTTTGACTACCAAATCGCGCAATTCGACGCGGCGCAAATCGCAAAGTTGAAAGATCAAATCTGCCTGGTTCTGAAGCGAATCCTCGATCAATCGCAACAACGGGTGGTTGATCTGGAGATAGTAAACGATTCGGAAAAACAATATCTGTTATATGAGTGGAACGTAACTAAAGCCGATTATCCTTTAACCAAAACCATCCAGCAATTGTTTGAGGAACAAGTGCGGAAGACCCCCGGACGAATCGCCGTCAGTTTTGCGGCGGACAATCTGACCTATGATGAATTGAATCGAAAAGCCAATCAGTTGGCTCGTTACCTGCGGAAGTTGGGCGTCGGACCTGAAACGGTCGTTGCTTTATACGCTAGTCATTCATTGGCAACCGTCATTGGAATCATTGGGGTTTTGAAAGCCGGCGGAGCCTATTTGCCGGTCGACCCCAATTACCCCGCCGAACGGATTCGTTATATGCTGGAGGATAGCGCGTCACAATTGATATTGACCAATTTGGCGATTTTCGAGCAATATCAATCATATACGGTGATCGACCTTAACGATCAGCTCGTCTATCAAGGGGACTCCGACGATCCGGAGCCGCTTAGCGGGCCCAATAATTTGGCTTATTTGATCTACACCTCGGGTTCGACCGGAAAGCCGAAAGGCGTAATGATTGAACAGCAGGGTTTGGTAAATTATATCTATTGGGCTGGAAAAGTATATCAATCTCAAGCGCAAGAAGTTTTCGCCCTTTATTCTTCTTTGGCGTTCGATTTGACGGTAACTTCGATCTTTACGCCGCTGATCAGCGGTAATCGAATCATTGTTTATCATGATGACGGCAGTGAATTTGTTTTATATCAGATCATGCGAGAAAATCAAGTGACGATTATCAAACTGACGCCATCCCATTTATCGTTACTAAAGGATTTGGATAACCGTAATTCCAATGTGAAATGTCTGATTGTCGGGGGAGAAGATCTAAAGGTAAACCTGGCCGAAGCGGTCCACCAAAGCTTTGGCGGGGCGATTGCGATTTATAATGAATATGGTCCCACGGAGACGGTCGTGGGTTGTATGATTCATCGGTTTGATATAGAAAAAGATATTAGTATATCAGTTCCGATTGGGCTTCCGGCGGATAATGTTCAAATTTATCTGCTGGATGATCAGTTACGGTTGAGGCCGGCTGAGAGTTCGGGCGAGATTTATATCGCCGGCGACGGCGTGGCCCGGGGTTATCACAACCAGGCTGACCTGACCCGGCAACGGTTTTTGGCAAATCCTTTTCAGCCCGGCGCCCGTATGTATAAGACAGGCGATCTGGCGAAACGCCAGTCTGACGGGAAACTTGTTTATCTTGGCCGAAAAGATAACCAAGTTAAAATCCGTGGTCATCGCATTGAGTTAGGGGAGATTGAAAAGGAACTTCTGGGCATTCCGTCAATTAAGGCGGCATGCGTTATTGACCGGATGTATGAAAACGGCGCCAAATATTTATGCGCTTATCTGGTTCCAGCCGCTGCCGAACCCGCTACGCGGGAGATCAGGAAACTACTCCAAACGAAGCTGCCGGACAGCATGATTCCTCAATATTTTGTAATAATTCCCGAATTACCGTTGACGGTCAATGGCAAAATTAACCGCAGTTTATTGCCTGAGCCGGACCGAAACCTACAGCTTTCCAACAGCTTCGTTCGATTCAAGCCCATTGAAGAACAATTGGTCAAAACCATCACGGAGATTTTGCTGATCGACGGGATTGGTTTGGATGATAATTTTTACCACCTGGGCGGAGATTCAATCAAAGCGATCCAAATCGCCGCGCGACTCAACGATCAGGGTTACCGGATTAAAGTTCGGGATATTTTGGCCAATCCGACAATCCAACAAATGGCTGCCTGTTTAGAAACAGTATCCGCACCAAAGGCGGACCAACCGGAAATCTGCGAGGGAACGATCCCGGATACGCCGATTGTGGCGTGGTTTTTTGAGCAACGCTTTCCCAATCACCATCATTGGAACCAATCGGTTTTTTTAAAACTGAAACGACCGATCCCATTCTCCCAATTGCAACTGGCTTTGATGGAACTGGTTAAGCGTCATGACTCCCTGAGGATTAATTATGACCCGCAAAGCCAAAAGTTGTTTTATAACAACCGACATCGCGAAGCGATTTTCATCCTGCAACAGTTTGATTTATCGGCCCAAGAGCCGGAGGAACAACTAGCAAGTCTTCAAGCGTTGGGTGCAAAACTCAAAGCGAATCAGAATATTGAAACATCACTGCTTTTTCAAGCGGCGTTTTTTGAGCGGGGCAGTCACGGACAGTATCTGCTGTTGACTGCGCATCATTTGATTGTGGACGGCGTATCGTGGCGGATTATCCTGGGAGATCTTGAACAGCTTTTGGATCAATTGGCCAAGGCTGAACCGTTGGCACCGCCGTCGCGGACCGAATCCTGGCAAAGTTGGGCGACGGCCTTGGAACGCTACCGTCAAACCGAGCGGGTAAAACAAGAAGCGAACGTTTGGCAGAATGCCTTGACTTCCGGCCAACAATGGCCGTTTCGGCAAAATCATAATGGCCCCCTTGCCCCAAATGGCACGAAAACGATCCGCCGGCAATTGGCCTCGACCGAAACGAAGGCGTTCCAAACATCGGCGAATCAAGCCTATCATACCGAACCCCATGAGTTGGTTACCATGGCCGTGGCATTGGCAGTACGTGATTGCAGCGGCCAAACCGAATTTGTTTTGGAGCTGGAGGGGCATGGCCGGAGTGAAATTGAGCAAGTCGATATTACCAAAACCGTCGGCTGGTTTACAGCGCTGTACCCAGTCTCTTTCAAAACGACGAAGCAAGCGCTTGGCGACAACATCAAATCCCTAAAAGAACAATTGCGGACAGTACCGGAGCGGGGATTCAATTTCGGAGTATTAAAATACTTAAACCAAGCATTTCCCCAAATGGCTTCGTCGCAGATCCGGCTGAATTATTTGGGAGATTTCACGAATATCCAAACGAGCCGATTTTTCGAGCTTCAACTCGATATCGATACCGGAACCGATCAGGCATTGTCAAATCCAATGACTGTGCCGATCAGTCTGGAAATGATGGTTTTGGATGAACGGTTGACAGTCGTTATGCAATACCAATCCGGCCGGTTATTTGAAGATGATATGGTCAATTTCGTCAATTCTATTCTTAAATCATTAAAGGACTTGATTGAGCACTGTTTGGAAAAACAAAACGGAACTTTTACACCGTCGGATTTTGATACCATCACCATTTCCCAAGACGAGTTGGACCAGATCTTTTGAAGATTGAGACAAGGAGATTTCCGAATTGCAAAATTTGCGCGATAAGGATGTTTGGCTATATCTGCTGGTCGTGCTGTTGCTGTTCTCCGGAAAAGTAACTGCCGAATCCGGGCTTTTGCCCAAAGCGAAAACAATGGTTATCGAGGAATTTATCAAAGGACAGATGCGTTTGGGAAATATTCCAGGGATCGCAGTGGTCATTGTTCATGAGGGAAATGTGTATCAAAAAGGGTTTGGGTATGCGGATTTGCGGCGGAAACTACCGGTAACCGCCGGGACGATGTTTGAGTTGGGTTCAACCAGTAAAGCCTTTACCGCATTGGGGATTGCCGACCTAAAACGAGCAGGTCGCATTCACGGCGACGCTGATGTTCGCCAATATCTACCCTGGTTAAAACTTCGATATGTGCCGAAATCCAATGATCCTACCCTGGTGGCGTTAAATCAAAATAAAGTGATCCGTAACCTCTTATGGTTTGAAAGACGGCGGACTGCCGCAATCACTATTGATCAACTGTTGCGTCACACCAGTGGAATACCGGCTGAAACGCTGGCCGATATCCCAAGACGTTCCGATCCGCAAGCATTGGAAGCGACAGTGCGCAATTTAACCGGCCAAGAACTTGATTATCCTCCGGGCGAACGCTTTTTGTATTCAACCATCAATTACGATATCTTGGGTTTAGTTATTCAAACAGTATCCGGGCAATCATTCGAATCGTATATGAAAGACAAGATATTGGCTCCATTGGGACTTAAGCAAATCTCCTTTGCAGCCTCGGAAATCGGACCCGGGAAGATGGCAACGGGTTATAAGATCGGATTTGGAATGCCGCTGATCGACCGCGCTCCCCGTTACCGGGGCAATACTCCCGCCGGATATTATCTCGCGAATGCCGAAATGATGCTGGCGTGGTTGCGATTGCAATTGGGAAATGGTGGCGCGGAGGCTAATCTCTTGATTGAACAGTCGCACCAAGATGAGTATGCCTACAGTTATGGTTGGAACATTTACCGGGTGGACCAAAAGATTGAAAAGATCTGGCATGCCGGTAACAATCCCAATTATTCTTCTTATATTGAATGCCGGCCGCAGGAAAAATCCGCAGTGGCAGTGCTTGCCAATCTTAACAGTAATTACAGCCAGGTGATTGGGGAAGGAGTCCTGGCGCTCTTGAATGAGAATAGCCGGTTGCCGGTGAGTTCCTACGATTTATTTCAAGAGGTCGACAAAGTCAGTGGGATTGTAATCCTTGCCGTGCTGTTTCTATTGATACTGACCTTCGCGACGGTAAAAAAACGTTGGGAAGAAAAACGGAAATATTGCGGACTAAATCGGAAAAACCGCCGTACCTTCGTCACTTGGTCGATATTGTTCCTGGCGGTACTGGGTCTTTTATATAGCGCGCCTTGGTTGGTATTTGGTTATCCATGGCGTTTTGTCCTGGTATGGGGACCCATCAGCTTTCCGGTCGCGATCGGGTTGATTTTCCTGGAGGTATCGGGATGTTTTGGGTTGCTGGTCAATCGTTATTACTTTAAAGTTAATCGGGTCAATCAACGGCATCAATTCAACTGGCGCAGTTTATTTCAATAATTTCGGGGGACGAACAAGATGGCTGAACCAGATCAAGCTTTAATAAAGAAGATTTTGTTTTTCATGAAACCGCATCTCAAGGAGCAATGCCTCACCCTGTTCTGTATTGTGCTGGGGTCTATTGTCAGCCTGCAATACCCGTTGATTATTAAGATTATCGTCGATGACGTACTGATCAATCAAAATACCCGCATGTTATTTACCATGCTGGTTGTCTATATCGCGCTGTTTCTATTGGGCTTTTTATTCACCTTTTTGACCCAGTTTATGAATTCGCTCAATACCCAACTCTTTTCATTCAGTGTCAAGAAACGTCTGTATACGAAGCTGCAGCGCGCTCCCATTCAATATTTGAACAAAATCAATATTGGCGAGATTGTTAGTTCGTTCAACGCGGATATCAATACAATCAGCCAGTTCCTATCGACGGATCTGTTGAATATTGTCAATAATATGCTGAATGTTCTGGTGGTCATGGTAATCATGTTGATACTCAATTGGAAGCTGGCTTTGTTGGTTATCGGAATTCTGCCGTTTTTCTATTTCGCGGTTTTGACCACCCGTGGTTTTATCAAAACCAGCCTTGAAAAACGGCGGGAATTAGTATCGACTCAAAATAAACTGTTACAAAATGTCTTTCCCAACATTAAATTGGTTAAATTGCTGGTCACTCAGAAATATTTTTTCAAACGTTTCTTATCGTTGCAAAATGAGACGATTAGCACCGAAATTCGGAATGCGGTTTGGACATCGTTACTTGATAAAATGGCTGGTTTGGTTTTTTTAGCGGGGAACATCGTGATCATCTGGTACGGGGCCAACCTGGTATTTCAAAATGTGTTGACCATTGGGGGACTGATGGCGTTTTATACCTACGTACCGCTATTGTTTCAGCCGATCCGAGCAATTGTCGGTTCCAGCGTGCAGATGCGCGGTTTTAAAATCGCCTTCAATAAGATTATGCGTTTCTTGGATATCGAAAGTGAAATCGACATCGCGAGTAAGTTTCGGATTACCCGTGGCGAGATTCAGATTCAAAATTTATCGTTTGCCTATGGGGAAAAAGCAATCTTGAGTCATTTTGCTTTACAGGTTCGAGCCGGGGAAAAAGTGGCGCTCATCGGGAAAAACGGCAGCGGTAAAACAACGTTGGTCAATCTATTGTTACGGCTTTATGAGACGGAACAAGGTAAGATCAGTATCGATGGAGTGGACATCATGCAATACTCCAAGAACTACTTGCGCCGGAATATCGGCATAGTCACGCAGGAGACCAACTTTTTTAATTTGACCATTGAAGAAAATTTCAAAATCGCCACAACTAAATTCCGTTATCAAGATATGGTCAAAGCCTGTCAATTGACCGGAGCGCATGATTTTATCGAAAAACTTCCTGACGGGTATCAAACGCTGATTGGTGAGCGGGGTTACAATTTTTCAGGGGGCCAGCTGCAAAAGTTGGCGATCTCCCGGTTGTTCCTGAAGAATCCTTCCATCATCGTTTTTGACGAAGCAACATCGGCGTTGGATCCCGATGCAACTCAAATGTTTTATAACTTGTTTGACAGCGTTTTTAAAGGGAAAACTATTCTTTTTATCTTACATGATATGAAGAGCCTCATCTATGCCGACCGGATTGTCTTGTTAAAAAACGGAACGGTTGAGAAGGAATATATGCGGAAGGACATTTTGAATGAGAGCGATTTACTCATGAAGTTAACCAAAGAGATTGCGTAGAAACTGTTGAGAGGTGACGGCAATGTCGCTGAAATTATTACGCCGGAAGTACATCTATTCATCGTTTAACCTTGTCGTCTTATTGATGATCCTGGTTTTTTCAGCCTTGAATATCATTCGGATCAATGACAATATTAAAATTCCCGGCGTAATTAAGTCCAAAGACATCACCTATATCAAAAGTCCTTGCGATACATATTTGAAAGAGATTTATGTTGTTCCCGGAGAAGAGGTCAAACAAGGGCAATTGTTAGCCCGTTTGGATGATATGGGGATCCGGACTTATATCCAAAATCTAAAATCGGAACTGATCGATGCTCAAAACCGGAAAAGTGTTTTGCTGAATGAGATGAATACGATCCCTTGTCAATTAGTCAATTATGAGCAAGACATCGCTCAGTGTAAATCAAAATTGGTTTACGCTCAAGCCTTATATGAGAGCAATGCCAAACTCTATCAAAACGGTGCCATATCGGCGCTCGACTTTAAAAATTCCGAACAAAATTATGATAATCTCCGGACCGATCTTGTGAAATATGAGAATAACCTGCGCATGTATAAATTAACTACCCGCGACACCTTGGAAAAAGATGAAGCCGAGATTCGCATGTTGGATTCAAAGACGGAACGGATTAACAGCCAATTGGCAATCCTACATACCCAGTTTCTCAATGCCGAGAACGGTTCGGGAAATCCTTGCATCATTGCTCCCTGTGCCGGAGTCATCTCGGCCATTGGCAACAAAGATGACTCATCGGATAATGGCGATGATTCCACCAAACAAAAGAATAACTTTATCGGCAAAACTTTTGCTGTCAACGAAACGATCTTCGAGATCAGCAATCCGAAAGATATCTATATTGAAAGTACCATCTCCGAAAATAACTTCCCGTTTGTGTTTGAGGGAGACAAGGCATCAATTACGATCCCGGCCTATCCTTATGCTGAATATGGCATTTTATCCGGTTTTATTCAGAAGCTGTATAAAGAGCCGACCACTTTAGCAGGCAGTACTGTCTATCAATGCGAGATTAAGATTGTCAACGTGAATGCCAATAAAGACATTAAAGCGTACCTTGGTTTGACGACGCAAAATACCATTGATGTCAAGAGTAGTTATAGTTTGATCGATTATATGCTCAAAAAGATCTTTTACGACCATTAAAGGGATGATGCCTTAATGCCAACGGTTAACTTATTTTGTTTGCCATATGCCGGCGGGTCGGCTTCAATCTATAACCACTGGTGCAAGTATCTTGATCCGCGAATCAAGTTAACGCCTTTGGAAATGGCGGGACGGGGGAGCCGGATTTCGGAACCGTTCTACCAAAGTATTCCGGAAGCGATTGCCGACTTACTTTTGCGAAATCAGGCTGAGCTGCGCAGTGATCCTTATGCACTATTTGGTCATAGCATGGGTAGTTGGCTAGCTTTTGAATTAGCCCATCATCTGAAAGCCAATGGATATCCCCAGCCAGTCCAACTGTTTTTATCGGGACGCTATCCTCCGCAGTTTCGAAAAACGGAACGAATTTATCATACAATGAGCGACAGTGAAGTCCGTAACGGGTTATTGCGAATGGGCGGGACTCCGCCTGAATTATTGGACTGTCCGGAATGGTGGAATTTGTTCATTCCGGTACTCCGCGCCGATTATAAAATTCTCGACACTTATCATTTTGAAGCGAACCGCGCGCCATTGCAAACTTCAATCGTCGGATTCACCGGGAATGACGACGATATCACCAACGCTTCCCAGATGGCTCGGTGGCAAGAGCTTACAACAGGAGATTGCCAGGTTTACACGTTTGAGGGAGCGCATTTTTTTATCCATACTCAAACTGCTGGGATTGCCAAGATTATCAATGAGAAACTAATCAATCCGCTAGCGGTGAATCAATGAGGAGCGAACGATGGTAAAGTTGGCGTTGTTATTTCCGGGACAGGGATCTCAATATGTCGGGATGGGAAAACGTGATTATGAGGCGTTTGCCATATCCCGTCAAACCTTTGAGGAAGCCAATGACACGTTAGGGTTGAACCTTAGAGAGCTCTGTTTTAACGGTACGTTCACGGAGTTAACCCGTACCGAAAACGCGCAACCGGCAATCTTAACCATGAGTATGGCAGCATTTCGCGTCCTGCGCCAAGAATTGGGAGTCACCCCATCTTGTGTGGCGGGACATAGTTTGGGGGAGATTACAGCCCTCACCGCCGCCGGGGCGATTCAATTCCGGGATGCTTTAACTATCGTGAGGCGGCGCGGCCAATTGATGCAGGAAGCCGCGGGGTTATATCCGGGAACCATGCTTGCTGTGCAGGGGATTGAGCGCTGCGTAATCGAGTCGACTTGTCAAAAGTTTTGTTCGGGTGATCAGTTGGTGGTAATCGCCAATTATAATGCACCGAATCAAATTGTTATATCCGGACACCACGGCGCGGTAGCGCAGGTGGCTGAGGCTTTAAATAATTATGGCGCTGAATTGACCCCATTGAAGGTAAGCGCTGCTTTTCATAGTCCGTTAATGCAAAGTGCGGCCGGTAAAATAGCCTCGGAATTACAAAAATATCGATATCAGGAGCCGAGTTGGCCGGTTATTGCCAATCTAACTGGACAAATCTATCCCGGGAAAAATGCGATCACGGAATACCTGCGACTTCAGATAATCCAACCGGTACGCTGGATTGAAACAATGGAGTTTTTGGCAGCCAGTCAAATTACAACCGTCATTGAAGTAGGACCGCAGACGGTATTACGTAATTTAACAATCCGAAACATTCCGTCACTCCAAGCTTATTCCGTTGATGACCGGAAAGACCGTGAAACCATTCAAAAGTTGTTTAAGGTACCGGATGGACTTGCTACGGAGTATGAACATACCGTAGTTACAAAATGTATCCAGATTGCTATCTGTACCCGAAATCGGAATTGGGATAACGACGAATACCAACGCGGCGTAACCGAACCCTACCGTCAAATATTGCAACTGCAAACCCAAATTGAGCAAGAACGGAGAACCCCAAATCGTCAAGAGATGGAGCAAGCATTAAAAATGCTGGTCTCCGTATTCAAAACCAAACGGGTGCCGGTTGAGGAGCAACGGGAACGGTTTGAAGAATTATTTAGTATGGTCGGAGTGGGTGCGGAGTTTGCCGACTTGATCAAAGATATTGGGATTGGTAGCACGTTATCGACTGCGTAATCGATTAACTTGGGACGACGAATATTTTTGTCCCAAATATTTAATGCGACATATAGTCAATTGTTGAGGAGGAAATTTGATGCCAGTGGTTTTAGGTTATTCCGATTATTATATCGCCGCAGAACGGTTAAGCATTAAAGCGTTCGTGGACCGTTTGAGTGATGAGTTTATCAATGACTGGGGGAAAACTTTTGTTAAAGTTCCGGTCGAACGGGAAGATCTCATCGACATCCTTAAAAACACCGGTACGCAATTCGTAGGGGTGGAAGACCGGAAAAACGAACCGGAACGTTTACGGCAAATGGTTGCAAAATACCTTGAGGATACCAATACTCACCCCGATGCAATCGATTGCATCATTTATACTCGGGGTAATCCGGTGGTCGGGGAGGTCAATATCCCATATTTTTTGCAAAAAGAATTTCAGATCAATCAAGCCTTAATCTTCGGTATTGAGCAGGAATGTTCCGCGACCTTGCTTGCAATTAAGTTGGGGCAAGCTTTGCTTCATGAGGGAACTGCCCGCAAGGTATTGATCATTTCCCGGAATATCTTTGATAGTTTTGAGAAACGGCTGATGGGTTTGTTCTTAGTGAGCGATGGTTTTGGTTTGCTAGAGTTATCCGAGGAAAGCAGCGGATTGACACCCGTTGATTTCGTTAGCACTTCCAACGGAAATATCACCAAGGTGCAAGACTTCACCTTAAAAGCTGCGGAAGTTGTTGAGGTGGGCGTGCAATTGATCCGGTCAGTTTTGGATAAAAACAACCTCACCGTGTCAGACCTAACATTGATCATACCGCAAAATACCAATAGCAGCGGTTGGAATATTTATATGAAACAGTTGGGAATAGTCAAAGAACAGCTGTTTCTTGAAAATTTTGGCGGCAGCGGTCATTTGGGAGACGTTGATATGATACGCAATATTACTGATATTCGTCAACAACGACGCTTAATTCCAAATCAATTGGCGTTGGCCTATGCGCTGGGAACCGGGACATCCTGGAATGCTTTGCTTTTGAAAATGCTCGGCAATGTTAACTGATACGGTTTATCTTATTTGATATAAACCAGGCAAGAATTTGAGCCGGGTTATATAAAAACTTAAACAAAGGAGTTGGATGAATGTACGGAATTGAAGTGAACACATTGCAACTTTTGCAAGAGTCCGCTGGATTGATGGCTGGATGTTCCAACGAAAACTGCGCTTGTAAAAGCAAGGATGTCAAGGGCGGGATGGAACAGTGGGCCAAGGAACAATGCGCCACAATTGAAGCTGAGTTATGTTGTGATTGGTATCACGGAACCTGGCAGTATTTACGGATTTTAAATATGGTTGCGGTCCCCAACTGGTATAGTTTTTATGTTAAAGCATTAAGTGAGGTTTTGCGCCGGAAACCCGATGCCAAAGTCTTCATCTCCGCTTGCGCTGATTTTGGAATGCTGGCTAAACTCCATGAAGCCATTATTGACGCAAAGGCCAACCCGACCATAATAATCTATGATATCTGTGAGACACCCTTGAAATCATGTCAATGGTATGCTAAAAAGTTCAACCTAACAATCACTTGCAAGGTCGGCAATATCATCACCGGAGCGATCCCGGAAGCGCCATTCGATTTGGTGGTGACCGACGAATTTTTAACCGTACTGAAAGACGAGTATAAACCGGAGATTACCGCCCGTTGGAAAGAATTGCTGAACCCGGATGGAGTTTTGGTTACTACAGCGATGATTGGTAAACCAACCACTCAAGAGTTACGAGCGGGATATGCCGAACGGGCTCGGAACATTATGGCGATTTACGGCAAGATGTTATTCCCGGACCACACGGATGCACAGCTTGATGAGATTCTCCAAAAAGTTGAGACTTTTGCATTATATCATACCCGCCATATGCTCACTGATGAGGAACAGCTACGCAGACTTTTCAAAGATTATCAAAAACTGTCATTCACGAAAATTTGGACACCGGGTGAATGTGTCAATCCCACTGCTTCGTTCCAGATTGTTGCAACACCCGCTTAATTTGTTCGAGCTGCGTTTTGATATATCAGTTTGAGTGGGAATCACCGATGGACGATTCATAGTTATATTAGTTTAACTGATGCGTCCATATCAGATTCCCCTCGTAACTGATATGGAAGGGTTTACGCCATGGATTGCAGGCGGATAGCCCGGGGTGGTTTTACTGGATCTAGCGATTAATTGAAAAAGAGGAATCGGCGGATGACAGACTGTTTAATCATCGGTTATAACGACGAGAACTTCGACGCATATGAAAAGATGATGCGCGGGATGGGTACCAACCATCCGGATTACCGGGATTTAAATATTAACTTCCTCGAATATCAGGGGAAATCCTATCGCGCTCTGGATATTTTGACACATTTTTATAATCAGGGGCGGCAAGGAGATTTCAGACATTTTCACAATGCGGATCTGTTATGGAATGTCATCTTGTATCTAGGTACGTACTTACATCGGCGTGGTTTTTCATTTGACTATATCAATCTGTTTCAGCTGGAAAAGGATAAGCTTCGGGAGAAGTTGTTGCATGGTGAGATCGGCGCGGTGGTAATTACCACCACCGTCTACACAATGGTTAATCCGATAGACGAGATGATCGCTTTTGTTAAGCAATACAATTCGAAGGTGAAAATAATCGTTGGGGGTCCATTCATCTCGAAACAAGCTGAACGAATGGACGAACAGAGTTTAGCGATGTTCTTTAAATACATGAACGCCGATTTTTTCGTTCTCAATCGTGAAGGGGAGTTGGCGCTGGCTAATATTTTGGACGCTTTGAAACATGGGAAGAGTTTTCATGCCATTAAAAATATCGCCTATAAAGACGGGGGTTCTTATCGGATTAATCCCATTGAACAAGAGTATAATCCTTTGGAAGAGAACATGATCGATTATTCGCTTTTTCCCAAATCGGCGATTGGGGACACCCTTAACATTAGAATTTCCAAAGGTTGCCCGTATGCTTGCGCTTATTGCGGGTTCCCGCTGCGTTCCGAGAAATATCATTATTTGTCGGTCGACTATATCGAACGTGACCTCAATGCCATTCAAAGCATTGGCGCAGTCAAAAGCTTATTCTTTCTCGACGACAGCGTAAATGTACCCAAAAGCAAGTTCAAAGACATGTTACGAATGATGATCCGCAACCAATATGATTTTCACTGGAACTGTTTTCTTCGTTGCGATCAATGTGATGAAGAAACGATTGAGTTGATGCAAGCCGCCAAATGCGAAGGGGTCTTTCTCGGCTTGGAGTCGGCCAACGAAACAGTTTTGAAAAATATGAACAAAACCTCGCGCAAAGAACACTTTTATAAAACGATTCCTCTTTTCAAACAAGCGGGTATGGTCGTCTTCACTTCGATTTTTATCGGGTTTCCCGGAGAGACGCTTGACACTTTTCACGAGACAATCGACTTCTTGCGGGAGACTGGGTCCGACTTTTATCGGCCCCAATTATGGTATTGCGACCCGATTACCCCTGTTTGGCAACAACGGGAGCAATTTGGACTTACTGGCTATAATTTTGCCTGGTCCCACGCGACTATGGATGCCAGAACCGCCTGCGACCTTACTGAAAAAGCTTTTTTGATCCTGGATGATCCGGTTTGGGCGCCTGATCCCGGATTCAACTTTAGCTCGGTTTATTATCTGAAACACTTGGGAATGTCGGTCGAGCAGATCAAAAATTTCTTACGCTGCTTCAATGCAGTTGTCAAACAGAAAATTCTTTGTCCGGGGAAACCGGAACCCGATCCGGTGTTAATTGAAAGCCTGCGGCAGAGTTGTCAATTTGATCGGATTGCCGCGCCGGATTGTCGTCCGGTTGAACTGCTCAGCGCGTCGCGGTATATCGCTGCTGAAGAGTATTGGTTGGATGAGTTTAGGAGTAATTCGTCGCTTAAAGAATTGTCAAACGCATCGCAAGTCGCCGCATGCCGTGAGGAATTGCCGGGGCAATTCCTCACCCGAAGCTTGGAGTTGGATTCCGGGTTAGTTCGGAAGCTGTACGCCGTAATCGGCGATAATGATGTAACTTCAATTGTATTTCTGGCATTTTGGCTGGGGGTAACGTATACGGTTCGTCCCAGAAAAATGCGGATAGCTGTTCCAAACGGCCTTGGACTTGTTCCACTACAGGTAGATGTTTCTGAATCCATGACTTTGACGGAACTGTTGCGAGCATATCACTCAAAACTTTCTGAGAGTGAAGTCCACCAACCTTTTGTCCACCATATCTTCGCACTCAATGGGATTTTTCAACAAAGTGAACCGTTGTTTGATTTAATCTGTTACAATGCAAACACAATCCAAAACGAGACGGATCGCTGGCTTGACAGTCTGTTAGAACACCAGCGGCAATTACCGATGCTGGTTCAGGCCAACAACAAGCAAGACCGGATTATTATTCAACTCCGCTATACCCCGGAACACGGCCTGGAGCGAGTAGGCGATATTTGTCGACAAGTTGTTCAACTGTTGCAAAAATTCACGGCCGATCCTGAGCAAACAATGGCTGATTTGATAGTAGTACCATTGGCAGTATCCAATTCACTGACCGGTTTGGCAGCCAAACAATTTAATTTTTGAGTAGTCGAACTATCCTGACGAATAAAAAAATGCTTAAGTGAAAGACATGAACGCAAGTTCTTCGTTTGACAGAAGCTTAATGGTTTGAAAGGAGTACGAAGCAATGAATCAGTCGGCAATTGCAATGGAACATCGGATTGAATTCGAAAGCAATGAGGATAAAAAGTTTTGGTTGGATCAGCTCCAAGGAAACTTGAATCCAACTCTATTGCGTTTGGATTTTAACCGTCCTGAAGTAAACGAAGGCCATTACCAAACGGTTCAGTTTCAATTTGATACGGTAACCAGTGATCGGCTAGCCCATCTGACTGGCGAGGATCCTTTTTTAACTTATACTGCGCTGATGGCCGTTTGGAGCATCTGTTTCTATCGTTACTCAAAACAATCCACCATTATCATTGGGAGTCCGGTTTTACAAACCGATGCCTCTCAAATCGAAGCTGCGAACGCGGTAGCAATCGTCAATCATATCGGGGAAGAACTGATCTTTAAGGAGTATTTGCTGAAGGTACGGGATACGTTAATCAACGCCTATCAGCATCAAAAATATCCGATTGAGCGGCTCGCTGCCGATCTTGGCGTAGCCGGGATCTCTCAATACTGCGGTTTATTCCAAACTACATTGGAATATCCGGGACTTCATCAACCGCTGTCCGATATAAATCAGGACATGGCTATCGGGTTCTCACTACATGAATCGCATTATCAGGGAACGATCCGATATAACGCGGATCTTTTCCGGGCAGCGACAATCCATCAATTCGGTCAGGTTTTTCAAGCGATCATGGCTCAAGTATTGCATCGTCCTGAATTAGCAATCACTGAATTAATCCTCGTGAACCAACGAGAAGCGCAACAGATTTTGGATGATTGGAACCGGACCGCGACCGCTTACCCAGTAGACACTTGCTTACACCAACTATTTGAGGATCAAGTCGCCAGGCATCCGGATGCGATCGCTTTACAATGCGGTGAGTCTGTCTTAACTTATCAGGAGTTGAATCAACGCGCCAATCAACTCGGCCATTATTTGCGAAGTAAGGGGATTGGTCCGAATCAAGCAGTCGGTTTGCTGATTGACCGTTCGATTGAGATGATCATTGGGTTGTTGGGAGTATTGAAAGCTGGGGGCGCATACGTACCCATTGATCCCGCGTACCCTCGGGAACGGATTGCAATGATGCTGAATGCAATGGAGTTTAGAGCAGTATTAACCCGTACTGAATTGACGGAGCAATTGCCAGCAGGAATTGTTCAACCAATCTTACTAGATCGGGATTGGCCGGAGATCGGGACCGAGCGCACTGAGAATCTAACCGGTTGCGTGACTGTTGCCGACCTCTGTTATATCATTTTTACCTCCGGTTCGACGGGAACCCCAAAGGCGGCGGCCGTTCACCATCAAGGCTGGACTAACCTGTTGTACTGGTTCTCTCAGGAGTTCGCTATTTCCGAACCGGACCGCGGACTTATCATCAGTTCCTTTAGTTTCGATATTACCCAGCGGGCGATCGCCATGCCTTTGATTAATGGCGGGCAACTGCACTTATTGGCATCCCCTTTTTATGATCAGGACCTTATCCTCCAGACAATTGCCGAGCAGCAAATAACCTTGCTCAATTGCGCTCCCAGTACTTTTTATCCCCTGATTGAGAACCGCGGTGAAGCTGTATTTGACAAACTGACTTCCTTGCGTTGTTTGTTCCTGGGCGGGGAAGCGATCTCCGCCAATCGTTTGCAACACTGGGTTGAGTCGCCGCAATGCCGTGCCGTGATTGCCAATGTGTATGGCGCAGCTGAATGTTCTGATGTTTCTAGCTTTTACCGGCTTCGCAATTACCAAGAATATATCCGGTCGTCAGTACCGATTGGCAAGCCAATCTTCAACACCCAGGTTTATATTTTGGATGAAGCGTTGCAACCGGTTCCAGTCGGTGTAATTGGCGAAATCTGTTTGGCCGGTATCGGTGTCGGCAAAGGTTACCGTAACGACCCTGAGTTGACGGCCCGAAAATTTGTCCGTGATCCTTTCGCGAAGGATCCTGGCGCCAAGCTTTATCGTACCGGAGATTTAGGACGATTCTTATCTGATGGGAATATTGAGTTCAACGGCAGAGTCGATCATCAAGTGAAAATTCGTGGACTTCGCATTGAGTTGGGCGATATCGAATCCGTCATTCGCCAATACGAGATTATTCGGGAAGTCGTAGTGCTCGATCAACGGCTTGACTCGGGCGATCAATATCTGGTTGCTTATTTGATACCGGAAACAACTCCGGATGCGAATGAAAGTTTGATCAGCGAGGTCCGTCACTTTGTCAAAGGAAAACTCCCGGCTTATATGGTCCCTAACTTCTTTGTGATCCTTGACGCAATACCGTTAAATCCCAATGGCAAAATTGACCGTAAGGCCTTGCCTCAACCGGCTAATCTCCATAATGGGCCGCATTCTGATGAACCGGATCTGCAAGAAAATTTCAAGTTAACCCAACTCGAACAGGAACTGGTAACAGTCTATGCGACAACATTAGGCCAAACCAAAGTGGCTATTGATGATAATTTTTTTGAAATCGGCGGTCACTCCCTAATGGCTACGCAAGTGATTTCGCTACTTAACGAGAAACTCCGGATACAGCTCTCGTTGGCCGATTTGTTGACAGCTCCGACAGTGGCCGGATTAGCGAAACGGATTGAACGGAAACTGCAAGCATGAACCGTAGTTTATTAACGATTAAAGATTACGCCAAAGGTTTTTTGGAACAATTAGACCCCGCTTTTGGCATGATTCATATGGAAACAACATTGCGATTGGCAACACGGGTTGCCGAAGTTGAGGCGGCGAATGAGGAATGGGCGGCAATCGCAGCGATTGTGCACGACATCAGCTTGGCGTTTACGTTTGATCTTGAACATGAAACCGTCGCTGTGAATCATGGTACCCGCAGCGCGGCAACGGCCAAAGGGTTTCTAGCCCAACAAGGTCTGGGCGATCCGGCACTAGCGGAGATTGGAACGGCTGTTGCCACGCATTGTTTTCCGTTCATTCAACGTACGGTAACCGCTAAAATCTTGTGGGACGCCGATAAACTTAATCTTTTTACCCATGAGATGCGCGAGGTATATGAAGGATATTGGTTTAAGCAAGGATTTTCAACAAACGAAATCGCTCAAAAAATCAAAGCCTATCAAAGCTTTTATCTAACGACGTTTCAAACCGCTACCGGTCGGTCACTGGCAAAACAAGTACTTCAAACCGGTGAATCGCTAAGAGTTTTTGAGGGGACGATCTTCAAGGAAGCCTGAAGTGTGATGTAAAAAGATCAAGTACCCTGAATTTTTAAAACTGGGGTATTGGGGTTTAGCCTGAATAAGGGGAGAAATAAGACCAGACTCACTTGATTTGGTGACATTTTAATATAAGGGATGATCGATTGATGAACACGCACCGTCATTTGCAGCGACAGAATATTGAAGACATCTTAGCGTTAACCCCAATGCAACAGGGAATGTTGTTTTATTATATCAATCAACCGTTGACGGAATTATACTTTGAACAATTGAGCTTACGCATACTCGGCCCGACTCTTTCCGAACAGTTGAGGAAGGCCTGGGAGTTGGTGGCGGCAAGCAACGAAATGTTACGGACCGTTTTTAAATGGGATGATCTTGAGCGCCCGGTGCAAATCATCCTCAAAGAGTTGCCACTCGATTTTCGGGAGATGGATCTCTCACAAACGGCTTTCGCTGAGCAAGAGCAGGTCCTAGAGGAGATCAGGCTGAAGGATCGACAAGAGGGATTGGATATTCGCACTTTTCCGTACCGGGTGATCCTTTGTAAGCTCCGCGAAGAAACATATGAAATGATTTTCAGCAGTCATCATTTGATCTCCGATGGTTGGAGCAACGGAATCATCCTGAAGGAACTGAACCTCTTCTATCAAAGCCTAATTGCGGGTGAACTGCCGCAGCCAATGGTGAAACCGAAATTTAAAGAATATCTCCTGTGGCTAAAACGGCAGGACCGGGAAGGGCAAGGAGTTTTTTGGCGTCAATATCTGCGGGAGTTTCGAACTAAAACACTGTTGCCCCTTGCTCAAGTTGAGTCCAATGAACGATTTATCCTGCAAAAATCGGTTGTTCAACTCCCGGCAAGCCAGGTAGAGCAGTTGACCGTTTGGGCCCGGAGCCATGAGATTACTTTAGCGACCATGATCTATGCCGCTTGGGGGAGCTTGCTTCAACAATATAATCGCACTGATGATGTGGTCTTTGGCACAACGGTTGCGGGCCGGACGCCGGAACTGCAAGGGGTCGAATCCATGGTCGGACTGTTTATTAATACGTTGCCGTTCCGCTGCAAAACCAATCCGCGCGACACAGTGCCAACCGTATTAAAGCAGTTGGAGCAAGAGCTGCGGATGCGGGTCGACTTTGAAGGGGCCGCATTGGTCGATATCAGAGATGCTATCGATTTTGATCGCCAGTCTAGCTTGTTTGATTCAATTGTCGTTTTTGAAAACTATCCGCTCGACTATCTAACCCAATCCGTAACGGCTCTGAAAATTGAGGCCTTTAGAATCTTTGAGATGACCAATTATGATTTGACCTTAGTCGTCACCTGCCAGGAAGGGCTTAACTTGACGCTCTTATATGACCAACGTCATTTTACCGCCGCGACGATTCGAAAAATACTTGCACACTTGGAGTGGATTTTGACACTGATCTCGCAAGCATCGGAGCAGACTTTGATGGAGCAGATCATGATTTCCGAGGTTGATGTAGAGTGGTTTGTCACTCAAATAGCGGAGCAACGCGAGTGCAATGAGGTGAAGGTCTCAACTGAGGCGACCGTCCTATCGGCATTACCCGAAACCAAGGTTGAGAATGATGTAGCCGCTATTTGGCGCAAAGTTCTTGGAGTGGACCGGATTGGAACCAATGATAACTTCTTTGATTTGGGTGGCAATTCTATTTCGTTAATGTTGGTCCATACGAAAATCGACAAAATTTACCCGGGAGTACTGAGTGGAGTTGATCTCTTCTCCTACCCGACCGTCGGTAAACTGGCCCAATATATCAGTGCCCGGACCGGCACGGGTCAAAATCAAATCCAGGTGGAACGAATTGAAATCCCTGAGGAGTACTTGGCAAATCAATTCATTAATGCAGAACAACCGCTATTAAGTTTGCAGTTGAAAAGTTCATTGTTGGCTGGGTTGCAAGCAATTGCCATGCAGGAAGCCGTAAGTTTTTTTACAATCCTCGCTGCCTTATACATATATTTATTTTCCGAAATTGCCAACGTAAAAAAAGTCGCAATTCAGGTCGTAAGTGACCAATCCCTACACATTGCTTCAGTAGCGGTGGACCTATCTCAGATCGGTAATTTCACTACCTTATTTCAAACAACACAGCATCTGCTGGGAACAGCGGTAAAACAACGTTTAGGTGAAATGGTGATAACAATGGGAAGTAAAAAACGGAACCTGATCGCGCCGCTGTTCTATCAAAGCGTCCATTTCACTCCGGATGATCAAATCATCCGGTATTTCGGCATTGGCTTTGGTATAACCGAAGCTGCAGACCGGATTGATTTGGTTTGTCATTATGACCCACAACGTTTTGATAAAGAAAAAGTTAAAACCTTGATTAATGTATATGGTGATTTATTGGGCGCTGTCGTTCGGAAATATGTTGAAGTGGAAATAGAGGAATTGTCGGTTTGATTATTTCGTTGGAGAGTTGCAATGATTGACTTAAGCGCGGTAAAAGTGAATATTCGCCAATCTCGGCAGCCAATTGAGGTTTCCGAAGTGTCCACCAAGGCCATTGCAGTCATTGGAATTGGAGTAAAGATGCCGTTGGCCGATACGGTAGCGGACTTTTGGAAACTCCTTGTCAACGGAGTGGATTGTATCCGGGACCTGCCAGCGGCGCGCCGTCAAGATGTGTTGGCGATGATCAGCGGTCTTTATGGTGAAGGCGAATCAGTCCAATTCGAACCGGGAGCTTATTTAGAAGCGATCGACCGGTTTGATTACGGTTTTTTTGGACTTTCACCCCGGGAGTCGAGTTTAATGGATCCCAATCAACGCTTATTTTTGGAGACGGCTTGGGCGGCAATCGAAGACGCGGGGTACGGCGGCACGAAACTAATCGGTAGCCGCACCGGCGTTTATCTTGGATTTAGCTCAGATTCGGAATATAGACGATTGATCGCCGCAACACGGCCGGAAGACTTGGCAATGGCCGTTCCCGGCAATATCAAGCCGATTGTTGCCAGCCGGTTATCGTATCTTTTGGACCTGTGCGGTCCAAGTGTGACAGTGGATACAACTTGTTCATCGTCGTTGTTCGCCATTCATCTTGCTTGTAAAGCACTTCGAAACAGCGAATGCGAATTGGCGGTGGCCGGCGGGTTACAGGTTCATTTGATTCCGATTCGACCGGTTCAGATTGGAGTGGAAGCTTCGGACGGACGGGCTAAATCGTTTGATGACAAATCCGATGGGACCGGGACGGGGGAGGGAGTGGCTGCCGTGTTGCTTAAACCGCTCTGGAAGGCCGAGCGGGATCGGGATCCGATATACGCGGTGATCAAAGGCAGCGCTGCCAATAATGACGGTAGTTCGATCGGGATCACCGCTCCGAGCGCTACTGCCCAAGCAGATGTATTGAGCCGGGCTTGGCAGGATGCCGGAGTCGAACCGGAGACGATTACCTACATTGAAGCTCACGGTACCGGGACCAAGCTTGGCGATCCGATTGAAGTGGACGGCATTACCAAAGCCTTTCGCCGGTATACTTCGAAAAAACAATTTTGCGGAATTGGGACGATCAAGACCAATATCGGTCACCTTGACAGTTCAGCCGGAATCGCCGGTTTCCTGAAGGCGGTTTTAGCATTGAAATATCAGAAATTACCACCATCACTCCATTTTAACTTCCCCAATCGTCGCATCGCTTTTGAAGAGTCGCCGGTCTTTGTGGTTGACCGGTTGGCCGATTGGGAGCCGGCGGGAGGACCACGCCGTTGCGGCGTTAGTTCGTTTGGCCTCTCGGGAACCAATTGTCATCTGGTGCTTGAAGAAGCCCCGCCGCTGACAGTTGCGTCCGAGCGGAAGACAACCTCGTGGCAGGTGTTTTGTCTTTCAGCTAAAACCCAAACGGCATTAGAGGAATTACTCCGGCAGTACCGGCAGTTAGTTTCTGAACCGATTCCCAAATTCGATTTAGCGGATCTCTGTTATACTGTCAACACTGGCCGGGGCCACTATGGCTACCGTTTGGCTTTGGTCGTTCGGGATTTAAACGATTTGCGAATGAAACTCAGGCATCCTTCACTAGCAGCTTCAAAATTCGAGGGAGTGTTTTTTGGTTATCACCAATTAATCCGAGAATCTTCAGCCGACCGGGAACCGGACGATCTTTTCCCCAATGAACAGCAAGCTTTCAACCAACGAGTCCAAACGTTAATTGATGCTCTTCTGAACTCGGCAGGGGATACCGCCACTTTATTGGAAGAAGTATGCCGGCTGTACGTCAACGGAGCTACGGTCGATTGGCAACAGCTTTACCGCAACCAATCATTCCGTAGATTAAATCTGCCCAGTTATCCTTTTGATCGTCAGCGTTGTTGGTTGGAGCCACAGCCGTCAGTGCGTCCGGTTCAGCTATCTGGTGCGCTCACCGGGTTTCCATTGCTTGAACGGCTGTTGGCCGAAGCTCCCGGTTTGGAGATTTATACAACGCAATTAAGCGTTTCAAAACATTGGGTATTAAATGAACATGTCATCAACGACCAAAATGTCTTGGTCGGGACAGCTCATTTGGAGATGCTGCTTGAGGCGTGCCAAAAACATTTTCCGGCGGGCGTTGAGCTGACCGAAGTTCAGTTCATCACGCCGTTGGTACTCAAACCGAATCAGCAGGCCATAGTGGAACTGATCTTACAAGGTGAGGCGGATCGTCATTTTCAATTTATGGTTGTAAGTAAGCAGCCAAAGGATGACGATTCAACCGAATCATGGCAGAAACATGCTACGGGTAAAGTGAGACCGTTAACGCAAACGTTGGCACCGCAGCTAAATCTGCAGCAATTGAAAGACCGCTATCAAGAAGGATACGTCATACCGGATCTTGGGCGTTACAACGAAAGCACAATGTTTGATTTCGGACCGCGGTGGAATAACATTCGTGAGATGTATGTGGATCAAGCCGAGTTGTTATCCTATGTTGAGATTCCTGCCGAATTTCGCGATGAGGTGGCCCACTATCCCTTGCACCCGGCATTGTTGGATAATGCCTTAACCACTATTCCGTTATTGAAAAATTATTTAGCGGCACGGGCTACTCCACCGGACCCGGATGCATTGTTTCTGCCCTTCGCTTACCGGGGAGTCCGGGTTTATCGGCAACTGCCAGGGAGCTTTTACAGTCACGTACGGTTGCGACCGACGCTGACTGATCAACCTGATCTGCTCAGCTTTGCGGTAACCATTGCCGATTCAGCAGGGAAAGTCTTGATTGAGGTTGAGGAGTACACCCTGATCCGAACCGGTAAAATTAAATTGCAAGAGGTAACAGGGCGTGAACCGTCAGGACTTTTCCACGCGATCCGGTGGATTCCGAAACCATTTACCCTTTCCAGTACGCCACATTCTCCCGGTTTATGTTTGTTATTGCGCGACGGCAGCGAATTAGGTGAAGCATTATATACCCGTTTAACCGCCGGAGGTTGGCAGGTAGTAACGGTTGAGTTGGGTTCAGACTATTACCGGTTGGATGAAAACCATTATCGTATGGCGGGGACACCCGAAGATTATAAGCAGTTAGTAGCTGACGTGACTGGACGGAAAATCCGGCGGATTATCCATCTTTTTGCCCATGATCACTCCTCAACTGAGATTGTTTCTTTCGATGAACTGAAACAGAGTCAGCATGTTGGAGTAAATAGCCTGTTGCATTTGGCTCAAGCCTTACTTACCGCAAATATCAGCGGTGCAATTGACATTCGGTTGATCGCCAGGTCAGTCTATTCAGTAACCGGGCAGGAGTCGGAGATTCATCCTGAGTATGCCACCTTGTTCGGTTTGGCAAGGGTTATTAATCAAGAGTATCCGAACCTCAATTGTCGAACATTCGATTTGGACGAAATGGAGAACTTGGATGCACTTTGGGTGGAATTACAGATCGCTTCAGAAGATGAGCGGGTTGCGTTCCGGAACGGACAACGTTTTGTCGAGGAGTTGACGGAACAGCCGGTAAATGATATTCCCATAGCGGAAATGACGTTTGGTGCAGAGGGTTGTTACTTGATCACGGGAGGAAGCGGAGGCTTAGGTTTGACCATCGCGCAACACCTCGCAGCGAATGGCCAAATGAACTTGGCCTTTATCAATCGCACGGCTTTTCCAAAACGGGATGAATGGGAGCATATTATCAGGGAAGGGTTGAACCACAAACTCATTCAAGCGATTCGGACTGTTCAAGCCATTGAGGAATTAGGCGCGACAGTTGGAATTTATCAAGCGAATGTTTCAATACCATCCGAACTGACAACCGTTCTGGAACAAGTTCGTAATGACTACGGACCGTTGCGCGGCATCATCCATTGTGCCGGGGTGGCGGGAGAGGGCTTGATTATTCATAAGGAACTGCAACGTTTTGAAACGGTGCTCGCGCCGAAAGTGGCAGGGACTTGGCTGTTGGATCAACTGACCGTTAACGATCCGCTCGATTTGATGATTTTATTCTCCTCCAACAATACTTTGCTTGGTCTCCCGGGGCAAGGCGATTACACAGCGGCCAACGCCTATTTGGATGCTTTTACAAGCTGGCGAAATCGTCGTGGCCGTAAAACGCTCACGATCAACTGGCCGACTTGGAAAGAGAACGGGATGGCGGTTGATTACGGGGTGAATTCCGACGGTTTCATGAAGGCGATAACTAACAGTCAAGCGCTAGCAGCGTTTACAACGGCATTGAACCAAGGCTGGGAGCGGGTAATCGTTGGCGAACTGAATTTTCAAGGCAATCAGTTGGAGGAAATTTTAAAAATATTACCGTTTCAAATGGCGCCGGAACTCCGAACAAGGTTGTTTTCCGTGATAAATATCCGAGCGCAAACGATCAAGACGCCTAACACCGTGGGAACGCGCGCGATCGTTTTAAAAGGCCGGGCTGATCAGAACTACTCCGAAACGGAGCGGAAAGTAGCGGCAATTTGGGGCATGATCCTTGGTTACCAGGAACTCAACATTAACAATAGTTTTTTTGAGATTGGCGGCGACTCGATCCTGCTTACTAAAGTTCAAACTCAATTGGAACGCATTTTCCCAGGCCGGGTGGGATTGGCCGAATTATTCGCTTATCCAACCATCGTGAAACTGGCGCGACGGATTGATGACCAGTGTCTGCCGTCATCGATTACTGTTTTGGATGCAACGGCAGTAGACTTCATACCTACCGCTCCGGTACGACGGTATTATCCGTTATCGTCGGCGCAGCAACGGATTTTTATTCTGCAACAGTTTGATAATGCCGGTACCAGTTATAACATGCCCGGCGCATTTATTCTGGAAGGTGTCTTGCAGCGGGAAAAGTTTCAGCATGCTTTCAATCAGTTGGTGGAACGGCATGAATCCTTCCGGACTTCGTTCGGATTTGAAGATGGCGATCCGGTCCAATATATCCAACCTGAATCCAAGTTGGAAATCGGTTATCATGAGGGTGATCCGGCGGACATTGACCGGATTATTGCCGGTTTGATCCGTCCGTTTGATCTGTCAAAACCGCCCTTACTCCGCGTCGAGTTGATCAAGCTTAGCGCAACCAAGTATATTGTAGTCTGCGATATGCATCACTTGATCTCCGACGGTACTTCATTAGGCATCATCTTGCGGGAGTTTATGACGGTTTATCAAGGGAAAACGCCAGCACCGTTCCGAATTCACTATAAAGATTTTACGGAATGGCAAAATCGCCAACTTACCCAAGGCAAGTTGAAGCCGCAAGAAGATTATTGGTTAGGACAGTTTGCTGGGGAGATCCCCGTACTCCAACTACAAACCGACCATCCTCGATCAGCACGGCAAGGATTCCGGGGAGCGCATTACAAATGTCGTTGCGATCAAGTCATGACCGCCGGTTTGAAAGCACTGGCGGCGAAAGCGGAAACAACCTTGTTCACGATACTTTTGACCGCTTACTTCATCGTCTTGGCGAAAGCTAGCAATCAACCCGATCTGGTTGTGGGAATCGGGGTCAATGGTCGAACCCATCTCGATTTGGAGCCGATCATCGGTTTGTTTGTCAATTCCTTGGCGATTCGCAGCTGTCCCACCGATGAAAAAAGCGTCTTTGGATTTGTGACTGAAATTAAAGAGCGTTTATACTTGTCCTATCAAAACCAGGATTATCCCTTCGACAAATTGGTGGAGAAATTGCGTATTCCCCGGGTCGCCGGGCGAAATCCTCTTTATGATGTGGCTTTTGTTATGCACAATATGGAGACGCCGCGGCTTGAAATTGAAGGTTTGTATTGCGAGTCTTACCCGGTTGATTTAAACAGCGCCAAGTTTGACCTGACCCTTTACGCTGTTGAGGAGCAGGGAGAGGTTTCATTGGATTTCGAGTATTCAACCGAACTTTTCGCGGCGGAAACGATCCGGCGGTTAGCCGGATGGTATTTGCGGATCGTGGAACAATTAATTGCTGACCCGGCTTGTAAATTAGGAGATGTAACGATACTGGACAGCACTGAACAAGCGAGGATCGTCGCCGGTATTAAGCAAAACCAGCAACGGTTTGATCTGGAGATTGATTTTTGACCTGAGGATTTATCTTCCAAGTCAGAGTGGAGGAGAGGAAAATGATTGACCAAGCGCTGTTAGGGTTGGCTGAATTTAAAACAGCCAAAGAATATTGGTTGACCAAACTTTCCGGAGAGATTCAAGGAGTCAGACTGCCTTATGTTACGGTTGAGCAATTCCAACCCGCTACTCCGGCGTGTTATGAATCAGCAATCCCGGCAACAGTCGCCAAGCGCTTGTTGCAAATTGGGAAAGGTCAAGACTTGGCGCTATATATTGTGATGTTCGGCGCATTCCTGATTTTGTTGAGGCGTTATACCGGACAAGCAGATCTCGTAGTGGTTGCACCGACCGTTGCTGATGTTTCAAATGAAATCGGTCACGATCAGTTTATTCTGTTACGAGGCTGCTTGAGGGAAGCGACAAACTTCCGCGAGCTGTTGAATCAGTTGAAACAGACGGTGATTGAAGGATATCGTAATCAACATCTCTCTGGTGCTACCCTGTTGGACTTGTTTAAAAGCGAAGACCGGTTAACGCAAGTAGTGTTTGGTTTAGAACCACTCCATTCCGAAGCAAGCACTCAAATCTTGACCGAGACGTTGCAAACCGATCTCACCTTGATGATTCGCAGGTTTGAAGACCGGCTTGGAGTCTTGGTTTATTTTAACCGTAACCGACTTGATCAGAGTTTTATCCAACGGTTTATGGCGGCTTACGTTGAAGTGCTGCAACAGATTAGTATTGACTTTACTGTAACGCTTGATGAGATTCGTGTGATTCCCCCGAATGAACAGGCGACAATCGGTGACTTTTGCCATTCGTCACTAAATTATCCTCCGGCAACGCTTCATGGTCTATTCGAACGTCAGGCTGACAAGACACCCGAGGCAACGGCAATCCGTTTCAAAGATACGGTGTTATCCTATCGAACTCTGGATGAACGGGCGAACCAGGTGGCTCGCTATCTTAAAACAGTCGGGAACGGTGAGCCGCTCGGTTTCATCGGAGTATGTAGTGATCATCCGGTCGAACAAGTCATTGCGATCCTCGGGATCCTTAAAGCGGGCGGAGCATATTTACCCCTTGACAACGGCTTACCGGAAGAACGGTTAAAAACGGTTCTTGAGGATGCGGAACCAGCCATAATAATAGTAAATTCCCAATTTGAACAACGCCTACAACGGGTTCATGGCGCTGCCTCAGTCCAAATCCTTAATTTTGAACTTAACTGCAATGCCTGTTCCGTATTGGCTGAGTTTCCGACAGACCGTCCGGGCTTTGCGGTCAAACCGGATTCAAATGCCTATTTGATTTATACTTCCGGCTCTACTGGGCTGCCGAAAGGAGTCGTCGTCGAACACGCCAGCATCTCCCGGACCCTCCAATGGCGACGGGATGAATATGGTTTCACCGGAAACGACCGGGTTTTACAACTATTCTCCTATACATTTGACGGTTTTATCACCAGCTTTTTCACACCGGTCCTTGCCGGGGCTTCGGTGATGATGCTTGAGCCGGCGGAAATGAAGGATCCAGCGGCGATCGCTGGAGTCGTCCTTCAAGAACAAATTACTCATTTTATTGCCGTACCGGCATTGTATCAAAGTATTTTGGAATACTTGTCTCCCGCTGCCGCCGCAAGTCTACGAGTCGTAACTTTGGCAGGAGATCGGGTGACGCCGCGCGTGATCAATAAGAGTCAAGCGATCAACCCGCGTTGTGAGTTGGTGAATGAGTACGGTCCCACTGAATGCGCGGTAGCGGCTACGGTGCGCCGCAATCTGCAGGATGAAGCGATCATCACCGTTGGCAAACCGATTGCCAATACTTCGGCGTATGTTGTCAATCCCCAATTTGAGATCCAACCGATCGGCGTGCCGGGCGAACTTTGTTTAGCCGGGGAACGTTTGGCGCGGGGTTACCATCACCGGCCGCAG
This sequence comes from Bacillota bacterium, assembly GCA_023410535.1. Taxonomy (GTDB): domain Bacteria; phylum Bacillota; class UBA4882; order UBA8346; family UBA8346; genus JAEYPR01. The sequence continues at coordinate 19,011 of JAEYPR010000019.1, read as the reverse complement.
TCAACGACGGAAAAATTTATCGACAATCCGTTTCAACCCGGCCAACGCTTATACCGGACCGGTGATTTGGCCCGTTGGTTGGACAATGGCGATCTTGAGTTTTTGGGCCGCATCGATCACCAAGTGAAAGTAAGAGGTTTCCGTATTGAACTCGGAGAGATTGAAACGGTTTTGCTGCGACACCCATTGCTTACTGAAGCTGTGGTTGTTCCAGTCCCGGTTGCAGACGATGAAACGATATTAAGCGCTTTTTATGTTGCAACGCAAACAATTCCCGAAGCAATGTTGCGACAATATCTCAGCGGAATTCTGCCGGAATATATGATTCCCGTTCGCTTGGAACAAGTTGACCTTCTGCCGTTAAGCAGCAACGGCAAGGTGGATCGTCAGGCGTTGCAAATACAGTGGAAACACCGTTCTGCCATTTCGACCATGGCCCCGCGCGATACGGTGGAGCAAACGTTAGCAGCGTTGTGGCAAGAAATCTTACATGTTGATTCAATCGGGATCGATGATAATTTCTTTGAGCTGGGTGGTCATTCGTTGAAAACAATTACATTAACGACGCGGATTCAGCAGACTTTTAACGTTGAAATCAGTATCAATGAAATATTTCAGGAGCAGACATTAGCAAAATTAGCGCAGCGGATTCGCGCAAAACGCAATGAACTATCGGAGATGCAACGCATCATTCAGGATATCAAAGGAATGGATGAAGAAATGGTGCTTCGGTTATTGGAAACTGAAGACGAGCAAAAATAAGTTTTTCCAAGTCAATGAGCGGGAATTGCCATAACATTTAGAGGTGAAAACATGTTCAATCTCGATCAGGAGATTCAGAATCTTTCAGCGGAACAAAAAAAATTATTGGAAAAGCTTTTGAAAGCGCAAAACAATTCAACCCTATCCAAACTGGGCCAACGCAAGTTTGCTCCGATTGAACCGGCGCCTTCACAGCCGTATTATCCCTTGTCGGCCGCTCAACGACGACTATATATTCTCAATCAATTGGAGAACGCACCGACCACTTATAATATTCCGGGCGCCACGTTAATCCAAGGAGAGTTGGTAATCCAACGGTTGGAAGCGGTCCTTCGAGCATTAATCAAGCGCCATGCCGCTTTTCGGACGGTTTTTACCATGGTCAACGGGGAACCGGTGCAAAAAATCCTATCCGAAGTGGATTTTGCAATTGAACATTTTAAAGCTTCTGAAGAGCAAATCGGTCAAGTGACCGCCAACTTTATTCGACCGTTCGAGCTGGAAAAAGCGCCGTTATTGCGGGTGGGACTGATTCGATTATCGGTGAACCGACATATTTTGCTTTTTGATATGCATCACATTATTTCCGACGGCACTTCGATGGGAATTTTACTGCGCGAATTCATTGACCTTTATGAAGGGCGGGTTTTACCTGATTTAACCTTACAATACACGGACTACGCGGTTTGGCAGAACGAACTATTACAGCTTTCTGTCATCGCCAGTCAAGGGGAGTATTGGCTCAACCAATTTGCGGGGGAAATTCCGGTGCTAAATTTGCCGATTGATTTTCCGAGGCCAAGCGTTCAAAGTTTTGCCGGCGAACATATCGAGTTTGAATTGGAAGCGGAGCTCGCCCAAAAGCTCAATCAACTTGCCGTTGCCACCGGAACCACCCTTTACATGCTATTGCTGGCGGCGCTATATGTTTTATTGGCGAAGTATTCGGGACAAGCGGATATCATTATCGGATCCCCGATTGCCGGACGGAATCACGTTGATTTGACCAAACTGATCGGAATGTTTGTCAATACCTTGGCAATGCGCAACTTGCCCGCGCCGGAGAAAACGTTTGTCAGCTTTTTAGCCGAAGTGAAAGCCCATACGCTGCAGGCGTTTGAAAATCATGATTATCAATTTGAAACTTTGATTGAAAAGTTGGGATTGCAACGGGATCAAAGCCGGAACCCCTTGTTTGATGTGATGTTCGTGTTACAGAATATGGACTTGAGCAGCCGAGCAATGGAATATTTAGAGTTCACGCCATATCCGGTTGATCATAAAACCGCCAAGTTTGATCTGTTATGGAATGCGATTGAAACCGGCGACACTGTTCGTTTTATCCTTGAATATTGCACCAAGTTGTTTCAACCCGAGACAATGCGGCGGATGGTCGGTCATTGGCAGACATTACTCGAAGCTGTTACTGAAAATCCGCTGTGTTCCATCGCCGAACTCCGGATAATGCCGGCATCGGAAATGGATCAGTTGCAGCAGTTCAACCATACGGAGATTACGTTTTATGATGACCGGACAATCCAACAGCGTTTTGAAAGGCAAGCGGCCCAGACGCCGGAACGGACCGCCGTCCATTTTGGTAACCGGCGACTCACTTACCAAGCGTTGAATACTCAAGCCAATCAGTTGGCCCGCCGCTTGCGTGAAGCCGGGGTGGAGGCGGAACAACTGGTGGGAATCATGGTTGAGCGTTCACTGGAGATGGTCATCGGGATTTTGGCTGTCTTAAAAGCGGGAGGGGCGTTTGTCCCGATTGATCCGGATTATCCCCGGGAACGTAGCAACTATATTCTGAACGACAGCGGCGTCAAAATTTTGCTGACGCAAACACCATGGATCGATCGCACCGACTTCGCGGGAATGATGGTTGATCTGAACGACCCCCATTACTACCGGGGCGATGGGAGCAATCTGGGTAGTCAAAACCATCCCGGTAATTTGCTGTATCTAATTTATACTTCGGGAACAACCGGCCGTCCCAAAGGGGCCATGCTTGAACAAGGCAATCTATTGAACCTAATCGACTTTGAATATCACCAGACCAATCTGCGTTTTAACAAAGTGCTTCAATTTGCCGCCGTCAGTTTCGACGTTTGTTATCAGGAGATTTTCTCAACATTGTTGGCGGGTGGCGAGTTGTATCTGATCAATCAAGAGCTCCGCAACGAGGTTGGACAATTGTTCGAGTTTATCCAATCCCGGCAGATCGAGACAATCTTCCTGCCAACATCGTACTTGAAATTTTTAATGAAAGAGACCCAATATCTTGAGAGGATGCCCTCTTGTATCCGGCATATTGTCACTGCCGGGGAACAATTAATCATTACGGAAGGGTTTCGAAAATATTTAAAAACAAGCCAAGTTCATCTGCATAATCACTACGGTCCCTCGGAGACTCATGTTGTGACGACCCTTACCATTGCGCCTGAGACGGAACCAGTTGTTGATATCCCAACCATTGGAAAGCCCATCGCCAATGTGCAGATACACATACTCGACAAGCAGGGACGGCAGCAGCCGGTCGGCATCCCGGGTGAGATTTATATCGCGGGTCGCAATACCGGGCGAGGGTATCTTAATCAGCCAGAATTGACCGCCGCCAAGTTTCAAGCTGATCCATTCAAGCCCGGACTGCGGATGTACCGTAGCGGTGATCTAGGCCGGTGGCTGTCGGACGGCAATATTGAGTTTTTGGGACGGCTGGATCATCAAGTGAAAATTCGGGGCTTCCGGATTGAACTTGGTGAGATCGAAGCAGAGTTATTAAAACATGAAGCAGTGAAGGAAGCAGTTGTGCTCGCGAAGCAAGATAACGGCGGTACGCAATATCTCTGCGGTTATGTCGCGGGTGAGTCCGACTTGTCAATCCAAGGGCTACGGCAGTTTTTAGCGAAAAGCCTGCCTGACTATATGATCCCGTCATACCTCGTTTTGCTGGAAAAATTGCCGCTGAATTCCCATGGCAAGGTCGACCGGAATGCCTTACCTGAACCCGATGGCGCGCTCCGGCTTGACACGGTTTATGAAGCGCCGAGCAATGCGGTGGAAGAAGCATTGGTGGCAATTTGGAGCGAGATTTTGGGTGTTGCCGCCATCGGTGTCAATGATAACTTTTTTGAACTTGGCGGTCATTCATTGAAAGCTATTTCGCTGGTGGCGAAGATTCATAAAGTTTTCGAGCGGGAATTACGCCTGCGTGATATCTTCAACCACCCGACCGTTAAATCCCTGGCAACCCAGATTGGCAATGAGGAATACCGGGGTTACTTGGCGATCGAAACCATTCCCGACCGTGCCAGTTATCCGCTTGCGGCAGCGCAATTACGACTTTATCTGCTCAACCAACTGGAGCAGGAAAAGACAAGTTATAATATGCCGGGCGCAATGCTGATCGAAGGCGGATTGGATATTGAGCGTTTAGAAACGATCTTTCGCAGTTTAATCCGTCGCCATGAAGCATTTCGCACCGCTTTTATTATGAAAACGGGCGAGGTGGTTCAGACCGTTTTGCCCGAAGCGGAACTCCGGCTCGAATATTATCAAGCCATTGAAACCGAAGTCGATGGTTTGATCCACCGTTTTATCCGTCCCTTCAATCTGAGCCAAGCGCCCTTGCTGCGGGTTGGGTTAATTCAGATTCATCCCAAACGTCAGATCCTGCTCTTCGATATGCATCACATTATCTCCGACGGCACTTCGCTGGGGATATTAATGCAAGAGTTCCGGCAACTGTACGAAGGCGAATCCTTACCCGAACTGCGGGTTCAATACCGCGACTACGCAGTGTGGCAAAATCAACAATTGGCCAGTGGCATAATCAAAAAGCAGGAGCAATATTGGTTGCAACAATTTGCGGGTGAATTGCCGGTGTTGGATCTGCCGATCGATTACCCGCGTCCGACATTCATGAGTTATGAGGGTGATTCCTACTGTTTTGAACTAACGGCGGAGTTGACGAACGATCTGAAGCAGATCGTGCTGGCGGCGGGAACCACCTTATTCAATCTGTTGCTCGCTTCGTTCAATCTGTTGCTGGCCCGGTGTACCGGTCAAACCGATATTATCATCGGCGCTCCGGTAGTGGGGCGGCAACATCCCGACTTGGAGCGGGTCATCGGCATCTTCTTGAATACGGTGGCTTTACGGAACCGACCCGATCCGAACCTGCCCTTCGATCAATTTTTGCAGGCGGTAACCACCAATACGATTGAGGCGTTTGAAAATCAGGATTATCAATTTGAGATGTTGCTCGACCAGTTAAAGATCGCCCGCGACTTGGGCCGGACGCCGTTGTTCGACGTTATGTTCAATCTGCTGAATATGAACGATCCGGGGCAGGAAGAACAGTTTGCCGCGAGCATTCACTGTAAACCGTATCATTTTAACAATATGACCGCAAAGTTTGATCTTAATTTTTATATAAAAGAAGCTGACGGCAAGCTAGTCATCGACAACCATTACCGCAGCAGGTTATTTAAACGATCCACCATCCAATACCTAATGAATGAATGGGAACGGTTGCTACGCCAAATTACGTTTAATCCGACCCGCCGGCTTCGTGAATATCGGTTTTTTGACAGAAAACAGCTAATTGCCCCGGCAAACCCGGTAAAACCGGGGCAGCCGTTTGAGGAGTTTCCCAGATTAGCCCTGCAATTTTCGGTGGTAGACCGGTTTGAAGCCCAGGTGGCCAGCCATCCAACTCACTGGGCGGTTAAGACCGATCAGTGCAGTCTGACTTATGAGGAGTTGAACCGCCAAGCCAATCAAGTAGGTCAAGCCGTGTTCAAGGTTGTCTCGCAACGGATCGCTTTGCTTTTTGATCATGATGCGGCCATGATCAGCGGGATGCTGGGAGTTTTAAAAGCCGGCAAGACCTATGTGCCGCTCGATCCGACCTATCCCCCGGAGCGGTTAGTCTTCATGCTGGAGGACGCGGCAGTCGGGGCGATCGTTACCAACCGTCGCAACCTCGCCATGGCGGAAGCGTTTTGCAACCGGATGGACCGTAAGCTTCAGGTTATCGATATCGACCGCTTGCCAATTACGGACCGGCCGAATCTGAAGATCGCGATCCCTCCCGAACAACTTGCCTATGTCTTATACACTTCCGGTTCGACCGGCAATCCCAAGGGGGTGGTTCAAAACCATCGCAACATATTACATTTTATCCGCGAGTATACCAACAATCTACATCTTGCCGCGACGGACCGGTTGACGCTTTTCTCATCGTATAGTTTTGACGCGGCGGTGATGGACATTTATGGCGCGTTATTGAACGGCGCGACGCTTTATCCGTACCGGATCAAGTCCGACCAAGGGATTTCCAGTTTGGCAGTTTGGTTAAAGAAAGAAGCGATCACGGTTTTTCATTCCATTCCCACGGTCTATCGTTCCTTTGTGGCGACGTTGACCCCGGCCGAGGAGTTTCCGGCGTTACGGTTGATTGTGATGGGCGGGGAAGCGGTTGTCAAAAACGATGTTGATTTATACAAATGGCATTTTGGCCAGGATTGTATCTTTGTGAACGGGTTGGGTCCCACCGAATCCACCGTGACGTTGCAGTATTTTATCGATAAAAAATCTGAGCTGACTGCCACCGCGGTTCCGGTCGGCTATCCGGTGGCCGAGACCGAAGTGTACTTGCTCAACGATCAAAATGAGGAAGCGCCGGTCTTCCGGAGCGGTGAAATTGTTTATAAAAGTGACTACTTGGCCTTGGAATATTTGAATCAACCCCTTAAGACCCAGGCGGTGTTCGGACCGGATCCGTTAACCGGCCTGGGACGGGTCTATCGTAGCGGGGATCAGGGACGGCTGTTGCCCGACGGCAGTATTCAGTTTATGGGACGCAATGATTTCCAGGTGAAAATTCGCGGTTATCGTATCGAGCTTAGCGAGGTCGAGGCGGCTTTCAACCAGATCCCCGGAGTTCAAACCAGCGTTGCGGTCTCCTGGTTGAAAGAGGACGGGGTAAACGAATTGGTCGCTTATTATCTCAGCGAGTCAGGCGAAGCGCTGCCGCGTGAAGGATTGAATGAGTATCTCAGGCGAAAATTACCGGGTTTTATGATTCCGTCATTCATCATTCACCTGAACGAACTACCGGTGACCCCAAACGGCAAAATCGATCGCAAAGCGTTGCCTCAGCCGGAATTTCAACGCGCTCAGCTGGGTCTGGCAGCCGCGCCCAGTACCGACTTGGAAGCGAGACTCGTCAAGATTTGGGCCGACATTTTAGGAATCCCCGCCGCCAACATCGGCACCCAAGACGATTTCTTTAGTCTGGGCGGAAATTCACTCTCGATCATCCGCGTTGAAACCGAACTTGAAAAATTGCAGATTTCGATCAAGTATTCCGACATTTACTTATATTCGACCATCAAACAATTGGCGGCATTTATCGGGAAAGCAGCCAATTTGCCATTGCCGGGGCTAGCGACGGTCAGGCCTCCGCTGACGTCCGAAACGGCTGTTGATCCGATGGCGGAGCGCTCTGCCACCGATCAGGGCCTCCTGACGATTCCCAATATCAAACCGTTTAATGATTTTCGTTACAAAAGCTGTTTTTATAATGCGTTATTTCCGGTGCTCAATCATTTTGGGCAAGCGGTTGCTACGGTTCTAATCAATGACATGTTCGTTTACAACACTGATCAAGCTGAAGCCAGTCTAAGCTTTGGGGTCGAGTACGTTCCCAGTTTGACCGTTGAAGAATTGTTGACGGAGAATGGTCTGAAGCTAACCGTTCTCCAACGCAGTCCGGCGATCATTGACGATGTGGTCGCGGCTTTGCGCCAAAACCAGCCGGTCATTCTCTGGATCGACTGTTATTATGAATCCTTGCGGGAAGAGCTTTATCAGAAGCAGCATTGGCCGCACAGTTTGCTAATCTATGGTTTCGACGTGGCGGCGCAAACTTTTCAAGTGCTGGAACACCGGCATCGCGACAGTTTGTCCTATGAACCGCGGGTGATCGGTTTTGGCGATGTCGTTAATTCCTACCACGGTTTTCTCGAACATTTTCATCCGGCGACCGGCGGTTTTACTTTCTATAGTTTTTCAGCCGATGCTTCACATCATTCCTTCGATTCGATCGCGTTGCGACGCCAATTTGCCGCCAATCTGAAGCAGTCCGCGCCAAAAATCGCCGCCGGAATCGAATGTGTCCGGGAATTGCAGTCCGAGCTGCAAATCCTTGATCCCGGAAACAGTTCGATCACTGCGGCAATGGAGCAGTTCCTGGTCGTGCTGAATCAAGTGATTAATACCAAACAGATTGAAAAATACCGGCTGCAGGCATTGGAATTAACCGATCTTCCCAGCTTGGACTGTTTGGACGCGTTGATCGATGAATGGACTCAAGTTCGGGTGAAAGTAGCCAGAATGGTTTACGCAGCCCATTTCATTCAAAACGATCTCGGGTGGATCCGGTGTCGTTTGGATGAGATTTACCGGTTGGAACAACAATGTTTTCAGGAATTGCTCAATATTTTGGTAGAGCGCTAATTGTTTGATCCCGGTTTCCGGCACGGGCGGAGCGCCGAAAAAAATTAGGAGGTTATCATGTCCCAACCATCCATCGCCGAAGAACTGCGCAAGATCATCCTTCAGGAGACCGGCTGCAATCTGGCCAACGATCAACCGCTGAGCGACCTTTTAAACTCCATTACTTTTATTAAAGTGATGGTGGAATGCGAAAAAGTTTTTTCCATTCAATTCGCCGATGCCGAACTGGACAATAAGAAGTATGCCACCTTTGACCAATTGGTTGAATTCGTCGCGACCAAGGTCGGCGACGCGTAAGATTCTCTTCAGGTTCGGATTGCGTTTTAATCATATGGAGCGGGTGACGAGGAACCATGCTGAATTCGTTAAATATTAGCCTCTACAAAAACGGTTACAGTGTTAACAACATTAGCTGTTTGGACATACCGATCGCCGGTGCGGCAGGTTATTTTGACTTGGACAATTATTTTTACTACTGTTTCTATGTAAGTTATTTCCGGAATTGGACTTCGGTTGCCATGGATGATTGGTCGACCCGGGCACCAATACTGCAACAGTTGGGTTTAACCATTAGCCCGCTCCCGGTGCGGAGTACGGCGCATTTTCTCAGGTTGGTCCGGGAAAATTTGGAGCAACGCTTGCCATTGCTGATGTACGTTAAATATCGCTCGCTTTTTTATTATCCCGATTACCAAGATCAGACGAATAACAGCGATCACGCCATCTTGATCAGTGGGTACGACCCGGAACGCGCTCTGATGGTGATCCGCGAATGTTCGATCACCCGTAAACTAACGCAACCGGAAAATCGTGGCGACGCTTTGTTCCCGTTACAATTACGAAATCGTATGGTCATTGAAATTTGGCAAAATTCCCGGCGGATTTATCGCAAAGAGAAACCCGGGTTCGTAACCAATCTCTATGTCATCCGCCCTAACGGTTCGCAAACGGTGCGCACCGATTATTTATCGGTGGTGAAAGACTGTCTTAGTTATGGCCGGCACAATAATCAATTGAGCCGGTTTATCGCGGACTTCGGCGAGTGGCTCGTCACGGTCAGGAATATCAACCGTTCGTTTGAATTGGTCCGCCGGAATTTTTACGGTCCGCTAACGATTGCGTTTGACATATTCGAGAAAGCGTTTGAATCGGTATTCCTTGAAGATCGGCGGCTTAGAGACCGTTTTTTTCAAGTCCGCGCCGAATACCTGCAATTTCGCGATGCCTTGTTGGCAAAGCTGTTAATCATGGCGTTGCGGAAAGAGCCATTGGGAGAGCGGCAACAACAAATGATTGACAATCTTTATTCCCAGGACGAACAGTTGTTTTCGTTAATTGACCAATGCGTCGCGACGGCGACGGCAATCACCGACCGGGAACGGACGCGTGAATATCGCTTTATTGATTTAACGCCGTTTTTTAATAATCAGGGATTTGGCAACGAGCAACCAGCCAAGACGGCGGCCAGCTTTTCAACGAAAGGCTCCTACCTGTTGCCAGTCGGCTTGCCTACCGGCTGCTGGCAGTTGCGGGAGTTGAAGTTTAACTTCCCGGAAGTCGCCGAAGGGCGGCTTGACAACCTGTATTGCGACGGACAAACACTCCCGGTCCCGGAAGGATATTACCGGAGTTTGATGATCTTAGGCTGTGCCGAACTGGGCGTTTTTTCGGAAGCGCTGGAGATCCAATATGGCGATGGCTCCACCGATTCGTTGGTGATCCATTGCAGTGACTTCGGTCACCACCCAGTTTTCAGCGAGGAACAGATCGCTTGGCGGGGGCCTTGGATGCAAAACCGCAAAGGAACCAAATGTAAAGTTAACGATGCCCAGCTTTATGCGAAAAAGTATCCGCTCGGGAGTGAAAAGACGATTTGTGCTATTAAACTGCCGGTTTGTCGTAATATTCACATCTTTGCGTTAACGTTCGGACGATAGTTTCCGAAGGTAGTTCCTTATTGAGATAAGCGGAGGTGGGCGAAAATGCATAGCAATCCCGATGCGGCCCGGATTTTTCTGCCGGTGGTGTTATTATTAGTCACCGCCAGCTTTGGGGGGGTGCTCTTTCAAAGACTGCGCATGCCGAAAGTGATCGGGGAGATCGTGGGAGGAATCCTGCTGGGACCAACGCTGTTGGGCCGGTATGATCCGGACCTGTACCGAGAGTTGTTTTTGAACAATGAAAGTTTTATGGTAACCTTTTATTTGTTGGGTTTAGTGCTGCTGATGTTCGCTTCGGGGTTTGAAATTGACCCGGGAATTGCCAAAGATGATCGCCGGACCATTTTGACCATCACCGTCACCTCCACAGTCGTTCCCATTCTATTCGGTTGGGGGGCAACCTACTTTTTCGATCTCACCAATTTAATGGGTGACGCCCGGCACCTGTTGGCGTTGCGCATCGTGATCGCCATCGCCATCGCGATCACTTCGATCCCGGTGATCTCCAAAATTTTCTTCGATTTAAATATTATCCAGACCCGGTTTGCCAAGGTGGTTTTGAGCATTGCCACATTACACGACATCATTTTGTGGGTCTTGCTGTCGATTGCGGCCGGTTTGGTTGGTTCCCGCGGGGTCTCGGGGATGACCATCTCCGTTCAGGCCGGGGTGACGATTTTGGTGTTTGGACTGATCTTGATTTTGGTTCCGATTGTTTTACGCTTTTTGCAGCGACATCAAGTGAATTTGATCCCCGACCAATTCGCCTCGAGTTTTCTGTTTTTGCTGTTGCTGATTTTTGTGGTTTTGGCCAATTGGTTACAGATGAATATCATCTTTGGCGCGTTTTTAGCCGGCGTGGTCATCGGATTTATTAAGAACCGGCACTTCGACGATTTAAAAGCTCATGTGAAGAGTATTTCGTTTGCGTTTTTCATCCCGGTTTACTTTGCCATGGTCGGACTGAAGTTGGATCTGGTGAATCAATTCGATCCCTATTTCTGCGGCATTTTTTTGTTGTTCACCATTTTAATCCAGGGAATCACCGTTTTCGGGACGGCGCGGGCGTTGAACCATCGTTGGATGACCAGTTTTAATCTGGCCATGGCGATGAATGCGCGCGGCGGTCCTTGTATTGTCTTGGCGACAGTGGCGTATGATCTACGGATCATCAGTTTGTCCTTTTTTACCACCCTGATCGTCTTAGCGGTGGTTACTTCCTTGATCGCGGGGGCGTGGTTGCGCTTTGTGGTTTCAAGCGGCATCCCGCTTTATGATGATGACACTAAGCAAGCTTCGAAGCGTTTTTCCAGGCAACAATTTCATGATGCCTAGTCGGAGGAGCGGGGAGACGAGTTGAATCGCTGGGTTTTCATCAGCGAAAACGCAAACGGGGAAAATCGACTCAAGATGCGGTTTACTTTTTTGAGAGCTCAAAATAGGGGCTCTCTTTTCTTTTATCTGTTTTGCGGATAAGTAAGCTGGATGAGTCGTTCCGCAAGCTGGATTTGTGAATAAGTGAGCTGGCGGAGTCGTTCGGCAAGCTGGATTTGTGGATAAGTAAGCTTGATATGTGAATAAGTAAGCTGGATGAGTCGCTCAGCAAGCTGGATATGTGAATAAGTGAGCTGGCGGAGTCGTTCCGCAAGCTGGATATGTGGATAAGTAAGCTGGATTTGTGAATAAGTCATCTATTTCTGTGGATAAACGGGGTCGTTAGATGGGGTTATGGATTTGGCTGTGGATAGGTAGGGTGTAGGATTTGTTGGATACTGGTTGGATAGAACTTATGTGAAAATTACCGTTTTCCACTTTTATTCAAATAATCTGACATCCTTGAACAATTAACCGCTCACCAAGCGGCTGACTTTTACATATTCATATTATGATGGTTCAAAGATAAAGGAGATTATATGATCGACATCGTCATCCCACTCTATAATTCCGTTAAATACAGTCAAAAGTGCGTCGCCAGTATCCGCAAGACTTTGAGCGGGATCCCCTACCAAATTCATCTCTTAAATAATGGTTCCACCGATGAGACCGCAGCCTGGCTGGAGACCTTGGAAGGGGCCGACATCCAGAAATTATCGGTAGCCAAGAACCTAGGAGCCCCGGCCGGGCGAAATTATCTCCTGAATAGCTTCACCCCAACGGATTTTGTCCTTTTCGTCGATAGCGACATCGAGTTTAAGTCGGACTGGATCGGCCCATTTTTAGATGTCTTTCGTCATTATCCCCAAGCTGGCATCGTGGGGCCGGACGCCCATAACATATATGTCTACCCTGATCACCGCGAGACCAAACGGGTCAAAGGGCGCAGCCCTAAACCTTGTGATATTCTAATGGGTTGTTTGATGCTGGCTACCGGGGAGTTGGTTAGGAAGGTAGGAGGCTATGACGCGGAGATCTGCGGCTTATACTGGCATGAGGATGACGACTATTGTGTCCGGGCAATTGGTGCCGGTTATCAAAACTACTGGGTCTACTCGGACCGTTACATTCACCATGGAAATAAATCGGCCAACACAACCTATCCCCCGGTACGCAGTCGTTCTCGCTCCGAGGCGGTCCAACGTGCTTTGGCGGAGAAATGGTACCGCATGGGTCTGATCGGCCCTGAGCATCAACCCATCGCAGTGCAACCTTTTTTTAACACTACCTTTAGCCCTTGACCCATGGTTTTTTGCCTGAACCTGAGGTTGAAATCATTAAGGAATCCAAAAGACCTATCGATGGCATTTAAGAGGTCAGGGATTCGATTCCTCTCAGGTCCATCAAATTAAAACTGTAAAACCCTTGAGAAATCAAGGGTTTTTGTTATCTCATACAGGAGAGATCGATTTTCATGAAACTTTTTAAGAATACACAGTAAGGGGCTATCATCATTTCGTAATCCTGATGGATTATTTACACTCTACAATAGTCGTCATTCCATAGTTGGACTTCAATATAATGATGATTTTTACGTAAAAGAATCAATTACCAAGTGTAAAACTTATGTATTATGTATTTGGAAGGGATGACCTTTCCAAAGATCGGTTCCTTCAACTTGTCATACACCGGCTTCTACCTTTAACGATTGGCGGCGGCCATAGCCGGGTTGACGACTTGCTCATAAACATGTAAAACCTGGCGGGCGATCGAGTCCCAATTATAGATTTTGGCGCGCTCCAAACCCTGCCGGATCAGTTCGGTCCGTAAAACCGGATTTTCAAGCACATCATAGATCGCCTGGGCCAGTTGAAGCGTGTCGTGGGGGTCGACGGTGACCGCCGCCGGGCCGACAACTTCCGGCAATGACGAGACATTGGAGGTGATCACCGGCGTGCCGCACGCCATGGCTTCAATCGGCGGGAGACCAAATCCCTCATATAACGAAGGGTAAACAAACAGATCGGCGCCGTTATAAAAGAATGGAAGTTCTTCGGTTCGCACAAAACCGGGGAAAACGACATCTTCCGAAATATCCAAGGCTTCGGCCAAAAGTTTTAACTTCTCCAAATGCCGGCAAGCGCCGCCCAAGATCACCAGCTTTTGCTGGTTCGGTAAGTCACGCAGGATTTTGGCGTAAGCGTAAAGCAACTCCAAAACATTTTTACGTGGATTCAAACCGCCTACGTATAAGAGATAAGGCTGCTTGAGGCCATACCGTTCCTTTAACCATTGAGTGATTGCGGCACGGGGATAAGGATGAAAGGCTGGGGAAGGACCGGATGGAATCACCGAAATTTTCTCGGGCGAGAGCTTAAAAACCTTTACCAAATCAACTTTCGAAGCTTCGGAGACGGTAATGATCTGATCGGCCCGGTTGACAATCAACGGCATCTCCGCAGTGAAACGCTTCAAAAAACTGGGCCGGACCATCTCCGGATAAAAGTAGGGGATCAGGTCATGAATGGTGACGACAATTTTATACGATCCCGGACGGGGCGTTCTGAACCCGTTTTGAGTGAGATGAAAAACATCCGCCGCTTCCTGGCCCAGCCAAAGCGGGATCTCCTCCTCTTCGCGCTGGTCCTCGCGGGGCAGGGAGTAATAACTGTAAGGCCGGGTAAACGGAATCATGTCGCCGGGTTCGTCTTCCGCCCATAAGAAAGTATAATCATTGGCGCGGTCCAGCTCGTTGAGTTTGGCGATTAGACTATGGGTATAATTGCCGATCCCCGTCCCATAGGACCATTTGATCGGTCGGGCTTCCATCGCAATCTTCATCGGCTTCTCCTTTTTGCAAAGCTTCCGAAATTTTGCCTTCATGCCGGCAAGCAAACGTTTGCCGGTTAGCTTTTGAAACGCAATCATACTATTGGACTTTCCAAGTGGTTAAGCCCTGGTTTTCAAAACTGAAGGGAGTGATTTGGGTTCCCAATTTTTCCAGCTCCGCCGCAATGAGGTGCTTTTTATTGTACGGGCAAAACAGCAGCAAATACCCACCGCCGCCGGCCCCGAGAATTTTGCCCCCCAAAGCTCCTTTTTTGCGGGCGATGTGGTAAAGCGTATCAATCTTCTCATTGGAGATGGCCCCGGCCAACTGTTTTTTCTGGACCCAGCCCTGATGGAGCAGATCACCGAATTGATTGAGGCGGCCTTTTAATAGGGCGTTCTTCATGGCAATGGTGATCTCTTTTAGTTCATCCAACGCATGCATGGAGCTTTCCCGCTTTCGCAGATAACCCTCGACTTGGCTGGCGATGATGTTGGTCGATAAACGCGTTTTGCCGGTGTAACACAAGAGCAGGTGATATTCAAGCTCGTTAATGATGATTGAGGATATCCGCAACGGATTGACGATGGTGCTGTCGTGGTAAAATTCGATAAAGTTGAAACCGCCGAAGGTGGCGGCGTATTGATCCTGCTTGCCCCCGCGAACTCCCAAGTCGATCCGTTCGATTTCGTAGGCCAACTCCGCCAGGTCGTAATTACTCCAGGGCAAGTTGAGCCATTGCCGGAATAATCCTAACAACGTAACCACCATGGTCGAGGAGGATCCCAAACCGCTGCCGGGCGGGGCGTCGCTATGTAAAAACAGCGAGAACCCCTGTTTCCACCCTTCAAATTTTCGCAATACCGCTTTGACAAGGTCCAATTGGCCATTGAAATCAAGTTTCTGCGAGGCTAAGAATTTAGTAAACAACTCGACATCCAGCGATTCAATCTGAATTTCCTGATCGGTGCGGGGCATTAAGGTTCCAAAACTATAGCGGTTGATGGTGGTGCTGAGGACAACGCCACCCCTTTCGGAAAGATACGGTTCGATATCAGTTCCGCCACCGGCAAAACTGATGCGGAGCGGAGCTCTACTACGGATCTCCAAATTGGTTCCTCCTTGGACAATAACAATTTCTCCCGAATGGCCGAATATCATGTTGAACTACTTGTCGCAATTGAAATACCGATATTTGTGCGACATCCAATAGTACATAGCCATTGGCAGTCAACTTATAAATCAAGGAAAATCTGTTGCAGTCAAGACGGGTCGAAATATTGAGTATGACCGATATAAGCTGTTTTTTAATCGGGTTGGGCGGCTTTCCTTCGGAGCTATTTTTTCTAAATAACCGGACTTAAGCATAGGATAGTTTATGAGGCTCGCTGTGAGAAGGTGCTCTCAAGGAAAGATTCAAGTGAAACAACGACTGATAGGGTATTCAAGAAATCCGGGAGGTGTGCATCATGAAACATCCCAAAACAAAATTGGAACGCGATTCGGCCGATTTTCAACAGGTAAAATCGGACTATTTGAAATGGGGACCGTTATTTCAACGCTTAGGATTTAAACCCCGTAAATTCATCCGGGAAGCGGATGCCTTTTATGTCGCGACTGTTGATGGCTGGTACCGCTTGGGGTTGACCCAATATAACAGAGAGGAGTTGAACTGGCTCCGTACCATCCTAGAGTATCTTGAGGAACGCTCATTTCAAAATTGGGCGTTTTCATGGCAAAAGACAATCATTTGGGAGGAGAATTCGTCTTGTTATCTGATTCAGCCGTGGCTGTTCGGTAGTGAGTATTTTCGGACCGACGACCCGGCGGCGATTACCCGGGTCGCCGAGATCCTCGCGGATCTATACCGGGCCGGGCGCGATTACCGTGAGAGCAAAGGGATTCCGGTCGCCAGGGATCATTGGAGCGCCCTGGAGTTGAAGTGGGGGTCGGACCGGGAACGGTTGCTGCAAGTTGCGGAAGATGAGTTTCATGAAAAGGACCGGAAGGAATTTAGCGAATTACGCAAAAACGCCTTGAACGCGATTGAGGATTGTTCAACGACCTGGCGGAACTGCGGGATGCAATCGATTCACGATCATCATTGTCAATCGGGAACGTTAGGCCACGGCAATTTGCTGGCGAAACATTTAGTCTGGTTTGGCAATGATTATTATCTGGTTAATTGGGAGCATTTATCGTTTCAACCGCGGATTATGGATTTGGCAACGCTCATCACCGACGTTGGCGTCTGGGAGTGCGACTGGATCATATTTTTGCTTCATGAATATGGAAAACTCCAGCCCTTTTGGCCGGAGGAGTACGAGGCCTTAATTTCCTTATTGAAGTACCCCACGAAGACCTTGCAACTCTTGTCAAACGCCGTAGATTGCGAGCGAAAAGACAATAAAGATATTAAGGATGTTACCAAGGAGATCGTCCGGCAAGAACGCTGCCTCATTAAACTCCGGAAAGAGCTTGGATCGCAAAAGGGGTACATCTGGGGGAAAAACCTCGCTGAGGCCAAAGGGGATCAAGGCAAGTTTTCAATGGTTTTGTCACCGGTGGAGTCCTGGGGCGATTTTATCGGTTGGGATGATTCGTTGATTCAAGTGAGTTACGATCAGAAATTGCCGTCCGAGGTGATTGAGCGATTGACCAACCCTACCGAAGATCGGATTTTGGGCGGACGGGATGGGAATATTCTCGAAGCCGGGATCGACGGGGGCGATTTGGAACCCAATGAAATGGTGATCAGAGAAGAACCGCCCGCGCTCCCGAATGAGCAGATTGAGGCGAACGAAGAGATACCCAAAGATGACTTCAAATCCGCTGAACCGGAGTCGGAGATCGCCCTGGAACTGGCTCCTGAGCTGATGATCCCCGAACCGGCGTACATCGCGGGGGTATTGCCAAAGGTTGAGACGATTCAATGGTCAGGTTTTCCAAAACCAATCAAAGCGAGGTAATCATTTGAAACTAGCAGAGATTGAGTTGATTCGCCAATTTGTGAAATTAAACATCGATCCGGAGATCCTTAAAATGCTTCCGGAGCCGATCATCCGGATTGACCGTCGTACTCCCGATTGCTTCATTCTCGCCGGGTCGGAACGGAGTTGGGCCTTATGGCTGCATGGAGGGCGCGAGCAGGATTTGCGTTGTTGGCTGAATTTTTTGGATGAATGTCAAAATCAGGGATTTAGCGGATTTTTAAAGCCGGTCATCAATCAAGGTTCCGATTATAAACAACTGGACCAACGAACCTGGGCGTATTTGACAGAATGGCCGGCGCATCATCATATCCACTTTAAGTGCTCCGAGGATATTGAGTCGATTGTTACACTAATTTGTAACCTGAAGAAGGTCCGGATCCCAACCGCTTTGGCTGAAGAGATTAAGCTCCATTATAACGGTCCAAATCTTTTGGAACAATATCAAACCATGATTAAGAACTTTCATTCCTTCCAAATGCTCGCGCAGTATCGAGTACGCCCTAGCGAGTTTGATCGCCTGTTTTTGTCGCGTGTCCGCATGTTGTTGAATCAAGCGGACAACGCCTATCGCCAACTAAAGGATAGTGTTTATATCGCTTTAATCAATCGTCCGGAGCGTTATAGTCTGGTCCTAACTAAACTTTCCCGGAACAATTTCGGCCGGCAAACCAATGGATCCCTTCGTTATCTTGGAATGAATAAATGGGGTTGGAATCTGGCAGTTTCCGATCTGGCGTTATTGATTTCGAAATCGGGATATTCAAATCATTGGAGCCGCGAATGGTTCCGACAAGTGGTGGATTATTATCGAAGCCAATACCCAATCTCCCCCGAAGAGATTGAAGTGATCCGTTGTTATTTGGCGTTCCCCTGGGAACAGTACCGACTGGCCCAAAAATACTTCTTTAACTTATCGGATATGCCGTTACGCTCATATCTCGAAAAGTTTCAACGCCGTTTCGCGGACGAACAACAGAAACTACTCTTTCTTAATGAGATCAGTCAACGCTACGTAGAAAATAACTTGGGCCCATATCGCTCCACTTAGCCGATTTTCTTAATTCGCTTGCGCGACGGATTGTAATGTGTTTGATTTGCCATTTTTTACTCGGAATTAACTATTGATCTCTTTTTGAGAGTGTGTTAATATATAAAAGTTGTCACATTCGAGAAAAATATTGGTTGGTACAACAAGATTTACACCAAAATCCAGCTTGACAGCGAAAAATGAATGTGATAATATATAAAAGTCGCGCGGCTGACGACAACGAAAGCGGCGACGGAATGAACCTTGAAAACTGAACAGTAGAAAAGAAATGACTGATAAGGGTTATTTCGTAGTAAACACATGAAAGTCATGAGAAACACAACTCATGGCCAGTAAAGTCAAATAGAGCCACTCAAAAGCTCTTAAATTAGTAATCAACCGGAGCGTAAGCTACGGAAGATATAATAATTTATGGAGAGTTTGATCCTGGCTCAGGACGAACGCTGGCGGCGTGCTTAATACATGCAAGTCGAGCGGAGCTTTAGAGGAAGCTTGCGAATCTAGAGTCGAGCGGCGGACGGGTGAGTAACGCGTGGG
>JAEYPR010000028.1 GCA_023410535.1 Bacillota bacterium | reverse complement strand
TCGACATTTCCATCGGCGCAGTATGTGGCCTGGTAACCATGGCCTGTGCCATGTTGCTGGAATCGGGAATGGGGAACGTTTGGGGTGCCCTACTTCTTTCCCTGGGCATAGGTATCGCGTTTGGTCTCTTGCATGGATATCTCATTGCCTATCTTGAAATACAGCCATTTATCATAACGCTGTCAGGATTGTTCTTAGCACAGGGACTGCTGACGACACTCCACAAAGATCCGATCAACGTGACCATGCCTGCTTTTGTTGCCTTGCGGGATTTTACAATAGTGATTCCTTGGCTTGGCACGCAAAACAGGCTAGGCGTTTTCATCCCGTGTGAAATCAAACCAGGCGTCATCGTTGTGGTGGTCCTTGTTCTCCTCTTCGCCGCCCTTATGAAGTGGTCGCGTTTCGGGCGCAATGTCTACGCTGTTGGCGGCAATAGTCAGAGCGCTCGGATGCTCGGTATCAACGTAAAAAGAACGATATTCTTCTCATACGTGATATGCGGATTAACGGCCGGTATCGCAGGATTTGTGTTCCTCATGACAACAGGAGCCGGTAATATCGGAAACGGGGCGTTGTTCGAAATGAAAGCTATCGCCTCGAATGTAATCGGCGGCATTCTGCTCAACGGCGGCGTAGGGAACCTGCTTGGCGCGCCAATCGGTACGCTGATCCTTCTGATAATCAATGAACTGATCCGTGCGGCGGGCGTCCAATCAAACTCTCAAGCGATAGTAAGCGGGCTCTTGCTGTATCTCTTCATTGTGCTGCAAAGCATCGTTATGTCGTTACGTGGCAGGAGGAAATTCAGACTTGCTCTACCTCCCTGGCTGCAGGGCAAGGAAAAGGCCGAAAATCAAGGGTAACCGAAAGGGCATTAGGTTGTTGCTGATAAATAATAACAAGGATTAAAAAGGGAACTTGATTTGTATCAAGCTCCTTTTATTTTGTCTGTTTCCGCTTCAATGTTTATCGTAGCGTGATCTCTTGGCAAAGGTTTTCTTTTCAAAATAGAAAACCTCCGTTGGGAACGGAGGAGCTTGAGACAATTCAGGATTGTCTGTCTGTATCAATCTAATTATCCATGCTTTCGATTCGACATTTTTTGAAATTGGGACAAATAAAGGAAACAAAAACTGCCCTTCAACAAGGCAGTTTTTATTTGCTTAGCAAATGATTAGCAAAACACCCTATAAAAATCAAAAACCCCCGTCAAATAACGGAGGAGAATAATCATGGTGCCGAAGGCGGGATTTGAACCCGCACGCCCTTACGGACACTGCGCCCTGAACACAGCGCGTCTGCCAGTTCCACCACTTCGGCACGTCAGCGAAATTTATTATAACCTAAAAACGCCTTGCTGTAAAGAGGTCTTTCACCGCTAAATTCAGGAAATCGATCCAAAATGCAAATTTCCGGGAAGGATATACTTCGGAGTTATGGAAATATACATAAATATTTCCTCGTCGCTTGTACCTTCTCATAAAGAATTGCTACTTATTATATCAGTAGTTGTAAAGCAACCTGTAGCCTGGCCGGCGCTTCAGCCCTAAACGCGCCGGGGGCACCTTGCCAAATTGGTTGTCTCCATGTATTCACAATCGCGCCGTCAAAAGTTGTCCAGTACAAGGAACGCCCGAGCGAGGAGCACAGATAATACTCGCTGTATATCGAGCACCGCAGCGACCAAGTGACGCAGTAATGGGCAGCTTTTCACGGCGCAAACAACCAATTTGGCAAAGCTTTCTGTTAACCCAAGCCAAATACCTTACAAGGAGGCTCTTTATATGTCCATCTCATCTAAGGTCCGCGAATCCCTAACCCGCTCATCCTGGATCCGCAAAATGTTCGAGGAAGGCGACCGCCTCGCCCAGATCCACGGCCGCGAGAACGTCTACGACTTCACCATCGGTAACCCCGACCTCGAACCGCCGGCCAGCTTCAAATCCCGTCTCGCCGAACTGGCCAACCACCCGGTTCCGGGCATGCATAAATACATGAGCAACGCCGGTTACCCCGAAGCCCGCGCCGCGGTCGCCGCTCACCTCAACCGCAAAACCGGCCTTACCCTGACCGCCGGCCACGTGGTCATGACCGTCGGCGCCGGCGGCGGTCTCAATGTCGCCTTCAAAGCGTTGCTCAACCCCGGCGACGAAGTGATTGTCTCCAGCCCCTACTTTGTCGAATACGGTTTTTACACCGAAAACCACCAGGGAAAATTGGTCGTGGTCAAAACCAAACCCGACTTTCAACTGGATGTCAAAGCCATCGCCGAAGTCATCAACGAGCGCACCAAAATCATCTTGATCAATTCGCCGAACAATCCGACCGGGGTCATTTACAGCCCCGAGACCTTAAGCGCCTTGGCCGAAGTGATCCGCGAGAAAGAAGCCCAACTTGGGATCACCATTTACCTGGTCTCCGATGAACCTTACGCCGGGTTGGCTTACGGCGTCGCCGTTCCGCCGGTCTTCAACTACTTTGAACACAGCCTGGTGGTGACCTCGCATAGTAAAGACCTGGCCATCCCCGGCGAACGCATCGGATATGTGGCGCTTCATCCCGCTAACCCCGAACCGGAACTGCTCTTTGACGCCCTGGTTTTTGCCAACCGCGTGCTGGGGTTCGTCAACGCCCCCGCGTTAATGCAACGGCTGGTCGCCGAACTCCAAGGCGAAGTGGTTGGCGTCGACATCTATCGGGAACGCCGCGATCTTTTGTATAACCACTTGATCAGCGTCGGTTTTGAAGTCACCAAGCCGGAAGGCGCCTTTTATCTCTTCCCGAAATGCCCGATCGCCGATGACGTCGCGTTCATCCAAGCGGCGCTCAAATACAATCTGCTGCTCGTTCCGGGCAGCGGTTTCGCCGGACCCGGCTACTTCCGGATCGCCTACTGCGTCTCCAAAGAAACCATCATTAACTCGCTGCCCGCCTTCACCAAGTTGGCCGCGGAGTTTGGGTTGCAACAGTAGGAACAATCGTTGGAGATCACGGTCCGGCTTGGAAAAAAGCCGGACCTTTTCATATGGAATAACCGGTCCCGACGCTTCATAATGATGAAACGCCGATTTCAATACGAATCCAAGCGGGATAAAGGAGAGTTAAAATGAGCTTAATTCAAGTTGACCAGTCAAAGTGTACCCGGTGTGGCCTATGCGTCGCCGATTGTCCCACCGGGGTCATTGCAATGCACGACGGGCCGCAAGCCCAACCGGAACGCCATTGCATCGCTTGTGGCCATTGCGTGGCGGTTTGTCCCCACGGCGCGTTGGATCATGAAAAAACGCCCCTAGCTAATCAAATACCCCAAATCAACCAGCCCGTTTTGGATGAAGCCACGGCCGCTCAGTTTCTCAGAGCGCGCCGTTCGGTACGCCAATACCGGCCGGAGCAGGTCCCCAGAGCCAAGGTTCAGCAGCTTTTGGACGTGGCGCGCCAAGCCCCGACCGGCGGCAACTCCCAAGGCGTGGCGTTTTACGTTTATGACGACCCGGAAACGTTGCAAAAGATCATTGCCGCCACTATCGATTGGATGGAGGAAAAAATCAACAGCGGCTCCCCCGGCGGCGCTTATTACGCCGGGACGGTAGCGACCTATCGCAACACCGGCCGCGATGTCATTCTCCGTGGCGCGCCTTGTCTGGTGGCGGCGGCCACTCCCAAAAAGATGGGGTCGTTAGGGCGGGATAACGCGCATTTCGCGTTGAGCTACGCGGAATTATTCGCGCCCTCAATCGGACTCGGCACTTGCTGGGCCGGCTTTTTCGAAGGTTGCGCCAGCTCGGGGTATCAGCCGTTGTTGCAACTGTTGCAGCTGCCGGAAACGCTAGCGGTCGGCGGCGGCATCATGGTCGGTTTCCCCAAAGTCTCCTACCACCGTCTCGTCGACCGGGCGCCGTTGCAGGTGACCTGGCAATAACGAAACGAGCTGTCCCCAATTCCGTCCGGGACGGCTCGTTTCGTTTCCCGGAGCGCCGCTGCGCGTGAAATAAACGGATTCCGGGCTAGCGCTTCCAGCCCACATAAATTTTTTGACAAAACCGATACTATTGATCGAAACGATTATGAGGTGACAAAATTGGACGATCGATTTGTCCGGGGCTTCATTGCCGGAATCACCGCTTGGCTCCCCACTTTTGTGGTTAATTACGCCATGGAAGTTTTCGGTGTCTCCCGGTTAATGTTTAAAGATTTTCTGGCGGTGATGATCTTTGGCAGATTAGTCGGCAACTACGCAGAGCTTTTCTTTGCCTATATCGCCTTGATCGGTTTTTTGGCGGTTTTAGGCGTCATTTTCGCCTACTTGATTTTAGGGATTGGCGAAAAATACTTATATTTTAAAGGGATCAATTACAGCTTAACCTTGTGGTTTTCCTTTTACGCCATTACCCATCTTTATCGGATGCATGAACTCACGACCATTGATCTGGGAACTGCCATTGGCAATTTTCTAGGCGCATCAGTCTGGGGTCTTTGTTTGGTTATCGTCTGGCAGTGGCTGACCCGGAAATTCGGAACGCTAGGCATCCAACGGTCGCGATGATTTTCCACAAGCGGATACAAATGGGGCTTACGCCAATTTCTTACGGAACTTCAAAATACTCAGCGCCAGCAACGCCACGACGAAGCCGAATAACGCCAACACCTGACTCCATAGGTAACTGAGTCCGATACCCTTGAGGATAATCCCTCGTAAAATCTGGAGAAAAAAGGTCAAGGGAATCGCCGCGCCGATCCATTGAATCAATTGCGGCATGGCCTCCCGGGGGAACATAAATCCCGACAGCAGGATACTCGGCATAAAGAAGAAAAACGACATTTGCATCGCCTGCATTTGAGTCTCGGCAAAGTTGGAGATTAAGATCCCCAACGCCAGCGATGCGATGATAAAGAAAGAGGTTAGCAAATACAACAACCCGATGCTGCCGCGAATCGGCAGGTCAAAGACGAGGATTCCCACCATTAACGCCAAGGTCATTTGGACATAACCCACCACCACATACGGGATGATCTTGCCTAGCATCAATTCCAGCGACTTCAAGGGGGTTACGATCAACTGCTCCAAGGTGCCCCGCTCCCGTTCCCGGACGATCGCCATCGAAGTGATCATCACCATCGTCATGGTTAAAACCACGCCGCAGATTCCGGGGACCATATAAAACGCGGTGATAAAGTCGGGATTATACCAAGGCCGGATCCGGACGTCATAGGGTTGTTCCATTGGTTTTCCGGTGAGAGCCTGCATCTTTTGGATCAAGATCGCCTGGGATTTCAACTGCCCGATCATCTGCGCCGCGCTGATCGCCGATGCAGAAGCCATCGAGTCGGTGGCGTCGACAATCACCTGGACGGCCCCGCTTTTGCCATGCTTCAAATTGCTGGTGAAATCCGGCGGGATGATGATTCCGACTTTGGCGTCGCCGCGTTCAATCTGCTGATTGACCTCTTGGTAACTGCCGGCGACGTGCTTCACGTCAAAGTAACCGCTGGCCGTGAAGGAACTGAGCAGATCCCGGCTTTCTTGCTGTAACGACTGGTCGAAAACGACGGTCGACAGATGTTTGACATCGGTATTGATGGCGAAGCCAAACAGTAACAGTTGGACGATGGGCAAGGCCACCATCATGGCGAAAGTCAGCCGGTCGCGGCTCATTTGAATAAACTCTTTGACTAATAAGGCGCGTAAGCGGTTCATGCGCTCAACTCCCCGCGTTTGGATTTGACAAAGTAGATAAAAACATCTTCCAATGTCGGCACGATGGTTTGCGGTTGGTATCCGGCGAACCGTTCCGCCGTACCGTGCGGCACCAGCAGGTGCAAGGTCGTCCCGTACACATAGGCGTCGATGATATCCGGAAACTCGTCGCGGATTTGTTCGAGCAACTCCATCGGTGCCGCGCTCCGGATCTCCAGTAGCATACCGGGGATAACCTGTTTGATCCGGGCCGGGGTGTCGGAAACAATTAAATTGCCTTCGAAGATAAAACCGATCTCGTCACAGTGCTCGGCTTCGTCCATAAAATGCGTCGTCACCATCACCGTAGTCCCGCCGGACGCCAGTTGATAGATGATATCCCAAAATATCCGGCGCGATTTCGGATCCACCCCGCCGGTGGGTTCGTCCAAAAATAAAATCGGCGGATTGTGCAAAATGGAGCAGCCTAAGGCCAACCGTTGTTTCCAGCCGCCCGAAAGATTCCCGGCCAGCTCTTTTTCCCGTCCCTTTAAACCTGCCATTGCGACCATTGCCGCGATCCGTTCATTTTTGAGCTGTTCCGGCAGACTGTACATCCCCGCGTAAAACCGGAGATTCTCAACGACTGACAGATCGTTGTAGAGACTAAACTTCTGGGACATATAACCGATCTTTTCCTTAATGGCCTCACTGTCCCGTTTAATATCCAAACCCAACACCCTACCCGTTCCCGAGGTCGGCTCCAAAATCCCGCAGAGCATCCGGATGGTGGTGGATTTGCCGGATCCGTTCGGTCCCAAAAACCCGTAGATATTACCTTGCTTGATCCGCAGACTGATCTGATTGACAGCCGTAAAACTGCCGAACTTCCGGGTCAGGTTTTCAATCTCGACCGCATCCATTTAACTCTCCTCCCCGGCCATTGCCACAAAGACATCTTCCATCGTTGGCGCCACTTCGGTTAAACCCAACACCTCGAGTCCTGCCGCGTGTAGCGCCTGCCGGACCGCTGCCGCCGCCGCTTCCGGATTGTCAACCACCAGGTGGTACTTTTCGCCAAATGAATTGATCTCCCGCACCGGGCATTCTGCCAGAAACGGTTTCACGTCTTTATGCCGGACCTGCAATTCGAGCAGGCGGTACGGGTAGTCCCGCTTCAGTTCCAGGGGCGCCGCCGCCGCGACAATCTTGCCTTGATGCATAAAAGCCACTTGGGTGCAAAGTTCGGCCTCGTCCATATACGGCGTTGAGACCACGACGGTCATGCCTTCTTTATTTAAACGATAAAGCATTTGCCAAAATTCGCGGCGCGAAACCGGATCGACCCCGGTGGTCGGTTCATCCAGAAAGAAAAGATCCGGTCGGTGCATCAACCCGGCGGCCAACGCCAACTTCTGTTTCATCCCGCCCGACAAGTTATCGGCCAGCCGGTCCCGGAAAGCCCACAGATTGGTGAAACGCAAAATCTCCTCGGCTTTGGCGGCGATGGTCCGCGTCGCGGCCCCATACAGCGACCCGATAAAACGGATATTTTCGAACACCGTCAAATCGCCGTATAGGCTGAACCGTTGCGGGACATAACCCAAGTGCGGTTTGATCTTTTCGATCACCGTCTCACCCAGCACCCGGACTGTTCCGGCGCTAGGATCCATCACTCCGGTCAGCATCCGGATGACCGTGGTTTTACCGGCGCCGTCGGGACCAACCAAGCCGAAGATCTCCCCGCGGTTGACCGTTAACGACAAACCATCCACCGCCGTCAGTTTGCCAAAAACTTTGGAAACCCCGGCCATCTCGATCATTTTCATTGCAGCACCACATCCGCGGGCATACCGGGTTTTAAAATTCCGGCCGCATTATCGAGCTTCACCTTGACGGCAAAGACCAAATTGGCCCGTTCTTGTTGGGTAATGCTCTGCCGTGGCGTAAATTCCGCTTTCTCGCTAATCTCCTTGATGGTCCCGGAAAACGCCCGGTTGGGATAGGAATCAATCCGGACTTGGGTTTTTTGGCCCAACTTCACCAGGCCAAGCTGAGTCGAGGAGAGATAAATCTTCACCCAACAATCATTCAGATCGCCGATGGTTACCACAGCCGCACCGACATTGACATACTCGCCGTTCTGATAATTTTTGGACAACACTACCCCGCTTAAGGGACTGGTTAAGGTCGTGTCGGCCAGCGCCGCCCGGCTGATCTCCAATACCGCCCGGTTCCGCTCCACCTCTTTTTGTTGCGCGGCAATCGCGTCCGGCCGGTAGCCTTCCCGGGCCAGATGATATTGGGACTCGGCCGCTTGAACCGCGTTGGCGGCGACGTCAAGGGCCGAGCGGATATTGTCCAACTCTTGCTGGGAAACCGCGCCTTGTTGGTACAAGGAATTCAGCCGTTCGAAGTCGGCGCGGTTCTTCCGCAAGACCGCTTTGGCCGATTCGACGTTGGCCGCGGCCGCTTGCAACTCGGCTTGACGCGACCCTTTTTGGAGATCGTCCAATTGGACTTGGGCTTTTTCCAACGCCGCCTCGTCCCGGAGCAACTGCGACTCCAGGTCGGCCCGGAAAACCTTGGCGATAACCTTGCCGTTTTGGACCGCGTCGCCCGGTTCAATCGTTAGCGCGCTGAGATAACCGTTGACCTTTGGCGCCACATCGACCTGGGTTACCTCAATGGTCCCGGTCGCGCTGATGCCCGCTTCTTCCCGGTGCCATAACTTAAACGCCGTCAGACAAACTAATGAAATAAGAATGATTCCGGCGATGACCAACCGTTTGTTCATTTCAATCCCTCCTGTTGGGTAAAATTCATGATTTTAATACCCTTTAATTAAATAGTTAATTAAAACCCAATCTGAAAATACCTTATTTTTGATAATCAGGATTTAAAATTCCTTCGAAACAAATCTGCACCGCCTGTAAGCCGAATGAATCGTGGGCGTCGACAAACTCCCCTTGCAGCAGCAGTTTGGCAATATTTTCCGCCACAAAATAATAGTTGACCATCCCGATAATAATGGCGGCGGCTTGAGTCGGATTGATATTCTCCCGAAATTGTCCTTTCGCGATTCCTTCTTGGATCGTTTGAACCAATAAACCGCTGAACCGACTGATTTTTTGCTTGGCGAAATCATCAAAGAACGGACTGGGGTGGTTCAGTTCGCTGGTCATCAAACGCCGGATATAGGGGTTGGTCCGGTGCAACTGCGCAAAGTTCATGATAAAGCGACGAATCCGTTCGGGCGGTTCCACTTGCAGCCAATCGGTTTCCAGAAACAACTTTTGAAACTTACTGAATTGGGCCTCTAAAACCGCTTCATACAAGCCTTCTTTGGATTTGAAATAATAATTGATTAATGCGCTGTTGACCCCGGCCGCCTCGGAGATCTCTTTGAACGAAACCGCCGCATAACCTTTGGTTGCAAACAGCGGTAACGACGCTTCAATCAAACGAAGCCGCGCATCCTTTTCAGCCATTTTACTTCTCCTTCATCGTTTCAATCGTTCAATATAATTTAATTAAATGATTAATTAAATTATACCATGGAAGAACAAAAAGTCCAGCCAATCGCTGGAATATTTAATTAAATAATTAAATAAACGGGAGAACGGTTGCGTCTTTCCCGCTCTCCCGCATGATATTTCGGTCTGGCGTCATCAACTACCGGATATAACTCCAAAACAGCATCAAGTTTAATACAGTCACCACAATCCCGATGATCCATAATGCGATCCGGTCCACTCGGCTGTTGACGTATTTCCCCATTACCTTTGGAGAAGAGGTCAGATAAATCTGCAGGAAAATCGTGATCGGCAATTGAATGCTGAGCAACATCTGGGAGACGACCAAACCCTGAAAGGCGTCTTTAACAAAGAAGATAAACGCCAAGGCCACGCCGATGGTTAAAACCACGCCCCAACGGCTGTGATTGTCGTGAATGTCGTAGGGTTCGCGATACAAGCCCGCAAAAATGCTGCCGCCGGCGATGCCGGCCGTGACACTGGATGATAACCCGGCCATCAACAACGCCAAAGCAAAAACCACCGCCGCCGCATTGCCCAGTAACGGTTTAAGCATACTTTGGGCCTGTTCCAATTCGCTGACATGCACTCCCATTTGAAAGAAGGTCGCCGCCGCCAGCAAGATCATTGCGCTATTGATCGCCCAACCAATGATCATGGAGATCAACGTATCGTAAAACTCATATTTCAATTGATGCCGGATAATTTTTTCGTCCTGGAGATTCCATTGCCGGCTTTGGATGATCTCGGAATGAAGGTATAAATTATGCGGCATCACTACCGCGCCCAGCACGCTCATGATGATCGGCAGCGACCCTTGGGGAAAACTCGGCGTAACCCAGCTGGTCAGCGCCACCGGCCAGTCAATCCGGACCAAACTCAACTCAAAGATGAACGAAAGTCCAATCAAGGAGACAAAGCCAATAATCCAGCGCTCCAAGCGCTTATACGAATTGGCGAAAAGCAACACGCTGATTAGGACCGCCACCATCACCGATCCAATCTTAATCGGGATGCCGAAAAGCATTTGCAAGGCAATGGCGGAACCCAGGATCTCCGCCAAGGTCGTAAACGAACTGGCCAACATCGCCGATCCCAAAGTCAACCAGGCCACCCAAGGGCGGGTGTAAATTGCCGCCGCCTCGGACAGACAATATCCCGTGGCAATCCCAAGATGAGCGGCGTTGTGCTGCAGGATTATCAACATCAGCGTCGATAGGGTGACCATCCATAACAATTGGTATCCGTAATCCGCTCCTGCCGCCACGTTGGACGCCCAATTGCCGGGATCGATAAATCCAACCGTCACTAATAATCCCGGTCCGATATACTTCCAGATCTCTAAGGCCATAAAGCGCGGCCGGTGTTCTTTCCCAAACAACTTATCCCAGACCATCGTCGGATTCTCCTGTCATCAAAGATAAACTTTTTAAGTAGTCGTCCAGCTGGCTTCCGCTCGCGCAAGCGAATTATGAAATGGGGCTAGGTGGAGCGATATAGACATCGAAGCTATTTTCTAAGTAGTTAACTTTAATTATCAACAAAACATCCCTTTTCGTCAAGCATCCAAATCAATTCGCTCAACAGTTCCATCACCTCCCCGGCGGATGGCAAGCCAATGAAGGGAATGTAATTTTCAGATAACAAAAATAGGAACCCCAGTTTACGAAATCCCTTATCTATAGTACAATGGGCAATGAGCGTGCCGGTTTGACGGATCACTGTCGCCCCGTTTTGAATACAAAATACAAGAGGGATTCGCTTTCATGTTGAAAAAAATCTTTAAAGATAAAGCCTTTTACGGACCATTACTCAGTTTAGCGCTGCCGATCGCGGCGCAAAACTTTATTACATCCTCCCTCAATATGGTGGACACGATCATCATCGGCCAGTTGGGAGCTACTGCAATCGCTGCAGTCGGCCTGGCTAACCAGGTCTTTTTTTTATTTAACATCATTTTGTTCGGGGTTTACAGCGGTTCGGCCATTTTCACCGCGCAATTCTGGGGCCAAAAAGATGTGGCCAATATCCGCAGGGTATTGGGGATCGGTCTCCTCGCCGGGTTCAGCGTCGCACTGCTCTTTTTCATTGTCGCTTGTTTCTTTCCCGGCCAAGTATTGCGTTTTTACTCCAACGATCCGGCGGTTATTGCCCAAGGAAGCCGGTATTTGCGGATTATCTCCTTCAGTTATCTCTTCAATGCGGTTAGTTTTTGTTATGCCTTCATTTTACGTAGCATCGGACAGGTGATGCTCCCGGTGAAGGTCAGCTTAATCGCTTTTGGTCTGAACTCATTGCTAAATTACGCGTTCATTTACGGGCTCTGGGGTTTTCCCCGGCTGGAAGTCGCCGGTTCGGCCCTAGCCACTTTGATCGCCCGCACGGTTGAGTTGGCGATCATCTTGACGGTGGTGTACCGCAATCAGATGGTGCCGGCCGCCAAGTTCCATGAGATGTTCGATCTTCCCAAGGAGTTTGTCAAACGTTTCTTCCAAACCACCTTGCCGGTGATCGGCAACGAGTCGCTTTGGTCCTTCGGAATGACGATGTTTGCTGTAGTCTATGCACATATGGGGACCAATATTATTGCCGCGATCAACATCAGTTCGACGGTGGAGCGCATTGCGATGGTGCTTTTCTTCGGTATAGCCCAAGCCTGCGCCGTGATGATCGGGAATAAAATCGGAGCGGGTCAGGAAACGGTGGCGTTCGACTACGCCAAGCGTTTTTCAGTCCTTGGTCCGTTGGTCGGCGTGTTGATGGGTTCCCTGGTTTTGCTCGCGATCGGACCGATTGTAACGTTTTATCATGTCTCGGCCCAGGTCGTCCAGACTGCCAGTTGGGTCATGACCATCTTCGCTCTGACCATCCCCATCCGCGTCTTCAACTTGTTGTGCGTCGTCGGCATCCTGCGCAGCGGCGGCGACACCAAGTTCAGCCTGTTCCTGGACACGGCCGGATTGTGGTTGATCGCCGTTCCGTTGGCCTTCGTGGCCGGATTGCTCTGGCACTTGCCTCCCCATCTGGTCTACCTGCTCGCGGCGTCGGAGGAGTTCTTCAAACTCTTCTTTGGCATCTGGCGACTGCGTTCCGGAAAGTGGATCAATAATCTGACCCACCGGATGAAACAAGCAGTCGGCGAACCGGCGCTGGCGGAGGAGTGATCCAAACCTCGCGGGAAGGCTACCGGAAAGACGAAGGGCGTCTTCATCCGGAGACGCCCTCCTTTATTACTTCTTCCAGCATTCCTTGGCAACCGTCCGCGTTTACTTGGTAAGCAAATTGGCCCGAATATAATCCAAATTAAGATCCCAACCCAATCCGGGCCGGTCTGACAGATGGACGAATCCTGCGCTATCCATCGGGTCGACAATAGAATTCAACCAAGGTTCGGGAACTTCATAGTCGATCAAAGGATGCAGCAAACCGCGTTCGTAATATTCACCCGGGATTCCCATGGCGCCCAACACATGAAGATTGCCGATATTGCTGCCGTGCACTTCCAGGCTGATCCCGAATGACTCGCATAAATGAGCTGTTTTGATCAACGGAGTGATTCCACCCAGATTTTTCACTCCGCCCCGCGAAATGTCCGATGCGTGCCGGACGATCCACTCCGCCCGAGTCTGCATCTTTCCTTCGGCTTTCTCCGGCCCGCAGATGGGAATAGCCAATTGCTCGGCCAGCCAAACATACGATTCGATATTATACTCGTCCATCGGTTCTTCCAACCAATAAAAGTTCAATTTTTCCAATTCTTTGCCGAGGTACAACGCTTGCTGGCGGCTGTAGCCGTGATAGCTGTCAAGCATGAGCACCATCGTATCCCCGACCCGTTCGCGAACGGCTTTGCAGGCGGCCACATCCATTTTAACATCGGGGGGCGCCATCCAGGTATGGAGCTTTAACGCTTGATAACCGCGTTTTTGACAAGCGGCCGCGAAATCGGCATACGCCTCCGGCGTATTCAATCCGTTTTCCAGATCGTCGCCACACATCGTCGAAGCGTAAGCCGGAATCTTATTACGAAAGCCGCCCAAAATCTTATAGACCGGTTGCTGCATTATTTTCCCCGCCAAATCCCAGAGCGCCAGATCGACCATGCACAAGACTTCATTGGTCAATGACCCGCTAAACATCCGTTGCCGGCCTTTTAAACGCTGCCAAATCCGCTCGCGGTACAAGGCGTCTTCTCCAACCAGCAACGATTTCACCAATTGGTTAATGACCTCCGCCGACCCTCCGAAACTATGTCCCGACATGCCATTTTCGGCCGTAATCGTGACGAAGGTTCGTTGCGCATCGCGCAATGGACCCGGACAGTTATGCCCTGCGGCGTCAAGATGGATCGGGGTCTGATAGTGAAACTTTTCTGCTTTTACATCGAGGATCTTCATGTCTGTTTCTCCAATTCGTTGATTAAGTTTCGCTGAAACTGCCTTTTATGCCGATCGTCGGGGCAAAGGTCTTTACTTTCGGGCCCGGTACCGGATATAGGCGTTTTGGTAGATTTCAAGCACCCGGTCGATTCCCAACTTTTTGACCTGACTGACATAAGCGTCATAATTGCCGATCGGTTCACTCCCCAAGATGAACTTCATTGTCATCTCTTGGACATAGGTGTTGAGATCATTGATGATCCTGGATAATTCCTGACCTTCTTTATCGTTGGGCGTAATCGGCGGCAACTGGTGTTTGGAATAATTGTTCTCCATCCAGTACTTTTGCGCCTCTTTCAGTTGGGGACGGAGGTAATATTCATCCAGGTATTCGGGAAGCGCCGGGAAGGGCCCGTAATAATTGGCGCGGATATAACGGGTCAATGCGGCTGTCGGGGACATTTTCGGATCTTTCATCATCGCATCGGTATATTTCGGTTTGCCGTTAACCAGCTGGTAGCTGATTCCCTCAATTCCGAAGTTCATCAGGCGAATCCCTTCCGGGCTAAAGTTATAGTCAAGCAAGCGCGCGGCTGCTTCCACCACTTCCGGACGGGCTTTGGCGCTAATTGCGGCGCTTCCTTTGTTGGCACCGCCGTATACTTGAGAGCTACGGACAAAACGCGGCAATTGATTTTTTTGGGGACTGCAATACCGGGT
Organism: Bacillota bacterium; assembly: GCA_023410535.1. GTDB lineage: Bacteria > Bacillota > UBA4882 > UBA8346 > UBA8346 > JAEYPR01. Next base: position 28,970 of record JAEYPR010000028.1, on the reverse strand, counting down.
TCCAGTGACACTGAATTTTGGATCCTTCGTTTCCATGGCGTCAAGCCAAGCACCGATACCACTGGCGGCCGGACAGTCGGTAGCACCCGATTTACCGGAGAGGATATACGCATCCCGGCTTTTGGTGGTAAATTGAGCGAAGTTGGGGTCAAGCAATCCTTCGGCATACCACCGGTTCATTGTTTTCAAAAATTCTTTATAACCGGGGGTATTCCAACTATACATTACTTTTCCTTTATCGATATAGAAACCTTGTTGATCGCCACAGACGTCAAAAGCTGGGCCGTAATCAGTCCGCAGATAGTTTAGGTTGGTGGTGAGGGGATATACCGCGCCTTTTTTCTCTTTAAACGCTTTCAATACCGTATGCCAATCTTCAATCGTCTGCGGGACCGGTAATTTTAGATCATTCAGCCAATCCTTCCGGACGACCGGGCCTGAAGTAACCAAAAGGTTTTGGCCGGCGCGGATCGATGGGAAAACGTAGTAATCTCCTTCATCGGTTTTGGTCATTCGGTCCCAATCAGCGTGGGATTTAAGGTATTTTTTAAGATTGGGACAATATTTATCATAGACATCGTTCAAACGCAAAATTGCGCCGTTATTGATAGCGGTGTTAGGACCGCCCGGGAAGGAGGTCCAGATATATTCGACCACATCGGGTAGGCTGCCACTGGCAATCAAAAGAAACAATGATTCCTGCTCCTGCCCGGCAACAGGGTGTTGGTAAACGCATTTCACGCCGGTCCGTTTTTCGATCTCCTTTGCCAACGGGGTATCGCCGAAGTTTTTGGTCGTGACCGAAAGATTGGGATGCAAATCCATCCAATATTTCACCGTAGCGTTGGTGTTCATTGGATAATTGAAGCCTTTCGCGCCGCGGGCTACCGGAGTCACCATTGCAAAAACTAAAATACCCGTCATTATGAAATTGATCAACTTCCGTGCCATAATCGTTCCCCCTTTATTTTGAACCGTTGACCTCATTGTAGCTTGAAACATTTTTGCAATCTACAATTTACTTGTTATTAAATATACGTTTTTTGTTTTCAAGTTCGTTGCTCGCAATGTCACACGCAAGGCGTCATATCTATTTTTGTGTTTACGGTTTATTAACACGCGCATCTTTCAAACATATCGCATTCAATAAAAGAGGGGCTGACTCAAACGCTATTTGAATCGCCCCAACTTAAATATGGTATTTTTTTAATTTTATCGGAGTCAACATACCGAGCTATTCATACTGATTCTTGTGATTGTGTTTGGTCTTGATCAAGCTCTGCAACAATCGTCCCAAAAACCTTCTCCGCGGTCCAACCTAGGATGCGTCCTTGCGACAGTGTATTATTCTCAAACCAAATCCGGGCCAGCGCAACCCCTTTGGGATAATCAATTGCCCAGGCCGCAATCAGCTCGGATTCCTTCCCGCGTTTTGCAACCCGCTCCAAAACATAAACCGAATGCAACAATGCCGCAACCTCTCCCAGCACCGGTTCGGGCCCGTCAAACCGCAAGGGTTTGCTCCGTAAATAGTGATTGGCCCGGATCAGGTCGGCGCTGCCGGCCCAAGCGTCACGGGCGGCATAGCGGAGATTGCGGACATTGGACATTACCAGTGCTCCAAAACATAACGGGCAAGGCTCGACGGTGGTATAGAGGGTATAACTTCGAACCTCCGAAAGGTCTTGGCCTTGAAGCTGCAATAAGCAGTTCAACTCGGCGTGCGCCAACTTGTGTCCGTGGACGGTTCCAGCTGGCGCTTGTGTTTCGTAAATCCGGTTACGTCCTTTAACAACGACCTTCCCGGTCGTGTCGACCAAAGCCGCGCCGATCGGGACCGAGCCCTGGCAATAAGCTTCCCAGGCTTGCTCGAAACTGACCCGCCAAGCTTCACTCATGGTATCCCACATCATGAAATCCCCCTAGTGATCTACCGGAAGCACCGATTCCAATGTTTCCCGCATGAACTTACTCTTTTTCTTTTTTATATAACAATATCTTAAGTCATCTTACGTCAGATAGCAACCATTGCCAAATTCTTTAAAAGGATATTCAGGGCTGATCACGAATCCATCAGATGGTATGCAATACGGATTTTGGTGGAGGACTCCTGATAATGCGAAATTTATTGTTCAACTCGATTTTGTTTTTGATATTCCTGTTAGCAACTTCGGTTTTGGCCGTACCGCCGACCGTTACTTTAAAACTAAACCCCAGCCTTGATCAGCCCTATCGCGTCCGGGAGGTTATCCAAACCGAGCTGAACACCGGCAGGTCCGACGGGACGATGCAAAAGATCACCACTAAGCAACAGACCGTCTACACACTCACCGCGTTGGAGAAAGACCCGACCGGAGTCCGGCTGCAAGTCAGTTACGAGCAGTTCCGGATCGAGGAATCCGGCGCCGCGGGAATCAAAACTTTTGATTTTCGCAAACCGAGTCCCGAGCTTCCGCAGTACTCCCCCTATCTGCTGATGGTGATTAAACCGTTTGACCTGAAAGTCCAACCGGACGGGCAGGTACGGATGGTCGACGGCTACGAACCGCTCATCGCGGAAGTGCTCAAAAAATACGACCCGATCAAGCCGAACCAACCTGCCCAGGGCTCGCTGGAATTTATCCGGAAAACCTTCGCCGATACCCTGGGGGATGCCGCTTTGGAAGAGAAGTTGAGCGAGCTGTTCCTGCCGGAGCAAACGGTCGCCGTTGGCCAAACTTGGCAACGACGTACGATTCTGACCAAACGCTTGCCGACCATCGCCGACGCCAAGCTGACTCTGATCAAGCAAAGTCCTGAAAGCATTGTAATCCGTAAAAACGTCAAACTCCGGTCCAATCCGGCGGCCCCGCCGCCGTTGGCGCTTGATCAATTGACCATGGTTTACGAATTCAATGGAACGGAAACAGCCACCCTAACGCTGGAGCGCTCTACCGGATTGCCCTTAACCCTTCAGTCCGCCATGGCCATTCGCGGCAAAATCCGGGTCGTTACGGGTCCGGAGGCGATGAAAGGAAAAGCCTATCCCTTTTCCGCCAAAAGCACCACGACGGTTGAGTTAGTAAAGGAATAAACCCCCAAAGCAAAAAACGGAACCCAATCGGAATGATCCGGTTGGGTTCCGTTTTTTGAAATTGACAGTTCGTTTGACTAACCGAGTCCGACCATTCGGAATAATCCGGAGTAAATTGCAAAGACCGCTTTTCCGATAGGCAACAGATCCAGGTTGGTTACCCGCTCCAAGACGATTACCCCAAGCAGGGCGATACTGCCGTAGCGGTATAAACCGATCTTAAAGTGAATCCAGCGGTCCGGCAAAACCACAAAAATGAGATGCGAACCGTCCAACGGCGGAATCGGCAGCAGGTTAAAGATCATCAATCCAAGGTTGATGACGACAAAATACTGCAGCATATCAAAGATATACTGGCCATAAGTCGCCATTCGTCCCAACGAGCCAATCGAAAACCGGATAATGAAGACAAAAACCACTGCGGTAATCAGGTTGGCCAATGGGCCCGCCAGCGAGACCAACACCTCATCGCGGCGCGGATGTTTAAATGCCTGCGGATTGATCTCCACCGGTTTGGCCCAACCGAAACGGGCGATGATCAACATCAAAAAGCCGATCGGATCAAAATGCGCCAGCGGATTCAAGGTTAGCCGGTTCTGACTCCGCGGGGTGTCATCCCCCAGTTTGACCGCGACATAAGCATGACAAAATTCATGAAACGACAAACCAAACAAAATCGCCGGTAACATCAATAAGATCTCTTGAAAATTAATACCCAATCATGCCACTCCTCAATAATTATTGCGAAGCTTCAACTACTCCCGAATCAACCGGCGGTATCGGCTGCCCGGCGGTTTTCGCGACCAATAACTATATCTTCTACTTATATTCTATCCATTCCTGCTCGTCCGGCCGGAATAAAATCAAAAAAGCCGCTTCCCGAAACAAGCGGCGGCTTTCTGATTTCGCCTCATTGAAAAAAGGAGTGAGCGGAGTCACCGCCCACTCTTGCGAAACGGAGGGAAGTCGGTAAGTTTAATATGGACCATTTTATACGTGCGGTAGCGGGGATCTAAGGCAACGCATGGAAGCGGCCATCAAGAATCATGGGATAATAACAAGGATGAAGCAAATGGTTTAATTATTTTCGCCTCCCTTGACATAACCTGTTGTTTGGGCAAATTATTTCAAGTAATCTTTCAACCAAACGACAATCTGTTTTCTGACCTCGCCTTTGGTTCCTTCATCCGCGGTCAGTTCATCGCCATGCGGGGCGGCGTCGATACTGACCACTTGCTTCGGTTGGGTCAACACTTCCTCGGCGAATTTTTTGCTGTTGACTTGATATTTCTCACCCAGGTTATCTTTGAGTGAGTAAAAAGCCAAGACTGGCGGGTGTTCATTTTTGAGCGCTTGAACCATGTCGGCGTAAGCCGGCTCGGAGATGCCCAAGGCAACGACGGTTTGAATCTTATAGGAGAGTTTCTTTAACTTTCCGAACAACAGCAGCGTCTTGCTCCCGCCGTGGCAACCGCTGACGAACGCTGTCTTGGTGGCGTCGATCCGGTCGGCGTATTGTTTGAGGGTCAGGCCGACCGACTTCTCAATATCGTAGGTTGTTTTGAACTCTTCCCAGTCCATCGTCAGAACTACCCACCCTTGAGCCGCCAACTCTCGGGGAAAATCGGTCCAGGCTTCCTGGTTGGAACCGCCGTTGTGCACCAGCACCACCAACGGAGCCGGGGTCTTCGCTTGCGGGAGGTAAACGCGTTGTTGCAACTGGATGTAATTTTGCGTTTTCCCGGAACCGGCGGCCGACATTGCGCTAAAACAGCTGAACAACAAGATTAAACCAAAAATGACCAAAAGGGCTTTCCGTTTCATTTCATGACCATCCTCTCTTTTTATCAAGGTTTGCTTTGGATTGCTCTTATCATATCAGGATGGTTGCCGATCTTGAATTGCCGTTTGACAGAAAAAGTCTGCAGATTGTCAATACCCGAAACTGTCGATCGCTTTAAACAAGAAAGCCCGAAACCTGAGTTCCGGGCCTTCTTTCTCTATTTAATGCACCAATGCCGGTTGCGGTTTCTGCAGCAGGTCGCCCCAAGCGACAATGGCCGCTTTCGCCCCTTCACCGGCGGCGACGATGATCTGTTTTTCCGGAACCGAGGTCGAGTCGCCGGCGGCGTATAACCCGGGGAGGTTGGTCCGGCAAAAACAATCAATCTGAATCTCCCCCAGCTCGTTCCGTTTCACCGCCGGATCCAGAAATTCGGTATTGGGAGTCAGGCCGATCTCGATAAAAACCCCGCGCACCGGGATTTCAAACCGCTGTTTGGTCTTGACGGCTTCGACCAATACCGTTTGGACCGTTTTGTCCCCTTTGATCTCCACCACGGTATGTTCGATATACTGTTTTAGTTTGGCTTGGTTTTGCAAACGGTCCGTCAGTACTTGATCAGCGGTGAGCGGAGTCAGGGAAATCAGATGAACTTCGGCGGTGTAATTGATCAGGTCCAAAACCGCCTTCGCCGCCGAGTTTCCGCCGCCAACCACGGCCACCGGCAAATTTTTGAAGATCGGGCCGTCGCAGGTCGAACAGTAACTGACGCCTTTATTGCGAAACTCGTTTTCGCCCGGGATATTTAACGTTTTCGGTTTTTTCCCGGAACAGACCAGCACCGCCTGGGCGATCAATTCCCCCTCGGGCGTTTGAACCCGGAATCGCTCACCGTCTTTCCGGACCGCTTGAACCTCGGTGAGCTTTTTATCAATCCCCAGTTGATCCAGTTGTTTTTCAAACTTGCCCATCAGTTCCTGACCGTCGATCTCCTGAAAACCCATATAGTTTTCGATATCGGTGGTCCAATTGACCTGGCCGCCGATATCTTTGGCGACCATCCCGATTTTCAGTCCTTTGCGCGCTCCAAACACGCCGGCGGTCATTCCGGCCGGTCCGGCGCCAATGATCACCAGATCATATTCCATCGCCGCTCACCCGCATCCGTTCTGTTTTTACCTATTCAAAAAGTCAATCCGCTATTCTGGATAGTGGAATTTTCAATTCCGGTCCTTCCGTCGGACATTCCGGTTCCCAGATCTTCAATTTCGGTCCCGAAATTGCCCATTCCGGTCCTTGGATGTCGAATCTAGATCCTTCGCTGTCGTATTTGGACGCCTGAATTAGCGATTGGGGTCCTTGAATGTCGAATTCAAGGGGTTGGATGTCGAATTTAGCCACCAAAACGTCCCACCCAACCCGTTGGATTGGGAATTCCGGCTCTGTAATCGCCAATTCAGGTTCTTCCATGTCAAAATCAGATTCCGGAATGATGTTTCCAACGCTTCGCTTAATGCAGCATCTGGTCCAACTGGGCTTGGTTAAAGCCCACCACCACCTCTGAGCCTTTGGTAATTACCGGGACGCTCATCTGGCCGGTCAAATCGAACAACTTTTGCGCGGCAAATTCATCCGTCGCCACATCAACCTCCTGAAAAGCGACACCCTTGTCATTGAGATATGACTTAACCTTGGTGCACCAGGGACAGGTTGGCGAAGTATATACCGTAATATTCTCACTCATCTTTGTTTCCTCCGTCTGTGATATATAAGTTGAGTTTCATCGCATATTCTACCCATGGCCTCCGATCCTATCCAAAAGAAAAAGACGGCTTGCGCCGTCTTGATTTTATGCTTTACTTATTTCTTGACCGGATTTGAACTATACCATTGGGCCCACTCGGTCACGCCCTGAGCCGGGGCGATTCGCTGCCATTGCTCCCCTTGCGGGTCGGTCACCCAGACTTGCTGACCGTTCCCCTCACGGCTGGTAAGCACGGCAATCCATTGGTTATCCGGCGACCAGGACGGGTATTCGTTCACGCCATCGCTGGTACCCAACAACGTCTTTTTACCGGTTTCAACCTGATATTTCAACAAACCGGTCCGCCCGACCGTACCATACAGTTGATACTGAAAGACCAGCGACTTACCGTCCACCGACCAAGTCGGGGCGAACGGTCCCATGCGTAGGTTAGAAAAGAGCACGGTGAAGGAGCGGTCTTGAACCAGTTTCAATTTGCGGGCGGCGACGTCGAAAAGGTATAAATTATAAAAGCCGTCGTAATTTTCATCATACTTTTTGGCGTAAAAAGCGAAATATTTTGAGTCCGGCGACCAAACCGCTTCCGGAATCACCATTTGGTCCCCGGGCGACTCCCAGATAACTCGTTTCTTTTGTTGCACCGCCAGTCCGATCCGGAAATCCATCAGCCCCGGTTTAAACGCAATGGCGGTACTTTGATCGGGACTGCTCAGCTGTTTGCTGCCGAAGCCGCCCCGCATCGCAATCTTGCGGACGCTGCCGTCCGACAACTCCAGGATGTACCAATTAACGCCCAGTTCATCTTCGGCCGCCACCAAAGCCTGATCGGGACCGTCCGACATCACTTCCAGCGCAATTTTCGGTTCTTTAAACTCGCAAATGAAGCGACGGCTACCGTCGGCGACATAATATTCGTATAATTTTTGGCCTTGTAAATAGAGAAAACGCTTGCCTTGGATAAATACAGCCACTTTCGAACCGGTAACTACGGCCTGTTTCGACCAGCCCGCCGGGTCCGCAAGGTAAACGGTCTGTTCTTTCTCGACGATTTGCTTAAAGGCCAACCAAGTCCGGCCCGGAGCAACGTCCGCCGCATAAGCTGACGCCAGCCAGCAGCCAACGAGCAATGCTAGAAAAATAATATAGCGAAATCGCTTCACGGCAATCAAGCACCCCCTTGCCTTTGCTACTCAATGAACAGTTCTGGTTAACCGTCCCAAGTCCTGCTAACAAATTCTTGGTAATTGTTCGCCGCTCCCCAGCGGAATCAAGCGCTCGCCGCCGGACCGGGTCTTCAAGGTAACCATTCCCGGATGGCCGGCCCCGATCTCGCCAATAATCGCCGCCGCCGTCCCCAACGAATGCTGTCGCATTTTGGTCAGAACAGCCGCAGCCGCTTCCGGCGCGACCACGACAATCGCTTTGCCCTCGTTGGCTAAGTACAGCGGATCTAAACCCAATAACTCAGTGATTCCCCGGACTTCCGGCCGGACCGGAATCGCCGCCTCGTCCAACCCGATCGTCACTTGAGACTGCCGGGCAATCTCGTTCAAGGTAGTGGCCAGTCCGCCGCGGGTTGGGTCCCGCAACACCCGCAACTGCGCCGCAAATTCCGTAAATAGCGGCGCCAACATGCGATTCAACGGCGCCACATCGCTTTGAAGGTCGGCCGTAAGCCCGAGTTCCCCCCGGGCCAGCAAGATCGCGGCCCCATGATCGCCGACGGTGCCGCTGATCAATACCTTATCGCCGGGGCGAGCCAGCTCGCCGCCGAGCATCAACCCAGGTTCGACGGTACCGACGCCGGTCGTGGTGATGAAAACACCGTCAGCGGCGCCCCGGTTGACCACTTTAGTATCCCCGGCTACCAGACTCACCCCGGCTTCGGCAGCCGCGTCGGCCATTGATTGAGCAATCCGTTCCAAATCGCGTTTGGCGAAGCCTTCCTCAATAATAAACGCGGCGGTTAAACCCAATACCGTGGCGCCCATCATCGTCAGGTCGTTGACCGTCCCGGCAATCGCTAAACGGCCAATGTCGCCGCCCGGAAACGACCAGGGCGTCACCACAAACGCATCGGTGGTCACCGCCAGCCGCCCGCCTGAATGCTCCAATACCGCCGCGTCATTTCCTTTCACCAGTTCGGGATGGCGAAAACGCGACCAAAATATCTGTTGGATCAGGCGCGCCGTCGCCTCTCCACCGCCACCCTCGGCCAATCGTATTGTCTCCGACATCATTTTCCACCTCGGCTCCGATAATAAAAATGGGCGGCGCAAGTGCCTTCCCCCGAGACCATACACGGCCCGATCGGGTGCTCGGGCGAACAACCCCGATCAAAATGTCCGCACTCCTCCGGTTCCGCCCGGCCCAATAAAATCTCGCCGCAGCGACAACCCGGCGGCTCCTCCGAAGCGGCCGGAGCGATTCCGAACTTAATCCGGGCGTCATACGCCGCGTAGGTTTCAGCTAATCCCAAGCCGGAACCGGCAACCATGCCCAACCCCCGCCATTCGGCATCCTCCGCTTGAAAGATCGTCGCGATCAATTGCCGGGCGGCGGAATTTCCCTGATCGGACACGGCATTGGGATACATATTCTCCAACCGGCTCTGGCCGGCCGTAATCTGTTTTAACAAGGCGGCAATCCCCAGCCAAATTTCGCTGGGGCGAAAACCCGTCACCACCGTCGGCAAATGATAATCCCGGGCTAAATATTGCTGAGCTTGGGCCCCAAGAATCACCGATAAATGGCCGGGAGCGATCAGACCGTCAATGTTCAGTTGCCCACTGTCCAACAGCGCCCGCATTGCCGGTTCCAGCACCTTCAGTGCCGGTAAGATCGAAAAATTGGCGACTCCGGCCCGGTGGGCGTCTTGAATTGCCAAGGCAATCGCTGGAACGGTCGTTTCAAACCCCACCGCCAAAAAGACAACTTCCCGGTCAGGGTGGGCCTGGGCTAGCGCTACCGCGTCCTGCGGGGCGTAAACTACCCGGACCGTCGCGCCCTCCGCCCTCGCTTGCGCCAATGACTGCGTATTGCCCGGCACCTTGATCAGATCGCCAAAGGTGGTCAGGATCACTCCCGGTTTCCGGCTAACGGCAATCGCTTCATCAATGTATCCGCTGCCGGTTACACAGACCGGGCAACCCGGACCCGAGAGCAATTTGATCCCGGGCGGCAACAACTGATGGATGCCCGCCTTGCGAATGGCGTTGGTATGGGTGCCGCAGACTTCCATCAAACGACAGTTAAAATCGGAATATTCCGCCTGAATTTTGGCGATGATCACCGGTAAGTTATCGTTCATTTTGCGCTAAAACCTCAGCGAATAATTCAATGGTTTCCAGGGCCTCGTCGGCCGGAACGATCTGAATGGCGCATCCGGCGTGAACCAGCACGTAATCGCCTACTTTGACCCCTTCCAGCATAGTGATATCAACGGTCCGGAGTACTCCGGAAAAACTGACTTCGGCTTTGCGGTCGGTAATCGACATTACTTCACCAGGTATCGCTAAACACATCGTGAACTCCCCTTTCAATCATTAAGCCGCCTAACCAGGCTTGGCCCAACGCAATCCCGCCATCGTTAATCGGCAACCATTGCGGGACCAATACCTCGAAACGCGCCTCCGCTAGCATTGTATATGTTAAATCAAGCAACAAACGGTTCTGAAACACTCCGCCGCAGAGCACGACCCGACCGATTCCGGTATCGTTGCGCAAGATTGCCGCCAACTCTGTGATCAACGTTGCGACACTGCGATGAAACTTCATACTGATGGCCGGTATCGCCAACCCGTTTTGGAGATCGCGGCTCAACTCCGCCACCAATTGCCCCGGGTCGATGCGGTACTGACCCGCTTCGGAACGCACCGGTAGTTCGTAAACCCCCGGATAATGAAGATCCGCTTGATTCTCCAACCAGATAGCGGCTTCGCCTTCGTAAGAAACAGTAGTCCCGGCCCCAAGCAAGGTGGCGATCCCGTCAAACCACCGGCCCACCGACGAAGTCAACGGAGCATTGACACCGCGTTGAACGGCCCGCTTCAAAACCTCCCAAGACGGATAGCGGTTATTCTGGGTCAGCCATTCGGCTAAGAACTCCGGCGCGGTCTGGTCCAAATACGCGGCGGTCATCCGCCACGGCTCCCGCACCGCCGCTTCGCCCCCGGGCAACGGATAGTATTGAAGAAATCCGGCGCGCCGCCACCGGCAACCTTCTCCAACCAAAAATTCCCCGCCCCAGATGGCCCCATCCGGTCCGTAACCGGAACCGTCAAAAGCCACGCCGATCACCGGCCCGGTAACCTTTTCCAAAGCGACGGTCGCGGCGATATGCGCCAGATGATGCTGGACAGCGACTGCGGGCAGCCCGGTGGATTTGGCGTAAAGGGTGGATTGGTAGTCGGGGTGCAGGTCATGAACCACCCATTCCGGCTTACAATGGATCAAACGTTGGAAGCGGGCAATGGTTTCCTGATATCCCAAGAAACTTGCGACATTATCCAGATCGCCCTGATGCGGGCTGAGATAGACTTTTTCATCTTTAGTCAGAGCAAAGACATTCTTCTGTTGGGCGCCGCAAGCCAACAACGGCGGCAGTGACCGCGCCAACTTCAACGGCGCCGGCGCCAAACCGCGCGAACGGCGGATTCCAATCGTCTTGCCCGATTGATAGCGCAAAACCGAATCGTCGCAACGCCAGAGAATCGGACGGTTATGGCCTAAAAAGCCGTCCACCATCGGCCCTAACTGCGCAAAGGCATCCTGATCTTCGGTGCTCAACGGTTCTCCCGAGCGGTTGCCGCTGGTCATCACCAACGCCGTAATACCCGCTTCAAACAACAACAGTTGAATTCCGGTGTACGGCAGGAACGCGCCGATCTCTTTTAATCCCGGATTGACCGCCGGGGCCAGTTGACTGCCGGAGCGTTGCGGCACCAGCAGGATCGGCCGGACCGGGCCGGTCAACAACTTCAGTTCGTCCGCAGTAACCGTGCATTCCACTGCCAAAGCCCCGGCATCTTTAAACATCACGGCAAAAGCCCGGTTGTCCCGCCCCTTGCGGCGGCGCAATTCGGCCACCGCGTCGTTGCAAGTGGCGTCACAAGCGAGGTGATAACCCCCCACCCCTTTAATGCCCAAAATCCCGCCCGACTGCAACACGCTGCGGGCAGCCGCCACCGGATCCCCGCTCGCTCGCTCGCCCCGGGGGTCGGCAAACCATAGTTCCGGACCACACTGGGGGCAGGCAATTGTCTGGGCGTGAAAGCGCCGGTCGACGGGGGTGGTGTATTCATGGTGGCAATCGGGACATAATGCAAAATCTGCCATCGAAGTGCGCGGCCGGTCAAACGGCAAACTTTCGATGATGGTAAACCGGGGCCCGCAAATGGTGCAACTATTGAAGGGGTGATGGTAACGGCGGTCCGCCGGATCGACATACTCCGCCATACAGACCGGACAAATTCCCTGGTCCGGAAGGGGCGACCCCAGCAGCTCCCCTGATTGGCTTGGCATGATCCGGAATTCCGTCTCTGCGACGACCGGAATTTCCGTCACCACCACGGTATCCAGTTGGGCCGCGGACGGCGGATTCGTTTGCAACTCATCAATAAAACCCGCCACTCCGGCTGCCGCTCCCTGGATCTCTACCTCGACTCCGGCGAAGTTGTTCCGTACCCAGCCGGTAACCTGATATTTTTGAGCCAAATTAAATAAAAAGGGGCGAAAACCAACCCCTTGTACCAGACCCGTCACTTTGATCGCTTTGCGTTCCGGCTGTTTTGTCATCGAATATCCTTTGCGCCCTGCAATGCGGTATCGTTAAATCTTCCGTCCAACTGTAACCCGATCGTTCCCCGCCAAATCCGGGCAAGAAGTAACGGCCATTCCCAGCCCGGCCATGATCGCCGTGATGGCTAGACGTTGGTCAAACCCATGTTCCACCGCCACTATCCCGTCCGCTTTCAACAATGGTAACGCCGCCGGTAGCAGCCGACGATAAACGGCCAATCCATCGGGACCACCGTCCAATGCCAGGCGCGGTTCGTTCTGAACTTCCGTTTGGAGTCGCGTCAATTCGGACGTCGGTATGTATGGCGGATTAGAGACAATGGCGTCCAATTGGATCTGCCGGTTTACCAACGGTTCGACCAAGTCGCCTTGGCAAAATTCGATCCGGTCACTAACCCCCAGTTGAACCGCGTTGGCTTGGGCGACGGCAAGCGCCGCCTCCGAAACATCAACCGCCACCCACCGGCTTTCGGGTAACAATTTGGCTAAAGTAATGGCGATAATTCCGCTACCGGTGCCGATATCGGCGCCGTTGACCGGACCCCGGTCCTTTAATGCCGCCACGACGGTTTCAATCAATATTTCGGTGTCGGGACGCGGGATTAAGACCGCCGGCGTCATCTTGAATTCCCAACTTAAAAAAGCTTTGCTACCTGTTAAATACGCCAGCGGAATCCCTTGGACTCGCTGGCGTAGGATCTCCCGGTAACTTTGGACTTCAGCCGCGTTTAACGGCCGGTCCCACTCGGAGTAGATTTTGACCCGGGGCATGTCCAAGACATACGCCAACATCAGATCCGCTTCAAGCCGGGGGTTGGATAGTTCTTTTTCTGCCAAATACGGAATGGTTTTGGCTAAAATTTCACCGATCGTGAGGTTATTGTTGATCGACATTTTTTAAGCGCTCCGCTTGATCGGCCGTTATTAACGGCTGAACGACTTCATCCAGGTTGCCCTCGATGATTGAGTCAAGATGATAAATAGTCAAATTAATCCGATGATCCGTCAACCGGTTCTGCGGGAAATTATAGGTCCGAATCCGTTCGCTGCGGTCGCCGGACCCGACTTGACTGCGCCGGGCTTCGGCGAGTTCGGCATGTTGTTCCGATTGAAACTTATCGAGCAATCGGGCGCGCAAAACCTTTAACGCCTTCTCTTTATTCTTCAATTGCGACTTCTCATCCTGACAGGTCACCACTAAACCGGTAGGCAAGTGGGTGATCCGGACTGCCGAATCCGTGGTGTTGACGCACTGCCCGCCATGGCCGCCCGCCCGGAAAACATCCACCCGCAAATCGTTGGGGTTGATATCCACCTCGACCTCTTCGGCCTCGGGCATTACCGCCACTGTCGCGGCCGAGGTATGAATCCGGCCTTGAGCTTCTGTCTCCGGAACCCGTTGGACCCGATGAACGCCGCTTTCAAACTTCATCCGGCTGTATACCTGATTCCCTTCGATCATGAAGATAATCTCTTTAAAACCGCCCAAATCCGAATCGCTCATACTGAGGATCTCGGTCCGCCAACCGACTGATTCGGCGTAACGGGTATACATGCGGAAAAGATCCCCGGCGAACAGCGCGGCTTCTTCGCCGCCAGTCCCCGCCCGGATCTCGATCACGACGTTTTTTTCGTCATTGGGGTCTTTCGGCAGGAGCAACAGCCGCAACTGTTCCCGCAACCGGGCTTGTTCCGCTTCCAAGTCGGCAATCTCCGCTTTCAACATCAGGGCGGCCTCGCCGGTCTCTTCCGCCAACATTTCCTCGGCGGTTTCCAAATCGGTTAAAACCCGCTTATATTCTTGATAAGCCTCGACCAACTCAACGAGAGCGGCATGCGCTTTAGCCAACTTCTGAAAGAGCGGCTGATCGGCAATGACGGTCGGATCGCTGAGTTGACTGCTTAATTCATGATACTTTTCTTCAATCGCTTCGATCTTGTCGAGCATTCAATCACCTCGGGCATTAAACGGTAGTTGCAGTCTCCAACTCAACCTCAATTTTTTCGGCGGCAAAGTTCCGCCCGGCCACGATCAACGGCGCTTCTTCTTTCAACACCGCCACCAACGCGTTGAGAGCTACTTCCAATTGTTGGTCATCGGGTTCCCGGGTGGTCAACTTCTGCAACCACATTCCGGGGATGCTCATCCAGCGCCACAGGAAGAAGTCCTGGTGTCTCCCGGTGAATTTCAACACTTCATAGGAGAAACCGGCGACCACCGGCAGCAGTACGATTCGGGAAGCTAACCGGAGCCAGACGGAATCAAATTGTAAAAATGAGAAAAAGACGGCGCTGATGATTACGACAAACAATAAAAAGCTGGTGCCGCAACGCGGATGGGCGGTCGTAAACGTTTTAGCGTTCTCCACCGTCAGATCCTTTTTAGCTTCGAAAGCATTGATTACCTTATGCTCCGCGCCATGATAGGCGAAGACCCGTTGAATATCTTTTAACAACGAGACCGCGACGATATATCCGATAAAAATTGCGAATCGTAAAATGGTTTCAAAGATATTACCCCAGAAGTGATCGGGTAGGAACTTACTGATCAATGTCCGGCCTAAAAGCGGCAAGACCACAAATAGTAAGATGGTCATGCCGAGCGCTACGGCGATCATCATAGTGCTTTCACCGGCAGAAAGTTTGGATTTTTCATCCCCTTCTTCCTCCATGAACTGATCGGCGGAGAACATCAACGCCTTCAAACCGACCCCGAACGACTCGCAAAGTGCGACCACACCCCGGAGAAATGGCCATTTCAAGAAGGAAATTTTTTGGGTCACTGATCCAACAGGGTCTTTTTTAATTACGATTTCACCGTTATTTTTACGCACCGCTACAGCTACGTATTCCCGGCCTCGCATCATTACGCCCTCGATCACTGCCTGCCCGCCATAGGAAAATTCTGGCTGCTGCTTCATGCTTACACCTTCCTGACTTTAAAGTTTGCTTCCGACTCATTCATTGCAGGTTCAAAAAACTGGAGTGGTTTTAGCAAACAACGTAGTATTTTCCAAATAACCCATACTACATAGCAGGCGAGGATTTCTCCTCGCCTGCGTTGGTTCTTATTTCTTTTCAAGACGTTTCCGGAACTTCTCTACCTGACCACCACTATCGACGATACGTTGTTTGCCAGTATAGAACGGGTGGCATTTGGAACAAATTTCAACCCGAATCTCTTTCCGGGTCGAACCGGCCTCAAATGTTTCACCACAGGCGCATGTAACTTTCACTGTACTGTATTGGGGATGGATGCTTTCCTTCAAAACTGTCACCTCACTTGCCAAATTGCCCTGATTAACTTCTATATTATAGCACAGGGAATGGGGGCTTGCAATAAAATCATTATCGGTTCGCTCTCTCCCAAAAAAGAGCTGCTCAAAATATAAAAACCCGCCATTGACGGCGGGTTTTAGTCAATCGTCAATTAAAATTTATAAACTAAACCCAGGGTCGGGCCGCCCATATGGACATCCATTGAGCCAAGGTTGGGACCATTCGGGACAACGTACCCAAATTTATAATTCAACCCGGTATAACCGGCAACCGCGCCGATATTGTCATTAAAGAAATAATGAAACTTAACCCGGACTAAATTTGTTGGCACTGATTTATCATCTTGCATATTGTCCCTTTGATATTTACCAGAACCGGTAACATATGATAAAGTCAAAAACATTTTGGTGCTAAAATATTGAGCGGCATCGAAACCATATAAAACGGTATCCAGTTGGCTGGTGTTGGCATTAATGTTTAAAGGCGCCGCAATTAGGTCAAATTTGAAAGCTCTGGCATTAACAACTCGATACCCAACTTTAATGCTGCGTAAGGTAAGATTTTCATCTTTCCCGGCTTTCTCAACTGAGCCGATTCCGTACTCTGCTCCGACTTTATATTTGTCGTCGAAGATCGTCCCTGCTGAAATAATACTGACTGCTAAATCATCTTGGCCATTTTTTAAATTTGCTTGTCCAAACGGCGTCGGATTTGCATCCTGATCAACCACCCCATTGGCGACTATGTCCAAATAACCTACGGCAGCCGCCATCGTGCCGGTAGCCATTGAGCCCAATAATAAGACCAGTAAACCGAGAATAACAAAGAATTTCAAAAGTTTTCCTCCCTTATATGTATGATTCCAGCACATTATAGCATAAATAATGACCACGGTCAAACTGCGACCGCAGTCATTTTGTTAATAAACTTCTATTTTACCTAATTAATCCCTTTTGGGCCGGCTGTAATTCCCAATCTGCAATTTAGGGAAGTTCTTTTGCAATTCGGCGATCCACGTTGTGATGCCGGGCAGCTCTTCGGTATCCAAGAGCGGATTTAACTTCTCCGGGTCAAGATTTAAATTCCGCAATTGGACCTGGTAGAGTCCAGTCTTGGCCAATAACTCATATAAAGCTGCAGTCTGCCGGGGTTGATTGGTGAAACCCGGAAAAAACAACAAGTTTAATGCGGTTTGCACTCCGCTTGCCACGGTATGGCGTAAAGATGCTTCCACGTCGGCGAGCTCATAGCCACGGGGCCGATGATACCAGTCATAATCCGCCGGAATCGCCGAGAAAAGGCTAACCCGAATACTGTCCAATCCGGAGTCGGTCAAGCGTTTGATGGTATCGGTATTCCCGGCGTTGCTGTTGATGTTGATGGTCCCTTTGGAGGTCTGCAACCGTGCCGTGGCGATGGCTGCGACTAAAAGCTCCCGCTGCATCGAAGGTTCGCCTTCGCAACCTTGTCCGAAACTGACGATGGCGTCAACAGCGTGCTCAAGATGGGTAACGGCCAATTCCACCACCTCTTGCGGGTGCGGGACGAAACGGATCCGGCTTTGCGGGGCGGGACAACATTCGGCCGGTTGTAAAGAGATACATCCCAGACAGTCGCAGTTGCAAACCGGCGAGACCGGGATCCCCGCCTCCCACCGTTGATAAAAGATGTTCTGCGCGGTTAAGCAGTGATATTCCGTAGCGCAATGGGCCAATTGTTCTAGAATGCGATTGTTGGGGAACTGTCGCCGTTGCTTGGCGATGCGTTGCGCCAGGTCGACGCTATTATAATAAGCCGGATTCCATTTCAGGTCCTCGTCGGTTTTCACTGCCGCCACCTTTAAACGCCCTTCGCAAGAACCTACGGCGGTATAGCCGAACAGCGGCAATTCCGTTTGCGACGCCAATTCATAACCAGGCAATAACGTACGGGTATGGCCGACTGGTAAAATCGCCGCCACCGCTACCCCTTCGTCCAATACTTCCAAAGCGTTTTCCTCCGCGTGAAATCCCAATGGCAAGCGACCCGGCATCTGGATCACTTCACTGCCGACCGGCAGGTCGATCCAGTCTGCCTCCGCCGGCTCCGCTTGGAGGCCATTCATTCCGACTGCCGTAAGATCCGGTTCTTCGATCAATCGGCCTTGCCGATCAGCATAGATTAATTGAATCCGTTTATTCATGATTAACCTCGTCATTTTGAATGAATTCTACGCCAGTCCGATTTTACGTTGAACCGAAATCGTCGTGCTGACGATTAGCCCAAATATTTCGAGCGACATATATCTTAAATTGTAACGATTTATCGCTAAAAATAAAAGACCCGGTTTTGCGATTCGTCAAAACCAAGTCTTAACACATTGAGCCATGATAATTTTTCACTTTTTGGCGACAAAGAAAAACTCCTCGCCGGGCAGCGTAACCTTTTCCGGTAAATCGGGCAGGTAGCGTTGGATAACTTCCCGGTCCTGCTGGGAATCGACCAAACGGAAACCGACGTCCCGCAAATAGCCGGCGAATTTCTCCGGCGCGATTCGCCATAGGTAAGGTTCTCCGATTAACTGTAGCTTCAGGGTGTTTAATCCGCTGGGGTCATTGCGGGATTTGTCCTCTAGGGCGGTACCGACGATCCGGCTGCCGAAACCGCTATGGCGATGAACCGCTTTAAACAGGCGGCGAACCTCGTTTTCCGGGAGATACATGAGTAGCCCTTCCATAATAAATACCGTGTTGCTCCGGTAATTAAAAACTTTAGTCTTCTCCAACACGTCAGCCAAGGACTGTTTAGTAAAATCATTGGCTAACAGCTGATAATTCTCCCCCAACTGTTCGTGGTCGGCGAATGCCCGCTGTTTAACCTCCAAGGTGGCCGGATGGTCAATCTCCAGCCATAAAATTTCTGAAAATTGTCGATGTAACCGATACGCCAATGTGTCAAATCCCGCCCCGAGCACAACCACTTGAGTGATCCCCGCGCCGATGGCGTCACGAACCTGTTCCTCAATCCAACATTTCCGGACCGCATTATGAACTGAAATGCCGGGAACCGATAATCGTTCAACCACTTGGGCTAATGAACGTAACAACGGATTATCCAATGCCGCGGTAAGTTTTCCCAATCCGCCGGGAGTAGCTTCTAAAAACCAACGGGTCGGTGTAACCGCTTCCGCCGGAACTAATTTGCCAAACACCGGATCCGAGGATAAATATAGAATATTCGAGGCCACCGATTGGGCCGTCAGACTTGGCTTCGAATCAAACATACGCAATTGTCCACCTTTGGCTTTTTTCACATTATATTCGTTTCCGCTTGAATGTTCTTTTTCTATCCCGAAAGTTACGCTTTTGGCCCATCTGTCTCTCATAATGATACAAAAAAACAAAGGCGCCAACCAGGACGCCTTCGTTCTTCTCGCAACCATCGTTTTCTGAGTTATATCAACCTACCACATGTGGTGGACCCGTTGTTTGAAATACCGGTCATAAATCGATTGCACGCCCGCCAACTGATCCCCAGTCAAGGGGGGCAAGGCGGCGGCAGCGACATTCGCCTCAGCCTGCCGGGCCGAGCTGGCGCCGGGGATGACACAACTAACCGCCTCAAACATTAAGATCCATCGCAAAGCAAACTGTGCCAATCCGGGATCAGCCGGGAATAGTGTTTTTAATTCCGCAACCGCTTGCAACCCGGTTTCAAAATCGATTCCAGCGAAGGTTTCCCCTTTGTCAAAATGTTCTCCGTTACGATTAATCAGGCGATGGTCCTTGGCTGCAAATACGGTTTCCTTACTGATTTTCCCGGTTAACAAGCCGCTTGCCAATGGCACCCGAACGATGACGCCAATATTGCGCCGGGCCGCTTCTTGGAAAAACAAACCGGCCGGACGTTGCCGGAACATGTTGAAAATAATCTGGACTGTAGCCACATTAGGGTATTCGATTGCCTTGAGCGCTTCTTCCACTTTTTCAACACTGACTCCGTAGTGCAGAATCTTGCCGGCTTGAACCAGCCGTTCTAGAGTTTCAAAAACCTCCGGACAATAATACACGGGAGTCGGCGGGCAATGGAGTTGAATCAGATCCAGCGTTTCCAACCCCATATTTTTCAGACTGCCCTCAACAAACTCCGTAACGCTTTCCGGCGTATATCCTTCGGCAACATGAGGGTTAAGTTTCCGGCCGCATTTGGTGGCCACATAAATCCGCTCTCCCCTGGATCTGACCGCCTTGCCAACCGCGCGTTCACTTAATCCTCCACCGTAAACATCCGCCGTGTCAATGAAATTCACTCCGTGATCCAGCGCATTTTCAATGGTACGTAAAGCGTTTTGCTCATTGAACGGTTCTCCCCAACGACCGCCAACCTGCCAAGTGCCTAGTGCAATTTCTGAAATGGCAAAGCCGGTTTTTCCCAATATCCGGTGATTCATGAAAATTCCCCTAACGTTTTGATATCCGAAATCGAATTACTTTAATGAATGTTGTTTTGAATACTTTTCAAGCAAACGATTAGCCTCATCACTGCAAATAAACAAACAATCGTTAAAATCACTTTCAACATTACCATTTAACTACTTTCCTCCCCTGTTTTTTTTCGAATTATCACCCGGTTTTTAAAATTTAGTTGTCAGACAACTATTTATGTCGCACTCTATAATTGAAGACCCTTCTTTCGCGACATTTAACCGCTTTGGAGCGGTTTTCAATAACTTTTCCACAGACTTGATCTTTTTATCCACATCCCGGGGACGATTTTTTCAAATCAAGCAAATTTAGATTCACGAAAAACCTCAAGCTAAATTTAGGTTTCCAAAAGTCATGTCGAAAATCAAAACCGGACTACCGTCAAAAACTTCTGATATCTTCGAAATTCAGATGTCAAAAATACCATCGTCACTTCAAAATGTGGATAATCCTGTTAATAGTGTGGATAAATTCAATCGAAAACTCCAATATTTTACATTTAAATAATCAAGTCTTAATTTCAATGTCGAATTTGCTTTCCTTTGCCCTAAAAAACGCAGGGCCGGTTTCTGTGGCGAATAACTTTTTGCCGGTTTAAAAAAGAGGATGCCGAAAACATCCTCTTGATTCGTTGGTAACTATTGCATGACTTCAAAGATGAAATATTTTAGGTATTCCGTTTCCGGAACTCCCACCAGGATGGGATGGTCAAGACCTTGGGTGCGCCGCTCAATCATACGGATGCGTCGCTTGGCATCCATTGCCGCCATATTGATAATATCCCAAAACAGTTCCGGATGCAGGTGGTGCGAACAGGAACAGGTGACGAAGATCCCGCCTGGTTGCAACAATCGCAGACCGCGGAGGTTAATCTCTTTATAACCCCGGATGGCGCCTTCCAAAGCTTGTTTACTCTTGGTAAAGGCGGGCGGGTCGAGAATGACCAGATCGTAGTTTTCTTTCTTACTGACCTGTTCGCGAAGAAAATCAAAAGCGTTGGCCGTCTTAAACCGGCAATTCGCTTCCAAACCGTTGAGCCGGGCGTTTTCTGTCGCCAACGCAGTCGCGTCTTCGGAGATATCAACTCCCAAAACCGACGCGGCGCCGTAGGCGGCGGCATGAATCGCAAAACTGCCCACATGGCAAAAACAGTCCAGAACCTTCCGGCCCTTGGCATATTGCGCGAGGGTCGCCCGATTGGCGGATTGATCCAGAAAATATCCGGTCTTTTGACCTTCCAGAAGGTTGACCTGAAATTGCAGTCCATTATCACGAATCAACAGCGAACTCGGACATTCACCATAAACGCACCCCGAACGTTCCGGCAGGTCCTCCAAATGCCGGACCGAAAGATCACTTCGTTCAATGATTCCGCGCGGTTGGCAAAGTTCCACTAACAGGTTGATAATTAAATCGCGGTTAACATCCATTCCCATGGTCAGAAACTGAACCACCAGATAATCTTCGAAGCGGTCGACTACCAATCCGGGCAAGAGATCCCCTTCGCCGTAAACCAACCGGTAACAGGTGGCGTCCGGTCGCACCCGTTGCCGATAGACGAGCGCTTGTTCGAGGCGGCGCCGGAAAAAAGCCGCGTCGATGGCTTCGCGATTAGTCGTCAACAACCGGACCGCGATTTTCGACGAATGATTATAATAGCCCAAACCTAGGAAACGGCCGCGGTTATCCAGCACTTCGACAACCTCGCCGGATTTGACGCCGATCCCGATGATCCCGATCTCCCCTTGATAGATCCAAAGGTGACCGGAGCGAATTCGCTTATCTTTTCCACCCTTTAAAACAACTTGATCCATAAAACCTCCAAAATTTTCAGCAAGTTCATCCCTTATGAATGATGTCCCGGGCCGCCATGACTCCCGAGATCGAGGCTTGCATCAAGCCCCGGGTCACTCCAGCCCCATCCCCGACCGCATAGAGATTGGGGATCTCGGTCTCCAGGTTGCTCTTCACATGCAAACGTGAGGAATAGAATTTGACTTCAACGCCATATAGTAAAGTATTTCGCGAATTGATCCCCGGCGCGATTGCGTCCAAGGCCTTCAGCATCTCCAAAATCGCCAGTAAGTGGCGGTATGGTAAGACCAAACTCAAGTCGCCGGGGGTTGCCTCTTCCAGCGTCGGTTTGACCAATCCTTTCGTTAACCGTTCGGGAGTAGTCCGACGGCCGTTATGAAGATCTCCCAGCCGTTGCACAATGACGCCGCCGCCCAACAGATTGGCTAGTCCCGCAATATGCCGCCCATAAGTGATCGGCTCGTGGAACGGTTGGGTAAAGGTTTTGCTGACCAATAACGAAAAGTTAGTGTTGGCCGTTTTCCGTTCGGCGTGGCTATGCCCATTGACGGTCATTAAGCCGTCGGTGTTCTCCATCACTACTTCGCCATGGGGACACATACAAAAAGTCCGGACTTTATCTTCAAAGGTTTTCGAATAATAGATCAATTTGGTCTCAAAGATAGTTGCCGTCATCTCTTCCATCACTTCAGCCGGAATCTCCACCCGGACTCCAATATCCACCGGGTTGACCATCGACTGCAGTTTTAAACGGTTCGCTTCGTGGACCAGCCAGTCCGAGCCTTCCCGGCCGGGTCCGGCAATTACGTAACGACCCAACAACTCATCACCCTTTTTAGTCCGCACCCCTTGAATCTGACCATTTTCAACAATGAAAGCCTCGGTCTCTTCTCCGGTGACAATTTCGACCCCTTTGCCGCGCAGGTGGTCTTGCATCGCTTGCAGTACCGTCCGGGTCCGACCGGTACCGAGGTGACGAATCCGGGATGGGATCAGTCGTAAGTCCGCTAAGACTGCTTTCTTTTCGATCCTGGCGATCGCTTCCTCATCGGTGCCGTAGATTTCGGGCGGAGCGCCGAACTTAAGATAAATATCATCCACTTCGCGAATTAATTTATGCAGCTTTTCCTTGGGGATATAGTCATCCAGAAATCCGCCCACTTCGGTTGAGAGCGTTAATTTACCATCGCTGAACGCGCCGGCGCCGCCCCAACCGCAAGTGATGGAACAAGGGGCGCATTGGGTACAGGCGACCTTTTTCTCTTTGGATGGGCAACTCCGGTATTCCAGGTTGCGTCCTTTTTCAAGAATCGCTACTTTCAAGGCTGACTTTTCAGCTAGTTCCAAAGCGGCAAATATCCCAGCCGGACCGGCGCCGATAATTACCACGTCATATTGCTTTTTCATCACAATTCACCGTCATTTCGTCGGTTATCACATATGGATTTCCCGGAGTTATGTCGAAACGTTTATCAATTGTTTTTATTTGCACTGTAAAAATGGGAAGAAACATTCAATTATTTATTCAACTAATTTTTTAAAGTTTTGACAATGTATTCTTCATTTCCCTAATTTCCGGTTCCAAATCATTATAATGGATTAAGCGCTAAAAATGGTGTATGATGAAGATCATTCCAATATATATTAATTCAACAATTTCATTTTTTCTCCTCTATCTTGTTGAAGCCAGGCAAATTCCGATAACCTCAAATTTTCGTGCGCGCCCTAATCGGATTAACCGGATATTTCACCATGAATCCCAGGGTTATTCTTTCCAGTTGAACGTCTCCTAAGTCGTGGCCCGTAAAAAGCACCAACCAATTGAAAGCGAGGCAAAGCGAATGCGTAAATTGTGGTGGTTTACTCTCCCGTTAATGCTTCTCGCGACCGGGGTCTATGGCGCCGGTTCCGCCACGTCGGCTCCACCGCCGCTTTATCTGGCAGTCCGTACCGATAAACCGGCCTATCAATCGCAAGAGGTGATTGCCATTGCTTTGGTGGTCGTGAATCCAGGGACGACATCTTTACGGCTGACCACGCCAACCAGTCAGCAGTTCGATATCTACTTATACCAACATGAGCAACTCGTCTGGCGCTGGTCGCAAGGGCGCATGTTTGCCCAGGTTTTGTCCCAAATCGTCTTGGAACCCACATTGCCCCAAACCTATGTGGCTAAACTCGATCCCAAGACGCTACCCGCCGCCTTGAAGCCTGGCAAATATCAACTGGTTGGATTACTTCGTTCGGAAGACAGTCCCCGTTCCAAACCCTGGGAGATTGAGATCCGTCCCTAAGCCGCACGGGAATCTACCCGGATGGGCTTAGGTTATGGTATACTTTTATTATGGAAAACGGTTATTGGACAGTAGACACCTCCGCGACCGCTTTGGTCGTGATTGAACGTTCCCGTTTTATCGGCCATTGCTCGGAGGTCGAGAATGAACTCGCGGCGAAAGAGTTCATCGCCAAGATCCGGGCCGAGCATGGGCAAGCCAACCATAATTGTTTCGCCTACCGAATCGGTGCCGGGAAAAATCCGTTCGAGTATTTTAATGATCATGGCGAACCCAGCGGCACGGCTGGCAAACCCATTCTTGGAGCGATTCAGCGCCTGAATCTGACCAATGTGGCGGTCGTCGTGACGCGGTATTTTGGCGGCAAAAAGCTGGGGGTCAGAGGTTTGATCGAGGCCTACGGCCAATCAGCTACCACGGTCTTGGAGTCCGCCGGGTCAGTGCTGCGGATTCCCATCGTTCGCCTGGAATTGGTCTGCGGTTATCCGGAATACTCCTCCCTGGTCTATCAGTTACAGCAGATTGAGGCGACTGTAGAGACAACTGATTTTACCGATAGGGTTACGCTCCGGTTTCAACTGGCGGAAGCGCACCGGGAGCGGCTGGCCGTGATTCAAGAACTTTTTCCATTCTGTCAGATGGCGGAGATTAAAACCCAATAAAATAACACTCCATAAATGAAGATCAACCGTCGTAACAGACGGTTTTTTATTTGAGCTTCTGTCCGCCCAGACCTGAAGGTCAGAGCTAAGATTAAATCGGTCTCATCCCTGGCTGAGGCCGGGTGGTGCTTCGAAGTCCAAGTGCGACTCTTTTGTCCTTTAAAAGGACAAAGGATCGCACTTGGACCTAATTTTCATCCATTCCCAACTCACCGGGCCAGACGACCATCTGGAAATATTACCCACGACAATTCACGAAGTTTCGCCACATATGCCCAAGCTTCAGTGAATATTTGATGACTAAAACAATTTTTAAGGAGGAATTTGTGTTGAAAAAGGTTTTAGTCATCGCACTGCTGTTGCTGCTGGTCTTCGGCACAGCTACCTACGCTCTGGGGGCCACTGTCTACTTGGACAGCACCGTTGGTGGCGAATCCAAAATCGTCGGTGAAACCGAAGACGCTTCCCTGACCAACCTCACCGTGGCGGTGCCGCTTGACCAATGGAAAATAGAGTTTAGCGCCTACCATGGTTCCGGCGACTCCTTATTGTCCTACGGCCCGATCACCGTTAAACCGAAGCTTGACGGATACAGCCTCAAAGCGGGGTACGCCCTTGTCAAAACCGCTAAATTCCAACTGGATCTAACCGCCGGTCTCCGGCAAGAAGATGTCAAAATCGTCGATATTGCCGAGATCGGCCTGCTCACCGGCGATATCGACACCGCTGTGTTTGGTCTTGACGCCGCTTACCAATTCACCGGCAAAGCCGCCTTCAATCTGACGGTTGACTATGGCCCATCCGCCGAATATAAAACCGGTATCTTCAGTATTGATGCGGAAAACTATCTTACTTATCAAGCGCGTTTCCAATATGAAGTGGTCAAAAATCTAAGCCTAACCGCGGGCTATTACAATCACAGTTTCGATCTGGGACCCAACTGGATCCCAAGCGATCTCAAGAAAGTAAGTTTCTCCGGCGCCACCCTCGGTTTGGCATACAAATTTTAACAATATATGTCGCACTAAACATTTGTGACGACAATCTTCAATAATGAAAAATACTTCTTAATGATTCAAAGTTTCTGAAAATTAGACAATAAATCAGACAATTCCCTCACTAACAAAAAATGGTTGTAAATAACCTCTTGAAAATCGTTTAGCCGTGTGTTAATATATTTTTACGTGAGTGACGCACGTGCCGAAGTGGCGGAATGGCAGACGCAGTGGACTCAAAATCCACCGCCCTTAAAAGCGTATCGGTTCGAGTCCGATCTTCGGCACCAATATTTCAAAGATTAACCCTCAAGGTAACTTGAGGGTTTTTATTTTCTTTCCCTTTGTACCCCTAACAATCCCCTTAATTTCTTAAATTTTTTACAAAAACTAACGAAACGGTTTTTTCATGGATTGATGTCGGATTTTTCATGTTAAGAAAATATTCAGTCTGACGATACTATGTGTAACATGGTTGAATATTTCTTCGGTTGGATAATTTGTTGCCAATTACATTATGTATCTAAATGTTTTCAGATACTGATGGATAAAGGAAAATCGCAAACATGATAAGGAGGTCACTCAGATGAAATGGTTTAGCAACTTGAAAATCGGCATCAAACTCATGGTGGGTTTCTTGATTGTCGCGTTCATCGCGGGGATGGTCGGATTCACTGGAATCGCCAATATCCACCGCATTAAAACAGCGGATCAACACTTGTACGAGAATAATGTGGTCCCGTTGGCGCGAATCGGTCAGATCGCCTCGCTATTTCAACGCATTCGCGTATCGTCGCTTTACTTAATGATCTATACCGAGCCGCAGAAAATCGAGGCGGAGATTCAAAAGATTCAAGATTACCGCAATCAAATCGGCCAACTAATCGAAGCTTATCAAAAAAAGGTGTCCGGAGCGAATAATTTACGGGTATTGGCGGAGTATCAAGCCACCCGGGTCGAGTACATCAAACATCTTGAAAAACTAATCGCGATGGCGCGCAACACCTCCGATAAGCAAGTTATTTTCACCTTTGCGACCAGCGAAGCCTATCAAAATAGCGTCAAAGCGTATATGGACACCATCAATACGATGGTGGAACTCCAAACCGCGGACGCCAAAATAGTTTCCGATTCCAATGAACGCATTGCCAGTCAAGCGACCGTCAACATGATTATTATTGTCCTGTTCGGGATATTCAGCTCCGTTTGCTTAGGGCTGATTATTTCCAAAATGATCAGCAAACCCGTTACCAAATTGGCTGAAGCGGCCGACCGTCTCGCATTAGGGGATATTAACGTTAATGTCGAGGTCAAATCCAGTGACGAGGTTGGAATCTTAATGCAATCCTTCGGCAAAATGATTGAGAACATTCGCGAACAAGCCTTGGCGGTTCAACAAATTGCCGAAGGAGATCTGACCGTCGCCGTGCGCGTCAAGTCGGAAAACGATTTACTCGGGATCAAACTCAATGAAATGGTGAAGACCAATCATCAGATCCTGAACCAACTTACCGCCGCTGCCGATCAAGTGGCGGTCGGTTCCGGGCAAGTCGCCACCGCCAGCCAAGCGTTATCCCAAGGTACCACCGAACAGGCTTCGACCATTGAAGAATTGAACTCCACCATGACCGTGATCGCCGCTCAAACCAAACAAAACGCTTTAAACGCCAACCAAGCCAATGAGTTGGCGGTCACTGCCAAGGAAAACGCCGTCAAGGGCAATGAACAGATGCAGGGAATGCTCAACGCAATGTCGGAAATTAATAACTCCTCCGCTAATATTTCGAAGATCATCAAAGTCATCGACGAAATTGCCTTTCAAACCAACATTCTCGCCTTAAATGCCGCAGTGGAAGCCGCCCGCGCCGGACAACACGGCAAGGGGTTCGCGGTAGTTGCCGAAGAAGTGCGCAATCTCGCCGCGCGCAGCGCCAATGCCGCCAAAGAGACCACCACGATGATCGAAGGTTCGATCAAAAAAGTCGCGGATGGGATGAAAATCGCCGATACCACCGCTGATGCGCTCGGCCATATCGTTACCGACGTGGCGCGGATGGCGAATTTGGTTAACGAGATCGCCACCGCTTCCAATCAGCAAGCCAGCGGCATCTCCGAATGCAATCAAGGAATTTCCCAAATTTCTTTAGTGATCCAGAACAACTCGGCCACCGCCGAAGAAAGCGCCGCCGCCAGCCAGGAACTTTCCGGCCAAGCCGCGCTGCTGCGCAATATGGTGACCCGGTTTAAATTGAACCGCGATAATTACCTACCCGAACCTGATACGGAAGCAGCCATGATCAACGCCAGGAAAAGCGGCAGCCGGAACCATCCCGTAAAAACTCGAATCAGCCTGAATGATTTTGATTTTGAGAAATATTAAACAACCGGAGCACTCACTCATTCGATATTGTTGCAAAAGCGATTGGCGTCCTGTCGATCGCTTTTATTTTTTACAGCATTGTTCCCGGATGAGTACTCTTTGAACACAAACAAAAAACCTCACTCTTTTTACGTAATGAGGTTTCCAGTCATGCTTTTAAATACCGCCCCGTTAGTGAGGAGTCAATGAGTGACCCAATGCGGCTTCGAGGATCTTTCTCAACTTACTCCAATAGAGTTCATATTGGTCCAACGGGCTTTCTTTTGGGATGAGTTCAAATTCAATCGCCTTTTCCATGGCTTTGACCAGCATTTCATCCGTGATTTTCAATTGCTTTCCCCGCCTTACGCATATTTCTTATCTGAGCTTCAACCGCCACCTCCTGTTTTAATTATCGGAGAAATTTACAATGGCTTAATACAATTGTGTATCCTTGCTCAACGACTGTGCATCCTTGCTCAACGACTGTGCATCCTTGCTCAACGACTGTGTATCCTTGCGCAACGGCTGTGCATCCTTGCTCAACGACTGTGCATCCTTGCACAACAGCAGTGTCGAAAATGACGCTGTAAAATTATTTGTGTAAACCTCCGATAACAACAATAAGAAACGGGAGGAACACAAATGGGAATCTTAAGCAGCGAACAAATCAGAGGATTAAT
>JAEYPR010000034.1 GCA_023410535.1 Bacillota bacterium | reverse complement strand
CTTTTCGATTCGAACCGAAGTTCCGCCGGTCACCATATCTCCAAAAGGTGAGTGTTCGATCTGTGTTTTGATCATTCCGTTGCGGTCAGTAACCAATTCGGTAGTGCCTAAATGATCATTGATATAGTAACGGGCTTCCGTCCCGTCCCTAACTGTTCCAACCAGTTCATTACCAAGATAAACATAGGTGCGGTTGGCTTCGGGGACTGAACTTTCATTGACATTCGTTCCACTAAACGTTTCTTGAAAGAGCACTTGTTCGGCTTGGCGAATATAGATTTGGGTCTTTCCGTTCTCCTCCTTCCAGATCCGCCAATTTGACTCGTCATAACCGTAGCGACCTAACAGTTGGTTATCATTAAACCGTACCGAAGTTAACCGACCCAACCCATCATAAATATATTCCCAATGATCCGTACCTTTGGATTTAACAGTCCGGCTACCGTGGTTGTTATATTGATAGAAGGTATCACCGTTTTGACGTAACAAATCACCTTCATAAACATACCTGGTGTTAATACCGTTTTTTGTTTCAGTAGTGCGATGACCCGTTGCGTCATATTGATAATTAAGATTATACCCTCCGCCGCTGGCAGCGGTTAGCCGGTTATTTGAATCATATTGAAATGTTTGAACATCAAGCTTCGTAATGTTTCCCGCACCGTCATAGCCATAATGATGTGTTTGAAGTATATCCAAACCATTTGTGACCTTACGGTCTTTCAAGCGTTTTTGACTATCGAACTGAAAATCCAAAGCTAAACCGTTACCGAGTGTCTTATGCGTTACTATTCCGTTGCTACCAGTCGTCAGCGCGGCGAACTCTTTCATCTCGCCATTGACCATCGCCAAGACCGTTGCCTTGGTGGAAGCATAAGTATACCCGAACTGGGTTAAGGTCCGGCCTTGGCCATCCTTTAGGGTTAATCCCGTTACACGGTCATGGTCTCCATACTGATAATACAAATCATAAAGGCGACCTTTAATGGTCCGTTCCGAATGTGACAAATGTTTATCAAGATAGTAGTTACGATATGAAATGTCCGGACTCGTTATTGTCTCCATTCGGCCCAGGTTATCATACGAAAAAGCGGCAATGACATTATTGGATAGTTTAACCTGGGTAACTTCATCATATTGATTGTATTCATAACTAAAGATCCGGTTATCGCGATCTTTAAAGGTCAATGGGTTCCCGTTAGAATCATAACTGAAGGTTTCATTTTTTCCATCGTTATAACCTATATCGGTTACTAACCCGCGACTGCTATAATGATAGGTAGAACTTTTTGAGCCCATTGTTTGGGTTGCACCGGTCAGTATCCCATTGATATAAGTAAATGATTGTGTTTGAGTTCCCGGAGTATCCCCTTTGACAATGTTTGAAATGATCTGTGTACTCCGCCCCATTGCGTCATAGTTGGTTTTTACCGAGTTGCCGTCCGAGTCGGTAACCGTCAGATCAGTTCCGCTGTAACTATAATTTTGAGTAAAATCGTCCCCTGCGATTGAAGCAATACGAAACATATATTGTGGATCGTACCCGTAATGGGTCTGAGTTGAAAACCCATTTTCAGAGCTCATATGGCTATTGATCAACCGACCGTAAACGTCATATGTGTCAACTGCTGTATTTCCTTCATCATCGGCAGTAGTCGCTGCTAAGTTACTATAGGACATGGTCGTCGTCCCGGACGAATCGGATAGGGATAGAACCCGTCCAATGCCATCATAGGTATAACTGGAGGTATATGGTCCGAAGGACTTTGAACTAACCCAACCGAATGGATAAACATATTCATAATGCACTGTACGTTGGCCGTTGGTTACAGTTTTCGGAAATAAGCTATACGTCGTGTCATAGGTGATAGTCGTTACATTTCCGTTGGGGTCAATAATCGTCGAAATATTTCCATTCATGTCATAACCGTACTGTATCGTTGGGGTATCACTCCGGGTGACCGATGTCACTCTGCCTTGCCCATCATAACCGTAAGTGGTGGTTAAATTACCCTGGGAAATTGAATTAATCCCGGTAATATAATTATCTGTCCCTTGGCTCCGATAATAGCCATAATCGATCGCTCCATCGGGTCCGGTTTCCCTAGAGACGTTATTATCATCATCATATGCGAATGATCGGGTATAAGAAAAGGGTCCCATTACCCCGATTGAGGATACCCGACTGTATTGACTATTCCTTGCTGTACCCGAACTTAAAGATTGTTCTTCATAGGTAAAATTATAACTATAGGGTGATCCAGTCACCGCGGACGGTCCGGGGCAAAAACTACTATATATCTCTCCGTCACTTGTCTCCAATCCCTTATAAACATAGCTGGCTGTCGTAGTCTCTGAGCCGTAATTAAGTGTAATGGCGGCAATTTGGTCGTATCCAATTACCTGAGTATCAAATTCATAATCCACCGTAAAACTGCGACCTTGCGATTCTCCCCCTATTAAACGCATACCAATTTCATCATGTCCCCAAATATGGGTTGGATCATCGCAATTAACCGCATCAAAATCCAGATGGGTCGTTTCCCCGCTGGCTGAAGTCAAGTCGATGGCCTTCATCCCCATTACCATATTTTCCTGACGTCCCACCGCATCGGTTGTGATATACGTAATACTTTCATAATCAATGGTCCCATCGTAAGTATCGATAGGGTTACCATACTGGACTTCAAAGGAAACAACTCTGACATCATTGACACTAATCCCACCGGAATTCACAATCACTTTCCGGCCAACACTATCGGTGATGGTAACATCACCGGCTCCATAGGTAAAACTGATCGAATTACCACTGCTATCCGTAATTTTTGACAGCGGGCTATAGGTCCATCCGCCTAACTCAACTTTTTTCTCACAAGGAAAAATGTAACTGGTTCCATCCGGTTTCATTAAAACAACTTCATTATCCCCATTCGCCTTCAATTTAAATTTGCCGCTCCGGTAGTAATAGATATCATCACTTTTATCACAACCTTGAGCCCATAAAAAGTTTAAACCTATACCCGCTAATCGTCGATCCGCTTCCAGGCAGTTTGGATAGAGCCGGCCGTCGCAATAAATAAAATACGGGGTAACTCTTGGCAAATCGTAACTCCAACCCGGCATAGGTTCGGTCAGGATACTTTCGGAAGGATCGATTTTCAAAGTATTAAACCACGGTAAAGATTGGACCCACGGTCCTTCATATTCGCTAATCTTTTCCGGATCTTCGGTTAGAGACGGTAATAAGGTGGTGTGCCTGTTAACCCAATACCTGCTTCCCGAATTTGAATAGAATTTACTGATCATATTGGCTTCCGCGGAAAACACTCGCTGCAACCGTAACTCCAAGCCGTTCCGGCCTGGCAGGACCAGATCGACTCGGCCAACCTTAGCATCGCCGGTCTTTAGATCAACCGTAACACCATTCCCCATACTATAGGGCGTGCTGCAATTCAAATAGTCGATGGAAGGCATAGCTAAATAATCAGGCGGTGTCTGGAGATTCATCCCTCCGGCATCGGTATAGATCATATAGTATTCTTCATACCAACTGCCCCATACAATCGGCGCAACGGCTTCTTGCTCAATTCGATACAAAAGTTGACGATTCGAACGTTCCGGCAGTTCAACCTCGATCGAATTCCCCGGATAATCACTACCATCTAATTGCCATTTCACCTTGGCATTCGGACTGCCGATCACTGAAAAATTATATTTCCCAGGTCTTACGAAGGGAAACCCTACGGGAAGATCGGAATGAAATGATTCAACCAAATCCTTTACTTCTATTAAAAATCCCTGATAAAATCGCGTAAAATTAATCGTCGCATTAACTAAGTCGCCAGAAGAATCATAAGTTGACGCTGTGTATGAAAAATTAAATTTTATGCAAGAATTTCGGGTAACTCCGGATATTGCCTGATCGATGTCGTTCGTATCATACTCATCATACATAGTTATTTCGCCGGTTTGACTATTTCTTGCTCCGATTGAGACATGAAAGGGACTGTGTGAAAAATAGTTATTAATAATTCGATCCTCAAATCCTAATATACCGTCGGAAAAGGTTCTAAAGAACTTACTAAAGTGAAAAGTTCCTTGGTCAACAATATTTTTTGGAATCAATTCCTGTATATTATACATAGCTAAGTCAGTAAAATCTAACACATCATCGTTTTCTTCAGTGATTACTTGATTTGTTCCTCCATATGATCTGTATCTAATATTCCACTGATGAAATTCCCCTATGGAGAAATCTATGTCGATATCTAAATCTCCATCCCCTTCATAATATAGAACTTGTACCAGAATGCCGTTGATGCCTTTTGTTTCTGCATTACAATTTACAGTGGCAGAGTTTCGTTCTCTAAAGTTTGTTAATTCGACTAATTCTCCCGAATTAGTGTTTTTATACCAACGGATGCATAATCTTTTATTGAGTGGGGGTTGTCCAGTTCTTACTGTAAATTTTAACGGTTTGGAATAGCTAGTATAATAAATAATGGGCGACGAAGGCTCAAGCCCCGTAACGATTTTTTGCTCAGCCTTGGTAAAGGTCGAAAAACCAAAAGTACCAACCAAAACCAATAGCAACATTACAAAGAACTTTTTCAATGCATATTCCTCCTAATTGATTTGAGATTCGCAATTACCTTATTGGGTAAAAAAGGATTTTGAGAAAAGTTATGTAAAATATCATAAAATTAATAAGTAATTAAGAAGGATTTGTTATGAAATCGCAAACGATATTAAATTTTATATTTCTAATATTTGCCTTTATTATTTATTGTCACGCGGAAGCTCCAGCTCCACCGACCAAACTCACTCTTTCAAAAGTAGATGAATTCATCGATTTAAATCCGTCAACAGTTAAATTTTTATTTAGGACCAATCCGGGAAATAAAGTCCAACTTTTCCTCGGCCTCAAGCCTGAACAATTGAATCTCATCGAAGCAAAAACCAATGATAATCCAAACGAAGGAATAATTGTCCGTGGTTTAACACCCGGCCTAAGATACTATTACCGGATTAATTGCCGGTTAGGCCTTGACCAAGTTGAATCCCCCATCCTCTCATTTCAAAAACTCAATCAAGTACCCAGCGCTCAGACGGCCGAATGGGCTCGTAATAGTGTTTTTTACGAACTATTCGTCCGAAGTTTCGCCGACGGGGACGGAGATGGCATCGGTGATTTTAAAGGATTAACTCAAAAGCTTCCCTATCTGAGCAAACTGGGAATCGATGCAATTTGGTTAATGCCACCGATGAAGTCCATCAGTTATCACGGATACGATGTGACCGATTATTACCAAATCAATCCCGACTATGGGACAATGGCAGATTTCCAAACAATGCTTCAGGCCGCCCATCAAAACCAACTCAAAGTAATCATCGACTTGGTGATCAATCACTCATCCCATCAACATCCCTGGTTTCAATCAGCTTCTAGTTCCCCGAATAGTCCTTACCGCAACTTTTATGTGTGGGCGGATCAAACTGACGCTATCCAAAATGGACCTTGGTCCAAATCTCCTCACGGCACTGGTTACTACTACGCGATGTTCTGGGATGAAATGCCCGATCTAAACTATCGTAATCCGCAGGTCCGTGCCGAGATGAAAAAAATTGCCCGCTTTTGGCTTGATCCGAATGGCGATGGCAATACCAGTGATGGTGTGGACGGGTTTCGACTTGACGCCACCATGCATATTGACCCAAACCCGGAAGTGAGTCATAGCTGGCTGCAAGAGTTCAACTCTTTTGTTAAATCAATCAATCCCCATGCTTTTGTGGTAGGCGAAAGTTGGACTGATGCGCATACAATCGCACCATTTCTGAATGATATAGAATCCTCGTTCAACTTTGAATTATGCCGTAGCTTTCTATTTCTTGCCAAAGGACGGGAGGTTGATCTAGTTAAACGAATCACCCAGATCTCCACCGAGTACAACAAGTATTCGGACCACTACGTCGACTCAACCTTGCTTTCCAATCATGATATAAACCGCTTGGCTTCAACCTTCAACGGCAACCTTAACCAACTCAAATTGGCAGCCGCCATTTTCTTGACATTCCCTGGAACGCCCTTTATTTATTATGGGGACGAACTCGGTCAAAAAGGCGTCAAACCCGATCCCTGCCTGCGGGACTCAATGGATTGGTATGGTTCCGGAAAAGGGCCCGGAATGACCGATTCAAAAAGTTGGCTTCAAGGGAATATCAGTTTTAATCAACCGAACGACGGCATATCAGTCGAAGAAGAAATCAACGATCCCAACAGTTTACTTACCTACTATCAAAAGCTGATAAAAATTCGGAAGAGCAACCCGATTTTATTTACCGGAACTTTGCAACCAATCCCCATGCCAAAAGGTACTTATGGTTATCGAATTAACGGTAAAGCTAATTCTTATATCATAATTGTCCATAATATAAAGAGTTTCCCAAACCAAATAAAGGTTACTACAGGGGCTCAGGAACTGATCTCAGATCAAATGATTACCCAAACAGAATTAAGATTAAAACCATTTCAAACGATTATTTTAAAATACTAAAAGTGGTAAATAGAAAAAATCTTATTCCATCTTTTCAAAGCGAAACCGATAAATGGGGTTATTGACAAATAACTCTTTATTTTTATTGAATGTTTGCCCATTGATTAACACAACCTGAGCGGTAATCGTATGGCTACCGTTTGACAATATGTAAGTATCCAAATTCCAATCAGTTGGAATGTTACCATTAAAGCTTTGATACATTTGCCCGTCTATCAGTATAGCTACGTATGAAATCGCTAATTGATTAGAGACATTTATACTAATTTGAACTTGATCATTTGAATTATCTGAAAAAATAATGTCAATAGGATTATTGTCATTTCCATTGTTTGGGGAGCTGAGTGACACATTGTCGATCCAAAAAGCAGTTTCCATAGCAGCATATTTAAAACGAAGTTTAATTATTTGTCCGGCATAAGCAGCCAGGTTAATACCGTCTGGAACCCAGACACTCCTTGGCTCCAGCTTACTTGATGCCTTAAATTCTTCAAGCAAGGCATCGTTCAAATCATAAATATCTATATACAGAGTATTATAATAATCAGCTTCATCAGCTTTTTTGGTCAAATTGGATTGAGTAAATCTCCAATACGTTAAAATTCCATCGGTGGGCACATCAATTTGCTGTTCCGCATAATTATAGCTTGCTTCATAATCTCCAAGATTTAAGCTATAAGAACCTTTTTGCGCTAAGTTCTGACTAATATATTCCCGGCCAATGGGATCATCGGCCCATTCAGTCCAGCCAACTCCAGGTCCGCTCTCAAAATCGGAATTTACAATCCAATTTTGGGTAGAGGTTATCGTATAAACTGCTGTAACAATGGCTGAACTCAGCCATCCATCTTTTATAGCGATTGCTTTGATCAGGGTAGTATTTTCGATCAAAATAGGGCCGGTAAAAACTTTCGATGTAGTCGTTGGCTCACTGCCATCGGTCGTATAATAAATGGTCGCACCTCCGGTGTCGCAATTTAAGGAAATGGTTTGAGGCCAATCATAAATTCCTGGCACTCCGCTGAAGGTTGGTACTGCGGTTTGCTGCTTGATAGTTAGGTCATCAATCCAAAATGTGCTCAACAGGGAATCATTCGTAGCGCATTCAAAGCGAATTTTCACGGTTCGCCCCGCGTAGACGGCTAAATTGATACGATTCAAAGTCCAAGTATCCCTAGCAGCTAAATTACTTGACGCATATAGAGTACCGAGTAAAGTTCCGTCCAATGCATATACTCGGATATGCAAATAATCATAACTGATTAATTCCTCATTATTTTCTTCACTAGTCACGTATTCCCAAAAACTAAATATGGCATTGCTTGGTACCGCGATTTGCTGCTCAACATAATCATTTGCGTGATTGCGTCCTCCCAGTTGCATACTATATAATCCCGTTTTGGGACGAATCTGGTTAATACATTCGTAATTACTATTGGTATGTTCGGTCCAACCTACCCCCGGCCCCCTTTCAAAGTCAGGGTTAGTGATAATCGGGCTATGGGCAATCGAATACTGAGTTGTAATAATTTCCGAATCGATCAGTCCCGCTTGGCTTGCATATGCTTTTATTGTGGTGGCATCGTTGATAACCAGAGGACTTACATAAATCGGTGAAAGAGCATTTGGTTCAGCGCCATCAAGAGTATACCGGATTATGGCAACCTGGTTATTACATCGAAGCTCCACTAATTGTGGGATATCATATACTCCCGAAGGCAGGCTAGGCACCGGCGCTTCAACTGCCTGATAAATTGAAACGTTATCAACCCAAAAGGTCGAGGATAAAATAGAATCCGTTGTACTCTCAAATCGAATTTTTACAACCTGTCCGGCATAGGAATCCAATTTTATACTATATTTATTCCAGGTATCCCGGACATCCGTATTGCTATATGTTTTTAAAGTTTCCAATAATTCGCCGCCAATTGAATATACACGAACATATAAAAAATCATAACTATAAGGACCGATACCTTCATTACTAGTCATATACGTCCGATACGTCAATATTCCATTATCCGGAACCGCTATCTGTTGCTCCGAATAATCATTACCATTATCATAGCCCGCGAGTTGTAAGCTATTTAAACCCATAAAAGGTTGAGTCGAGTTAATGCATTCATGTCCATCACCCGATTGGCTAATCCATCCAATGCCCGGTCCGCTCTCAAACCCTGGATTGATAATTTTATTTGATCCAGTAGCTACAAAGTAATTAGCCGTTACGATATCGGAATAGCATTCTCCATCTTTCATCGCAAAAGCTTTAATCGACAAATCATTGTCGACTGTAATTGGACCTCTAAATATTGCTGATTCAGAATTGGGTGCACTGCCGTCAGTAGTATAGCGAATTATGGTATCAGCAGAATCGTTTTTTGCCGTTATGACTTTGGAAATATCATACGTTCCGGGCTCAGGGGTGAAAATCGGTATATCCGACTTTGTTACGAAGGATGTAACCGCCACATCATCAACCCAAAAACTACTAGGAAAACTACGATCATTAGTACATTCAAAACGTAAGATCAACGTTTGTCCGGCATATGACGCCAAGCTGACAGCATGTTTCTCCCATCGATTACGGTTATTTAGGTTACTCGAGGTATAAAGAGTAGTTAAAAAGCTTCCGTCAAAGGTATATAAGCGAACATGTAAAAAATCATAACAATTCAAATCGTCCAATGTTTCTTCACTACTGATATATTGCCAAAAAGTTAATAATGCATTGTTGGGTATTGTAATCGGCTGCTCGACATAATCGGTAAGATAATTATTACCGCCCAGATATAAACTCCACATTCCTGATAACGGACGGGTTGGACTAATACATTGCCGACTATTCCAATAACCTTCAACCCACCCATTACCAGGTCCGCTTTCGAAACCCGGATTACTAATATAGTTAAGTTCCATTGGAGTACTGTCTTCCGCATACGCAAGGTTAAGTGAAAAAAATGACAATGTGAGTAATAAAATGATAAACACGAAAAATCGTCTACTCAAATTAAACCCTCCGATTTATAACCGTTTTGCACTTATATCATTTAATTTAATTCTTATAATCCAACATCAATAAGCCCAATTTATTATATTATTGATAAATAATGGTAGTTCGATTTTGTGTAAAAAAATCCTCTCTTTACGATAAAATTATTTCCATTTTTTCCTTATATTTGTTGGTTAAATGTTGGCCGATAATATAGCGGTGTTAACAATGAAGGGATTTGACCCAAGTGTCCAAACGGTTAGGTTTGAATTATTGGTGGGTGATGGCAAAGGCAAAAAACACAAAAAAGGCTTTGCAGAGTTTTCTGCAAAGCCTTAAATTTACTATGGTGCGCCCGGCAAGATTCGAACTTGCGGCCCTTTGATTCGTAGTCAAATACTCTATCCACTGAGCTACGGGCGCGTTTTGTACTGCTTCAACGAGGACTTATTATATCACATGGACGTTTATTTGTAAAGCGTCCAAAAAAGCAGCTCTCGCTGCCTGAATCACAAAATGGCGGAGAGAGAGGGATTCGAACCCTCGCTAGGATTGCTCCTACTAACGGTTTAGCAAACCGTCCCCTTCAACCTGCTTGGGTATCTCTCCGTAATCTGGTTACTGGATACTGGAAGCTGGATGCTTGACAAGCTATTCAGTTAGGCACTTCTAGATTCCAACGTCTAGTCTCTAGCCTCTTGTATGGCGGAGGAGGAGGGATTCGAACCCCCGGTACCTTGCGGTACAACGGTTTTCAAGACCGCCTCCTTAAACCACTCGGACACTCCTCCGAGCTCGTTCAATCCGAATGCATGAACTATCATAACATATCGTCCAAGGGCTGTCAAGACCGACATTTAACTGCGTAAATTTACCAAAGCTGCGTCAATCTTGGATCTTTCCGCCCTAAACTTCCCCTAAGCCGCCTACCCGATTCCATCTGTGGATAACTTATCCCATTGAGTCACAAAATGAGCTCATTGAGTCACTCAGCAAGCTCATTTTGTGAATAACTCTTCTCACTTATTAACAAAACGATCTCTTTTTGTGTATAACTGATCTAAGTTATTAACAAAACGATCTCTTTCTGTGAATAACTCTTCTATTTCTGTTAGTAAATGATCTATTCCTGTGGATAAATGGGATCGCTGTGGCTAGATCGCTCCCCGCATGGACTATGACAATTGT
Organism: Bacillota bacterium; assembly: GCA_023410535.1. Taxonomy (GTDB): domain Bacteria; phylum Bacillota; class UBA4882; order UBA8346; family UBA8346; genus JAEYPR01. The sequence continues at coordinate 49,405 of JAEYPR010000034.1, read as the reverse complement.
AACGCGCTGATCCGGTTCATATAATGCTGGGTCAGGGCATCGGCCTCCTCACCAGTCCCGGCTTCGGCGTAAATGCGGAAGATCGGCTCGTCGGCGTCGGGCAGCACCAGCGCCCAACCTTGCTCGTGAAAGACCTTCAGCCCGTCGGTCATCTCCAACAGCTGGTCCTTACTCTCCTCGTAAAGATTGCGCATCACCCGGCCCTTCTCTTCCCAAGGGCAATCCACCTCGCGGTAGCCCCGTTCGACATTGGGAATGATCCGTTTGGCCTCCGCCAGGCTTAAGCCTTCCCGGGCCAACAACTCCAATACCCGTACCAGCGTGAAGAGGGCGTCAAATTGCGGCAGGTATGAACCGTCGCCGTTCCCGGTCGGGAACAGCTTCTCCTGCGCCAGCTTTTCCATGAGCGAACGCGCATTGACTTTGGTCCGGATCACCCGGCCGTGATACTCCCGGGCCAAATCCTCCAAGTACTGCGGCGCAGTCACCTGAACCGGCATCGCGGCTTGGGGATGATATTTTAACACCAATAACGAGAGCAAAGCGACTAACTGTTCTTCTTTGAGAATTTCGCCGTTCTCGTCCAATAGGATCAAGCGTTCGGCATTGTTATCAACGATCACGCCGAGATTGGCCTGGTTGGTTTGAATGGTCGCGCCAACCCGGGTGAGCGCTCCCAACAACTCTTGGACCATCCGCGGTCGTGGCAGCAGATCGGCCTCGGAATCGGCCTGGATCAACTGACAGTTCAGATCCGCAAGTAACGGCGGCAGCAGTAATGACAACCCGCCTTGATCGAAGCTGGCCACCACTTTAAGCTGGGATCGGGCGATCAACTGCCGGACCTCCGGGGTCATCAAACCGTTCAAATACGGCTGGACCAGTTGGGGAACAAACGTCAAGTCGCCGATGGTACTGACGCTGGCCCGCGGGAAGTCTTCGGTGGCAAAAGCGTTCTCCAAGGAACGCTCGACTGCTTTGGCAACGTTTAAGCCTTGTTCGTCAATGAATTCGATTAAAAGCCCCTCCGGGTCCTGCGGATTGATCCGGAGATGGATTCCGCCTTTCGCGTGCAACGCCGCCAAAGCGTACCGGGCAATCGGCGTGGGCATAGTGCCCAAGTCGTAAACATTCACTCCGGCGCCGAGGACGCCGGCGATCACCGCCCGTTTCATAACCCGCGCCGCCCGGAAGTCGTCGCAACTGATCGTCGCGTGCGCTCCCGATTTGAGTTGCGCTCCGAAGACCGCTCCCAGTTTGGCGGCGACCTCCGGAGTAAGCTCCTGGTTGAACGTTCCGCTGATCCCCGCTTCCCCGAAGAGACTCTTGGAGCCTTTCTTCGCCCAGATCAAGCTGTCATTGAGAATACTGCCGCTTTCAATCTGTTTGTTGGGCCATACTTTGACCTCGGGCTTGATCACTGCTTTCAGGCCTAAGGTCGTCCCTTCGCCCAAAACCGCTCCCTCATAAATGGCATTTTTCCCTTTGAGATGCACATGATGGCAAAGCGTCGCGCCGCGCACCTCCGCGTAGTTGCCGACAAAACAATGGTTCCAGAGGATGCTCCGCTTGACGCTGGCGCCCTCCTGGACCATGCCGTATTCGCCTAAGATCGAAAAACTGCCCACCTCGGCCCCGGCTTTGACCCGGCAGTAGTCGCCCAACAAAGCCGGCGTCTCAATCCGGGCAGCCGGGTCGAGCTCGACGCCCTCGCCGACCCAAAGACCGGGTTTAATCTCGCGCCCCGGGATGGATACCTTCACTTTACCGGTCAAAGCGTCGTAATGGGCTTGGCGGTACTGTTCGAGGTTGCCGATATCCGACCAGTAACCCGGCGCGACATAACCGTACATCGGCTCGCCTTTGGCCAATAGCATCGGGAAGAGATTTTTGCCAAAATCAAACTCCTGCCCCTTCTCAAAATAGGAGAAGATCTTGGGTTCCAAAATATAAATTCCGGTGTTGACCGTATCACTGAAGACCTCGCCCCAACCCGGCTTCTCCAGGAAACGTTTGACGGCGCCTTGTTCATCGGTGATCACGACCCCGTATTCCAAGGGGTTGTCCACTTTGGTCAGAATAATGGTGGCAGTGGAACCTTTGGCGCGATGGAACCGGACCGCCGCCTCCAAGTCGATATCGGTCAAAGCGTCGCCGCTGATCACTAAAAAAGTGTCGTCCAGGTCGTCTCCGATATTACGAACGCTGCCCGCAGTCCCCAGCGGCGTCTCCTCGATAAAGTACCGCATCGTCATCCCAAAATCGCGGCCGTCGCCGAAGTAATTTTCGATCGCTTCCGGCAGGTAAAACAGCGTAACCATAACCTCATCAAACTGGTGTTTCTTCAACAAATAGACAATGTGCTCCATCATCGGCCGGTTGGCAATCGGCACCATCGGTTTCGGTTTATTACAGGTCAACGGGCGCAATCGGGTTCCTTTCCCGCCCGCCATGATCACTGCTTTCAACAAATCTCCTCCTTAAGTTGTTTAAGATAGCCCCAAATCGGGGTGGTGAGAGAAACTTGGATGCCAATGACCTCACCCCCGGCCCCTCCCCGCATCGGCGAGGGGTGTATCGCTTGAATTTTCAGCCCTTATTGAAGTAAGTTTTTTCGTTCCAGAAACCCCATATTCCAGCTCCGTCATCCCTCTCCTTGTAGGAGAGGGCCGGGGTGAGATCAAATAGGCTTCAACGCATCCTGATCGATGCGGGGAGAGCAAGAGCAAGGTCAAGCCATAACTATTAAATACTCCGGTACCGGCTATAATTATGACTGTCATGGCTTTGACTTGTCCCGGTCATCTCCAGGTAAGCGGGAGCGTGCCACTCGGAGCGACGATACTCCTCCAAGACCTGCGTATAGACTGCCGTCGTCTGCAGCGCAATCTTCTCCCAATTATACATCTCCTGCAACTCTTTTTGGGCTTGGGCCACCATCTTCTGGCCGTGGTCGGGGTGGTCCAACGCCCACAAAATATTGTCGGCCAAAGAGATCGGATTGTCATTATAGGCTTTCAGGCCATTGATCCCATGGTTGACGATCTCGCTCATGCCGCCGGTGTCGGAGACAATCACCGGCCGGCCGGCCGCCATCCCTTCCAAAGCGACGATGCCGAACGGTTCATAGAGACTTGGGAATACCGCCACATCAGCGCTTTGGAAAAGGGCATTCCGGGTATTGTCATCAACATAACCGGCAAAATAAATCCGGTGGTAGATCCCAAGTTGGTAAGCCCGGTGTTTCAATTCGTCCAAATACGGTCCTTTACCGGCGATAACCAACTTCACTTTGGGATTGGCCGCCAAGACCCGGGGCAAGGCTTCCAGCAGGACTCCCAAGCCTTTCTCCCGGACAATCCGCCCCACGTGAAAGATCATCTTTTCATCACTGGCGCAATAGCGTTCGCGAACCCGGACCGGATCCATGGTTGTTTCTTTAAAATCGTTGGCATATACGCCATTGGGAATGATCCGCACTTTATCCTCAGGGATTTGAAACACGCGCCGCAGTTCGTCGCGCATGTACTTGCTGCAGCAGATTACGCGCCAGGACTCGAAACCCAACCACCACTCGACATTGCTGATATAGCGTTGCAGATCATTATGAAGCCCGCTATTCCGGCCGTACTCGGTAGCATGAACAGTCGAAACCAACGGCACCTGCCAGGAATGTTTCAAATTCTTCCCGGCATAAGCGGCTAGCCAATCATGGGCATGGATCAGATCAAACTGAATTCCCTCATGGCGCATCCGGTTGGCTTCTTCCACCATATTCAAATTCAGTTGCATGACCCAGGTCAAAAAGTCCGGCGTCTCCGGATTGTTCATTCCGACGCGGTGGACATTAACCCCATGATACAACTCAAAATGCGGCGCGCCCTGGACTCCGCAAGTGATAACATGGACTTCATAACCCTGTTTGGCCATAGCCCATGCAAGATCGTGAACATGGCGCGCAATCCCGCCGATAATTTTGGGAGGAAACTCCCAACTCAACATCAAAACCCGCATTGCTTCACCTCTACCTTTCGTTTGGCCTTTACGATGATATGACCTTAGTTTATCCCGCCGGCAATCTATCTAAACATAATTTCCACAATTACCAATCGAATCCTGAGCAGTATCCCAAGCCGTTCCGGTGATGCTTTCGGCAGTTGAAAAAACTTGTCGAGAAGTGTATCAGAAGCATCAAAAAGCAACTAAGATGTACCATCAAACGTGATAAAGATGATCAACGATCAACGATCAACGCGAGGCTCAAACGATGAATGTGTTAATTGTCGGCACAGGTATTATCGGAACGCTTTACGGCTGGGTACTTTATCAAGCCGGGTTCAGCGTGTCCCATTGGGTACGGCCGGGTCAAACGGAAAACCACCCGGCCGAAGCCGTGCTTGATTTGCTTGACGAACGAATCGGTTATCCCCGTTTCAATAAGGTCTATTATCCATGGCGCTGTATTGAAGCGATACCGGTGGAGGAGCAATTCGACCTCGTCATCGTGCCCACCAACTCCTATCAAGTTACCGAAGCGCTACAAACAATTTATCCCCGTTTACCTGCGGCGGTCTATCTGATCTGCTCCGCCAATTGGACGGGGGACGAAGCGTTCAAAGCGATCATCCCCGCAAATCAATATGTGTTAGGTTATCCCGGCGCCGGGGGCGCATTGGTTGACGGGGTTTACCTGGCCAACCTTTGCGCCGAGATTCATTTGCCACACAACGACGGTTGGAACGACCGCGTGCTGGCTATGATCATCCCGGTTTTTGCCACCGCGGGAATCGTTCCCGATTTTCAAACCAATATGCTGCATTGGTTATGGGTGCATAATGCTTCGACCCTTCCGGTTCAGGCCGCTTTCTTAGAACATTGCGAGATCAACCGGTTTCTGGCCGACAGTTCTTTATTGCTGACCGCGTTTGCAGCGGTCCGAGAGGGTCTGGCGATCTGCGCCGCCCGAGGTGTTGCAGTGAGCAATTATGAGGATGTGGCGGTTTTTAAATTACCGGATACCCTGGTTTTAATGATGTTTAAACTATTATACCGTTGTTACCAAAGTACGCCGCGCTATACCGCGCATTTCATTCAAGGTTTTTTAGAGGCGCAAGTAACGTACGAACAAATCCGCGCCTCAGCCGAGCAATTGGCTATTCCGATTCCGGCCTTGTTAACCTTGGGAAAGGTGTTCGAAACCAATAAAGCATTGCCCGCAACCGATTTATAAAAACGAAAAGACCAGCTAAATAGCTGGTCTTCATTCCATCCTTCATGAAATATTCCGGTCAGTCCGCTTGGGTCAGACAATGGGTGATCTCACCGATGTAGAGACGGTGGTAATCCTTGAGCGGATAATTTTTTTCAATGGCCGGATCAAGGAAATGCGCCGGATCCAGGTCGTGGAAGTATAGTTTCTGACATTCCAGGACCAACCGGGCCTGGTCGAAATAGACCAGGCCGTCCCGGTCTTGTCGGGGAATCAATCCAGTGGCCGCCGCTTTATCGACATCCCGTCCGGATTTGGTGCCGCAATAATTGAGCGCTTCCCGGTGCTGTTCCGCAAAGAACGTTAAGGTGAAACGGTCCGCCGCTTCGAGAAATTGATAGGTATGGCGGGTGGGACGCACCACGCAAAAACAGACATTTTTGCTCCAAAGGATGCCAAACCCGCCCCAAGACGCGGTCATGGTATTGTATTTATCCAAACTGCCCGCGGTAATTAACATCCAATCCTTACCGACCATTTTAAACGTATTGTCCGTGATCATTTCCGGTTTGATCTGCGTGAATTTTCGTTCCATCATAACCATTCCTTCCGCACTTTTTTCGTTTTCGCGCTAGCGACTACTGATAGCTTACCAAATCCGCCAGGGATTTTCGAGTCTTTTTAAACGTGCCGTCTTTCGCATACCCCAACGGAGTCAATGCCAACGGTTCCCATGATTCATCCAGTTCCAGCACCTTCCGGGCGACATCGGGATTGAACGCTCCGATCCAACAGGTTCCCAAACCCAGTGCCGTAGCAGCCAGGATAATATGGTCCATCACAATCGCACCGTCAACATCGCTATAGTTCTTTTGATCCATCCGCGACCACGATTGACCGGGATTAACGCAGACCGCCAGCACCAACGGGGCTTCCGCGAACCAACCGGCCGGATATAACCTCTTTAACTCCTCGGCCCGGCCAGCGGTCGGCAGCACTACAATCCGAAATGCCTGCAAGTTGCAAGCAGTCGGCGCAACCCGGGCGGCTTCCAAAACTTGTGCCAATTTCTCCGGTTCCACCGCATCGGCGCGGTACGACCGGACGCTATGCCGCTGTTGAATTACCTCAAAAAAATCCATCATTGCGCTCCTTTCAGAACTAATTCACTCGAAACATCCCTTTGCCACAACAGTTTTGGCATTTGCCTTAACCATTCCGGTCTCTGGGGTACAATTAACTTTCCGCTGTTACTACACCGGCTCCCAAACGGAACGCCGCCTCACAGTCCTGGGGAAATACTTCAGTCCGGCGTTGGGCTTTCTGGTCCGGGTCGAACCGTTCCGCCGCATATAACGAATAGTCGTCAAACTGATAGGTATCGGTTGCGTACAACGTCTGGACAGCGCCGACCAGCGACCCGAGCGCTTGCTCCACCGGTTTCAGATGTTCGGAAAATTGCCTGGCGTCGACCTGTTCCTGGCTGATATTCATAGTGTAAATCATTCCGACCCCCATCCGCTTGGTAAATAACGACCGTGACGGCAGCTCATAGACGGCATGCTGAAACAACAGCCGTTCCAGGAACAACCGCATCATTCCGGTCAACCCGAAAAAATAAATCGGCGAACCCAGCAGTAGTCCGTCGGCATCGGCAATCCGGCTCAGCACCGGCGTCAGCTCATCCCGCATCGCACACCGCCCATAACTTTTGCCGCCTTTGCGCTTACATGCGAAACAACTGGTACAGCCTTTAAAATTCAAATCGTAAAGATGAATCAGTTCGGTTTCCGCCCCCTGAGCCGCCGCGCCCTCCAGCGCCTTCTGCAGCAGCGTCCCGGTGTTCCATTGTTTGCGTGGGCTGCCATTGACGGCAATTATCTGTTTCCCCAAAATAATCACTCCTGACGCAGCTTTTTTAAGAGTCCGGCCATGTTCCGGCCTAAGGTTTGAAAGGTTTCGATTCCTTCAGCGTCCTTTTGAACCTCTCCCGGTTCCAACGCCAACGTCATGTTCCAATAACTTGAACCGGGAATCACCATCTCCGCGATGCCGAAGAAAAAGTTGATCGCCGCATAGGTGAAGTTAGACCCGGCCCGCCGGACCGTGACCACCGCCGCGCCGACTTTCCCGCGCAGGATATTCCCGTCGTTGGCTTTGTTGACGAAACCGCAACGGTCAATTAACGCCTTGACTTCGGTGGATACATTGCTAAAGTATGTTGGCGACCCAATCAGGACGCCATCGGCAGTGATCATTTTTTGAATCATGACGTTCATCTCGTCATCCTGCCGGGCACAGGTGTTGTCTTGCTTCTCCCAACATTTGCCGCAGGCCAGACAACCGTAGAACTTGCGCCCGCCCAATTGGACCAGTTCGGTTTCGATCCCTTCCCGTTCCAACTCGGCCAAAACAATTTTTAGGCTTTGGGCCGTGTTGCCGTTCGCCCGCGGGCTGCCGTTAAAGGCGACTACTTTCAAATGAACCCCTCCTACCGGTTTAAAAACTTTCCCCAATCTGATATAATCATAGATACTATAGCCCAACAATTCAAGTACCCACTTTTTCGTACCATAGTACCCAAATGGAAACCATACGACGTAAAGACGTTTTTAAAGGAGCGTTCATTGTGAATATCGAGTTTAAAGGCACCCATTATCAATGTTCGATGGAATTGACCCTAGCCCTGATCGGCGGGAAATGGAAATCCCTGATTCTTTGGCGTTTGGGCAATGAAACCCTCCGTTTCAGCGAACTCCGCAAAAGTTTGCCGCAGGTAACTCAAAAGATGCTGACCCAGCAACTCCGGGAGCTGGAGGAAGACGGCCTGATCTACCGTCATATCTTCACCCAAGTCCCGCCCAAAGTGGAATATTCCCTCACTCCCGCCGGCAAAAGCATCATACCGCTCTTACACTCCATGTGCCAATGGGGAATTGAGTACATAAAGAATTATCAAACGGGTTCCCCGGGCGAATCCGTTGCTTCGAACCTGTCGGACACCGCATTATAAAAACAGTTCTTTTGTTACCATATCATACAAAAATAAGCCAGCAACTATGCTGGCTTTCCCTTTCATCGCAATCATTTCCGCAGGATATTTTATTGTTTCTCCACAATCGACTCCGGATTCAGCGCTAATAACGCTTTTAGGATTGTCTCCGGATCCGGAGGGCAGCCGGGAATCTTCAGATCCACCGGCAGGATCTCTTCCGGCGCGCCTACCACCGCATACCCTTCTTTGAAGACTCCGCCGTCGCAAGCGCAGTCCCCTACCGCCACCACCAGTTTCGGTTCCGGCGCCGCGTCATACGTCGCCCGGGCCGCCTCTGCCAGATTACGCGTCACCACGCCCGTCACGGCCAATACATCGGCGTGACGCGGCGACGCTACAAAGTCCAACCCAAACCGCTGCAGATCGTAGACCGGGTTCAACAACGACGCCAACTCGAAATCACAACCATTACAAGACCCGCAATCCAAATGCCGGATCTGAATCGACCGCCGCCCCCGGGCCTCCCCAACCTCCCGGCACGCCGTCCGCCGCAACAGATTTTGCAATAATAACTTGATCATGGTTTCCCCTTCTAAAGAATTGTGGTTTACGCTACCAAATTCAACAGCAGAACTAGTACAGTAAAAAGTATGTAGTCCGGCGCCACACCCCAGCGCGCCGGGGGACACCTTGCCAAATTGGTTGGTCTACTTGAATTACCTATCCAAACACGCATAACACAGTTCGAAACTCTTATTGATTAACGGAAAATCCGGAATGATATTTCCCGGCACCGCCGTCACCAACGCCGGCCAATTGGGATACGACGCCGACCGCACCACATACCGGCCAATCCGACCCTGCCCATCCGTAGCCACCCAATGCAAATCCGACCCCCGCGCCGATTCCACCACGCCAAAGGCTTCCTGATTGGCCGGCAACTCCGGCGGCAGCACCGAACCCAACTCCCCCTCAGGCAACTGCGCCAACGCCTCCCGGATCAATTCCAAACTGTTCTGAATCTCTGCGAATCGGATCGCAAACCGGGCATACACGTCGCCAGCCTGTTCCGTCGCAACCGCCGGTTTTAAATTACGGTACGCCCCATACGAAAAATCGACCCGGGTATCGCGCTTGAGTCCGCTCGCCCGCGCCGCCGGACCGACCGCACCCAACGCCTCGGCATTTTCCGGAGTCAAAATGCCGGTGGTCTGCATCCGGTCTAAAAAGGCGTCGCTGCCCGAGACCGAGTCCCATAAAACACTCACTGCAACCGCAATCTGTTGCGTAAACGCTTCCAACTCGATTTGGGCCGTAGGATCGAGATCGCAACCGACGCCGCCGGGAACAATACTACCGCGCAAATAACGGTGGCCGGTCAAACGGCGATTCAAAACCAGCGCCGCCTCTTTCAATTCCGCTCCGCGTTGGGTCCCCAACGCCAAGCCTACTCCGGCGCAGATCGCGCTGATGTCGTTTAAATGATTGTAAATCCGCTCCAACTCCGCATAGATCAGCCGTAGATAATTAGCGCGCTGGGTCACGGTCACACCGGCCAATTTCTCCAAAGCCAAAGCATACGCGTAAGAATGGGACACGGTACAGACCCCGCAGATCCGTTCGGTCAGCGGTAAAAGTTCTTGCCAGGTCCGGCCTTCCGCCATTTTCTCAATGCCGCGATGGGTGTAAAAGAGACGCGCGTCCAACTCCAAGACGCTCTCCCCGACCACGTGAAAACGGAAATGCCCCGGTTCGATAATCCCGGCGTGAATCGGGCCAACCGGGACTTGGCTGACCCCTTCCCCAAGGACCTGTTGATACGGGAAGTTTCCTTCCAGCGCCACCCCGGCGTCAAACTGGGGCGCTTGAAAATCCTTCCGCATGGGGTGGTAGCCGATCGGCCAGCCCCGGTGCAACACCAACCGGCGCGGGTCGGGATGGCCTAACACTTGAATTCCGAACATATCGGCAATCTCCCGCTCATACCAATGAGCGGCGGGCAAGTGTGGCGTGATACTGGGATAGACTAACGAATTGGCCGGAATTCCGCTCACAATCGTCAGCAATTCTCCCGCGTCCAACCCGAACACTAAATATACCCGATAACCCTCACCCGCAAACCGGTGATCGGCCGCAAACATCGCCAACAGTATCGCCTGACCGTTCAGGCGGTGCGCTAACTCCGGCAACCGTTCGCGATCCACCCGGTAACGGTACTCATTGACGCGAACCATGCCCCCGATCCAACTCATCGTTTGGGCCAATTCGCTAAATTGTTTGCTATTCATCATTGCGCTCCCCCGACAATCCGCGCCGCTTCCAGCAATAACTGCCGCCAGGCGTGGGGCTGGTAAAACCCGAACAACGCCAGCATAACCAATGGTATGCTGATAATCAACAACACCCTGGGATCCTCCCGCCCTTTAACCAAATCCAACTTAGTCGGGGCCGAACCGAACATCACCTTGCTAAAATAATAGAACAATCCCAGAAACGCCGCCATCAGCATCAGCAGGAACAACAAAGTTTCAAAATAACGTCCCCGCTGTAAACTCGCGTATAAAATGGTCGCTTTGCTAAAAAAAATGGCAAACGGCGGAAAACCGAAGATCGCCAGCAATCCGGCGCAGAAAACCGTTCCCAAACCCGGACTGATCCGCATTAACCCGCGCATCCGGTGCAAACGTTTGCTTCGGAAACGTTTGACCACTTGACCGGCTGCCATAAACAGTCCGGCTTTGGCTACCGCGTGATTGACCACTTGTAGCAAACTGCCGATGACCGCCCACTTCCCGCCGATCCCCAACCCAAAAGCGATCACGCCCATATTTTCAATGCTGGAATAACCCATCAACCGTTTTAAATCATGTTGAATCAGGATAAACGGAATCGCCACCGCAACCGAAGCCAACCCAAAGAAGGTAAAGAACTGATCGACAAATCCCGCTCCGACGCACCCCCGGACAATAATCGCCACGCGCAGCACGCCATACAAAGCGCAGCTGGACAAAACTCCCGACAAGATGCTGACCGGTATCGGGGCTTGGCTGTAGGCATCGGGCAACCAGGTATGCATCGGCGCAAAACCGACTTTGGTGCCAAAACCAATCAGGATAAAGATCAACGCCAGCTTTAACAACTCCGGATTCAACCGCGGCGCCAGCGCCGTCAACTTATGCCAATCCAACGCCTCGCGGCCATTGCCCATCACCGGCAAGGCCCCGAAGTGCAAAATCATAATCCCCATTAAGGCAAAGACAATTCCCACCGAACAGATGAGCAGATACTTCCAAGCGGCTTCCGTGGAAACCTTGGTCCGGTCGAATCCAACCAGCAAAACCGATGTCACCGTAGTGGCTTCAATCGCCACCCAGACGATCCCTAAGTTTGGAGTGAGCGTTACCAAATACAATGCGGCAATCAACAGATTATACCAGAACAGGTACTCGGCGATCCGGCCCGGCCTCAGCTTGGCGTACTCCACTTCCTGCCGGAAATAGAAGATGCCATAGAGGCTGACCAAAGCCGCCACGACCGCGATCACCAATAGGAAAACCGCGCTTAGACTGTCCAAATAAAAATAAAGGTTGTCAACTGTCTGATATTCCACTACCAACTGCGCGGCGCGGAAGGCATAAACCGCCAAACCGAACTGAACGATTGCCGTCAAATGCAACAGCCACCGCCGGCGGAGCAATGACGCCAAAGCCAGGATCGTTGGTATCAGAATGAATAACCATAAAGTCATCGGACTAACCTCGCAACTGTTTCAATTGTTCAATTTCCATGGTCGCAAAATGGCGCCGCACCCGTTCGAGCAACACCCCAATGACCACAATCGCCACGAAGAGGTCGAACATAATTCCCAACTCCACGATTAACGGCATCCCGGAGGTAAGGGTGAGCGCAGTCAGATAGAGACTGTTCTCCATCAGCAGCAATCCAATCACCTGGGAGTAAAGGTAATTCCGGAAGACCATCATCCACAACCCCAAAAATACCCCGGCGATCCCGCACTGCAAGGTCCGGCCGGAGATCATCGGCGAGTAATCCAACAACGGCGGACTGATAAAGGCCGCCAGCATCACGATGGCTCCCACCCACACCCCGGCTTGAATCTCCGAGAAGTGCTCCTCTTTCTTCCGCTCCAACCGGGCTTTGCGTAATGACCGGAAGAGCAGTCCCGGAATGAGCACTCCTTTGATTAACAGGTTGGCAAGCGCGCCCAAGACCAAGTGGGATTCATGACTCTCCCGGGCAATGGCCAACGTCAGCCCCGAAAGGCAAAAGGCTTGCAGACAAAGGAAAAACGTCATATTCCGGTATTTCTTGGCCAGACAGATTAGGACGGTGGTGAACATCGTCGCCACCAATAACAGATTCCAGCCGGGAATAGCCGTATTACTAAAGTTATGCAGTGTATAATGGTCCATCCGTCTCCTCCTACAATTAACGGGATGCTTCGCAGCCTTTGTTCTCTCGGTCACCCAAACTTAAAAAACAACCGTTAACAACGCCATGATGGCAAAGCCGCTTGCCGCCCAGAGCAACCGGGGCACTTTCAACAATCGCATCTTGGCCAATAACGTCTCGACCAAAGCGACCAAACAGCCCAAACCGGCCAATTTAACTGCGAAGAACACGGCGTTTCCCACCCAACTCAAACCTGGCAACGCCGGGGCAAAAATATTCAAAAAGATACTGAAGAACAAATATTGCCGGATCATTGCCGCCCAACTGATCAACGCCAGATAAGGGCCGGAATATTCGAGGATCATTCCTTCATGGATCATCGTCAGTTCCAGATGGGTATCGGGATTGTCCACCGGGATCCGTCCGGTCTCGGCGACCAGTAAAATAAAGAAAGCCACTGCCGCCAGCAGGTGTGCCGGAGAGAAAACCCAACCTTCATTGGCTACCACCCATTGGACCATCCGGTCGAGTTGCAATGTCCCCGCTTTGCTGCCCACCAGGAAAAGTACCAATACCAAACCCGGTTCAATCATAGCCGCAATCGTCACTTCCCGGCTACTGCCCATGCCTCCGAACGCGCTACCCGCATCCAATCCGGCCAAGGCCGTAAAAAAGCGGCCCAACGCCATCAAATACAAGATGGCAATCAAGTCCACCTCGAACGGTAGCCGCAACATTTGCAACGGCCCCGGCGTGACTAACAACAAAAAGAGCGCGATCCCAAACTCCAAAAACGGCGGCACCCGAAAGATCCACGACGTAGTCTCCGAAAGCACCATACGCTTCCGAAACAGTTTCCCCAAATCATAGCCCGGTTGCAACAATCCCGGGCCTTGCCGGTGTTGCAGCCGCGCCTTGCACTTTTTTACCAACCCCGCCAACACCGGGGCCAACAATAAGCCAAATAGCCATTGCAAACTGTTTTTGAAGATGAAATCCAACATTATATTACTCCATATTTGTGGTTAATTAAAAACTCCAGCGGAGATAGACGAGCAGCAGCAGCAGCACTGCCAGGATATACCCCAAGTACAACTTGATGCTTCCCGTTTGCAACTTCCGGACCTTTGCCGATATCTTCAACAAAAGTTTCTGACCCGGCTGGTAAATCCGCTCCTCAAAATGGCCCGGCAAATCGCTTTGATACTCCAACGGTCCCGGAAACAACGGATGTTTCATCTGCGGTCGCGTCAGACGCCGCTTCGGTTGAAGGAAAAAGCCGAACACCCGCCGCCCCATTTTGGCGAATGAGGCGCCGCTATATTCCATCGCCGGCCGCAAAGCCACACCACAGTTCCAGGTGGTCCCGACCCGCGTAGTCAAGCGTTTGCGGAGTAACAACCACGGAATTGCCGTGATCACCCCAATCGTTACCCAAACCAATAACGGGGTATTGGAATGTTGTAATAAACCCATCCCAAACGCCGGTTGAGAAGTCAGGAGATCCTTCGCATCAATTCCCGGCAGAAACGCTTGAACTCCCAACCAAGGGAGTAATCCCAAGCCCAAACAGCCGACGGCAGCCAGTCCCATTGCCCAGCGCATTACCGGACCTACCTCTTGGGCGTTTTTGCTATGAAGCGAACGGGGCAACGCCAGAAACCCAACGCCAAACAATTTTACAAACGTGGCGCCGGCCAATCCGGCGGCCAGAGCAATCACGGCGATCCCGAAAAAGACCAAAATCTTTAACCAAGCCGATTCCATCGTGATTCCAGTCGTAAATAACGTCTGCAAAATTAGCCATTCACTGATAAATCCACCGGTTAAGGGGAGTCCGGCTCCGGCCATACAGCCGATTAAGGTAAAAAAAGCGGTCTGGGGCATTTTTTTAATCAACCCGCCCAACTGCTCGATGGCTACCGTGCCGCTGCCTTGCAACACCGCGCCGGCCGACATAAACAACAACCCTTTGAACAAAGCGTGATTGGCAACATGAAACAATAACGCGGCAAAACATAATCCGGTCAACACTGAACTCTGCGCGGCTCGTCCCCAATAATAGGCGCCGGCAAGGACAAAGAGGATACCGATATTCTCAATACTGCAATAGGCTAACAGCCGTTTATAATCCGATTCCATAAAGGCGTATAAAATTCCCAACAACGCGGTCACCAATCCGAAAACAAACAGCAACGTGCCAAACCACCAGTCAACTTGGAAAAAACTTGCGTAACGAATCAACCCATAAACCGCCGCTTTAATCATAAAGCCGGACATCAGCGCCGAGACCGGCGCCGGAGCCGCCGGGTGGGCTCGCGGCAACCAGATATGTAGCGGGACAACTCCCGCTTTGGTACCAAACCCGATCACCAACGCAATCAACAACAACGCGCTGGAGACGCTGTCAATTCCTTTGGCGCTGATCCCGGTGAATAACACAGTGCCGCTGGCCGCCGCCAATCCCAACGTGGCGACAAAAACAAAGGCCGTTCCCAACTGCGTCATAATCAGATAAATAAATCCCGACCGTTTCGCTTCGGAACCGCCGCCGGCGACAATCAAAAAATAGGATGTAATACTCATCAATTCCCAAAACAATAAAAACGAAACAACATCATACGCGCATAACAAACCGGTCAGCGAACCCAAAAACAACGGTTGAAAAACGGCGACAGCCCGGTTGATATGATGATAGCCCATAGAATAGATTGAAACAATCGCCGCCAGAATTCCGAAAATCAACAAGAAATATCCTGAAACCGCATCCAATTGCAATACAAAACGCATCCACCCGATCGGGCCGTCAATCAGCCAATGAAACCGCGCATTTCCAAAGATCACCAGGCAAACGGCGACGATCAAGCAAATTGCTGCCGCTAAGGAACATAAGTTGCTCCAAAAATAAAAACGGTGCCCCTTGGCTTTTCCGCCAAGTGCACCGATAACTGCCGTTAGATATAGTAATCCTGTGATACTTATCAGATATTTTATCCACTCGTCTATCAACATTGCTGCTCCCTCGTTTGAGAAAACCAAAATTTTTTTAGTTTAACGATCATAACGTATTTCAAGATAACATTTTTAGACGTTCGCTGTCAATGTAAACCGCTGTAAACTTTCGGTTAACGCTGTCAAGATCATAAAAAAACCGGCATCCTTTGATGCCGGCGCTCTTTTATTTATAAACTAACCACTTTTTCGTCGCTTGAACCACTGCGTGCCCGTAAGACCCGCTCCCAGGCTTCGGGAGCCAACGGCCGGTCGAAACTGCGGAACCCGGCCAACATAAAGCCATGTTTTTTCGCCAGCTGCTTGGTATAATCGATGGTCTCCATGTTAATATCAATTCCCAGACTGTAATGGCGGTACTCTTGCTCCAATGCCAGCATCATCGTCTCGGACATACAGGCATAGGCAAGTCCCTTCTCGAAACCGAAATTCCATCCCAGGTCGGGCATTCCCGGCACCGCAATCACACCGCCGTCAATCACCAAAACGTCCGGCCGGGCGTCCTTTACTTCGGCGCTAACATCCTGGGGTCGGGCCACGTCGCAGACAATTGCGCCGAATTTAAGCATTTCCGGCGTGATTAAACTATTGACTTGACTGGTGGCCGTGACCACCAAATCGGCTAACGGCAAGAAGTGCGCCAAATCGACGGTATAGACCACCGGTGACTTGCCAATCACACTTTCGGCGAAGGCCTGATACTCTTCAAGCGGCGCCTCCGGCCGTGGAATCCGGGGGTGATTCCGGACGAACTCGGCGATCGGACCGCCGACAGTAAGACCGGGGCGGTTCAAATATTGATAGATCTCGGCCGTCACTTTCATCAATCGCCGCCGGCTATGTTCCTGATTGTTGGGATTACCGATCAGCACCAGTGAGCTGACCTTTTCCGCCAGTAACATCGCGACTGCCCGTCCAATCGAACCGGTAGCGCCAACCACCGCGGCAATCGAATCGGCAACATTGATCTGCAAACGGCGAGCAGCTTCCAAGGCCGCATCGGCGGCCGCCGCAACAGTATAACTATTCCCGGTGGTCACAGCCACGCCCAAGTTGCGCAGGTCTTTGCCACCCTTGCTCACCACTGAAGTATAGGCGCCAAGCCCAACGATCCCGGCGCCCCGGTCCCGACCCAACTCGACCGCCTTGCCCAACTCCGCCAGGACCTTCTCGCGCGGCATCGCCATCAACTGTTCCGAAGTCCGGCAGACGCAGATAAACTCTCCGTAGGCTTCTTGTCCGGTTTTCGAGGTAAATTTGGTCCGGGCGACCACAAACGGTTCCACTAGGTCGTTCCAACGCCAAACCATGTCTTGCAGTTCTTTCTCGGAGAAAAGTTTGAGGGTCTCATCAAACTCAATATAGTTTTTTAAGTACAACGGATGGACCAAAAAAGCAAACCGGCCTTCATTCGGTTGGCCGCTGGCTTGCGGCATCGGTTTCGGGGGGATGTCCCGCACCGTCAACTGCGGTGATTCCGCCCCGACCAAGTGGGCCAGAAAAGCCGCGGTGTTCCCGGTCGCCAGCTTGAGCGTCATCCGTTCGATCGAATCCATCGCCCGGACGCATTGTTCGTGGGTTACAATCAAAGGCGGTTCCAAACGAATCACTGCGGCGCCGTTTAGCGTCGGGGCAACCCGCAATTTTTCGACATTCAACAAGTAGCTGGATGCGACCGGCGACAAAAACTCCTGATCCGCCATGATTCCCAACAACGATTCCGGCAGGTTTTCCTGGGTTACGCCCAGCTCCAATCCAAGCATCAAACCGCGGCCCCGGACCGCGCGAATAATATGGGGGTATTTTTGTTGGATGGTTTGCAACCGTTCCAAGAGATAAGCGCCGTTGATCGCCGCCTGCTTAAGCAAGGCGCCGTCGTCCCGGGTCAGGAGATCCAAAACTGTTAATCCGATGCGACAAGCCAAGGTGTTCCCGCCAAAGGTGGTGGAATGTTTCTCCCCAAAACTATCGGTATAAACTTCAGCCGTCGCCATGCAGGCGCCGATTGGAAAGATCCCGCCGCCCAGCGCTTTGGCTAACGTCATGATGTCCGGAGTGATCCCGTCATGTTCACAGGCAAATAACTTTCCGGTCCGGCCCAGACCGGTCTGAACCTCGTCCACGATTAACAAAGCCCCATAATGGTGGCAAATGGCTAACGCTTCTTGGAGATACCCATCGGGTGGAATAATGATACCGCCCTCGCCTTGAATCGGTTCGACAATCAACGCGGCAAAAAAATCCGGCTTGGCTTGGAACGCCGCTTCCAAAGCAGCCGTATCGCCAAAGGGAATCCGCTCAAATCCGGCGACCGGAGCGCCAAACCCCTTCTGATACGAATCTTTGCCGGTGGCCGACAAAGCTCCCAGCGTCTTCCCATGAAAGCTGTTTTCCGTGGTCAAAATGCCCAACCGTCCGGTATAAATCCGCGCCATTTTGAAAGCCGCCTCATTGGCCTCGGCGCCGCTATTGCCAAAGGTGACATACTGCATGCCGGGAGGAGCCAGCTCAACTAATTTTTGAGCCAATCTTCCCGCCGCCTCCAAATAAGACGGTTGAATAAAACTCGGTTCCAGCGACTGCTCAACCTGATGAATGGCGGACCAAATCTCCGGATGATTAAAGCCAAACGGCAATGCCCCATACGAGGCAATAAAGTCCAAATAAGTATTTCCATCAGCGTCGGTTAAGTCGCAACCGCTTCCTTTCCGGAAAACCTTGTCAAGGTTCAATTGATGAAGACGGGTACCTAAAACCGGATTGACATACTCTGCGTAAGGGTGCATCCTTTTCCTCCAAACAACAACAAAATGAGTTTTCCCATATCCTTACCCCAGCTGGGAAAACTTATCCTAAAATTTGCGTATTATTTATGATTATGGAATTAATGAAGCCTAACTGCCCAGCTGTATGATTAAGGTTATATTAAAAAAACAATCTAAATTTTAAATACTAAAAATAAGTGTAGCACTAAAAAAAATCTTGGTCAACCTCTATACAATAAACCGCAAGCTAAACAACTGTTTATCATTATTGAAGTTGGCAAAGGTTGGGCAAATTCCTAATTTATTCTTCGTTATGATTCCCTTCCCAAACGAAGTTATCAAAAAAGGCGCTTACGCGCCTTTCTCTGCTTTTTTCCGGTTTTTGATCCAAAACCAACTAAAATTACCCCGTTGCTTCAGCCAACGACAGAGGAAGAAACTGGCGATTCCGATCCCGAGGATTAGCACCAGACCAAGCAACCAACCGGGCCAGCCCGATCCTTGCAGGTCGTTACCGACCGGAGCTAACATCGCCATACCGCCTTTCGCCGGATCCAGCGAACGAAGTTGACTGGTTTGACTGGCACTATTGGATGCCAACAGATCCATTACCAGTGGTTCGAGCGTCTGACCCCGGCCGCCCCCGATCACCCATTCACCGGGTTGGGGAACGACTTTTCGAAAAAAGTCCGCACCAAATCCGTCAAAAGAGCCGACAAACACATAATAATGCCAATTGCGCGCCGGTTTTCCAGCTACGCTGATCGGCAGCACCGCCCGGATCGTCCGGTTGTCGCCTAAGATTTGCGTTTTTAACGGATGATGGCCGATCTTCTGATTTTGGGGGACAAGCAACTGACTGTTTCCCCAACCGCAGATCCGTAAGGCAAAATCCCAGCCGCTTTCCGGTTGAAATCGGACGTTCGCTCCGGGGGACGGCAGTTCGGTTAGTCCTTGGCCGGGAATGGCGTCAACCATAATCCGCAGATTTTGATGGATAAATCCTTCCGGAGCAATCCAGGGATTGGCGTTGTCGGCGAAGGTCGTATCGAAATAAATCTCATCCGGCTGTTCCGACCAGACCTTAAACTCCGTGATGTCCAGGATTCCTTTATACGGTTTAAAAGCGATATTACTGGGGTATTGATAAGTACCCGGTCCATTGTCGTCACCTAAAGCGTCCTTCATTTGAAAGTAAACTTCCGGGGTGGCGACCGGAGCGACAGCGGCCGTCGTTCCAAACAGCATCACAAATAGTGCGAATCCAATCCAAAACCTTTTCTTCATCATAAAAACACCCCCACATCATAGGTCTATGCGTGAAGGTGAAATATAATGCCACGAACCTTCGCTCGGCAGTTTCAACGCAAGTTTAATCCGCTTCGATTACGGCCAATACCTGGTCCGTCGCGACTAGTTCGCCCGGTTCAACCAAGGTGGTGCGCAATATGCCGTCCAACGGCGACGGCAGGATAAAGGATGCGCCATCCAAATTGAGTTCCAGCAAATCTTGGTCGATCTCGACCACCGTTCCGACCGGGACCAGCCAGGTTACCACCTCGGCCACCGGCTCATCCGCTCCGAGCAACGGCATTTTGATCTCAATGCCCCGTTTACGAATGTTCATGAATATACACCCGCGGCACCCGATTGCTGATCATACAGGTGACCTCATAATTGATGGTTCCCAATTGAGCCGCGATATCGTCAACGGTAATCCGTTCCCCGCCTTGCGAGCCGATCAGCACCACTTCCTGTCCGACCGCAACCGGTTCATCACCCACATCAATCATGCATTGATCCATACAGATCGTGCCGACAATCGGAAACCTCTTTCCACCGACCAACGCCTGGGCTTTATGGGAGAGCAGCCGCGACCAGCCGTCGGCATAACCAAGCGGAATCGTAGCGATAGTGGCCGTTTGACCGGTATGATACCGCTGCCCGTAACTGATACCCGTCCCCGGCGGCACCCGTTTCACAAAACTGATCCTGGTTTTCAACGCAAACGCCGGTCGCAGATCAATCCGGTCCAAAGCAACTTCGGCCGACGGTCGCAATCCATAAGTAATAATTCCCGGCCGGACCAGGTTAAAATGCGCAGCCGGCAAATCGATAATGGCGGCACTGTTTCCCAAGTGAACATGGGGTGGGATTTGGCCGGCAGCTTTCAATGCCGCCAGGGCTTGGTTGAAATTGGCGATTTGGCGCCGGGCGTACTCTTTATCCCGCTCATCGGCCGTGGCCAAATGCGAGAAAACCCCATCGACCCGAATCCCCGGCAGTTTACTAATGGCGGCGACAAAAAGGGCCGCTTCAGCTACTGGGACCCCAATCCGTCCCATGCCGGTATCCAATTTGACATGGACCGACGCCGTTTTCCCGGCGCGCACCGCCGCTTGCGAGAGCGCGGTTACAGTCTCCAAACAACAAACGCAGGAGATCAGATCGGCGGCGGCGACAGCATCGACCTGTTCCGCCTGAAGCGGGCTGAAAATTAAGATCGGCGCGTTCAAGCCGGCCCGCCGCAAGGCGATTCCCTCCTCCGGTAACGCCACCCCCAGCCAGGTAGCCCCGGCGGCCAACACCGTTTTGGCGACCGGGACAGCGCCATGCCCGTAAGCTTCCGCTTTCACGACTGCCATCACCGCTACGGCCGGACCGACCAGCCGCCGGATTTCGCCGATATTGTGACGGATCGCTTCCAAATCTATTTCCGCCCAGACCGGACGGAGTATCTCTTGATAACGGTTCAAACTTCCAACACCTTCTTTATCCCGAACGGAACTTGGAGCAACAAGTCGCCGGCCAGTAAACCGGACGGCCCCAACGTTTGAACGGCCAGGTCGCCGGCCAAGCCATGGAGATAGACTCCGACGACCCCGGCTTGCCAGGCCGGCAAACCTTGGGCTAACAATCCTCCGATGATGCCGGCCAAAACATCGCCCATGCCGGCGCTTCCCATGCCCGGGTTGCCGGTCGAATTAATGTAACAATGCCCATCAGGCAGGGCAGTGACAGTCCGGGCTCCTTTTAAGACCATCACTACGCCCCATTTTTCGGCATAGCGACGGGCATAGGTCAACCGGTCATCTTGAATCGCCGTGGTTGAGACACCGGCCAGCCGAGCCATCTCGCCCGGATGCGGCGTGAGGATCAATGAGGTAGTTCGCCCGTGTAGCAGATCGAGTTCTTGCGCGACGATGTTGAGCGCATCGGCGTCCAATACCAGGGGTACGGTCGCCGTAGCGAGCAGCCATTCCAACAGATCGCGACCATCGGGCGCGGTGCTTAAACCCGGGCCGATAACGATACTTTGCAGCCCGTTCATTTTTTGCGGCAGATCGGCCCATGAGGTCAGCAAGGCCTCGGGCGGTTTCTCCGGAAAGCTCAATTCGCTGCGGAGCGCGGCGGTCACCAAACCGGCGCCGGAACGGTACGCTCCCAATGCCGCCAACGCCACAGCGCCGGTCATGCCTTCGCTGCCGCCGACCACGGCGGTATGCCCTCTGCTCCCCTTATGGGCTGTCGGCGGGTGTTTGGGCAACCATTGCCGTACTGCGGCGGCGGTCACCCAATGCGTACGCAAACGTTCATCCGCCAACAGCGCGGGCGGGAACCCGATGACGGCGGTGCTGACTGTTCCGGCGTATTCAGCGCCGGGAAACTCAAGCAATCCCGGTTTAGGCAGTCCAAAGGTAACCGTCAGGTCGGCGCGAACGGCCACCCCCGGAACCCGACCGCTATCCAGCTCCACCCCGGTCGGTCCGTCAACCGCTATCGTCGGCCGTTGCAACCCGTTTACGAAAGAAACGATCTCCGCAATCACCCCGCCGGGCGGTCCCACGGCTCCGGTTCCCAACAACGCGTCGACAACCAGATCTACCGGTTGCAGCGGCAACGGTTGATATTCGGGCCATGTCAACACCGGGATTCCGAACTTGCGGCAACGCTCCAGATTGAGCGCGGCTTGCCCTTGATATTGTTCGGGGGGAAATGCCAAAATGACGACGGCCGCTGCTCCCAATTCCGGCAGCAACCGGGCCAACGCCAGACCATCCCCGCCATTATTCCCTTTTCCACAATAGATATGAATCATCCGGTCCCGCAGGTCGCCATAACGTTCAACCATTGCCTGACGGATCGCCAAAGCGGCCCGTTCCATCAGCAGGTCTCCCGCGATCAGGTATTCGACTTGCGCCCGCCGGTCAATCTCCCGCATCTCGGCCGCAGAAACTACCTTCATTGCGAAACGCCTTCTTCCAAAATCACTTGCGCTACCGCGCATTCCCGGGCATGAGAAATACTCAGATGGATCTTGGCCACGTTTTTTTGGGCCAGATAATCCCGGACTTTGCCAAAAACCTCAAAATACGGCGCGCCCAATGGATCGTGCCGGACCTCCATCTCCTGCCAGGAGAAGCCGGCCAATCCTGTCCCCATCGCTTTCAGCAGCGCTTCCTTGGCGGCAAAAATCCCGGCCAAACGATGTCCGGCTCCTTTGGTCGCAGCAAGCTCAAACGGAGTGTAAACCCGTTCTTGGAATTGAATTTTTTCCGCCGCTTTCGTAACCCGGGTTATCTCAATCAGATCAATGCCAATGCCGACGATCAACCGCTAGCTCCCTTCTCCGCGTGGAACGGCCGTTGATAAAAGGAGGGCATGTAACTTTCAAACCCCAGTTGGCGGTAGTTCAATAACGGTTCCGTCCCGCCGACTAACAACAAGCCTCCCGGCCGCAACGCGTGTAAAAACTTGGTATATAACTGCAGTTTGGCGGCTTCTGTAAAATAAATGACAACATTCCGGCAGAGAATCAGGTCGAAGTCCGACTCAAACTCCTCCTTCAACAGGTCGTGATGGCGAAATTCAACCATCCGCCGGACAATCTCCCGCAACCGAAAATTACCGTCTTCCGGGGTAAAATACTTTTCGAGCAATTCGGGCGGCAGATTTTTGAGGTCATGCGCCGTATACAACGCCTGCTCCGCTTTGGCCAGGATCATTTTATCGATATCGGTGGCGAGGATCGAAAACCGGCCGCTCATCCCCAATTCGCGGGCGATGATTGCTAAAGAGTAAGGCTCCGAGCCATTGGAACAGCCGGCACTCCAAATCCGGCACAACGGCCGTTCCTTGACCAACTGCGGCAGCACCTGCTGCCATAGTTCATAAAAACGCTCCGGATTCCGAAAAAACTCCGAAACATTGATGGTCAACTTTTTATTGAACTCATCAAACCGGCGCGGATCGGTCCGGAGCAGTTCTAAGAACTCTTCATAGGTCTCAATTTTCCAAGCGCTCATCAACGAATGAATCCGTCTGTCCATCTGCTGGCTTTTATAGTTGGCGAGATCAATCCCAACCAAAACAGCTACTTTTTTCTTAAATTCCGCATAGTCAAGCAAAGGTGGGCCTCCTTACCACTGCAGGGAATGCCAAACTTTCCCCCAAGAAAATATGGTATTTCCTCAACCAGCCAATATCGCGAGTCCGGAACGGTCTCGGATACTCCCTGTACCAACTATCGATAGTCTTTCCATTATTCTACTTTTGACTGCGGTTTCCTCTTCATAATAACAACGGAATTCCGAAAAAGTAAAGATCCACGGTTGCCTAAGCGGCGCAAATCATGGTTCCATTTTTACAGCGCGGTTCACCGCGCAAAAAAATAACCCGGATTGCTCCGGGTGCTTGATGTTATTCATTTTTAATCCAAGAACTTCACAATCGTCTCCAACGGCCGTTTGGCCGGACCCTTGGCATCCCGCGCTGGATAACCGACGGGAATGACCGCCATAAACTCGCCTTTCGGCTCGCCCAAAAGTTGCAATACCTCGTCTTTGAGCAGGAACAAAATTCCCAGCCAGACAGTTCCCAACCCTAGCGAAGTCGCTGCCAGCAACAGGTTTTGCACCGCCGCCGCCGAACTTTGAATCTCCATCGTCCGGAAAAAATCATAGGACAGGTCGGAGTCGATCTGAAATAGTTGCGTGCCATGTTCGATCAGATCGCCGGTATTAGCAATGGCGATCACCGCCGGCGCGCTGGCGATGGAACGTGAAGCCATCCGCAATAAAACCGAAGAAGCCTTGGGAAACTCAGCCGCTTTCCCATTGACCAGATCGACCAGTTCCTTCTTTTTCTCGCCCTGAATAACAATAAACCGCCAAGACTGTTGATTATGGGCCGAAGGCGCCGTGTTGGCCGCCCGCAGAATCGTTTGAATATCTTCAGCAGCGATCGGGGTATCGGTGAACTGCCGAATGCTATGCCGTTCCCCAATGGTCGCCAAGGTCTGATTGCGTGAAAAACATGTTTGAGACTGCTCCATGGTCAACTCCTTGTTATGTAATATAGGGGACATTTCCGGCCGTTGTTATCAAAACGCTCCGCCAGGATCCACTGCCCCGATTTTCATGTATTATAGCATAACAAGGTAACGCTTGCTAAGAACAATTTGTAAACAAGCTGTAACGAAACGATCGTTCCGGAGCTATCGCCAACTAAAACCGGACGGCTTTACAACCGGTCAATCGCGCTAACTGATAAACCCAAACGGGCTGTCGGGGAAATTTTGCAACTTACGGCGATACATTCCTTGTACCTCGTCGTTGATCACCAGCCCCAAGGCCATCTTTTTTAACATCATCAACTCTTCAATGGTTAATTCATAACCCTCTTGCTGGACCTCGGCGACCGCCGCCGCAATGACCGCAAAATGTTCGAGGATTTTCCGTTCCTCCTCATTGATTTCGGCCTCATCTTTTTTGAAAAGCGCCGTTTCCGATTGGGAAAACTCGAATCCATTCTGCTGCAATTCCATTAGAAGCGCTTCCGAACTCATATGTTGACCAGCTCCTCCACCAATAATTCCTCATCCGGCAAGGCACACTGTTGCAATTCGGAGAATGACTCGTGATGTTAAAATTATGTTTCAAAAAGATTACATTGCTATTTATTCGCGTTCTTTTAAAATTTTCCTTTATTGCTTTCACTAATCCGGTAAAATCGAAAATATTGTTCAATCCCATATTTCTGTATCTGTCGTACAAATATTGTTAATTCCTTGAGCGGCGCCATATTTTCGTTTAATTCATAAATTGCAATAAATACTACCGTTCACCTTTCCAGCCATGTTAAGAATGAAAAAATTAGTTTGAAAATTTATAGCAATTCATCTACAAAACGATGACCGGAATATCAAATTCCGGTCGTTTAATCTTCAAAACCGGTAGCCTGATTAGTAATTCCGGCACCGAAATTTGATTTCCAGCCACCAAAACCGCTCTCCCAAGTGGCGGAATTTGCTTTTTGAGTGCCAAAAATCCTCGCTGCGGTACCCCAATGCGCCGTTCCGGTCGTTGGATCGGTTTACAGCCGCTTCGCCTGATCCGTAACCACCAATGGACCATTCTCGGGACGCTTCCGGAACCTTCCGGCCAACGCCCGGATTTTTCTCGAATATCGTTCAACCAGCAGATAAACCACGGGGACCAGCAACAGCGTCATCACCATCGAAACCGAAAGTCCACCGATCAAAGCCCATCCCAGGCCTTGCTTAAACTCCGACCCGGCGGCGCTGGACAACGCAATCGGCAACATTCCCAGGATCATGGTAAGGGTGGTCATCAAGATCGGCCGCAACCGTTCCTGGCCGGCTTCAAGCAAAGCATCCTTGGTGCCGCTGCCTGCGGCGCGGGCTTTATTGGCGAAGTCCACCAGGAGGATGGCGTTTTTGCTGACCAGTCCGATCTGCATGATCATCCCTAAGATGGTAAAGATATTCAATGAATTCAGCGACATCGCCAACGCCAGCAGCGCTCCGATGATCGCCAGCGGCACCGAGAAAAGCACCACAAAGGGATAGAGAAACGAGTCATATAACGCCACCATGATCAGATAGACAAAGATGATCGCTGCGAGCATGGCCAAACCCAAACTGTTAAAGGAGTTCTCCTGTTGCTCGATATCGCCCAGAAAAGCCAGATCGGTGCCGGGAGGCAACTTCTCATGGCGCAACGCTTTGTGGATCTCTTCGGCGATGGTGCCGCTCGGCCGGCCGACCGCTTGTGAGTAAACCGTGATGGAGTAACTACGGTCGATCCGTTGCAACTTAGTCGGACCCAACGTCTGATAGACCCGGGCGAACTGTTTTAACATCACTGGCCGACCGCTGCTGTTGCGAAAAGTCAAGTTGGCGACGTCTTGAGTTTGGGACCGGTTGTAACTATCCAGCACCACCCGGGTGGTATACTCGGTCCCGTCTTGATCCCGGAAAGTCGAACTGTCGTCGCCGGTCAAACCAATCTGGAGGGTATTGCCGATATCGGCGATGGTCAAACCCAATGCCGCCATTTTTTCGCGGTCAATCTCCACGCGGGTCTCCGGCTTGCCGGCCTCCGAGGAGAGCCGGACGTCGGCCGTTCCCCGGATCGTTTTGACTACCCGGGCTACCTGTTGGGCCGCCTGGTAAGCCTTATCCCAACTGTTGCCGCTGACAACCAGTTCGATCGGAGCGCCTTCGGCCGTGCCCCAGATCGAGATCAGATTGACCCGGCAAGTCACTCCGGGCAGCTGCTGCAGCACTTCCCGCTGGACCGCCCGGCCGATCGCAGTGGTGCTGCGCTCCCGTTCCGCTTTGGGGGTTAACACCACATGCACTTCGGCGATATTATTGGAAGACATGCCGATAAATCCGCTGCTGGAAGCACCGACATTCACAATGACCTTTTGCACCTCGGGGTAGCGGGTCAACAGCGCTTCGACGCGATGGGCGGTCGCATTGGTCTGCTCCAGTTTGGCGCCGGGCGGCAATTCCAAGGTAATGGCGAACTCGCTCCGGTCGGACTGGCCCATAAACTCCGCTCCGATAAATCCTAACGGCACCAAGGCGAAGGCTCCGATCAACCCCGCCAATGAAAGCGCGATAATGACCCAACGATGCTCCAGACTCCAGTGCAACAGTTGCCGGTAAACTCGGAGCAACCGTTGGTACTGCCTTTCAAACCAAACCCCGAACCGTCCCAGTAGCGTCCCCTGCGCCAAATTCTCCAGCCGCGAGAACCGCGATGCCAACAGCGGCGTTACGGTGAACGAGACAAAGAGACTCATGAGTGTGGAGAGAACCACAACGACCGAAAACTCGCGCATGATCCCGCCGATGACTCCGGAGACCAATGCCAGCGGAACGAAGACCACCACATCCACCATGGTGATGGAGAGCGCGGTAAACCCGATCTCATTCCGGCCGTGCAACGCCGCCAAACGTTTATCGGCACCGTGTTCGAGATGGCGATAGATATTTTCCAAAACCACAATCGAATCGTCCACCAAAATTCCGATAACCAACGACAACGCCAACAAAGTCATTAAATTTAACGAATAGCCGAACGCCCACATCCCGATCATCGTGGACAACAGGGAAGCCGGGATCGCCACCATCACGATGACCGAATTGCGCAGACTATGCAGGAAAACGAGCATCACCGCCGCCACCAGCAGGATGGCGATTCCCAAATCCTCCTTCACCGCATTGGCGGCATCAATCGTAAACAAGGAACTATCTTGGGCAATATTAAAATGCAACGCTTCCGCTTGATAATCCTGTTCCAGCTTGGCAAGGGCGGCCCGCACCTGTTTGCTGACTTCCACCGCGTTGGCGTCCGATTGTTTTTGAATCAGCATCACCACCGCCGCCTGTCCGTTAATCCGGCTGAAATTGATGATTTCGGCCGTTCCGTCGTGAACCTCCGCCACATCCGCCAGGCGAATCTCGCCGCCCAACAGGGTTCGGCCAATGATCAACCGTTTAATCTCCGCAATGGTGTTGAATTTGCCCGCCAGCCGCACTTCAAACTGACCGTCTTGGTCTTTGATCTTCCCGGTCGGAAAATCCAGGTTGGAGGCTTGCACCATCTGCATGACCTGAATGATGGAAAGCCCGTAACCCTGCAATTTTTGGGCATTGACGTTTACCTTAATCTCCCGTTCCGTTTCGCCGAGCAATACGACCTGCCCGACCCCGGCCACCCGGGACAGCTTCGGTTGCACCGCGTCCTTGAGAAACTGCGCAAAATCCCGCGCGGGCAAATTGGCGGTCGCGCCGATCCGCAGGATTGGCTGCTCGTTCAAGGAGATCTTGGAGAGGGTCGGGGTTTTGGCTCCGCTCGGCAAATCAGACAAAACCTGGTTAATCCGGCGTTGGGCATCCTGTAATGAAAAATCCAGATTGGCGTCTTGCTGAAACTCCACGATCACGATGGAGACACCCTCCTGCGAAGTGGAGTGGACTTTATCCACTTTATCCAACGCCGACACCGCATCTTCCAGTTTTTTGGTCACCCCGGACTCGACCTCGGTTGCGGAGGCGCCGGGATAAGTGGTCATGATACTAATCACCGGAATGTCGATCTTCGGCAACAATTCGTATTTCAACTGGGAGTACCCGAAAATACCCAATAAGCTTAAGGCGATAAAAACAACAATGATCAGCGACGGGCGTTTGATCGCTAATTCGGTCAGGGTCATCATCGACCACCTCGATTTGAAATAGATTTGACGGCCAAAGGGTTCCCCAAGCCATCAGTATATTAACACCGACTACTTTATAACCGTTACTTTCACCCCGTTGGTCAGGTTGTTTTGACCGTTGACCACTACTGTCTCGCCGGCGGTCAAACCTTGGGTCACGGTTAATTCCGAACCGATCTCCCGGCCAATCACGATCTGCCGCAATTGGGCCACACCGTCTTTCACAACATACACTTCAGGATCTTGAACGCTGTCGACCACCGCTTCGCGGGGGATCAACAACGCGTCCACCTCACCCTTGGACAAAAATGATACTTTTCCAAACATACTGGCTTTCAATGGATACTGCCGGTTGTTGGCAAACCCAATCTCCACCGGATAGGTATGGGCTTCATCGCCCTTGGCGCTGATCGTCGCCACGCGTCCCGCGTATTGGACCCCGGGATAAACGTCGGTGGTGATCGTAACCGGATCACCGACTTTAATTCGGAAGACGTCGACCTCACTTAAGTTCAGCTTTAGCTTCAACTGGGTGATATCCACGATGTTCGCGACTTTGCTGCCCGGTAACACCATGGTCCCGACTTCGATGGCTTTGGCGCTGATCTGGCCGCCGATCGGCGCCGTAATGGTTGAGTTGGTATACTGACGGCGGGCGGCGGTGTATTGCGCTTCCGCCGCTTTATAATTTAACCGGACCGCCTCCAACTCTGTCTCCGAAATAATCTCCTGACGCCGTAACGATTCGTAACGTTCCAAGTCGCGCCGGGCCTTTTCATAGCTGACTTGGGACGCCAAGTAATTCGCCCTGGGCAACTCGTCGTCAACCTTGGCGATGACCGACCCCGCCGCGACCGGCGCACCGATCTGAACATAAACCGCGGTCACTTTCCCCTGAATCTCCGAGATCACTTCCACGTCTCGATTGGCGGCGATGACCCCGGTCTGACTAAATTGGTCCGTTACGTTGCGTTGGGAGAGCTGCAACACCGAAACCGGATAGGCGGTTAAGGTAAATGAATCGCTTTGCGCTGCCATTTTCGCTTTATTCGTCATCAAGGTCAAGGTGACCAGGATCACCGCTACCACGATGAGGGCGATTGCTGCTCCAAACAACTTTTTCTTCATTAGAACGACTCCTTTCGACGCTTATGTTAATATCATATTAAACTTGAGAAACTCTAAAAGTTTTTTCGGTTTCCATTGGAATAAAAAAAATAAAATAAATCGGGGTTGAAACTATGGCGCGTTTTTTACAAACCCTTATTAAAGCGCTTATTCATATTGTTGGCGGGCTTCCTCCGTTAAAATTCCTTGATTCATGATCCGGACAATCCCCGAAATGCCGTCGGTCAGGGTCAAACCAATTCGCGAAAGCATCGCAAAGCTCAATTGGCCCTGGATACACGCCACCATCAGCAAAACCAGGTCAATATTGACATCCTTGCGGATCAAACCCTGATCGATTCCTTGGCGCACCATTTTTTCAAGATAAACCAGGATCTGCTCGTCGTATTGCTGACAACTCCAGGAAGAAAAACGCACTTTCTGGAGGTCTTTGATGAATTGGGGACTTAACTTTGCGCTGCCAATCACCATCGCCTCAGACAGCCGCGTCGCTTTCTCCACAAAATCCAATGAACTGTCATTCGCCAAAGCTGAGAGTTTGCTGGCCATCTGTTGATGTTCTTGTTCCATCACTGTTTCGAGTAGACTTTCCTTGCTGGGAAAGTATTTATAGATAGTTTTTTTGCTGATCTCAAGCTCCTCGGCGATCTGTTGGGTTGTGGTGTTGGAATAGCCGAACTTAAAAAAAAGTTCCATCGCTTTTTGAATTATAGCCTGTTTCAGCTTATCCTCGTCAATCATGTCTATGTGCCTCTTTTTAAATTTATGATCGCTGCAAGCGATCCGGTATTATTGTTAGGAAACTAAAACAGTTTTCATAGTTTCCAGTATAGTGAAACCTTTCATCCCTGTCAAGTATTTGGAAAAGAAGGATTGAGACGCTTTAGTCGGATTCATCGGAATTTTTATAAATAAACGCGCTTTTGTTACAAGAACTTAATTTATCAAAAAACCGTTTGCCCCAAGCCATTGAAGACCTTCGAAAATCGAAATTGGCCTACAATAATGATCTATTGTAGGCCAATCTTTCAAATAAGGTTTTGAAAAATTACTGTGAACACACCGTCACATTAAAACCCGTTTGCTTTTTAGAACATTACCAAACTGATCGACGGTAATCTCCAGCCGGTGCATAAAATCGCCCAATGAGGCCAATTTCGACACACTTTCGAGATTCATGAAGTCGCAGAGGGTTTTTTCGAGCAATTGATAAACCTCCGCCAACTCCGTCTCCCGTTTCTTTAGCTTTTCCCGTTCCTTTTCCATCATCGCTTGCAACGACTCATTGATGGTCTGCAGTTGTTGAATTTCCTCAAACAATTTATCTTCCCGTTTCAAATCCCGTTCTACCGCCAACAGATGCTCGATAAAACCGCGGAGATCCAGTTGATGCCGTTGTAGCTCCTCCAGTTTAACCAAACGTTGCTCTTGGTTGCGCACCGTTTCCGGCAACGAGGAGATTGCATAAAAGAATGAATTATCTCCGGAACGGTTGACCGCCAGGGGCATGTTTTCGACTTCCGGAATCGCGACCGGCTGCTCGACGGCAGCGACTGGCGCCGTTTTGCGGTTGAGCGTTTCGGTGGCGGTTGCCGGTTTTTCCGGACGGGATCCCAAGAATTGCCGGCCGATCCGGAGTAAATCTTCATCATGATATCCCATCACTTTTACCAGCCGGTAAAAACGCAACTTCAAAGCGGCCTCCGAATAATTCGAACCGATAATCTGTTGCAACTCCGAACAAGCCTGGGTGCGGGAATTTCCCAACGCCTGATGTTTGCAGAACGTCTCCAAGATAATGCGATCAACCGCTTTGGATTCGGGATTGCGCTTATGCGCTTGCGAACCGGTGTCTCCCGCATGCCGCGATTGCATAATTTCATAATATTCTTCGTTCGAAATCCCCTTCTCTTTTAACAGCCGGCAGAACTGACTGCGCAAGGCGCTCATCGCCCGACCCAATTTTCCCGCCAGTTCCCGCCGTCTTTGGGGATGCCACCACGAATCGAATAATAATTGATTCTCATCATCCGTATAACGGGGTTTCACCTTGGGTATGGTTTTTGTTGCGGATTTTGCTACAGCCAAAGCATGTTTGTTCATATTACGCTTCACTCCCTAACACGAAATTAAATCTTGCCTGACTATATTGTGTTACCAAATGAAGCATATTATACAGAATTACAAAATTTTTCTAGATTACCTGGCGAACCGTAGTAATTTCCTTACCCGCCCCGGCGGGTAACTCGTTATTTCATTTACAGCGCTTTCCGGCTATTTTTTGTTACTGTTGTTTTTAACACCGCTGATTCCTTGTAGATAGGTACGAATATCATGATTTTGGATTAGACTCCCAGTATGGACAAAAATATGAACTGTGCGACTAACATGCTGGTAAGTCACTTCTTCATGGGAAAACGGCAGTGTGGCCTGTTCCGGCGGGACCTTCGGGACCGGATCAAACAGATTGGCGATTCGAAAACTCCTTTGGACCTTTTGGTCATAAACAGTTGCAAATTGGGGATCCCCCACTTTGGGACTGCCGAAGTTATACATGGATAAATTGTAATATAGCGTATTCGCCATGATATCCAACGCGGCCAGGGTTGCCAATGCCCCGCCCAAGCTGTGACCGGTGACTACGACTCTTTTCCAATGGGGTGAGAACTGCAACCCCCGCAGAATTGAGGGCCGCAACAAACCGTATAACTCCGTAAAACCGGAATGGGTCCGGCCGGCGGCAAAATAGGGGAATTCAACTTGCCGGATATCGAAGTCGGTTAACCATTCCCCCACGGTCCGGGTGCCGCGGAATACGATCAAAACTGCCGCAACGGATTCAATCATATAACCGTAGAGCTTCGTCTGTTCCCCGGATCCATCCATGATCGGCCCCAACATCCGGTAACCGGCAGGGACGCCGAACTCGCCGCCGGTGCTAAATTGCTGATACGCCTCAATGATACAACCGGCTAGGAATTGGGCCAACTCCCGATCGATTCCTGAAAAACCATCACTCATCCGCATCGCTCCCGCTAGGTCTTCATATCAAAATGATATTCACCGAAGCGACCGGGGATGACGGCATTTGAAACCGGTATTTGCCAAAATGAAACTTTTTTTGTATAATTAACAATCAATCCGGGTAACTTTGTTTTAGGGATAGGGGGTATTTTTTGTGAGTTCAAAACGTTTGTACCGCTCCGCCAGCGACCGGAAAATCGCCGGAATTGCCGCCGGAATTGCTGAATATTTCGCCATCGACGTCACGTTAGTCCGCCTGATCTGGGTTTTAGCGGTTGTCTTCGGAGGCAGCGGCGTGCTGGCATATGTTATCGCTTGGATCGTCATTCCGGAACAGCCGAAAACGGAAAACAATGAAACTACGCTTGAAAATCCTTCCGAAGCCCTCGCCCAGCAGTCAAAATCAACCTATAAAATCAACTACCTGGGCGCATTCCTGATTCTGCTCGGAATTTATTTTTTGATCAAAGCTTTTTTCCCATGGGATTTTTCCCGTTACTTTTGGCCGTTAATCCTGGTTTCCCTCGGCGTAATCCTGCTAATCCCTTCCCGGCGTTCCTAGCTAATCTCCGCCCAGCCTCCGCAAGCTACTTATTCACAAATCCGGCTTGCTGAAGCATTTGAGGCATTAAAAAAGCCGTTGCCGAAGGAACGTGACGGTCCATCGGCAACAGCCTCTTTATTTTGTGATAAAAATGGTATGTTGTTACGAAATCTTTCGTTTTGGTTGTTCGTCCACCGGTTCAATCGCTGCAGCCTCCAAAAACGGCCGAATATCAGTGGCGATCATCCCCGCCCGACGGGCCGCCTCCAACCCTAACTCCCCGTCTTCAAACACTTGGCAATATTCGGAAGCCATCCCCAGCCGGTCGGCACAGCGGTAAAACGTCTCCGGATCCGGTTTGGGATTGACAACCTCATCCCCGGAGACCATCGCGGTAAAATATCCTTCCAGACCCAACGCCTTGATGTTTTGCTGGGCAATACTTCTGACCTCGCCGGTTCCCAGCCCCATCGGCAACTTACCGTAAAATTTCTTCACAATCTCAATCACCGGTTTAATCGGTTTAATCTCGTGAATCATTCGTAGATAAGCTTCGTTCTTGGTCGCCATCACTTGTTCCGGATCCAGCTGGTGTCCAAAACGCTCATTCAGCATTTGAACAATATTTTTGGTTGGTAGTCCCGCGTATTGATAAAAAAGCTCCGACGGATAGATAAATCCATGCACTTGTCCGGTCGCTTCCCAAGCCCGCAAGTGGACCGGCATAGTATCCCCCAACGTTCCGTCAATATCAAAGATCAACGCCTTCACCCGTACATTTACATACAAACCCATCGGTTCCTCCATAATCTAATGTTGCATAGCAAAATGCTTCTCTTTGCTTCGCTTTTATAACCATGCGAACCTCCCGTTTTACATAAAGTTAAACGAAACCAAACATCCCGTTTAAAAAAACAAAAGAGGTTGTGAGACACAACCTCTTCCAACGGCTATTGAATTCATTCAACCCGTCTCAGACCTGGTAAACCTCGGCGCCACTTAATAGTTTAACCCCGGTTTCTTTGAGCAACTCGATAGCGCGGTCGATGTTTTCCACCCGGAAGACAACTACCGCATCAGCGTTGGAACGGCCGACAAAAGCGTACATGTATTCAATGTTGATGCCGCATTGGTCCAATATCTGCAAAATTTCGCCCAACCCGCCGGGATGATCGGGGACTTGAATGGCGATGATCTCCGTCTCGCTGACGGTATATTCCTGTTCCTTCAGGACCTGCCACGCTTGCTCGGGGTCGCTGACGATCAGTCGCAAAATTCCAAAATCGGTGGTATCGGCGATAGATAAGGCCCGAATGTTGATATGATTATCTCCGAGGGTTTTGGTGACTCGCGCGAGCCGCCCGGATTGATTTTCTAAAAAGATCGAAATTTGCTTTACTTTCATGATCATTCTCCTTCCGTCCGCTACTTCCGTCAACCAATTTCCGTCATGCTTAGGCTAACCCGGTTCACTGTAAGTATAATTCGCGTTTTGGTCAAAAATACCTTCATTCAATCCGGCTGACTCCGATCGACAGCGGTTTATTGGTTGGCGTCGGCGTAGACATCGCGCCGGTCAATGATCCGTTTGGCCTTGCCTTCGCTCCGGGCAATGGTTTTCGGCTCAACCAATTTGACCCGGGCGGAGATCCCTAGCGTGCTCGCGATCTCCCGTTTAATCTTGCCCTCAATCTCCTCCAACTTCCGGACCTCATCGGAGAAGAGCCGTTCCGACATTTCCACCCATACTTCGAGGTCATCCAGATTCCCTTCGCGATCGACGATCAATTGATAATGCGGTTCGGTCTCGCCGATCTCCAACAACACGCTCTCAATCTGCGACGGGAAGACATTGACGCCGCGAATGATCAACATATCGTCGGTCCGGCCCATTACCCGGTGCATCCGCAGATGCGTCCGGCCGCAGGAACAGGGCTCGTTATATAAAATACTGATATCGCGCGTCCGGTAGCGGATCAGCGGCAACGCCTCTTTGGTGATGCAGGTGAAGACCAGCTCGCCTTTCTCGCCATAGGGCAGGACTTCGCCGGTATTGGGATCAATCACTTCTACCAGGAAATGGTCGCCCCAAATATGTAAGCCGTCTTGCGCCATACATTCGCTGGCCACGCCCGGGCCAATCACTTCACTCAAGCCATAGATATCGATGGCTTTAATATTCCACTTTTCCTCAATCTCTTTCCGCATATTATTCGACCAAGGTTCGGCGCCGAAGAAGCCAACCCGTACCGGCAGCGCCCGCACGTCGATCCCTTCTTCCGCGGCCGTCTCCGCCATAAATAAACTATAAGAAGGAGTACAGGCGATTGCCGTTGTGCCAAAGTCCACCATGATCTGCAATTGGCGTTTGGTGTTGCCGCCGGAGATCGGAATCACCGTCGCGCCAAGCCATTCCGCTCCATAATGGGCTCCCAAGCCGCCAGTGAACAGTCCATAACCATAAGCAACCTGGACAGTATCTTGTTTGGTCACCCCGCCGCAGCCGAGCGTGCGCGCCATCACTTCCGACCAAGTTTGAATATCATTTTTCGTATAGCCGACTACCGTCATCTTGCCGGTGGTTCCCGACGACGCATGGACCCGGACAATTTCATCCTTGGGCGCGGCAAACAAACCAAAAGGGTAGTTGTCCCGTAAATCTTGCTTATACGTAAAGGGCAGTTTGGCTAGATCCGGGACACCCCGAATATCGTCGGGCTTAATTCCCGCCTCTTGTAACTTTTGTCGGTAAAACGGCACATTTTCATAAACCCTGGCCACGGTCTTCCGCAACCGCTCCGCTTGCAGTTTCTCTAACTCCGCCCGGGGCATCGTCTCCATCTCACGATTCCACACAATCAATTCCTCCTCGCATTAACCGATTAATCAATACCAATCTATCATTGAAATCCGGATATCCCACCCAGGAAAAGAAAACAACCACCCCCAACGTCTTTACCCAAACCTTATCTACGGTTCTTCGCTCAGCCATTCCCGATCGTTCAAAGTAATCTAATAAATAAAAAAGCCTTCCGTCTCGCTGAGACGGAAAGCTCCGTGGTACCACTCAAATTGACCCTAAATGTAGGATCCGCTCTTATCAACCGCAACCGGAACGCCGGTTAGGGCTGCTCCCCAAATAACGGTAGGAGTTTCCGGCCGCACCTACTACTTTTTCAAAAGATTCAGCGGGCAACTCCGAGGCGAACTTCGCAACGTTTCCATGAACCCCCTTACACCGTACGGGGCTCGCTTGATCACTTTCACGCGCTACTTTGCCTCTTCAATGTTGTTATGACCGACATATAAAATTTGCTTAATTATACCATGTTCGACTGGGCCGGTCAATAGCTTCACTCCGCTTTGCGACTAAAGCGACCGGGCGGGAATTGAAAAAGGGTTGCCCGGATCGGACAACCCTTTCTTTATACTACCGTAGTTTTACGATGAGAACTGCGGCATTGGTATCGTTGGCCGTTCCTCCGATTTGCGTTAAGAACGCGACATCGGTAAAGGAAGAGTTATTGCGCACAGTGAGCACAGCCGGTGCGGTCACCGAAACAATCACTCGTCCGACATTGTGAATGTTTGCCGCTCCGATACCGTAAATCGAGCCCGGAACCAGCACATCGTTTAAGTACAGGGCGAATTGATTGACACGGTCCGCTTGAACTGAGAAGGTAATGTCATAATCGCCGCTGGAATTAAGCGTGATGTCCGTGCTGCCCGCTGTATGCGTGATATCACCGACGATAATGCCATTGGTGCTGAATGGGACATCCGCGCCAATCGGAATGCTGGCGATGGCATCGGTATTGTAGATGTATGCATACGCAGTGGAGAATCCTGGTCCAGTCGCTCCGGCCGGTCCAGTCGCTCCCGTAGCTCCTGCTCCGCCCGTTGCTCCAACTGGCCCGGTCGCTCCGGTGGCACCTTCAACTCCTGCGGCGCCGGTTGGACCAGTCGCTCCAACTCCACCTGCCGGTCCTACCGGTCCAGTGGCTCCGGTTGCTCCAACTCCACCTGTAGCTCCTGCCGGTCCGGTGGCTCCGGTCGCTCCAACTCCACCTGTAGCTCCTGCCGGTCCGGTGGCTCCGCTAGCACCTGTGGCACCAACAGCTCCGGCTGGGCCGGTGGCTCCCGTAGCCCCTACTGCGCCCGTCGCACCCGTTGCACCTGTCAAACCGGTCGCTCCGACCGGTCCGGTGGCTCCGGTCGCTCCAACTCCACCTGTAGCTCCTGCCGGCCCGGTGGCTCCGGTCGCTCCGATGGCACCCGCGGCACCAGTCGGGCCAGTGGCTCCGCTAGCACCTGTGGCACCAACGGTTCCGGCTGGGCCGGTGGCTCCCGTAGCCCCTACTGCGCCCGTCGCACCCGTTGCACCTGTCAAACCAGTCGCTCCGACCGGTCCAGTGGCTCCCGTGGCTCCGACTCCACCGGTGGCTCCTACCGGTCCGGTTGCTCCGGTCGCTCCGATGGCACCCGCGGCACCAGTCGGGCCAGTGGCTCCGCTAGCACCTGTGGCACCAACGGTTCCGGCTGGACCAGTGGCTCCCGTAGCTCCTACTGCGCCCGTCGCACCTGCTGGACCTGCTGGCCCTGTTGCTCCAGTCGAGCCAACAGCTCCGGTCGCTCCCGTAGCCCCAGTGGCACCTGTCAAACCGATTGGGCCTGTAGCTCCGGTGGCCCCAGTTAAACCAACCGCTCCACTTGCCCCGGTGGCTCCGGTCGCACCAGTTGCTCCGCGCGGTCCAGTCGCTCCGGTCGCACCAGTTAATCCAATTGGGCCAATCGGGCCTGTAGCTCCGGTTGCACCGGTTGCGCCACGCGGCCCGGAAGGTCCGATCGGTCCAGTCGCTCCCGTGGCTCCTGCTATGATAATCGGTATCCGTAGAAACACTTGCTGCACATGGTTTATAAAAATTAATAAGTCCCGAATATCTGATGAGCACTTACATTTTTCGCTAATGGCAAAGGTTTGAAGCTTATCCACAATGATCCCCAAAGCGTTAAGAACACAGAGAATATTATTTTCCCGTAAACAAGCAATTGCCAAATCGATATCTTCTAGTATAATCTTACGGAGATCAGCAGGTATATCCAAACCGACAATTTTTTCACGAATCGCTAACAACAGCGCTTCAAGGCTTGTTTTTTCCTCTTTTTTACCACTCATGGGCTCACCCCACTTTAATTTGTTTAATTCAATATACGAAACCAACGGTTTTGGGGGAATGGTTCAAAAACACTTTCTGGCAAAAAAAGATTCATTTAGCCCGAAGAAGCAAAAAATACGAAAAAAACACGGTTCTTTTCGCATAAAAAAACCACTATCAAATGATAGTGGCATTTATGACCTGAATCAAAAATATTATGAATTGTCTTGGTCTGAACCGATGAACGGTTTTTGATCCGGAAAATAAATTCGACGTTGTTTTGCAGTTACCGAGAGTTCCGCCGGCCAAAGTTCTTGTGGTCGCCCTTCCCGCATTGCCGAGGCTAAGTTATTAAAAATCCGTTTGTCGTGCCGTGACAGATCGCGGATCAGCTCCTTCGCTTCGGCCCGTTTGGTATAACCGTCGCGCGGGCACGGACTGGGAAGCGGCGTGAATCCTGTGAGCTCGGTTAGTTTTCTGATCTCGGTCTCCCGAAAATAGACCAACGGCCGGATGACCCGCAAACCGCTGCGTTCCAAATCCGTCCGGGGTAAAAAGGTTTTTACTTGACCGGAATAAATGATGCTCATTAGAAAGGTTTCAACCGCGTCATCGTAATGATGGGCCAACGCAACCACATGGTAACCGTGCTCCTTGGCCAAACGGTTCATCGCGCCCCGCCGTAAAAACGAACAAGTGGCGCAGGGCCCTTCCGGGTTATTTTCGCCAAAGGCGTACTTGGCAATCTCGGTTTTTAGCAAATGAAACGGTACTCCCAAGCGGTTGCAATAATCGGCCAACGGAGCCGGATCAAACGGCGTCTCAAAACCGAGGTCGATATGGAGCGCGCCGACGGTAAACGGAATGATCCGGTGCCGTTGTAATATGGATAAGGCATACAACAATAAAGAGCTGTCTTTTCCCCCGGATAAACCGACCAATACATTGTCTCCGGGTTCGATCAGCCCAAACTCGCGGATAGCCCGGAGGATTTTGCGGGTGGCCCCGCCGGGTAGACTTTGGCGCGGTTCGGCCATGGTTTAAACGACCTCGTTTCTTGTGTTAATCATGTTGATTTATTGATTATTTACCGCCAAACCGGTTCTCAAAGTGATCCAGCGCTTCCTTGGCACCGGCTAGCACCAACATATCCCCGACTTGAATGACATCGTCGGGTCCCGGCGAGTACACCAAATCTCCGTTGGCCCGTTTCAGCAAAAGTACGTTAATATTGTATTTTACACGCAGATTCAACGATTTTAGATTTTTACCGAACATCTCTTTTTCAGCCATGAACTCGCCGATCCGAAATCCTTGGGCAATTTCGATATAATCAACCATATTGGGGGCGACCAGAAAATGGGCGACCCGTTTTCCCATATCCCGTTCGGGATAAACGACCTTATCGGCGCCGATTTTCTCGAGTACCCGGCCGTGCATTTTGTTAAGCGCCTTCGCGACCACATATTTGGCGCCCATCTCCTTCAGTAGCAGGGTCGTCATGATATTCGCCTGCATATTCTCGCCGATCGCCACGACCACCACATCAAAATTGGTGATTCCAATATTCTTCAGCACATTGCCGTCGGTAGTGTCGGCCAATATTGAGTGCGTTACCATGTCCGCCACATATTTCAACCGCTCTTCGCAGGTGTCGATCGCCAATACCTCTTGGCCCAATTTATAAAGGGTCCGGGCAACGCTGGTGCCAAAACGGCCCAATCCGATCACTGCGTATTGTTTTGTCATAATTGTCACTCCTAAACTTTAATATAATTGCGGAAATAAGCCGAAATACCAGTTCCTGAAACTTACAGCGGTTGACCTAATTCTGCCCGGAACCTTATCCGATCAACGCCCGTTCTTCAATGAACCGCCCGCCGCGCTCCTGCCGGGAATTGGCCAAAGCAATGGCGATCGTCAACGGGCCAAGTCGCCCGATAAACATGGTTACACTAATTAAAATCCGCGAAACATCGGTCAAATCAGGGGTAATTCCCGTCGTCAAACCGACTGTTCCGAATGCGGAGACCACTTCAAAAAGCACCTTAATAAAACTATGCGATTCGACGAGCGACATCAGCAAAGTGACTAACACGACCCAGGTCGTTGCGATCAGCGTGACTGTCATCGCCTTATACACCAAATCTTTAGGAATCCGCCTTTCAAAGATTTCAGCGTCTTCTTTTCCTTTAATTGTCGTCCAGACCGCCGCCAACATGATCCCAAACGTACTGGTCTTGATACCGCCCCCGGTTGAACTGGGGGACGCGCCGATGAACATCAAAATAATCATAATAAACCAGGTTGCCGGTCTCAGCTGAGTCATATCCAAGGAATTATACCCGGCGGTCCGCGGCGTAATTGACTGAAAGAGCGCTCCCAGGAATTTCCCGGAAGGACTTAACCCGGCAAGCGTTTTCCCGTTATTGGCTTCAATCCCGTAGATCAACACCGTTCCAACCACAATTAAGATGACGGTCACGGTGACTACCAACTTACTGTGGAGCGAAAGTCGCTTTTGTTTGGGAAAACTCAACAATTCCATAATAACCGGAAATCCAAGCCCACCAAAGACAATTAACCCGCCGATCGTTAAGGCGACAATTGAATCGCCGACATAATAAGTAATACTGCTAAATTTACCATGTACCTGGCCAAACAGATCGAATCCAGCATTACAAAATGCCGAGACCGAATGGAAAAAACCAAACGCCAGCGCTCGGTCCAGTGGAAAATCCCTCAAAAAACGCAGTGTCAAAAGGACTCCGCCAATTCCCTCAAAAGCCAGCGTTAATAAAAGAACCGAACGGATCAGGCGGACTAAACCGGCCAGATTAAACTGGTTCATCTGCTCCTGGATCAAAATCCGTTCCTTTAAACCGATCTTTTTGCCCAAAATGATTGCCAGCAGGGTCGAAAAGGTCATAATTCCCAATCCGCCGATCTGAATCAACGAAATAATCACAAACTGACCGAATGGTGTAAAGCGCGTGCCGGTATCGACCACCACCAGTCCGGTCACACAAACTGCCGAAGTCGCGGTGAACAATGCATCCAGGAACCGCAGCGAAGGGCCGCTACGGGTAGCGGCCGGTAGAGTCAATAAAAATGCTCCAATCAAAATCACCAACGCGAAGCCGATCACCAAAACCCGGGCCGGCGACAGCTTCGTTACAATATATTTCCAATCCGAATTGAGCTTCATCTGATTTTCAAACCTCAGTCCTGTTTTGTGGTCTTTCGCGCTGATCATTGAAAAAACAATTTCATTATACCCCACATTGGGGCAAAACAAAAAGATCTGGTTTTACCAGACCTTTCTTTTTGGCTATCTTTTTCATCCATGTTTATTACATTGACCGGCTGCCGACAATCAGGTTGTTTTTGATCGCTTCGAAACTCTCATTCTCAAGAATTTTACCGGTTCCCAAGGCCACGCAGGAAAGCGGGTCTTCTGCAAGGTGGATGGGAATGCCGGTTTCTTCAGCGAGCAGTCGGGCGAAACCGTGCAACAACGAACCGCCGCCGGTCATGACAATACCCTTGTCCACGATGTCCGAAGCAAGCTCCGGTGGAGTCCGCTCCAAGACCGATTTGATCCCGTCGACGATCGAGGTGATCGGTTCCGAAAGGGCTTGAAACGAGTCGGTTGAAGTAAACTTGATCGTCCGCGGCAACCCGGTGACCAAATCCCGGCCCCGAATCTCCATGGCGCGACCCTCCCCTTCCGGATAAGCCGAACCGATCTGAATCTTAATCTCCTCGGCGGTCCGCTCGCCAATCATCATATTATACATCTTTTTGATATAACGGATGATGGCCTCATCAAACTTGTCCCCGCCGATCCGGAGTGATTCGCTGACCACGATTCCGCCCAAGGAAATAATGGCGATATCGGTGGTACCGCCACCGATATCAACCACCATGTTGCCACTGGCTTCGGTAATATTTAACCCGGCGCCGATCGCCGCCGCCATCGGTTCTTCAATCAAAATGGTCTTTTTGGCGCCGGCTTGGACCGCCGCTTCCAATACCGCCCGTTTCTCAACGCTGGTCACACCCGACGGGACGCAGACGACGATTTGGGGCCGAAATAATCTCGGCTTTGGACAAACCCGCTCAATGAAGTATTTAAGCATGGTTTCAGTGACATCATAGTCGGCAATAACACCATCTTTCAGCGGGCGGATGGCGACAATGTTTCCGGGGGTTCGGCCAATCATCTGCCGCGCTTCCTCACCCACGGCCAGGATCTTATTGGAATCCTTCTGCAATGCCACAACGGAGGGTTCACGAATGACTATGCCACGTTTTTTAACATAGACAAGGACACTTGCTGTGCCAAGATCAATACCGATATCCGAAACAAAATTGCGCCAATTCAATCCTCCGCCCCCCTATAAATGGACTAATTTCCTATTTTTTCTGTATGCTATTTACGATTTTTCTACGTTTTTTTTGAATATCCTCCTTTTTTCAGCGACGATTCGGGCTTTTTTTGATATTTCTTTTTGGTCGCCTCGCCGCCCCGAATATGCCGTTCGGCTTTATTCACTTCCAAAACGCGTTTGACCTCCCGGGCCAAACTACGGTTGATCCCCGGCAAGCGTTCGGTGACATCTTTGTGAACCGTACTTTTGCTGACGCCAAAAAACTTTGCCGTCTGACGCACCGTTGCCCGCTGATCTGCAATATAATTGCTCAAATCCAACACACGCTTTTCAATGTAATCCTTCACGACCCCCTCCACCCTCCCCCGTACATTTTTTATTAAATGTATATGGCTTGGGCAGAAGGAATATGAAGGCTTCGTAACGATTATTTCGCGGTGTTAGATGAGACGTTCATTAGATAATATCTAAGAATCA
Source organism: Bacillota bacterium (assembly GCA_023410535.1). Taxonomy (GTDB): domain Bacteria; phylum Bacillota; class UBA4882; order UBA8346; family UBA8346; genus JAEYPR01. The sequence goes on along the minus strand of JAEYPR010000034.1, from coordinate 5,755 downwards.
ATTGGTTTCCGTCGCTGTCGCATTTTGTTGCGCCAGTCCGTCAACGATTTTACAGGGATCTAACGGCTGTTTTTCATGATAGATTCCGAAGCGGAACGCCGGTTGCTTAAAGTCGGTTCCGGCGGGACCGCTGGTACCGATGACCAAACCCTTGATCACTTGTTCTCCCTCATGGACGGTCGCGCTGCTTAAGTTGGCGTAGGCGCTCTCCCATTCGTTACCGTGGCTTAGGGTTATCGAGTAGTTGCCGCTACCGGTTTTGGTCACTGTCGTCACCACGCCCTCGGCCGCGGCCATCACACTGGTTCCCTCCGGGACTCCGATATCGACTCCGGCGTGCAACCGCCAGGATTTGTCGGTCGCCACCCATTCAAACCCCTGAATAATTTGTCCTAACGCCGGGCGGCTGAAATTATCGGGATTAAAAGCGCTGCGTGGTTGGGGTTGTTGTTGCAGTTTCAACTCTTTCTTCAAGCGTTCCAATTCGTGTTGCAGCGTTTGCACGGTCGGTTTGTCGGTCTGATGCAGTCGTTTCATTTGCCAACTGCTGAGCTGTTTTAAACCGTGCGCCGGACCCCATAAATAAAAGCCCAAGGCAAAGGCGACCAAATAAATTACCCAATAACGCGGCGCTAAGAACGGACGGAAATAATCAAACGTCCTACGGGTCGCCTTTTTCATTTGAATCCATTGTTTCTGGGCGATAACCAGCCCATTAAGCCATTTTCGACGGAAATTGGTATTACTCAAGACCATCACCTCAGATGATAGTCTTTCCAATCAGGGTAGAATTATCCAAAAAAATACTGCAACTATTTCATCATCCGCAATTGCACTCCCTGATAATAATGCTCCAATATCTGCCGGTAGTTCCATCCTTGCTTCGCAAAACCCGCGGCGCCATACTGACATAAACCGACACCATGTCCGTAACCGATGGTTTGTAAAAGGATCCCGTTGGGCCCGGCCTTCCAACCGAAACAGGTGGATGTCAAACCGAGTTTGGCCCGAAAGTCCTTCCCGCTAAACCGGGATTTGCCGACGGCCATCTCTAAGATCCTTCCCTGCGGCGAACGGCGCACTACCCGGAGCTGTTGGGCGCTTTGTTTGGAGACCTGCAGCGCTGCGGCGAATTGGCTCCACGACAACTGCATTTGATTGGAATACCGGGGGGAATCGCGGTCGACGCCACAGGTGGCGCTCTGCAAGTAGGGCACGGAACTGCCCCAGACTTCGACTGCGGCAGCGGTTCCCACCCCGCAGGTAGAATGGAAGACCGCATCGATCGGTTTTCCTTGATACGTTAGGATGATTCCGCGCGTCTCCCGGACCGCCTGTTCGATCTTACGCGAAAACCCGGGGTATTCGTTTTCGCTCCATTTGGCTTGCATGGCGGCGGAACTGATCCAGGCCTGCGCTTCATTGGGGTCGTCGCTAAAATCGATGCCGGTAAAGGAAGCGGATCCTTTGCCGCCGAACCGGGGCATCCGGTTGACGGCCAATGTCCGCGAAGCGACCGCTTGCGCTTTTAAGGCTTCCAATGGGAAGCGGGCCGGCATTTCGGCCGCCAGAACCCCCACCAGATACTGCTCCAAATCCATCCGGTACACCCGGTCTTCATTTTTGGCCATTACCGTGACGGCAATTCCGGACCGGTCGAGCGGGTCGGCGCTCTTCCGCATTAGCGCCATCGGCAGCAACGCCAGCAAGAGAAAGAACATTGCCAGGATTAAACCATGATTGGGGCGCAATCACATCCCTCCTTGCCCATTATTCCACCTTATGCGTAAAGCCCGGAAAAGATGCCTGCCCGGTTACGCTTCCGTTTCCCCGTGGCATCCCAACCATTGTTGATAAAGGATTTCCAACTCCTGCTCAAGCACGATCTTTCGCTGATACGCTTGGTCCAAGCGGCTATAGTCATGGCTTACTTCGGCCATCTCCCGCTCCAGATCCGCCAATTCCCGCTCCGCCGTTTGAATCTTGGCTTCGATGGCCGCCATCGCCACCGGCCCAGGTTGCCGGACGCCCCCCTGACGCGACTCCCGTGTTGCGGTCCGGACCGGGAGCGACGGTTTCAGCGGTATAGCGGCTTCCTTTCGTCGCGCGGTCCGATAGTCTTCGTAACCCCCGTCGTAAAGATGGAGGGTGCCGTTGTTCAGTTCGGCGACCCGTGTGGCGAACCGCTTGAGAAAATAGCGGTCATGGGAGACAAAGACCATCGTGCCCCCAAATTGCCGCAACGCTTCCTCCAACCATTGCCGGGACAGAATATCCAGATGGTTGGTGGGTTCGTCCAGCACCAACAGATTCAGGTCGTCCTGCATCAACAGGCAAAGCTTTAAACGGCTTTGCTCTCCGCCCGACAGATTGGCCACTTGTTTCGCGACCGCTGTCGCGCCAAACCGGTACTGAGCCAGTAACCGGCGGGCCGCAAACTCGCTCTCCCTCAGTTCGTGCCGGACAGTGTCCAAAACGCTCCGGGACGGTTCGGAAAAGGTGACGACCTGCGGCAGATAGGCGTAACGAATACTGGGGCCGACCCGGACCCGGCCCGAGTTTGGTTCCAATTCCCCCAGCAGCAGCCGGAGCAAGGTCGACTTGCCGGAACCGTTATCGCCGCAAATGGCCAAACGATCCCCTTTGTGAACCCGGAAACTGGCTTGGTCGATGATCGGAACGCGGTCGTAAGCAAAGACCAGCGCTTCGGCAACCATCACTTCCTGGCTGGAAAAAAACTGTTCGCTAAAGAGCGTCCGCATCGACTCCACCCGCTCCGGCCGTTCGGTTTGGGCAAGCCGTTCCGCCCGTTTTTCGATGCTGAACGCCCGGCGATGCATGCTCCCGTTATCGGCTATTTTGGCCCACTCGTGCATCCGCTTGGCGGCGGCCTCCAATTGCCGGACCTTCTTTTGCTCGCTTTCATACTGTTTTAGTTGGGACTGGTAACGTTCCTCCTTCAGCTGAAGGTAGGCGCTGAAATTGCCGCGATAGGATTCGGCGCGGCCATTGACCAGCTCCACCACCCGGTTGACTACCCGGTCCAAAAAGTAACGATCATGGGAGATTACCACCACCGTGCCCGGGAACTGATTCAAAAACTCCTCCAGCCACTCCAAGGCGGCGATGTCCAAATGGTTGGTCGGTTCATCCAACAACAAAATATCCGGCCCTTGCAAAAGCAGGCGAGCTAACATCAACCGGGTCTGTTCGCCGCCGCTTAAAGCGGCAAAGTCTTTCTCAAACCATTCCGTCTCGATTGCCAACCCCTGACAGACCCGTTCCACCATCTCGGCGACACGATAGCCGCCGCGATGCTCATAGGCTTCTTGCAACCGGCCGTATTGGGCCAATACTGCTTCAGTCGCCTGATCCGGCTCCTGCATCAACGCTTCGATCTGCTCCAACTGCGCTTTGATCTCCCAAATCCCTTCAAAAACGCTCATTAACAACGCTTCGACCGTCGTCGCCGCAGGAATCTCGGGGAGCTGAGCAAGCATGCCGATACTGGCGCTTTTGCGGACGGCCCGGGTGCCCTCGTCAGGTTCCGCTTGCCCGGTAATTATCTGAAAAAGCGTCGTTTTCCCCGCCCCGTTTTGACCCAGCAAGGCAACCCGCTCCCTTTGGTAAACCTCCAGATCCACTCCTTGCAGGACGGGGTTCCCTCCGAAACTCTTCATAACATTGTTTAACGAAATCTCAATCATCTTTCTCCTTCCCACCCGGGAGCAACAAAAAGCCTGAGCAAGCGGCGGCTTACCCAGGCAACATTCAACGCAATCGATCAACCGTGCGGTCGGCATCAATTATCAAGCGTAAAATAAAACCCGGGCAAGCAATCTCCCGGGTGAATTGAAAAAATAAATTTCGAAATGATGATTACTTGCTTCGGCTGCAGTATTTAATTTTGGACAGACTCCCCCCTTGGTTTACTTGAAAATGCACAATAACAGCGACGCAATGGGCAAGCCGGTTCAAAATCAGATCAGCCGAAAGCTGCGGTTTCATCATTTCACCTCCTTCATACGCTAATAACATACCATATTTGGAAAATGGGTGCAATAAGCTTTTTTCACGTTAGCGCAAGGCCACCGCTAAAATTCCAAGCGAGATTTCAATCGCCGCAATGACCAAGCTAAAGATAAATAACGCCTTGCCAAAGGATTGCATTTCTTCCCGAGCGCTAAACCAGCCAATACCGCCGACGATCAACCCCACCAGCGGGAAAAAGAATGATATGAAAAACAACAATACAGTCACGCAACCGCCCGGCCCGGAGCCGGTCTGATAGCCGTTTCGGCCTTGATTGGCGACCAAATCCATTGAGGTTTTCGCAATCAGCGTCGCGCAATTGGGACAATACCGAATGTGATTCGGCACCCGCTCATTACAACCGGGACAAATATTCAAGCTTAGCACCGTCGGGGATTCGGTGGGCGGCGGCGTTGTAACCCGGGCGGCATCCCTCAGGGAAGACCCGCAGATAATGCAGATTCCGGCATTAACCGGATTATCCTCGCCACACTTGGCACAGGTTTTAAAGGACATTACCCAGAATTCCCTCCTCATGTAAAAATTCGGAAGAATTGTCTGATAACAATTTGCCAAAACAATTGAATATCCTTTGAAAAAGTTTCATTTTTTTAAGAAAATGACAATGATAGACTGTTCAACTGCGTTTCGGTGCAAGGAGTGACATAAGGCCGAATTCAATCCCTTTCCGCATTTTCACATTTCAATCCACGCTCCTGTACAAGGAGCGACCACTACCAACAATTGTACAGAGCATATCGGTGGAATGTTTCAATCCACGCTCCCGTGCAAGGAGCGACATTGAAAACCATGACCTGGATCATATGTCCACCCGGGTTTCAATCCATGCACCTGTGCAAGGAGCGACATGTCTAAGTCTATCTTCAAGACCCTCTGTCAAAGTTTCAATCCACGCTCCTGTGCAAGGAGCGACCCTGACCGAGCGGGACCGCCTGTGATTGGAACATGAGTTTCAATCCACGCTCCTGTGCAAGGAGCGACAAAATTTATTTTACTAAACATTCAGGAATTCCAAGTTTCAATCCACGCTCCTGTGCAAGGAGCGACACGCTCCGACGCTACAAGCAACCCCGGAGGTTGCGCGTTTCAATCCACGCTCCTGTGCAAGGAGCGACCGGTGGTACAGCTGACATTACACCCCCGGTTGATGTTTCAATCCACGCTCCTGTGCAAGGAGCGACGACAATTAAGGGCGCAATGCTATCGACAATCATGTTTCAATCCACGCTCCTGTGCAAGGAGCGACGTCAAAGGTGGTTCATGGGTCCTTGCCTGCACCGTTTCAATCCACGCTCCTGTGCAAGGAGCGACGATCGAATTCACCGCCTCACTACCCCCAACCAAGTTTCAATCCACGCTCCTGTGCAAGGAGCGACGTCTTTGGCTTTGATCTGATCTTCATTCCACTTGTTTCAATCCACGCTCCTGTGCAAGGAGCGACATTTATGTCACAATCAGTTGATGAAATAGCTAAGGTTTCAATCCACGCTCCTGTGCAAGGAGCGACCCGTTGGTAGCGAAAGCAAAACGCGAAGGATTCGGGTTTCAATCCACGCTCCTGTGCAAGGAGCGACTTGGATCGTCTATACTGAACTGGACAGTTTTCTTAAGGGGTAGTAAACTAAAACCACTAAAGAATGGAGCAAAATACTATGACCAAAAGAAGACGCAGAGAATATACAGATGAGTTCAAGAATCAAAT